>JBKQID010000039.1:0-20547 GCA_052148475.1 Candidatus Sulfotelmatobacter sp. | reverse complement strand
TTGGGATCGTGCTGCAGATCGCCATCCATGGCGATGATGTACTCGCCGCGGGCATGGTCGAAACCGGCTGCCAATCCGGCAGTTTGGCCAAAGTTGCGGCGCAGCTTGACCACCGTCACCCGGCTGTCGACCGCCGCAATTTCGCGCAGCATGGCGAAGGTCTGGTCGTTCGATCCATCGTCCACCAGCACGATCTCGAAGGTTTCGCCGTGAGCTTCCATGACCGCCTTCAGACGGTCATACAAGTCGGTCACGTTTTCCTGCTCGTTGTGCAGCGGGACGACGATGGAGTACTTGGGCACAGTTTTTCTATTATAGACCGAAAAGCAGTTCTCAGTTCCCGGTTCTCAGTTCTCAGTTGGGTACCTTCGGGCTACGGCCACCCTCACGCTGCGACCACCCCATGGTACGGATGCGAAAAGGTGAGGACCTTCTTCCCTTTTAGCTCTGTTCCTTCAGTTTCAGCTTGGACTTGTTTTCTTCCATGAACGCCTTGATTTCGTTGGCCGCGCCGAGCAGTCGGTTCCATTGCTCGTAATAGAGCGTGACCGGAAAACGGCCCAGGCCATAGACGCTGACCCCGCCTTTTTCCCCGACTTTAAAGATCAGGTCTCCACTGCGCTTCTTGGTTTCGACTTCTTTTTCGAGCTGAGACAGTTTGGCTTTGAGTTCTTCGTAGGTTGGTTCAGTCATGCTTCCCTCGCGTTTGAAATGAGTGCGCTACGGGCGATTGGCCTGCGGACAGGATGAACGCCCTGTCTATAGTAACGTGTTCGACATTGCCTTGCGGCGGATAACCGTTATAAGCTTAAGTCAGTTTAATTCCACAGCCGGGGAGTCTGATTGGGGAATCACCCCTGGCGGTAATTCTGATGTAATCGTCTTTGGGTAAACCATGCGCGTGTGGGTGAGATGGTCGGCGTGGCTCGGACTGTTCCTGATGTTGTGGACGGTCGCGGCGGAGTCTACCCACAATCACCCCAACCAGACAGAGTCAGCTTCCTGCTCGATCTGCCTGGTAGCGCACAGCGCCAGCCCCACTCCAAGTACTGTCCAGACCGCTCCGGTATTTGCCGCGATCGGTCTGCTGCGTGAAGAAGATGTCACTGCGAAGGCCCGGTTCGATTTCTCGGACCTGGGGATTCGCGGTCCTCCTGTCCTGTAGGGATTCCCAGAATATCGAATGATCCGGCTCGAGGTGTAAGTCGAGGCCGGGCCAATTCCCTATTTTTTCCTTTTCATACAGGAGGGCATCATGCCTACTTTTCATACCAGGCGCTTCGTCGCATTGGCGGCGCTCGCTCTATCTCTTGCAGTCACATTCGCCGGCGCTCAGTCCGTCGGAAACTCTGGTTCCATCAACGGCAGCGTGGTCGATCCCACGGGTGCTGTCGTGCCCAACGCCAAGGTCGAAATCCGCAACTCGGTGAGCGGCTACGATCGCTCAACCACCACCGACGCTTCCGGAAAATTCTCCTTCACTAACGTTCCCTTCAATCCTTACCACCTGACCGTGATTGCGGAGAGTTTTACGGCCGCCGTGCAGGATGTGGAGACGCGCTCGGCGGTCCCTGTGAACGTTGTGGTGAAACTGCAGGTCGCGACCTCGACGACGCAGGTAACGGTGGAAGCTGGGGCTTCCGATTTGCTGGAGAACGACCCAACCTTCCACTCAGACATCCCCAAGGAGTTATCCGACAGGATTCCTTTGGAAAGCGCGTCTTCGTCCTTGAGTTCGCTGGTTACTCTCTCAACGCCAGGAATCGCCGCCGATTCCAACGGCCTGTTCCACGGGTTAGGCGATCACGCGGAGAATTCGTTCTCCGTCGACGGACAGCCCATCACGGACCAGCAGAGCAAGGTGTTTTCGAACCAGATTCCCCTCGATTCGATCGACAATCTGGAAGTCATCTCGGGTGCGCCCCCGGCGGAATATGGAGGCAAGACCAGCGTCGTCATCGTCGCGACCACCCGCTCCGGCCAGGGCGTGACCAAGCCGCATGGCAGCCTGAGCACTTCCTATGGGGCGTTCGGAACGTCCACCGTGGCCGCCGATCTGGCCTACGGTGGCAAGAGCTGGGGCAATTTCATCTCGGCCAACGGATTAAACACCGGCCGCTTCCTGGATCCGCCGGAATTCGCAGTGTTTCACGACAAGGGCAACGAAGAAAACCTTTTCGACCGCGTGGACTATCAAATCTCAACCAACAACTCGATTCACCTGAACTTCGGCTATAGCCGGAGCTGGTTCCAGACTCCGAATAGCCTCGATGCTGAAAATGCGACCGCATGGAGCGGGCTGGCCGGGATCGAGCCGCAAATGGCGGCCTTCAACGGAACCGATCCCAACGGAAATATCGTTGGACCAACCGACCAGCGCTCCAAGATTGGAACGTTCAACATCGCCCCTTCGTGGACGCGTCTGGTGAATGCGAATGCAGTATTCACGTTGGGCGCGTTCGTGCGCCGCGATGACTACAACTATTACCCCAGCGGCGATGCGTTCGCCGACCTCGGGCCGCCGAGCCTACAGAGGCAGTCCGTAGGTCAGAACCGCACGCTGACCAACGCGGGCATTCGGTCCGACCTCTCCTACGTCAAAGGGATCAACCAGATCAAGGCAGGAGTTGTTTACCAGCAAACCTTCCTCAACGAAAACGACACCATCGGGATCGTTGATCCAACCTACAACGCACCCTGCATTACGGCTGCAGCTGTGACCGCGGTGAACCTGAACCCGTATGTCGCGGCCCCCGGACTCACTGCCGCGGACTGCCCCGGCAACTCGGGAATCTACCAGGCAAACCAGGTGGGCACGGCAACCCTTCCCTCGAACGCGCCCGGCACTCCGTTCTACCCGTACTACAATCCCGTCCTTGCCCCATACGACCTGACCCGCGGAGGAACTCCCTACGACTTCATTGGCCATACCGACATCAAGGAACTCGCCCTCTATGTGCGGGACAACATCACCAAGGGGAACTGGTCGCTGAACCTTGGTCTGCGGGGCGATCTCTACAACGGTCTCTCGGTCGCGCGGCAGGCTGAGCCTCGAGTCGGAGTCGCTTACAACATCAAACGGACCAACACGATTCTTCGCGTGTCCTACGCGCGCACTTTGGAATCTCCTTTCAACGAGAATCTGATCCTCTCCAGCATCGGATGCGAAAACGCTGTTCTGAATCCGCTACTTCTCTGCGGCTCAGCCAGCGGCGCGTTAAGTCCGGGCTTTCGCAACGAATTCCATGCTGGCATCGAGCAGGCGTTCGGGAAGTACCTGGTCTTTTCCGGTGAGTGGATTTCGAAGTACACGCACAACGGCTACGATTTCAGCGTGCTCGGCAATACTCCGATTACATTCCCCATCGAATGGCACAACTCGAAAATCCCCGGATATGCGGGCCGCGTGAGCGTGCCTGAAATCCATGGCTTCTCAGCCCTGATGGTTTTCTCCAGCGTTGCAGCGCGCTTTTTCCAGCCGCAGATCGGCGGAGCTGGCGCGACCGTGGCAACCGCGGCGGGACTTCCCTTCCGCATCGATCACGACGAGAAGTTCAATCAGACCACGCATTTCCAATATCAGCCCTGGAAGTTGGGCCCGTGGGTTGGATTCAACTGGCGGTACGACAGCGGACTGGTAGCAGGCGCAACGCCGTGCTTCGGACTGTTGGCGTCCAACGATTGCCCCGGATCGCTAGTCCCCACGGGCGGCGTGCCGAACGTGAGCATGGGCGCGGCTAACGTCGGCGAGATTCCTCTTTCCGCCGATCAGGAGTCGGAGGCCGGGTTCACTTGCAACGGCGTCCGCGCCACCCCGACCGCGCCTCTGCCTTTCAATTGCCCCGCATCGCAGTTTGGCTCAGCGCTCATCAAAGTGCCGGGTCCGAATGCCGAGAACGACGACCACAACCCGCCACGCATCGCATCGCGAAATCTATTCGATGCCTCGCTGGGCCACGACAACCTGTTTCACGGCGAAAAGTACAAATGGAGTGCGCAACTGACCGTCATCAACTTGACGAACCATTTTGCGCTCTACAACTTCCTCTCCACCTTCAGCGGTACGCACTACGTGACGCCAAGGGCGATCACTGGACAACTCGCGTTTCACTTCTAATGTTGCGTTGTATCTGAGAGGAACAGGCGGCTCTAACGCGGGCCGCCTGTTTTCTTGTTTAGTAGACTCTGATCTTGTAACAGGTTGTAAAATCTGCGGCTCCCCCGAAGCGACCCAATTGGGATTGGGTAGAATGGGATCAATGCCTCATTCTAGATTCATGCCCATTCAGCGCTCATCGCGTATTGTCGTCCTGGCGCTCGCAATCTGCGCGGCCACAGTTGGTTGGGCCCAGTCCGTAGGTAATTCCTCATCGATCGAAGGAACGGTGCTCGACGCGACTGGGGCGGTTGTCTTTGGTGCGACAGTTAAGATTCATAACCCCGTCAGCGGCCTCGACCGCAGTGTGCAGACCAACACCACCGGCGGATTCAGTTTCCCCAACGTTCCATTCAATCCTTACCACCTCACGGTGACGGCTAAAGGTTTCGCACCCTTCGTGCAGGATGTTCAGCTGCGCTCGGTTGTGCCGGTGACTCTTTCCATCACGCTGCAGGCGGTGGTTGAGACTCAGACAGTCACGGTGCACGACACGGCCGGCGACCTGGTTGAGACCGACTCTACTTACCACACCGACTTAGAGAAGAGCCTTCTCGACCGGCTCCCCATGCCCGAAGGGGGCGGGGTTGCTGCGGCCGTCGAAAACGCAACGCCGGGGGTTTCCGCCGACTCCAACAACCAGATGCACGGCCTCGGCGATCATGCCGAGAACACCATCTCGGTCGACAACCAGGTGAATTCCGATCAGTCGAGCAAGACTTTTTCCAACCAGATTCCCTCCAATTCCATTCAATCGATGGAGGTGATTGCGGGCGCGCCTCCGGCAGAGTTTGGCGGAAAGACCAGCCTGGTGGTCAAAGTAAGCACGCGCTCGGGCCAGGGAGTGACCACACCGACCGGATCGCTCACAACGTCCTACGGCGCGTTTGGCACGTCGGACGCAGAGTTCGATCTCGCTTATGGTGGCCAGAACTGGGGAAATTTCGTTGCCGTCAGCGGCACCAACAGCGGCCGTGTTCTCGACGCACCCGAATTCTCCGTGATGCACGACAAGGGCAACGAGGAGAACGTTTTCGACCGCATCGACTACCAGATCGCCAGCGGCAACACGGTTCACCTCAATCTGGCGTGGACCCGCTCCTGGTTCCAGACGCCCGACACTTATGACAACCTGAATATCGGCGTCGTCGATCCTCTGGGCAACCCCGTTCCAGCGGCCGATCAGCGCTCGCAGATCAAAACCTTCAACATCGCCCCGACCTGGACGCGCCTGCTCAGCCCGACCCTGGTCTTCACCTTCGGCGGCTTCGTGCGCCGCGACGATTACAACTACTACCCGAGCAATGATCCTTTCGCCGATCTCGGTCCCATCAATCTTCAGCGGGAAACCATCGGCCAGGCCCGCACGCTGACCAACGGAGGCATTCGCTCCGACGTGTCGTACGCCCACGGAATTCACAATATCAAGCTGGGTGTGACCTATGAGCAGACATTCCTGAGGGAGAATGACAGCCTCGGCATCGTCGATCCGTCGTATCTTCCTTCGCTCGTGGACGTGAATGGCGATCCGTGTTTCGTGGGTGGTGTAGCTCTGGATGCACCATGTACGACGCTGCTGCCCTACGATCTCACGCGCGGCGGCAGTCTGTATCCGTTCAACGGCCACACCGATGTGAAGGAGACGGCGCTCTACCTCCAGGACACCATCAGCGTGAAGAACTGGTCGTTCAGTCTGGGCCTGCGCGGAGACTTGTACAACGGCCTCAGCATTGCCCGGCAAGTGGAACCCCGCATCGGCATTGCCTACAATATCAAGCCCAGCAGCACGGTAATTCGCATCTCGTACGCCCGCACCCTGGAGACTCCCTTCAACGAGAATCTGGTTCTCTCCAGCATCGGGTGCGAGAACTCTGTTTTGTCACCACTTCTTTCCTGCACCGGTTTGTCGAGCGGAGCCTTGAATCCTGGCTTTCGCAACGAGTTCCACGCCGGCTTGCAGCAGGCTTTCGGACGCTTCCTGGTGTTTGACGGCGAATACATCTGGAAGTACACGCACAATGGATACGACTTCAGCGTGCTGGGCAATACGCCGATCACGTTCCCGATCGAGTGGCACAACTCGAAGATTCCGGGATTTGCGGCGAGCGTGCGCGTGCCCACGATTCACGGATTCTCGGCAACGACGGTGTTTTCCAGCGTCGCGGCGCGCTTTTTCCAGCCTCAGGTTGGCGGAGCCGGCGCGACGGTGGCCAACGCCACCGGCCTTCCCTTCCGCATCGATCACGACGAGAAGTTTAACCAGTCCAGCAATCTGCAGTATCAAATCCTGAAGCGTGGCCCCTGGTTTGGTCTGAGCTGGCGCTACGACAGTGGGCAGGTCGCCGGGGCGGCGCCATGTTACGGCGTGAACCCGGGCAACAACTGTCCGGCTACGGCCACGATTGGTGGCGAACCTGCGGTCAACATGTTCGGTAACGGCGCTGCCCTTACGGCCGATGAGGAATATGAAGCCGGCTTCTACTGCGGGTCGCAGCACGCCACTCCCACTCAGGCCCTGCCCAGTACTTGTCTGGTGTCGCAGTTCGGGTCCAACTTGATTAAAGTGCCGGCGCCGAACGCCGAGAACGACGATCACAATCCTCCCCGCATCGCGCCGCGCAATCTTTTCGACGCTTCGGTCGGCCTCGACAACGCCTTCCACGGCGACAAGCGCAAATGGGATCTGCGCCTCACCGTCGTGAACCTGATGAACAAAGTGGCGCTCTACAACTTCCTCTCCACATTCAGCGGGACACACTATGTGACGCCCCGGGCCATTACCGCCCAGTTGGCGTTCCACTTCTAGCGCAATATCCCTCGATTGGAAGAGGAGGCCTTGATGCAGGTCGCTTTTCTCCGTCAGGCGGAATTAGTATTTCTCGTGAAACACTGCCCGATTGATGTCGGGCCAGAACTCTTTTAACACGTTGAACACGCCGTCCAAGGCCACCTGCGTGGCCCAACGTTGGTAGGTTTTTACCCACGGATTGGATTGCGCTGGATAATACAAATTGCCGATGCCTGCGGCCCCTCCGGCTCCCACAATCTCCGACAGATTGAATGTGTTCTTTTCTGAGTTGGTCCTGGTGACGAACAGGCGGCTTAACGCATAGCCGGCCCGCTTAGGGAATCCACCTCTGCCCATGGTGTAGTATCTCGGGTCTTCTCTCGTCGCCGCTGGGACGATCGCTTCCGCCATGTAGTTCTCGATGCCGGTGTCGGCAAAGACGTGCCAGTAGTATTTACCGAAGCCCTCAGCTCCCTGCCCAAAAGTCGGCTGCGACTTTCCGGCCATGTCAATTCCCGCAAGCGCTCCCACAAAAACGAAATCGGAGTAGTCGAACGTATCCTGGGTCGCCAGCCAGAGGTCGCTCTTGAAATTCAGCGGAGGTAAATGCTCGTTGGCGCTGACCGCACGATAATTGGGGATGATCCCCAGAATTCTCTTCTCTTGTTTCCCATAATCCTGATCCGGGTTACCCGGCGTTGAAGGGCTGACCTGGACTTTGGGTGCGTCAGGCACAGACGGATTTCCCTGCGTAGGGGTAGCAGCTGGCGGTGGGTCCTGATTTTGCGGAGTATCGGCTTGCGGAGTATCGGATTGCGAAATTCCGGATTGCGCAACAAGGGTTTGCGAAACATCGACCGGTGCAACCCTGGTAGTCGCCGAACCGCCCTCCGGGCCCGGCTGTGCCGTTTCTTCCTGCAATTGTTCCCGCGCGCTCGCTGGTTCCTGAGCTTGAACAGACGCCGCGGCCAACATCCCGGCCACTGCAACCGCCATGCAAACAAATCGAATCGCTTTCAAATCTCCCCCCACATCTTTTATTTACCTGCTCCGGTATTTACCTGCTCCGGCCTGATCTGCCGAGCTTTTCAGACATTTCCTTCGGCAACCACAATTGGATTGTCTCCATGGGCGTTTGGATGCACGGCAGCACAGAAAACCGGCAAGTGGGAATCCGTATGGGGAGGGTTACTTCGGTGTTTTCTGCTGGGCTTTCTGCTGCTGCTTCTCCAGGTGGCGGGCCTGTTTCTTCTGCAGATAGGCGTGAACGTCGGGCCAAAACTCTTTTAGTTCGTTGCCTAGGGCGTCAAGACCCATCTGCGTTCCCCAATCGTTGAGATTCCCTGAAAAGTTCCGATCGGCGGAAGGATAATAAACATTGGAAATACCAATTGCCGCTGCGTTGCCGGCGAACTCGGAGATGTTGAACGTGTGAGATCCGGAGTCTTTTCTGGCGACGAAAATGCGATCAATGGCATAGCCAAAGCGATGCGCAAACGAACCCCGGCCCAACCGGTAATAGCGAGGATCGACTTTTAGTATCGTGGGGAAAACGCCGCCTACCATGATGTTCCCATCCACCTGATCGGCGAAGGCCGCTCCGTACCGCTTCGCGTATCCCTTCATCCCTTGACCGAACCCCGGATCGTTATCTGCTGCCTGGTGAATGCCCGCCACAATGCCGACGATGGTGAATTCATAGGGGTCGAATGAGCCCTTGGCTGCCATCGAGAACTTCTCCTTCCAAGAGACCGGCGGCACGTGCGACTGACCATCCACGGTCAGGTAGTTCGGCATTACATAAAACATCCGGTCGTTTTTCTTCGCGTCTTCCTTCTTCGCGTCTTCGTTCGGCTTTGAATTATCCGGGACCGGGCTGCTTTGACCTTGAGAGTTCTGGGCAGACGGCTGGTCTCCGGATTTATCTTGCACCGAAGGATTGGCTGCGGGCGGTGGGGCCGATTGGGCAGGGTCCGATGTTTGAGCCTGCGGAGTGCTTTGACCCGAGCAAATAGCCGCAAGCGATGCGATCGACACACTCAATAGAGCTACACAAGCTGATTTGCTAAATTTCAAATTGATGATGGCTCCAGGTCCAGTTGATTCAAATGACGCCGAGGCAATGTTGGTGGTCTAGCGTTGGCAGACCCTTCTCCGCAAACAGACTCCGCTCTCCCGCAAGCATGTCAGCGTGTGATTCAATGGGTCTTCGCCAGACTCTGCTAATCCGTTCCCCCGCACACTGCCGATGATTTCAACCCGGATAGTGTCCCAGCGAAGAAACTTCTCTTCTCACTTTATCAGTAAGATGCAGTCGGGGGCGAACGGGTCGCTCCCAATCGATCGTTTTCTGGCCGTGCGGGGTCAGTCGAATTTTTGTAAACGAATGTAAACGTCCTGACGCAGAGCGTGGGCATCAGCCGAGAGCACCTGGCAATGGGCTGCAAATTCACGTCTTTCTGACCACGCCTCTGTGATTACGATCACAGCATGGCCGCCGCCGTCTCCCTAATATTTCCTCAGTCGCAGAGTTGTGCTGAAACCGCGGCACGGCCATGGACCGCTCGACTGGGAGATGCTCATGAAATGGATGCTGGCGGCGCTAACCGCCGCTGTGCTTGCGGTTGGGCTCGCTGCCAGCGCCCCGCCGACGCCGGTCAGCGCGATTATCGTCGACTATCCGTCGGAAGGATCGCTATTCCCGCCCGACATCATCGCTCCGACATTCCAGTGGCGCGATGCGGAACCGGCAGCCTCGGTGTGGCGGATCGACATTACATTCGCCGACCGTTCGCGCAGCATCCAGCTGTGGTCGCAGGGCGAGAAGATGCAACTCGGGGACCTCGACACCAGCTTGTCTGGCTACGTGCCGCCCACTCTAACGCCCGAGCAGCAAGCCGCGCACACCTGGCAGCCGGATGCCAAGACTTGGGCCGAAATCAAGAAACACTCGGTGAAAGAACCAGCCACGGTCACCATTGCCGGGTTTCGCAGCGAAAATGAGGCCGAGCCGGTGTCGAGTGGTCATGTCAACCTTCAAACCTCCAAAGATCCAGTCGGAGCCCCGATTTTCTACCGCGATGTTCCTCTCATCCCAACTCCTCCAGAACAGGGCGAGCGCGGCGTGATCAAGCCGCTGCCCGATTCCGTGCTGCCCAAGATCAAGTGGCGTCTGCGCTATGTGTCCGGGGCGGAAAATAAAGTCGTTATGACCGGTCTGCCCACCTGCGCCAACTGCCACTCCATTGCGCGCGACGGCAAAACGCTGGGCATCGATGTCGACGGCCCGCAGAACGATAAGGGACTCTACGGGCTGATCCCGATCCACAAAGTCAGTTCGATCTCGAACGATTACGTCATCCACTGGAGCGCGTTCAGCGACAAGCTGGCGCAAAAGCGCTTCGGCTTCATGTCGCAGGTCTCGCCCGAAGGAAAGTATGTCATCACCTCGATCGATGTTCCCGGCGGACACGGAACGCGCGTGGTCGACCGGCTCTACAACGGATTCTTTAGCGACTACGGTTTCGGTCAGGTGTTCTTTCCCACGCGGGGCGTGCTCGCCTGGTACAGCAAGGAGACCGGAAAATTACAGGTCCTGCCTGGAGCGGACGACCCCAACTATGTGCAGACCAGTGCGTTCTGGAGTCCCGACGGCAAATATCTTGTGTACTCGCGCGGCGTCGCGAAGGATCCGTATGAAACGGGACATCCCCGCGCGCTTTACGCCAACGATCCCAACGAGACCCAGATGCAGTACGACCTTTACCGCATCCCATTTAACGATGGTAAGGGCGGCAAAGCGGAACGCGTGGTCGGCGCCTCGGAAAACGGGATGAGCAACAACTTCCCCAAAGTCTCTCCCGACGGCAAATGGATCGTATTCGTGCGCAATAAAAACGGCCTGCTGATGCGCCCCGACAGCCATTTGTACATCGTGCCGTTCGAGGGCGGAAAAGAACGGCTGTTGAACTGCAATCTGAAAGTCATGAACTCCTGGCACAGCTGGTCGCCCAACGGGCGCTGGCTAGTGTTCTCGTCCAAGACTCCGTCTCTCTACACCCAGATGTATCTCACGCACATCGATGAGAATGGAAATGACACACCTGCAATTCTGATTGAGCACGCCACCGAGTCCAACCGCGCGGTGAACATTCCAGAATTCATGAACATCGCTCCCGGCGGCCTGGAGAAGATTGACGCCCCTGCGACCGAGTTCTATCGCCTGTTCGACGTCGCGGTGCAGTTGGCCGACAAGAAGCAGTATGACGCCGCAGTACCGGCTTGGAAGCAGGCGCTGGCCCTGGCTCCCGAAGATCCGCGCGGACACAACAACCTGGGAGTGGCACTGGTCGCGACCGGAAAGTTCGACGAAGCCATCGTGGAATACCGCAAATCGCTGGAACTCAATCCCTCCAGTTCGCAGACCCACAACAATTTGGGAAGCGCGCTGGCGGAAAGAGGAAGCATTGACGAAGCGATTCCTGAATTCGAGAAAGCGGTGGATCTGAACCCTGACAACGCTGCCGCGCACGTCAATCTGGGCGACGCGCTGGCCACTAAGAGTGGGCGCCTGGATGAGGCCATTCAGCAACTGAATAAGGGAATTGAAATGCAGCCGGATTCGGCGAGCGCGCAGAACGGCCTCGGAGTCGCGTTGGCGCGGGCAGGCCGGCTCGACGATGCCGTGCTGCACATGGAAAGAGCGGTCACCCTCGCACCCCAAGCCGTCGACTATCGCTACAACTTCGGACGCGTTTTGGCCGCGAAAGGCGACCTGCCAAAAGCTGTAGTGCAATTTGAAGAAGCCGCCAAGCTTTCCGGAATGCAGGAGCCCGCGATTCTGGAAATGCTGGCTGCCACATACTCCGATACCGGACGCTATTCCGAGGCCGTGAGCACCGCTCGTCGCGCCCTGGACCTGGCGACCCAGCAGCGGAACGACGGATTAGTTACCCGCCTGAGGGCTAGCTTGGCGCGCTATGAAGGATTGGCACAGAGCGGGCACGTGCCTGCGCCAACTCCCTAGAGGGCAAGACCGGTAGAAGGCAAAGTCGCTAGAGAGAAAGATCGTTACATCATCCGCTTAGGCTCGAATCGGCGGTCGGTCACCAACTCGGGATGCAGGCGGCGAAACGTCTCCGTCACATGGCAGTTCCAGCAAACCGGTTTGTGGGTAGCGAAGATGTCGGGAAGCTGCTCGGGGCGAAATTCCCTCCACTCCGCAGTCCTCGAATCCGGCCCTAGCAGGGCGGGCGCGTGATCGAGATGATGAAGCGCGATCGGCTTGTGGCACAGCACGCAGCTCTTCCCTTCGTACCACTGCGAAACAATATTCCACACCAGACAATTTTCCGGACCGATTTCGATCTGCTGCAGACATTCCTGGCCGCAGTTCTGGCGCTCCGGCCAGCGCGAACATTCTTTCAGGCGAAGCGTGGGCTCGGAGAGGAAGGCCCCCACCGCAGCTTCAGTCGCAGCGACGTCTACGGCCGCGGCTTTGTGCGTCTCCGGGCAGGTGATCAGGCGCTTTCCCCGGTAGTCAAAGTAGGCGCGAATTGCGGGGATGGCGCGAAATACAAAAAGTCCGCCCGCCAGCACCACCACGACCAGCGTAATGAACATCGTGATCGTCATAGATCACCTCCGGTAAAGCAGCTGTGAGCCATCAGTTTTCAGCCCTCAGCCAAGGCCTGAGTTGGCCGACTCTGGGTATTTACAGCATGAGTCTGGGAGGCCGGTTACGCGGTGCCCTGCATCACCCGAAAATGTGATTGAGGTCACACCCCCAAGTCCTTAACGGCAGTGGGCGACGAGCGCCCGCTTCATATGCACTTTCCTGCTCCACGACTCACCAAACTCCCGGTAACAGTCGATAGCGCGTGACCGCCGCGTATTGTTCATAGCCGGGAAGCTCCTGCCGAAGCGTTCGATCCTCGCGGGCCGTACGCCAGATCAGCAGAACCATGAGCAGAGCACCCAATCTGAGCGTCCATACCGACCCCCAGATTAGCGCGGTCGAAAAATACAGCAGAATGATGCCCACGTACATGGGATGGCGAACGATCCGATACGGGCCGGACGTGATTACAGTGTGACCGCGGTCGGTCTGAATGCGAACGCTCGACTCGGCAAACGGGTTCACTATCATGACCCACGTGATCATCGCCAGGGCCAGCGTAAATAAGATCGACCCGACGTAGACAAAAACGAACGGCATCGACGACCAGTGGTACCGCACGGCGTCGAACCCACCGATCGCCGGCTGAATCAAATAGAGAGGCAGATAGATGGCGAGAAAGATCTTGTCAAAACCCTTGGTGTCTTTGCGCCGCCATTTTGCCCGCTCCTTCAGCACCGCCGGATTGTAGTGCTGGACAATCCGCTTGACCGCGGTCATCCCTACAACGAATAAAGCTACAGAAATCCAGCCGCGCACCCAGTCCAGGCGCCCAGCCGCGAGGAACAGCGAACCGATCCACCAAGCCAACACCATGAGCGTCGGTATCAGCTTTTTGTCGAAGCGCGATTCCGCGGACGGTGCCGGTGCCTCCATGTGGACGGCAGAAGGTTCTGACATGGCCTCCCTCCTGGAACCAATCTCGTGGAACCAATGATGACGGCGGCGAAACTGCGCGCTTACTGAGTCAAATGAGTTGAGCGCAACTGCATTTTCACCGCGACCGACAGGCGGCGAATACCCTCGCGGATTTGTTCTG
Source organism: Candidatus Sulfotelmatobacter sp. (assembly GCA_052148475.1). Taxonomy (GTDB): domain Bacteria; phylum Acidobacteriota; class Terriglobia; order Terriglobales; family Acidobacteriaceae; genus Sulfotelmatobacter. The sequence goes on along the minus strand of JBKQID010000039.1, from coordinate 6,887 downwards.
GTTGCGAGTGTGAGAAGTTGAGCCGCATGTGGCGGCCGCCGTCATGCGCGTTATCGGCGTAAAAGCAGTCGCCGGGGACAAACGCCACGTCTTCCGCCAGCGCCGCGCGGAACAGCGCCTGCGAGTCCGTCCCTTCGGGCATGGTCACCCAAAGAAACAGCCCGCCCCGGGGATGAGTCCAGGTCACCTCGTGCGGGAAGTATTCGTGCAACGCCTGCAGCATGGTGTCGCGGCGCTCGCGATAGACCTGCCGAATCAGCTTGACGTGCTGGTCGAGAAAGCCGTCGCGCGCGACTTCATACGCCACATACTGGTTGAAGGTGGAAGTGTGCAGGTCCGCTGCCTGCTTCAGTTGCACCAGCTTGCTGATCACATCTTCCGGCGCGACGATCCATGCCAGCCGGATTCCCGGCGCTAGCGTTTTCGAAAACGTGCTGAGGTAAATAACGTTGCCTAAAGTGAAGCCGTTATCCCGCCGCAGGTTTTCGCGGTCAAGCACCACCAGCGGGGGAATATGCTCGCCCTCGTACCGCAGCTTGCCGTAAGGATCATCCTCTACGATGGGAATACCGTATTTATCCGCCAGCACGATCAACTGGTGGCGACGGCCCTCTGACAGAGTCACTCCCGCTGGATTCTGGAAATTCGGCAGGACGTAGACGAACTTGACGCCCTCGCGGATGCAGGGTTCCAGTTGTTCGGTCAACAGTCCATCGGCGTCGACCGGGACGGAAACATACTGCGCCCCGTAAACGTTGAATGCCTGCAAGGCTCCCAGGTAGGTGGGAGCTTCGATCAGGATGCGGTCGCCGCGATTGATGAGCAGCTTGCCGATCAGGTCGAGCGCCTGTTGCGAGCCGGAAGTGATGACCACGTTTTCGGCACTGGCGACAATGCCGTAGCGGGCAATGTTATGCGCGATCATTTCGCGCAGCGGCTGGTAACCCTCGGTAGCCCCGTACTGCAGAGCCTGGGCACCATGTTCAGTGAGGACTTTGTGGCAGGCTTCTTCGAAGCGCTTGACCGGAAAAACGTCGGGAGCCGGCAAGCCTCCACCGAAGGAAATCATTTCGGGCTTCTGCGTGACCTTCAGAAGTTCACGAATGGCCGAGCTTTTCACTCCCAGCGTACGCTGTGCGTACCGCGACTTCCAAAGCGTGGACATTCGCGAATGCCTCCTGCTGTCTTTTGCCCGTTGACGGCGCGGGCGAGACGCCGCGACAGCCGGCGGGGACCCTTCGGCTCCGCTCAGGGCAGGCTGCCGGCGCTACTTTCTAGTCTTCGCCAATCAGTTCAGGCTCGACAGAAACGTGAACATGAGAATGCGCGTAGGTATCGTTTTCCTGCGCGTCGACCACGGCAATGGCCGCGACGTTGACCACAACTTCCACGGTTGCGGTACGCTGCAGCACGTGCACCGGCCGGCTCATTCCCATCAGAATCGGGCCGATGAGTTCACCGGCTCCGATCTTCGACACCAACTTGGTGGCAATGTTGGCCGAAGCCAGGTCCGGGAAAATGAGCACATTGGCGCCGCCCTTCAATGAACTGAACGGGTACTGCTCTTCGATGATCTCAGGAGAAAGCGCCTCATCCGCCATGATTTCTCCATCGACCATCAGCGTGGGATCGGCAAATTTAATCAGCTCCACGGCCTTGCGCACCTTGGTGCAAATGGGATGGTCGACGCCGCCGAAACTGGAGAAGCACAGCATGGCCACCCTCGGGACTAGGTCGAAGCGGCGGGCCATGTGGGCGGTGCACAGCGCGATTTCCACCAGGTCTTCGGCCGTGGGTTCGATGTTCACGCTGGCATCCGCTAGGAAGAAGACCTCGCCCTTGCGCGTGATCACGGCGTAGCAGCCAGACACACGGTGCAGCCCCTCGCGCATGCGAACAATCTGCAGCGCGGGACGAATGGTGTCGGGAAAATGCTGGGTCACGCCCGAGACCAGCGCATCGGCATCTCCCATGCGAACCATCATCGAGCCGAAGACGTTGCGATTGTTGATGAGCGTTTGGGCCTCCTGCAGGGTAACTCCACGCCGCTGCCGCAGGCGGAACAGTTCCAGAACGTAGTTCTCGCGATGCTCCGAAGTGGCCGGATCGACGATCTTCATGCCCTCGAGATCCACCCCGAATTCCTGGGCTCGGGTCTGAATTGTGGCAGGATCCCCGAGAAGAATCGGATGCCCGATTTTCTCTTCGACCAGCACGCGGCAGGCGCGCAGGATCTTCTCGTTGTCGCCCTCAGGGAAAACGACCTGCTTGGGATTGGCCTGAGCCTTGTGGATCATGGTGCGCGAAACTTCGTAGGCCTTGCCCAGCCGGCGTTCGAGTTGCGCGCGGTAGGTGTTGAGATCGACCGGCTCCTGCGCGACCCCGCTGCGCATCGCGGCTTCGGCCACGGCAGAAGCCTCCCACATCAGCACCCGCGGATCGAACGGTTTCGGAATGAGATACTCGCGGCCAAACTGCAGGCGGGGCACGCCGTAGGCTCGGCAAACCGAATCGGGGACGTCTTCCTTAGCCAGGTCGGCCAGCGCGTGCGTAGCCGCCAGCTTCATTTCTTCGTTGATGGCTGTGGCGCGCACGTCGAGCGCTCCGCGGAAAATGAACGGGAAGCCCAACACATTGTTGACCTGATTCGGATAGTCGGAGCGTCCGGTGGCGATGATGACGTCGTGACGGGCGGCCTTGGCCTCTTCGTAGGTAATCTCCGGGTCGGGATTGGCCATGGCGAACACGATCGGGTCAACCGCCATGGAGCGCACCATCGTCTGATCGATCGCGCCCTTAACCGAAAGTCCAGCAAAAACGTCGGCGCCGGCCAGGGCTTCAGCCAGCGTGCGCAGCGGCGTGTCCTGCGCGAAGCGCTCTTTGTACTTGTTCATCCCATGCTTGCGGCCTTTGTAGACCACTCCCTTGGTGTCGCACAGGATGATGTTCTCGCGCTGCACGCCCAGGCGCACATAGTGCTCGGCGCAGGCGATGCCCGCCGCTCCAGCGCCGTTGAAGACCACGCGCACTTTGCCAATATCTTTGCCGACGACTTCGAGGGCGTTCAGCAGCGCCGCACCCGAGATGATCGCCGTTCCGTGCTGGTCGTCGTGGAAAACCGGAATCTTCATGGTCTTGCGCAGTTCTTCCTCGATCTGGAAGCAGTCTGGAGCTTTAATGTCTTCGAGATTGATGCCGCCAAACGTGGGCTCGAGCAACTGGCAGAGCTTGATGATCTCTTCGGGAATCTTGCTGTTGACTTCAATGTCGAACACATCGACATCGGCAAAGCGCTTGAACAGCACGGCTTTGCCCTCCATGACCGGCTTGCCTGCGAGAGCGCCGATATCGCCCAGGCCCAACACCGCCGTGCCATTGCTCAGGACTGCGACCAGGTTGCCGCGGCCGGTGTATTTGTAGGCGTCCTGCGGATTCTTCTGGATTTCCAGGCAAGGTACGGCTACTCCCGGCGTGTAGGCCAGACTCAGGTCGCGCTGCGTGCGGCAGGGCTTGGTGGGTGTGACTTCGATCTTTCCGGGGCGCTCCCCGTTGTGATAATCGAGTGCCTGCTGCTTGCTGATCAACATGATTTCCTCCCTACGGATTCCCAACCCTCGGCGGAGCAACGCAGCTTGCTGCGTCTCCCCGTCCGTGCGCCAGCGCTTGCAAACCTACTCCTTCGGGCTTCTCCGCCACATGGGCACACACGGATTCCAAGTGTGAACTTCCTTCTGGAAGTCGCGGCCTGCCTGAGTGGCGCCCACGCTCGAAAGTTCTTCCACCGGGGACTTCAGTAATTCCGTGATATACCGTTCGACCTGCTCGCGCAAGCGCGGATTTTTCAACGCCTCCCGCAGATCGGTCTTTTCAATATGGGTGAATCCGCCGCACAGCGGACATTTGACCACGTCGTCGTTCACCATTGCTGGCCTCGTTTGTCGGGGAGTATGCGAAGACACGGTGCCGCCCCACGTTCTCTCCGCAGTTCCATTAGAGGACGAGGACGGTCTTTGGGCAGTGACAAGGGTCGCTCGGGATTGTGATCGCAGTCACAGATTAGGGAGGGCAGCGCCCAAGGATTTGATGACTGCCAACCGACGATTTTGCGAGTATCCTCGTGATAGAGACGTCGCGCCCAAAACCGCCTGACCTTCTGCTCGCTGATTTCTGTTGACGCAGGCAACCCAGAGTCGATTTTCGGGTTCATCTCTGACAGGGAATCTTCCCGCTCCGGAGGCATTATGCGCAAAACGGAGGTCGTCGTTCTCGTGGCTCTAGGGCTTATCGTTCTAGGGTTAACCATGGTGGGCTGCGGCAGCCGCAATACGGGGAATTCCGGCATTAATGGCAACTGGACCGCGACCCTGAAAAACGCGGATGGCTCGATCGTCTACCAGTTCTCCGCCACACTTACTCCAGGCACAGGCAATACCTTGAATGTCAGCAATTTGAACGTTGCCAACTCTGGCCAGTGCTTGAGTTCAAGCGAAGCAGCCTCTGGGTCATTCATACCGACCAATGCGCAATTTGGAATGTCGATGGTGGGTTTCGCCATACTCTCCCCAGATCTCTCTCTTCAAGGGGAGTTGAGCGGCAGCACGATATCCGGCACCTGGACGTTGTCGGGTGGCGGCATCGCGGCATGCGCCGGGAACGGTACGTTCACCATGCAGCCATCCATGGCTGACTAGCGTTCCCAACCGGCGTCGACTCGCGGCCCGACTCGTAGGCTAATCGGCCTCTCGGCGCAGGTAGTAGAATGCCTTGCCTGGATTAGCAATCGATCGGGATGACCGCAGCCATCTCAAATTGTGGTAGGCCTCAGAGAGCCAGCCACAGTTCGCTTCCACGAAGAGTATTCGCTTCCGGGCGAACTCTCGCCACGGTGATTCTCGCCAGCGGACTTCTCTGTTTCGCGCAGAGCGACAACGAAAAGGCACCCCAGTCTGCGCCGGTCCCTCCGCGGCCGGTCTCCGAACAGACTCAAGCCGAAGTGCCATCATTCACTTTCAAGGTAGTCACTCGCATGGTCATCGTGGAGGTGGTTGTCCGCGACACTGCAGACAATCCGGTGCGAGATCTCACCGCCAAAGACTTGCGGGTCTTCGAGACCATCGGCGCCTCGAAAAAACTGCCCGAAAAAATTGCTTCGTTCCGCTCGATAACCGAGCCTCTGACCCAGAGCGCAGATAGATCTAAAGGAATTGTCTTAGGCTGGCTGCACAAGTCCTACTGCGCACTCACTGGAACCTACGAGCTGTCGTACTACCTTTCACCGGAGACCCGCAAGGATGGCTTGCACCGCATCTCCGTGGCCACGACCCGGGACGATCTGACCCTCTATTTTCGTCCGGGCTACAAAATCGAAGCGGACAAGCCTGCGGAAGTGCAGCCCGGGGAACTAGACACCGAGCAAACCCATGCTCAACTCCAAAAGCGGCAGGCGTTGGAAGCCGAGCGGGTGAAGCATCCAGAACTGGAGCTGGCGCTGATCGCGTGCTATGACACGCTGAATACCACGACCTTCCAGTTGGGCCTGCAAAAGTTGAAGTCAAAAGCCGCCGAGTATGAATTCGTCGTGCCAGCCACCTACTTTGCCTCGCTTCCTGCCGAAGAGCACCGGCCGACGCAACTGGATTTCTCGCTCTGCACCTTTGAATATAATGGCCATCCGCTGCTCCACTTTGAAGGAATGGTGCAGGTGGGGACGGACTCGGAAGACTACGAGTCGAGCAGCAGCCGGGGATTCGCGCATGCGTTCACTTTCGATCCGCAACAGCCCGGTGTGCATGCCCTTTCGGCCCGGCTGGTGGTTCGTGACCGCAATACCGGGGCGCTCGGTGCGGGCGAAATCCTATTGCTCCCCCTGGGCCCAGATTACTTCCCGGCGCCTATCCCCGAGGGGCAAACCAACTCGCTGTTCGGAACGACGACCCGGGATACGCCTCTCGCCTTGTGCGGCGACGTCTATCAGTTACCGCCTTGGACAACGCACCTCCCACGTTTCTCAGAGATCGACGCCCTGGCCCCGATCTACACGACTTCTCTGGGCGTTTACTCGCGCTTCTTCACCCTCGGCATTCCTGGCGTGACCAGCCGCACGGAGTGGTTCGGCGTGAACTATTGGGGAGTCTTCGGCGTCGATCGGCCTGGCAAATACGAGTTTGACCTTCTCTCCGACGACGGCGCCAAGGTCTACATCGATGAAAAACTGATCGTGAGCGACGACACTCTACACTCTCCCCAGGGTTCTCGGGGCAACGTCCGGCTGGCTGCCGGCCCACACGATATTCGAGTGTCCTACTTCCAGGGGCCTCGCACGGAGGTGGCTCTGGTTCTGCTGGTCAAGCCTCCGGGACGATCGTGGCGGTTGTTCGATACCAGAGATTTCCCGAACCCGGAAGATCCATCCGCGCAGCGAAAGAAATTGCCTCTTCCCCAGGAATCGCCTCTGCCCCAGGAATGACCTCTTTCCTGCCTGAGCGTCCTGCCCTAAATGAAAAGGGCAGCGAGCGTGAACTCGCCGCCCTTTGTATGGCTTATACCTTCCCCCAGGTATTCGCCAGACTGAATCACGAGACTGAATTATTGGTTCAACGGGTTGAAGGTGAGGATGTTCGCTTCGGCACCAGAGCAAACTCCACCTGGGTCGACGCGAACCACTGCATCTTCCTCAGCGCAGAATCCGCGGATGCCAGTCTGGTTGACCGACAGCGGAATCGCCTTGATCGTGTAGCCACTGTAGACGCCGGCGGTTTGCGTGCCCGCGCCGCTGGTGAAGGAGTAGCCGCTCTTGCCGCCGCCAGCGGGGTTACCGTTGTTGGCGAGCACGGAGTCGATCAAGCAAGCTGTGGTCGAGCTGGGAACGCAGGCCACGCCCAGGGCGC
>JBKQID010000038.1:0-91684 GCA_052148475.1 Candidatus Sulfotelmatobacter sp. | reverse complement strand
TTACGAGAGCAGGCTTCGGCCGGGAGGCCTCTTCAAGTCCTCGCTGCTTCGCCTCATATTCCTCTTCCAGTTTGCGTTTGAAATCCTCAGCCTTTTCCCAACTGCGAGTCTTCGCACTACGACGGATGAAGGGACCATCAGATCCGAGTAGGCCGTTGATCCACTTGGGACAGCGGCACCGCTTGTAGTTGATGTCGCTGGAAGGGCAGGGAGGATAGTGGCGAGAGTAGACAGAGAGCATGAATTCGGCCCCTTTGCCGAATCCATTGTACGTTTATTGTACGATTTTTTCTATGTTTTTGTAACTTATTTATTTTCAGTAGTTTATAGTGGTGGAGGCGGCGGGAGTCGAACCCGCGTCCGAAAATGTTACTGGTCAAGAGAACTACATGCTTAGTCGAGTTCATGCCCTGGGCATTACCCCAGGACGTTCGCGGGCCGCGCTCAGAACCGACAAGAAACGCGTTCCGCTAGCCTGTGATCTTAGCCTCGCGTCTCAGACGTAGACGAGAAGAGCAGCCCGCTGTGTGACGTCCGTCGGAGGCCCACGGGCGAAGCCTCCTGGGACGGCTGCCTAAACTAGTTAGGCTGCGTATGCCATCTGTTGATTGGCAATTATCATTTTGCCCACGATTACGGGTGTGTGCACCCCGGCATGCCTCTTGGCCGCAAGCATCTCCGTCGAAGCCGTGACGCCCCCACTGGTGGGATTGGCCGATTCAAAGATCAAAGCTCAAAGATCCACTTCCAGACTAGGTTGCCCGAGTAGGGAAGTCAATTCATTAGATGATCGGCAGCCTCCTGGAGGTTCCGGACCGGCGACGGCTCGGGGGTACCCCCCCCCATATTTTTTTTCGCGCACCCTGTAAAATACTGATTTCAATATGATTAGCTGCGACGTATACCGCCAATTGCTCGCAAAATATTGCGGAATAATGACTTGCCGGCAAAATATTCAAAAATAAGGAGTTAGAGGCTGCGCTGGGACCGTCGTGGCTGGCCGGCAGGACGCCTTCGGTTGCGATGCTGGAGTATCTTCCGCGCACACTTCGAGGTTGGCAGATCCTGCAGTCTCAGTAAAGGTCGTTCGTCACATAAGGGCGATTTATTTCTGTGGAAAAGTCGGGATCGGGAGCCCCGGCATCATCGACGAGAGGATCGAGGGGATTTGGCGCAGTGGCGGATTCCCGCACCCGAGCCAAAACTGGGCTTTAACGGGCCTCTCCGGAGAGGGGAAAGGAGAGTTTGGGACAGTCGTGTCCGCCCTCGTTTTCCCCAAGTCGCCAGTTATCGGGGAAAAGTTAGAATAGCCTTATGCCCAGCGACGACGAAATTGTCGGCATTATCTGTGGGGCATTCTTAAACTCGCAGGATTTTAATGGTATTTCTGTAAGTGCCCTAACACGCGCAGCCGACCTGGGCTGGGCGCAGTTGCGGCCCAGGCTGGAAGCATTGATCCGGGCCCGCAAGATCGATGCAGCATTCGCCAGCCACTGTGGGAATCCTCACATCAAACGCCTGCGCGACATTTCTGTAGAGGGTCAGGTCAAGGGGTTGGAATTGGAGGAACCCGCCGGAATCTGCCTCTACCCAGCCGCTGAGGTCATAGCTGCGAGCAGTGATTTGCATCGTTACGACGCCCTGCCGTATACGCGCAGGCTGGCGGTAGCAGAGGCCCAGCTCACACCCGTTTTCTTCGAGCTGAATGTGTTAGAGAGATATTTTCGGGATCCCCGATACTCCTGTCGTTTCCATGATCGGGCGGGTAGCATTTCCGTGCATGACCAACACTACCGGTCTGACCAGATGGCTGAGCGCGATAAGGTTCTGCTTCAATCGTTCGGGATCGGCTACGACGAAAAGCGAAATCGGGTAGTCGTTGTTTTCCTACGGTATCTAGCTGACCTCTCTTCAGAGCATCAGCAGGTTTGGAAGGCGCACGAGATCGCGGGCAGATGCACGATGAACAGCGATTACGAGCGATCGTCCATACATGGAATGTTTCCAGAGTATTATTCGGTGTATGAGGCGTTCGTGCAGGAACAGCGCGAGATCAACAAACTCAGCCAAATGATTGGGAAGCCCCCGTTATTCAGATCGACCTTCGAGCAAGATAAGCGGCCCCGCGAATTTTCGCCGATGCTAAGGCCCACCCTCCGAAACTTTCAGGAGTTTGCTCTCACTCTCGACAAGATGCTGTCGGACAATCTGAACCGGGATTTCTTCAAGGGCGACATCCCCACCGAGGACAAGGTCGCGGCTGCCGATGGAAGTGTCGAGGTCAGACAATTGGGCACAATCACGCTCCTTGAGCGGTGGCTAGATGCGAAGTATCGTAACCGCGGCGGAGAGGAAATCGGAACCGAAGTTGTTGAGCCGCTTCGTGAGGTGCGCAAGGCGCGGCAGCCGACGGCGCATTCGCTGAGTCAAGATGAGTATGATTTATCCCTGCCTAACGAGCAGGATGCGCTCCTGGTTGCGGCCCTGAGGTCCCTCCAAATGTTGAGGCTCATTCTTTCGTCTCACAGGAGCGCCCACGAATATACAGCACCGGAGTGGCTCGACGGAGACAAGATTGTTTTCTATTAGACGGGGGGCTGGCACACCCTTCCATCAAATCAACTGAGGCTGCCGCACCCGTAGCGAATTTCAGAGGGTGGGAGGCGATGTTCTCAACCTTCTTGAGATTTTGACTTTATCCTTTTCGCGTGCGGCGTAACGCAAGCGGATAGGAAACCTGCACGACGCAGGCCGCATAGGTTCCCACCCTCTGAAAATCGCAGAGGGTGGGGCAGCCTCATTTGAAATCAGGTCGAGAAAGTCAAAAGCTAAGGATGGGCCGGCCCCTTGTGGACCTAAGCTGGTCTGATTGAGATGGTGGGGGACCCTTGGCCTGGTGAGAAGAGAATCGGCTTAGCGAAGGAGAGGAAAAAAGTCGGCCCTACCCGAGACCCGAGTGTGCATGTAAGTCAGCCCGATGTGCAACAGTGACATGACAACCACAATCGCCAAGCTATGCGACTGCAACCACCGAATTACACCACGACCGACAACCTTTACCCGACTTTCCATAGTGCCCTCCTTAGGCTGACGCACGTTCTTCTCGTTACTGCTCCGCTGCGGAACGTTGTCCACTAGGGTGACGCTACAGGCACTCTCGGGCCGGATGTCAGCTACGACTGGTCCGGGGTCGGGTCCCGAGCACGACCGACTTCTCCTTTAAGTATAACCGAGGCAAGGTTTCCAACACCATATTTCTAGCTGGGCAGAAATTTGGGTGAACGTCCCGTCTGCCATATTTCCTCCTATATTTCCCCTTCCTCCCGTCCTTCACCTAGGTTAAGAAATGCAATTATTTTGGCTTGACATTATTAATTTATTAAATTATACAGTTGCGTAAATCAATTAATCATGGCCGAGAACATTAAATCTTCGAAGGATTGGCAGGAATTGACCGCGCTTACCCAGGGGCATCCGATTGTGGTGGAGCGGGTGCGGCTGGCGGATAAGGACATTGCCATTGAGGGGAGTTTTGAGCTGCCTCAGTTGGCGCGGCTGGACATGGCGGATCAGGTGTTTATTACGGCGTTTGTGCGGTCGCATGGGTCGATTAAGGAGATGGAGCGCATTTTTGGGGTCAGTTATCCGACGATTAAGGCGCGGCTGAATCGCATTGCCGGGAGCCTGGAGTTTGTGGAGACCAACCCTACGCCCTCGAAGACGGAGATCCTCGAGCGGCTGCAGCAGGGAGAGATTACCGCGGAAGATGCGATCCGCGAGATGGAGACGTTGAAATGATTCCGTTCGTGGCCGTCGTCAGCTTGCGTAATCAGGAGAGTCGGACTTTTCGCTTGTGGATTCCGCTGGTGCTGATCTGGTTGCTGCTGCTTCCGCTGGGCGTTTTGCTCTCGCCATTTATTTTTATTGCGTGCCTGGTCTGCCGCGTGAATCCGTTGCGTGGGGTTGCGGTGATGTGGCAGATCATGACTGCGCTGACCGATACGGAGCTCGACGTGGAGCACCGCAGCGCGGGAATGTCGTTTCACATTCTCTAGGGAAGCTCGGATCAAGGTCCCGACAGAAGGCGCAACCACAGAGGACACAGAGGCGCACAGAGGAACTCGGAGGCTTAGTTAGAGCCTCCCCAGGGGTCGGATTCCAGGGAGTTGAGACTATGAGCGAACATCGCCGGCAGATTTTAGAAATGCTGTCTGAGGGAAAGATTAATGCCAACGAAGCCGAGCGGCTGATTTCTGCGGCCGAGGGGCCAGCCGCGGCGGGGTCGTCGGACTCCGGCTCAAACCCAGCGGGGAAGAGTCGGCCTAAATATCTGCGCGTGCAAGTTGATTCCGAAGACGACGGAGGGCGCGAGGGGCCGACCAAGGTGAACGTTCGCGTGCCTATGCAACTGCTGCGCGCGGGGGTGAAGCTGGCGAGTTTGCTGCCCGCGCAGGCCGTGAATCGCGCCAACCATGCCATGCAGGAGCACGGCATCGCCATCGACCTGACTCAGATCAAGCCGGAGAACCTGGAGGAACTGATCGAGCAACTCAGCGACTTGACGGTCGACGTGGATCAGAAAGACGGCAACTCGAAAGTGAAAGTGCGCGTGTTCTGCGAATGAAATGCTCTGCGCCTCTGGCGTGATAGAACTGCCCCACTCAAGCCAAGGGACGGCTTGAATGGGCCACCCCTGCTATGGTCCGGGATTGGCCATTTTCTGGCCGATCAGTACGGCGTCTTGCATCTGGCGGTAGAGGTCGCTGACGGCGGCCGGGGAATGTGACATCAGGATGGTGTTGCTGCGGTCGTTGCTTCCAATTTCTTTCATCGTGTCGAGATACTGCGTGACCAGCACCAGCATCATCACGTCTTTGGGGGTCGATCCCTCGACCGCTTTGGAGAAGGCTTCCACGGAATCCTTCAAGCCTTCGATGATCGCCTTGCGCTGGTTGGCGATGCCCTGGCCCTGCAGCGCTTTGCTCTCGGCTTCGGCCTCGGCCTGCTTCACTTTCAGGATTTTTTCTGCTTCGCCGCGGGCTGTGGCCGCGACTTGCTCGCGCTGCGCGGCGTTGATTTCGTTCATGGCCGCTTTTACCTTGTCGTCGGGCTGGATGTCGGTGACCAGCGCCTGGTCGATGGCGTAGCCGTAGGTCCTCATGACGTCGTCGAGGCCTTGCTTGATGGCGACAGCAATGTCGGATTGCTGGAGGAACGCGTCGTCCAGAATCATCTTAGGGACATGGCCGAGGATCACGTTGAATACATACGACGAAATCTGCTGGCGCGGATTGGCCAGCTTGTAGAAGGCCTCGTACACATGATCAGGGATCACGTGATACTGCACCGACACGGGAATCTTGACGAAGACGTTGTCTTTGGTCTTAGTCTCGACATCGAGCGCCAGTTGCTGCACGCGTAGATCGATGCGCCCGGCGATCTGGTCGAGCCACGGCAGTTTGAAATTGATGCCGGCGCTGGCCACGCGCTGGAACTTGCCCATGCGCTGGACCACGACTGCCTCAGCCGTGTGGACCTGGAAGAAACCGCTCAGGATGGTCCCGAGCACGAAAATGCCAACGATCAGAACAAGCACCAACGACATGGCTTCCATGAAAGTCCTCCCAGCGCGGGCAATGTTTTCTCAGTCGATTCACGCGCGGGAATGGCCCACACGGGAATCGCACGCATCATAACGGTTCGAGAGCGTTCTCACAATGAGGGATGCGAACCGGAGATCCGGGCTTGCAGCCGCGCTTTCACCGCGGGCCACTCGTCGTCCAGAATGCTGAAGTAGACGGTGTCGCGCACTCGTCCGGTCCAGGTCAGCAGATGTCTACGCAGCGTGCCTTCTTCTTTTGCGCCGATGCGCAGAATCGCGTTGCGCGACTTCTGATTTAGACCATCCGTCTTGAGCTCCACACGGATGCATTTCCACACTTCAAAGGCGTGCCGCAGCATCAGGTATTTCGCCTCGGTATTGACGGCCGTGCGTTGCCATGGCGGCGCGATCCAGGTCGACCCGATCTCGACCCTGCGGTTGACGCGGTCGATGTTCATGAAGCGCGTGCTGCCGATGGCGCGGCCGGAACTCCGCTCGACGGTGGCGAAGACTACGGACTCTCCGCGCTGCTGCTCGTCAAATCCTTTGTCGATCAGCCTGCGAAAGTCTTCTGAGGTTTTCATGGAGTAAGGAATCCAGCGAAAAATATCTTCCAGGTCGTTCTGGGCAACGTCCCAGAAGAGTTCGGAGTGCTCGTGGCGAAGCGGTTCGAGACGCACCACCGTCCCTTCCAGAGTGAGTGGCAAAATAATGCTCAACGGCCCTGCGCTCATGATTTCCTTTCCCGGTGCAGCGTTCGACCATTATCTTGCATCTTGCGGCTTTTTCAGGCATCTGTACCTACGGCGTGGGTTAGGGAAGCTCATATTAAGGTCCAACAGAAAGCCTGAACCACAGAGGTGGACAGAGGAAGCCGGAGGCTGAATCAGAGCTTCCTCAGCGGATTCTGTTCCACAATGTTAACGTTGTTCGCGGATGCTGGCTTCGTGATCCGGGATGTTGACCTGAAGTGTTGACCCAAGATGATCTCAAACGTCCAAGCCGCAGCGATGCGACAGGCAAGCGAGCAGTGCTGTCAGGAGAACGGCTGTCAGGAGAACTCTGAGTGAAGTCGTACTGCCTGCCATTCGCGCAAATCCCGCACACCACGCGTCTGTTCGCCGATTTCCTCGCATACCAGCCTGCGGTTCAGCCGTTCTATCCCAGGCCTCCTCATTTTCAAGAATGGGTGAAAGAAGAAGCGGCAAAGATTTCCTACGATTGGTCGCGGCGGGAGCGTGTGGCCGCCATCCTCGAACGCCAGAACAAATCGTGGAACGCCTCGGCGAAAACGCTGGCTAATCTCGATCGCCTGCGCCACGGAGCGGCTGCGGTGGTTACTGGGCAGCAGGTTGGGCTTTTCGGGGGACCGATGTTTGCCATTTATAAGGCGCTCTCCGCCGTCAAGCTCGCGGAACAGGCGACGGCGGCCGGTGTGGACGCGGTTCCGGTTTTCTGGCTTGCCACCTACGACCATGATCTGGCCGAGGTGAACCACGTTTCGATTCCTGGAGCGGACGGCGCGCTGCAGGTGCTCACCACCACGAGCCATGATGTTCCCGGAGCGCCCGTCAGTGCGGTTCGTCTTGGAGATGAGATTCTTCCTCTGGTGGAGCAGGCTGCGCAGTTGCTCGGCGATTCCGAAGCCGTGCGGATTCTGCGCGAGGCGTACCGTCCTGGGGAGTCGCTGGGCACGGCGTTCGCGCGTTTCTATGCGCGCGTGTTTGCGGAGTGGGGAGTAATTCTGCTCGACGCCTCCGACGCGGAAATTGATCGCGTCGCCGAGCCCGTGTATCGGGCTGCGGTGGAACGTGCCGACGAACTCGCGGCCGCGGTTCTGGCGCGGGGTGCGGCCCTGGAAGCGGCAGGCTACCACCAGCAGGTGAAGGTTACTTCTTCTTCTGTCTTGCTGTTTACCATGCAAGACGGTGCGCGTAGTGCGATCCATCATCGGGGGCATGGGAGCAGCGGGGAATTCGTGGTCGGCAGCGAGGCTGCGGACGAGAAGGTTTCGCAAGCCGAGCTGCTTGCCCGCATCGCGGCCACTCCGGAACAGTTCAGTCCGAATGTTTTGTTGCGGCCCGTGGTCGAAGATTACCTGCTGCCTACGCTGGCCTATACCGGAGGCGCTGCCGAGACCGCTTATTTTGCGCAGGCTGGAGCGGTGTACGAAGCTCTTCTGGGCCGCGTAACGCCCATCGTTCCGCGCTTCTCCGCCACTATTGTCGAACCAAAATTGGAGCGCTTGCTCGAACGTCATGGGATCTCGGTGCCCGACGTGTTCGCCGGCACCGAAGCATTGCGCCGTCAACTGGCCGAGCGCGGACTGCCCGCGGATCTGCAAGCCGCCTTCGAAGCTGCAAGAAAGTCGATGGACGCGCACCTGTCTAACATCAAAGAAAAGCTGGTGACGCTTGATCGCACGCTGGTCGATGCGGCGGAAACGGCTCGCTCGAAGGTCGAGTACCAACTCGAGCGGCTGCAATCCCAGGCCGCTCGCGCGGAAGCGCAGAAAAGCGAACTTGTGACGCGGCACGCCGAAACGCTCAGCCATGCGCTCTATCCCGATAAGGGGCTGCAAGAGCGCGGCATCGGCGGCGTTTATTTTCTGGCGCGATACGGCCGTGAATTTCTGCAGCAGTTGTATGACGCCATCCAGCCCGACTGCCACGACCACCAGATCGTAGAGTTGTAGCAACTCGCACCGCGCTGACGGCGGATGTCGCGAGGCCCGTTGATCTGCCAGCCTTGGACACACCAGCGCGCTGCCCGCTATCCTTTAACAACGAAAGGAGGCGACCGTGAGTAACTTCCGGCCTGCCATAGCGCGCATTTTCCTCGCGACACTTTTTCCCATTTTTGTCATTCTCCCCGGTTTCACGCAGACGGCGAACGACACGAGTCCGGGAGCTTCCTGGGAGAAGATCAACCCCGAATCGACTGGATACTCGTCGGCGCGTTTCGACGCACTGACGGCCTGGCTTAAGACCGGATTTACGACGTCGATGGTGGTCGCCGTCCACGGAAAGATTCTCTATCAGTATGGAGACGTCACCCGCGTCAGCACGGTGGCTTCCGTTCGCAAAAGTATTCTCAGCATGCTCTACGGAAATTATGTTCAGAGCGGAAAGATTGACCTTGATAAGACGGTGAAAGATCTCGGCCTGGAGGACAAGCAGCCCTTTCTTCCGATCGAAGAACGCGCGACGCTGAAGGAGTTGCTGGCCGGGCGCTCGGGCATTTACATCGTCCCCGACAAACCCGATCCGCACAGTGCCGACTCGTATCAATTGCGGCGCGGCAGCGTGCTGCCTGGAACCCACTACTCTTACAACGAATGGGATTTCAACGCGATGGGCACTGCGTTTGAGAAGGCCACGGGCAAGGATATTTACGACGCGCTCGAATCGGACCTGGCTCGTCCCATCGACATGCAGGACTTTGATCGCGCTCGCCAGGTGAAGGCCAACAATTTGCCGTTCTCTGTGCATCAGGGCTATCCCATGTCGCTCTCCACGCGCGACATGGCGCGGCTGGGTCAACTGATGTTGCGGCAGGGCAACTGGAATGGCAAACAAGTGATTCCTGTGGACTGGGTTCGCTACTCGACCGTTCTGTTCACCACATTTCAGGAGATGAATCCCACAGGAATGCAGGAATACAATCGGCCGGAACGCTGGGGGTTCGGGCTGACGTGGTTCGTTTGGGATGAACCACCTTTTATGGAGCACAACTGGAATGGCCCCATGCAGGGAGCGATTCTCGCCGAGGGCAGCGGGGGGCAATACATCGCCGTGCTGCCGGCGCTGGACATGGTCATCGCGCACAAGGTCGACCTCGATCCTTATCGCGGCGCAGTCAGCACCCAGCAATGGGACGCGATTCTCAATATGGTGATTGGGGCGTCGTGTGAAGACAACTGTCCAACGCCGAAATAAATGACATGACCTGGAGTGATAGGTACCGCCCAGGGCTTCATTTCTGATTCAGAACTGACTCGATCGCGGCTCGTAACTGAGCATGGTTGGCATCGTCGAGAGTGCCGTGGCTCTGTTCGGCGACATTCCCGGCGCGGCCGAGCACTACAATGTAGGCGTTGTCCGGTGCACTGTATTGCACAAACTTCTTGAGCTGGGTTTCACCTTGCAGAATGGGTACAAAGTGATCCCGATTATTTTCCGCCACACCCTTTCTCATGCCGGAAATCACCATGCCCCGGATGAGCCGGGGAACGTCTTCCAGCACGGGAAGTTGATACAGCTCAAAGTCTGCTCGTGTAGCGAAATCTGCCTGAAGCTTGCTGGCCCAGGCGCTGGTCTGGTCCTTGGAAGCCCTGGTAAATCCGAAGATGAGAACCGCGACCTTGCCTGCCGCAGCATCGGGCAACACAACTCTGATGCCGGCAAGGCTTTCGCCTTCGGTCTTCGGCATCTGTGGAACACTCTGCGCGAACGACGAACTCAGGAAAGCGAGACAACAGAGTGAGCGCACTAGCGCAGACGCGCATCGCTTGCGAGTAATCCCAACGATCTCAATCGTCATCTTACGTGCTCTCACTGGTTGCGAGATAAGTTCCCAACCCGATCATGATTGCGCCAGTGACGGTGCGCTGCCGGCGGCGGAAAGTGGCCGAGGAGCGGATGCGTCCGCCGAGCGGCCCCGCGAGCGCGATCACGATCAAGTCCGCCGTAGTGTTCATGGCCACCGAGAGGGTTCCCAGCGCCACAAACTGGAGGAAGACATGTCCGCCACTGCGGTTCACGAATTGCGGAATGAATGATAGAAAGAACAAGGCAGTTTTAGGATTAAGAGCCTCGGTGGCTACACCTTGCCACAGCGGGTTGCGGGCGGGCTTGGCTGCGGGCGGAACCTCCTCAGAAATCGGCCGAGGAATCTGCTGGGGAGTCTCCTCCGGGTTGGCCTTGTCGTTCCGCGCGTCCAGAATCATCCGCACGCCCAGGAAGCAGAGGTAAGCCGCGCCCGCATACTTGACCGTAGCAAAGGCAAGTGCCGACTTGGCCAGAACTATCGACACTCCCAGGGCTGCCGCGAACACATGCAGCATTCCGCCGAGAAACGTGCCCAGGGCCGACAGCACGCCCTCGCGCTTACCGCCTGCGAGACTTCGGGCGAGAACGTAGATCATCCCGGGGCCGGGCGCGATCGCCAGTAGCAGGGCCGCGGTCAGAAAGAGAGGGAGTCGTGTCGAATCAAACATGGTTCGCCGTCCTTTTGGTCATCTTTCTTGTCGTGCTCCTGGTCATTCTCGCCAGTCTTAATTGAGCTATTGCTGGAGCCATGCTTCCAGGTCGGCGAGCGATTCCACGCGGGGAAAGTCGCGCTCGCGATAGGCTCCGGCCACATCGAACAAAACTGCCTGCATTCCGGCGTTGCGGGCGCCGACGTAGTCGACGGAATACACGTCGCCCACGTACAGGCTGTCGGCGGGCGCGGCCTTCATCTCACGCAGCGCCGCTTCGAAGATTGCCGGATGCGGTTTTTCCTGCCCCACATTGCCGGAGTCGGTGATGCTGGCAAAGCAGTCCGCGATCCCGCAGCGTTGGAGAACCGCGTCAATCTTGCCGTCGGCGTTCGAGATCACCGCGGTCACATAGTCACGGCGAATGCGATCCAGTGCGTCGCGCGTTCCGGGCAGAATCTGGTCCCAGTTGGCAGAATTCTGCGTATTCGCGATCAGGGCGTCGCGCACGCTATTGTCCAGGGAAACGTCCAGGGAATTCAGCCCTTGCAGCAGATAGGTATGAAAAGTCCACCAGAAGCCGTGGTCGACTTTGCCTGCGATCATGCCTTGATCGAATTCCTGCTTGGTTCGACGCTCCAGAGCCTGCCATGCCGCGAGCGTGGGATGCTGGCTCACCGGCAGCGGGGCCAGCATGCGGGCGCGATTGGGAAACAGCAGAGTGTTGCCCACGTCAAAGAAAATGAAACGAGGTTTAGCCATCAAATTCATATTACCCAAGCCATATGAACCAAGGTGGAGGAATCCGGGATGCCCCTTGATCAGAAGGTTGCCCACGGAGGCAGGGCGGTGAACTCGAACCTGAAAAAATGCAATAATCCCAAAGGCAATAATGCAGATGCAATAATCAGGCTCAGGCCTGCTGTGGGCCTACCGGCTCCGGGTTTCAATCGATGGCACTTACTGATGCGGTAACGTTGATTTCGGGTCTTACGCGGACCACGCGGGCGGCGGTCGCCGTCTACGCGGTGGGGCGCGCTTACGCTACCGTGGTCGCCGGCGTGGCGGTTGCCCTGCTGTATCGGGGGTCGCGGCAGGATGTTTACAACATTCTGTGGGCGGTGGTGTTCGGCTTCGCCACGCTCAACATTCTCACCCTGGCCGCCCGGCGGCTGGAGCCTACTCGTCGTGGACTGAGCTTCGGGGAACTGATGGCCGTCATGGTGGTCTTGTTGTCGATCTTCCTGCTGGGATGGGAGATGCTGAACCTGTTTCACGTGTTCCCCATCCAACTAAAGCACTAAAGCACTGAAAAAGAAGGCGATACCAGAGTTTTCCACAATGTTCCTGCAGGAACATTGTATGTACAATGGGGTACGTATAATCCGGTTTTCCAGCCCGGAACCTCTGGCCCTACGTCGTGGGCGCAGTTTTGCGGTATGATTCGCTATCATCGTTCAATGGCGAAGAATCCTCCTAATTTCGAAGTGACGTGTCCGTGCTGCAGCGCGGTGCTCAAAATCGACGTTGAGTCCCGCGCCGTCATCGCCCACACCGCGGCGGTGAAGCCGAAAACATTTAACGACATGGAGGCTGCGGCCAAGGCCATGCGCGAGCAGGACAGCCGGCGCGAGTCCATCTTCCAGCAGTCGGTCGAAAATCAAAAGCATGCCTCGGACCTCCTCGAGAAGAAATTTCAAGAGGCTTTGAAGAAGGCAAAAGAGACGCCCGACACGGGGAAACCGATTCGGGACTTCGATCTTGAATGATCGACAGCTCTAGTGATTCGTACCTGCTGATGCGCAGCCACTGACTTGCAGATTATGAGCCGTCCTCTTCTTCTCGGTCACCGCGGCGCCCGCGCCCTCAAATCGATTCCGGAAAACACCCTCGTCTCCTTCGACCAGGCATTGGCCGATGGCTGCGACGGCTTTGAGTTCGATGTGCGGCTCACCGCCGATGACGAGGCCGTGGTCTGCCATGACCCGAAGACAGGTGGGGTTGAGATATCCCGTGCAACCGCGAAACAGGTTTCCCAACTGCCCCGGTTGCGAGATGTGTTGCAGCGCTACCGCGATTCGTTTCTCGACATTGAACTGAAGGTCAAGGGGCTGGAGAGAATCACGCTCGATCTTTTCCTCAGGCACAAGCCGCGCGGAGGATTCGTGGTTTCGTCCTTTATGCCCGGAGCGCTGAAGGCCGTGCGCGCGCTGGATGCCACGGTTCCGCTGGGCCTGATTTGCGAGTCCAAGACGCAACTGCGTTTCTGGAGCGAGCTTCCGGTCCAATATGTAATTGCCCAGCAGGAACTGGTTGAGCCGGAACTGGTCCGCAAGATAAAGGGAGCGGGAAAGAAAGTGCTGGTGTGGACTGTGAACGAACCCGCGGACATGTTGCGTTTTGCGGAGTACGGCGTCGAGGGCATAATCTCCGACAACACCAGCCTCCTCTGCCAGACGCTGAAGACTTAGGGATGCTCTGATTAGGGTGCCGAGAAGGCGTGAACCACAGAGGACACAGAGGCGCACGGAGGAACCGGAGGCTTAATCGGAGCTTCTTTAGAAGACGCGTAGAAGCCTTCGCATAATCCAGTGTTTCGAGTCGGGTGTGGCGATATGCTACTGTGCTGGCTGGACAAGTTTGCAGTATCCACCCGTAATGCCCGCTCGAACTTCCACGGCGCTGCTGCTATTTCTGTTCCTCCTGGCCGGAGCGGTTTCGTTACACGGTCAGGAGCACGCCCCTGCGGCTGACGCGGCCGGACCGATTTCGACCGATCGGCCGGCAATTACAGACTCGAGCGTTGTGGTGCCCGCCGGCAGCGTGCAGGCGGAAAATGGGTTTCTGGAAACTCGGAGCCAGGGGCAGAGTTTGGTCGACGGTCCGGAGACTTTGTTGCGCATTGGCGTTGCCAAGAAGACTGAGCTGCGTTTCACCCTGCCTGATTATTTCAACAATCTGACCACTGGCAGCGCCGCTTCGGGATTCGGCGATTTTGCCTTCGGCGTGAAACAACAGCTTGGCCCCGCCCGTGGATTCGATGTGTCGGCGGTTTTGTTCGTCAGTTTCCCTACTGGCTCCAACGGCGTGACGAGCGGCGGGTACGATGGGGGATTGCAGGTGCCGTGGTCGCGTGCGCTGTCGGCCAACTGGACGGTGGCCGGAATGTTCTCGGTGTATTGGCCCACTCAAGGCCGCACGCGCAACGTGACGGGTGAAGGTGCGTTCTTGTTCGATCGGCAATTGACCAAGCCTTGGGATGCGTTTGTGGAGTACGCGGGCGATTTTCCGGAAAACGGCGGGCCGCGGTACTTGCTGCATTTTGGGACTGCGCTGAAGATCGCGAAGCAGCAGCAGATTGATTTTCATGTCGGCGTGGGTTTGTCGTCGGCGGCAGTGGATCACATCATCGGGATCGGCTACTCGTTCCGCATTCAGGCGCGCACGGCGTCGAGGGCATCCTTTCCAACCCCAAGAAGCTCCTCTGCGGGACCGTGATCGGGGTAGTGGTCATCGCATAAGCGACTGCTCGGACTTTGGTGGGTTTAAAGGCTGGAGGGCTGCACACTTCTACTTCGGTTGCGTCAGGCCTTGCAGTATCTTGGCCAAAGTGTCTCGGACATCAGGGCTTTTGTCGCCGAGGGCGATCGCTTTTTCCAGATGTTCCTTCGCGGCGCGCTTATCGTTCAGTTGAGCCAGCAGCAGGCCGAGGGCCGCGTGTGATTCGGCGGAATCCGAGTTGAGGGCGAGGGATTGCTCGAGATGCGCGCGCGCCTGCTGCAGTTTGCCGTCTTTGGTTTCAACGACGCCGTTCAGATACAGCACTTCCGCATTGTGCGGCGAGGAGAGCAGGAGTTGCTCTGCCACTTGCGCCGCTTTTTCTGAGCGCACGGCCATCAACGTTCGCAGATAGTGAACTGCCGTATCCAGATCTCCAGGATGGAGTGTGGCCGCCAGATTGAGAACCGAGGCCGCTTCTTCCGCTCGGCCGAGTTGATCGAGCACGCTGGCCAACTCATTGGCAAGCCCGAGGGAGTCAGGCGAGGTATTCAGGCCATCGCGCAGAACCCTCGCCGATTCCTCGAGCTTCGCCGTTTTGGCGTACGCCAATCCCAGGTTCAGGCTTTGCAGCGCCGTTCTTTGCCCGCGAACGACTGGATTCTCCAGCAGCGTGATGATTCCGGGATAGTCGTTGTCGAGAGCGAGGTCCCGCGAGAGAGCGTCCAGGGCGTCGGAAGACTCCGGTTCGAGCGCCAGCGCTGCCCGCCACTCGATCTCCGCGTTGCTGGTCTGATGCAACTCATCGAATGCCGACGCGAGCACGGGATGCAGTTTTGGGTTGCGGGGGTCGAGCTGTTCCGACACCTGCAGCGGAGCAATGGCTTCCTGGGCGTTGCCGGATAGGTAGAGGCTCACCCCGAACATCAATGCTACATTCGCCGAATCGGGCTGAAGGTTGAGAGAAGCGGCAAAGGCATCAGCGGCACAGGCGTACTTCTTTTGTTCGCCAAACCAGATGCCGAGATCCGCGAATGCTTCGGCAGTGGGTTGGCCTTCCAGACGCTGCCGCATCGACTCAGGGGCTCTGCACACTTCCGCGCACAGGAGCGAAGCCGTCCCGAACAACAGGGCGAGGAGTATTGCACTGCGCAAAGCCGCGCAGCCCGCTCTTACCAGGATACGACGGGAGATCAACTTTCGCATTCCACCCGCCGAACCGTCGAATCTCGATAGCGATGCATCCTGCATTTCCTGCTCACTCCGCTGCGAGACTTCTGCTGCGAGACGTCTATTGTGGAACGTTTAAGACTTGTCTCATAAATGGTTCTGGAGGCGTAGGCAGCTTCTCCTCAGGGGCTAAAGCCCCATATTTTGGCGGCTTCGAACGGCACGGCTAGAAGCCGTGCCCTTCCCAAAAGCATTCATGAGACCAGTTCTATTTGTGGGACATCTATCGTGGGACATCTACCGTGGAACATCTATTGTGGAGCATCGGCGACGTGAACTTCAATGTCCTCGATGCCATCGCTCGAGGTGTTGACGAATTCGGGAAGGTTCACGGCGCGGTTGACAGCGGTTGCATTGTCGACCAGGATGGCGGGGCTGTCATTGCCGTCGGCGTCGATGTGCGTGAGATACATCTGGGTGTACGGGGACCGGGCCTTGGAGGAAAAAACCAGCCAATGTCCGTTGGGCGAGAAGCTATGCCAGGAGTTCATGAGCCGGGTGTTGGCGCGCATACGGCGGGCGACTCCTCCACCGAATGGAACAATGTAGAGCTGGCTGTCGGGACGCATCAGCTGGCCGTTCTTGCACTGCACGAAGACGATCCAATGGCCGTCGGGTGAGACTTTGGGGAAGTTATTGCTCATGCCGTTCTGGGATGCTCCCAGGATCGGCTCCGGCGTGCCGCCCTTTCCGCCATTGAAGGGAATGCGGTAGAGATCGTACTGAATCTGAGTTTCGCTGGGATCATTGGCGTGCAGCGCAGCCTTTCGTCCCTTAGGGTGCGGATCTTTGGCGGCGGCGCGGGCAAACACAATGTACTTGCCGTCGGGACTCCACACGCCATCGGTCTGCACGAATTGCGGATCATCGGCTCCGGGCAGGGGCTGGCGCAGGCCGGTGGCACGGCTGTACCACTCCAGGATGCCACGCGTGGGATAAAACACCTGCAGGAAGCGGTAGTCCATGAAGTTCGTCACGTAGTAAGTGTCGAGAATCTTCAGCTCGGGACCGGCGAAGGTGCTCACCACATGTTGACCGTCGGGCGAGACTTGAGACATGAAACCGACTCGGACCTGGCCGACTCGGCCATCGGTGTTCCAATGGACGAGGTCCTTGGTCTGAATCGACATGTGGGGTTGCACCGGGACAACCGCATAGAGACCCTTGTCGTTGGCCGGGCCGTCGATGTCCATGCCCATGGTTTTGCCGTCGGCAGAAAAGGAATGACAGTTGCCGCAGGTCGGCATGTCGTGCAGAACGGTGTGGCTCTCCGGTCGGCGAATGTCGCGCAGTCGCCAATGAATGAGGTGGATGGTCGATGGAGCCAAAGGCTCGACCACTCCGTTGGTGCCTTTGGTCGGCATCAGCGGAACGTCGCGGTAAAAGATAGGCGCGCCGACCGGGTCGAGCGAAGTGGATAGGGTCATCCGGGCCTGCGAGAACGCAGTTTGCCCATCGCGGTAGCCGGTAAGGATGATTGTGGCAGGCTGGCTTGCGGTGTTGGATTGGATGGCGGACCACGTGGCGGCATCCGGGGTCCAAGTCCAGGTCGCCGCTTGCTGGGGCGTTAGTTTTGGCGGGTCATCGGGATTGGCGACGCACTCTGGATCAATCGTGCCGATCTGCAGGTGTTCTGCTTTGGTCAAGAGGTGGATCGGCGGGGCTTGGTTCGCGAAAGAAATGTCGATGCTCCAGGAAGTCCCCGCGGCATCGCGCCACAGAAAGGTAGGTGGTGTAATGCCCGGTGGGAAGATGGAGCCGTTTTCAGGGTAGTCAATCGCGATGGGCCAGAGAGTTGGTTGAGAATCTGGCGACGGGGCCGCCGCTGCCCGCAACTGGGCCGGCCTAAATACGCCGCCGTGCAGTGACGGAGACCAGATCAGCAGGAGCAGGAGAGGCAGTATCGTCAAGAATGACCTCGACTCTACTTTACGCCCGCACCAGAGCAAAGGAAACGCGGCGAGCCAACGAATCACGCGCAATGAATGTCGATCAGGAGGGAAGCTCGCCGATCCGGTGCTCTATTCGGAGGTTTGGAATTCCATGTTCTCGTCGACGGAAAGCTGCGCGGGCGTGCCCGAGATGTTTTCGCCGGAACGGGTCGCGACTACGCGAAAGCCGCCGGAACTGATTTCTACGGAGTAGGTGTAAGGGAGACGCTGGCGGGCGACCGTAATGTTGTTGGACGAGATGAGTTGGTCGAGCGAGGCGTATTTTCCTTCGGTGGCGAAGTAGCGGCGCTCGGCTGAGGCGATGCTGATCAGATCGCTCTTCACGCCGGTGATGTTGATGGCGCCGGCCGGGTTGGTGGCTCCGGCTTCCGCGGATGAACTCTGCATCTGCTTGGAATAAATGTACATGCCAATCGCCATCACGATGATGACGCTGAGAAAGCCAAACAGGCGGCTCATGGATCGTCCCTCCCTGAAGGCAATTCCACCGGGAAACCGGGGGGCTGGCAAGTAACCAGAGGCTATGTCCTCTAAGACGGGCGCTGGCGCGGCTTTTCGCTTTTGTGGTCTTTTGGCGTGCAGCTTTTGTGGGGCCCGGTGGGAAAGTTCTCTCCCCCCCGCGTCCGTAGGCCAGGTACCGGCTCAGTTTCCCAAGGTCCAATGAGTGTTATAGCGATGTCTCGCCAACTGACCGCGTCTTGTTTGTCTAGCCTTTGGCCATGGTTGCGGCCTGAGTCTATAATCTGGTGTCCGCCCCTCCGGAATACGTATCAAGCGCCACAACGAGGAGTTTTTCGCCATGGCCAGCCAGATGCTAGCGAGGACAGTAACCAGAGTCCTAACCGATCAATGGAGCTCAACGCTCAGATTTTCGATGGATAGCCTTTTTGGAAACCTTCGTGTAAACGGTTACCAACCGGTGGTGAATGCCATTGCGCAGGGACAGATTACCTGCGAAGTGGGCGTATCCCAGAATCCGGATCGTCAGCCAGCCTACTATGCGGAGGCTCGATATGAACCGGAGACGCGTCAACTACGGTTCCCGAAGGAACAATATGGGTTTAGCTCACCCAGTGAAATGTTCAATATCGTGCACGAAGCGACTCATGCCCTATTTGATTGCCAGTACGGTACTCCAGCGGGAACGCAGATATTGGCGATGGATGACGAGGCCGCGGCGTTTTTCGCCCAAGCAGTCTATTCCCGTGTTGCAAATCCAAATTCACCGTCTTTCGGCTGGGACATTCAGTTGATTGATGGAGACCCAATCGCTGAGGCACTTAAGCTGGCCGACAAAATCATGGGCGGTGTACATGGCGTGAATCCGACATACCGGGTGCCGGGGCAGGATGTGGATCAATTGCTGATTTCGGTTCAAGGGATGTATGACTTGCACGGGGGCAAAGCGGGGATTAGGCATGTCTATCATGGGCTGCCCGCCAGGCCTGGTCGTCCCCCGCAGGGGATTCTGGAGCGAAGTCACGAAACGGGGACAGGTTAGTTTCTGAAAACGGGCCATAGCGCTCATTGACCCCGAATCGCCGCACGCTTCCAGCGCAAAACTTTCTTCCCGGCAATCCGATTTTGCCGGACCTCCGTACTTCCCCCAGAGCGGATCCAAACCCGCCTGTGGAGGAAGAAATGAAGATCGCAGTCTACCGGCCAGTACTGTTGTTGGCCATTGTTGCCGCCATCGCTGCCGCCGCATCCGCGCAAGCCAGGCCGAATCAGACCTTGGGCTACGGAGACGGTAAGCTTCTCACCTTTACTTATACGCAGAGTTTCACCTGCATTGACCAGCCCAACGACGACCTTAACTTTAATGGGATCCCGGCCGCAAACGATCCCGGGGAAATGCAAACCCCCATCTGCCAGGTTGGAACCCAGCCCAGAATCAGCCCGGCGGGAGTGCAGGGAAATCCAGCGTTCACGACCGAACCGATTTATGTGCTGGTCCCGATGTTTTCCGCTGACCACGATCAGAATCCCGACGACGCCATCTCGTGCACTAACGTAGTCGCGGGCACGACCTGCGGACCGGCGCTGGGCAGCACTCTGATTTCTCTTTTTGGCGCGCTGCCGGAAGCGTTCAAGGCGAAGCCGAACGTGTACACGCAATGTCCCGAGCCCGGTTCCGCGCCTGGCACTTGCACCATGCACGCTTCGCGCCTTGACCTGGGTCCGACGCTGGTCGCCCTGGGCCTGGTGAAACCTCCGGTCACGAACATCTTTGTGCCCACGCCGAATCACAGCCACGTGCTGATCAACCAGGACATCACTCTTTCGGCGATTTGGTGGCAGGTGGTTCCGGTTCTGGTTCTGGACCAGAACGATTGGCCGGCCGAGGACGGCAGCAGCGGGCTCACGTCCTTCAGCGCCATCCGAGCCGCACTCAAGGCGGGAACGGCTTTGCAGGCGCCGTCGAACTTCTTCCTGTTCTTCAGTTCGCACGTGGGAGCGGCACATCAGCACGGGATGTAGTGGCGCCGCGCGCCTTCTCTCAGGGCGGCTCTGATTAAGGTCCAACAGAAGGCGCTGACCACAGAGGACACAGAGGTGCACAGAGGAACCGGGGAGGCTTAATCAGAGCTTCCTTCGGAGGCAGGCTGCAAATCGAACAGGCCCGACGTGGATCAGTCGGGCCTGTTTGGTATTTTGGAGCGGCTTTGAGTTTTCTTACGGCGCCTTGGCTGCGATCGCGTTGGGCGCAGACATGGCGGCCTTCGCTTCCTTGATGCCGGCCACGATGTGCTGATCCCAATCGAGATGGGGAATGGGAGAGGACGCGGCGGTCTCGTAGAGAGCGAGCGCGTCCTGGGGGCGGTTCAGACGTTTCAGGCAGAGTCGGGCGGCGCTGAGTTGCGCGGTCAGGGCCTGCCGATCCGCGGGATAAGTCTGGGCGAGTTCATGGTACTCGGCAAAGGCGCGATCGAACTCCTGCATTTCCTCTGCACCCTTGCAGAGTTCGAGCCAGGTCGCCGCCGGCATCTTGCCGCCGGAATCGACGAACTCGGCGTAGTCCTTGAACGCCGCTTCTATTTCGTGCGCCTTCAGATGCAGGGCGCAGGTTTTGACGGTCGCATCCAGATAGGACTTGGTATCGCTCTGCCGCGTATAGATCGTGCGCAGCAGGTTCCAGGCGTCAAGGGAGCCGGGCTTCGCGGCAACGTAGTTGGTGAGCAATGCGATCGCGTCGGGGAGCTGGCCGTGGTCCATCATGCTGCTGGCCTGTTCGAGTTCGGGATCGGTGCTCCAGCCGAGTTTTTCTTCAATGGCTTTATTGGTTTTGTGCTCGATGCCGGAGTGCTGAATGGCCAGCGCGGCCAGGGCTCCGAAAAGAAATCCCCCTACGTGCGCCCAGTGGGCCACGCCGCTATTGGATCCGAACAGCGAGCCGTAGAAAATTTCGACGGCCAGCCAGGCCGGCAGCAGCCAGTAGGCCGCGGCCTTGAAGCGATACAACTTGAAGATGAACAGCCACGCCATCTCAATCTTCATCTTGGGGAAGCGGACCA
Organism: Candidatus Sulfotelmatobacter sp.; assembly: GCA_052148475.1. Taxonomy (GTDB): domain Bacteria; phylum Acidobacteriota; class Terriglobia; order Terriglobales; family Acidobacteriaceae; genus Sulfotelmatobacter. The sequence continues at coordinate 70,687 of JBKQID010000038.1, read as the reverse complement.
GGAACGCGCCCATCAGCGCGGCCACCGCGCCAGACGCGCCCAGCGTGGGAGTAATGCTTCCGGGATTCGACCACGCGTAGAACTGCAGGGCGGCCGCGCCCGCGATCAGATAGAACGCTGAGTACAGCCAGCGTCCCCACACGTCTTCCAGCACAAATCCTGCCAGCCACAGGAACCACATATTGCCAATCAAGTGCAGCCAGCCGCCATGCAGAAAGTTCGCGGTCAAATAGCTGATGGCCGTGGGCTGCGCCGGGACGAAGGCATACTGCTCGACGATCGACGTCTTCGCCAGGCTCAAAAACTGAGTATTGAGCGAGTCCATCTCAGACTGCAGCTTCGAGGTGTCCTCCATCATCCTGATCTTGGCGTCGTAGGCATTGATGATGTCGCGATACGGACTCTGCACCTGCTTCCATTGATCGGGATGGCTCTGTTTGAATCCGTCGACCAGGCGCTGGGATTCGGGCTGCAGCTTCAATTCCGGATGCAGCGCGGCCAGGATCAGGATGTGCGACTTGACCTCGCCCAGTTCCGGCGTTTCATCGTCGATGGCCGACATGGTAAAGAGAAAGACTGCCACATTGATGGCGATCAATGCGAGGGTGACGACCGGCCAGCGCCGGGCCTCCATGTTTTCGTGCTTAATCGGAATCAACATCGACTACGCCCCTGTGGCCGGAAATTTCTCGACACACTCGCGTCAGTGTAGATTCGCCGGCGTGCCATTCCCAGATGACGCAAGGTGTTGGCCAATCTTTAGTAACCAGTCGGGCGTTCAATGGGCGTCATCCTGACCGGAGCCGTTTTTCAGGCGAAGGGAAGGATCTCGCGTGGGGCATCGGTAGTGCCCCGCGAGATCCCTCGCCCGGCTGAAAAGCGCCGGGCTTCGAGATGACGCCTTATCTGAAGACGGGCAGGAAGCGAAACTGCAAGCTGCGATATACTTCCCAAACCTTTCGCTTCTTAAGAATCAGGGGATTGCTCGGACATGGCCGTTGGGGTTCGCACCCAGGATCTGCGCAAGGTGTACCACTCCGCTCCACCGCTCGGCGCGGGCGGAGGATTTGTGCTGCGCGCCGATGCCAAGGGCGCGAAGCAGCCGCCGAAGGGGCAGATCCCGGCGCTCGACGGACTTTCGCTCGAGATTCTTCCGGGAGAAATCTTTGGGCTGCTCGGCCCGAACGGGGCGGGCAAGTCCACCACTATCGGAATTTTGACCACCCGGGTGCGGCCAACTGCGGGCCAGGCCTGGATCGGCGAGCGCGACGTGTGGAAGGAACAGGCCGAGGTCAAGCATTTGATCGGGGTGGTGCCGCAGCGGCCGAATCTGGATTTTTCGCTCACCGCGCGCGAGATTCTGGTTTTTCACGGCGCATATTTCGGAATCGGATCCAAGCTGAGAAATGAGCGGGCCGACGCCTTGCTCGAGAAGTTCAAACTCACCGAGCGCGGCAGCCAGATGGTGCGCGGCTTTTCCGGTGGCATGATGCAACGACTTTCCATTGCCCGCGCCATGATGCACGATCCGCAGGTGCTGTTTCTCGATGAGCCCAGCGCCGGGCTCGATCCGCAAACCCGGATTCTGTTGTGGGACATTATTCGCGAATACCACCAGGCGGGAAAGACTGTCCTGCTGACCACGCACAACATGGAAGAGGCTGACGCGCTGTGCCAGCGGATCGCTATCGTCGATCACGGACACATGATTGCCCTGGGCACGCCGGCGCAGTTGAAGGCGTCGATTCCGGGAGGGTTCCTGTTGCGCCTGCGTTTCGGGAGACAGACGGCGGAATTGCTGGAACGATTGCAAGGTCTGAGTGGAGTACGCGAGGTTCGCGCTTTGGATACGGCCTCAAAGGGCGTGTTGCTAAATGCGAAAGAAATAGCCGAGCCAAGTAGAACAGAGCACACCGCCGTTGACGTCTACGCCGACCGCGGCGGTTCGCTGATTCCTGAGATCGCGAGCCTGGCCGCGAGTTGCGGCGCGGAATTGTCGGATGTTCACATTTCCGAGCCGAGCCTGGAAAATCTGTTTCTGCACCATACCGGAAGGAGCTTGCGCGATTGAACTGGAAGACATTTTTCGCGATGCTGGCGCGCGACGCGCACGTGGCACGGCGTAATGCCATGCAGTTGTTTCTGCAAACCTTCCTGCAGCCGCTGTTGTTTGTCTTCATTTTCGGCCGGGTGATGGTGGGCAGCGGGTATATGCGTCCGGAGTACAAAAGTCTGCTACTGCCGGGGATTATTGCGATCAGCATGACCTTTACGGGAGTCTGGGCGGTGGCCATGCCGCTGATTGCCGAGTTTCAGTGGACGCGCGAAATTGAAGACCGGCTGCTGGCGCCCATCAGCGTGGGTTGGATCGCGATCGAGAAAGTTATCGCGGGAATGCTGCAGGCCCTGGTGGCCGGGCTGGTGGTGATCCCGCTGGCGTGGCTCGTGCTCCGGCCGGGGGTTGAGATCAGCATTGGTACGCCCTTCACCTTCGCCCTGATCATTTTGCTGGTGGCGGGCTTTTCCTCGTGTGGAGGGCTGGCGCTGGGAAGCAGCATGGATCAGCAGCATATTGGGCTGATGTTCAGCATGGTGATGACTCCCATGATTTTTTTCGGGTGCACGTATTATCCGTGGAGCGCGCTGAATAAGTTTCCGATCCTGCAGAAGGTCGTGCTCATCAACCCGTTGGTGTATGCCAGCGAAGGACTGCGGGCGGCGCTGGTTCCGCAGTTTTCGCACTTGCCGACTACGGCGGTGATCGGGGCTTTGTTTTTCTTTGACGTGCTGCTGCTGGTGGTGGGGCTACGGCAGTTTGAGAAGAAGGCGATCACGTAGCCCATCTTACCGATCCGTGCGGTCGGACGCGAGCGGACCTCAGCGGCTGAAGCCCAGGAACTCTTCGAGCTCCGGACGCGGCGCTGAAGCGCCGCTCTTCCACGTTGCGCAACCTGACTAGTCGGCGGCGGCTTCCAGGGCAATCGGGCCGCGCGATGGGCGCTGCAGGAAGGCGGTGCGCTCGGTTTCGAAGGATTCCAGGTTCGCGCCCAGGGCTTGCTCGTTCCAGCCGAGGACGGCGCCAACGCGCAGTGCTGCTTCGCGGCTGCAGGATTCTGACCAGCACGCGCCCAGCGCGACGGGAACGCGGCGCAGCAGAGCGTCGCCTAGTGTGACCGCAAACTCTTTTCGGTACGCCTCCACCACTTCGGCCACAATGTGCGAAGTATGCGGACAGATCGGGGCTCGGAGTTCGGCGCTCACCAGCGCCATGCGGGCAATATCCATGGCGCGCTGGCCGTGCCACTCCATCAGGCCGCGGGCAGTTTCTTCGCTGACCGAGCCGGCTCGGGCGATTTCCAGAGTTTCCTGATCGAGCATGGGATCGAGCGACCTGCCCGGTCCCATTGCAACCATTCCCGGCTCGGCGACTGCGATCCCAATCTTGCGAGCGCATTCGCGCGCGAGCGAAGCGGCGGTGGTCAGCTTGCCGCCAATAACGGAGATCAGCCGTGCCGCGCCGTCGGGGGTGTGGTCGTGCAGGAAATGCCGCCGCGTTACCGCCGCCGTGCTATTGCCTGGCGAGTGGGGCAGAGGCCGTACTCCGGCGAAGGCGTATTTGATGTCGTGGGCAGAAATCTTTGCCTTCGGAAATAGCTTGGTCACCGTACGCAGCAGGTATTCGATTTCTTCAGTGGACGGCGAAGTCTTCGCGGGATCCCCGGTGTCGGCGACCTCGGTGGTGCCCACCAGCACCTGCTCGTTCCAGGGCAAAATGAAAATTGGACGGCCGTCCGCGGCCTCGGTGTAGAGCGCCGAACTGGGGGCCCCGGAAAATCGCCCCAGCACAATATGCGAGCCCCGCACCCCGCCCAGCATAGGCTTGCTGGTACGCACGGCGGAGCGCTGGCAGATTCGGTCGGCCCACGGGCCGGTACAGTTCAGGATCCAGGCGGCATCGACGCGCTCGTCTTTGCCGGTAGTGCGGTCGCGCAGCAGCACGCCCCGCGCTCGGCCCTGGGCCACGTCGACGGCCAGCACTTCGCAATGATTGCGGACGACGGCTCCGGCCTCGACCGCCTCGGTCATCCACTCCGCCACCAGGCGTTCGGGAAACTCGCATTGCGCATCTTCATAATTGAAAATCGTCCACTGATGTCCAGCGTCCAGCGCGCGCTCGACGCGCTTCAATTCCATCTCGCCCAGGTCGGCGGATTTTCTTCCCGCAATCTTCTGGTAAAGCCACAAGCCGGCTCGCACTTTCATGGCGGTGCGTTGGCTGTGTTCGTTCAGCAGAAACAGAAAGTGAACTGGCTGCACCAGGTGCGATCGTTCGCGCAGCAAGCGTTCGCGCTCGCGCACCGACTCGCGTACCAGGGCGATCTCCCCGTGTTCCAGGTAGCGCAGGCCGCCGTGGATGATGCGGGTCGAGCGGCTGGTCACGCCCGCACCGAAATCGTTTTGCTCGACCAGCAGCGTTCGTTTGCCGGCACGCGCGCATTCGCGGGCCACGGCTACGCCATTGATGCCGCCGCCAATGATGACGACCTGGAAGTGCTGGCCTTCCAATGATGGTCGAGGTTTAATGGCTAAGCTCATGTATTTAAATCAGATGCGCAAGTGTCAAGCCATATTGGCCTGTAGCGCGCTAGCAACGACACGCCCACCTGCTTTCATTGTGCGCCTCTGCGGCAAGAACATAAAGGTGACGATAGTCCAGCGCGAGCCTTCACGAGAGGCGGTGCCAGAAGTAACCGTAGCGCCGGCGGGAAGGAGGCGCTACTAGGTTCCAAAGCAACGCCGTTCCAATCGCATTCCTGCGTGCTTCGGCGCATTGCCTCCTGCCTCGACGGTCATTTACATTGGTTGCCTCATGTCTGGCACGGGAGAGCGTTTCGAGCGGGCGGTCGCGATTATGGAACGCCTGCGCGCTCCCGGCGGATGTCCGTGGGACCGCGAACAGACCTTCGATTCCATCAAGCCGTACACGTTGGAAGAGACGTATGAAGTTCTGGAAGCCATCGACAATCGTGACTGGAAAGAACTTGCGAGCGAGCTCGGCGACCTGCTGTTGCAGGTTTTGTTCTATGCCGAGATGGCGAAGGAGCAGGCCTCGTTCTCGATTGATGATGTGCTCGACCGATTGTCGGCGAAGCTCGTGAATCGTCATCCGCACGTTTTTGGGGATGTGAAGGCCGACACTTCCGCCGAGGTGAAGCGCAACTGGGAAGCGATCAAGGTCGAAGAGAAACGGCTGGAGGAGAAGAAGAGGCGGGAAGCTGGCGGCGCGGAGGGAGATGCTGCCGCGGCGCAGGGGCAGATCTTCGTAAATGATGAAGAGCAGAGGCGCTCGATTCTCGCTGGAGTTTCTTCTGCCATGCCGTCTCTGCTGGAGGCTTACAAGCTCAGTTCGCGGGCTGCGCAGGCCGGTTTTGATTGGCCGAACGTTGAAGGACTGTTCGAAAAGCTGAACGAAGAGACCGCCGAACTGCGCGAACAGCTGCGAGAATTTCCCGCGCCGGGGCCGCGTCCGCAGGGGCGAGGCATGGCCGGATCGGGGCGGACGGCCGTACCCGAAGACCTGCAGGCGCGGCTGGAAGGTGAGGTCGGTGATCTGTTCTTCGTGCTGGTCAATCTGGCGCGTTATCTCTCGGTCGATCCCGAGTCTGCTCTGCGCAAGACCAATCGAAAATTCAAGCGCCGCTTTCAGTGGATGGAGGATCGCCTGCACGAGTCAGGGAGGTCTGCCGAACAGACGCCGATGGAAGAGCTGGAATCGCTGTGGCAGCGAGCCAAAGTTGCGGAGCGAGACAATCCAGAGGGGCCTGCGGAGAAGTCGGCTTGAGCGCCGACTCCATCGTGCTGCGGCGCTGCCACGGCATCGAGGAATTCCACGCCTGCGTCGCGCTGCAGAAAGAAGTCTGGAATTTCACCGACGCGGAACTGGTGCCGTTGCGCATGTTCGTGGTTGCCGACAAGGTTGGGGGGCAGGTGATGGGCGCCTTCGACGGCAGTGTGATGGTGGGCTTCGCGCTCTCCGTTCCCGGCACGCGCACCGGCCACGTCTATCTGCATTCGCACATGCTGGCCGTGCGCAAGGACTATCGCAATGGCGGCCTGGGGCGTCGACTCAAGTTGCTGCAGCGCGAGGACGCGCTGGCCCGCGGCATTGAACTGATCGAGTGGACGTTCGATCCCCTCGAAATCAAGAACGCTTATCTTAATCTCGAACGACTGGGCGCGATCGCGCGACGCTACAACATTAACCAGTACGGCATTACGTCGTCGCCGCTGCAGGGAGGCTTGCCCAGCGACCGCCTGATCGCCGAGTGGTGGCTGAGGTCGAAGCGGGTCGAAACCCTGCTGAGCACGGGAAAGAATCCTCCGGTGGACAGTGAGTCCAGCATCGTGGTGCCGACGCAGATTTACGACTGGAAGGCTGCTCCCGAAACCCGCGGCCTGGCGCAGCAAGTGCAAGAACGCAACCGGGCGCAGTTTCTGATCGCGTTCGCCCACGGACTCGCTGTACTGGGCTACGAGCGCGATGCCGCAGGCAACGGCAAATTTCTACTGGGACACTGGGACGAGAAGTGGTCGTATGCGTCGGAAGGGTAGCGCCGTCGTCTCAGCGGCTGTTCCGAGGGGATCTTGCCTTCGCAAGCGCGGGCGAGACGCCCCCGCGACAGCCGGCAAGATGCCGGCGCTACGGTCTGGCAGACTGAAATGAAAATTGAAGCCATCACGCTGCGCGAAATTCATATGCCGCTCGTTCATTTTTTCGAGACGAGCTTCCACCGCCTTTATGCCCGGCGCATTCTGCTGGTCACCGTGCACAGCGAAGGTGTGGACGGATGGGGCGAGAGCGTGGTCGGCGAAGATCCGTTCTACAGCAGCGAATGGATCGAAAGCGCCTGGCCAACCCTGATCCAGTATCTGATCCCGGCACTGCTGGGAAAGCGCATCGAGTCGGCTCGCGAGTGTCCCGCGCTGTTCTCGAAAGTGCGAGCCCACCGCATGGCCAAGGCCGCGCTGGAAAACGCTCTGTGGGACGCGGAAGCCGGGCAGAAGCAAGTGCCTTTGTGGAAGTTGCTGGGGGGCACGCGCCGCGAGATTCCGTGCGGCGTTTCCATCGGCATTCAGGATTCCATCGAGCAATTGCTCGACAAGATTCAGATCGAACTGGCGGCCGGTTACCGCCGCATCAAGATCAAAGTCAAGCCGGGCTGGGACGTGAACGCGCTGGAGAAAATCCGCTCGCGCTGGGCCGACATCACTCTCAGTTGCGATGCCAATTCCGCTTATACTCTCGATCAGGTCGAGCACCTGCGTAAGTTTGACCAGTTCAATCTGCTGATGATCGAGCAGCCCTTGTGGAATGACGACATCTACTATCACGCGCGGCTGCAGAAAGAACTGCGCACCTCGATTTGCCTGGACGAATCGATCGTCAACGTGCGCAGCGCTGCCTTCGCCGTCGAAACCGGCGCCTGCCGCATCATCAACATCAAGGTGGGCCGGGTCGGCGGATTCTCCGAGGCTCTGAAAGTCCACGACCTCTGCCACGCCCACAACATTCCGGTTTGGTGCGGAGGGATGCTGGAAACCGGCATTGGACGCGCGCACAACATTGCGCTCTCGACGCTGGAAAATTTCAGTCTGCCCGGCGACGTTTCCGCTTCTAAACGCTACTGGAAAGAAGACATTATCGATCCGGAAGTGGAGGTTTCGTCTCACGGGATGATCGCTCTTCGCGATCTGCCGGGAACCGGCTACCGGGTCAAAGAGGATTTGATTGAGAAGCTGACGGTGAGAAAAGAAACGCTGCGCGCGGGATAGATGGTTTGATGGAATCCGGGTTCGTATCAGGGCATCGCTTCAGCGATGCCGTCGGATCGACGAGTTCACCAGGCTTCAGCCGCCGCAGCGCGGAGCAGCGGCTAAAGCCGGGGTTTTCTTGATGACGGGAATCGGCACGGCTGAAAGCCGTGCCCCGATACGAATCCTGATACGGAATCCTGATACGAATCCTGATACGAACCCTTGATACAAATCTGCTCCCTCAAGCGCCGAATCAAGAAGGAGGTCAGCTATTGCGGAGCCTTCTGCGCCTCGGACGGCTGATCCTGGTGAGGCTGGTCCGCATGGTTGTTGTGGGCTAGTTTTTCCTGCTCGGCCTTCAATATCTCGACGCCCTGCGCGAAGGTGAGATTTTCCGGCATCTTCCGAAAATCGCTCAACACTTCGTCCGAGGCCATATTCAGGTTTTTGAACAGCAGAAGTTTGCCCCTAACATTCAAGCTTATCTCGGTGATGCCCCAGGCCCCGTCGCCCAGAGCCAGGTCGGCCTGCTGGACCAGGAAATGTCCGCCCTTGTCGAGTCGGCCGAGGATTCCCCATCCGAAGGAAACGTCGCGGTACAGTGTGCCATCGATCCTGGTAATGCGGCGGGCTTTGGCGTCGATCAGCAGATAACCTTGCATGCCGTCCAGAACCTGCTCCACACGCGACGGAGGAGAGTACGCGGGATTGGGAGTGAAGGTCAGCTTGACTAGCAGATCTCCGGCTTCGCCCAATCCGGCTTCGCTATTCTCGGTGCCCGCATACTGGTAGAGGAAAGCGTTGGGCAGGGCCTTGACGATTTGCAGGGTGCGCTGTTCGTCTTCTTTTTCGCGTGCATGCTTCTTGCGAAGCTGGTCGGGATTAGCCATCAGCCACGCCAGATGCGTGGTTTCGCCTTGCTGCTGTTCCGCATTCAGCGGCTGGTCGTTGATGGCGATCAGCATCGCGGCCAGGGCGTCTGTGGTTTCCACGTAGAGCCGGGTTTGCGAAAGTCTTGGAGTTTGTTTGTGCGAGCGGAACATGTGTAGAACTCCGGGATGGTCCGCCGCCGCAATCTCATTCGCCACCGCAACCCGCACCAGTTCGGCGGCCGGCATTTGGTGTGTTTTGGGGTCTGGCGCTTGGGCGTCCTGAGCCACTAGTGTCGTCGAGACCGCGAGCAGAGCCAGAGTCACGCTAGCCCTCGACAGCCAGCCTGCGAACCGCGTTTTCTTCGCGCAATCCATCTTCATTCGTTAGTGTAGCAACCCGCCTGCAGGGTTGCAGGTGCAGTTCCGCATGCGGGACTGAGCTGCGCTTTCTGACTTCCTCGCGGGCGGCGCTTGCCGCATGCTCCGATAGTTGGGTATAGTCGAGACAAGCGACGCGGCCGTTTCCGGTACCTGCCTTCCCAGTTGTCGTGGTACTGCAGTATCCCGCTTCCTTAAGGAGAACATCCATGAGTGCTCCGTTGTCGGCAGATTTGGCGCAGATAGGCAAGTCGGTAGTCATTAAAGGCGAATTGTCGGGCAGCGAAGACCTCTACGTTGACGGACAGGTCGAGGGCAGCATCGCTCTGAAGAACAACAGCTTGACCGTGGGCCCTAACGGCTCGGTGAAGGCCTCGGTGGATGCCAAGGTAATTGTGGTGCAGGGCAAACTCGAGGGCAATGTGCAAGCCAGCGACCGGGTCGATCTGCGCAAGTCGGCCGTGGTTACGGGCGACATTGCCACCCAGCGAATTTCGATTGAGGAAGGCGCTTACCTGAAGGGAAAAGTCGACATTCAGGGCAAGTCGGAGAAAGCTGGAAAGTAACTCCCCTGGGTCCGGCGTGTGGGTTAAAGTGTTGCTTTTAGGAGTCGATTCAATGTACGAGGGCAGCGGTCGCCTGCGGCCGGGCGGCGCGACAGTCTGATGGCATCGGTCACGCAGAATTTCATGAAGCTCTTTCGCGGCTCATCGGGCGGGGCAGAGGCGGCAACTCCACAGCCTGCCCCCAGACTGACTCGCCGTTCCAGCGGGCTCGCGGAACTCTCTCGCTTCTGGGAATCGGATTCGCCGCTGTGCGTGCTTGACCTGGGCTCGACTTCTCCCGCGAATATCCGGTTCTTCACCGAACGCAGCCACAAGATTTACAGCGAAGACCTTCTGGTAGCTTCGACCGAGCCGCATCTGGTCACCAAAGACGAGCAGGGGGCGGTCGTGCTCGACAGCCGGCGGTTCCTGGCTGACAACTTGGTGTATCCTGCGGCGCATTTCGATGTGGTGCTGTGCTGGAACCTGCCGGACTATTTGGATGAGAGCCTGGTGCGTCCGGTGATGGGACGGCTGTGGTCGGTGCTGAAGCCGGGAGGTATGCTGCTGGCGTTTTTCCACACTAAGGATGCGGGACCGGATTCGCCTTGCTACCGATTTCACATTGTAGGAAAAGATGTGCTTGAAATGCAGCGCATCGTGCTGAAGCGGGAAGCGCGCCGCGGACCGACCGGGGCGATCCATACCGCGATTAACGATGGATTCAGGCTGCAGAGAGTTTTCAATAACCGGCATATCGAAACTTTGTTTCGGGACTTCGCCTCGATCAAGTTCTTCCTTGCGCGGGATAATGTTAGGGAAGTGCTCGTGGTGCGGTGATCGTCGTAAAGGCCCGCGCGACTTGTGTGGAGACAGCCTCCTCTGCTGTCAAATCACGGCCCTCGACGAGCGCCAACGCCTAGTTACATCACCTGCGTTTCACGCTGCGCTTCGGGCGGCCATAAAATGGACAACAGCGAATGACAGATCCATTCAAAGCGGCGAAGCTCGCGAGAAAAAGACGAACGAAGTGGTGGCGTGAGCACATCGCTCTTGCCTACATCGTTGTGACCTCGTCATTCGCCCTAGTGTTCTTTAGCGTGCGTCTTGTAGACCGGAAGCTGCCGGGATGGCTGACTGCCCTAGGTGTTACTCCATCGGGAGTGGATTTGATTATCGGAACGGCATGGTGCGGGCTGGGCCTGTGGGGTATCCGCGCGAAGGGCAATGGGGTAGGTCTGATTGTCGTCTACGGGCTGTGCCTGTTGGGAGGCCTTCTTACTCTCGCCAAAGCGTTCCAGCTTTTTTGAAAAGCGTTCGATCATAAGCAATTGTGAGCACCGGATGGAGGGTGAATAGTTGCCCGCTACGGGATGCTTTCAAAGCTGTATTGGCCTGCTTTCTTCCAGACGATGACTCCCATGCGAAAGAGATAGTGGCGGGAAATCTCCAGCCGCGGGGCTGAACCATTCGGACTCGCCGACGCGAGAATTCTCCGCATTTCCTCGGGAACATAAGCTCTGCGCACCGACGCTACTCCGTCGAAGCGGGAAACGTAGCTGCGCATCAGCGGGAAGCCTCCATAGACCAGCGCCACATGCAGGGGATGACGAATCAGATCGTTGATCAGGACCGCGGAGCGAGTTACACGCAGAGCCTCGGCGGCGAAGCGGGCGAGTTCGTCAGGCTCAAGGTGATGCGCGAACAGGGTGCTGCTGACCAGATCGAAGCTTGCGTCTGGGAAGGGAAGCGCTAGCGCGTCGGCGACTACGGCGCGGTTTCCGGGGAGCAGGTGCGAGGGGGCGCGATCGAGATGCGTTACGTCGAGCGTGATTCCTTTGCGGGCCAGTTGCTGGCTCGCAATTTTCGGGACTTCGCCGAATCCTGCGGCGACTTCGAGCACGGAGAAATGCTTGCGTCCGGTCACGGAGGCGACGCGCTCGATCAATTTGCGGGTGGTTGCGACTCCGCCGAACCAGCGGTTGATGCGGGATAAATCGCGGAGGGATGCCTCGATCTCGCGGGGAGGGCAGTCGGCGGAATCGAGGATTTCTGGCGTGATGATCCGCTGCATAGTAGCGCCGCCGTCCCGGCGGCTGTCGCGGGGACGTCTCGTCCGCGCAGGTGCGAAGGCAAGATGCCTTCGCAACAGCCGGCAGGATGCCGGGGCTACGCAAAGGCGTCAGACTTTGCCCGTTAAACTTCGGCCAGCTCTTCTTCCAGCAGTTGCTTGTTATACAGGTCGCTGTAGTAGCCGTTCAAGGCCAGGAGTTCGTCGTGGGTGCCGAGTTCGACGATGCGTCCGCCGTGCAGGACGGCGATGCGGTCGGCGTTTCGGACGGTGGAGACGCGGTGCGAAATGAAGATTGTCGTGCGGCCGCGCATGACGTCGCGCAGGTGGTTGAGAATCTTGTCTTCGGTGTGGGTGTCGACGCTGGAGAGCGCGTCGTCGAGAATGAGGATCTTCGGATTGCGAATCAGGGCGCGGGCAATGGCGGTGCGCTGCTTCTGGCCGCCGGAGAGCGTGATGCCGCGTTCGCCGACCATGGTGTTGTAGCCTTCGGGGAAGCCCTCGATGTCGGTGGCGATGTTGGCGGCATCGGCGGCGTTGTGAACTTCTTGATCAGTGGCGGAGTCGACGCCGAGGGCGATGTTTTCGCGGATTCGGTCGCTGAACAGGAAAGTTTCCTGGGGCACGAAGCCGGTATTCTTGCGCAGCGATGCTAGCGAGTATTCGCGGATGGGGCGGTCGTCGATCAGGACCGTTCCTGCCTCGGCGTCGTAGATACGCGGGATCAGGCTGACCAGCGTGGTCTTGCCTGAACCGGTGGGACCGACGATTGCGAGGCTGCTTCCGGCAGGGATGCGCAGGTTCAGGTCGTGTAGAACCTGCTTGCCGTCGTAGCTGAAGTTGAGGGCGCGGAATTCGATTTCACCTGTAATCTCGCGGGTTTGCGCGCGGGGAGCATCTTTGATCTCAGGCTGCTCCTGCATGATTTCGTTGATCCGAATCAGCGAGGCCGTGCCTCTTTGGAAAATGTTGATGACCCAGCCCAGGGCGATGATCGGCCAGGTGAGCTGCATCATGTAGGTGCTGAAGGAAACGAATTGTCCGACGCTCATGGAACCGGAGAGGGAGAGTGTGGTGGTGATGGCCGGAGTTGCCAGTCCGCCGACCGGATTCAGTTTTGCAACCAGCGGGACCGTCGAGAGCCCGTGGATGACTTCGCGTCCGCCGAGCCAGAGCACGAGCACCACGGCGCAGCCCAGCATGAGTTCGAGTGTGGGCCAGAGCATGCCCATGAGGCGAACCAGTTTCAGGCTGCGGCGAATGTATTCCTGATTTTCGGTTTCGAAGGCGCGAATCTCGGCGTCTTCCTGCACGTAGGCGCGGATCAGGCGGGCGCCGGAAAAGTTCTCCTGCGCGCGCGCGGAGATGTCGGAGAACATGGCCTGGATTCGTTCGAAGCGCTCGTGAATGCGGCGGCCGAAGGTCTGAATTACCACGCTCACGGCGGGCAGCGGCAGGAAGGTGTAGAGCGTGAGCCAGGGACTGATCGAGATCATGAAGGCCAGGGCGCCCGCGGTGTAGACGAAGGTGTTGGCCGAGTACATGATGGCGGGGCCGAGCAGCATGCGGACCGCGTTGAGATCGTTGGTGGCGCGGGCCATAATGTCGCCGGTGCGATGGCGCTGGTAGTAGGAGTAGCTGAGGCTTTCGAGTCGCTGAAAAAGATCGTTGCGCAGGTCGAACTCAATGTCGCGGGAAACGCCGATCACGATCCAGCGGGTGAGGAACTGGAAGATTCCCTTGGTGGTGGCGATGGCGAGCAGGATTCCGGCGTAGACGAGAAGTTTGTGGCGAGTTACGCCGGCGTGAAGATCGTCGGCGGCCTTGCCGAGCACGAGCGGGAAGAGAATCCAGATGCCGTTGGTGAGCAGAACGCATGCCGTGCCCGCGACATAACCCCAGCGGTAACGTTTCAGGTAAGGCAGGAGCGGGCGCAAACTCTTGGGCAGCATGCCGGGTTAGTAGATGAAATTCTAGCAGGCGGGGTGCGTAAGTTTTCGAGCGTAAGGAGGTGTTCTGGATTGAGCTGTGGAAGAAAGTCAAAAACCCCGCCCTGTCGCACAGAACGCGACAAGGACGGGGCACCCTGCTGAATCGAACTATTCTTCTGACGGCTGGACTGGCGGCGCCTGGTCCGCGCGCTCGGCCATGCGGGCTTCACGGTTGGCCTCGAGTTCCTTCACTTGCGATTGCTGGTCAGGAGTGAGCAACTGGTAGAGCTGGTTGTGGAGCTTGGTCTGGGCCACGGTCAGTTCGACATCGATCTGCGCTTTCTGAGCGGCGAGGGCTCGAACCTTGGCATCGTTGTAGTTGCCCTCGACATACTGGCGCAGCTGCAGTTCGATCTGGTGTTGCTGCTCGAACAGGGGCTTCATGGCCGGATGAGCCGTGTGCATGATGGTCTTCATCTGCGTCTTCTGGTCATCGGTCAGGTTCAGCTGGCGAGCGAAGAATCCCATCATGTGTTCGCCGCCCATGCCAAACTCATGGCCGTGCATGGGGGGCGGCGTGGTGGCGTCGGCAGTCTGGGCGTTGGCGAGGTAGCTGCCCAGAAGAACTGCGAGGGCCGCGAGCAAGAAGCGGGAACTGAACGATTTCATGTGTCACTCCTGATGTGTTAACCCTGGAATTGCTTCCGGGCATTATCCCGGAGGGTTGCGTACCTTCATGGGAACACGGTTCGGAGAGAAAAGGCAGTAAAAAGACGGTCAAGCGGAGTAAAGTTTTGTAAAAAGGGAAGCGGTTTACAAAAATCCCCACTCTTCGACTTTCGCACAGGGCAGGCTTTCTCGCGCCAAAGACGAGCGAGAAATGGGACAGCCCGAACCCTGGGGTTTGACAATTCTTTACTACGGGGGGTGCCGAACGGGTGCACAATAATAGATGTTATGGAACGAATTCTTGTCATAGACGATGACGTGGAACTTTGCCACCTGGTGGGCGAGTATTTGCGGGCCGAGGGGTTCGCGATTGACTGTGTGCACGATGGCGAGAGCGGGCTGAAGAAGGCGACGGCGGGCGAGTATCTGCTGGCGGTGCTGGATGTGATGTTGCCGGGCATCAACGGATTTGAAGTGCTGCGGCGGATTCGCGCGACTTCGCGGCTGCCGGTGTTGTTGCTCACGGCCAGGGGAGAAGATGTGGATCGGATCGTGGGCCTGGAGATTGGGGCCGACGATTATTTGCCGAAGCCGTTTAATCCGCGGGAACTGGTGGCGCGGATTCGGGCAGTACTGCGGCGTACGCGGGGGGATGCGAGCGGATCGGCGTCGACGCCGGACATGGTGAGTGTGGGCGATGTGGAGTTGGATCCGGCGACGCGGACGGTGCGGCTGGAGGGCAAGCCGGTGGATCTGACTTCGGTGGAGTTCAATTTGCTCGAAGTGCTGTTGCGCGAGGCTGGGCGCGTAGTGCCGCGGGAACGGCTGGTGAATGCGGTGTTGAGCCGCAAATTTTCGCCCTTTGATCGCAGCATCGACATGCACGTCAGTAAGGTGCGCAAGAAGTTGGGCGATACCGACAACGATGAGCACATTAAGACGGTGCGGGGTGTAGGGTATATTTTTGCGCGTCCGCGGGAGAATGCGAAAGTGTGAGCCGGGGGCCCTCTGGGGCTAAAGCCCGCTCTTGTTCCGATGCTCTACGCGGCCCTGAAGGGCCGCTCTTCCACGGGTCGGTGCATGGGTCAGCGGTGCATGTGATGAGCGGTGCACGGATCAGCGGCGCATGGGTCAGCGGTGCACGGGTCCGGGCGAGGGGCTCGCCGCCGGAGAAATAGGGTGTGGGATATTGTTGCCGGACATGAGTAGTGGGGACATGAAGAGTCGACTATGAAAAGTTTGTTTCTGCGAATTTTTCTGTCGTTCTGGATGGCGCAGGCGTTGTTCGTGGTGCTGGCTATTCTGGTGACGCTGGCGTTCCGGCCACGCGGCTCGTCGTGGGAAGCGCTGCGCACGACCGCCTTGAACGACTCGGTGAGCGCTTATGAAGAGGGCGGGCCGAGAGAGGCGGCAGACTACCTGAACGGCTTGCTGGCCACGCAGCACGTGCGCGCGTTCCTCTTCAACGAGCGTGGCGAGGAGGTTTCTCTGCGGGGCGCGCCCGACTGGGCGGTGCGGACGCTGAACGGCGGTTCGCCCTCTCCTAAGGATGGGATCATCATACCGGCGCCCAGGGTGTTCAAGGAATCGCGGGCCTCCTCGGATGGGCAACACACGTTCACGCTGGTGATGGGACTGCCTCCGGGCCCGCGCTTTTTCCTGGGGGGGCCGCGGGGCATGCCGATCCCCGCATTGCTCATTGGAGTGATTACGTCCGGGCTGGTGTGCTATTTGCTGGCGTGGTATTTGACCAAGCCGATCGTGCGCCTGCGGGCGGCGACGCGGCAGCTGGCAGCAGGAGATCTGACGGCGCGGAGCGGTTCCCCGGTGAGCAAGAGGCGGGACGAAGTCGCGGGCCTGGTACGCGACTTTGACGCCATGGCGGAAAGGCTCGAGATGCTGGTGAAGGCACAATCTCGCTTGCTGAACGACATTTCGCATGAGCTGCGTTCGCCGCTGGCGCGGTTGAACGTGGCGCTGGGACTGGCGCGGCAGCGGGCGGGAGTGGAGAGCGCCGACATGCTGGATCGCATTGAACTCGAAGCCAGCCGGCTGAACGAATTGATTGGCAGGATTCTGACCCTGGCCCGCCTGGAAGACGGAGAACAGGACGTGCCGCAGACTCCGGTGCCGCTGGGCGAGGTGGTGGCCAACGTTGCCGAAGACGCGGAGTTTGAGGCGCAGGAGCGCCACTGTCACGTGCATATGGCGATCCCGGAGGGTGACTGGGGAGTGCGGGGCAACGATTCGCTGCTGCACAGCGCGGTAGAAAACGTGGTGCGCAACGCCATTCGCTATACGGCCGAGGGTAGTTCGGTGGAGATTGAACTGGCGAGCGAGGAACGGGCTGGCGGTGCGGATGCGGTCCTGCGGGTGAGCGATTCCGGGCCGGGAGTTCCGGAGGATGCGCTGGGAAAGTTGTTTGAGCCGTTCTACCGGCTGGATGATGCCCGCGGACGTCTAACGGGGGGCGTGGGCTTAGGATTGGCTATTACCGAGAGAGCGGTGCGCTTCCACGGGGGTAAGGTGCGGGCATTCAATCGGGCGGAGGGCGGACTGATGGTGGAAATTCGGCTGCCGTTGATCGGGCTGGGCCAGAAAAGTCACGCATCGACTGAACCGGTTCCGCTGGCGCGGGAAGCGTAGAGGCGGAAACCGGACGGCGAGGAATCTCGGCCAGTGCGAGGGGCAGGATGCCCCTTCGGCAAGCTCAGGGCAGGCTCTCGCGACAGCCGGCAGGATGCCGGCGCTACAGCGATACTACTTCGGCGGGTTCGGTGATCCTCTCGTATACTAGGAACTGGTGGGAAAGCGGGCAACTCCGCGGCGTTCCCAAGGTTCCAATAGCGGTTGTGGGAGTTTGCTCTTCCCGCGCATTCCTGATACACAAATGGGTTGAGATTTTCCCGCGTTTTTGAGAGTGTGCAGAACCCGGCCGGCGGGGCGCCGGGCAGTGTGCGCGCACCCTTAAACCTCACATAGACATGGAGATCAAGCAGAGAATGTCGAAACGATTTGGGTGGCTGCTGGGCGCGGTGGCGCTGGTTTTGATGGGACTGCTGATGGCTTGCGGAAGTTACTACAATGCTTCCTCCGATGGGTTACTGCTGGTGGGCAGTCAGGGATCGGGGCTGATTGAAACCTTCGCGTTCACCCTGAACAGTGGCTCGATCTATGACGTTAGCAATAATCCGAACGACACATCGAACGAGCTGTGCGTTTTGAATGGAGTGCCCTCGTCGCTGGTGGTGGACCCGGCTGGGGAGTATGCGTATACGATTATTAACGCAAGTTCGTTGTGCGGAACGGCTGCGAATCCGAGCACTACGGGCATCCTGGCGTTCAAGATCAATTCAAATGGGACGACGACGCAGGTCGGAAGCCAGGTGCCGTTTACAGAGGGAACCGTCACCCCATGCGTGCCGATTCTTCCTACTCCTATTAATCCTCCTTATTGCCAGCTGAGCTCAAGCACCGAGCAGGTACCTGTGGTTCCGGGCACCATGGTGATGGATCCGTCCGGAAAGTTTCTGTTTGTGGCGGACCGGGCGACCACCGACAGTACAGGGCTCTATGTGCCGGGAGCGGTTTCGGTGTTCGCCATCGGAAGCGGTGGGAGTTTGACGGAGGCGGCTGGGTCACCCTTCTTCACGTCGACTTTTGCGACCACGCTTTTACAGGCAGGGCTGGACATCGTCAGTGTCGCGCCGACGCCTACGGTGTTTCCGGCGATTGGCCTCAACGGAGTGCAGAATGCGGTGTGTTCGGATGTGGGCAACAACCCGCCGACCTTGGAATACCTGTATGCGGTGGATGGGCTGGGAAACCAGGTGTTTGAATTCTCGGTGAGTACGACGACGGGTGTTTTGACGAATCCGTCCACCAATAAACTCGGGGAGCCATCTTTCCCGACCGATCCGACGCCAGCTGGCGTGGCTGTCGACCCGTGCAACCGGTTCGTTTACGTGAGCGACAGCTTGACGGACAAAGTCAGCGCCTACAGCATGTGCAACAACACGGTGACCAGCCAGCCGATACCCTGCTCGGCGCTTTCTCCTGGCGCCTTGGTGGCGGTGGCAGGATCGCCGTTCGCCTTACCAGGGAGCACGAACAGTCCCGGGCCGCTGGTGGTGGATCCGTATGGGAATTACGTATATGTGCTGGGGAACCTCTCCAACACCATCAATGCGCTGAAAATCAGCCCGATTTCCGGGGCGCTGGCGCCGATCAATCCGGCCACGGTGGCGACGGGGATAGGGCCTGTCTCCATTGTGATTCGTGCCGATGACAGCTGGATGTTCGTGGCGAACCACGGTTCGGCGACTATCGGAGGCAACACCGTATCGCAATACGCGATCACGCCGGAAACTGGGGCGCTATCGGCGCAGCCCGCCATCCAGACGGATAACTATCCGTGGGGCGTGGCGGTGAAGTAAGCAGTGGCCAGTGGGCAGTGATCAGTAGCCAGTTTCTGCCACCTACGTAGGCACCTTCAGAATCAGATAGCCGCCGACCAACACGAAGATCAGGTCGGGCGACCATGCGGCGAGGGCTGGAGGGAGCTGGCTGAGGTCGCCCATGGCCTCGAACAGGCGCGAGATGACCGTGTAGAAGACGGCAATTCCCACCGCGACGGCCACTCCGGTAATCGCTCCTCTTTTTCCGGTGGAAAGCGAAAAGGGAATAGCGAGGATCGCCATGATCAGCGTGATCAGAGGATACGACAGCTTTTTGTTGAGTTGGACACGCAGGCGAACTACGTCGAAACCGCTCTGCTGCAGGTCGCGGATGTAGCGGCTCAGCTCTTCGTAATTCATCTCGGTATACTGCTTCACTTCCTTCTTGAAGTAGGAAGGCGTCTCCGGAAGATCGGGAAACGTGGCCACGTCGAATACGCGGTAGTTGGCCATGGCCGAGACGTTGAGCGAGCGCTCCCAGCCTTGTTCGTAGACCCAGCGATTCAGATTGTCGGCCCAGTGGGCACGGTCGGCGTGGATGCGGCGCGTGATGGCGAAGCTGGCTTGATCGAGCTGAAAGACGGTGACGTTGCCGAACTGGTCGCGATCGGTATCGAAGAACTGGTAGTAGTAGATGTCGTTGTTCTGACCGAAAATCCATTTGCGGTCGGGGCGCAGGTAGGTTTGTGGAGGCTTGCCTTTGATCTGGTTATGCAGGGCTTCCTGGCGCTGGTTGGTGTGGGGCAGGTAGAACTGGTCGGCGAAGAATAGTCCTACCGCAATCACGGCCGCGGCGGCGATGACCGGTGTGACGATGCGGTAGATGCTGGTTCCGGCGGCTTTGATCGCGGTAATTTCATTGGAGCGCTGCATCAGGCCGAAGGTGACCAGCACGGCCAGCAGCATGACCAGTGGAGCCACGTTGTAGATCAGATAGGGAGTGACGTTGAGCAGGTATTCCGCGACCACGGCTGGCGGAACCTGGTTGCGAAGAATGTCTCCCAGCAGCTCAAACAGGGTGAATACGATGACGAGAACGAGGAATGTGGAGAGGATCATCCCCAGATAGATGAAGAAGTCGCGCAGGATATAGTCGTCGAGCAGGGTCGGGAACGTGGCGCTGAACATGCGGCGGCGGGTAGAGGCGCGCTCGAAGGCGTTCTCGCGGCGGCCACGCGCGGCCGCCGGCTGCGAAACGGACTTGTCTCGCTTCCAGAACGCCCGGAACGAAGTCAGCTCAAACGGCCGCCTCTCGGCCCGGAACAACAGGAACAGCCCTAACGCCAGAAACACCAGATCGGCAAGCCAAGCGCCAAACCATGAGGAGACGCGGCCTTGCCGGGCCAGCGACACCCCGACCAGCGAAACGGTGTAGTACACGAACACCAGCAGGATGGTCAGCACGAATCCGCCGGACTTGCCGCTTTTTTTCGACGACAGGCCCAGCGGGATTCCGACCAGCGCCAGCACCAGGCAGGCAGTGGGCAGTGCAAAACGCTTGTGGAAGGCGATGAGATACCAGCGGGCGGTGACGGCATCGACGCGCCCCACCTTCTTCCACAGGGTGGAAGTGTCCATCACTTCGGCGGGGAGGGATTCATCGGGCTTGGTCTCGGAGGAGGCGAGGTCGAGTGGGATGTCGGTCTGCTTAAACGTCGAGATCTGGTAGTGGCCGGGGTCCTGGGGATCAGTCTCGTGGGCGGAGCCGTCGATCAGGTGGAGGTGCAGGCGGTCCTGCCCTTCGCTGACCACGATGCCTTCCTTGGCCAAAGTGATTTTCGGGTTGGCGGCGTCGCTCAGGTCGGCCATGAAGACGCCCTTCCACAGGGCCGCACCTTGGGCGCTTTTCACATCCTGGACGTACAAGACGATCTTGGGGAATCCCTCGTAAAAGACTCTGGGCTGGACCTCGAAGGAGACCTGTGAGCCTTTGAGGCGGTCTTCCAGGTGGCCGAGCGCGGCCTGGGCGCGGGGTGCGATGTACAGACCGTTGAGCAGCGCCAGGAACCAGGTGGCGAGGACGAAGATGGAGAGCACGCGCAGGAAACTCCACACGCCCATGCCGCTGGCGCGCATGGCGGTGATTTCGCTGTCGGCGGCAAGACGGCTGAGGCCGATGAGGATGCCCACCAGCACGCTCATGGGCAGCGTGTAGGTTAGCGCGAGCGGGACAGTGAAAAAGAAAATTTCGGCGACGCTGGGCAACGGTGCGCTAGCGCGGACTACGAGTTCGAGAATGCGTCCCAGATCGCGCGTGAACAGGACGAAGGTAAAGATGGCCACGCCAATCAGCGCATGGGCCGTCACTTCGCGTAGGATGTAGCGGGTCAGAATCCGCATGCGGGCGCGCTGTAGACGAGCATAGCACGAGGGCGGGCGGCGTGGGCTGTGGTCGGGCTCGCCTCGCTGCGCTTGGCTGGACGGGCGAAGGCGCCCGTCCCCACATGAGCCCGTCTTGACATGAGCCGTGCTTGACGCCGGGTTTGCGGAACCGGAAGTGCCTTGAGTGCGTATTCGATTTCTGAGGTGAGAAATGAAATTGGAGAGATTGGAGAATGATCGGCTGGAGAATGATCGGCGGGCTAATACGTGGGCGCTGGTGGGGATTGCGGGCGTGGTGGCGGTTGCGCACGTGCTGACGAACGGGCGTTACGGATTCCATCGCGATGAGCTGCAGGTTTTGAGCGATGCGCGGCATCTGGACTGGGGATTTGTTCCGTATCCGCCGTTCACGCCGTTTGTGGAGCGGATTGGGCTATCCCTCTTCGGAGTGTCGCTGGTGGGACTGCGATTATTTTCCGTGGTTGCGCAGGCGATCCTGGTGGTGGTTGCGGGACTGATAGCGCGGGAACTGGGCGGAGGACGACTGGCGCAGGCGACTGCTTCCCTGGCGGTTGCGCTCTCGACGCTGCCCCTGTTCGAAGGCACAGAGTTTCAATACACGACGTTCGATAATTTGTGGTGGGTGTTGATTGCTTATTTCGTGGTGCGGCTGTTGAAGAGCGAGGATGCGCGGTGGTGGCTGGCGATTGGGGCGACGATTGGCATTGGATTTCAGACCAAGTACACGATGGGGTTTTATCTCTGCGGGATCATGGGCGGAGTTTTGCTGACGGGGGCGCGCCGCTATCTGGGTAGCGGGTGGTTCTGGGGCGGGATGGCGCTGGGGTTCGCGATCTGTTCGCCGAACTTGATATGGCAGGTGAAGCATGGATTCGTTTCGCTGCATTTCTTGCAGCACATTCATGAGCGGGATGTGGGGGAAGGACGGGGCGAGGGATTCTGGCGCGCTCAGTTCTGGATTTGCACGAATCTAGTGGCGGCGCCGCTGTGGATTGCTGGAGTGGTGGGCTATTTGCGGGACCGGCGGTACCGGATGGTGGCGTGGATGTATTTGATCCCGCTGGCGCTGTTCGCGGTGGGCAAGGGGCGAGGGTATTACATGGGAGGGGCGTATCCCATGCTGATGGCGATGGGTGCGGTCTGGGGCGAGCGCTGGGTTACGTCGCTGTCGAAAGTGCCGCGGCGGGCGGTGGTGGCCGTGTTTCTCACAGGGGTGGTGGCGTGGGGGCTGTTCATGGGCGCGATGATTCTTCCTGTGGCGTCCGGTGGTCCGCTGATGAAATTCGCGCTGGAGAATAACGGCGATCTGCGGGAGGAGATTGGCTGGGAGGAACTGGTCAAGACGGTGGCGGGGATTCGGGATTCGCTGCCGGTCGATCAGCGGGAGAATGTCGGGGTGATGGTAAGGAATTACGGCGAGGCGGGGGCGATTGAGATGCTGGGGCCGGCGTACCATCTGCCTCCTCCTATCAGCGGGACGAACTCGGCGTGGCTGCGCGGATATCCGGTGCCGCCACCTACGACGCTGATTGTAATCGGGACGTCCCGCGAATACGCGGACAGCAGGTTCACCTCTTGCCGGCTGGCCGGGCATAACGGGAATTCGTTGGGCGTGAAGAATGAAGAGAGCCAGGATCATCCGGACATCTTCGTATGCGGCCCGCCGCGCCTGCCATGGCCGGAGTTCTGGATACAATACCAGGGCTTCGGGTAGGCGGGCGGCACGATTCCGGGTGCCGGGTGCCCCATTTCTCGCGCGTTTGCGAGAAGTGGGGCTTTTGACTGTTTGGTTCCGCCTTCAGAAGGAAGCTTGAGCCATGTGGAGTCGTGGCTGGTTTTGCATCGGCAGGTCGAACCGAGATTGTGCTGGGAACAAAATCCCCACTTCTCGCGCCAAAAGACGCGCGAGAAATGGGGCACCCGGTGGATTCGGGGCCAGCGGTGCTGGGGCGCCGGGCTTCGCCCTGGCTGGACGGACGAAGGCGTCCGTCGCCACATGGGCATCTTCTCCACATCGGCATCTATTGGGCTTTGAAGAATAATGCTGCGAGCGGGGGCAGGGTTAGCTTTAGCGAGAATGGTCTGCCGTGGGTGGGGATTTCTTCGGCGGTGACGCCGCCGAGATTTCCCAGGCCGCTGCCGGCGTATTCGCGGGCGTCGCTGTTGAGCATTTCGCGCCAGTAGCCGCCGTGGGGAACGCCGACGCGGTAGCCCATGCGGGGCACGGGCGTGAAGTTGCAGACGACGAGCACGGTGTCTTGCGGGGACTCACTTTTGCGCAGCAGGGAGATTGTGCTGGTGGCGTTGTCGTTGGCGTCGACCCACTCGAAACCGGCGGGATCGTTATCGAGCACGTGCATGGCGGGCTCGCTGCGATAGAAGCGGTTCAGTTGCTCCATCCAGGCTTGCGCGCCGCGATGGACCTGATACTGCACGACGTCCCAATCGAGGCTGGAGTCGTGCGCCCACTCGCGCACCTGGCCAAACTCACAGCCCATGAACAGGAGTTTCTTACCGGACTGGGCGAACATGTAGCCGAAGAGCAGGCGCAGGTTGGCGAAGCGCTGCCACTCGTCGCCGGGCATTTTTCCGATCAGCGATCCCTTTCCGTGAACGACTTCATCGTGGGAGAGCGGCAGTACGAAATTTTCCTGAAACGAATAGAGCATGCGGAAGGTGAGATCGTTGTGGTGATACTTGCGGTGGATGGGATCGTTCTGAAAATAGCGGAGTGTGTCGTGCATCCAGCCCATGTCCCACTTCATGCCGAAGCCGAGGCCGCCGATGTAGACGGGCTTGGAGACCATGGGCCAGGAAGTGGATTCCTCGGCGGTGGTCTGAATCTCGGGATGCTGCCCGTAGGCTTCCTGATTGAAGCGGCGCAAAAAGTCGATGGCTTCGAGATTTTCGCGTCCGCCGAATTTGTTGGGAATCCATTCGCCCTGTTTGCGCGAATAATCGAGATAGAGCATGGAAGCGACCGCATCTACGCGCAAGCCGTCGATGTGGTATTTGTCGAGCCAGAACATGGCGCTCGACATTAGAAAGCTGCGCACTTCGGGGCGGCCGTAGTTAAAGATGTGCGTCTTCCAGTCGGGATGAAATCCCTGGCGCGAGTCGGCGTGCTCGTAGAGATGTGTGCCGTCGAAGTAGGCGAGACCGTGCGCGTCGGCAGGGAAGTGCGACGGGACCCAGTCAAGGATCACGCCGATGCCGTGCTGATGCAGGTAGTCGACCAGGTACATGAAGTCCTGCGGGGTGCCGTAGCGCGAGGTGGGCGCGAAGTATCCGGTGGTCTGGTATCCCCAGGAACCGTAGAAGGGATGCTCCATGACGGGCATGAACTCGACGTGAGTGAAGCCCATTTGACCGACGTATTCCGCGAGGCGCGGAGCGGTTTCGCGGTAAGTCAGCGGGCGATTGTGATCTTCAGGGACGCGCATCCACGAGCCGAGATGGACTTCGTAAATCGACTGGGGCGCGCGCAACGAGTTGCGGCCGGCGCGCTTCTGCATCCAGTCGTTGTCGCTCCACTGGTAATCGAGGTCCCATACGACGGAGGCGGTGCGCGGCGGTTTTTCGTGCAGCAGGCCGAGCGGATCGGCTTTGTCGACGCGATAGCCCTTGCTATGGGATTCGATATGAAACTTGTAGAGCGCGCCCTTGGCTACGCCGGGAGCGAAACCCTCCCAGATGCCGGATGAGCCACGGGGGCTGAGACGATGCGTTTTAGTATCCCAGCCATTGAAGCTGCCCACCACCGAGACGGAGCGGGCATTCGGCGCCCACACGCTGAAGACCGCGCCGAGCTCGCCGTTGTGATTGATGAGATGGGCGCCCATCTTTTCGTGCATGCGGTAGTTGCTGCCCTCGTTGAAGAGGTAGAGATCCTGGTCGGTGAGGAACAGCGGGGTAGCGAGGGTCGGGTCAGGGCTCATGCGTTGGGCGGAATGTGCGTGCGCCTTAGTTTACAGAAACAGCGGGGCGTACGCACTACGCATCTGAAATCCGATAGTGGCCATCTGAACCAAAGGTTCGTATCAGGGCATGCCTTCAGGCATGCCATCTCCTGGACCGACGGCCCGGCTTCAGCCGCAGCGAGGGAAATGCCAACGGCTAAAGCCGGGCTCCTTTCACGCTGTTGGGCGGCATCGCTGAAGCGATGCCCTGATACGAATCGCACTCAGCGGCAGGTTCTGGAAATTCCTCACATGCTAGACTGACTGATCCAGCCATGCCTGCCCTGCGCGTCATTCTTTTGTGGCACCAGCACCAGCCGTTCTACAAGGATCTGGTCACGGGGGAATATCGTCTGCCGTGGACGCGGCTGCACGCGCTGAAAGATTACTACGGGATGGTGAAGCTGCTGGACGAATTTCCCAACGTTCATCAGAACTTTAATCTGGTGCCGTCACTGATGGTGCAGATTCAGGACTATGTAGCGGGGACGGCGGAGGATCCATTTCTCACGGTGGCGGCCAAGCCGGCGAAGGATCTGTCGCTCGACGAGCGGCGGTTTGCGCTGCAGTATCTGTTTCAGGCCAATCCGCAGAATGTGATTGGGCGTTATCCGCGGTACCGCGAGTTGTGGGAGCGGTTTCGCGAGCATGGGGACCATCCCGAGCGGGCGGAGCGGTATTTTCAGGCGCAGGATTTTACCGATCTGCAGGTGTTGTCGCAGATTGCCTGGTTCGACGAATTTTTTCTCGAAGAGAAGGACGTGGCGGCGCTGGTGGCCAAGGGGCACGGCTACTCGCTCGATGATCAGAGATTTGTGATCGCCAGCGAGAGGGAGTTGATGGGCCGGGTGCTTCCGGCGCATGCCGAGGCCGCGAAAAAGGGATCGATTGAGCTCTCGGCTACACCGTTTTATCATCCGATTCTGCCGCTGGTGTGCGACACCAATGTGGGAGCCGTATCGTCGCCGGGACTGCCACTGCCGCAGAGCCGGTACCGGCATCCGGAAGATGCGCGTGAACAGCTTATTCGCGGACTCGACCTGCACGAGAAGGTTTTCGGGCTTCGGCCGAAGGGCGTGTGGCCCTCGGAGGGCAGCGTTTCCGAGGAAGTGCTGGCCATCGCGCATAGCGTGGGCGTGGAGTGGATGGCCACAGACGAGGGCGTGCTGGGGCGGAGCTTAGGCTCTTTCTTCGCTCGCGACAGCAGCGGCCGCTTGCCGGAGCCGTTAGGAGAGAAGCTCTATAACATCCATCGGTATGAGAATGGCTCGGCGGCGATGCACCTGGTGTTTCGCGATCACACGATTTCCGATCTGATCGGGTTTGTGTATTCGGGCATGCCGCCGGCGAACGCGGCGCAGCACTTGATCGGCAACATCAAGGAAGCGGCCAAGCCGGTGCTAGCCAAGGGGCGCGACGCCGTGGTGTCGATCATTCTCGATGGCGAGAATGCGTGGGAATATTACCCGAAGTCGGGGCGAGAATTTTTGCGGCGCTTCTATGACGGACTGCAGCGCGAGCCGGGCGTGGAGGCGGTGACGATTTCGGAGGCGATTGCGCGGCACAAGGATTTCGGGAAGATGACGTCGCTGGTGCCGGGGTCGTGGATCGGCGCGAATTTCAATGTGTGGATCGGCGCGCCGGAGGACAATCGTGCGTGGGATTATCTGCACCATGCCCGCGAGTTTTACGTGCAGAATGCGGCGCGGGCGACCGAGGCGCAGCGCAAGCTGGCGTTCGAAGAAATTTTGATCGCCGAGGGCAGCGACTGGAACTGGTGGTACGGGCCGGAACATCACTCGGCCAACGACCGCGATTTTGACGAGCTCTACCGGAAGCATCTTTCGAACGTGTATCAGGCGCTGGGAGCGGTTCCGCCGGACGCTCTGGCACAGCCCATCAGCGGGGCGGAAGTGCGGCCGTCGTTTGTGCCGCAGACGGCGTACATTCATCCGCGAGTGGCGGGCGACAAAGTACGTTATTTCGAGTGGATGGGCGCGGCCATTTATACCGCCGACCACCGCGCTGGGGCAATGCACGGGAAACAGTTTCTGCTGGATGCGGTGTATGCCGGGATCGATTCAAGCTATGTGTATGGGCGGCTGGATTTCATGGGCAACGTTCCCGAGGCGGATTTCGATCTGGTAGTGAACCTGGAGTCGTGGGCTAGCGGCGAGGCGAGTCCGCGGCGCGCCTTGCGAGTGGAGGCTTCGGTGCATGAGCGCAAGCTGGGCGCGTGGAAAATCGAGAACGGAGCGGAGGAGAAAGTGAAGGCGTCGTCGATGCAGCCGGACGACCGCGTGAAGCTGGCGCTGCTGCGGAATTTTGAATTCAAGTTGCCGCTGGTTTGGCTGCTGGCGACTCCGAGCGCGGGCGCGGCAGAACGGGCGGCGGAGGGCAAGTCGGCACCGGTCGCCGTCGCGGCCACTAGCAAGCTCCGGCTGCGTCTCAGTTTGTGGCAGAACCGCCTGCCGGTGGATTCGTTGCCGCTGGAAGGGTGGATCGAGCTGCAGGTGGTGAGTGAGGGAGATTTAATTTTCGGGACCTGAGCTTACATATTCGGTAATGGCTTGAGCAAGATGGCCCCCGCGGCTCTTCGCTGTAAAGTTTGGTCGAAAGTCACCAGGCGCAATCCAGAAACCTGTGCGAAGGCAGCGACGTAGGAATCGGCCCAATCTTTTGGAGCGACTTGTCCCGACTCGGAAAGAGAACGGAAGGCGAGCTCGATTCCAGCTGGTTCCTCAACATAAGCGGCGTGGCCATTTTCCAGCCAGTCGTCATAGAAGTCCCAAGCTTCAGTCTGAGAAAGAACCTTATTCCCCATCACCGCGGCAGTGGTGAGCAGTCGAAGAAATCCCAGTTGAGTCAGCCGGCAAAAGCAAAGCTCCGAATCGTCGGGTACGGAGTCCAGCCACGTTCTCGCTGCGGCATAGTGTTTGTGCCCTCGATATGTCAACGCGATCCAAACGTTGACGTCAGGGAAAAGGAATGATCTCGTAGATCTTGGCATTGTCCAAATCCAGGCTGCCGGGCTTGTCGGAATCGATCACTGGAGGGCGTCGACGCCCTTTTTTCCTGGGCGGTGTGCGCAACTGCAGTTCAACTCCCCGAAGGAGCAGTTCTTTCACGGAGTGGCCTTCGTGGGCTGCCTTTTTCTTGAGCGCCCGGTAGAGCGGGTCGGGGATGTCGACTGTGGTCCGCATAAACTTATTCTGCCATATTTATGGCTAATTGGAAACGGGATTCTTACGGCCAAAAGAAATGCCGGAGCACCTGGCTCCGGCCTGGAAACAACGAGTATTCCTGCTTATTTGCTGCCGCTGCTCGCGACTGTCGTGCCCATGGTCAGGGGACGGTTTAATTCCAGCGTGAGTTCGGTGCCGGCGGGCAGGATGGCGGAACGGTGCTTGGTCAGCCAGTGAGTGGTGGTCCCACTTGCGCCGATGGCGCCGCCGACCAGCACTCCTACCGGACCGCCGACCAACCCTCCAATCAGCATGCCGCCGGCTGCGCCACCACCGACTTCGAGCTGGTCGCGGCTGTCGTGACCTTGTCCTTTAAACTGGCCTTCCGCATTGACATCAGTGCCGCGGATGTTGGTGTCGACCAGGGTGGCGTCGAGGAAGTAGCGCTCGCCGGTGGGCAGAATCACGGCTTCAGGAAGGATTCCTAGCGTGGGCTTGCCGGCGATGCGGCGCGGCTCACTCACCTTTGTGATGCGGCCTTCGACGGTCGATCCGACAGGGATCAGCGTGTTGCCGTTGACCACGACCGCCTGCGTGACTTTTCCCTGGAAGGGATCGCCGACATGGTTGCTGAAAGTGGCGAGCGTGGTATCGAGCCGGACCATCAGGGCCGTCCCCGCGGGCACGGGCGAGCTGGTCTGGGCCGCGAGCGCAGCCGCCAGAAGCAACATGCCGGGTAGAACTATCCACATCTTCTTCCTGCTCATCATGGGGGACCTCCTGGAATCCGACGTCGTTCTATCTACTGTAGTCCAGGGGGACGGCGGCGACAACCCACGGGTAGGACAGGGAACCAGCGGCGACAAGGGCGATCCGGGAGTGGCCGAAGGGACGGTTCCGAAGGCGGAAATCGGCACGAACAAGTGTGTCGGGCGTCACACCGCGTTCATGGCCATCCGATATAATCACTGGTTCCCTCAGCGGCTAAAGCTGGTAATCGCTTGGAAGGGCTTGCGGCGCGGCTTGAAGCCGCGCCCTTTCAAAGCGAGGCATGTAATGTGGCACGGTCTAAGACGAGGCACGGTCCAATTTGAACGGTCTGATCAGGACAAAGCACGGTCAAATCAACTTTCACATACTGAATCGTAGAATTTCTAAATCAAATTTCTAGATCCAAATTTCTAGCTCAAGGAAAGAGGCTTCATCTATGTCAAATATTGCAGCCATTCATGCACGAGAAGTTCTGGACTCACGCGGCAATCCTACGGTGGAAGCGGAAGTTTTTCTGGCAGACGGCTCGATGGGCCGGGCCATTGTGCCGAGCGGCGCGTCGACGGGCGAGCACGAGGCGGTCGAACTGCGCGATGGCGATACCAACCGGTTCGCGGGCAAGGGCGTGCTGAAGGCGGTCGAGAACGTGAATGGGGAGATCGCCGAGGCGGTGGCGAACTGGGATGCGTTTGATCAGCGCGGGCTGGATGCGCGGATGATCGAGCTGGACGGTACGGAGAACAAAGGGCGGCTGGGCGCGAATGCGATTCTGTCGGTGTCGATGGCGGCGACGCGGGCGTCGGCCGTGTCGCTGGATGTGCCGCTGTATCGCTATTTGGGCGGAGCTGGGGCCAATACGCTGCCCACGCCGATGATGAACATTCTGAATGGCGGAGCGCATGCCGACAATAACGTCGACTTCCAGGAATTTATGGTGATGCCGGTGGGCGCGCCCTCGTTTCATGAGGCGCTGCGCTGGGGCGTGGAAGTTTTCCATACGCTGAAGGGCGTGCTGAAAAAACGCGGCTATAACACTGCGGTCGGCGACGAAGGCGGGTTTGCTCCGTCGGTGAAGTCGAACGTGGAAGCGATTGAAGTCGTGCTGGAGGCGATTTCGAAGGCTGGGTACAAGCCGGGAGAAGAGATTGCGATCGCCCTCGATCCGGCGGCCAGCGAGTTTTATCAGGACGGGAAGTATGTGTTCAAGAAATCTGACAAGTCGGCCAAGACGTCCGACGAGATGGTCGCGTTTTGGGCGAAGTGGATCAAAGATTATCCCGCGATTGTGTCGCTCGAAGATGGCTTGTCCGAGGAAGACTGGGACGGATGGGCGAAGCTGACGAAGGAACTTGGCGGGAAGATTCAGTTGGTGGGTGACGATATTTTCGTGACCAATATTAAGATTTTCAGCGAGGGCATCGAGAAGGGAATCGCGAACTCGATTCTGATCAAGCTGAATCAGATCGGGACGGTCAGCGAGACCCTGGATGCGGTTGATCTGGGGCGGCGGAACGGATATACGTCGGTGATTTCGCATCGCTCGGGCGAAACGGAAGATACATTCATCGCCGATTTTGCGGTTGCGACCGGAGCGGGGCAGATCAAGACGGGATCGGCGTCGCGGACCGACCGCATTTCGAAGTACAACCAGTTGCTGCGGATTGAGGAAGAGTTGGCGGGGACCTCGCGGTTTTTGGGGCTGAAGGCGCTGAATTATAAGGGCTGAGTCTTAGCGTGTCGGTGGAAAGCATTACGATTTATTGACCAAATTTGAGGACACGAAAATGATCACTGATCTACTGCTCTCTGAGTTTGACGAAGAAGCGAAAAAGACGCGAGCTATGCTGGAGCGCGTTCCGATGAATGCCGATTTTGTGCCGCATGCGAAGTCGATGCCGCTGGGCAAACTGGCTCCGCATGTGGCCGAGTTGGCGGGATTCGGATATACGATTCTGACCACGCCGGAATTGGATTTTGGGAAGGGTGGTCGCACACCGGTTCCATTCGAGTCGCCCGCACAACTGGTGAAGGCGTTCGACGAGGGCGCAGCCAAAGTTCGCGAGGCGCTCAAGAACACTAAAGATGACGCCTGGACTCAGAGCTGGAAGCTGAGTTTTCAGGGCAAGCCCATCTTCGCGGGAACCCGATTTCTGGCCTATCGGCAGATGTTCGTGAATCATCTGGTGCATCATCGGGCGCAACTCGGGGTGTATCTGCGCTTGAATGACAAGGCTCTGCCGGCGACCTACGGCCCCTCGGCGGATGACCGGATGGGGTTCTAGCGTGGAGTTTAAGTGACTGACACAGGGCCTTCTGGGAATGAAAGAGCGTCCCTCAGCGGCTAAAGCCCATCAACCTCGGCTGCTCGGCGGCACGACTGAAGTCGTGCCCTTCCCGGTCGTGCCGTTAGAAACTAGGGTGCCGTCGCGCTAAAAAAGCTAGAAGCTAGGAGCTATAAGCTGATTTATGTCTCGTCCTAAACCGATAATTCTGATCATTCTCGATGGCTGGGGATACCGAGCCGAAACCAAAGCCAACGCCATCGCACTTGCACGGAAGCCGACTTACGACCGACTGCTGCGGGAGTATCCCAACACGCTGATTCACACCAGCGGGCCGTTCGTCGGACTGCCCGAGGGGCAGATGGGCAATAGCGAAGTTGGGCATCTCAACATTGGGGCGGGGCGCATTGTGCATATGGACATTACCCGCATCGATCTGATGATCCAGAACGGAGAATTCTTTTCGCATCCCGTGCTGCTCGATGCCATGAAGAACGCGCGCACCGGCGAGCGGCGACTGCATTTGTTTGGGCTGCTCTCGGACGGAGGCGTGCACTCGCAGCAGGCGCATCTGTATGCCCTGTTGAGGATGGCGAAGCAGAATGGGCTGGATCGTGTTTTCGTGCATGCGTTCATGGACGGGCGCGACACTCTGCCCACCAATGGCGCGGGCTATCTGGAACAACTGCAGCAGAAGATGCGCGAGTACAACTGCGGCAAGATCGCGACGGTCAACGGCCGCTACTATGCCATGGACCGCGACCGGCGCTGGGAGCGGATTTCGAAGGCCTACAACGCGATGGTGTTCGCCGACGCCGAAGGCGGCAAGCAGGCCGACCCGGTGCAGGGGATGAAGGAGTCTTACAACAAAGGCGTCACCGACGAGTTCGTGATTCCTTTTGTGTGTACCGACAAGAGCGGGCAGGCGCTGGCCACCATTCGCGACGATGACTCGTGCATCTGCTTCAACTTCCGCGCCGACCGGGTTCGACAGATTACGCGGGCGCTCACTCGCAACAGCGGGCTGAACGATAAAGGTGGCAGCGATCTTCCGGGGGCGGCCGATCTGGATACGGCGATTCCGCGCGACCGGGTGCCGAAAAATCTGCGCTACGTGTGCATGACGCAGTACGACAAGAATTTCAGCCTGCCGGTGGTGATTCCGCCGGAATCAATGGCCAACATTCTGGCCAATGTGATGGCAAATCAGAAGATGCGCAACCTGCGCGTGGCCGAAACCGAGAAGTACGCGCACGTGACATATTTCTTTAATGGGGGGGTGGAGACTCCGTTCCCTGGTGAAGAGCGCGTGCTGGTGCCTTCACAGAAAGTTGCGACCTACGATCTGAAGCCGGAGATGAGCGCGGCGGGGATTGCCGACGCCGTGATAAAGGCCACCGAGGATGGAACGTTCGACGTGATGATCGTGAACTTTGCCAATGCCGACATGGTCGGCCACTCCGGCAAGCTCGAACCCACGATCAAGGCGGTTGAAACCGTCGACGCCTGCCTGGCGCGCATTGAGACGGTAGTGCGCACCAAGGGAGGGGCTATGCTCATCACGGCCGATCACGGCAATGCAGAGATGATGATCGATCCGGCGACGGGCGGTCCGCACACGGCGCACACGACGAATCCGGTGCCGTTTATTGTGGTTTCGGAGGACGCCAAGAAGTTCACGCTGAAGCCCGGAGGATCGCTGCGCGACATTTCGCCGACACTGCTGGGAATGCTGGCGGTCGACGAGCCGCAGGAGATGACGGGAGCGGACCTGCGCGTGCTCAAAGGGAAGTAAGGTCGGGAATCCTTAGTCCCCGGTGGAGATGGACTGCAGCACCCGCATGTCTTTTAAGATAACGCCATCACGATATTCGAGCAGATCGGTTTCGATGCTTGCCTCTGTGGAGATGAAGACAATAACGCCGGTTCTGCCGCCGCCGAGGTCAAGGACATTCAATAACTTTGGCTCTTCGCCCTGATATCCGAAGGTTCGGGGTTCGAGAGCGATTATATGTAGCGTTGGCTCGGAGGAAAGCCACGCGCCAATAGCGTAGGAGTTATCGTCAGTGTCCCGCGTACCGGAGTACCATCCTGCAGATGCATAGTACCGGAGCTTGCCGTCAGACAGGTGGAACGCCTTGACCTCGACGAGAGGCGAAACCCGTTCGGTCGCGCGTCGCGCAGCTTCGGTCGCAAGTACCTTCATTCGGCCGGTGAGCAGGTCCGCGATCTGCATCTGAACGTCAAACCGAACAGGCCCGGGCTCCAAATAGGCGTAGGTGCTGCCCGCCATCGGAGGTCCCTTCTCGCTGGCGTTGGCGTTCGGTGATTCGTGATGACGGCGTACTACGTAATAGTCGTTCTCTAAGAGTAAGTCGTCCTTGTTTAGGCTGCCCAGTGCTCCCAGAAAGGAATCATTCCCGACCCCTTCGTCGGTTTCGGCGCCGACCAAGTCCGTCAAGGTAACAGTTCGAACCAAATCCCCACCGAGGAGAAGATCGTATCTATCGCCGAGGGAAAAGCGTTCCGTCCCCGGTGCGCCCTGAAATCTCCTGGCGAAAGTCTGATCTATGCCCACGGGGCCGAAAAAGCCCTTAGCGACCGGCGGCGTTATCTGGCGAGAGTTGGAAGATAGTGTGTCACTGAAGGCGACAGTGTCAAAGTAGATAATGACACGATTTGCGTCATAGCGGCCGGCGAGCCAAAACCGCTCGCCCGAGGGCTGCCCTTTCTCGTTCGTTTGCGAAATAAGAATAGGCGGCAACGCTGAAAGAACGAGAACCAGAGTGGCAACTCGGGCGGCGAAGAGGCGGCCATGAGGGGAAGCCGTCATTTGAACTCCTAGTTCGCGATCAGTGCGGGAGCAGTGGCCAGGAGTCCGGCGACTAACTCCAGGTCGTGCAGGTCTTCGCGGCTGAAATCCTGGGCAAATTTTGCGTCGAGGGCCTTGCGCGAGATCTGAATCACGCCGACCACAGCTGAATCGCGGTCCAAAATCGGCACCGACATCAGTTTCTGAATGGGCGAGGGGTGAACCGGTTCGTCCGAGTCCGTAGCTGACGGTTTAATGGTCTCGAAAATACTGGCGTGCTTTACGCGGGCAAAGTTGTTGAAAATCTCGGCCTTTTTGCTCAGGGCCGTGTGCGCCGCCACTGCCTTGCTGGACAACGGAATCGCACCTGAGGTACGCAGGTATTCAGGGAACACAAAAAACAGCGATCCCTTCTCCACTCGCATGAGGGCGACTTCGGTATACTGCACGCGAAAAATCTTCGCCAGGACCATACACAAGTCCAGGGCTGACACTCCCTGGCCCAGCACAGATCCCAAGGGGAGCAGATGTTCCGGAAGAGCGATTTCTTCCATCATCCCGTGATCGTTATTTTGGGTCATATAAGTTAGCCCGCTGTCTCCGTTGTCGCGTAGCACACAAACTCTATCGCATTTTTCGCGCCATCAGGTACTTCCCAAAGTAATGAGAAGAGCGCAGGTAAGTCTTGTGTTTTCAATGGGAGGCCAAACGAAAGTCGGTGTCTCGTGCCG
This sequence comes from Candidatus Sulfotelmatobacter sp., assembly GCA_052148475.1. Classification (GTDB taxonomy): domain Bacteria; phylum Acidobacteriota; class Terriglobia; order Terriglobales; family Acidobacteriaceae; genus Sulfotelmatobacter. The sequence goes on along the minus strand of JBKQID010000038.1, from coordinate 35,866 downwards.
GAAGATACACGAAGTAACCCGCCGCAAACCATCAACCGCGTGACAGATTTTGTCAGTTGCACCATGCCGGTTGCACCATGGCGGATACGTCCCGTTCACTGGTTCCGGTGCGGGTGCCCCGTTTCTTCCGGGCCCCAACTCATTTACACTTCCGCCTATGAGTAACCCGACGCAACCCACAGTGAAGTTAATCAACGGCCCTGACTATCGCGAGACCTACGCCAATAGCGTGCAGATGCGGGTCAACATCTGGGACTTCTTCCTGATTTTCGGCACCCTGCAGCAGCAGACCGAGACCCAGGTGGAGATCCGGAATGTGCAGGGCATCTACCTGAGCCCGCAGCAGGCCAAGGCGCTGCTGGGGCTTCTGCAGCAGAACGTGGCCGGATACGAGAGCGCGTTTGGAGAGATTAAGCTCGATCCGCGTATGGGACCGCAAGGGCCGGTGCACTGACCGAAATTCTGGGCCACGGATTTGTACGGATTTACACGGATCAAAAACAAAATTGGAAATGCTCAAAAAACCATCCGTGAAAACCCGTGATAATCGGTGGCTGGTTCCTGGGCTGGTAGGCCATCCAGCCTTCGTGTTCGCGGTTTCTTTTGTCGCGATTTTCTTGCTGCACGTCCCCTTGTTGCAGCTGCCTTATTTTTGGGACGAAGCGGGATACTATGTTCCCGCTGCCCGCGATCTGCTGTTGAGCGGGAGCCTGATTCCGCGCACGACCGTGTCGAACGCGCATCCGCCGCTGGTCTTGGCCTGGATCGCGCTGTGGTGGAAGTGCGTGGGCTACGCGCCGGTGGTGACGCGATCAGCGATGCTGGTGGTCGCGGCCTTCTCGCTGCTGGGAATATTTAGACTGGCCGAGCGCGTGGCGAATGTGCAGGTGGCGATCGCTTCGACGGTGTGTACGGCACTGTATCCGGTTTTCTTTGCGCAGAGTTCGCTGGCCCAGGTGGATCTGGCCGCGGCCGGACTCACGTTCTGGGGACTGTGGGCATATCTGGAGGATCGCCCGGTGGCGACGGCGATCTGGTTCTCGCTGGCTGCGCTGGCTAAGGAAACGGCGATTCTGGCGCCGGCGGGCTTGGCGGCTTGGGAAGGATTGCGTTTCGTCGTGCCGCAGCGGTTCGTTCAACAATTTTGGGACAGTGATGTGCGGGGAAGCTCGGCGGCATGGGCGCGTCGGATTTTGCCGCTCTTGGTGCCTGTGCTTCCGCTTGCTCTGTGGCTCGCCTACCACTACGCCCGCACGGGATATGTCTTCGGCAATCCGGAATTCTTCCGCTACAACGTGGCGGCCACGCAGAATCCTCTGCGCTTTATTTTGGCGCTGGGGTTGCGCCTGTGGCAGGCTTTCGGCTACCTGCATTTGTGGGTGCTGACTCTGGGAATGCTGCTGGCCATGCTATGGCCGCCGCTAAAAGACGATGGCGTCGAACGCCAGCGCATAACGATTCCCGTGCAGATGATTTTTCTGGTGGTGGTGAAGGTGTACGTGGTGGCGATGGCGCTGATCGGCGGTGCGGTGCTGGCGCGCTACATGCTGCCGGCGGTGCCGCTGGTGATCATTGTGGCCGTGTCGACTCTGCGCCGGCGGCTGCGTTATTGGCCTGCGGCAGTCGCGATAGTTGCAGTCGCGTTTGTTGCGGCGTGGTTCTGGAATCCGCCGTACGGGTTTTCGCCGGAGGACAATCTCGCCTATCGCGATTACATCGTTCTGCATCAGGACGGAGAGCGCTTTCTGGAAGCTCGTTATCCCATGGCGCACTTGCTTACGGCCTGGCCGGCTTCGGACGAATTGACGCGTCCGTGGCTGGGTTACACGACGCGGCCGGTGCAGGTGGTGCGCATCGAGGATTTTTCTCTAGAGCAAGTGCTGTCGGCGGCGGACTTTCGAGCGCGCTTCGAAGTCGCGCTGGTGTTCTCGACGAAGTATGAGCCCGCCCATCCGCTGCTGGATCGCTGGCAGAAGTGGACTGACTGGAAGCGAAGATTCTTTGGCTACCATCGCGATTTGCCTCCGGAGGCCGCGGCGCGGATTCTCGGTGGGACGGTCGTGTTCACAGAAGAACGCAAGGGGCAGTGGATCGCGGTGATCGAGATGGAGCCGATGCAGCAGATGGAGGACGCGGGAGCCGCGGACTCCGGCTCCCGACTGCAAGCCCGATCCTCCTCGCCTATTTCCCAACTGCGCTCAGCACCGCATCGTTAATGGCATAGACCGTGCCGTCGGCACCGATGAGCGTGGGCGTATAAGCCTCTCCGATGCCGCCGGAGAGCTTGATCTTCTCGGACAATTTGTTGGTCGTGAGGTCCCAGCGATAGAGTTTCCCGTCTTCGCTGTTGACGATGACCGACTTGGTGAACGGATCGACGGCCGCGGTATTGATGCACCACTCGCGCACGGCTCCCGGCCAATTCGGGTAGTCGGGATCGGGAGTGACGCCCAGCTTGGTGATGACCGCGCGCATGACCTTCGTGGTAGGGATGACGGGATCGTCCTGGCTGACGTTGGGGTCGAGAATGGCAACGCGATTATGTCCGTCGCCGGTATTGATGCCGGCGTAGTTGTTGTATTTGGTCATGACCAGATACGTGGACGGGCCGTGATAGCTGGCCACCAGCGAGGCGTCTACGATCGAGGCGGTGTCGTCCCAGCCGAAACTGCCGGGAAGCTTTTCCTGCGAGAGATCCCAGTTGAAATGGAGCAGCCAGCCGCGGTCGTTGTGATCGGGGAAAGGGTTTTCGAGGACGCCGTAGTAAACGTCGCCGTCGGGGCCGACGGTGGGAGTCGCACTGCTGTCATCGGTCATGGTCGCGGGCAGGCCGGACGCGGGATCGATGAGGAGCACGCGGTTGATGACCGCCAGGGTACGGCTGTCCAAAGCGAGCAGGTAGCCGTATCCGAAGTCGCCGCTGCTGACGGCGACGTAGACCATGCTGCCATCGTTCGACAGGGCAGGGGCGCAACTGGTCGACACTTCCGTGATCGACGGATCGCGGCTCAGGTCCGACACTGTGACCCAGGTTCCCGTGCCGTTGGGAGTAATGCGCGCCAGGCCGCTCTGCAATCCGGTCGGCGTGGGGCCCAGAACCTGGAAGCCGAAGAATACATTTCCTTTAGCATCGGTGGTGAGTGGCGTGTTGATGATCACATTCTGCTGGTAGGCCTTTGGGTCCGCCAGGTAGTTGGCCTCGCCGTAAAAATACAGCCGGCTCACCGCGCCTTTAGCCAGGTTCGGATTTTTTCTCACGAGCACGCGGCCAGCACTATCAGGAATCAGCAGCTTGTCGCCGTAAAGCGTAGGACCAAGACCCGGCAGAAAGCCCGCGAAGGGCGCGTTGTAGCCCGTGCTCTGCCTCCAAAGAAGATCGCCCGTCGCTCCCTTATGAGCCTCGACGCGAAAACTGTCGGGGCCGGTCTTGACGGGCACGATCACGGTATTCTCCGCGGTGACCAGAGGCGATCCGTAGTGGATGAAGATTACCCCCGTCGGAGGGTTCAGGTCGACCGGGACTTGCCAGTGAATCTGATTGAACGGTTGCGCGGCTACCGAGGAGACGCCGGTATGTTGCGCATCGTGCGAATGGGTCGCCCAGAGGCCGGTTTGGGCGGCAGAGTGCTGAACCGTGATTAGGAAAACGAGGCTGAGCAGAAGGACAGGGGCGACGAGCCGGGATGCCGGTAGCGAGGGATGCGACATAGAGTCCTCCTAAGTCGAACACACACTAGCAGAGCCAGAGGACAGCGTTGTTAGGGAATTGTAAAAAAAACGTCAACACTTGGCAGCTCAACGAGTGTGGGGTGTTATTTGCGCATGAGATGGCACGAATGCGTTTTGATGACCAGCCACACCTCGCGGCCGGGGGCGAGTTGCAGGGAATCGCGGGCAGCCAAGGTGAGGTGGACTTCCATCTCGACTCTGCATTTTACCCGAGCGCTGACGATTACATCGCGCAGCTCGAGCGAGACGATGCGGCCGGGAATTACGTTGCGCGCGCTTAAGCCGACCGGCGCAGCCGTGGCCAGCAGAATGTCACCGGCACGGATGCCCACGCGCAATTCCGAGCCCACGCCGCCGCGCACGAGTGGAGTTTCGAGCACGATTGATTCCACGTTTCCCGCTGCGCACGACATGATTTTGCACACCATGGTGCCGCGCTCCGGATGCACCGATTCCACGATGGCGTCGAAAATGTTTTCGAAGCCCACCAACTGTGCGACCGTTTCCTGCAGCGGCGCGGTGATGACTTCGTGGGGTGTGCCCTGGGCTACGATGCGTCCAACTTCGAGGACGATCACGCGCTCGCCCAGGGCAAATACTTCTTCCCGGCTATGGGTCACATAGAGAATCGGAATGCGGTGAGCCTGATTCCACTGGCGGAGATCGTCAATGATCTTCGACTTCGTCGAGGCGTCGAGCGCGGCCAGCGGTTCGTCGAGCAGCAGCACGGCCGGATCGGTGACAAGAGTGCGGGCCAATGCCGTGCGCTGACTTTCTCCTCCGGAAATTTCTCTGGGATAACGCTGCGCGAGGTGAGGAATGCGAAATGCCTGAAGGATGGATGAAGCTTGCGCGGCCCGGTCAGGCGATGGCAAAGGGGCGAGGCCGTACTGGACGTTCTGTTCTACCGTGAGGTGCGGAAACAGGGCCAGGCTTTGAAATACGTATCCGACGCAGCGCTTGGCCACCGGCAGGTTGACGGTGGGATTGGTGGTCGAATGATCGGCGTTTTGTGCTGCATTGAATAAGGTGCGGTCGCCGATGACGATGCGTCCCGAGTCCGGCTGCGCGAGACCGGCGACGCAATCGAGCAGAGTTGTCTTGCCGGCGCCGGACGGGCCGAAGAGAATCGTAAATCCCGGCGCGGCCCGAAATTCGACTTCCAGAACGAATTCCTGGGCTGGCGCGGCGAAACGCTTGCGGACGCGTGCATCGAGCAGCGGGCTACGCTCTTCGGCTTGCACCGGCTGGGATGACGTGGTTACGTCGTCAGCCGAATCGATGGCGCGCGATTCATTCATCGCAGTTCATTCTAGGGAGACTCGGTTGTGTTGGCAAAGTCGGGCGCTCACTGGCCTCGGTTGAAACTCCTCGACAGGCTACCGGTGGCGCACGTCGGCTAGGGATCCTTCGACTGCGTGGATGGTTCGCTTCGCGAACCCATCCACTTCTCTCAGGATGACAATGCCTATTTTACGGGCCAGGATGACAACGGCTATTTTACGGGGCCGATCAACCACGGCTTGCGGTTCATGCCGTAGACGAAGGCCAGCACGGCGAAGCTGAACGCCAGCAACAGAAGTGCGGTCTCGTTGGCGGCGGCATAGTCGGAGGCCTGCACGCGATCGAAGATATCGATGGAAACCGTCCGCGTAACTCCGGGGATATTTCCGCCCACCATGAGGACGACGCCGAATTCTCCCATGGTGTGGGCGAAGCTGAGGGCTGTGCCGGTGATCAGCCCGGGAACCGACAGGGGCAGGATTATCGAGAAGAAGCTGCGCAGCGGGGAAGCGCCGAGGGTCGCCGAAGCCGCGATCAGCTTGCGATCGACGCCGGCGAACGACGCGGCGAAGGGCTGCACCGCAAAGGGTAGACTGTAGAGGATGGAACCAATGACCAGGCCGCTGAAGGTGAACGCCAGCGTGTGGCCGGTGAGTGCGATCCACCAGCGGCCGAGCGGGCTGCGCGGTCCGAGCGCCACTAGCACGTAGAATCCCAGCACGGTCGGGGGAAGCACGATGGGTAGGGCGACTACGGCTTCCACCAGAAACTTCCAGCGCCAGGGGGAGAAGGCAATCCAGTAGGCGATGGGCAGGCCGAGCACGAGCAATACGGCCGAGACCGTGATCGCCAGTTGCAGCGTCAGCCAGAAGGCTTGCCAGTCGATTGCCATGGTTCGATGTTGCCTCCGGTCCGAGGGCGTGACGTCCCTTCGACAAGCTCAGGGAAGGAATTGTTGATTTCTGATTGTTGATTGCTGATTGAAAAACCTGTCCGAACGCTCTTCAATCAGCAATCAACAATTTCATTCGGCGAAACGTCGGCGCCACCTTTTTTATTGCGGAAGTGTAAAGCCGTACTTCCGGAGCAACTCCGCCGGCTCTTTGGTCTTGATGTACTCCACAAAATCTGCCGCTTCTTTCTTATGCTGTGAGTGCGAGAGCACTACTGCTCCCTGGGCCAGCGGAGGATAAAAGTCTGCCGGGACTTCCCAGTATTTTCCTTTGCCGCGCATTCCCGGCGCGACGGCGTGGGCCAGTGCCACGAATCCGGCCTGCGCGTTGCCGGACTCGACGAACTGTGCCGCCTGCGCGACATTCTCGCCCAACACCAATCGGTCGGCAACGCGATCGTACACTCCGGCGTGCTTCAGAGCCGCCACGGCAGCCCGCCCATACGGCGCATGCTGCGGATTGCCAAGGGCAATCTTCTTGACTGACGGATCGAGCAGAACGTTGATGCCATTGCGGTCCAGGTCGAGTGGGGAATCCGCCGGAACCCACAGCACCAGCTTGCCGACGGCATATTGATACAGGCTAGCCTGGTCGGCTGCGCCAGCGGCTATCAGCTGGCGGGGATAATCCATGTCGGCCGAGAAAAACAGATCGAACGGTGCGCCGTTCTGAATTTGCTGGGTGAGAGACCCGGACGCTCCGAAGGAGAGTTTGAGCTGAACGCCGGACTGCTTCTGGTAACGGTCCGCGATCTCCTGCAGTGCGACGCTCAAATCGGCCGCTGCCGCCACCACCAGCTCAGGGGCGCTTTTCTTGTCTTTTTCTTGCGCATGCTCTTGCGCCCAGACCGAGGTCGCAGTCACAAAAACGCACGCCGCCAGCAACCTGCACAGAAAAAACCTCATGGGATCGGCTCCATCTCATCGAAACAACCACGGAAAAAAGATTGTACAGGCTCGGTCGCTTTTTCCGTGGTGCAAAGGGTATGAGGCGGCTTTTCCCATTGTGGTCCATGGTGGTCGATTGCCGGCGCTTTTGCGTTGCTTAGTGCGTGCCTTCTTCTGATACTGGCGGGTGAGCGTCATCATGCTACGCGGTCGTTCTCTGTTGTTCTTGCGAGTACCGGCAGTCATTCTGATTTGCTTTCTGATTTGTTTCGCCGCGGTTTCGATGGTAGAAGGGCAAGGCGCGAAGCAGACGGTTCCGCAGAGACCCATTCCTGACTCCGACGCCGACTACGTCAAAGAGCGCAGCGAATGGTTCTTGCGCGGACGTCTGGTGCGCGGGAAGCCCTCTGCCGAACTGCGCCGCCGGGCCTATCAGGCAAAGCTCAAAATGCGGGCGCAGCACGCGGCCGTCGTCGCGGCAGTCCTGGCGGGCAGTGCGGCCCCAAGTCCGTCCACCACTCCGCCCTCGCTCTCGACCGGTTCATGGATCGCGCTAGGCCCGGTGCCGCTGGCTTCCGATGCGACCGGCAACGGCACGCAGGATTACCATCAGGTTTCAGGCCGCGCGACCGCGGTGGCGATCGATCCTGCCGACCCGAGCGGGAACACGGTCTACATTGGAGGCGCTCAAAGCGGAGTCTGGACGTCGACCAACGCTGCTAACCCGACCGCCAATAGCGTTGCCTGGACTCCTGTGAGCGACGATCAAGACACACTCTCGATCGGCGCAATCGCCATCCAGCCTGGCAACTCCGACCCGGCACAGACGGTGATTCTGGCCGCGACCGGGGAAGCGGACAATTCCAGCGACTCCTATTTTGGCCTTGGCATTCTGCTCTCCACTAACGCCGGCAGTAGCTGGACGCTGATTTCAAGTGCGAACAACGGTGGGCTGTCATTCGCCGGGCTGGGCGGAACGCGCATGGCTTTCAGCACGGCCAGTGGACAAACCAGCACCGTCGTTTCCGCCATGGCCACAACTTCCGAAGGCATGGTTGACGGTGCCGTTACTTCCAACACTACGCGCGGTCTCTACACTTCGCTGGATGCCGGGCAGACCTGGACCTACAACGGGCTCGTCGATCCCGGCGGCGCTACCGATGCCACTTCAGCGACGTCGGTCGTTTACAACGGCAACGCGGGGCTGTTCTTTGCGGCGATTCGTTACCACGGATTTTATTCTTCGCCGGATGGAGTGAACTGGACCCGGCTCGCGGCGCAGCCTGGCGGCGCGGCGCTCAGCACCACGGCGTGCCCGCCGCAATCCACTTCGAACAGTTATGGGTGCCCGATTTACCGAGGAGAAATCACAGTCGTTCCGGGGCGCAACGAAATGTACGCCTGGTATATTTCGCTGGCTGCAAACGGCAGCCCGATCGATGGCGGCATTTGGCAGAGTCTAAACGGAGGTGCATCGTGGACATCGATTCCCGACACCTCGATCACGAATTGCGGCGACTTCGACGGCTGCGGGGTGAAGCAAGGCTCCTACAACCTGGAACTGCTGGCCGTTCCCAGCGGAGCGGCGACAGACCTGTACGCTGGGGCGGTCAATCTCTACAAGTGCAGTATTACTACGGCGAATCCCACTTGTGCGTCGTCTCCATTCATGAACCTGACTCACGTTTACGGTTGCGATCCGATTGCCGCGCCTTCACACGTGCATCCCAATCAGCACGCGCTGGCCTATGCGATTCCGGACTCGGGCAGTGATTCTGGCAACGCGCTGCTGTACTTCGCCAACGATGGCGGCATTTACCGCGCGCTCGACGGATTTCAGGGGCTCAGCACCGGCTCTTGTTCGGGAACGAACCAGTTCGACGATCTCAACCAGAACCTGGGATCGATGACGCAATTTGTCAGCTTCTCGCAGCCTCCCACCGATCCGAACACGTTGCTCGGCGGAGCGCAGGGTAACGGCTCCCCCGCAACCAGCCAGGCGACGACGAATTCAAGTTGGGGAAATGTTCTGGGCGGCGACGGCAGCTATAACGCGATCGACCCTGGGGCGACCTCGAACTGGTATGTGTCGAACCCGGACGTTCCGCCCGGGGGCCTCGGGGTTCAACTTTGTTCCGGTGGCGTGAACTGCAACGACAGCGGCTTCAGCTTCGTTGTGACCAGCAGCACTGTCGGCGGCGATGATGGAGCGTTCTATTTTCCTTACATTCTCGATCCGCAATCGTCGACGGCAATGTTGGTCGGCACTTGCCGGGTGTGGCGCGGGCCGCGTGCTGGCGGGGCTTTCACTGTCCTGAGCCCGAACTTCGATACCTTGAGTTCGGCAACGTGCTCGGGGAGTGAAGTCAATCAGGTTCGGGCTGTGGCTGCTGGAGGGCCGACCGACGCCAATGGCTCCAGCGTCATCTACGCCACCACCAGCGCTCTTGGCCCCCTGGATGGGCCCCTGTCATCGCCCGCCGGGGGCAACGTCTGGGTCACTACGGACGCCTCGGCGGGAATTCCGGCGTTCGCCGATGTCACCAACAGCGGCCCGCAGGGCAACATCAATCCCAACCAGTTTCCCGTATCCGCCGTCGCGGTCGACTCGTCTGATCCCACGGGCAACACTGCATACATCACGGTGATGGGATTCACCGGGGGCGCGGGCCACGTCTGGCAAACCACCAATGCCGGGGCATCCTGGACCGACTTCACCGGGAACCTTCCCGACTCGCCGGTGAATGCGGTGGTTGTTTATCCCGCGATGTCGCAGGTGTTTGTCGCAACCGACGTTGGTGTTTTCGCCAGTTCGACCTCCGCGGCCAGTTGGACCGAGCTGGGTCCGACCTCCAGCACAGACGCGCCCGGGTTCCTGCCCAATGTCGCGGTGACGGCGCTGGCAGTCTTCAATTCTGGCGGGGAGCAGTTGTTGCGGGCATCCACTTACGGCCGCGGCATCTGGCAGTTCAATCTGGTCAATACGCCGGACTTTGGGATTTCGGTCTCCAACTCGCCGCAGACCATTTTTCTGGGAGGGACCGCAACCTTCAACGGCACTGCCAGCGCGCTGAACGGATACGCCAGCTCCGTGACCCTGAGTTGCATCGCCGGCTCTACGGCTCCGCCCAACCCCTGCACTCCCTCGCCATTGGCGATGACTCCCGCGACCAACACGCCATTCACGATCACGGCGGGTGGCGCTGCGGGCGACTACAGCTTCAACGTGCAGGCGGTTGGATCTGACCCAAATCAAATTACGAATCAGGTTCCGGTGGCGCTGCATATCGTCAGCTTCGGGTTGACCACGCCCTCTCCTGCGAGCGTAACCGTCCCGCGTGGAACTACTTCTTCTCCGGTAAGTTTTCAGGCGACTGCCGCAGGATCGTTCAATCAGAGCGTTGCCGTAACCTGCAGCTCTGGTGTTGCCAACGCTACCTGTACCCTGACCCCATCAAACACCGTGAGTCCCACGGCGAGCGCTCCGGTGAACATGACGGCCAGCGTATCGGTACCGGCAGGAACTGCGGCGGGCGCGTATGCCGTGACTCTGCAGGCGACGACGGCTGGGACATCGTCCGCGCAAACCGTGTCGTTCACACTGAACGTTACCAGCAACCCGAATTTTATTCTGGGCCCGGTCGCTTTCCCCGAGATCAATGCAGGCAGCACTGGCGCCAGCGCGCCACTTTCAATCACAGCGCAAGACGGATTCAGCGGCACCGTGACTCTGAGCTGTCCGAGCACGTACGGCGCTGGCAGTTGCAGCATCAGCCCGAGCACAGTGAGTTCATTCCCTGCGACGGCGACTCTTACCATTAACGCCACCAGCTTCCTGGCTGGAACGTATTCGCTCGTGATCACGGGAACTTCGGGGTCGATCACGAACACCGACTTAGTTTCATTTAATATCAGCGACTATTCGATCTCTGGAACTCCGGCTCTCTCTCTGACTCCCGCCGCTCAAGGCAAGGCGAATCTTCAGCTAATCTCGTTGAACCTGTACAGCGGGAACATCGATGCTGCCTGCGACGCCAGCGCTCTCGCCGGCGCCATGTGCGTGCTGTCTCCAGCAAGCCCCATCCTTGTGGCCAGCGGCGGCAGCTCCAGCCTCACGGCAACCATCAATGTTCCCAATGATGCTGCTCCGGGAAACTACAACATCAACATCAATACCCACGACACCACGGGAGCGCCCAGCCATTCCTTTACCGTGGCGCTGACGGTGGAGCAGGATTTTACGCTCACCTCTTCCACTCCAAGCCAAACCGTGACCGCAGGCCAGACCAGCGGCGCGTATCAGCTGACCATTCAACCGGCGGCGGTGGGATCTTCGTTCAGCGCTGCGGTAACGCTCTCTTGCACGGCTGGACTGCCGGTTCAGGCGCAGTGCGTGTTCAATCCTTCGACGCCCCAAACTCCGGGCAGCTCCGCCGTCGATGCGGTGATGAATATTTCCACCACTGCAGCGAGCAAAGCTCAGCTGCGGACGAATCGAGCTGCAATGCTCGTTGCTCCATGGCTAGCGCTGCCGGGAATCGCGATCGGCTGGATTGTTGCCGGTACTCGCGGCCGAACCCGCAAGCGCCGTGGATTTGGCCTTCTGATCTCGTTGATCACAGTGATCCTCCTGATGTGGCTTCTGCCTTCCTGCGGCGGTGTCAGCAACGGAGGGGGCGGCGGAACAGGCCCGCCTGTTACCTACAATGTTACCGTGACCGGCACCTCGGGTTCGCTCAGCCACAGCGCGCAGGTGACTCTTGTCGTAAACTAGAAAGTCTCGGGACTAAGAGTCGCTGGCTGCCGATTGTGCTCAGATCCGGCCTGCGCAAGCACCCGGTACTCCTAAGGAGATCTGATTAAGTTCCAACAGAAAGCGTGAACCACAGGGGACACAGAGGCGCACAGAGGAACCCGGAGGCTTAATCAGAGCTTCCCTAAGGGAAATGACCGAATCTCGGTACAACGTGGTGGTTGTTGGCGGTGGTGTGGTAGGGCTCGGGGTCGCGCTCGAAATCTCGCGCCGCTTTCCACGTCTGCGCCTGCTGCTGATCGAGAAAGAAGACCGCGTGGCCCGCCACCAGAGCGGCCACAACAGCGGCGTGATTCATTCCGGCGTCTACTACAAACCTGGCTCCATGAAAGCGCGGCTTTGCGTGACTGGGGCCGCAGCCATGGTGGAGTTCTGCCGCGAGCATGGCATCGCCCATAACGTCTGCGGCAAAGTCATTGTTGCGACCCTCGCGGACGAACTGCCGCGTCTGGAAGAATTGCGCAAGCGCGGAGAAGCCAACGGCCTGACCGGCCTGCGCATGATTGGGCCCGAAGAGTTGCGTGAAATCGAGCCAAACGCCACGGGCATCAAAGCGCTGGTGGTGCCCTCGACGGGAATCACTGACTACGCGGTGGTGTGCGAGAAATACGCAGAGTTGATTTCCGCAGGCGGCGGCACCGTTCTGACTTCGGCAGCCGCTACCGGCATCTGCCGTTCGGCGAACGAAATCGTGGTTGAAACCTCGCGGGGCGCGTTCTCGACTGATTCGCTGATTAACTGCGCGGGACTATTTAGCGACCGCATCAGTCGGATGGCGGGTGATGATCCCGGCGTGATGATCGTGCCGTTTCGCGGCGAGTACTATGACCTGACTCCCGAGCGCGCCTCACTGGTGCGGGCGCTGATTTATCCCGTGCCCGACCCGCGCTTTCCGTTTCTCGGCGTGCACTTCACCCGGCGCATCAGTGGCCGAGTGGATGCCGGCCCGAACGCCGTGCTCGCGCTGGCGCGGGAGGGTTACCGTCACCGCGACATCAACCTGCGCGATCTGGCTTCTGCGCTGGCCTTCCCCGGGTTCTGGCGCATGGCCCGGCAGCACTGGCGCAACGGTCTCGACGAATGGCATCGCTCGCTGTCGAAGCCGGCGTTTGTCCGCGCCTTGCAGCGCTTGTTGCCGGAAGTGGGTGAGAACGATCTGGTGCCCGGAGGCTCCGGGGTGCGCGCGCAGGCCCTCAAGCCCGACGGCGCGTTAGTGGACGACTTTCAATTTGTGCCTTCCGGCAAGGTGCTGCACGTGCTCAACGTGCCCTCGCCGGCGGCGACGGCGTCGCTGGCCATCGGCAAGGCGATTATCGACATGGCGGCAAGCAGCTTGGGGCTGTCTTAATTCTCTGTTCTCAGTTCTCTGCTCCTTCCTCTCTTCGTCCGCCTTTCTTCAGAAAGCAAAGCTCAGTGACATTTGGATCTGCCGTGGGCTGCCGATGGTTTTGTTGGTTACGCCCAGCCCGGCGGGACAGTTGTAAAAACCGGTGTTGGTGTTGTCGCACGCGGTTGGCAGCGGAGTTGTGCCGATCACGGGGAACTGGTTGTAGAACTGGTTTTGCGAAACGTCGTCGATGGGAACGTCGAAGCTGGCGGTATTGGTCACATTGAAAACGTCGAAACTGTACTTCAGGGAATAGCGTTCGGTAAACTGCACGGTTTTCACGATGGAAATGTCGGCACGCTTTTGCCACGATTGCCGGAAGATGTTGCGCTGGCCGTTGGTAAAGTTGGTCTCGAAGGCGTCGTTGGTGGGAATGGCTCCGCCGAGATCTCCCGGTTGCAGCAGCGGCAAGGTGAAGCAGCTCGCCTTGAGCGCCGGAGTGATAGAGGCCCCTGACGCGCCCGTCACCGCATTCTTGGGCGTGCATCCGGGGGCAAGCGGAACGATAGGATTCGTGATGCCATCGTACACGCTATAGAAGATGCTGCCGACGGCGCCGGTGTAATCGATGATGCTGTAGGGCTGGCCGCTTTGAATGATGGTAATTCCATTGATCTTCCATCCGTTCGCGATCTTCCCCTTCAACGACGATGCGCTGAAGAACCTCGGCATTTCGTAGGAGTAGCTGAAGTTGAAAACATGGGTGCGGTCAAAGTCGGACGATCCGTAGGCCGAGCGCAGGTTCAGCGGATTGTTCCCGTTGAAAAACAAGCCCATGCCGCTCTGCTCATCCAGCGCGTGAGAATAAGTGTAAGAGAAGCCGACTTGCAGACCGTGACTTATGCGCTTCTCGACGTGAGTCTGCAGCGCGTTGTAAGCCGAGACGCCGGCAGCTTTGTAGGTTTCCGATTCCGCCGAATAACCGATGTAGGGCACGCGCAAATCCACATTGCCGCCCTCGTAGGTTGCAAGATACTGCTGCCCGTTGGGCAAGTTCTGAAAATTGAAGCTGGAGTCGACCACGGTGTAGCCATAGGTGTACGACTGCGGATACTGCGAGTTGGGATGGATGATGTTGGTGGGCGAAGCAATCCCCGGCTGGTTGAAGGGAATCGGAATCACTCCGTGACGTCCCAGATTGCCGACGTAGCCGACTTCGAGCATCAGGTCGTTGCGCGGCTGCCATTGAATGTCAAAAGTCTGATTGATGGTGTAGGGCAGCTTGTTGGCGCGGTTGTAGGTGGCAAACGAGAACAGTTGCGCGCCATTGACGATTGCCGCCTCGTTTGGCAAGTACTGGGTGATGTCGGCGGGATTGCCAGTGGGAGGCGCGCCGAGGGTAGCGCCCCAAGGGCTGGAAAGCGAGTAGCCAGACGGATCGCAGGTCGGAATGTATCCCAGGTAGTACGAACTCGGAGTGCAAGCCTGAGCATTCACGTAGGGCGGCGTCTGATTCACGCCGAATGGTCCGCCATTAATCACGCCTTCGGCGTATCCCGGTGAGAGATAGGAATACAACTCGCCGCGGTCGTAGTAGAGACCCACTCCGGCGCGGACTACCACCTTGTCGTTGAACTTTCTTGGACTCCAGGCGGCGCCGACACGGGGAGCGAGGCCCCACTGCCGTCCCGTGAGAGTCGTATTGCTGACGCCTTTGGTAGGAAACAGCTTGTTGTTGCCGGCAATGATGAGGCCGTTGGAGTTGATCGTGTCGGTGGCATCGTCGTAGGAATACAACGACGGCTCGAAGTTAAAGATGCGGCCGTTTTTCTCGGTCAGGCCTCCGTCCCAGTCGAAGCGCAAGCCGGCGGTGAGGCTGAGATTCGAACGAAACTGGAGTTTGTCCTGAACATAAGCGCCGGCCTGACCCGCTCGGTAGTAGCGGTTGGCGTTGCCCTGCAGGAATTTGGTGGTGGTGAAATCGTCGTTGGTGGTGACGAGTCCCTGAATGAACTGGGAGAAGTCTGCTGTCGAAATGATGCCCTGATTGGTTCTCTCATCGCGAGTATTGAGCTGAGTGTAGGAGTAGCTGCCGCCGAAAATGATGGTGTGGCGGCCCCGCATCCAGATGGCGTTGGCCGAGGGCATGATCCGATTTTGAAAAACTCCGGTAAACGCGCCCTGCGAGGCTGCTCCCTGGCCGATGGTCAAGAACTGCAGATTCTCGACCGGGCACGGGGTCTGGCACAAAGGACTGTTGCCGGTGTTGTCTGGTCCGGAGAGGCCGAGCGGGTCGACGATGGTGATTCCGGGAAAGAACGTCGAGCCGAAGGTATTGATGTTCATCTGCTGCGGCGTGAAGGGCTGCGCGATCGTACTGTAAACCTTCTCGCGCAGGATGCCGACGACTTCCGTAACACTGAATCGCGGGCTGATCGCCTGCGCGTTGGTGAGTGACGCCACTTGGCTGCCTGCATCCAAACGCTGCGCAAATCCCGCGACGTTCGAATAGGCATAGGGCGCGAGGCTGGGATCGTGCTGGTAGTAGTACTTGAGCGAGACCGTGTCCTTGGCGCTCTGGTTCCAATCCAGGTTCACTGCCGCCTGATCCGAAATGAAATAAGCGGTGCCGGGGCTGATGGCATTTTCTGGAAAAGCTGGAGTGGGAACCTGGCCGTCCGCCGACGGAATCATGTACTGGCCGTTGGGCAGTTTGTACTGAAACAGCGCCAGCGCGACCGGGTTAATGACATTGGGATTGCTGGCCAGCTGTTGGACGAGGTTCGTACCCCAAACGTCATCTGAAATCTGAGCCAAGCCTTGAGCCGTCCGGTTGGTGTCGGTAAGTTCGGCCGGAACCAGCATACGCGAGAGACCGATCTCCTGATCCGACGAGTGAACATGCTGGTAACTCACGAAGCCAAACAGCTTGTCCTTGATGAGAGGTCCGCCCACCGTGCCGCCAGCCGTGTAACGATGCTGCTGGGGAACTTTGTCGTCAGCGGGAATGTTCAGATCCTGTTTGTTGAAGAAGGGCGCGGCGTTGATCCAGTCGGTGCCGCGATGCCCGTACAATTGGCCGTGAATGGCGTTGGTTCCCGAGGTCGTGCTCATGTCGATGTGCGCGCCGCTGGTCGAGCCCTGTTGCGCGTCGTACATCGAGGTGTTGACGCGGAGTTCCTGCACGGTTTCTGGAGCGGGCGACGGCAATGCCTGCCCGATTGCAAGATAGACCGACGCCGTGCTTTGAATGGGCGCCGCGCTGGTGCTGGCGGCATTGGCCACGCCGGTGTTATTAACAATGCGCGCCGATGCCACCTGGCTGGTGCTCTTGCCGTTAAACAAGTTGCTGGCGTCGACCCCATTCAGCAGGAAAGTGTTGCTGGTGTCGCGCTGGCCATTGGCCCAGATCGGCTGGTTGCCCAGGCCGGTATTGACGCCCGTGCCTCCGCCCAGTTCGGCGTTCACGCCCGGAGAAAGAATGGCCAGCCCGGTGAAGCTGCCCGTCGGTAGCGGGACCGCCTGAATCTGCTGCTCTTCCAGCACATAGCCGTTGGTGGTGTCGACCGCGTTCATGATGGGCGCAGCCTCGACGTCAATGGTGGTTCCCACCTGGCCGACTTTTAGTGTGATGTTTAGGGTCGCGGTGCGATTAGCCTGCACCAGGATCGAGGGCAGCCTCTCGGTTTGGAATCCATCATGGCTGACAGTGACGGTGTAGGTGCCGATCGGCAGGTTGACGAAATCGTAGGCGCCATTGCCGTTCGTGGTCAGCGTGCGCGTGAGTTTGGTCTGATCTCCGACGATGGTGACGGTAGTATTGGGAAGCACGCTGCCGCTTTTATCGGCCACCGTGCCGGTAATGCCGCCCAGAGTTTGCTGGGCCAGCGCGCACAGGGAAAGCTCCAGCAGCACAGCCACCAGGAAAATGCGAAGCCTCATCTTCTTCTTCATCGTCATGAATGTGAACCTCGTCAGGGGTAGAAACACTCGTTCTAAGCAGCCGCGAACGGTCGCACCTACTGCATAACGTTCTACGACTTGATCGGGGGAGCTGGTTGGCTCCGCACTTGCTCCGTGCTCTAACTCCGCGCCGACAGGCTGGAAAACTCTGCCGCTAAATGTACGCGAACTCCGGCGAAAGCGGAAGCCGGAGAGTCAGTGAAAATTCTTTTGACCGGAATCACTAATTTTTATGGCTCAGGCGCTGCGATGGTCGCCGCCAGTGCGGTTCGCTTGCTTCGCGCTCGAACCATGAACCATCCCAGCCCGGCTATCAAATATGCCAGGAAGATGTAAGGCAGCTTGCCGTAAGGCCCTTCGGGAACGGGATAGAGATTGCCGGCCAGAGCCAGCAGCATGGCCGCCGCAGCCAGCCAGGGGACGATTTGAGCGCCGGACTTGAACGCGCCATGTTGCCGCAAATAGCGGGGCAGGGCAACGCACACCAGCGCGTAGGCCACGATGAAGCCGTAGGTGGCCAGCGCGCCCAGCCAGCCATACACATCCAGGCCGCTGGCACCGCGAGCCGCCAGCACGGCCACCGGCAGAACGGCGGCGATGCCGGTGACGACCACGGCGCGGCTCGGAGTATGGTTGCGGGCATGCGTGGCGCAGAACCAGTCATGCGCGAGGCCATCGTGCGCCATGCGCAACAGCACGCGAGCCGCGGCCGTGATGCAGGCCAGAGTTCCGGCAAACATACTCACCAGCGCGCCGATGTCGATCAGTATCCCCAGCACCGGCACGCCGCCTACTCGGGCGAGTACGTGCATTTGATCCGGAGTCGTAGCCAGATCCTGGCCCACCGTATGAAATCCCAGTATTTCTGCATAGGCGCAGACCGTGAAGAAAACTCCGGCAAGAACCGCAGTCTGAATCACCGCGCGCGGAATCGTGCGCAGCGGATTGTGGGCCTCTGCGCCCAGCGTGGTTGCGCTCTCAAAGCCCACAAAACTGAACAACGCCAAGACCAGGCCCAGCCGGAGTCCGCTGCCGGTCATGCCGCGTAGATGGAGTTGATCGCTGTCCAGGTGCCAGCCGTGACGAAACAGCACGAGCGCGACTACGATCACGATTACCGAGACCGACGCGGCTTCAATCCACAACATCAGGCGCGCGGAAATCTTCACGTCGCGATAGGCGATCCAGATGGAAACTCCCGTGACCAGCAGCGACAACAACACCGCAGAGAAACCGTGCCCCGTAGCATCGCGCAGCAACAGGTTCGCGTAATGGTAAAAGCCGCCGATGACGCTCGATCCCGTAGCCACATAGGCCAGCAAAAGGCTCCAAGCGACGGTTGCGGAAAGCCAGGGCGGCAACGTCATCGACGCATAAGTGTAGAGCGAACCCGGAGAGGCCGAATGCTGGGCGTAGCGCGCAATGCACAACCCGACCAGAAATATTGCGCCCATGGCCAGCACGTACGCGAGCCAGGTGCCGTTGCCTGCGAGCGCGCAGACCAGAGGGATTGTGGCCGCCGGCGTGGTGGTCGGCGCCATGGTGGAAACCGACTGCGCCAGAGTTTCCATGGGAGAGAGAATTCCGCGCCGCAAACCGTAGTTCGCGCTTTGGGAAACCTCCGGCGTCGTCGATTCCATTCGGTGGTCTGCTCCTTTGTCGTCCGAGTTCAATTGGGGTGGGATTGTACAACAGTCATTACTCACTGGAGGACTGAATGACGCAGATGGTTGAGGACAGTTAGGAAAGCTCTGACTGAGGTCCAACAGAAAGCCGAAACCACAGAGGACACAGAGGTGCACAGAGGAACCCAGGCGTAATCAGACCGGCCTAGAAGAAAAATCAATCCGTGGCAGATAAAAAGAAGCGCGCGGGGCTGTGAGCTTCGTGCTAGTGTGACGGTCTGAGCTGCGAGCTTCGGTGATCAGGAAATGAAGGCGTCAAGAAATGGGCGCAAGTTCTGCGGCGCGGCTTGGAGGTCGATATGCGAGTTTGCCCCAATACTGGATGCGTGGCGTTTGGCCGGATTGTCTTCTCGGTTGCAACCCGCTGCCCGCTGTGCCGGTGGGATCTGAAGGCCGCTCTTCCGGCCAGTGAGACGGCGCCTCCGCCGAAGCCGGACCGGCAGCTTCCTTCGGCACGCTGATGCTGCGGGTTATCTCCGCGTTACTTTCCGATATCCTCATTCCACAGGTCGGGGTGCGCGCCGATAAATTCGCGCATCAGACGCACGCATTGCGCATCGTCGAGAACAACGACGCTGCTTCCGTGTTGCCGGAAGAGATCCTCGGCTCCCATGAAGTTTTTGTTTTCTCCAATGATGACGCGCGGAATGCGGAATAACAATGCTGTGCCCGTGCACATGATGCAAGGACTGAGAGTGCTGACCAGCGTCAACTCCGCCCAGTCACGCCGTCGTCCCGCGTTGCGCAGGCAAACCGTTTCCGCGTGAGCGGTCGGATCGCCGCTTTGAACTCGCAGGTTGTGTCCTCGAGCCACGATCTGGCCTTGCCGGTCCGCCAGAACCGAACCGATGGGCAATCCACCTTCGCGCAAGCCTTGCCGTGCTTCTTCGAGAGCCTGTTGCAGTAACACCTGATCATTCATCGCTCCCTCTTTCACTGAGACGACGCAACCTCATTCTCGACTCTCGCGCCGCCGAAGTCCGCGCTCAGAATTCAAGCGTTGCGTAGATTGAAAGTAGAAGATTTCCAGCCGGAGCGCGAGCTTCAAAAGGAGAACATTGTTGGTGTGAAAGGGGGGACTCGAACCCCCACGGTTTTACCAGCCAGATCCTAAGTTTGGTGTAGTTCTTTATTGGTGCGGGGCACAGGACTTGAACCTGCACGGCCTTGCGGCCACTGGCTCCTAAGGCCAGCGCGTCTGCCAGTTCCGCCAGCCCCGCGTCTCCGAGAGTTTAACATGCCTGCTGTGAGCGACACCGGGCGGTCGCAATCAAACCCTGCGCGAAATCAGCGAAGACAGGCCAGTTGTGCGATTCGTTCGCGTCGACCGAAGTCGAGCACGACACTTTGCCGCGGAACCCCATGGATCAGTTGCGAGATGGGCTGAGTTAGTGCAGGGAACCTGAAAAAAAAGAAGAAAGAGGAGAAGGTGATAGCCGCCTCAAGTGCACCATATCACGCGCAGAGACTCTGAGAGTTGCCACTCCGACGATGCTTCGCGTGCAACGCACGATCAACATTGGAGTTCAGTTTCTGACAATATCTACTGTGGCGGATCTTTCTGGCGCGTCGCCTTTACCCCGGACAGAATCCCGACACCCAAGAGTACGATCGCGCCGACGGCGATCCAGTGCGCGGGCATGTGCATCAGGTGCGCTCCGTACATCAGTCCGCAGATCATGATTGCGAACCCAATCGCGTAAATTCCAAAGGACATGGCATCTCTCTTTTCAAGTTCACTGTAATGGCGTGTGCCTAAGAGTCTGCTTGATCGATTGCGGGGTTGCCGAGTGGGGCCCGCTGTCCGCAGACAACCTAGAGTCGCTCATTCGCTCCAGCCGTGCTGTGCAGAATCGCTCACTTTCGAGAAGAAGGACATCCCCACGACGTTCGGACAAACCTTGCTTCCTTCTACTCGCGAACCAGATGGGCCTGAGATCGATTCAAAAGACGAGCAATTGTGACCAGTCTTCTGAAAGCGAAGGCGTGATACTGGCCGTTCACCAGATTCTGACGAGAAACCGAATCTCGCGAACAAACTTGGTTTTGTGGAGGTTTCAATGAATTTGAATGGGATGGATCCGTGGATCATTGGTGTTGTCGCTGCTTTGATTGTCGTCGTCGCAGTGGGTGCCTGGCTGTACGTCCGAAAACGAAGGGGTACGACGGCGAGCTTGCGGCAGAAATTTGGGCCCGAGTACGACCGGGCGGTACTGGCACATGGGTCAAAGGCGGAAGCGAAATTAGCGGATCGCGAGAAACGAATTGAGAAGCTCAACATTCGCGATCTTGATGCGATGGAACATGAGCAGTATTCGAAGCAGTGGCAGGCCGTGCAGTCCCGCTTTGTCGATTCCCCGAAGGGGGCCGTCGTGGAAGCGGACGACCTGGTGTCTTCTGTAATGAAGGTTCGGGGCTATCCCGTAGCCGATTTCGATCAACGCGCCGCGGACATTTCCGTCGACCATCCTCGCGTGGTGGAAAACTACCGGTCAGCCCACCAGATTGCGATCCGCGCTGGAAAAGAAGGAGCAACCACCGAAGAACTCAGAACGGCGATGATTCACTACCGCTCTCTGTTTGAGGAACTGGTGCAGGTGCCGACGATTGTAGAGAGAAAAGAAGTCGCATAGCCCTCGAACTGAAGAAAGGAGGAGACATGTTGTTGAAACCAAGTGCGGAAGACCGAACATCGGGCAAGCTCCACGAAGTAAAAGGGAAGATCAAGGAGGAGGTGGGGAAAGCGACAGGCGACCCCGACTTGGAAGTCTCAGGCAAAGCAGAGAAGAAAGCCGGCAAGGTGCAAAACCTGATCGGTCGTATTGAAAAAGTCGTCGGTGAATAGAGAGTGAACGGCTGAACCCAATGCGAACTTGCTCCGATAGCTGCGCAAAGATTAGGGATCTCGGTTTCAAAGCGTCCATGCACATAAACATGTACGGCGAGCACTTTGCGATTGTTTCAGATCCTTTTGATGAAGGTGATTGCATAGCAGTTCGCGCGACCAGCGGAAGCGATCCAGCGGTCCGCACGCTGCGGCTTCCGATTGCAATTCTTGTGAGTCGTGAGGATCGATTTCTGAAACGGCCAGGAGTGCCGGCAAGCAGAACGCTCTAGAAACTGGATTTCAAAAAGGAGAACTACGATGACGACAACTGAACAGACTAAGTGTGCACACCTTCCGTGCAAGTGCGTAGCGCAATCGGGCGACAAATATTGCGGACAGGCCTGCAAGGAAGCGGGATCCGGCGAAGTCGAGATTGCGTGCCAGTGCGACCATGGAACGTGTCCGCTGACCGTATAAGAATAGATGCTCCGCAGTTGGAATTCCCCAGGGGAGAATCTCGAATGAAATTGCGCCGGGCATCGCGTCGAACGAAGGCGCGCCGAACATCGTGCCGAACCGTGATCTTGCTGCTGGGCGTGCCAGTTCTGTGGTTGCATGCCGGGGCGCAATCACTGGCCGACTCGGGAGCATCTCCGGGCACGGTTGCGATCACTACCCCCGGGTACTCAAGCCTGGCTTATATCCGCCCAACCACGGAAATGAAGCTTCACAGCTATTTATTCGACGCGTTTGGGCCCTTTCCAATCGCAGGCACGACACTCGCGGCCGGCATCAACCAGGCAGACAATGCACCGCCGGAGTGGAAGCAAGGCGTCGCGGGCTATAGCAAGAGATTCGGGTCCGATTTCGGCATCAACGCGGTAACCATAACGACGCGCTATGCCCTGGCGCAGGCTTTGCACGAGGATGCGTTGTACTACCGCTGCGAGTGCAGGGGCGTGTTTCCGCGCTTGGGCCATGCCATGATTTCGACCTTTACCGGACGTCGCGGCGAGGACGGCCATCGCGTCTTTTCGATTTCCGCTCTGGTTGCGCCCTATGCCGGGACGATGACCGCGGTTTATGGATGGTATCCCAGCCGCTACAACGCCACAGACGGATTCCGAATGGGAAACTACAGCCTGTTAGGCTATGTCGCCGAAAACGTCGCGCTCGAATTCTTCTATAGCGGACCTCACTCCCTTATTCATCGCATGCATCTGAACAATGGGCACGGAGCGCCAGATCCGAGTCCTGCCCCGTGATCGACAATAGCTTAACGGCGACAGGAGTCATTCGCTCTCCCAGCCCAGGGCAAAGTCCAGGGCAACGGGTCTTACCGGTGTCATCGTCATCTGCGACGAATTCCTCCCAGGGATTCATCAATGAGTCTTTCGAATGGTTCGGCGACTTAGGAGTATTTTCCTGGCGAGTGGTGCGGGCCGCGGTGACGCCGCCGTTTGAATTTCGCGAACTGGTTCGACAACTCGACGAAATCGGATCCAAGTCCCTGCCGCTGGTCGCTTTGGCGGGCGCGGCAACCGGGGTGGTGCTCTCGCTGGAAGCCCGCTACAGCCTGACTCGCTTTGGTGCGAAATCGTTGCTTCCCGCCGCCATTGTGTTCTCTGTGATGCACGAGACCGGGCCGATCATCACCGGCCTGGTAGTGAGCGGGCGAGTGGGAGCGGGCATTGGCGCGGAGCTCGCCTCGATGAAGGTCACTGAGCAGATCGATGCTATTGAGGCATCTGCGGTAAATCCATATCGGCTGCTGGCGGCGACCCGTATCCTGGCTTGCATCCTGATGCTGCCGCTGTTGACCCTGGCCGGCGATGCCTGCGGCTTGTTTATGGGCTGGGTCGCGCAGGCGCTGGTTGAGCCACTTTCACTACATCAATTTATTAGCGCCGGTTTTAATGGCGCCGGTTTCCACGACCTTCTGCCGCCGACCTTCAAGACGGCTGTGTTTGGCCTGATCATTGGGCTGATCGCTTGTTTTCAGGGAATGCGGACCCAGGGAGGCGCTGCGGGTGTGGGCCGTGCAGCCACGAACTCGGTAGTCTTGTCCTCATTATTCGTAATCTTGGCGGATGTCGTGCTGGTAAAACTCATTCTCATATTTTTCCCGTAATCATGTTTTCGAATGCAATGGATCTGAAGCTGGCGAAATGGCATGACCACAATCGAGCAAGTTGCGACTCAGACCGCGATTGACCAAGGGAAGGCCGAGGAAAACGGCGGCGCATCAGTCGTCGGCGTTAAGGACCTGCATAAATCCTTTGGAAGTCAACCGGTTTTGAATGGGATCAGCCTGACGGTGAAGCGCGGCGAGACTCTGGCGGTGCTAGGACGCAGCGGCACAGGCAAGAGCGTATTGCTGAGACTCGTCATCGGACTGGAGAAACCTGACTCGGGATCGGTTCGCATCCATGGGCAAGACATTGCCGGCCTGGCTCTCGACCAACTAGGCACGATCCGAATGAAGATGGGGTTTCTGTTTCAGCACGCCGCGCTGTATGACTCTCTAAGCGTCGAACAGAACGTGGCATTTCCACTGCAGCACCATAAGAAGAGGATATCGAAGTCTGAGCAGCGAGACCGAGTCCACCAATTGTTGGCGGAAGTGGGGATGGAAAGCGGCTTCGCGAAGATGCCCGCCGATATCTCTGGAGGCATGCAGAAACGAGTAGGACTGGCGCGTGCGCTGGCTTTGGAACCGGATATTCTGCTGCTGGACGAGCCCACCGCCGGTCTTGACCCCATCAGCTCTGGGGAGATTGATGATCTGATCCTCAAGCTGCAGGCAGAACATCACATGGCATCCATTGTGGTGACTCACGATCTGCACAGTGCGAAGACAATTGCGGATCGGTTGGCCCTGCTTAACGAGGGAACGGTTGCGATTGAAGGCAGCTTTGAAGAACTGCAGAAAAGTGACATCGAGTTTGTCAAGGAATTTCTAAGGCATTCGTAGGGGGACACATGTCGAGAGCGGCGCGGTTGGGGGCTTTCATCTTTGCGACACTGACGATTCTGGTGGTCGGTGTCTTCATTATCGGAGGCAAGCAGTATCTTTTCAGCTCGACGTACCAACTGAAGGCTCAATTCGACAACGTGGTCGGCCTCGATGCTGGAGCCGATGTGCGGGTAGGCGGCGTTCATAGCGGCACTGTCCGCAACATCATGCTGCCCCACAAGCCCGGCGAAAAAGTCACGGTGATCATGGATCTCGGCAAGTCAACGCACGAAATCATCAAGCAGGACTCTGTGGCCACGATCGAAACGGAGGGTTTGTTGGGCAATCAGTTTCTGGCAATCTCGTTTGGATCGGCTGGATCGGGCGACGTGCGGGATGGGGATCTTATCGCCAGTCAGCCGCCCCTCGAAATGGCAGATCTATTCCAGAAGACGAGCGACATTCTGGACAGCAGCCAGCAAGCCATACAGAACGCCACTCGGGCGACGGCGAATCTGGACTCGATCAGCGCCAAGATCGATAGAGGGCAGGGAACCGCCGGGGCGCTGGTCAACGATAAAGCGCTCTACACCAACCTCGAACAGACTTCGGGCGCCATGCGTGACACGATGGCCCAGGCGCAAGCTGGGGTTACCGACTTCCAGGAAAATATGGAAGCTATGAAGCACAATTTCTTGCTGCGTGGGTATTTCAAAAGCCGCGGCTACGAAGATTCTGCCGAATTGGCAAAAAATGAGATCGATCGCTTGCCGCAAGCTGCGCCGACAAAACAGTTTGTCTACTCAACGAAGCAGCTTTTCGATAAGCAAGATTCGGCCAAGCTGAAGAACCAGAAGTCGCTAAACGCAGGGGGCGAGTTCCTGGCCAATAACCAGTTCGGCTTTGCCGTGGTCGTGGCGTCGGCTGGCATGGAGGGCGACACCCAGAAAGACTTGGTGTTAACGGAAGCCCGGGCCATGGTTGTACGCGAGTATCTGGTCGAGAACTTCGGATTTGACGATAGCCAACTCAAAACCCTGGGAATGGGCAAGCAGACAGACACGAATTCCGATGCCGGCTGGGGCACGGTGCAGATCCTCATCTATCCAGCCGGGACGGACATTCCGCCGAACAAGCAAACCCAGGTAGGCATCGCATCCAAAACAACCTCAGACCAACCGATTCAGGCTTTGGCCGCTACACCAAAACCTCAGTAGGTTGCCGTGACCAGCGAGAGCAGGGACGGGAATGCGGGTTGGCCGTCGATGAGCTAGAACGGGTTGACCTGGGGAAAATGTATATTCAACTTGTAACAAAGGAACAGAACCAGCACCGCGCCCAGTGTGGAAAAAATCAGGCCGGCGGGATGGTAACGTTCGTTTGTGGGGCGCGAAAACATGTGCGTAATGCCACCGAAGAGAATCGATCCGATAATGCCGAGCACGATCGTCCAGAAGATCGTCATATGCACGTGCATCACCGATTTCGCGATAAACCCCGAGATTAGCCCAATGAGGATATACCAGATCAAGTGAAACATAGTTCCCCCCCGACGTTTGGCTTCGATCAGAATCTTCAAACAGTTTCAGTATTAAAACAACTCATTCACAATTTCTCAGTTCTTCGACACGGGCTACCCGGCCTGAAATTCCCGTGGTGGTCCCTAAGCGATATCCCAGTTGGTGCAGTCGCTCTCTGATCGTCTCAGGCGACAAGACGATGTGCACCCGCATTTTCTGCATGTCCAATTCCACTAGAGCAACGATGTGGGGATCGCTCCCCTCTTCGCGTTGGCTTGTAAACATTGGAATCCTCTCGCTCACCGCAGAAGACAACATACAAACACGCGTCCCACCGAGTCTGCTCAATATTGATCATCCTCCGGGCCTCGAAAGTGTGTGAATGCGGATCCGAAGAAGGAAGGAACGCAGTTGTCGACACACACCAACACCCAGAATCTCTAGGGTCTGCAGTCACACTATTTGCGTACTCTGCCCTGCAATTTCGACAACCGCACTGGTGACGGCGATGGTAGCAGTAGCTACGCTGCTGCGGGCGTCCGCATCGCGTCCATGTAGCTATCCATCGACTGGGTCAACTGCGCGTCCACTTCGTCCGCGATCGTCATGACATCGGGTAGGAGCAGGCTGAAATCCAGAAAGCTCAGATTGCTCTGTAGCGTGCCAAAGAGTGTCACCTGGAGTATTCGTGATTCGTGCACCAGCATGGCGGGAGTGTAGCCTTGCAGATATCGCAGCTTGCCGTGGGCTATGGCAGCGGCGGAAAAGACAGCGTCGCTGTCCTTCGCGGTGGCACTCGGTCGGCTCAGGCGGACGACCAGGTCTTCGACGAGCTTGGGGAGATGTCCGGTACGTTCGTCGTCGCTGAGCAGAACGTGGTTGAGTTCTTTGCTCTGTTTTGCCCGTGCTAACCAGTCTTCGACCACGCGGGCAATGCAGCGCCGCAGTATCGTGCCTACTCTCTCCTTTTCCAGCCGCGCGGCGGGCTTGCGGTTCAGCATCTTTTCCCGGAGGAGATCGGTAAGTTTCGCAATTGCGAACGGTTTCACCATGATTTCGTCCGCTTCCAGAAGGATCGCTGCCATGGCGCTCTGCACGTCGGGGTAGCCGCTGACGAGCAGGGTGAGCGCATTCGGCTGGGAGTGGCGCATGGCGGTAACAACCGTAAATCCGTCGCCCGGATTCGGCATGTGCAAGTCCGTGATGAGCACATCGAAGCTCTCGGTGGCGATGTGTTTTAGAGCTTCCGTCACGCTGGCGGCTGCGACCACTTGAAATCCCTTGTGTTCAAGGGTCGCGTTCATCATGCCGCGGACACCATCATCGTCATCTACCAGCAAAACCTTATAAGCAATGGTTGGGTCGGTCGGAGTCATACAGCACAACCTCTCGTCGCGAATGATGTAAGTATGCTCAGTTTCTATTTTCAGAACTGTATAAGAAGGAACAGTCATTCAAAGTGGTAACGCGTAAGGTGTTTCTAGGCTGTGAGGTCAAAGCGCGGTCATGGGTTAGCGGCGGAACACCCGCCATTCGGACCCTCACGACCGCGCTGGGTTGCTGGGCTCAGGTAAACGTGCCTCAGGCCGGACTCTCACTGAGTCCGGCTTTTTCTTCACGCGACCCAACTGTAAAGAAGCATGCGCGACCTCGGCTCGACCTGAGCTTTTTTGACCAGACTTGAACATCTTCGAGATGAGAGAGTCTCCAGCAGAACCATTTGTGAGTGAGACGGGTCTGCTGTCACGTTTCGCTCGGAGGTTGGTCCTCAATCCACGCAACCCGCGTCAGCAGAACATCACCGAGCAAGCGAGGGATCGAGGGCCAGAGGAATCACAATGCATCTTCGTTTTATTCGCACGCTATTGTTCACCGTCGTCGTGCTGCTTATGTCGGCGGCATCGTTTGCGCAGATTGGCGTGGCAATTACGATCGGCCCGCCCCCGCTGCCTGTCTTTGAACAACCTCTTTGTCCAGACGATGGTTATCTCTGGACGCCTGGCTACTGGGCCTACGATAACGACGTCAGCGATTATTACTGGGTGCCGGGCACGTGGGTGATGGCGCCAGAGGTCGGCTTCCTGTGGACTCCGGCCTATTGGGGTTGGGGCGGAGACGGATTTGTTTTCTATGACGGGTATTGGGGGCCGCACGTAGGCTTCTACGGCGGCATCAATTACGGCTTCGGCTATTTTGGTCAGGGTTATGAAGGCGGGCGCTGGGATGGCGGACACTTTTTCTACAACCGTTCCGTGAGCAACGTGAACATCACCAACATTCACAATGTTTACAGCACCACCGTGGTCAACAACAACGTGAGCCACGTCAGTTATAACGGCGGCAATGGTGGAATCAGCGCACGCCCGACAGCTGACGAGGAGTCTGCGGCGCGTGACCGACATATCCCGCCGGTAGCGACTCAAACTCAACATGCGCAGGCAGCCCGAGCCAACCCGCAGCAACGCGCTGCGGCGAACATGGGCAAGCCCGGCGTCGCAGCCACACCCCGGCCCGGAGATTTTAACGACCGTGCCGCTGTACCAGCCAAAGAGGCAGGCGCACCTTACACTCCAGCGAATCGCGCTGGAAATCAGGGGCATGCTGAGAACAACGCTGCTCAACCCAACACGGCCGTTCATCCTCACGATCTTCCGCCCTTGGCGCGGAGCGCTCCCAATACGGGCAATCCGAAGCAGGACAAGAAGTACCAGCAGCAGCAGGACAAGCAAGTCGCGAAGCAGCAACAGGAACGGGATAAACTCCAGCAGCAGCAGGACCAGGAGCACCTGAATCTGGATAAACAGAAGGCGAGTGACACGCAAAAGCAGCAGGTGGAGCAGCAGCACCAGCAACAGACACAGCAATTGCAACAAAAGCACCAACAGCAAGCGCAGCAATTGCAGCAGAGGCAGCAGCCGGCAAACCGGGAGCTGTCCAAGAAGTAAGGTTGTCCTCTGGCGGAGCGCCCTGATCGTTCCTTGAATAAGCATCATGGAACGAGCATTGCGGGATAAAAAATCGCCGCTGTAATGGCGGTGTCAGACTCGGCGGACCCTAATCGCCGCTGGCAAAGCATGAAGGAGATCCCATGTCGCAAACTGTACTGGACAGAGCGGCCGAACATATCGCCGAATCAGCTCAGCAAGCTTCTCGCGCAACTAGCGCGGTCGCCGACGCAATCGGGAACGGCGTCGGAGTAGTCAGACGCGCCGCAAAACAGGGCGGCGATGCGGCCGAAGAATTCCTGAATGACACAACTCAGCGCATCCAGCGACACCCGGTGCTAACGGTCGCGACTACGTTTGCCGTGGGCTTTACCGCAGGAGCGCTCCTCGGCTGGATGATCAAACGAAAATAACTCACGCTACGCGTGCGGCAACCCTCGGAGCCAGCAGACCTAAGACGGCGTTCCGAAATTGCCAACACAAAGACTTGATCCTCTTTCCACACAGTGCTGTGCAGTGCGGCACGGCTGATGAGGTTATTACGCATGACTGCGAAGCGCGCTACGCTGGACGACTGCATTTCGGCTCGAGCCGATGAGTCCGTCACCCTCGGCGACAGCACCACAATTGCCAGCGGTTGCGGCGGCAGGCCACCGGATGGCTGCGTTGAATTCGAGTCTGGATATCTGTCACCTTACTTCATCACTGACCCAGGGCGCATGGAAGTTGCCTTCGAGAATGCATACATTCTCATTCACGAAAAGAAGATCAATTCCAGGCAGGATCTGCTCCCGCTACTGGAGCAGATCAGCGGCACCGGCAAGCCGCTGCTCATAATCGCAGGGGATGTTGGGGATGAGGTGCTGGCCGCTCTGGTCGTAAACAAACTATGTGGCCCGTTGCAGGTTGCGGCGGTCAGGGTGCCCGGCGTTCCGGATCGACGTACGAACCTGTTGCAAGGCATTGCCCTCCTCACAGGTGGAACGGCCATTACAGGAGATCTCCAGATCGAACTGAAGGACATGCAGGTGTCCGACCTCGGTCAGGCGACAAAGATCACGATCGACAATCACCGAACCGTAGTCGAAGGCAGGGGCACATACGAGCGGCACCCACTTTCAGCCTGAGCCGAATCAAGTCCGCTTTCAGCGTTATGCGTCATACGAGGACGGCGAAATCCGGCCGCCTCCTTGCAGGTAGGCGATTGTGGGCAACAACTGGCTGGCCAAACGATCTTTGGCAACGAGGGCATCCGCCAGGCTCAATGCCGGCTCCGGAACACCCTGTCCTTCGGTGAGCAGGATGATAGGCGCATGCGGCCTGAGCCGCCTCAGTTCCATGGCGACTTCCTGAGCGTTCATCTTGGGTATGAAGTAGTCAAGAACGACAACGTGAATCGAATAGATGGAAGCCAACTCAATCCCCTTGTCGCCGCTGCGAGCGGTCAGAACGGTATAACCAAAAGTTTCCAGAAAGGCCCTCTCGCAGTCCAGCACATCCTGGTTATCGTCGATGCAGAGAACTACCGCGCCCGAGAGTTCCCGACAATCGGTGGGGGGCATGGTTCACCTTAAACAGATGGATATCGTCAATCCTTACGGTTCCCAGACGGCTGTCCGAAATTGCTCACCCCGCTTTTTGGGCGGAGGGGAGCTAATCGTGGAGAACGACATTGAGCAGAGAGCTGTGTACCTTCAGACCGCCGTTGTATTCAATAAAGCCCAGTTTTCTGAACCGGTTCATGAAGAAGCTAACCCGCGAGCGGGTAGTGCCAATCATTTCGGCCAAAGTTTCCTGACTGATCTGGGGGACGACGGCATCGGGGATGGTCTCCTTGCCGAAATGAGCCAGCAGCAGCAGAATCCGAGCGAGCCTCTTTTCACTGGAGTTGAAGAGTTGGTCGACGAGATCCTCTTCGTAGCGGATGTTGCGCGCCAGCAAATACGCAACAAACATGTCGGAAAACGCGTGTTCGCGGTGAAGCGCACCCATCATCACCTGCTTGTCCACCCGCAGCAGCTCGCAGTCCGTCATGGCCGCGGCGGACCCCATGCGCAAGAGTTGACCCGCCAGCGATCCTTCGCCAAAAAAGTTTCTCTCGCTCACTATGCCGATCGTCGCTTCTTTGCCCGACTTGGATACTACCGTGAGCCTCACTTTGCCTTTCTGAACATAGAAGACAGCATCCGCAGGGTCCCCCTGGGTGTAAATCCTTCGCTTTTTTGAAACGGCGACAAACTTCCTGCCATCGCCAATCGTCGCGAGGAAAATGTTGGGGTCGAACTCGCGCTCGTTCCGAGCCACTGCAAACCGGGCCATGTTTGTGATCTCTTTCTTAGAAGTCCCAGGGTGATTGCGAAGTCTTGTCGCGCTTTCTCTCGTAGCGCTTCGGGCTTCCAAGGGTGACACTACGGTAGCGCTTTTCTGTTCGTACGGGTGAAGTCTTAGCAGGTCTTGGTTTAACGCAGGCGCAGCATATCCTTGAGAATATTAAGGTTAGCGTACGACGAGGGGTGGCTCTGTTGTACTTGTCAGGTATCGTGCAGATTTTTAGTTGCAGGATACGATTCTTTGCGCTAGGATTTCAGGCCTACGGTACGGTAGCGTACACAGGGGGCGCCATGGGACGGAACGGAAATGGAAACGCTACTCACTATGCAGCGGTGAATCGGACCGAAGTTCCGCAGGGTCGTAAGGGAAAACATCGAAAGGCAGTAGCAGACATTCTGGGCGATCTCTCCAAGCTGAGCGCCCAGCAAGCGGTCAAGATTCCGCTGAGCAGTTTAAACGGAGAGAAGATGCAGAATCTTCGCTCTGCGTTGAACCGCGTGACACGCGAGAAAAACATCCCCGTGGTCACGTCGAGCGACGAGAAATTCCTGTACGTTTGGCGCGCCGACACGCCCAAGAATACAGCGGCCACCGAATAGCCGGCTGACCGCACGCAACCGCGGGCGAGCGACTCGCGTCAGCTTGCCCGTGACATTCTCACCCACCAATAGCTGGAACTCTGCACGGCGTCTCGCACCCCACGCGGTGAATGAATAAGGTCAGTTTGAGCCATTCAGCACAGTATTCGCCGAGAAGATGAGCGAATCTTAATGGTGCCTCAAGAGGGCCAGGTCTCCCGCCAAACCAGACGGCCGGACCTCCCTCCGGAACTAGTTCGAGCCAGGTTCCAAGCGTGACCCCCTAAGGCACAGGGACGTTGCGCACTTTCGGGCGCTACAGTCGACCGGGGACCGCCTGTTTACAAAATCGAGGGAAAAGGAATGTTGTTCGCCAGCAAAATTGCTTGCTCTGGGATTGTCTTCTTATTGATGACGCCGTGGATCTCGGGGCCACACCCAACTCCGGTTGATTCTGGAATCAATCTCAGCAACGAAGTGCCGGAGGAAACAGCTTGGAACGATGTCCAGGGGATGCAGCAGATTCTTCAGGACGACGGACTCTACCACGGGAAGATCGATGGCGTGTTCGGTCTGCGGACCCGTGCGAGCATCCGCGAATTCCAGAAGGCCGAGAATCTTCCGGTCACAGGACAGCTTGATGCGCAGACGGCCAGCAAACTCGGAGTCAGACCAGAGAGTCGTGAGGATACAGGCTACGACACAACTCAAGATAAACCATCGGCAGGCATTGAGTGGGCCAAGGGTTCGAGGCGATCCAGTCGGACACTGCGAAAGCCGGCAAAGAAGCGAACTGGAGCACGATGAATCCCCCCGATCCAAGGAATATCCGGCACGGCGTTCAGGAGAATAAGTTGAAGTTCTGGACTTATATCGCCATGCTTTTCGCACTATTTCTCGTCACTGGCGCGCCCTCTTCCATTCTGGAAATGGCTCCGCCCATTAGCGGACTGGCCCTTGCCAACCTGCACGACTCGTTCGCAGAGATTCACAACGGACATCTGCATGAGGCAATCGACATTCTGGAGCCGAGAGGGACGCCCGTGCATGCGGTGGTATCCGGAACCATCCGCAAATTGTTCCTCAGCAAACCAGGCGGCAACACGATCTACCAATTCGATGAAACGGGAGTGTATTGCTACTACTACGCGCATCTGGAGGGATACGCAGAAGGGTTGCAGGAGGGAATGCGGGTCGAGCGGGGGAACGTCATCGGGTTCGTGGGATCGACGGGGAATGCCGATTCCGGTACGCCACACTTGCACTTTGCGATCTTCGAGCTGTCGCCGGAAAGGCTTTGGTGGAAGGGGAAGGCGGTTAACCCATATCCTGGTCTGGTAGCGGCGGTGCAGCGGGGAAAATAGCGATGGCGTTGAGGAACTTTTACTCCGATGCGGCTACGACGACCCCGCAGCGGTGGGAGCTTTGCGATCTCATTCCTCGAACACGACTGGCGTCCCATCTTTGACCAGGTCGGCGACTCTGCTGGCGTCCCAGTTAGTCATCCGCACGCACCCGTGAGACTGGGAGTGTCCGATCTCCGCCGCTTCGGGCGTTCCGTGAATCCCGTAGTGCGGTACGTTGATACCCATCCAGACAACCCCCACTGGATTGTTTGGGCCCGCTGCGATCTTGACCTTGGCATTTGCGGGATTCGCGTCCCAGAACAAGTCTGGGTTGTAGTTGTAGGTCGGATTTCGCACCACGTCCGTAATCACCCAATTTCCGAACGGGAGCGGGTCGTGTTGGCTGCCGCTCGTCACCGGAGCGTAAAAAATGACCTGGCCTGCCTGGTCATAAACCATCAGGACCGAGGCTTTCTTCGAGACGACCACCTTGACAGCCCGAGCCCGGGCTGTTGCAGGCTTGCTTTCCAGGCCCGCGTTGGGCGCGCTTTTGCCGTTTACCACCGCGGCCTGCTCAACGTCGGGCTCCACTAGTTCGGCGCGCAACACGTTGGGGACACGGATGCGTTCTCCCGCCACGAAACGAGCGCGGAGGTTGAGACGCTTGAGCAGGGTCGGCGCCGAGTGGAATTTCGCGCTGAGCTCTTCCAGCACGGATGTGTAGTAAAGGCCCGGCAGTTTCGACTGCTCCGTCGCATCTTCTGGAATCGTCTTGAGAAACGGCCCCGCCGCGTCTTCCGCGGTGATCGTATAAGACACGATCGGTTTCACTACACCGGCGCCGAGCGCCTTGAGCAGCGCCCTGTGGCTCCGCGCACCTGGAGCAAGCCCGTGCGCAGCCTGAAACGCTGCCTGGGCCTCGCGGCTGTTCTTTCCGCGCTTCCCGTCGATCTCACCCGGCGAGAAGTCGGCTCGATCGAGAAGGACCTGCATTTCGAGCTCGGTGGGCACGACTGACCGAGCTGACGGAGCGGGGCGTTTGGCCGCGATCAAGGTGGATGTGCCAAGAACAATCGCCGCAACGAAACACAACCGCGTCTTGAGTGTGAATGTCATAGTGACTCCTGGGGCGACAACGCGACTTCTTCTGGTCATAACGTTGAGAACCACGCAGCGCAAAATTATCAAACCGCGATCTGACGCGTCTGTTCAAGATCGCTCACATCAGGCAGGACGATGGCAGAAATCACCGATGAAAATAGAACGGGCTGTCCCAGCGGGACTTGGCAACGGTACAGGGTTAGACCTAGCGCTTGCCCCACGGTGGTGCACCGGCACAAGAAGCTTGGCTGCCGCGCACACGGTCAACGTCGTGGTGGAGCAGGCGGTCGAGCTCAGTGGCGTGCGGCCGGTGGCCTTATCCAGTTTTCTTTAAGTCTGACAGCTGTTCTTTCAAGTTTGCGACGGCTTCTTTGGCGTGGCCGATCCGCTGTTGAACCTTGCCCGCCTTCTTTTCGGCTTTCCCTTCGGCTTTCAGATTACGGTCACTCGTAGCCTTTCCGACCTCCTCCTTGATTGTTCCCTTTATCTCGTGGAAGCTGCCCTTGAGCTGGTCTTTTGTGCTGGTTTTCATAAGTTCTCCTTCGCCCTCGTAGACTATCTCGTAAACCATGGATTGCGGGCTCTTCTGTGCTTCTTTAGAGGGCTGCCACTTTTCTAGGTCTTCGGGCTTTCCGAGGTCTGAGCAAAATTGACCACCTCCGGAAGGCCCTCGGCCTCATCCCGAAAAGCGGCAAAGGTACAAGCAGAGTCGTCATGTGAAATGGGAGTCCTATATGGGTTCACACAGGACTAGAGCGGAACAGGACAGGGTGGACTATTTTCCACAAGTTTTGACCGGACTGTGACAAGTGAGCAGTATTGCTCAGACCTTCTGAATCCCGATTTGCTAACGTCGGAATCGACCTGGACGCCGGCATTTCTAATCAGAATTGTGCCTGAAGCCGGAGATGCGGCGCCGAGGCAACAGAAATGAGGTTTTTCGATGAAAAGAGTAATGTTTGTACTTGCGATGTTGAGTCTCGGCACGTTGTGCTGGGCGGGGTCGGCGCTGCAAGAGGCCACCGATCGGCTCGATGGCGCCACCAGTGTGATGCACGAAATTATGGGAATGCCTGACAAGGGGATCCCGGAAGAAGTGTTGGAGCACGCAAAGTGCGTGGGCGTTATCCCGCACATGGTCAAAGGCGGCTTTATCTTCGGAGCTAAAGAAGGCAAAGGCGTCGCCACCTGCCGAACGGCGACGGGCTGGAGTGCGCCGGCATTCATCACGATTTCGGGCGGAAGCTGGGGCCTGCAGATTGGGGTAGAAGCGGTTGACGTGGTAATGATCTTCCAGAATGACAAAGCGATGCAAAGGCTGCTCTCCAGTAATTTCCAAATTGGAGGGGACGCTTCCGCGGCAGCAGGTCCAGTTGGACGGCATGCCGAGGCCGGCACGGATTGGAAGTTGGATACGGAGATTCTGACCTACTCCCGCGCCAAGGGTGCGTTCGCTGGGCTCACGTTAGAAGGTGCATCGCTCCGGCAAGACAGCGATTCCCGGCACGCGATGTACGGCGACGTCACCACTCGAGCTTTGCTGTTAGGCGAAGTGCCGGTTCCAGACGCAGCCCGGCCGTTCCTCGCAGAAGTTCGCGGAGCAAAAGCTGAGGCCAGAGCC
>JBKQID010000037.1:0-3513 GCA_052148475.1 Candidatus Sulfotelmatobacter sp. | reverse complement strand
CCAAAACACGGCATTGTGTAAGAGAAATTACGGTCCATCCGCCATAAAAACTCCGCGCCGTTCCGCCACTTCCGCCACCGCCGGTTCGTTTCTGTTCGCAGCGCGATCGCCGTAGACGCCTCCACGTACCGGGTAGGGATGTCGTACACGTCCGATGGCATCGCGAGCACCATGATGGGCGAGACAGCGGGGTTCACCATGCGGTAAGGCGGATTTGCCGGCAAGTTAAGCGGAAGGTAAACGCAAAGGGCCGCAGGGGGCAGCGAGACGATTTCACGGCAGGCGCCTAACCTGTCTTTCGCAGTTGACGGGGTTTGCGACAGATAAGTCGTTCTGAATCCGTGGAGGGGCGTAAAAGGTCTCCACCACAAATGGTGGGTTTCCGGGGAGTGGCTTATGGGAGGAAATCAGGCGGCGTGGAGCTTGGCCATACGCTCGCAGCGGAAGTGATCTCGGATCTGAGCGCGGAAATAGCGCCCCTTCGAATCTGCACTGAGGAAGGCCTGGTTATCGGCAGCCGTGAATTCGAAGTAGCGATAGACATGGCCGGTGTTGCGGAAACGCAGATAGAGTACCTGCTTTGAGTCGTCATAAGCAGCCGCTGAGAGCATCTTCGATTCCAGCGCCGCCCATTTCATAGCGCCGTTCCCTCAAGCAGAGCGGACTGATTCGTTTCTGTGCACGGCAGTTGTGAGGACTTGATTCGCGGCGGTGGTTGAGGCGGCAGCGTGATGCGGATCTGCTCCAGCATCGCCTGCACATCGGGCTCAGGCTGTGTATGGCGTGGCAGCACCAGGTTGCGTCCGTCGAGCATGGGGATCCACACCTCCACCATTTGAATCGTGGCGAGCTTTTCGAACACCGATAAAGGCGTCAGCCCGGGCGCATGAATCATCAGCCGGTTCTTCAGCGTCACCTGCAGACAATAAGCAAGAAATGCGATGAGCACATGCGCATCGGCGCGGCGTTCGAGTTGATGATAGATGGGCCGGATCCCAAGTTCGCTTTTCAGAGATCGAAACACACTTTCGATCTGCGTCAATTGCACGTAGCGTGTCCACAGAACCGCCGGGTCTTCGCCCGTCAGATTGCTGCGCAGCAGATAGTGTCCGTCGCGCTGTTCGGCAGCATGGAGCTTCGCCTTGTCGGTATGAAAGGTGAAGGTATTGCGCGTGACCTCTTCATTCTTCTCCGGAAGCCGAATCTTCACGAAGCCGAAAGCGCGGCCGGCTTCCTTCTTCGCCGCACCGATACGCATCAGTAGTTGGTCGCGCTTCGGCAGATTCCTGCGCATGGCGCGCAGTTTGCGCAGCAGACGAGCCAGCCGTTTGCGCCGCATGGCATTTTCTTTGGCCTGCCGTCCACCGCTCTTGGCCAGCACATAGAGTTCGCCTTCATGCTCATACAGCTTCACCTCCACCGAGTCGCGCACCTTGTGCCAGGGAAGGTCGAGCCATTTCTGCTCATGTTGATTGATCCTGCTTTTAGGCGTGCCCACCAGATAAAACGTCTGCCGTTCCGGCGCGCGCATCTCCTGGAGAACCGCTTCGCTCGGGATGCCGCGATCCATCACCCATACGCGCCGCGCTTTGCCGTACGCCGTTTCGATCTTTGTCAGAAACTCGCGCAGTGTCGAGTTGTCCGCCGTGTTGCCGTTCATCACTTCATAGGCCAGCGGAAAGCCGTCGGGCGTTACCACCAGCGCGATCACCAGTTGCACACAATCCGGCCGCCCGTCCCGGCTGTAGCCGCGCCTTGCCTTTGGATTCTGTTCTATCTCTCCTTCGAAATACGTACTGGTCAGATCGTAGAGCAAGACTTCGAAATCGGCGCTGAACAGATCGGCCCACTTCTGCTTCAGGTATACGAATAACTCCTGCTTGTGCTCAAGCACGCGATCCAGGCACCGATACAACCGGTCTTTCTCCGCCACTTCAAAGCCTGTATCCATCAACTCGTCCATCGCGGAGTTCAAATACCATTGGCGATGCACGCGGAATTCGCTGCCGGGATCGAGCAGACGATTGACGACCAGCAACCGCAGCACCTTTTCCCAACTTACCGTTTCACGGCCTTCGGGCAGACGCTGTCGCCAAAACTCGTCGAGGCTCAGTTGCTGCCAAAGCTCGCAGGCCAGCCAGCAACTACCGAAGATGCGCGGACGCTTCAGTTCCAGCCCACTCAGGCGCACCTGCACGCTGTCGATGGCATCGGCGGGAACTTCCCGGTCGTCGGGAAACAGACTCATTGAGGTGAAGCGCTGTTCGGCCTCGTCGAATACGTCCAGCGTCTTGCGCCACGCCGCCTGCTGTTGGTCGTTGATCTCGCCGAGATAGAGAACGGTGCGTTGTGCTGTCTTGCCGCCTGGCAGACGGCGGTTCTCGACCACGCTGAAATACCGATGATCCTTGCCGTCCTTGCGCCGGTTTGTGCTGCGCAGAAACATCCTCAACAGCAGCATGCCAGAGATGGATCTCTCAGAAAAGAGGCAAGGTCTTCACCTAGGCTGTTTTCGCCGATTTTCGCAGTGCCGGCGTTGAAAGCAAAAGGAATTTTCTGGCGCGAAGACCGAAAATGCCCTCCAAGTGCGAAAGTCGGGTTAGCCGGTAGTGTTAGCCAGCCGAGCGGTGCTTCCGAGTACCCTACCACCAGGGAAGTTTTGAAATTGAAAAGCGGCGCTGAGAATCAACTTCCAACGGGTGGCCTGAGCTCCGCACTTGTCTTGATGCGTCAGAAACCGCGCGGCGGAGAAAAGGCGCCGGGTGCGACGGTGAGCAGAGATCTGCGGACTTACTGTCCCGGGCCGCGGCCGCCGCCAAACCCGGCGCCGGGCGTGGTGTTACCAACCCCAAAACTTCCGGTGCTCGCCCCGGGGCTGGAACCGCCAGGGCCGGCACCGGCGGGATTGGCCCCCATGGGCTGTTGCGGGGTACCGACCGTGCCGCTTACGGGATTCGGCGGCACGCGGTATTTGGTCATGTCGAAAATGTACTCCCATTCATTGATGGCGGTGCGATCGTTGATCACCATGATGCCCTCCGCCTCGTACTTGCTGGCTACTCCGGCAATACCGCCGCCGAGGGTGGCGCCCGGCATGCCGGTCGGCATCCCGCCCGGCCGCGGAGTGGTCAGAAGATTACCGATCATGGCGGCCGCGGCCGATTGCGCGACCGCCGCGCCGCCGGGCCCACCGGCGCCGAAAGGCGGTGTGCCGGCGCCCGGAGGAAACGCACTTCCCGGTTGTCCCATGCCACCGGGCATGCCCGGCATACCCGGCTGCCCTTGCGGCGACCCCGAAGCCGTGGTCGTGGTGGGGCAGGAGCCAATATAGACCGTGCAGGGTTGCTGCTGCGTCTGCTGCTGCTGTCCGCTCGATGGACCTCCCAGAGCGCCGGGTTGGCCCGGAATGCCTGGCATGCCGGGAACGCCTGGAATGCCTGGAATACCTCCCGGGATGGGAGGGCCACCTGGGATGCCAGGTATGGATGGCTGGCCCGAGGCACTGGAGCCGCC
>JBKQID010000036.1:0-33368 GCA_052148475.1 Candidatus Sulfotelmatobacter sp. | reverse complement strand
AAGCATATCCAACGGTCGGATACGCGGTCTGATAGGTTACTTCGCCCGTGGTGACGGTACGAATGGAAGCGACAGCAGACGACTCATTGGCCGCCATGCGGGCGCGCAGCAAGTTCGGAATCGCGATAGCTGCGATGATCAGGATGATGGCCACCACGATCAGCAGCTCGATCAGTGAGAAACCTTTTTGTTTCCGCATCTCTTTAGTTTTCCTCTCGTTTGGTCTGGTTTAACTGCCGGTCACGGATGACGCAGTCGTCACGATATTTGCACTTGCCTCGCCAAAGTCGATAGTTACGTTAGTTCCGTGCGGAAGCTCGGGAAGGGCTCTATTTTCAGTGGAGAGGCAAACTTTCGTCCCTCTTTTGACCTGTACCAACTCTGTCATGCTGGCAAAATTCGTCGGAAGTCCTGACAATTCGTGTCAGTCTGGAACCGGATTGGGTTCCATTTCGGAACCCACAATCGAGTTCGCACATGCCGCTAAAGAGCGTGGATCTTGAACCCTTCAAAGCAGAGATGATTCGAGCATGCATCTCTGTCCCGCGCTGCCCTTCTCCATCAAACATGGTGACATCAGTAACTCGGCCCATTGGGTGTAAACCTCCCGCTCCAGGCCACCTGTGTTACGTTGGAGTTCCAAGCCATGGCTGCTTCCCAAAATCCTGCATCTGCTTTGCCAATCGCGATCCGAACCGCGGTCATTGCCTGCCTGGTCGTGCTGGCCGACGTTGCAGCACTGCACTTAGATTTCCGTCAGCCCTTCGTCGGATACGGAATCGGTGGCGCCTGCTTGCTGCTATTGGCTGCCCGCCCGAACTGGCGGCAGGTAGTGATTGTCCTTCTCGCCACTGCCATGATTGCCTTCTTTGTGGTCCGTCGTATCGAGGACGCCGTAACGCTGGTGATTCAGTTAAGCGGATCTTTGGGGCTTGCGAGTCTGCTGTTTCTCTGCTGCAAGGCGGTGTGGGAACCGCGTGAAGCCAGGAGCGCAACGTTTCGCATCCTTCTACCATCCTGCGTGATGACCTTCATGATATTTGGGTCGGTCTATTCGCTGAACATGGCGTCGTATTTGCACGCCAAAACCTTTGATCTTTACGCCTTTGTATTTGACGGCAGTTTGGGCTTTCAGCCGAGTTTTGCCTGTGGCCGCGCGCTAGCTGCCAATTCCTGGCTGATTCCGCTGGTCAGGCTGACCTACGAAGGGATTGTCCTGGCCATGGCTGCGTTCTATGCGGCTTTCATGGCGCGCCGCGAGAAACCCATCTGGGAGTTGATCGAACTCCTGTTCGCGGCTGCGATGGTGGGATATCTGTTCTTCAGCGTGTTTCCAGTTTGCGGTCCAAGGTATGGTTTCCCGGCTTCGTTTCCCGGCGCAGATGTGCCCTATTCCATCCTGGCGGGTTTGCAGCTGCAAAGAATTCCCGTGGATTGGTTGATTCCGCGCAACGGAGTGCCGTCGCTGCACTTCACCTGGGCCTTGCTGATTTGGTGGAACACTCGATCTCTTCCCCGATGGGGCCGTGCGGCTGCAACTGCATTCGTTTTGGCTACGGCCTTCGACACGATGGCGACCGGAGAACACTACCTGTTCGATCTGATTGCCGCGCTTCCGTTTGCTCTGTGCATGCAGGCCAGCATGGTTCGAACCGTCGCTTTTCGAAACCGCGAACGCTGGTTGCCGATGCTGTGCGGCGGTGCGATGTTCCTGGGATGGTTGATTCTCGGCCGTTTCGGTCTTTCCCTGCTATTGCAGAGCCAATTTTTGCCCTGGTTTCTGGCGCTTGCATCCTCGGCCATTTCGATCGTCTGGGCCTTCCGGTTGCCTGCCTTGATTCCAGAAATGCAGAGTCACTTTGCATCGCACGCGAAAGTCAAAGCTGCAGCTTCCGCCGGATAGCCGGACAAAACCATAAAACATAGGGAAAGAGTGACGACGCCGGTAAGAGCGCTCTGGCCGCCGCGCGTGGCGCAGGCCGCACCTGCCGTAGAATGTTGCGGGAAGTTGGTGAGCACCCGCATGGATCTATCGAAAGACGCATTTCAAGTCGAAGCCCAGATCGCCCGAGCCTGGACGCTGCCCGCGCCCTTCTACACCGACCCCAACATTCTGGTTGCCGAGCGGGAAAAGATATTCGGACGAACGTGGCAGGTGGTTGGTCGCGCCAGTCAGGTTGCCAATCCCGGCGACTATTTCACCACCGATCTGATTGGCGAACCTCTGCTGCTGGTGCGCGGCGGCGATGGCAAGCTGCGCGGGTTCTACAACGTCTGCCGGCACCGGGCCGGGCCCCCGGCGGAAGGCTGCGGCTCGCGCAAACTGTTTCGCTGCGGATATCACGGCTGGACGTATGGTCTGGACGGCGCGCTGCTGAGCGCGACCGAAATCGAAGGTGTGGAAGGGTTTCATCCTGAAGACTTTGCGCTCAAGCCGGTCGCGACCGAGGAATGGTTCAACCTAGTATTTGTGAATCTTGATCCCGAGGCGCGGCCTCTGCGGGAGAGCCTGGGCGAGTTGCCCGGACAGGCGGAGAAATTTCCGTTTGCGCAGATGAAACTGTTCGAGCGCCGCACCTACGACATGAAGTGCAACTGGAAGACGTACGTGGACAACTATCTGGAGGGCTACCACCTGCCGAGCGTGCACCCCGGGCTGAACCGCGAACTGGATTACAACGCTTATGTGGTGGAACCGTATGCGCGCCATGTACGCCAGTTCAGTCCGATTCGCGGAGCGCAGGCCGGAGATACCACTCCGCGCCGCTATGGAGACGCGCGCGAAGACTTGTCGCTGAATATGACTGCGGATTACTTCTGGATTTTTCCCAACTGGATGCTGAACTGCTATCCCGACAACGTTTCGCTGAACATCGTGTTGCCGGTCGAAGCCGAACGATCGCGGGCAATCTTTGAATGGTATTTGCCGGAGAAGGATCATAGCTCCCCAGCGGCGAAGGCTTCGGTCGAGTTCAGCCACCAGATTCAGCTTGAGGACGTCGGCATCTGCGAGACAGTGCAGAAGAATCTACGGTCGCGAAGCTATTCGCGCGGGCGGTTCAGTGTGAAGCAGGAAAAAGGGGTGCACGCCTTTCACCGCATGTACGGGGAGCGGATGAAAGACTGATTCAACCACCCGGGTAGATGTGCAATCAACATCCGTGGAAAATCCTAAAATACATACAAAAATGTAGTGGCGATTTGTACGTTCGTCGTCCGGCGCAAATCCAGTTTGGCTGATCCGATGCCTGGCACGCTTTCGTTTCCCGGCGAAGCCCTCATTTCATCTTATCCGGTTTACGACTGCGGCACTGCGTTCTTGACAGCGCATGGCCGTGGGGGGAGAATATCGCCAACTTGGGGCGGGCATCACACTTGAACTTTGTCAATCCATCGCGGTAGTCGAGTCTTATAGGTACCTTTTGGGCGGATCGTCACTGCCCTGCGTACCAAGACTGTCTCGTCCCTCGTGAAGCGGCTCATTGGTTGTGAGCCCGGGGTGACAAGTTCGCGATGAAAGATCCTAGCGCGGGGAACTGGACCAGGCGACGGCTGCTGCGCTCTCTTCCAGCCATGCTGACGCCGGCTGGCAGGACATTTTTGTAGCTTGCGACGCCACCCCCAGTTATCTGCTGATGAACAACCGCGACGGCACCTTCCGGGAAGAAGCCATGCTGCGTGGCATCGCCCTGGGCCGGAGCGGAGAACCAATGTCTGGAATGGGCGTGGGGATCGGCGATTACGATCTCGACGGACATATCGACTTGTGCAAAACCCACTTTCACCGTGAGGCGACCGCCCTCTACCACAACGATGGCAAGGGTGATTTTGAGGACGTCAGCGCTCCCGCCGGCCTGATGTTTGAACGTCGCTTCATCACCAGGGGAGTTGGACTGGTTGATCTTGATAATGACGGCTATCCGGACCTGTTTCTCGTG
Organism: Candidatus Sulfotelmatobacter sp.; assembly: GCA_052148475.1. Taxonomy (GTDB): domain Bacteria; phylum Acidobacteriota; class Terriglobia; order Terriglobales; family Acidobacteriaceae; genus Sulfotelmatobacter. The sequence continues at coordinate 29,430 of JBKQID010000036.1, read as the reverse complement.
ACGGGAACCTTATACCCGGAACTGGAAGGGCTCTATCCGGTCAAGTATCCGGCGCGCAGCCCGCGCATCATTTTCCGCAACCAGGGGAATGGAACTTTTGTCGAACTCGGAGAAGATGCCGGAGCAGCGATCGCATCGCCACATGTGAGCCGGGGATGTGCCTTCGGCGACTTCGACAACGACGGCGACCTCGACATGCTCATCATGAATCGGAATGAGCCGCCCACCCTGCTGCGCAACGACGCGCCCTCGGGTAATCATTGGCTGAAAGTTCGTCTCGAGGGTACGAAGAGCAATCGCAGCGCCATCGGCGCCCGCGTGCTGCTGCGCTACGGAGGGAAAGTGCAGGCGCAATGTGTTACCAGCCAATCCAGTTTTCTGTCCGCGAACGATCCGCGTCTGCATTTCGGCCTGGGAGCAGCGACGACTGCAGACGTTGAAATCCACTGGCCCACTGGAGCCAGCGAAACCCTCTCGCACGTCGCCGCCGATCAACTGGTTACGGTGCGCGAAGGCCTGGGCATCGTCAAGGGACGACCGTTTCGCTAGGCGAGTTGCGGGGAAAATGCCATCGGCGTTTTCTTAGAAACTCTCGGATTTCAGCAGCATACAGGTGACGTCGTCGTGCTGGGGAGTGTTGCCGACGAAGAGATCGAGTTCGAACATGAGGCGCTTGAGCAGTTCAGCGGGCTTTGTCGATCTTCCAGCTTCAATCGCGGACAGGAGGCGGGCTTCTCCGAATTCTTGCTGACGGGAGTTTTCGGCTTCCACCACTCCATCGGTGAAGACGATCAGCCAGTCGCCGGGCGCCAGCGTCACGGTGGCGGATTCATATTTAGCATCCGGCAGGATGCCGAAGGGAAGGCCGCCAACGTCGAGGCGCTCGATTGGTCCGCTGGCGCGGCGCAGGATGGGATTGTTGTGACCGGCGTTGATGTAGTCGACGGTGCGGCGAACGGGATCGTATTCCGCAAGAAACGCGGTGGTGAAACGCAATCCGCCCTGGCTGTTGCCGCAGGCGTAGCGATTCATGTTCGCGGCGAGTTCGGGCAGCGCGACCTGCGCGGTGGAAAGGGTTTTGAGGCTGGCCTGAAACGTGGCCATGAGCATGGCGGCGGGAATGCTCTTGCCAGCGACATCGGCCACGGCGAGCACCACGCGGTTGTCTTCGTTGGTGCGGCCGGGGCGCGGGAAGACGTCGTAGTAATCGCCGGCGACGGTGTTGGCGGGGCGAGTGGCGTAAGCAATGGCGAGCCCCGGAATCTGCGGCGGAACGCCAGGCAGCAGCCAGGTCTGGATTTCGCGTGCGATCTGCAGGTCGCGCTTCATCACCACGCGATCGGCGATCTCAAGAATGAGAAGCAGCAGCAGAAGTAATCCCGCCCAGAAATGAAGATCGAATTCGCCGACGTGGATTTCATGATGTGTGTCTTGATAGCTAAAGCTGCCGCTGGGAAGCACGAGCAGGATGAGCGCCAGCAGCAACAGCACGCGGCGCGCCGGCGAGAGCTTCTCAAATACGGACCAGAAGAATTCCGTGACGATATGGAGATTGCGGCCGCCGTGGGTAAGACCGTCCGGCGTTTTGGCTTCGACGTCTTTGGAGTAAAGGCGATAGCTGGTGCGGGCTTCGGACTCGAACTGTGACCAGAGCTGGCTAACCTCAAGACCATCGGTGACGCGGCGCCAGAAACGGTGCAGGCGAACGCCGAACGTGGCCGGTTGGCCGGGTTGCGGTGCAGGAGGAGAAGCGGTGACCATGCGAATCTCGATTATAGAGGACTTCGCTTGCGGTCGAGAACGCCTTCGGCATCACGTTCAGCGTGTCCGGAGGGGATTGTCATCTTGAGCGAAGCGAAAGACCTGTGCGGTCGCCCGCGCTTACATAGGTCCTTCACTTCGTTCAGGATGACAGGGAGCCTTTCATTTTCTCGGCGTTCTTGCAGGTAAAGAAAATCTTCAGAACAAGGTTAGCTGCTCATCGAAGGCCTGCACCGGCCACTTGGTGGCGAAGGATGAGCGTTCGCGGCTGGCGCGCGTCATTTTGTATTTTTCCCGCAGACGAAGTACGAGTTGCGAAAGGCGTTTGCCATATGCGGCCGGCAGGAAGGCGCGGTCCTGGTAACGCTGGCGGTAGTTCTGGGCGAGATGCGGGAAGCTCTGTTCGAGGAAGGGAAGAAACACGGCGGCTGAGCATGGCTTTAGAAAAAGTGGATTGGCGAAGACGTAGCTGGCGCCGGCTTCGGCGGCGGCGCGGATCACGGCCTCCAGGTCTTGAGGAGAATCCGTGATTCCCGGCACGACCGGCGAGCAGCTCACGCCGACGCGCAGTCCCGCCTGGGCCAGCGCGCGCACCGCTTCGATGCGAAGATCGGGACGAGGAGCGCGCGGCTCGAGAATCCGGGCGAGTTCGACGTCGAGCGTGGTGACCGTAATGTGGGCGGACAGGCGATTCGTCTTCGCAACGTCTTTCAGCAAATCGAGATCGCGGACGATCAAATTCGACTTCGTGACGATGCCGAGCTCGAATCCGCGATGCCGGGCGAACTCTTCCAGAATTCCACGCGTAACTTCGTAGCGGCGTTCGGCGGGCTGGTAAGGATCGGTCGCGGTGCCAAGCGCGATGGCTTCATCGGGCTTCACGCGGCGCAGGTCGTGGCGCAACAGGCCAGCGGCGTGCTGCTTGACGTAAATCTTCCGCTCGAATTCCATGCCATCGCGCATTTCCATGAATTCATGGGTGTAGCGGGCGTAGCAATATTTGCAGGCGAACTCGCAGCCGCGGTAGGGATTGATGGTCCAGGTAAAGGGCATCTGGCGCTGGCTGACGCAGCGGTTCAGCAGCGACTTGGCGGGCAGAGTGAAGTATTCCACGTTGTGCCCTTCGCGCAGAGATTCGCCCTCGGAGGCCAGACGGGCGATGCCGACCAGTCGGGGCTTTTCGGGTAGCGGGAGCAAGGGCAGGGAGGCCATGGCGTATTCGTCTTTTGTTCGCCTATGCTAATCTGGCTAGATGGCCGTGTCAAGCGGGCGTAGGGATAGGAGACAGAGACGATGAAATGACACACCTCTGTTAATCAGATGATTAACATCTGGAGACATTTTGGGATGAAACGAACGTGTGGGGTGGAATGTTGAGTAAACTTCCGAGTAGCCGACTATCGCGAAGAACTCAGCGCGAGCCGGGGATCGCCTGATTCAGAGACTACCTACCGATTCAAGTTTCGGAGCACCCGGAGATAGAAGGGCTCGGACGTCTCGCATCGGAGGTTGGCCGAAGAAGCGGCTGTATTCGCGATTGAATTGCGTCGCGCTTTCGTAGCCGACCTCAAAGGCCGCGCTGGCTGCATCGAGACCATTGTTCAGCATTAGGCTCCGCGCTGATTGAAGCCGCAGTTGTTTTTGATACTGCAGCGGACTCATCGCGGTCAGCATCCGGAAATGATGGTGCAGCGTTGATACGCCCATGCTCGCCACCTGCGCGAGTTCTTCCACGTGCAGAGGCTTGGCATAGTTCGCCGCTATCCACGCTACGGCTTTTGCAGTCCGGTGGCTTTGATCTCCGAGTGTTGCTACGGCACGTAGCCGCGCTCCCACGTGTCCCCGCAAAACGCGATAGATGATCTCGCGCTGAATCAGGTCGCTGAGAAAAGGAATGTCCTGCGGATTGTCCAACAGATCCACCAGGCGGCGGCATGCATTCAGGAATTCCGGCGTGGTCTCGCCGATTGACATAGCGGGACGGTCAGATGGAGCTTCTGCGACATGAATTTCCTCACGGCTGAGCAACTCGCGCACCATGGACATGTCGAACTTGACGGACAGTGCGAGACAGGGAACCTCCGCGGTCGCCTCGGCCACCCAACTCACGATCGGCAAATCGACCGCAGTTACGACGAAGCGCGACTCGTCGTAGACGAAGCTGGTCCGGCCAAGGTTCACCCGCTTGCTCCCCTGTGCGACCACGATGATTCCCGGATGGTAGGTCATCCGGCATGGCGGGGTAGGCGCAGTCCGCTGGTGGAGGCTGACACCCGGAATCGCCGTTGTCCGATTCTCTTCCTTGCCCAAGAAGGAGGCAATCCTCTGCGCGAGCTCTGCCTGCGACCCGCGGGCTCGGTTCGCTTTTAGAGTGACCTTTTCTCTTGTGTTTTTCACGTTAACGACCTTTGCCGTCCCTTCTAAAGATAACCGCGTCTTTCCAGTAAAGCCATGGGTCTTTTGCCTGACAAGAGGAATAGGCAATAAGAAGGCAGGATCGGGCTACCAGTTGACGGCCCTTTACCCATAAATTCGAGGATGCAAGGAAAACAGAATGAAGACGCGCACCCCTGGAGAGAGCCATGAAAACCTTAACCCTAATTGTGGGTCTATTTCTATTAACAATGATTGCGCAATCGTCCTACGCGCAGCAGCCGCCACAGCCGCCAACGGAAACGATTAAAACTGCCGCAAGTCATACACCCGAGCAACAAGAAGTCATCAACCTCTCAAACATGAAATGGGATTGGATGGCAGACAAGAAGGTCGATTCCTTAGAGACACTATTTGATGACAAAGCCATGTTCACTCACATGGGAGGGACATGGGGAAGAACCCAGGAACTAGCCACCATTAAAAGCGGTGGCATCTGGTACAAAAAAGCTGCAGTTTACGCAGTTGACGCTCGCATATTTGGTAACACAGCCATCCTGCTAGAGGACATTGATTTGCAGGCAGTAGTCGGTGAGCACGAAGTCACCAATCCTTTTATGGTGACTGAGGTGTATATCAAAGAAAACGGCCAGTGGAAGCTCGCCCAACTCACGTTCTCGCATCTGCTTAGGCCAGTCAAAATGAATAACAATAATAATTAACCACACAGGTAGAGAGAGCCGAGTTCCACAAAATTCGGCGACCTTGTAAAGCAGGGGTTCTGGCTCCGAGGAATGTTTCGTCAATAGCTTTGCACGGAGAATCAAATGAAAAAGCGCTCACTCGGGAAAAGCGGACTCGAAGTCTCGGCGCTGGGATTCGGTTGCATGGGATTATCGTCGGCCTATGGCCCGCCGACGCCGCGTCCAGACGGCGTGAAGATCATTCGTACAGCCTTCGAGCAAGGTGTGACCCTCTTCGATACGGCAGAGGCATATGGCCCGTTCGCAAACGAAGAACTTGTGGGTGAAGCGGTCGCACCATTTCGTGATCGGGTGGTGATCGCGACAAAATTCGGGTTCGACATTGATTCGAAAACAGGGCAGCGAAGCGGCGGTCTGAATAGCCGTCCGGCGCACATTCGGGAAGTGGTTGAAGCAATGCTGAAACGCCTGAAGACTAGCACAATCGACCTGCTGTACCAGCATCGAGTTGACCCTGCGGTTGCCGTCGAGGACGTTGCGGGCGCCGTTAAGGAACTCATCGCAGCAGGCAAGATCAAACATTTCGGGCTTTCCGAGGCAGGATCGCAAACCATACGCCGTGCGCATAGTGTGCAGCGCGTGACTGCCGTTCAGAGCGAATATTCGCTGTGGACCAGAGATGTCGAGCAGAACGAAGTGCTCCGGACATGCGAGGAGCTTGGCATTGGCTTTGTTCCGTTTAGTCCGCTCGGCGCAGGCTTCCTCACGGGAAAGATCGACACAAATACTACCTTTGATGCCACTGACTTCCGTAACATCTCGCCCCGCTTCACTCCTGAGGCGCGCGCGGCGAACCAGGCCGTCGTTGACCTGCTGAGGAAAATCGCGGACCAGAAAGCCGGGACTCCGGCGCAGGTCGCCCTTGCATGGCTGCTCGCACAGAAGCCATGGATCGTTCCGATTCCGGGTACGACGAAAATTCACCGCCTGGAAGAGAACCTCGGCGCTGTGAACATACAACTCACGGCCGACGACCTCCAGGAGATCAACTCCGCGGCAGCGAAGATCGAAGTGCAGGGAGCGCGGCTGCCTGAGGCTGTGCTGAAGATGTCAGAGCGGTGATGCCTCAAGCGGGCGTAGCTGGCGTATAGAGACGGCAAAATGCTTCCTGACACCCGCTTAAGCAGCGAGAAGATGCAACATCGCTAGGTCTGAGCGACGACAGCAACGTCGAACTTGGAATAGTACTTCTTCACGTCATTGCGCCCGTACTTGCCGCGGAATTTTTCGACCACGGAGGAGACCTGTGGCGGATCAGTGATGGGAACGGCCTGAAGTTCCGCCTCTGCGCCGCCCGCATCGATCCGAATCGTCGGATGGTTGAGTACGTTCTTGTACCACTGCGTGTCGGAACCCTTGACCGGCAAGAGGTACAGCTTGTCGCCTTCCAGAACGAACCAGATCGGGATTGAGATCTTCCGTCCTGATCGTCTGCCGATCAGAGTGACGTTGAGTTCGTTTGATTGAGAAAGGCTGGTTCTTAGAGCGTCGTTTCGCGTGGGCATGTCAACTCCTATCCCTAACGGATGGCTGAAGCTTACTTGCGGTATTGTTCGTCGGTGACGTGCTCCATCCAGTCGACCACCTTGCCGTCTTTTCTTTCCTGAATGGCGATGTGCGTCATGGCCGTCGTCGGTGTCGCCCCATGCCAATGCTTCTCGCCAGGAGAGAACCAGACCACGTCACCCGGCCGAATCTCCTCGATCGGTCCGCCTTCGCGCTGCGCCCAGCCGCAGCCGGACATGACGATAAGAGTCTGACCGAGTGGATGGGTGTGCCATGCCGTCCGCGCGCCCGGCTCGAAGGTTACGGTCGCACCAGACACGAGCGCCGGATCGGGTGCCTGAAAGAGCGGATCGATTCTTACCGTCCCAGTGAACCAATCTCCCGGACCTTTGGCGGAAGGTTGTGTGCCAATTCTTTTTATGTCCATTTGTGAATCCCTTTACTTGTCTTGCTGGTCGCGCTCTATTTTCCCGTTTCTCCCGCTCACGCAGATTTGAGAGAAGCCATCTCGATCGAGAACCGGTACTTCACATCCGACTTGAGCAGCCTCTCGTAGGCTTCGTTGACCTTCTGAATGGGGATGACTTCGACATCGGCAGTAATGTTGTGCTGGCCGCAGAAGTCGAGCATCTCCTGAGTTTCGGCGATACCGCCGATCATGGAACCAGAGAGGCTGCGGCGGCCCATGATCAGGCCGAAAGCGCCGACGGCGAGGGGTTTGGGCGGCGCGCCGACGAGGGTAAGGTTGCCGTCGCGGCCGAGCAGGTTGAGATAGGCGTTGATGTCGTGATCGGCAGAGACCGCATCGAGAATGAAGTGGAAGCTTCCCGCGTGCTTCTGCATTTCGTCGGCATGGCGGGAAAGGACGACTTCGTGGGCGCCGAGGCGAAGCGCGTCTTCCTTTTTGTTCGGGGAGGTCGTGAAGACAACCACATGGGCTCCGAGGGCGCGAGCAAACTTCACGGCCATGTGGCCCAATCCTCCGAGACCGACTACCCCCACTTTCTTGTCTTTGCCGACCTTCGCGCGACGCATGGGTGAGTACGTGGTGATTCCCGCGCAGAGCAAAGGAGCAGTTCCGGCGAGGTTCAGGTTCGCGGGCACGCGCAGCACGAATCTCTGGTCGACGACGATGCTATCGGAATAGCCGCCGTAGGTGACGCCTCCGAGATGCTTGTCGGGCGAATTAAAGGTTAGGGTGACGTTGGGACAGAACTGCTCCAGGCCAGCTTTGCACTCGGGGCAGGTGCCGTCGGAGTCGACCATGCAGCCGACCGCCGCGAGATCGCCGGGCTTGAATTTGCTGACTGCGGAGCCGACCTTGGTAACACGGCCGACGATCTCATGGCCCGGAACAATGGGATACACCGTGGGCATGAATTCGCTCCACTCGTTCCGCACCGAGTGCAGGTCGGAGTGGCAGATGCCGCAGAATAGGATTTCGATCTGCACGTCGTGGTCAGTTGGCTCGCGTCTTGGGATCGTGCTGGAGGCCAGGCGCGAGGTCGCGCTGGCTGCGGAATAAGCTTTCGCGTTGTACTTCGCGTTGGGCATGGACGTTGACTTTCCTTTCACAGACCGGTCATTTAAAGACCGGTCATTTTTTCCAGGCGCTCCGGGTAACGATCGCCCTTCACTTTGATGTTCGACGCGGCAGTGTCGATGTTGTGGAGATCGTCGCCTGGCAATTCGACTGCCAACGCGCCGATGTTTTCTTCGAGGCGGTTGAGCTTCGTCGTGCCCGGGATTGGCGCGATCCACGGCTTTTGAGCGAGCAGCCAGGCGAGTGCAATCTGTGCGGGCGTCGCCTTTTTTCGTTTCGCGATGCTGCCGAGAAGGTCAATCAGAGCCTGGTTCGCCTTGAGAGCCTCGGGCGTAAAGCGAGGAAGAGTGCTGCGGAAGTCAGTGTTGTCGAATGTCGTGCTCTCTTTGATCGCTCCGGTCAGGAAGCCTTTCCCAAGCGGGCTATAAGGCACGAAGCCGATTCCGAGTTCCTCAAGCGTAGGAATTATTTCTGCTTCGGGCTTTCTCCACCACAGCGAATATTCGCTCTGCAGCGCGGTGAGCGGCTGAATCGCGTGAGCTCGACGAATCGTCTTTGCGCCTGCTTCGGAAAGACCGAAGTGCTTGACCTTGCCGGCTTGAATCAGTTCCTTCACGGCGCCGGCAACGTCTTCGATCGGCACATTCGGGTCGACCCGGTGCTGATAGAGCAGGTCGATGGTCTCGACTTTCAGTCGTTTGAGCGAGCCTTCGACCGCTTGTTTGATGTGCGCCGGTTGGCTGTTCACACCGGCCGCTCCCGGCCGCTTATCGCCGCCACCTAGGTCGAACCCAAACTTGGTGGCGATCACGACCTTGCCACGAAACGGAGCTAGCGCTTCGCCCACGAGTTCTTCATTCGTGAACGGGCCGTAGACTTCGGCGGTGTCAAAGAAGGTGATGCCGCGATCCACGGCGGCGTGGAGAAGAGCGGTCATCTCTTTCTTGTCTTTGGGTGGGCCGTAAGAAAAACTCATTCCCATGCAGCCCAGACCGAGAGCCGAGACTTCGAGATTACTTTTTCCAAGTTTACGTTTCTGCATTGTTGATCATCCTTTATGCAAAGTTTACGCGCAGTGTGCGTGTTTAGCGTTCCAGGTTCTTGCGGTCCCAATTTGCTAGGTCGGCTGCCGCGTCGTAGGTGCTCTGCAGGAATTCCATCAGCGCTGTTTTCGGAGAATCGGCGGTGCGTACGTCGTCATACATCAGCAAGAACTCCTTCAGTTGCGGATGATAGAAAGCGGTCTGCGGGCGAACCTTCCGCTCAGCGAAGCCTGGCGGCTCAGGCGCCGCGTAAGAATAGAACGCCGGTCCCGCGATATCGCCGCCGCCGGGCCAGACTCCCGCGCTGCTGACTTCGTGCGAGTATCCTTCGCGAGTAATGGAGTCGGCTCCCGGGCGCTCCGGGGCTCTTCGGCCGGAGAAGCGGGTGACCGCGAGATCGAACCCTCCCCAGAAGAAATGTGTGGGGCTCACCTTTCCCAGAAACCGGGTTCGAAATTCCTTGAATACTTGGTCAGACCACACCAGGATGCGCCAAAATTTATTCAGGGCTTCCGCATCGTAAGAGGCGTGCAGGTGATCCTGCTCGAAGGGGATGGGATCGGCGACCTCGCTGGGCTTCGTCCAGATCTTGCAAGCGACGCCGAGTTCGGCCAGGGCAGCCATGAACTTCCCGTAGAGCTCAGCCACACTCTGCGGCTGGAGCGCGATGGTGACGACGCGGCCTTCGCTGGTTTCGATCAGCAGCTTGTGGTCGATGAAATCAAACCGGACTTCGACTGTTTGGCCGACTGTTCCTCGGGCGTACGGCATGGCCGAAGTGGTCAGTCCGCGCGCGGTCAAGTAGAACGTGACATTCCACCAGTGGTTCACCAGCGGACACAGCTTGAGACGCACCTTCCCCACAATCTGTGTCCACATGTGCACGGTGGCGAAAGTATCTTTCCAGCTCTCGAAGGGTAGTGCCGGCAGCAAATCGCGGTCGCTTGCGTTGTTCTGGGTCATGCTCATTCCCTCCTGTCGAACCGTTCTGGCGAACTGGCTCGGCGAGCTAATGCATACCGAAACGCCGGCGCCGGCAGCCGCTATTTCAACAGCCCGTAGACCTCGACTTCGCCTCTGGTGCCAAAGTAGACGCGTCCGTTGACGACGACCGGGATCACAAAACGCGTCGCCATGCCGGCGCGATCGCGCGCGCTGTTTTGCTCCGAGGTGTAGATGGGCTGGCCGAGTTTGGTGGCGTCGAAGGCATAAAGCACGGCTGGCCGGTTGTCCAGGCCGTTCCAGGTTTTGGTCACGATCACCCAAACGATGGCGTTCTTGTCGCCATCGGCGGAGACGGACGGCGTGGCGCCAGAAGTTACAAACTTCATGGCAGAAGACTCGCTCGGCTTGAGCTGACCGTTCTTCACCGTATAGCTCCGTAGGCAGTCGTCGCTGGCGGCGAAGAATGCATAACCGTTCCAGTAGGCCATCGCACCCAAGCCGGCTCCTGGCAAATGGATGATCTGCACCAGATCGTCGTGGTCGCGCTGAAACTTGCCCATGTGGTCGCGATCGATTACATAAATTGTCGAGTCTTTCGTCGGCTGCAAGAGCAGGTGACGATGCGGGCCGGGCTGGTCGGGCAGAAGAGTCGGTCCGCTGGAGCCGATGTCGGTGTCGTTTTGGCTGATGCGATCCTGATCGTGCGGCGTGAAGTAGTCGCGGATGGCGAGCGACGAGCCGTCGAGCTTCAGAACGGAGTCGCCGTAGTCCCGGCCGCCCGAGCCCGCGTCGAATGTGCCATTGCCCGTGGGCACGTAGATGTTGCCCTCGGCGTCAGCGGCTGGACCGGTGTCGCTCAACCAGATACCGCCTTCACTTCCGTCGGCAGTGACGTTCAGAACAGCCCGTTGTGCCAAGGTTTGCGGATCGTAAGCCATCACCCAGCCGTGGTAAGGGTCGACGTCGCAGGATGAAGCCCAAGTCAGATAGAGCATGCCGTTGGCGAGCAGGAGAGCGGCCCGCGGATTTTCGCGGAGCGGATCAAAAGCGATTTGTCCCTTGGCCGTGCCATCTCCTTTGCCAGGCACAGACCCGGTGATGAGCCTGGGGCCGGCGAACTTTTCGACTCCGGTGGTGATGGCGAGCGCGTGCAAATGCTGGAAGTATTCGTCATTGCCGACTCGGTGGCGGATCTTAGAGCGCGCCAGCACATAAAGGGTGCCCGTCTTCAGATCAATCACAGGCGTCGAGGTGATGCCGATTTCGGGGCGAATAAACGGACACTGCGCGTCGTCTTCGGATACGGGCACCGTGCCGCGTGCGGGGTCAAGGAAGCTGACCTTCCAGAGTGGAGGATCGTTGGGCTGGTAGGCGTCGTAGGCATAGATGCTGTCGTGCTCGGTGGCGACGAAGAGAACATCGTGCGTGCCTTTGCCGGGAACTTCAACCGAGGGGAGAAACAACGGTTGCGCGTAGACCGCGCCGTCCACTTTAAAGGCGCCCAGTTTGCCGAATTGTTTGGCGTTGACGTTCTGAGGATTCAGCGCCTTCTCGTGGAGAGTCGCGCCTGTGCGCAGGTTGTCGTATTGCGAGGTCATGACTTGTGCGAGCGCGGGGATCGCTGCGAGGGTGAACGACATTAGAGCACCGCAAATGGCGAGCGGCTTCATGGCAAACTCCGCTATTACTGCGCTTCTCTTAATTACTGTTTCTCTGCCGGGGCCTCCGCGGGCTTGGCAAACAGTTTGGGATCGAGTGTGGGATTGAGTTCGATCTTCTTGAATTCGGCGTTGCTGGTTTCCTGGCCGTTCTGCTTATTTTGATGTTTATAGGGCATGGTCAGGCCGTCGGCGGCGCGCCAGTCGGCCAGATTGGTCTCACCCTCGAACTGCCCCATTTGTCCCATCGCCTTGTATTTCTCGCGGAGAATGTAGCCGGTCTTGGGATCGATGTACCAGCGGACCCAGGGAATGGCGCCGCCGATGTCGAGGATGGCGGCGTTGACGTCGCCGATTTTTTCTGTTCCCGCCGCCGTGAAGGTGAAGGCCGGATCGTCGGCGTGCTGCGCGATGTAGACCAGGTCATGGTGAAGTTGCGAGAGCATTTCGTTCTTCTGCTCGGGCGGCATGCTGCGCGTTCCCATGCCCGCCATGCTCATGAAGGCGGTGTCGGAGGTGGTGACGATGGTCAGCGCGCCCTGCTGGGTTTGCACATCGATGTGCATCCGGTCGGGGAAAGCGAGAGTTACATCGACTGGGCTGGGCGGGCCGCCGCCATCGCTTTCGGCGATGCTGACGTGCATGGCTTTGATGGACTGCAGCTTGGGCAGACCTCCCATGGCAGCGGCGACTTTCGCGGCCAGGGCTTTGCCTTCGGGATTGGAGGCCGCGGGCTTGGCAGCGTCATTACTTTCCGACTTCTCGGCGGGTGGGGGCGGAATGGTGATGTCGATTTCTTTCACGGCCCCGAGCGACGACAGTGGCTTGTCGAAGTCTTTGGTGTTGCCGACAACCAGCACAGCCAGTTGATCTTTGTGCAGATATTTTGTGGCCACGCGGTTCACGTCGGAAGCCGTGACTTTCTTGATTTCCGCCTGGTACTTATCCAGCCAGTCGGGAGGATATCCGTAGTACTCGTAGGTCATGCGCTCGCCGAGAATCTTGTCGGGCGAGTCGAGACGGAAGATAAAGGCGTTGAGAATCGCATCTTTGGCGTGTTGGATTTCAGTATCGGTGATTGGTTCTTTGGCCAGGTTGTCGATGTTTTCATCGGCGGCCTGAATGGCTTCGACGGTGGTGCCGCTCTTGGTTCCGATCGAAATCTGCAGAATGCCGGGATGTCCGAAGTTGGTGCCAATCGAGCCGCTGACGCCGTAGGCCAGACCGCGCTTGGTGCGGATGTCGTTGAACAGGCGCGAGGAGAAGCCGCCGCCAAAGGCCTCATTGAACACATTGATCGCGTAATAGTCGGGATTATCGCGCGTGGTGCCAAGCCCGACCATGTGGATGGTGGTCTGGTTCACGTCGTCTTTGGGGACGAGATAGTAGCCGGGCTTGGCGGGCGTGTATTGAATTTCATCTTTCGGAAGCGCCGGACCCTTGGGCCAGGCGTCAAACGCGGCGCGCAGGCGGGCTTCCATGGCTGCGGAATCGAAGTCGCCACTGATGCCGAGAATGATGTTGTTGGGATGAACGTAACGGCCGTGCCAGTCGATCAAATCCTGACGCGTGATGGCGGCAACGGTGGAGTATTCGGGAACGCGGGCGTAGGGATTGTCGAAGCCGTAGGCCAGTTTGACGGATTCGCGGTGTGCGATCTCGCCTACGTCATCGTTACGGCGGGAAATGCCGTCGCCCTCTGCTTTCTGCGCGATATCGATTTTTTCGGCGCGGAATTCAGGATTTTCGAGCACGTCGACGAAAGCCTTAAAAACGTCGTCGAGATCCGCCATGAGGCAGGAGAAGTTGATGGTGGTCGAGTCGGGGCCTCCGCCGGTTTCGACCTTGGCGGCGCGAACTTCGAGAAAGTCGTCAAGTTGGTCGCCGGTCTGGGACTTCGTGCCGCCAGTGCGCCAGACTTCGCTGTAGATGTCGACGAGTCCGGTTTTGCCGGCGGGTTCGTTGACCGAGCCGCCGCGGATGCGGGCCGTGCCGTCGATCAGAGGCAGTTCGTGATCCTCTTGCAGGAAGATCACCATGCCGTTTGCGAGTTCGATGCGCTTGGGTTGCTGCGGTTTGAATGCGGGCAGCGGAGGAATTGGAACCTGCTGCCAGCTTGTGGCCTGGGCCGCGGCTTGTGGAATCGTGGTGAAAGTTGCGGCGGCAAACAGCATCAGAAGAAGAGTCCGATTCACTGTGCACCTCCCTGCGCGGCGGAGCCACTGGAAGGCTGATCACCGGGGGACGACTCACCGGAGGATGACTCGCCTCCGCCGGGAGCAGCGCCTCCGCCTGAGTTTTCGATGACGCCGACGGTGCGGTTGGTGTCGACGAAGACCTCGTTGGCTACGCGGCGAATGTCGGCCTTGGTGACCTGGTCGATGCGATCCACCGATTTAAACAATTCGCGCCAGTCGCCGTAGCGGGTCTGGTAGGTGGCGAGTTGCGTGGCCAGGCCTTCGTTGTCGGCGAGGCCGCGAATCAAGTTGGCTTTGCTGCGAGTCTTGATCATCTTCAGCTCGTCGTCGCTGATGTCATCCTTCTTCAGCTTGTCGATTTCCACGTGGATGGCGTCGGCCATTTCCTGCGGAGTGTGCCCAGGAAGCGGCACGGCGAGAAACGCGAACAGGTGGGGATACTTGATGCCGGGATACCCGGTGAGTCCCTCGGAGAACGAGGCGATTTTCTTGTCGCGAACCAGGGCGCGGTAAAGGCGCGAGGTGCGGCCCTCTGACATGAGGTCAGAGATGGCGTCGAACACGGCGTCGTCTTTGCTGCGGTAGTCGGGGCGGTGATAGCCCTCGATGTAAATCGGCTGGGAACGGTCTTTGAGCGTGACTTTGCGTTCGGAATTCTGCGGAGGCTCGGTGGTGGTGGTCTCGTCTGGATGCGGACGGGTGGGCAGGCGGCCGAAATATTTCTCGAGCATCGGCATGGCCTGGGCAGCTTTTATGTCACCGGCCACGGCTACTACCATGTTCGAGGGCACGTAGTATTTGTCGAAAAACTTCTGGGCATCGCTGGCCGAGAAGGAGTTCAGGTCCGACATCCATCCCACGGTGGGCCGATGATAAGGATGAGCGGCAAACGCCTCTTCGGTGAACTGCTCGAGTAGTCGGCCGAACGGGCTGCTGTCGGTGCGCATGCGGCGCTCTTCAATGACGACGTTGCGTTCTTTATAGAACTCGCGTAACACGGGATGCAGGAACCGCTCAGACTCGAGATAGGCCCAGAGTTCGAGCCGGTTTTCCGGGAGCGAGTAGTGGTATCCGGTCTCGTCATAGGCAGTAAAGGCGTTCATATCTTCGCCGCCGTTTTGTTCGACCAGCTTCCCGAAGGCGTTGCTGACCACGAATTTGTCGGCTTCGGCGATGGCGTCTTTCCACGCTTTTTCCAGCTGCTTCAACTTGGCTTCATCGCGGCCCACCGTCTTGTCGCGCTCGGCTATGTAGGCGGCGTAGGCGACCTCGACTTTTTCGAGCGCTGTCTTTTCGGCGGCGTAGTCGGTGGTCCCGATTTTGTCGGTGCCCTTGAAGGCCATGTGCTCGAACATGTGCGCGAGTCCGGTGGCGCGCATAGGATCCTGGGCCGAGCCGGCGTCGACCAGCGTGAAGAAGGAGAAGACGGGTGCCTCCGGGCGCTCACAGATCATGAGCGTCAGGCCGTTGGGCAGCTTCTTAACCGTGATGCGCTTTTCGAAGGACGCGACGTCCTGGGCCAGGGCCAGGGACGTGAGGAGCGTGAGAAGAAGGAAGAAACCGGCAAATTTCAGAGTTCGGCGTTTCATGGACCTCCTACGGCTGGACGAGCAATGCACCTTGACATCTGTTGGACGGGCCAGCAGGGCAGAAGTTTGAAAGTACGTGGGGGGAAGGGAAGTTGTCAAACGGGTTTCCAATCTGTCGGGCGGCGCTACCCTGGAAAAGTTCAGCACCCATCACGGTCGCAACGCAAAACTGCGCCGATTGGCTCAAGCGGGACTGAAAGGATCATCGTTCCTCAAAGCCTATGATACGACCGATCCGCGTCGGTATTCGCAGGTTGTTTTGCAAGGCGACCAGTCTGAGGGGACAAACTTATGCTGCATGGGGTAAATTTCTACCTGACATGACGCTCAGCATTCTCTTGCGAACAGCCGGCATCGTCGCCCTTGGTGCGATTCTGGCCAGTTGCAGCGGGAACTCCGGCAGTTCCGGTGGAGGTGGAGGACTGGTGATCACGGCGGTATCGCCGTCGAGCCAGATGATCAGCAGCGCAGTCGGGACCGGAACTTTCATATTTGAGATCTACGGGCACGACTTTACCAGCCAAATGCAGGTCATGATCGACGGGCAGCCGACTGCCACAACGACCTTTGGCGATTCGCATACGCTGTTTGCCCAGGTGAACGTTAACTACAGTTCATTCCTGGGCACTCATCAGTTCACGGTTACGGATGGAACCACAACTTCAAACCCAGTCCCGTTCACGCTCTACCTGCCGAAACTAGGACCATCGGTGATGCAAGCAATCCCCAGTTACTTGGTGGGGAATGAGTCGGATCCGACGTTTGTTGCCGTGGGAGACTTAAACGGCGATGGCTACGCGGATGTGGTCATGCAAGCGCCGCAGTACCAGATCGGCCTGACCATTCTTTATGGTCAATCCGATGGTTCGCTCGCATTGCCGCAGTACCTCGCGACTTCCAGTCCATACGCCTGCGTGATCAGCGATGTGGACGGCAATGGCACCGCCGACATCGTCATGGTGTCCACAGACAACTCTTCGATCAGCACTCTGACCACTCTGTTGAACGACGGCCAGGGCAATTTTCAGCCGGCGACCGGGACAACGACGTTCAGCGACCTTTACCCGAGTTCGCTGCAGTTCGCGGATATTGACGGTGACGGCAAGCCGGACGCCGTCTTGGTGGCCATCGACGAGAACGTAGGCGTTCAGTTGCTTTGGTTCAAGAATCTGGGCGGCGGCAACTTCGGAGAGCCGGCCGTTATTACATCCTCAGTCGCTCCAGACAACAGTGTGTACGCGATCGCGGATGTCAACGGAGATGGCCGCCCGGATATTCTGTATTCGGTTTATAACGCATCCGGTCCGGAGCCAATTCATACGCTGATCAATCAGGGGAACGGCCAATTCAGCGACACTCCTACCGCCGGGCTCAATGGCGTGACTGGCCCGTTTTTTGTCTTCGATTTCAATCTCGATGGCAAGCCCGACCTTGTCGTGCAGGTTCCAACCAGCGAAGGAATTACGTTTGAGGCGTTTGCGGGCGATGGCGATGGAACGTTCAGCCTGGCGGCGAGCACCAATATCGGAGCTCCGTTCGCCGGCTTTGCTTTTCAGCTCGCTGCCGGCGACTTTGACCACGATGGTTTTCCGGACATGGTGGGTACTGACGGAACTACAACCCCTTCGCACATTGTTTATTTCTTCGGTGACGGAAAGGGAAACTTCACGCCTCTGAATGTCGTCGGCCCTCAGGGCTCGCTCCTCGCCGTGGCTGACGTCAATGGTGACGGCATCCCCGATGTAATCGTGCCCGACCGCTTTAACTTCGTTTCGGTGTCTCTGGGGCGAAAAGACCGGGGATTCCCTTCGCTGCTGGCCTTGACTCCCGCGACTTCGAACTCGCCCTCGGCGGGCGACATCAATGGCGACGGCAGGCCCGAGATTTTTGTCGGCGGCGATTCGTTCGGCGGCGTGCAGGGCACAGTGTTTCAGAATCTGGGCAATGGGGCATTCCAGGTCGGCGCCTACACCAATCAGGATTCGAATGCACTGGCCGACCTAACGGGCAGAGGCGTGATGGACCTAATCGGCGGAAGTAGTGACGTCAATCTGCAGATCTGGCCCAACAACGGGACGTTCGGGTTCTCGTCTTCCTCCATTAGCATTCCGCCGCCGGTAACGGGCCCATTCACTGTGGCTGACATGGACAAAGATGGGCACCCCGACATCGTTCAGATCGGAGGAATTCTCTACGGCAACAGCAACTATCAGTTCACGCCCGTGGCCTTGCCCGACACATTTGAAACCTACGCCATCGGAGATTTCAACGGAGACGGGCTGCCCGACATCGCCAGCGACACTTTCGTGTTTCTTAACACCGGGGACCGAACGTTCAAAGCCGTGAACGCGGGTGTGGGCGCGCCGAACCTTTCCCAGGGAAGCATGGCGGTGGTCGCTGACTTTAACGGTGACGGCTTTGATGACATTGCCATCGCTTGGCCGCAGAACTCCGGCGTCTTCATCTATTACAGCCGAGGGGATGGAACCTTCTATCTCGGCGCCGTCCTCGATACCGGCCAGCTGGTCGGGGGAAATCCGGGGGCGCTGTGCCTGGCAGTTGGGGACTTCGACGGTGACGGACATCCCGACATTGCCGCGGGCCTGTGGGACAGTCAGCAGTTGGTGATTTTCTTCAATAACGGCGCGGGCGAATATGCGCGGTCTTTCCTTGGCGCAGGAGCCATGAGCATCGGGCTTACATCGTCGACTCTCGTGCACGCGGGCAAGCCAGACTTGGTTATCGCGAATTTCAACGTCGATTTCGCTGCGGCGAATGTGAATGTGATGTTCCACCAGTGAAACCTGGGAAAGGGAATCTTGACGGACTCGGTGATTGAGGTTCAAGGCAGGCACCTCAAGCTGTCGAACCTGGAGAAGGTGCTGTATCCCGCCACGGGATTCACTAAGCAGCAGGTCATCGACTACTACGCCCGGATCGCGCCGGTGATGATTCCGCACCTGACGGGGCGGGCGCTCACGCGCAAGAGGTATCCCGACGGCGTGGACGGCGAACCGTTTTTCGAGAAGAACGCGCCCATGCACAAGCCGGATTGGGTGAAGACCGCGCCGATCTGGAGCGGGCGCAACCGGCGCACGATTCATTACGTGCTGGCGGACGATTTGCCGACGCTGGTGTGGCTGGCAAATCTGGCGGCCCTGGAACTGCATCCCTCGCTGGCGTTGGCCAAGGACATCACTTGCCCGACGGAGATGGTGTTCGACCTCGATCCCGGGCTGCCCGCCAATATTGTGCAATGCTGCCAGGTTGGACTGTGGCTGCGCGAAATTTTCGAGCACTTCGGGTTGCAGAGTTTTCCCAAAACGTCGGGGTCGAAGGGATTGCAGATTTACGTTCCGTTGAACACTCCGGTGACTTATGACGTCACTAAGATGTTTTCGCACGCGCTGGCGCAATTGCTGGAGCACGATCATCGTGATCTGGTGTTGTCGGAGATGAGTAAGCAGGCGCGGACGGGCAAGGTGTTCGTCGACTGGAGCCAGAACGATGAGCACAAGACGACAATTGCGGTGTATTCGCTGCGCGCGCGCGAGCATCCCACGGTTTCGACTCCGGTGACGTGGGAGGAGGTCGAGCGGGCGTTCAAGAAGAAGGATGCGAGTCTGCTGGTGTTTGAAGCTCCGCAGGTGGTGGCGCGGGTGGAGAAGATGGGAGATTTGTTTGAGCCGGTGCTCGAATTAAAGCAGCGACTGCCCGATCTGAAAGGCGCGGCGAAGCAGCCGGAGCACATTGAGATTGCGGCGCAGGCGGAGGAGGACAATCCGCCGGCGCGGAAGCCAGCCGCCGAGAAGAAGCCCGGGAAGAAGAGTTCGGCTCGGAAGTCGCGCAAGGTATAATTCCGGGCTGCGCGGGTGAATGCCCTCGGTCAAAACCCCACCCTGTCCTTCCAAAAAACGGCGGGACAAGGATGAGACACCCGCAGTATGCATTTTATGCCGCAATTTTTCGCCGGAACTTCGGGCTGGGCCTATCCGACATGGAAGCCGGATTTTTATCCGGCGAAGCTGGCCCAGAAGAAATTCCTCGGCCACTACGCGACGCAACTCAATACCGTCGAAGTGAATTTCACATTTCGCCAGCTTGTGAAAGAAACGACTATCCAGAACTGGCTGCACGACACGCCCGCGCATTTTCGTTTCGGCATCAAGGCGCATCAGGTCATCACGCATATCAAGCGGCTGAAGGGGACAGAGGACTTTGTGTCGCGATTTCTGGCGACCATTGAGCCGCTGGCGGCGGTGGGTAAGTTGGGCCCGGTGCTGTTTCAGCTTCCGCCGAACCTGAAGGCGGATGTGGCGCTGCTCAAGGACTTTCTGGCGATTCTGCCGCGCACCCTGCCGGCGGCGTTTGAGTTTCGGCATGCGTCATGGTTTAGCGATTCGACCTGGGAACTGCTGAAGTCGAGCAATGTGGCGTTGTGCGTGGCCGAGACCGAGACGATGACCACGCCGGAAGTCGCGACCGCCGGTTTTGTCTATTATCGCTTCCGCAAGCCAAGCTACTCGGGCGAGGAGCGCCGGTCGATGATTGACCGCATCGGGCAGCATGTCGCCGCGGGGCGCGATGTGTTTGCTTATTTCAAGCATGAAGAAACGCCGGAAGGCGCGCTGTACGCGGTGGAATTGCTGCGTGAAGTGAGCGGCGGGGAGTCGGTTTGAAAAGCGGCATCAGGGCTTCAGTGGTTGTTTGTATTGCGCTCTGCCTGGCACCGGGCAGTGCGACTCAGGATTCAAAGCTTCGCACGGTGCACGTTTTTGTCGCGCTCGCCGACAATCAGAGCCAGGGCATCGTTCCAGTTCCTGCGAAGCTCGGGAACGGAGAGGATCCGGAGCGCAACCTCTACTGGGGGTCGGCCTATGGAGTGAAAACGTTCTTCGCGCGTAGCGCAGACTGGGTCCGGATCAGTTGCGGTGAAAAACCCAAGGCCGAGATTCTTGAACGTTGCATATTCAAGCATCGCGTGGCGAACGTGTATCTCGTAGCTGACGCCTATCGTGGGCGGGAGATCCGGCAGGCGATTCTTGATTTCCTGTCTTCCTCTGCCGGGGACGGCGCGGAAACGATGAGCCCACCGGGCGCATCCGGGCCTCTGAAACTGCCGATCCGCGGAGGCGCGAATCTTGTGGCCTACATTGGTCACGACGGGTTGATGGATTTTCAGCTATCGCAGTTTCCTCACCAGAAGAACGAAGTTCATCGCGATGCGGTCGTGCTGGCATGCGCGAGTAAACAGTTCTTCGCTGAGCCGCTGCGAGCTTCCGGTGCTTATCCCCTGCTGTGGACGACGGGGTTGATGGCTCCCGAGGCCTATACGCTGAAGAGCGCGCTGGACGGCTGGATTGCTGGAGAAAACAACGAGCAGATTCGCGATCGTGCGGCGGGGGCGTACGACAAGTTTCAGAAATGCGGGTTTCGCGCGGCGCACCGGTTGCTCACCAGCGGCTGGTAATCTGGCGAGAGAGACGTAGCAAGCTACGTCTCTACGAACCAGGTTCTTCTAGCCGCATCTGCTTCATTACTTTTCGCTGGGTCCGATAACGGGCATACTACCTCTCTCCTCTCTATGGTTTCCGAGACGAATTCGCGCGTGCTGTCCGGCTTTCTCGACTACCTGCGCATCGAGAAGGGGTTGGCGGCAAATTCAATCAACGCCTATACGACCGACATTCTCCAGTTCTCCGAATTCCTGGAAAAGCCTAAACGCCTTCTGTTGACCGCGCGGCGGAACGATGTGCGTGAATTTCTGCAGCAGTTGTTTTCGCATCAAGTTGACGGGCGCAGCGTGGGGCGCAAGCTCTCCGCGTTGCGGCATCTCTACCGGTACCTGCTGCTCGACAAAAGAATCGAGCATGATCCGACGCTGAATATTGAATCGCCGCGGCAATGGAAGGTGTTGCCGAAGTCGCTGGCCCGCGATGAAGTGGAATCGACACTGGCGTCTCCGGCCGTGCTGCTGGCGAGTGGACATGATAATTCGCGTGACGCCGCAGCGTTAGCCGCTCGCGACCGGGCCATGCTGGAACTCTTATACGCCGGCGCGCTGCGGGTTTCGGAACTGGTGAACTCTACACTTGAGGATTTGAAGCTGGACGCGGGATACATGCTGGTGCGCGGCAAAGGCGACAAGGAACGCATTGTGCCGCTGGGCAAGCCGGCGCAGGACGCCCTGTCGGAATATCTGGCGCAGGCGCGTCCGGCGCTAGCGGAGGGAAAGTTCAAGAAGCCCCACTCCTTCGACAAGCTCAGGGCAGGCTCTCTCGCGAAGAACGCGAGAAGGATGGGGCACCCTGCGGCAGTTTCGGTCCCAGCAGAAAATTCGCGGTTTCTGTTTATCGCGCGGGGCGGGCGCAGGCTGACGCGGCAGCGAGTGTGGCAGATGGTGGGGGAATCGTCGGTGGCCTCAGGGCGGCATGCGTCGCCGCACATGCTGCGACACTCGTGCGCGACGCACATGGTGGAGAACGGCGCGGACCTGCGCACGGTGCAGACGATTCTGGGCCACGCGGACATTTCGACCACGCAGGTCTACACGCATCTGGCGCTCGATCGACTGCGAACCGTGTACCAGAAACATCATCCGAGGGCGAAGAGTAAGGGCAATTGCTGATTGTTGATTTTTGATTGCTGATTGAAAATCGCATCCGGCAGGAATCGTTCAGCCGGTTTTAATCAACAATCAACAATCAGAAATCAACAATCGGCAACTCGACAATGACCAAAGCCAACACGATCGTCAACAAGGCCGTGGCCGACTTCCTCCGCCACCTGCGGGAGCGCAACGCTTCACCACACACCATCAAAGCCTACAGTGGCGATCTGGCGAACTTTGCTGCCTACGCGGGGTCGCGGGGATGGAAATCGATTGACCACATCGCGATTCGCGGATTTCTTTCGCAGCTCTACGAAAAAGGGCTGGGCAAGACTTCAGTGGCGCGATCGCTGGCGGCGGTGCGGTCGCTGTATCGCTGGCTGGCGCGGGAAGGCGTGGTCGAGCAGAATCCAGCCAAGCTGGTGGCGACACCGAGGCTGCCGAAAAAACTGCCGCGCGTGCCGACCATCGAAGAGATGAATTCTGTTCTGGATGGGCAAATGCCCGAGGTGGCGGCTTTTCCTGAGCGCGACCGGCTCATGCTCGAACTGCTGTATGGGTGCGGCATTCGCAATTCGGAGCTGACCGGAATCAATCTCGACGACATTCGCTTGAGCGCGGAGGCGATTCTGATTCGCGGCAAAGGGAAGAAGGAACGCTACGTTCCGTTTGGCGATTCGGTGAAGAGCGCGCTGGCGGCCTATCTGCCGGCGCGGCAGGGGACGGTGGCGGAAACGCGCAAGAATAAGACCACGGCGGCGCTGCTGGTCAACCGCCGCGGCGGACGGTTGACCACGCGCAGCGTCGGTCGCATCATCAAAAAGATTGCCGTCGCCAAAGGGCTCTCGCCCGATGTGCATCCACACACCTTGCGTCACGCCTTCGGCACCCACATGCTGGAGGAAGGCGCCGACCTGCGTGCCATTCAGGAGTTGCTGGGCCACGAGCGCCTGGCGACGACGCAGCGCTATACACAGCTTTCCATGAAACATGTGTTGCAGGTTTACGACCAGACGCATCCCCGCGCGAAGTAGCAACGGTTCCCGAATGCGATTACCTCAGTAATTTTGGTTTCCCCCGCCGAAACTCGAAAATGCTGGTAGACGGGTAAGTCCGGGACCTGAAGTTCCTAATTCGATAGCGCTTCGGGTCGCTGCCTCTAACCCCCTGGGAGGGGCTGTGCGCAAGATCAATCCGGAGCTGTTGCTGTTGCTGTTTCTGCTGCTGATTGCTGCGATGCTGAATTTTCTGGTGGCCTCGCAGAAGATGGCGCTGGTCTTCTATTTTCTTCCAACCCTGTTCTCTGCCTACTATTTCGGACGGCGGCACGCCACGCTGACCGCGGTCGCGAGCGTGGTGCTGGTCGTTCTGCTGATGTACGTCAACCCGTCGATGTTTACCCGCCGCTTGGACCTGCCCTTCGACGCCCGCTGGTTCGACCTGACGGTGTGGGGCGGAGTGCTGATGGTGGCCGGGTATGCCACGGGAACGCTCTACGAGCGCAATCAGAAAACGCTGCAAGAAATGGAAGACGGATACGACGGGATGCTGGTGATCCTGCAGAATTTCCTGGCCAGCCAGAAATATAGCGAAACCCACGCTTACCGCATTTCGATGTGCGCCACCAAGATTGGGGAAGCCGTGGGCCTGGACGCGGGAAGCGTGGAAGACATTCGCCTGGCGGCGTTGTTGTTCCACATGAAAGAACTGGGAATTACCAACGAAGTGTTATGCAAAGCGGCTCAGGTATCGAACGAAGACATGCAGCGGGCGGCGCAAAATCGCGGCAAAGAGCCCTCGAAACCGGGTTCGATGAACGGGGCGCTGCGGCGGGCGATCCCGATTTTCCTGACGGAGCGGCAGTTCCGGCAAGTCGGAGGCAAGCCCGAGGATGCTTCTCTGGAAGTGCAGATTCTCGCGCTGGCGGAGGAGTATGAAGGGTTGACCACCGGGCAGCGAGGCGCGAAGATGTCGCCCGCGCAGGCGGGACAGGAAGTGATCAAACGCGCCGAAAAACACTACGACTCGATGGTGGTCGACGGATTTGGCAAGGTTTTCGGAGGACAGGCTACCGGCGCGGGCGCGTGACCTGTCCGCATCACTCAGAGTTTCGCAGTTTCTCCCACATTTCGACGATTCGAGCCTTCACGTCAGCCGTGAGTTTTTCATAGGCGGCTTCCGACGCTTCCGATTCCGGCGGCGGAGCGATCGGGTCACCAAACACCATCTTCAGGGGAGTGAACCCCTTGAATGGCTTGTTTCTTGGCCACGCTTCATAGAATCCCTCGATCGCCACCGGGACGATCGGCACCTGCAGATGAATGGAGAGAATCGCGGCGCCTTTCTTGAAAATTCTGGGCTTGCCATCGATCGAGCGCTCGCCCTCGGGATAGAGAATGAGCGCCAGGCCGTGCCGCAATCCGAAGGCGCCGGCGCGCATCGCCGGAACTAAATTCGCATCTGGATCGAGAACTACAACTTTGATGGAGCGCGCGAGGCGGCGCATGAACCCTTCGCCGAAGATTTCGCTCGTGCCCACCGCAAACAGGCGCCGGAAGACGGTCTCCGGCATCAGGCTGGCCAGGAACAGCGGGTCGAGATAGCTCTGGTGGTTTGACGAAATGATGAAAGCGCCACTCTGGGGCAGTTTTTCTATTCCGCTCACCTTCAAATCAAAGCGATCGAGGGCGATCATTTGGATGAATCGCGATACCACGCACCAGAATGTATCGGTGAATCGATTGGGATGAGCCAGCCTGAGAACATCGAGATCGTCTGGATCTTGGGCCAGGATGGCTTTCCATCCGGCGAAGGCGGTGCGGGTTCCAGGACCGCCAGCGCCGCTGGCCGCGCTTTCGCGCACGGCATCGATCAGATCGCGGACGGTGTAGATCTCGGCCAGTTGCGACTCTTCGACGTTGCCGCCGAGTTCCTCTTCGAGGCGGCTGAGCAGTTCGACGCGCTGCATGGAGTCGAGGCCGAAGTCGAGTTCGAGATTGAGTGTCGGCCGCATCGTGGGTGGGACTGTGCGTGCGGTTTCGCGGACGATCTTCAGGCCGCGCTGAACCTCCGGCTGATCGAGCCATGCCAGTTCGTCGGCGGTGAGCGATTTTTCCGCCGGCAGTTCGGAATCGTCGTCAGCCTTTCGCGCCTGATTTGACCTTACCCGCTTCTCGACTTCGAAGCGCTTGATTTTGCGGGTGGTGGTGCGGGGGAGATCGTCCTGCCAGATTTCGTAGCTGCCAATGCGTTTGGTGGATGCGATCTGGGGCGAGAGCCCTTCGATGTCGAAGCGGATGATTTCCTTGGCATTGACAATCTTGCGTTGCCGCAGCGCATCGAAGTTCGGAACGATCACGGCGTGCAGGCGGTCACCACCCTCGCCAGGCTTACCTTCGAGTCCCAACACGCAGATTTCCTTGATGAAAGGCGATTTCAGGTAGTGGGCTTCGATCTCTTCGGGGTAAACGTTCTTGCCGTTGCTCAGAACGATGACCTCTTTTTTTCGGCCGGTGAGAAATAAGTGGCCCTTGGCGTCAAAATAACCGAGGTCGCCAGTGAGGAACCATCCGTCGTGGAAGACTGCGGCGGTGGCGTCGGGACGGTTCCAATAACCCTTCATCACGACCGCGCCGCGCACAGCGAGTTCACCGACAGGGGGACCGTCTTCTTGTGGTTGCGGGTCGAGGATTTTTCCTTCAACGCCTTTCATCGCCGTGCCGCAGGAGCCAATCACGTTGTCGTTGGGCGAATTCACGTAGATGGCTGCGGTGGTCTCGGTCAGTCCCAGTGCCTGCAAGACATCGATGCCGAGATCATAAAAATCCTGCGCAATCGCAGGATCGAAGCGTGAGCCGCCCGTAGCCAAATAGCGCATCTTCGGACCGAGCGTGTGGTGGACTTTCTTGAACAGGATGGGGCCCGCGTTAATGCCGAACTTGCGCAGTGCGCGGTTGAGCGCAAGCATACCGGCAAAAATCTTTTGCGTGAGCGCGCCGCGCTTCCCGATTTCCTGGAAAATGCGTTCGTGAATCAGGTTGAAGAATTGCGGCACGACGGCGAACGCGGTGATGTTGCGCTCGTTCAGGGCGCGCAGCAGCTCGGTTGTGTTCAGCGTTTCCAGATAGACGACGCGCGATCCCTTGACCAGCGGCAGTAGCAGGTTGGCCATCAGGGCCAGCACGTGGAAGAGTGGCAGCACACCCAGCAGAGCGTCAGAGGGGCCAAGGTCGACCCAGTTGAAGACGGCTTCGACTTCGCCCAGGAAGTTGGCGTGGGTCAGCATCACGCCCTTGGGGTCGGCGGTGGTTCCGGAGGTGTAGAGCAGGGAAGCGAGGTCGTCGTTGTTCGCGGCAGCCGGTTTGAATTTGCCGGGGCCAGCTTCGAAAATGGTAGGAAGATTACCGAGCCAGTGATCCTCAATGGAATGGCCGGTCATGCGGTCCGGGTCCATGAGGATGAGGCCCAGATTCAGTTCTTTGACGGACGGCCGGACGACTGGAAGATGTTTCGCGTCGCAGAAGACGGCGGACGTGCCACTGTCTTTCAGGAGCTTAAGCACCTGGTCCTCATGCAAGGCGGTGTCGAGCGGAACGGCGGCGCAGCCGGAGGCGATGGTTCCCAGGTACGCGGCAACCCAGCGCGGATGATTGTCGGCCAGAATGGCAAGGCGCGATCCGCGCGTGAATCCGTTTTCGGTGGCCAATCTCCCGCTGGCCGATCTTTCGGTGATCGATATCTCGGTAATCCAGCGGCCCACGGATTCGGCCATGCGATGAAGCTCAGCGTAAGTGCAGCTTTCGAGGTGATCGTGGCGCTGGAGTTCGAGCGCGACATTGTCAGGCCAGCGCTCGGCGCATTCCACAAAGCGATCGTAGAAGGTGGGCATTCGTCGAGGCGAATATACACGAAAACAGGGGCTCACTGCTGTGCGTTGCGGGTGAGCCGAAGGAGCCATCAGAACCGGCTGAGAGTAGTCCGCTGGTTCTATCGGTTGATCGTCGGAGCCATGAGCGGCATCGAATATGCTAGGCTTTAAAGGTACTTTCGGGCGTGCTGCCCTCCGAAGGATTTCAGGTTGATTAATCAGCTGCTAGGCAAGATTTTTGGGACGAAGAACGAGCGCGTCATCAAGTCGTTGATGCCGAAGGTGCTGGCAATTAATGCGCTTGAGCCGGAGATTCAGAAGCTCTCCGACGACGAACTGCGCGCCAAGACGGATGCATTCCGGTTGCGCATTCAGGAGCGGCTGAGCCAGGTGGCGAAGAGTCCTCAAGTTGAGCCTGCTGAACCGGCAGGCGAGGATGAGCCGGATTTTGATGAGCGGAAAGAATTTGAAAAGCGAGAGTACGAAGCGCTGCAGGAAGTGCTCGACGAGATTCTGGTGGAAGCTTTCGCGGTAGTTCGCGAGGCCAGCTGGCGTGTGCTCAAGATGCGGCACTTCGATGTGCAGCTGATTGGTGGCATGGTGCTGCACCAGGGAACGATTTCTGAAATGAAGACCGGCGAGGGCAAAACGCTGGTCGCGACCCTTCCGGTCTATCTCAACGCGCTCAGCGGGCGCGGCGTACACGTGGTCACGGTCAACGATTACCTGGCCAAACGCGACTCGGAATGGATGGGCCGGCTCTACCGCTTTCTTGGCCTGACCGTCGGCGTCATCGTCCATGATTTGGACGATGAACAGAGGCGCGCCGCCTACGCGGCCGACGTGACCTACGGAACCAACAACGAGTTCGGCTTCGATTACCTGCGCGACAACATGAAGTTCGACATCAAGGATTGTGTGCAGCGCGGGCACAATTATGCCATCGTCGACGAAGTCGATTCCATCCTGATCGACGAAGCCCGCACGCCGCTCATCATTTCCGGCGCCAGCGAGGAATCGACCGATAAGTATTACAAGGTCAATCGCATCATCCCCAAGCTCGAAAAAGGCGAAGAACTCGATGTCGCGCCCGGGGAACCGGCCCAACTCACTGGCGACTTCGTGGTCGACGAAAAGCATCGCAACATTACGGTCACCGATGAAGGCTGGGTCAAGGTCGAAGGCTTGCTCGGTATCGGCAACATTGCCGATCCGGAAAACTGGCCGCTCAAGCATCACGTCGAAACCGCGATCAAGGCGCACGCGCTCTATCGCAAGGACGTGGAATACGTCATCAAAGACGGCGAGGTCATCATCGTCGACGAATTCACCGGACGCATGATGCCGGGGCGGCGCTGGTCCGACGGCCTGCACCAGGCGATTGAAGCCAAGGAAGGCGTGAAGATCGAGCGCGAGAACCAGACGCTGGCGACCATTACGTTTCAGAATTATTTCCGCATGTTCAAGAAGTTGGCCGGGATGACGGGCACGGCGGAAACCGAAGCGGCTGAGTTCGACAAGATTTACAAGCTGGAAGTGGTGGTGATTCCGACCAACAAGCAGATGTTGCGGATCGAGAATCCGGACATCGTCTACCGCACGGAGAAAGAAAAATATTTTGCGGCCGCAGACGAAATTCAGCAGCTCACCGAAAAAGGCCAGCCGGTACTGGTGGGCACAACTTCGGTCGCAAAATCAGAGCGGCTTTCGGACCTGCTGAAGAAAAAGGGAATCAAGCACGTCGTGCTGAACGCGAAGTTTCACGAGCGCGAAGCCGAATTCGTGGCCCAGGCCGGACGCAAAGGGATGGTGACGATCGCGACTAACATGGCCGGCCGCGGCACCGACATCCTGCTCGGCGGCAACTCCGAGTTCATGACGCGACAGGATCTCGTAAAAAAGGCGCAGGCCCGCGCCGTCTCCGCCGCCGAGGGGGCCATCTCGCCCACCGCCGGCCCCGGCATGAAGCGCTTCTACTACGCCAGCCAGGAGTTTGAGACCACCAAAGCCGCATGGGACGCGGCAATCGCCTCGCATCTCGACACCGCGCAAACTGAGCACGAGGCCGTCATCGCCACCGGCGGCCTGCACATCCTCGGCACCGAGCGCCACGAGTCGCGCCGAATCGACAACCAGCTGCGCGGCCGGTCGGGACGCCAGGGCGACCCCGGTTCATCGCGATTTTACATGTCGCTCGAGGACGACCTGCTGCGCATCTTCGGCGCCGATCGGCTCAAGGGCCTGATGAGCAGAATCGGGATGGAAGACAACGAGCCGATTGAGCATCGATGGATTTCGAAGGCGATCGAAAACGCGCAGAAGAAAGTGGAGTCGCACAACTTCGACATCCGCAAACATCTGCTCGAATACGACGACGTCATGAACAAGCAGCGTGAGGTGGTGTACCATCGCCGGCGCGAACTGCTGAGCGGCGCGTCGCTGAAGGCGGACGTGCTCGACATGTGCGACGCGCTGATCGAGGAAATCGCTGGTGCGCACGGCAATAACGAAATCGATCCGGCGGAGTGGGACTGGAAGGCGATCGACGACGCGTTCTTCAAGCAATTCAAGTT
>JBKQID010000035.1:0-39121 GCA_052148475.1 Candidatus Sulfotelmatobacter sp. | reverse complement strand
CGACCCACTGTGCCGTGTGACGGGCCGAGAATGAACCGTCAGGTAGACGTTGGGAACCCGCCGAGACCCTTTAGGCATCTCCGCATGGCGGAGCGTTGCACACCGGATCCTAGTTCGAGTCGAGTCCCCGTTCATTCAGCATTGGTTCAAAAATCGGTTACCCGCCATCACCAACCTGGCAGGCCGGCTTTCAATCTGGATGCTAGGCAAAAGCCGGGCGCTTGGCAAGTGGAAGACCGCAAAAAGTTGGCAGGCCGCTTGCAACCAAAGTAATGCCCGGTTCACAAATCGGCTTGATCGCCGTCGCCAACAAATGGCGACATTTCAAAAAAATCTTGGTTCCCGGAAGGCTGCCGGTCCCGGCAAAGGTCCGTCCGCCTGCTGCGGACCACGGAAGGACTTGATTCTACTGCCCAATTGTGAGTTCATACACCGTACGCCAAATATTGGGCCCCAAGCGTGCTCGCGGGCGGGTCGGCGACATGCTGGAGAAGTCTGAGTAATGTTTAAACTGCGCGCGTCCGCGCTTGCGGCGGCGGCTATCCTCATGCTGGTGCATGGGGCGGTCCTGATCTTCCGCTACGGGACCGACACTGCTTCGGTGTGGGGCGACTGGATTGACACCATTGCGCCCCTGGTAGCGGCGGTGGTCTGTTGGATGGTTTCGCGGCAGGCCGGTCCTTTTGGCAAGAGAGTCTGGCGTCTGGTCGCTTTATCCGGCCTGCTGGCTGCCATCGGCCAGGGTCTCTACACTGACTATTACGACTATCTGCACGCGCCGTTAGGTACCTTGTGGCCGAGCGACCCCCTGGTTTTCTTCTGGATTGTCCCTGCCACGATGACGCTGTTCCTGAATCCACGCGACCCAGGCAGCGGATACCGCTGGTTGCGGGTATGCGATTTTGTACAGGTCTGCACGCTTGCGCTGGCGGTCGAGTTGTCGCAGATCTACGTGCCCTCGCGCTGGCAGGCTGCCGGCCCGGCTATGCAGGTCCGGGCGTTGTACGCCGGAATCCTCTTTTTTGGCTTGATCGCCCTGAGTTTCCTGGTTCGGGGCCTGCTGAGTTTCAATCGAACCGAAAGGGCATTCTTCCTGCGCATGGGCTCCTTCCTGGTCCTCCATGGGGTGGTTCTCAATGCCACGCTCTATTCTCAGGCTTCCGGGCACTATCAGCAGGGGACATGGCCTGATCTCACGTGGACGTTGAGCTTCTGTGTGCTGATTGTGATTGCGGGAACGTGGAATGATCGCGAATCGCAGGCGGCGCATGATCCGCATTCTCATTCTCATAGCCCGCAGCTGCTCGCCCAGTTTTCTCCTTTGCTGATTCCAGCGATCGTGTTTCCTCTCGTCCTGAGCATTGCCCAGGAACAATTCTTCTGGTCGGTTACTCTCGTCCTGGTTTCTTTCGCTGCCGCCAGCGGACGTCTCTTCGTAGTGCAGAATCAGTTGCTCACCAGTTCGCGCGAGTTACAGAAGAATCTCTCTCTGCTGCAGGGCATCACCGAAGGCACGACGGACGCGGTCTTTGTCAAGGACCTGCAAGGCCGCTACTTGATGATGAACTCGGCCGGAGCGGGTTTCCTCGGCCGGACCGTCGACGATGTCCTGGGCAAGGATGACACCGAAGTGTTCAGTCCGGAAATAGGGCGCGCCATGATGGAGCGCGACCGCGCCGTGGTCGAGTCCGGCGAGGTGAAAACCTATGAGGAACCGGCGACTGCCGCGGGCGTGACCCGAACCTATCTCGCGACCAAGGGTCCCTATCGCGATCCCAACGGCCAGGTGATTGGGCTGCTCGGTATTTGCCGCGATATTAGCGACCGCAAATTGGCGGAAGAGGAAATGCGTCAGTCGCAGCAGAGGCTCAGCATGCACTTCGAGCACACTCCGCTGGCCGTGGTGGAATGGGACCTCGACTTCCGCGTCACTGCCTGGAATCCCGCGGCCGAAGGCATCTTCGGATATTCCCGCCAGGAGGCTGTCGGGCAGCATGGCAGCTTCATTGTTCCGGCGCAGTTTCGCCCGAACGTGGACAAGGTGTGGCAGGATTTACTGCAGCAGAGGGGCGGGACGCGGAATACCAACGACAATCTCACCAAGGACGGCCGCACCATTTCCTGCGAGTGGTACAACACTCCGCTGGTCGACGAGTCTGGACGAGTGCTCGGCGTGGCGTCGTTGGTGCATGACGTTACCGAGCGCGTGGCTCTGGAGGAAAGACTGCGCCAGTCGCAGAAAATGGAGGCTGTCGGCCGGTTGGCCGGCGGCGTGGCTCACGACTTCAACAATCTGCTGACTGTAATCCTCGGCTACTCCCAAATACTGGCCGAAGGCGTCCCCGCAGGCAGCCGGCTGGCCGACAGCACTGCGCAGATCAAGTCGGCCGCCGATCGAGCTTCGGGCATCACCCGCCAGTTGCTGGCCTTCAGCCGCAAGACCGTGCTTTCCCCGCACGTCATCAACCTCAACGACATCATGTTGAATCTCGACTCGTTGTTGCGCCGGCTGATCGGAGAAGACATTGAGGTCCTGACCGTGCCCGCTAATGACCTGGGTTCGGTGAAAGCGGATCCGGGGCAGATCGAGCAGATCATCATGAATCTAGCCCTGAACGCTCGCGACGCGATGCCCCATGGCGGAAAGCTCACCCTGGAAACCTCGAACGAGCAGCTCGACGAAGCCTACGCCCATCGCCACCGGCCCACGGTGCCCGGGCGCTACGTCATGCTCGCCGTGACCGACACCGGTCATGGCATGAGTCCTGAAACGCAGGCTCGTATTTTCGAGCCCTTCTACACCACGAAAGAGGTCGGCAAAGGCACTGGCCTCGGCCTCTCCATGGTGTACGGCATCGTCAAGCAGAGCGGCGGTTACATCTGGGTCTATAGCGAGCCCGATCGGGGCACGAGCTTCAAGATCTATCTTCCCCGCGTCGACCAGCCCGCCGAAACGCTGGGCTCCGAAAACCGTTCAAAGAGCGTGCAACGCGGCACGGAGACGATCCTGCTGGTCGAAGATGACCCCCAGCTCCGCCAGCTGAGTTCGTCGGTGCTGGCGCATTGCGGTTACAAGGTTTTGACCGCCAACGGGCCGGAAGAGGGACTCGCCGTCTGCAAAGAGAACCATCGCGACATACGCCTGCTGGTGACCGACGTGGTCATGCCCCGCATGAACGGACGCCAGTTAGCCGAGCAGATCCTGCGGGTGTCTCCGAATGTGAAGGTGCTCTACATCTCCGGCTATACCAGCAATGCCATCGTGCACTACGGAGTGCTCGACCCAGGACTTTGGTTTCTGCCCAAGCCGTTTACGCTGTCAGCCCTTGTCGCAAAAGTCCGGGAGGTTCTTGATTCCAACAGCAATGACCACCAAGG
This sequence comes from Candidatus Sulfotelmatobacter sp., assembly GCA_052148475.1. Taxonomy (GTDB): domain Bacteria; phylum Acidobacteriota; class Terriglobia; order Terriglobales; family Acidobacteriaceae; genus Sulfotelmatobacter. The sequence goes on along the minus strand of JBKQID010000035.1, from coordinate 35,743 downwards.
CGAAGCAGTCGAGTAGGCGGATTTCACCAGAGGTTTGACTGGTTTTGGGTGGCGCTGCGCTTTCAGCGCTGCGATCTGCGACGGACGGCGAACTAGGCTTTAGCCCCGAGGTACTCGTCCCGCTTACTGCTTCGTCCCCTGGGCCCAATAACTGCTTCGCGCCAGCACCGCGGCATCCGCCGCATCTCGCAATCGCACTCGAATCTGATGCAAGCCGGGATGCGGTCTCTGGGGCGCGAAACTCAACAGATAGCGGCTATGTAGATGATTGGTAAAGTCGTTCATGCGCACGTCGAATTTTTTCTTAGTGGCGAACAGCTCGTACTCGCCCCCCGTCATGGAAGCGATGGTGCTTGGAACATTCTTCCGCATGGCTTGCGCCGTGCGGTACGCGAGGTCGAGGAAGTTGATGCCCTGGTGCATCTCGCTTTCAATATTGGTGCCACGCCCGGTGTCGAGGATGTTGGAAAGCGCGGGTGAAAACGCCAGCGCGTACATGACAGCGTTGCTTTGACCGATGGCGCTCACGGCGTCGTCCAGCTTTACGTGGCTGCCGTGGTCGCGAGTTGCGCTGATCAGCAGCAGCACGCGCAACCGGTCTTCTGGTTCCTGCTTGAGCAGGTTCACCGAGTAGCGGACTGCGTCGAGGATGGTCGCTCCTCCGTCGCCCGGCTGCAGATTCGTCAGGTCGTCTTCCACCAGGGTGGCGTCCCGCGTGAAGTCTCTGGTGAGTTCAACCTGGCTGTCGAATTCCACAACGGCCACGCGAGCCGTTCCCATGCTGAACAGCGGGTCGAGCATCGACTTCAACCCGTGCATCCGGGGAAACTCTGCGTAAGCCCGGCGTCCGCGCTGAATCACCACGACCAGCGAGATGGGCTGGCCCTCGGGCGCTTCGTCGAGGCGCGCCGCCTGCTCGACGCCATCGTCTTCTACGATGAAGTCCCTGGCCTGCAGTCCGTACACGATTCCGCCCTGCTGGTCTTTCACCAGCGCCGGAACTAGCACCACATTGGATTGGGATCGGAGAGTTGTTTCCTGGGGAAGAGCGATGCCGCTGAGCAGCGCCAAAATGAATGGAGTCAAAACCAGCGGAGTCAAAACTGGAAAGCCGGTCCCGGCGCGGCGCAGACTATCCCGCCTTGCGATTGTCGCCCAGCACTTCGTCCAGCGCATCTGCTAATAGATGCGCCCGCTTCTGATACTCGGTTGCCCCGCCGTCCTGCTTTTTCTTCAGCAGATGATATTCATCGGCAATATTCAGCGCGGCCAGCACGGCCAGTCGAACCGTATCAATCGTATTGGTCGCTTCGGCCACGGCGCGCATCTTGGAGTCCACATATTCCGCCAGCTTCAGAATGTACTCCGCATCGGAGCCGCGCAGGTTGTAAGCCTGGTCAAAAATCTCCACTCGCACGCTGGAGTTCTGCGCGTCCTTCACCATCTGGTCCTTGGTCGCCGTAGCCATAAACCCGTTCTCCGTAGTTCATGGAAGGAGAGACGTGGCTGGCTACGTCTCTCCTTCCATGAACGCTAGCTGGCCTCAGCCAGCGACTCGATCTGCTGCAGCATTTTCTCGACGCGCCCGCGAATCTCTTCCCGCTCTTTCTTCAGTTGCACGGTTTCGCGCCGCAGGGTTACCAACTCCGCTTCGCGGTCTTCCATCTGCTGCCGAAGTCGCTGCGCATCGCGCTCAGCTGTGGCCTGCGCCTGGCGCGCCGCCTTATACATTTCTATGGTGCGATAAATCTTTTCTTCCAGCGCCTGAAAATCGTCGGCTGGAACCTGCGCCGCCACCTGTTCGACTGCATTCGAGGCCATAAGTAAACTCTTCCCCGCGAGGATTTCTGGAGCTTCTTCGCAGTATACTCCACCTCTTTGTGGACAACTCGCCCCATCGGTTGGCACGAATGGCCCACCCACGGGGACAACCGGGCCTCGAGGATTGGCTATAATGGCTGCCTCCAGGAGGCTCGAACTATGAAGCGGCTCGTTTGTTTCGCCCTCGGATTTCTTGTGCTAGCTGCTGTGTCATCCCGAAGCGCCGCTCAGGCCAAGGTTCAGCGCGCAGTGGAACTTATAGATGGTCAGGGAAAAAGTGTTGGCACCGTTTCACTTTGGCAGAAAGGCTCGGGGGTCGGCATCGAACTTCACTTGCACGACCTCCCTCCCGGGGAGCACGCCATTCACTTCCATCAGGTCCCGGCGTGCCAGGGTCCTGATTTCAAATCGGCTGGCGGACATTTCAATCCGGAAGCCAAGAAGCACGGTTTCGACAATCCTGACGGTCACCACGCCGGTGACATGAAGAACTTCACCATCGATGCCGACGGCAAAGCCAATGGGATCCGATTTCAGGATGACGACGTAACCCTTGCGGACGGCCCACACTCGCTGTTCAGCAACCGCGGCACGGCGATCGTCATCCACGCCAAGGCGGACGACTACAAGACTGATCCATCGGGGAATTCAGGAGACCGCATCGCCTGCGGCATGATTGCGAAGTAAACATGAGGGCGCGAGCGATCACCAGGTGAGCTTCGCCGCCAGCCGGCGCGCGGCCTCGTCCAGCGTCTCCGGCCTCTTGCAGAACGCGAACCGCACCTGCCGCGCCCCATCCCGCGGATCGCGATAGAAGCTCGATCCCGGCACGCACGCTACGCCAATCTCCTGTACCAGATACTTCGCGAATGAAACATCATCCTTAAACCCAAACGCCGAAATATCAGTCATCACATAGTAGGCGCCCCTCGGACGAAAACACTGGAATCCGGCCGCGGTCAGCGCCGGCATCAGATGATCGCGCCGCACCCGGTATCCCTCGGCCAGTTTCGCGTAATACTCTGCGGGCAAGCTCAGCGCCGCGGCCCCGGCTTCCTGCAGGGGCGCGGGCGCGCCTACCGTCAGAAAATCGTGCACTTTGCGGATCGCGTTCGTGATCTTTTCCGGCGCAACCGCCCAGCCCACGCGCCATCCCGTCACGCTGTAGGTTTTTGACATGCCGTTGATGGTCACCGTGCGCTCGCGCATGCCTTCGAGCGACACTATCGAAATATGTTCGGTTCCTTCGTAGAGAATGTGCTCATAAATCTCGTCGGTAATCGCCAGCACGTCGAACTCGACGCACAAGTCTCGAATCAACTCGAGTTCGCCTCTGGTGAAAACCTTGCCGGTGGGGTTGTTCGGCGTATTGAGGATGATGGCTTTCGTATGCTTATCAAACGCCCGCCGCAATTCCTTCGGATCGAACGTCCACTCGCCGCCGTCGGCCGCCGGGGGACGCAGCTTCACAAATCTCGGTTTCGCCCCGCTCAACACCGAGTCTGGCCCATAGTTTTCGTAGAACGGCTCGAAGATCACGACCTGGTCGCCCGCGTTGCATACGGCCAGCAGAGTCGAAATCATGGCCTCGGTCGATCCGCAGCACACCGTGATTTCTTTTTCCGGATCGACCGTAATCCCCTGCCACACGCCCATCTGCCGCGCGATGGCGTTGCGCAGATTCTTTGCGCCCCAGGTAATTGCGTACTGGTTCACGTCGGCCGCAACCGCCTGCTGCGCCGCTTGTTTGATCTCCGCCGGAGCAGGGAAGTCGGGAAATCCCTGCGCCAGGTTGACCGCGCCGTGCAGCATGGCCTGCCGCGTCATCTCGCGAATGACGGACTCGGTAAAGTGTCCGACCTTGTCGCTGAGGAAATGTTTGCCAGGCCCCGAGACCCCGGGTGCCCCATTTCTCGCGTCTTTTGCGAGAAGTGGGGATTTTGAACGCGAAGAGTTTCTGGAATTCTGAGTTGGAGATTTACGAACTTTCCCGGGCTTGGTTGAAGTGCGCTTTGCCATAGCAGGCAGACTAGCAGCGCAGCCGAGGAAGTTTCAAATCGAGCGCCTTCGATCTACTTCTTTACCGCGATCCCCAACTCGCGCAACTGCCGTTCGCTGACTGGCGTGGGCGCGTCGCACATCAAATCCACGGCACGCGCCGTCTTGGGGAAGGGAATCACTTCGCGCAGACTTTCGGCGCCTGCGATGATCATCACGATTCGGTCGAGCCCCAGCGCGATGCCGCCGTGCGGAGGGGTGCCGTACTCCAGCGCTTCCAGGAAGAATCCAAAGCGCGATTTCGCCTCTTCTTCCGTCATGCCCAGCGCGCGGAAGATTTTACTCTGAATATCCTGGCGGTGAATACGGATTGAGCCTGAGCCCAACTCCGTGCCGTTGAGCACCACGTCGTAAGCCAGCGCCCGCACCGCGCTCAACGGCGACTGCGGATCGTTCAGCGACTCCACGCCCGCCTCCAGCAAACCCATGTCCTGCTCGTGCGGCGAGGTGAACGGATGATGCGCCGCCATCCACTGCTTCTCACCCTCGTCCCATTCGAACATGGGGAAATTCGTGACCCACAGGAAGCGGAAATCCTTCGCCGGGTCGCCTGTCTTTTTGAAAATGCAGTGCCGCTCGGCATACTTCTGCGCCAGCGCCAGCCGCAGCAATCCCGCCGATGCATAAATCGCGAGCTCCGCCGGCGTGACCTTGCGATGGGCGGGCATCGCCGTCTGCGGCCCGGCCTGCGCCGATCCGGCCACCAGCACGATCAGGTCGCCTTCTTCGTTCTGCATGCCAGTCTTCTTCGCGATCGCGGCTGCTGCGTCGGGATATTTATTGGCGATGCGCTTGAAGTCCTCGAAGGCTTTCGCTCCGCCCTTGGCGTGGAACATCGGCTTAATGTCGTCGCGCTCCTTGCGCGACAGTTCGCCGACTTTGGGCGTGCGGATGGCGATCACCGGAAGATTCGCGTTGATTGCCAGCTCCTGCAGATTCTCCGCCGTGAAACAGTCGCGCACGTCGGTAAACGCGGGCAGCCGCAAATCGGGCTTGTCGATCCCATAGAGGCGGATGGCCTCGTCATAATCCATGCGCACGAACGGAGCTTTGATTGCACTGCCTGCGGCCCGAAACGCCGCCGTCAGGAATCCCTCAACCACTTCCCACACCCGTTCCGGCTGCGGATACGTCATCTCCAGATCGATCTGGGTGAATTCCGGCTGGCGGTCGGCGCGCAGGTCCTCATCGCGGAAGCAGCGCACAATCTGAAAGTATTTGTCGAATCCCGAAATCATTAGGATCTGTTTGAACATCTGCGGCGATTGCGGCAGCGCGTAAAACGTCCCCGGCTGCACGCGGCTGGGCACCAGATAATCGCGCGCCCCTTCCGGCGTGGACCGCGTCATGAAGGGCGTCTCAATCTCGAAAAATCCCTGCCCGGAAAGATAATCGCGAATTGCCTTGGCCACCTTGTGCCGCGTCTCAATATTGAACTGCATCACCTCGCGCCGCAGATCGATGTAGCGATATTTCAGCCGCGTTTCTTCATTGGTCAGCGCCGTGTCCGACGGCAAGAAGGGCGGCAGCTTCGACTCGTTCAGAATGCGAATTTCGCTGGCCACAAGTTCTACTTCGCCCGTGGGAATGTTTTTGTTCACTGTGTCGGCGTCGCGCAATTTCACCGTGCCGATCACGGCGATGACGTACTCGTTGCGCACCGTATTCGCCTTGTCGTGCGCCGCCGCGTCGAGTTCGCGGTTGAGCACGACCTGGGTCACTCCGGTGCGGTCGCGCAAATCGATAAAAATCAGGTTGCCCAGGTCGCGCCGCCGGTTTACCCATCCCATGAGCACGGCTTTCTGGCCGGCATCGGAGGGCCGCAGCGTCCCGCACATATGAGTCCGTCGTAAATCTCCTAGAAAATCGAGCAAGGTGCATCCTTAACAGTGAGAAATGCGGCAGTATGCCGAAACACAAGATTATAAACGCTCTTCCCTGTGAGGACTTGCGCGCACCAGAAACCAGAGCATTCGTTGCCCGTAATCAGAACTGAAGCTCGCGAAATGGATGTCCTCCCGGCTACCCCAATCCCGCTGGCGGCATCTACTATGGAAAAGATGACCGCAGTCCCTGTCGGCGAAATCCCGCAACCCGCGCCTGTTCCACGGCTTCTGGTCGAGCTGCCTGCGTGGCCTCGTGTCTTCTTCGGCAATCTCCGCGATCTCGTCTTTCCGCGCCGCCTTCCCTCTCTTGAAGTGCATTCCGCTCCGGCGCCGTTCTGGCCAGACGTGTTCGTGACGCGCCCCCTTCCATGGGCTCGATTTCTGCAGTCGGTCATCTATCACGTGGTCGCGATGGCTCTGCTGGTTGGATTCACCCGGTTCTTTGCGCTCCAGCCCCGGGTGGTAGCGAGGCCGACCTTCGACCGAGCACAAGTAATTTATTACCAGGCGTCGGAATATCTTCCACCCATCGATACGCGAACGAAGTCGTCGACGCAGGCGCAGAAAGCGGACCCGGAATTCTCTCGCCAGCCAGTGATTTCTCTTCCTCCGGGGGCCGACAATCGATCGCAAACCATCGTGACGCCACCCAATGTCAAGCTGAAGCGCGACGTTGCCCTGCCGAATATTGTGGCGTGGTCCGACGAGCGAGAACAACCACGCCTCGCCATTCCACCCGTTCCTTTGACCCCGGCAGCGGAGATCACCCGGATCCCGCCTAAGATGGAGAGCCCCGTCGTGGCGCCGCCGCCCGATGCGGCCGATCTTAGGAACCGACGGAATTCGCCGACGCTGCAGAATTTGGTGGTTGCGCCCCCGCCGAGCATCGAATCCGCAACTGCGCGTCCGATCGGCGATCTGAACATCGGGCGGAGTTCCGTGATCGCGCCCGCGCCCGATCTCCCAGTCGCAGAACAGCGGACCCTTGCAGGATCGGGATCTCGATCTTCGCGCGTCGGCGGTGCTCCGCAAGTCGTTCCTCCGCCCCCGTCGGTTTCTGCCGCGGGATCTTCCCGAGCATCTTTTGGCGAGCCCGGCCGTGTGATTGTGCTAAATCTACATCCCGCCGTAGGCGCGCCCCCAGACCCGCCGACAGGGAATCGCCGCGGCGCCTTCGCCGCCACACCCGACGGACATCCCGGAGCCTCTGGTTCGCCCGGCGCCAACGGCAACGGCGGCAGCGAAGCGAGCGGGAGCGGATCATCGAGGAAGGAAACCGGCAACTTGCCGTCGGGCCTCTACGTTGGAAGCACAGCCGCGAAAACCTCGCCCGTGGCGGGCGAACCCGGCAAGACGTCGACCAACTCGGTCAACCCGAATCTGATAGCGAGCGTGCCCCCGCCGCGCGTCGCCAGTGCCCCGTCGCATCCCTTGCAGCCCGGCGACTCGGCGAAACTCTCCCCAGCCGAACGCGCCGTTTTTGGCAACCGCAAGTTCTATTCGCTCACTCTTAACATGCCAAACCTGAACTCCGCAGCGGGCAGTTGGGTCATCCGCTTCGCCGAACTCGATCGCGACTTCGGCAGTCATGATTTGAATAATCATGATTTGAGTAGTCATGACTTGAGCAGTCACGACGCGCCAGCCGAAGCACTCTCCCAGCCCATGGCCATTCGGAAAGTCGACCCCAAATATCCGCTGCAGCTGATGCGCAAGAACGTCGCGGGCACGGTAATTCTCTACGCGATCATTCACGCCGATGGCAGAGTGGGGAACGTCCGCATCCTTCGCGGCGTCGACGACCGCATTGACCAATTTGCCAGCCAGGCCGTGGCACAGTGGCAGTTCCAGCCCGCCACGAAGAACGGAACTCCAGTCGATGTTGAAGCAACCTTCCAGATTCCGTTTCGAGCGATGCAAGTGGGAACCGATTTCTAGTTCCAGAGAGGTAATGCGGATGGCCTGACGCGGGCCATGCCGCTAGCGGCCAACGGCCTTGCGCTTCTCGAGGGCCGAGTAAATCGCAGGGTCGGTGCAGACTTCGTAGTACTTGCGCTCGGTCCATCCCGTGACCGAGAAGTCGGCGGGATCGATGCGCGGAATCCGGCTCTCGCGTACCACAATGTTCCGGAAGATGTCCCGGTCGACGGCTACTGTGGCGCTGAACAGGTGGTACTCTCCTCGGTCGGAGGCGAGTGAGGCGGGCAGCCGCACCTTCAGCGGATCGAGCGTAATTTCCTGCTGCAATTTGCAGAAGGCGGCTTCATTCATGCGAATGCCGCCCAGATTGAAACTGATAATTACGTCCTCCGGATTGCCGTTCTCGTCCAGTTCCGCCGCCTGAAACGCGTATACATGGAACGGCCCCGCCTTGGGCTCCATCACCTTGCGCGCCCGCTTGTTGCAGGAAGATAACCGGTCGCTTTCGTTCAGCGCCTCGGAAATCATGATCTGGTGCTCGCCATCCATTAGATAGAGCGGCGCCGACTCCTGCAGCGTGATGCCCAGGCCCAGCTCCAGACCCGGCATGCCCGAACGCTGCATCAATTCGTTATACCCGCGGACAATCTCAATGATCTCGCGCGCCAGCACGCACATGCGGCTCACCGCCAGTCCAGGCTCGCCTTCGCGCTCCAGAATAGCCAGAATGATGGCGTCGCCTTCCAGAAACACTTTGCGCGCCCCGTATTTTTCCAGCAGCTTGTTGACCGGATCGTAGAAATTCAGGCTGAAATAGGACGCCGGATTCAGTCCCTTCTCCATCATCGTCCGCGTCAGCCGCGTCGAATCGCGCACGTCCGCCTTGAGCACCACGTGACGCAGCACTTTTTCCGAGTCTGCCTGCCCTTGTTCTTCGGGGAGCAGAAACTCGTAGAGCGTTCCGTTCACCCGCGACAGTTCCTGCAGGCGTTCATTGCTGACCAGGTTGACGGAATCGAGCGCCGCATTCAAAACTTCCAGCCGCCGCAAGTCGCGGTGATAGTGAAAAAAGTCTCCCAGGAACCGCGCGGCCACTTTCGCGCGCTCCGCGCCGCGGCAACTGGCAACCTTCGCCACCGCGGCATACAGGCTGTTCGGCGTCAGCTTGCCGTGCTCCTGAATCATGCGCTCGACCCGGTCGCATTCGGTGCGGTCGGTCAGCGAACTCTTCAACTGCTGCGGATTGATGCGCGGCGCATATTCGCCCAGCAAAGGAACCACATAGTACGAGGCGATCACGTTTTCCATGACCTGCTCGTCTTCGAGCAGCCGCACCCAGTCGGCCAGCCGCTCCTGCTGCGCTTGTCCCTCGTCAGAATCTTCCGGCGTTCCCGTTCCGACAAGTGCCCGCGCATTCTCCGGCACGTTCATCCACGAGTCGAGGGTCTCGGCGCTCACTTCCTCGCCATACTGCATGCGCAGAAATCCCGAAACCACTTCCCGCATCCGGCCATAGCGGTCGGGATCGCGATCCCAGTTGCCCAGCATGACGTAATACTCGGCGCACAGGTAGTCGTCCCGCCCGTCTTCGGAAAACAGCAGCCGGTTCAGGAACAGCGGATACGTGAAATAGCTTCCACCGTTGGTCTCTTCGCCAAACAGCGACCGCCGGGTGCGCACCAGCGTGCTCTTCTCCACTTCGCGCAAGGTCTCAAAGATTTCCTGCCCGGTTTTTCGCAGGATGATTTTCTTGCGCACCTGGAATTGTGCCAGCCGTTCGCGGTACTCGTGCGCCTTCTGCTGCCGCAGGTTGTCGTAGGTTTTCAGCAGCACGCGGCAGCGCTCCAGCACCAGCAGGAATTGCTGGTTCATTTCCGTGCGCAGGAATTTCGTCACTGCCAGCCGCGCCAGCAGGTCGACCGACAACTTGAACTCTTTCTTGGCTCGATTGAGCGACCCGACCTGCAACTCCGTCAGCGCCAGCTTCCAGTCCGCCGGATCGATCTTGGGCCGCGATGCCCTCCCCGCCTGGTTTCGCATCCACGCCGGCCCCTGCGTGGTTGTCGGAGCTTCCGCCGAGAGCAATCCTTCCAACTCGCCGTTCCGCGCCAGCAACCGCGAAATCTGCGCCCGCGCCAGTTCCACAAATCGGGGGCTCAGCACCACATCGTGCCGCAGGTTATCGACGCCGACGCTGATTCCTTCCAGCGAAACGAAAGGCGTGGACGCAGCCAGATTCGGCGGCGCCGGTCGCTCTGGCGCTCCACCCAGTCGAAAAATAGGAATTCTCGGCATCCTCGGATCAGGAGTATTTGGAAGTTGCTGATTTCAAACGGACATATCGAGGTTAACACGCAGAGCGCTGCCGCTAAAGTTACCTAGGTTACCGCCTTTAAACTGCTGATTTTGATTGGACTAGCCGCTGCGCAGTCTAGGCGCGCACTTTGGAGGAAACATGAGAGCAGAGTCGCTGAACGTCTCCTCTCGATATTGAGTACTGAGTACTCGCTTTCGTTACTGGCTCTTCGCCCGCGCCGCCTCGAACTCGTCGCCCTTCTGCCATTCGATCCGTTTCGGCAGGCTCGCGGCTTCCCACCCCAGCGCGAATCCGAATCGCGCCATCGCCGAATCCCCCACAAAATCCATCTCCGGATGATATTCGTCGCTAGGCTGGTGATAGTGCTTCTCGACGTACTCGTGCTCCTGATCGAGTCCCCAGGCTTCGGTATGCCCCTTGTACTTCATCCCTTCGTTAATCGAGAAGGCAGGCACGCCGACGCGCGCCAGGCTGAAATGATCGGAGCGATAAAAATGTCCCGCCTCCGGCAGCGCATCCGGGCGAATCGCCAGCCGGAACTCTTTCGCCGTGGCCTCGACCGCCGGATAAAAAGTTGTCCGCTCCGCGCCTGAAACTTGCACTTCTTCCGGAGCTCCCAGCGGCTTCACATCGTCATAATTTAAATCCAAGGTGATCTTTCCCGCCGGAACCGGTGGATGCTTGCCCAGATACTCCGACCCCAGCAGCCCTTGTTCCTCGGCCGTGACCGCGGCAAACAGAATCGACCGGCGCGGCCGCTGCGCCGCCGCTCCGAAGGCCCTCGCCAGTTCGAGCAGAATGCCGCAGCCCGTGGCGTTGTCGTTGGCCCCGTTGAAAATGTTGTCCCCCGGCATATCCGGACGAATGCCGAAATGATCGTAGTGCGCGGTGTAAATGACGGCCTCGCTGGCCAGGTTGCGATCCGAGCCCGGCAGCATGGCTAGCACATTGTTCGATTCGAAATTCCGAACCTTGCTCACCATGTGCGCCTTGAGCCGCGCCCCCAGATTTACTGGGTGAAACTCGCGAGTCTGTGCGTCTTTCATCATCTTCTCTAGGTTCATCCCGGATGCCGAAGCCAATCTCGTCGCCACATCCAGATGCACCCACGACGCCACCTTCAGCGCCGGACCCTCCAGCTTCAGAAACGATTTCTCCCCGGAATTCGAATTGCGCACGACTTCCCACGGATAGCTCGCCATCTGCGCCTGATGGACCAGAATCACTCCCACGGCGCCCTTACGCGCGGCTTCCTCATATTTGTAGGTCCAGCGTCCGTAGTAGGTAAGTGCCTTGCCTTTGAAAAACTTCGGATCGTCCGACGGCGGTTCATTGACCAGCATCAGCAGAACTTTGCCCCGCACGTCGAGGCCCTTGTAGTCGTCCCAGCCATATTCCGGCGCCTCGATGCCGTATCCCACAAAAACGATTTCCGCATCCACGTCGGACTGCGCCTGCTGGGTCTGGTCGTAGGCGACATACTCGTCGAGCGGCTTCAAATTCATAGTCTCGCCCTGCTTCGGGACGAGAGAAAACTGCGTTTCCGGCAGGGTCGTGATCCCCACCAGCGGCACTTTTTGCATGTACGTTCCGTGGTCGCCGGCGGGCTTCAGCCCATATTCGGCAAATTGCGTGGCAATGTATTCCGCGGCGATGTCGCCGCCGCGCTGCCCGGTCCCACGTCCCTCAAGCAGATCGTGCGATAGGTAGCGCACGTGCCAGCGAATGTGTTCCGGCGTAATTGTCTCCAGCGCCACAATTGCGGTTCCCGGCAGCTTCACGGAAGGCGTGCTCCGGCCACCCTTTGCGCCACTTGCGCCGCCAGCACCGGCTCCGCCTTCGGCATAAACCACCAGGCTCGCGCACACCATCAGACACGCCGACGTAATTTTCAGCATTCCCCGCATAAATAGGCTTTTTCTTCTAGCAAGCGCCGCTCGCCGGAAGCCCTTGTTTCTTGTGAAAGTCTGCAAGGATTGTAAAGGAGGTCCCGCACACGGCTGCATGAGAAGTGAGAAATCCGCAGCACGAGAGTGCAACCACTGGCGGAACAGTGGGCACGCCCGGACGTGTCCGGCTGCGCAGGTCATCTTTCTTTGCTGTGTGGGGACGGGCTTGTGTAGGGACGGGCGACCTCGCCCGTCCGCCGAGCGCAGCTCGGCTTGGTTCATCCGCCGGACCGGCGGCTAGTTTTTCGATCCTCAACCGGCGCGGAAGTCGCGCACGTCCTCTCCCGGCCTGAACATCGCCGCCGGAGCAGTCTTCCCCACCTCCGCCATGCGGCGGTTAATCTCTTCAAAATCCGCCTTGAGCCAGCCGACACTCGAAACTTCAATCTCTCCATCCGGCGCGATCCAGAAGACCGTGGGAACGTTGGTCAGCCCATAGGCATTCGATGCAGGATAGGTGCGGGTGTCGTCGAGCAGCACGGGAAACGTCACGCCAAATTCCCTGTTAAATGCCGCCGTCTCCTTGGCGTCGTTCTGCGATACCCCAACCAGCGTGACGCCCTTGTGCCCGTAGGCCTTATAAAGCCGCTCGTAAAACAGCAGCGCATACTGGCACGTCGGACACGACACCTTGAAGAACACCAGTACGACCGGCCCGCGCGCCAGTTCGCCGGTCAGCGAGAAATGTTTCCCGTCCAACCAGCTCAACTCAAATGCGGGTGCCGTCGATCCGTTAGCTAATGCCGTCATCGTTTCGTCCTCCCGTTCCTGCAGGCACGATCTTTCCAGCCCGTGCACACATCCCTCTCAAGACCGCCCTCTATCTTAGATGACAACGCTAGCCTGCCGGACGGGAGGAATGATTTCCGCCTTTCGCAGAATCTTCCGCGCCAGACCCGTCAGCGCAACCCGCTCCAGCCTCTCGACTGGAATCCACTTTCCTCGAACATCCGTCGGCACCGACATACGCCACACTCTCACCGTGTAGTCCGTCACCGTAATCGAGTGTTTGAGCGTGAAGCCGGCTTTAGCACTGTCGGCGCGCGTCGCATTTGGTTGTCGGGTTGCATTTGGCTGCCGAGTTGCTTTTGGGTGGCGCAGCGCTTTCAGCGCTGCGATTTCGCCTGCCCTATTGGACGGGGCTTTAGCCTCTGAGGGCCCATCCACTTCCGGCAACTCCCACATCCCCGCCATCAACCGCTCATCCGGCGCCCGCTGCACCAGGAACACCGCGCCGTCTCGCGTATCCAGAGCGTAGTGAATCTCCCGCTTCTGCTGCCGCGCCGCCTTTACCGCCCCTGCCATCTCCCCGCGGGTCGCGCACAATTCCACTGCTGGACAAGTCAGGCACGCTGGCGCCCGCGGCGTGCACACGGTCGCTCCCAACTCCATCACCGCCTGGTTAAAATCCCCCGGACGCTCGCGATCCAGCAGCCCCTCAGCCGCCAGCCAGAACTCTTCGCCAGCGAGCCGCCGCCCGGAAAGCCGCTGCAGCACCCGCTCCACATTGCCATCCACGACCGCGACCGGCTCGCCAAAAGCAATGCTGGCAATGGCCGCCGCCGTGTAGCGTCCCACGCCAGGCAACTGACGCAATCCCTCCGCCGTCTCCGGAAACTTCCCGCCGCGTTCCCGCGCGACCACCCTCCCCGCCGCGTGCAGCCTGCGCGCCCGCCGGTAATATCCCAGGCCGCTCCACGCCGCCAGCACCGAGGCCTCCCGCGCCCGCGCCAGCTTTTCCACGGTCGGAAACCGCCGCAGAAACTCGTGATAATGCTCAATCACCGCCGCCACCCGCGTCTGCTGCAACATGATTTCCGACAACCACACCCGGTACGGATCGAGGGTCTCGCGCCACGGTAGATCGCGCGCATGTGCGTCATACCAGGCCAGTAGCTGTGCGCGAAAGCTCTGCTCCCGCACCGCGGCGTGCGACTTAGCTTGAGAATTCATCACTGGAGCCCGCATTTTACCGTGGGGAAGAACTCGCCCGGGCGCATGTCTCCGATGCACCCGTTCCCGCTCGGGCGGGAACCACCGAATTCAGCCATCTCGCCATTGACCTCGCACCCTGGCCGCGAAATAATAACTCTGCCTGGCATCCGCAACACCGCGTGAATCCATCCACGCCGAGTCATCGCGAGGAGCACCATGAACGACTTCAACCGCAAGGTGGAAGACGCCTCGACACGCGTCAGCCAAACCATCAACGAAGCCGCCGAGCGCCTGGAAAAAGAGATTCCCGAATTCATCAAATATCTCAACGACGAGGTGGTCCCCGCCGTGCGTACGCACTCCACCAAGGCTCTTCGTACGGCCTCGCAGAAACTTACGGAGTTTGCCGACTACATGGAACAGCACCACCATCCGCCCAAGTAGCCAAGTCCAGCACGCCGTTCGCAATCGAGCCTCGCTGTCGCGCTCGATTCGTCCGCGTCGCCATGCTGCTGATTGTTCTCATCGCGATTCTTTTGCTGAGCGGCTGCGGCCAGCACAAGCAGGTGCGCGTCAGCGTCCCACCGCCCCCGCCGCCGGCCACAACCACCGAGCCGGCCGAGTCCCGGCCATCCGCCAACGTTCCGGCCCCAAAAGAAAACGTACCCGCCGGTTCCAAAAAAGAAGCGGATGCTGACCTGGCCGAGCCCATCCTCCCCGCCAATGCCAAGCCCATCGCCACCGAAACCGGACTCGCCAGCTGGTACGGCCCGCCCTACCACAACCGCCGCGGATCGAACGGGGAAGTCTATAACATGCACGCCATGACGGCCGCACACCGCACTTATCCGCTGGGCTCCATCGTGCGCGTCACCAACGTCAAGACCGGGCACACGGCGCTGGTGCGCATCACCGACCGCGGGCCTTTCATTCCGGGGCGCGTCCTCGATCTCTCGCTCGCCGCCGCCCGCAAACTCGACGTCTGGCAGCCTGGCGTCGCCGAAGTGAAAGTCGAGCTGATGCAGTCCGCGTCTCCCGATTCGCCCGGCAAGTGGGCCGTACAAATCGGCGGATTTCCCCACGGACCGGCCGCCAACAAACTCGCCGATTACCTGCAGCGCCGCTACCACACTGCTCAGGTCTTGTGCTTCGCGAGCCCCGCCGGAGACTGGTGGATCCGCATCCGGGTTCTCGACGACGACCGCGATCGTGCCCAGAAACTGGCCGCCGAAACCGAAACTCCCGAAGGCGCGGTCTTTCTTGTGCGCCTGGATTAGCCTTTCGATAGAACTCGAATCGGCCACGGCCACATCATTCCCGGATCGCATACGCCAACGAGACCATGCCGCTCTGGAATACAGTGTGAGCGGTGAGCACGAGTTTTACGCGATTCTCCAGCTCCGGTGACAAAGGAACTCCCCCACCCAGAAGAATCGGGACAATACGGACTTCCACCGTATCCACCAGTCCGTCTGCGGCGAGACTGCGGAACAGCGATCCACCACCGAATAACCAGATATCCTTTCCAGGGCTTGATTTCAGAGCGGTTAAGGTTCGCTGCAGATCGTGGGCAACGATCGCGACTTGCGGATAATCCTCCTGCCGCAGCGTTCGCGAAAAAACAATCGTCTTCATGCCGGGCATGGTTACACGTTGCGCGGTCACCATGGTGTCAAAGGTCCGGCGCCCGACCAGGATGGTGTCGAACTGGTTGAATAGCGCATTGAAATCGAAGTCCGGATCCCTCACAATCCAATCGTGTTCGCCGTTGGGACCGGCGATATAGCCGTCCAGACTCGTCACCACGGAATAGCGAACGCGCCGCATAGATTCTCCTGCCCGCATCCAATCCATTTTCGCGAAATTGTACGTTCGTATCGCCGCGCCCTTCTGCAAACTGGGCTTTGCGAAGTGCAATATTCCGCACCAAACCCGCCGTTGACATCACCCGTGTCAGGACATAGCATCCTCTGTACGACGCCGCAGGGATGGTCAGCCCGCGGTGCAGGCAGCTATTGGTAGAGCTGGCACCCATCCCCACGCAACGCTATGCCGAGGCGATCATTTTCAGTAACATACCGACAAACGAACAATTAGGAACCGTGCCTCGGGAACCGTCTGGCGGGGGTGTACGTAACATAACGTTAGGAGTTTGCAATGAGCAACAAATTCTTTGACGGCATCAAGCACGTGATCATCGAGGACGACGATCCCAAGCCCGAAGGACAGGGACAAGGTCAGGCGCATCCGCAACCGCACACCGAAGCGGTGCCCGTCGTCGCCCCGCCAGTCGCGGCTTCCATGGATAGCGCGGTTTATCAGCCGGTCAGCGTGCCAGCGATGAGCACGCAGCCGATGAGCGAAGAGGCCGAGCACGTCTATCAAAGAATTCTGGCAAAAACTAATTTCAATGCGACCCAGGTCGCCGCCACCATCCACAAGTACCTCGATCCGCTATCGGCCATCGCCTCGCTCGACGAGCGCACCCGCTTCAAGACCGCGGTCGTGCAGGCGAAAGCGCAGGAGGGTCTCTCCCAGGAAAAGATTCTCGCCACCTTCGACGGGCTGAAAGTCGCGTTGCAGAACGAGCAGGAATCGTTTGCCGCCTCTGCGTCCGCCACCAAGCAGCGTGAAATCGACGATCGCCAGAAGAAGGTACAAGAAGTTACCGACGCGATCGCGCAGAAGCAGAAAGAGATTGCGCAACTCCAGCAGCGGCTCACCGACGTCACCAGCGAACTGGTGGGGGCGCAGGGCAAGATTCAGCGCGCCGAATCGCAGTTCACCATCGCCGCTCAGCGGCGCGCGCTTGAGATCGATCAGGAGAAAGCCAAGTACGTCAGCCTTCTCCAGGGATAGGCGAACCAGGATAAGGGTTGTTTGAGGATAAGGATAAAGCCCCATGAGTATTACACCGTCCACTCCGAATAATCTTGGCGATCAGCTGAAGTCGTTCTGGTCGCGCCCCGAAGGCAAGACCGGAATGATTTTCATCGTCCTGGCAGCGGCCGCCGTGATCTACGGCTGGGGCCAGATCGTGCCCTTCATTGTCTCGATGCTGGCCGATACGCTGCACATGGTTTACCTGGCGGCCATCCTGGGCGCGATTCTGTTCGTCGTATTCAGCAGCCGCACGCATCTGCTCTTCCGTCTGCTCATGCGCGCCATTACGGGGCTGATCATCGACATCGATCCCATCGGCATCCTGAAAGATCACCTGTCGCAGATGCGCAAACGCCGCGACGTCATGTCGCAGCAGATCTCGAACGTCAGCGGTCAGATTCAGTATTTGAAGAACATCATCGACAAGAACTCGGCCCTGGCCAGCGAGAACATGCGCCTGGCGGCCCACGCCAAGAAAATCGCTACGAGCACGGCTGACCAGAACGAACAGCTCCGCATGGCCTTGCAGATGAAGGCCAAGGCCAACCAAGCGGGGCGCCTGCAGAAGTCGAACCTGAGCTACCAGCAACTGCTGAACAAGTTGCAGAACATCTACGACCTGCTCAGCAAGTGGGCCGTTCACATCGATTTCTACATTGAAGACACCGACAACGAAGTCAAGCAGGCGGAGATCGAGTACAAGACTATTAACACCGCCTTCCGCGCCTATCGCACCGCGCTCGCCGTTATCAAGGGCACGGGCGACGAGAAAGAACTCTACGACCAGACCATGGAGCATCTTGCCGAAGAGGCAGGACGCAAGCTGGGCGAGATGGAAGACTTCCAGCGCCTGGCGCAGAACTTCATGGACACGATCGACCTGGAAAACGGCGCAGTCGAGACCGACGCCCTCGAGAAACTCGATGCCTACGAACAGAAGCTGTTGACCTCCGGCGCCACCGACACGGCATTCCTGCTGCCGGGCGCAACCGCAGCGCCAGTGCCGGTTCCGGCTGGAAAGGCCCCGGATGCTCCGACGGCTGCGAAGAGCGCGGGCGATTACGGCGACATGTTCAAGTAAACATGTTCAAGTCACGGGATTTCTCACTGAGTTGAACCAGCAAGAGTTGCACACGGGAGGAAACGCAAGACATGGCACATCTAAAAGCTGGCCCTAAAATTATTCTGATCATTCTGCTCGTAGTGGGCTTTGTGTTTGGACTTCGCAAGGCCGCGGAACTTGGCTGGATTCCCACTCCCGGCGTCATGAAAGCACTCGTGCCGGAAAAGGCTGCATTGCCCGACGTGAAAGATGCTCTGGTGCAGAATGTCGAGCCCGTAGCGCTTCCCGGCTCGTCCGCCGTGAGCGTGCCCGCAACGTTGATCCGTGGCGAAATCTGGGAGTGGAATGCCCAGATCAATATGATCTACGCCAACGGCGGCGCCAGCACAACCAAAGGCTCGCTGATGGAGAAACACGGCGTCAACCTGATGCTCATCCGTCAGGATGACACTGGAAAAATGCAGGAAGATCTGATCGCCTGCGCCCGCGAGATTTCCAGCGGGTCTTCGCAGTGTTCCAACGGGGCCAACTTCGTGGTCATCATGGGCGACGGCTCGGGACAGTTTCTCGCCGCCATCAACCCGCAACTGAAGAAGCTTGGTCCCGACTACCAGGCCAAGGTGATTGGCGCGACCGGCTACAGCCGCGGCGAAGATTCGCTCATGGCGCCGCCTGAAGTGAAGAGCAATCCCCAGGCCGCGAAAGGCCTGCTAGTCGAGGGCGTGCTGCGTGACGGCGATTGGAACATCGCGCAGAAGTGGGAGGGCGACAACAGCATCAAGAATAATCCCGACGAAAAGACGTGGGATCCGGACGCAGTTAACTGGCTCAACGCCTCCGATTACAACGTGGCCGCCGCCGACTACGTTGCCGGAAAATGCGACGACCGCAAGGTCGTGAAAGACGGACATCTCACCGGAGAAACCAAGCACGTCTGCGTGAACGCGGTCGTGACCTGGACTCCCGGCGACGTGACTATCGCCAAAGGCAAGGGCGGGCTGGTGAAAGTGGTCAGCTCGAAACAATATCGTTCGCAGATGCCCGCCGTGATTCTCGGTCCCAAGAACTTTTTCGAACACAACCGCGCCGAAATCGAGGGCATGCTGGCCGCCACATTCGAAGCCGGCGACCAGGTCAAGGCCTTCGATCAGGTGCTGCATAAAGCTTCGGCCATCAGCGCCAAGGTTTATGCCGATCAGGATGAAGCCTACTGGTACAAGTACTACAAAGGCGTAACCGAGAATGATGCGCAAGGCTTGAAAGTTGATCTCGGCGGTTCGACCGTCAACAACCTTGCCGACAACCTCATTCTGTTCGGCCTCGAGCCGGGCTCCAACGACAACTTCCGCTCGACTTACACGGTATTCGCCAAGATCGCGACCCAGCAGTATCCCGCGCTGTTTAAAGACACGCCTATTCCCGACGTGAAAGATATTGAAGACAAGTCCTTCATCACGGGAGCCCAGGCGCGCATGAGCAGCGGGGGCGCCGAAGGCGAGGCGCCGCAATATGCCGCCAATGAAACCGGGCCGGTGGTTTCGAAGCGGTCGTACTCCATTAATTTCGACACGGGAAAAGCCACCTTCACCGAAGAGGGCGTGCGCACCATGTCGGAACTGAAAGACTCGCTGGCCATCACCGGCCTGTTCATTCAGGTCGACGGCTACACCGACAACACCGGCAGTGAGGGAGTGAATCAGGCGCTCTCCGATGCCCGCGCCGCGGCCGTAAAAGATTGGCTGCAGAAGCACGCGCCGCGCAACTTCCCCGACAACCGCTTCAAGATAGCCGGGCACGGTTCGCAAAATCCCGTGGCGACGAATGAGACGAGCGCGGGCAAGGCCGCTAACCGCCGCGTGGAAATCACGCTGCTCGGCAGCTAAATCGCATTTGAAACAGCTTGTCATTCCGAGAAGCGCAGCGACGAGGAGCCTGCTGTTTGCCTGCGGCGAGGGAAAAGCAGGTTTCTCGCTCCGCTCGAAATGACAAGGTTTGAGAGTAATGGAAGACTAGATGAATCAGGTGATTGAGGTTTTCTCACCTAACAAGGTGATCTCCAAACAAACGGTGCGCTGGATGGTGGGACTCCAGCTGCTGTTCCTGTTTTTCATCTGGGTCTTTTCGCCGACCGTCTTCCTGCCCAAGCCGAAAGAAGTCTGGCAGGCTCTGGGCGAAATGTGGATGGAGGGTCTGGGCGGCGAGCTGATCACCAGCTTCGTTCTGAATCTGGAGGCGATCGGCCTCGCGGCCCTGCTCTCGCTGCTGATGGCCTATCTCACGGTCATCCCGTTCTTTCGTCCCATCGTTACCCTGCTCAGCAAGCTGCGTTTTCTCTCCATGGTGGGCCTGACGTTTTTCTTTACCCTGGCAGCCACCACCGGACACGAGCTCAAGCTCTATCTGCTGGTCTTTTCTGTGTCGGTATTTTTTGTCACCGGCATGGCCGAGGTGGTTGCCAGCATCCCCAAAGAGAAATTCGACTTGGCGCGCACGCTGCGCATGAACGAATGGCGCGTGGTCTATGAGGTGGTGATCCTCGGTCAGGCTGACAAAGCCTTCGAGGTCCTGCGCCAGAATGCGGCCATGGGATGGATGATGCTCACCATGGTCGAAGGCATCTCGCGCTCGGAAGGCGGAGTGGGCGCCATGCTGCTCAATCAGAACAAGCATTTTCATCTGAGCGCAGTGTTCGCGATTCAGTTGACCATCCTGCTGCTGGGGCTGGCGCAGGATTACGGGATCGGGCTTCTGCGGGAGGTTTTCTGTCCTTACGCGGATCTGACTTTGGAACGCAAGTAATCAGTCGCAAGTAATAAGTGGAGAGAACGGCAAGAAAACGACATCATGGTTTCCTACACCTACGGAAAAACGCTGCTGAAGGTGGACGACGTTTCCCTCGAATACGACGGCCGTCCCATCCTCAAACACGTCACCGCGGAAATCAAAGACATCATCTGTACTGATCACGTGCAGGGCCAGGTCGTCGGGTTCCTCGGGCCGAGCGGCATCGGCAAAACCCAGCTGTTCCGCATCATCGCCGGACTCAACAAGCCGACCTCAGGCCGCGTCACCATCAACGGCCAAGACCGCCCGGTTCAAGCCGGGGAAGTGGGCGTGGTGGCCCAGGACTATCCTTTGTTCGAACATCGCACCGTGATGTCGAATCTGCTGCTCGCCGCAAACCAGAAGGAAAAAGACGACAAAGCCGCGCACAACAAGGTCGTCCAGTACTTGACTGAGTTCGACTTACTCGACAAGGCGCGCCTTTACCCGGTGCAGCTATCCGGCGGACAACGCCAGCGCTGCGCCATCATCCAGCAGATTCTCTGCTCTGAACATTTTCTGCTGATGGACGAACCCTTCAGCGGCCTCGACCTGCTCATGCTGGAAAAAACCAGCGAGCTGATCCAGAAGGTCGCCAACATGGACGACCTCAACACCATCATCGTCGTCACTCACGACATAACGGCCGCAGCCGCGGTCGCCGACCACCTCTGGCTGATGGGCCGCGACCATGACGCGAGAGGCAATCCGCTGCCGGGTTCGCATATCGTCGAAACCTACGATTTAATTGAGCGCGATCTGTGCTGGCATCCCCAGATCATCACTCAGCCGCGCTTCGTGGATTTCGTGCGCGAAGTGAAAGAGCGCTTCCGCAGCCTGTAGCTGAGTTGGGAAGCCCGCCTTCAGCCGCACCGCTCAGGATCAATGAGTGAAATCGCTTGGTTTCGTCAATCGTCGTCATACGAGCACCGGTAAGCCCCGCCGGGACGTTGAAGATCGACTGCCGGGGCATTCCCTCCGCTGGCATCATGTGTCCGAAATTCGAGCGGAGGAGAAATGAGCTCCAGCTTGATTTCGGGTACCCCGAATGGGCTAGACCGGGGGAAAGGATTGGCGACCGGAGGTATGATCGCATTCGTCCGCATGCAATCCCAGTAAGACTCGTATCGTCGCGCCGGCATCAGCGGGATGCAACTCTCATCAATGTCGGCGTGCAGCCGCAGCACGCAAATGTCATATTGAGCAAGTGATACTGGCTGCGCCGGACTTTCGAAATCCACCACATCGTACGGAATCCCGTCACGATATAAGGTCTCCACGAAAAAGAGCCACTTGTCTCCATCCTTAACATCGGGAGGCTCTTCCCTCAGACACGACTGATTCATCGTAGCTGTTATTTCGCCTGCAACGTCACCGAGAAGAACTTCGTCGGGCATAATTTGGAGCCGCCGATCAGTGAACGATATTTCGACAACGGACTGAACCGTTCCTGTGAATACTCGCTCCTTGTAAATTTGAGCACGGGTGTAGACCCCGAGGTTTCTCTGTCCGACCCAAGCGCCTCCGTGGAGACACTGAACAATCCTGCCATGGTACATGCGGTCCTCTTCAACGAGCGCGGAGAGACGTGGGACCATACCCATGAGGGCCAGCAACGAGAAGAGCAGTCGCCATTTTCGGCACGGCAACATAGCGGCTAATAATTATAATGCCGTGAAGATAACTGTTGCAAAATTCCGATTACACTCATTGACCCGGCCCATGTGCGGCGAGCAGAAGAAAACTGCGGACCCGCGCACGATCCAATCCTTGGAAAAACGTTAGGGACGCTACACGGACACTACCCAACGGATTTCACCCCTGAGGCAGTTCTCTACGGCCCCAGCGTAACTTTCAACACATAGGCATATTTCCCCGGAGCCACTGCCGGCAACTGTACCTGCACCGAATCGTCGCTCTGGTGCCACTCTACCTTCTCTGCGCTGCCGGGCTCGCCGCCGCCAATCAACTCAATATTCTTGATCTGCAATCCCTTCGCGGCGGCTCCCAGGGCGTGAATCACCGCCCGCCCATTGGGAGGCCATGCCATTCCAATCGCGTACAGCACGTTCCCCTTGCGGGTGAAACGAAAATCCTCCGCCGTGTACGGTTTCGTGTCCTGATCATGCCCAAACCCCGGCTGAATCTTCGTCGGCCCCTCGCCATACACATTCCACGGAGTCGCGTCGTAGATAGCCTCGCCATTCTGCTTGAGCCAGCCGCCAATTTCGAGCAGCGTGTTGCGCACTTCGTCGGGAATCGTCCCATCCGGCCGCGGCCCAATGTTCAGCAGCAGATTTCCGTTCTTGCTGACGATGTCGATCAGTTGATGCACGATAAACTCCGGCGTCTTGAATTGATCGTGCTCCACGTAGCCCCACGAAATATTGCTGATCGAGGTATCGGTCTGCCAGTGCTCAGTCTCAATGCCTTCCCGCAATCCGCGCTCAAAGTCGCGCGCCCCGGCATGCCAATCGAGAGAGTAATCCTTCATATTGATCACGCCCGCGATTCCGTGCTGCGCGGCGTAGTTGTAATAGAACGCCGCAAGCTTCGTGACGTTCGGCCGGAAATTCGGCTGCCCGATCCACCAGTCGAAATACATCACTTCCGGCTGGTATTTCTGCACGATCTCCGCCGCACGCGCCAGCCAGTCGTTGGTGTACTCCGGGCTCACGTAGGTCCAGTCATTCGCCACCGGTTGCGCCGGATCCGTGAGCCATGCATGCGCCGGCCCATAGAGCGAGGCATACTTAGGATCATTCACATCCGAGCGAATGGTTCGGCCGCCGTCAAAAAAGAAATCATGCTCGGCGCGATGTGAAGAAACTCCGAAGTGCAGTCCCTCGGCCCGCACCGCTTTTGCCAGGTCGCCAATCACGTCGCGCTTCGGCCCCATCTTCACCGCAGTCCAATCCGACAAGCCCGAGTCATACAGCGAAAAGCCGTCGTGATGCTCCGCGACCGGAACCACATAACGCGCTCCCGCCTGCTTGAAAAGCCGCGCCCAGTCCGCCGGATCCCACTTCTCCGCCTTGAACAGCGGCACCAGATCCTTGTATCCAAACTTATCCTGCGGACCATAACGCTTCAGATGTTCCTGAAACGCCGGATCCTTTTTTTGATACATGTTGCGCGGATACCACTCATTCATCGCTCCCGGAACCGCGAACACTCCCCAATGAATGAAAATGCCGAATTTCGCATCCTTATACCACTGTGGCATCTCAAACTTGCGCAGGGTCGCCCAGTCGGCGCGATATGGACCGTCGTTGTCTTGCCGCTCAACTTCGCGCAAAATCGCCGTGCGAGCTCCGTCATACTTCGCCACCGACGCCTGCCACTCGTGATCGATCTTAGCGGCCGACTTCGTGTCATGGGTGGGAGCCAGCGGATCGACGTCCGCGGTCTGCGCCAACACGATTGCTTTGAAAACAAGGAAGACCGAAAGTAGAGAAAAAATACGGCAAGAAGCCTTCATGGCGCAGAATTATAGACGCCCCGGCGGCGCTTCAGACCACATAGTGCGCGGGATGCCCCTCTTCGCCACTACAGAAGCCGAGAGAGATGGAGTCTGAGAGTCGACACTCACCCCCTCGGAGGGGCCATGAGCGATATGGCGACTTTTCGCGCAAGCGACCTTATAGTTCCAACTTGCTGACAATTCGTTCCGGGCCGAGTAGACTTCCACTAACCTTGTTGCTGGGGCTTTCCTTGATGGGTGTTTGCCGCCTGGCCCAAGATTATAGCGTCTGATCGGAAGCCGGACCCCCGACCTAGCTCAACTCTGACGATCTGAGGTTTCTCGATATGGCAAATTTCGTTTCTCTACAAAACGCCATCCCGGACTCGGAAGACGATGTCGAGTTTTTGTATGCCGCTGCGGATGGCACTGCGCGAGTTGGATTGTGGGGATTTAAGGACGGCAGCATCAACGCAACCGTGCAGCTCGTCGCTGGCCCCGGTACGGCAAGACCTGCGGAATTTCGCAGCCCCAAAGTGCAGGTCTGGACGTTTAGCGGGTTGACAGCGGATAGCAGGATACAAGCTTTTTCTGGCACGAGTCCCTTCACCGAGGTGCTGGAAGTTCGGATGAGTGGGCCAGCCGGCACTTTGGGGAGCCAGAACATAGCGTTGCTCGGCGGCAGTGACCCGGCGGAGCGAGCCTCCATCGGCGGCAATTTCGTGGCTACCGTACCCTTGGAGAGAGCGATTGGCGATAACGCGGCCGCCCCCAAGATGGGAACGATTCGGGGTCTGTCAGTACATGTCACAACCGGAGCAAACGCCCCAAACAGTTTGAAGAACGATTGGGAACAGAGAGGAGCTTCCGCCCATTTCGCCATTGGTCGAGGTGGCGACATCTTTCAGTATGTCGCAGCTTCTATCAAAGCACAGGCGCAAGGCGCCGGGAATACCCACTTCTTGAGCGTCGAACTGGTTGGGCTCGGCCACAACGACGGTTCCTGCCAGGAGATGACTCCTGCTCAGCTGATGACCCTGCGCCAGCTTTGGGCGTGGGTCCGCAGCCAGCACGCGCGGGTTCCCAACCGGCTGGCTCGAGCCTATTCAGGCATGGGGAAGCCATTGTCGACCAAACTCACCCCGCTGTTTCGCGATATGGCGCTGTCTCTTTCGGCTATGCCCTACTGCGCGGGCGACAGCAATGTGGTTCACGAGTGCATCGAATCGATGGGTCTCTCGTGTCACTATTGGCTCGACACCGGTATCTATGGCGGAAAGCTGACCGCTAAACCATGTCCCGGCATTGGAATCATCGGTCAACTCCCGGAGGTGCTTGGGCAAACGCGTGTCCGTATAGCGGGCGACGCCGACTTCATTTTGCCTTAAACCCTCGAAAACCGAATCGTGACTGGATGCTGGGCGCGGAGGCCGGGCCAGGCGCTATCGCTGGCTCAATCCTCGGCCACCGGCGCCGTCATCTCCTCCGACGGTTCTCCGCCGGCCATCGACTGCGCGATGATCAGCTGCCTCGCCTCTACACGAATCTTCGGCAACTGCCGGGCGAACCACCATGCTCCCATCACCGATGCAAACCCGCCAATCGCAACCGTGAGCGGCGCGTTCAGCCGGTCCGACAGAGCGCCGCCCAGCAGCGCTCCGACCGGACCCATCCCCATGAACATCATCGAGTAGACCGCCATGGTGCGCCCGCGCAGTGCGTCTGGCACCATCGCCTGGATCAGGGTGTTCGACGAGGCCATCTGCAGCATGATGAAATATCCCACCGGCAGAAGCAGCAACACCGAGAGCCAGAACGATTTCGAAAACGAAAACAGCATCAGGCTCACGCCAAACCCGGCGCAGCACACCGAGACCCACCGTCCCAGGCCCTTCAAACCGGAGCGGAGCGCAAGCGTCAGCGCGCCCAGCAGCGCTCCCACGCCCGCTGCGCCCATCAGAATACCCAGGCGCACCGCCCCGAGATCGTGCGATCCGATCAGCAATGCGAACTCCTGTCCCCCGTGAGCTCCCAACACTTTGTCCGCAAAAATCGGCATCAGCACCGCGTATGGCATACCCACCACGCTCACCAACCCCAGCAGAATCATCAGTGCCCGAATGGGCGCCGTCCGATTGACGAACTGGAATCCTTCTTTGATATGCACCCACGGCGAAGTCTTCGTCGAAACCCGCGCCGGAGCGTGCACGTTCATCAACAGCAATCCGGCAATCACGGCAAGGTAACTCACGCCGTTGGCGAAAAAGCACCAGCCTTCCCCCAGCCGCGCCACCAGTATGCCCGCGACCGCCGGTCCAACCACGCGCGCCCCGTTGAACATGGAAGAATTCAGCGCGATAGCATTCATCAAATCTTCCCTGCCCACCATGTCGACCAGAAATGACTGCCGTCCGGGGATATCGAACGCGTTCACAACCCCCAGCAACGCGGCCAACCCGAAGACGTGCCATACCTGCACTCTGTGCGTGAGCGTCAACGCAGCCAGCACGAACGCCAGCAGCATCGACGCGATCTGCGTGCCAATCACCACATGCCGCCGGTTGCTGCGATCGGCCACAATCCCGCCAATAGGCGCAAACAAGAACACCGGGATCTGGCTGGCAAACCCCACCGCTCCCAGCTTCAATCCGGAGCCGGTGAGCCGGTAGACGAGCCACGACTGCGCCACGGTCTGCATCCAGGTGCCGATCAGAGAAATCAGTTGTCCGCTGAAAAAAAGCTGAAAGTTGCGATGCCGCAGCGCGCGCCCGGCGGCCTGCCAGCGCGGCGCGGCGCTCTCGGGCGCACTTTCTGGAATGGGAACTTTCGAATCTGCCACGTTCGTTTCTTTAATGTGAATGCACGGGATGACTGCACGTCATCGTGTGCACTACTATATCGTGAGCAAGTTTCCGCCCCGCGGCCGAACAGCGGCTCCGCGCTCGACTTTTCCACAGTCGACCGCCGTTGCCGGGCTGCATCCCCCACCCCGCAAGCCCTCCAAGTGCCAGCGAATGACCAATTTGGGAATATTTCGCTTTGTAACGAATTTCGAACTTCTCTTCCCGTTCGCTCTGCGCTAAAGTATCGCCTGCACTTGCGGCGATTGGGCGAAGGAAGTCAAGCAACTATGACCAGTCCTCCAGTGGGGATTGAACGCCGTGTCGGACAGCGGTTCCCGTACCTTCTGCCGCTCTCGCTGCGCCAGCCTGGCACCTCGGTGGAAGGCGTGGGGTTCACCCAGGATCTCAGTTCGCGCGGAGTTTTCTTTTTCACCGACGCGCCCGTCACCGAAGGCTCCGAAATTGAGCTCTCGTTGCGCATGCCCTCCGAAATCACGCTGGGCGAGAACATGCCCGTACGCTGCCGCGGCCGCGTATTGCGCGTGGTTCGGCCCGCCGCCCGGTCCGCCCACGACGCTTCCGGATCGGCCCTCGCCGAAACCAAAATCGGCGTAGCTGTGCGCTTCGACGGCTACGAATATCTGGCCGAGTCCTCTGCGTCTTCCGCCGCATTTCCGCGCGTTTCCTCCCTCCATTCCCACCAGGACCCCAACCACGATGACGACCGTCGCCTAGTCCATTCCTCTGCCCGTCCCGTCCTGGGCTAATTGAGCATTCCCAGTTCTGTCCCAGCGACTCTCCGCTCCGAATTGGGTTTAAATCTATCGAAGCCCGTCATGAACATCTTTTCAACTTTGCCGTCCTGGCTTACAATGTGTCGTAACCAAGGCGGCAGCCTGAGTTTCCTGCCGTTTATGTTTTCCTCCCCAGATGCAGATCACGTAGTTGCATTGTCAGTTGCCGTCGCGAGTTTTTGGCGAGGAAGGCACGTTAGTTTTGGTTACCTAGGTCACTTGGCGGAGAGCGGGTTCTCTTTCTAACATGCAGACACCGAGAGAAATCAGCGAGAACCGCGCTATGCATGGCATCGCCGTCGCCCTCCTGACCGAGGACCAGGACCACTTATCTGCGCTGGAAACCCGTCTCGAAGCGACGCGCCTCGGACAGGCGGTGTTCAGCCACGTCGGGTTCCCGGCCGGACCCACCGACTCCATCCTCCGCCAACTCCAGGATTCGCGCGCCGAAGTCGTCATCGTCAACATTCCCACGCAAGACTCCCAGCGCGCCATCCGCACCATTGAACTCATAAAATCCACCACCCAGCGGATCGGAATCTTCGCTAACGGCGACATGACAAGTCCCGCCAGCATTGTGGCCAGCATGCGCGCGGGCGCGGGCGAGTTTTTGGATGACTCTGCGGGCTTTGAGCCCCTGCTCGAGGCACTCACCCGCTTCAGTTCCGCTCGCACCCGCAGCCTGGGGGGCGAAGGCAAGGCGCGGGTATTCACGTTCATCAGCGCCAAAGGTGGCGCGGGCTGCACCACCGCCGCCGTCAATACCGCGGTGGCGCTGCAGCAGAGTCACGGGGATGTCGTTCTGGTGGACTTCGCTCCCATCGGCCACGCCGCTCTGCACCTCAACCTGCGGCCGCAGTTCGGTGTGCTCGACGCGCTACAGAATCTGCACCGACTCGATGGTTCTTTGCTCGATGGCCTCATGACCCCGACCAAGGAAGGCTTGCATCTTCTGGCCGGACCGCAGCAACCCTATCCGACCGAGCCCACGCCCGGCGAACTGGCGCGCCTGTTCGATCTCCTGGTCAATCACTACAAGTTCGTCATCGTCGACGCCTCCAGCCGTCTCGACCCCACCACGCGCCTGCTCTCCGATCTTTCGAACGCCGTGCTCGTCGTGGCCCAGACCGATGTAGTTTCGCTGTGGAGCGCCGGACGCATCCACGCCTTCCTCGAAGAAGGCAGCGGCCGCGATCGACTGCGCATCATTTTGAATCGCTACAAAAAGATTCCCGGCTTCACCGAAGAAGATGTTCAGCAGGTGACCAACTGCAAAGTCTTGTGGAAGGTCCCCAACGCTTTCCATGCCGTCTCGCCTTCCATTGACCAAGGTACGCCCGTCGTCCTGCAGGAAGGTCCTGAGATCAGCCGCTCCTACCGTGCTCTGGCCGCGGCCCTGGCCGAAGCGTCCAATAACTCCGACGGAAGTCCCGACCTGGTCTACGGCCCCGAAGGCGCCCGCAAGAAAGCCCCCGGCCGCCTGAACCTCTCCCCCATCCGCGCCGGACAATAGCAAACAATTAGTTTAGTTTGGGTGGCGCAGCGCTTTCAGCGCTGCGAACCTACTTCTTCTCAGCGGAGGCGGGTGCAGCGTTCTGCGGAAACATCTTGAACGCCACCTCCTGCGAGTGCGACGTGACTTTCTTGTTCGCGTCGCTCGCATTCTCGGTTAGCGCTCCCTTGAGCACGAAATAAGCCTCATCCCCCGGATTCTTCCCTTCACCGCGCTCGACCGTGCCCTTAAAGTCAAATGCCACTCCGCGCACGATTTCTGTCGTGAAGCTAAGCTTATTTCCCTCGAGTTTGGCGCTCTTGAAAAACTGGTCCAGGAACTCTCCCTTGTCGTTGTCTCCGTCGACGAATCGCGAAACGAATCCCGTGACGTGGCCCGTGTCTTCCACCGTCACCTGCACAAACTCTCCTTCTTTAAGAAACGCGTACATCCCGGAATATGCCTGCCCACCTTTCGCGTCCGGTTGCGGAGCGGCAGCCGTCATCGACGGTTTCACATCCCCCGAGGGCTTCGCCTCTTGTGCGTGCAGTTCCGCCGAAACGTTGAGCACTCCGAATCCGAGTGCCAATGCCAACCCAAAGATGAAATAGCTTGTTTTCATGACACCGCCTTGGCCTCAATCGTACTACTCCGAATTGAAAGTAGCGCCGCCGTCCCCGGCGGCTAGCTTGTCGTGAACCAGCCGAAGGGTGGGGGCAAGGCCCCATAAGCGCTAACTTAAGGAGGTCGGGCGGCAAGTCCTTCGACCGGACAGTAAGCACAGTTGGCGCAAAACGCTCAAACGGTCAAGATGACCGGTCGGGCAGCGAATTCAGAAACGACTGCCGGATCTGCATGGTGCACCAAAACTCTTTGCTCTCACGCTACTGGTCGTAGGTAAGTTGGTGTAACTAACAGATTCTGCCGCGATCAGAGGTTGGGATTTGCGCTGCCGCGCCGGGCGGCGGGCAAGGGCGGTTTAATTCCGACGGCATTGTTCGACAGCGTTCCCCTCACAGGCACCTGAACACTCACAGACTCGCATCGATGACGAGCCGATGCATGAGCGGCAAGACTGTGGGAAACTGATCTAATGTTTCTATGCAATCCTTTTCGACACGTTGAAGAATCGCTCGACAGTATCTTTCAAATCGCTTGAGAACTCGTGATCTCGCCAGAGCCAGCCCATAATTTCCGGGCAGAATGGTCCGCCCATCTTCTCGCCATGTTTTGTTCATTCCCCGTGCGGACCGCCATAAAAACCATCGAAGCGTAGGGTTCAGGAATCAGTTCAACGAGCAGGTCGAACTGTTGAGGTGTTAGGTAGGGTTTGTTGCGCCTTTTGCCGCGCGTTGTCCAATAACTTTTTGAGGGACAGCGGCCTGCTAGAGGGAAGCTGTGAACGTTGATCCACAGCGGAAGCGGATAAGGTGGAAGTGGGAAGAAGAAGCGAGTGCTACAACAAACTCTGGCGTCGCAAACCGATTTTGAGAAGTAAGACTTCGTCCGGCCTTGTATCGCGCGTCCGGGATTCGTAAATTTACTGGCTCAATCTGACTGTTGCAGCCGCCGTCCGTGCGGGCAAGGCAGTCCAATGTTGGGAGATGGCGACAGCTGAGTAAATATTTGTGCAAGAATGACTTGGCCGAGCGTCATTTCCTGAGTGTGCCCTTCTGCAAATCCACTTCTTCTTAGTTACAAAAACCGGAATGCGAAACAGGTTGACATTTTGGCGTTGACACGAATCTGAAATGGAAGTAGCTTACAACCCAATATTTGCAAACAGGGGAGTCGACACATACGACACCTCGGTGGGCGGCAGCCTGCTCAGTAATTATGACTTCCTGGCTCCGACAAGATCTTACATTGTGGGATGTGTTTACCATAAGACAGCAATCTGCTGTTTTCCGCTTGGCTCCTCGAATGCGTACTGGTGTCTCACTAGGCCGCATGCAGATGGTCAACCACCAACGTAATCCTTCTTACCTAATCATTATTACCTAGTTCTTTTTACCTAATTCTTCTTACCTAATTCTTCTTACCTAATCCTTCTTCTCTTTTGTATCTCACTGCGCTCAGTTACCAACCATTTCTCCGCACGAAAGTGATCACTCGGAGGCTGCATGCTCGAATATTTGGCGTGGTATGCTGTGCAGGTGCAGAGTCGGAATGAAAAGCAAGCCGCAGCGGTCCTGGTTCAGAAGGGTTACGACGTATTGTGTCCTACGTATGTCATCCGCAAGAAACAACATCGGTATGAGTATGAGCTAGAGGCGCCATTTTTCCCGGGATACCTATTTTGCCGGGTTGCTTCAAAGTCTTGTGAGAAGATCATCACTACTGTAGGGGTCGTACGAATTGTCGGATTCGGAAATACGCCTACCCGCATCGATGACACCGAGATTGAGCGGGTTAAGCGTATCGCCGCATCGCCGATTGCGAAGACTCCTTGGCGCTATCTCCCTGCTGGATGCCGTGTGCGAATCGAGAGTGGTCCTCTCGAAGGATTGGAAGGATTCCTCGAACAAGACAGCAACGGTTCCAAGCTTGTCGTCTCGGTTACTATGCTCTGTCGATCAATTGCCGCTGTGCTCGACCCGCTCACGACTATCGTGCCCTTATTGCCCAAGCGAGTAGAGTGCGTGATGAAAGATGAAGAACGCGTAGCCATGAGACTCTCCTTGGGAGCATGAGTCGATGGATAGTGGTTAACAACGTGTCCGTCGGATAACGCACAATGACGAACACCGTACAATCCCAACCCCCTCGTTCTACCGCCTCTAAGCCACCCCTCATTCTGACTGTTCTGCGCATAGCAGCGTCCACCTAGACTCTCTTTCGGCAACCATGACTGATTCAACCGCTGCGGAATCGATTGCGCCGCTTGCTGCAACTCATCTGGCGGTTTTGCCAGGAACCCCATGGGCGGTGTGGCGAACCGTGGCTCTGCGTAGCGCCGGTTTCCCCTTCTCTCAACTTCTGGAGTTTTCTTCTCCCGAAGCCTGTGCGGCGACGAATGCTGTTCTCATGACCGAACTCAGGGAGGAAGAGGAAACGACGCGATGCCCTAGAAGCAATCAGGGATCACATGCGAGACCCAGAGAGGGCCGATCGCGCCCGTCGACATCGGCTGAGGAAGTCCATTCTGGACCACAAACCTAGACCGGCGTTAGATGAGACAGGTGTCGAACCGCGTCTTGGACCGCTTCTGGGACTGCAACGAGCAGAAGTGAACTGCCACCTCCGAAGACAGAAATGTCTTTGCCAGCCCCGACCGAGCCAGTTTGGAAACTTCTCGTAACACCGTCGAGCAAGTGCGAGTTGGCGAGTTCAATATAACGATGAGATTCAGGAACTCGTGCCGACTTCCCGCGAAGTGTACAGTCTGGACGATCCCGATGAGACTTGGATATTCCCGAATTTCTCAGCGCCGATTAGCAAGGCCAATCTTCCGGATAGACCGAACCTCCGCGGAAATCTTCAATCGGAAATAAGGCGGCATGCAAACTACAGTCACACAAGAAGCGCCAGTTGCAATCGCAAACCACTTGATCCGTCCCGCAGGAAGCGAGTGGGCTTTCTGGCGATGCGTTTGTCTCCGCAGCGCTGGATTTCCCTTCGATGGCATCTTTAAGCTTGCTGCTCGTCCTGAATTGATTTTTGCCGCAGACGAAGTTGGTGACGCCATGCAGTCGATCGAAACGGCTCGCTCCAAAGCCCGGCAAGACATTGATGCTGCGCTAGACGAGCTCCGGGCGACGGGCCGTTGGCATGACAAAAGGATCCGCAAGGCCTTGCTAAACGCAAAAAGCGATCTCAATGCCCAGAAAGTTCCCCTGCGCCTAGCTGAAGTGGTTCCGTTGAATTCGATTGAGGAACTCGTGGCTGCAGTTGGCAGACTAGATGTAGTCCGGTCTCGGTTTAGCGAACAGTTCGAAAGATCGGCGGAACAAACTTCGGCGGCCATCCGCGAAATTGCCCAGATACCTGAGTTCCGCGAGGCGATCACCTGGCAAAACCGCCGCCTTGTGCGACAGGTGCTTGATTCATTGTTACATAAGTCCGGGAATGGCGCGGTCCGAAATTCACGCCAGCGACAAAGTGAAGAGACAGCCGCCATGTACTGGCAACGGTACTGCGCGAAGAATGACACCATCGGATTCTTCGGCCCTCTTGCCTGGGCGGACATCCTCGATCAGGAGCCAGCCCTGGTCTCCAATCCAGGCGATCAGTTGATCGCTTCATCGGGTGTTTACTTTGAGGAATGGGGAATTGCTGAACTGGCGGATACTTTAAACCGCAATGTTGAACTCAAACGGTACTTCGTGCCGCGAAGGCTCCCCTATTTGTACGTTATGGAAGACCAGATTAGGACTCCTGATGGATTTGCTTTGCCGGTGCCAAAGAAGCTGAACCACATTTTGCTGCGCATTGATGGCGAGCGCACGGCAGAGGAGATTTGGAAACTCAACCGCCAAGAATTGGGAGTGACTGAAGAGGAGCAGTTCTACGCGTGCCTGCAGGTATTGGAGAACGAAGGGCTCATTGCCTGGAAGATTGAAACTCCATTGCAGTTGCATCCCGACCGCTGCTTGAAAGAGGCGGTTCTCAAGATAGGAAACGAAGTCGAACGCGAGAAAGCTGTGCACGTTGTTCAATCGTTGGATCAACTGCGAATTCGAGCTGGTAAGTGTTCCAGCCCGGAACAGCTGCTTGAGACTCTCGAAACGCTTGACGCTGCTTTTGAAACGGCGACTGGAAAACACTCGAGCCGGCTGGATGGCAAACAATATGCGGCACGCACTCTGGTTTATCAAGAATGCCGACGGGATGTGCGGGTGTCGCTAAGTACTAAGCTGGTTGCCGAACTTATGCAACCCTTGTCGCTCATATTGTGTGGGGCGCGATGGTTTACGCATCAGCTGGGAGTTACTTACCGGCGAACCCTGCAGGATGTATATGAAAAACTAGTGGCCACCAAAGGGTCATCTATCATCGACATGGTATCTTACTGGCAGGCCGCTGAAACGTTTCTGCACCAGGAAGACTGGAAGCTCACAACGCAACCGCTGCGAGAGCTTCAGCAGCACTGGTTGCGAATCTTGGGCCTCCAGGAAAAACAGTCCCAAGCTACCTATTCGTCTGCCCTTTTACAGCCCGAGATAAAAGCGGCATTTTCTGTCCCAGACAGCGGATGGAGGCTAGCCAACTATCACAGTCCAGACATCATGCTGATTGCTTCCAGTGCTGAGGAAGTGTGCCGAGGAGAATATCAGGCTGTGTTAGGTGAAGTGCATATTGCGAATAATACTCTAAGGAGTAATGTGTTTGCAGGCAATCATCCGGCGCCGCGAGAACTGTTCGAAGCTATTTCAGCAGATATGCCAGGTCTTCATGCGATTCCGATTCCCCCGAAGGGTTGGGGAACGTCAACGGTTCGCACCACCACAGGATTGTTTCCCGAGTGTTATTGGATTGAATCCGATCGTGACACGGTTTCGCCCTACCGATCCCGCGCGATCGGAATCGGCGAACTCGCGGTTGAGGATGACGGAAACGGTTTGAGTGTTCGCACTCGCGATGGCAGACTGCGTTTCGATATCTTGGAGTTTTTCAGCGAAATACTTACCTCCGTCGCGAGCGGATTCAAGATGTTGCCTCTTATGGCCCATCAACCTCGAATCACGTTCGATAGGCTTACTGTCGCCAGGGAAACGTGGAATCTTCCAATTTCGGATCTGCCCTCCTGCCACGAAATGGAGACTTCGGAATCTTTTCTGAGTGTCCGCAGATGGGGCAGGAACTTAGATTTACCGCGCTTTGGTTTTATCCGAGTTCCCACCGAAGACAAACCAGTGTTTGTGGATTTTGACTCCATTGTCTCCGTTGAGATCTTTGCCAGGCTGGTGCGCAAAGTTCGACAACAAATGCCCAGCGATGGATGGGTTTCGTATTCTGAAATGCTCCCGGCTCCCCACCAGCTATGGCTGGCTGACCACGAGGGCAACAGGTACACGAGTGAATTCCGATTTGTTGTAGTGGACCAGAATCGCTTGAGTCCGCCATCCATGAGTTAGCAGATCGAGGCAACGGCGGCCTGCGCGCTGGAGGTTCGGCTGCACCGAAATCCGAGTGGAGCATCTAGCAATCTGTAGAGCCGAGACACTTGCTCGACTGGCGAGAGTACAGCAGAGTGCTTAATCGAAGGCCTTCAAGAAGACTAGAGGTGTGATGGATATGGAAATCGCAACCAAAGCTGACAATAGCGGGTTCGACTCCAAACGGCAGTTGATCTGGGAAACGCTGCTCAGGGAAGGCAGCAACTTCAATGTCTTTCCGTTGTCGTATGCGCAGGAGCGGCTGTGGTTTTTGGAGCAGATGGGGGGAGTGGGAGTGGCGTACAACATGGCGGGAGGAGTGCGGCTGGCAGGGGAGTTGAAGGTGGAGGCGTTGGAGCAAGCGCTGCGAGAAGTGATGAGGAGGCATGA
Organism: Candidatus Sulfotelmatobacter sp.; assembly: GCA_052148475.1. Classification (GTDB taxonomy): domain Bacteria; phylum Acidobacteriota; class Terriglobia; order Terriglobales; family Acidobacteriaceae; genus Sulfotelmatobacter. The sequence continues at coordinate 8 of JBKQID010000035.1, read as the reverse complement.
GGTATTGC
>JBKQID010000034.1:0-43149 GCA_052148475.1 Candidatus Sulfotelmatobacter sp. | reverse complement strand
TGCCCTACGGCACGATAATCCGGCTGCCCGCTTCCTGCGGCGTAACCACGCCCGACTCTTTCTCCGGAAATTGTGCGCTGAGAAAATCGATAAAAGCGCGTGACTTTGGCCGTCCCGACGTGCGCCCGCGCCCCATTCGAACCAGGAACACCAGAGTCTTGAGCAGGTCGCCATCGCGCAGGTTGGAGTAACCGAGCTGCTTCTGCTCGGCCTGCCTGTACTGCTTCACCATCTCTTCAACCTGGGCCGCGACCGCATGCTGGGCTGTGCTGGTCAAAGGCTGCTCGTAGTGCAATCCTGACTTCGCCAGGCGCTCATAACTTGTGCACATAGCAGAGAGCGAGGCGATCAGGTCGCGATCGTTCAGGCTGCGATCCGCACGCGCGGCTTTCATCAGCGCGTAGCTCAGCCCCATGAGCAGATGCTCGTGTTCGTAGGTGAACTGATCCGAAATCTCGACTTGCAGGAATAACGAAGCCGCATCGAATTCATCGGCGGAACGCGGCTTTTCATGCTCCCTGGCCTGCTGCAGATAGGGACAATCGCTGGGACAATCGAGCATCACTTCCCGCTGCTCGCCACAGCATTGCGGGCAAATCCGCCCGTGAACGGCCGGACAGAAGCGTTTTTCCTTGCGGACCTCACAGATGGCGCAACTCAAATCGTAATTCTCCTCTTCAGTATTATGGCATTGGATGCCGGCGGCCTGAGCAAGCAGCCGCTTTTGCACCCCTGTTTGGGCCATTCCGGGATGCCCATCTGCGAATGAGCATGTAAAAATGGCTCTTTTCGCGTGTTATATGTGCGAGACCCGCGTAAAATAAGGCTGTTTTCCACAGGGCCGTGATATAAGATCGAGCCCGCTGGAATTAAAATTTGATGTTTTTGCGAGGAGGAAATATGGCTTCAGGTTTGACCAAAACTCAACTCGTGCGCTATCTGGCCGAGAAAACCGAGCTGCCCAACAAAACTGCTGCGTTATTTCTCGAGCAGTTGGCCGACGTGGCTGTGAAGGAAACCAAGAAAAACGGCGTATTCGTTGTGCCCGGCCTGGGCCGGCTGGTGAAAGCGCACCGCAAAGCCCGCATCGGACGGAATCCACAGACCGGCGAGCCCATCCAGATCAAGGCGAAGACCGTCGTGAAGTTCCGCGTCGCCAAGGCCGCAAAAGACGCGATCGCCCCCAAGAAGTAGTTTCGGCTTGAAATCGAATCGGAGGCCGGCTCAGGCCGGCCTTTGGTTTTTTGCGATGAACACGTTGCGGCGGACGCATTCGTCCGCCAGGTTTTGCAAGGTCAGGTTTTGCGGGCTTAGGGAAAGCTCATGCTCAACTGGATCGTCATCGGAATCGGCGACATCGCGACGCGACGCGTCATCCCCGCGATCCAGGCCGAGCCCCGCAGCCGCCTGTACGGCGTGGTTACCCGCGATCCCGCGAAAGCAGCGCCTTATAGCGTCCGCGCCTGGTCGACCCTCGACCAAGCTCTCGCCGACCCCGCCGTGAACGCGGTGTATGTGGGCACGCCCGTTTTTCTGCACGCGCCGCAGACCATTCAGTCTCTTCGAGCGGGCAAGCATGTGATTTGCGAAAAGCCCATGGCGATGAACGAAGCCGAGGTCCGCACCATGCTGCAGGCTGCGGATGAAAGTGGCAAGACTTTCGGCGTGGCCTACTACCGCCGCTGTTATCCCAAAGTGCAGCGCGCCAAACAACTGCTCGCAGCGGGCGCGATCGGTACGCCAGTGCTGGCCGAACTCACCTGCCACAACTGGTTCGACGGCACGGGCAGCCGCAGTTGGCTGGTCGATCCCGCGAAGGCCGGTGGCGGACCGCTCTATGACATCGCCTCGCACCGCATCGACGTGCTGAATTTTCTCTTCGGCCAGCCGCTGCGAGCAACCGGCCAGCTCTCGAACGTGGTGCATCGCTACGCGGTCGAAGACAACGCGACCGTGATGATCGAGTATGCCGGAGGAGTCCGCGGCGTGGTGGACGTTCGCTGGCACTCCCGGGTCAGCCGCGACGAGTGCCGCATCCGTGGTACCGACGGCGAGATGGAATTATCCCCGCTGAATGCTCCTGACCTTATTTACCTCCGTGCAGGCGAGACCGGCGCGAGAGAGAGTCTTCCGCCACACGCCAACCTGCACTATCCCATGCTGGAAAATTTTGTAGATGCCGTGGAAGGCAAAGCCCCGCTGCTGGCCAGTGGCGCGTCATCGTTCTGGACAGACTGGGTCACCAAGCAAGTCACGGAGCAAGCACGCCAGAGCCACCTCTAAAACCCTAGCCTGCTTGTTATTCACAACTGTCGTAGAAATTTCTTCACTGTCTCGGTGAAGCCTGACGGGTTGTCCATGTGAACAACGTGCCCGCCGTCCAGGACTTCCAAGCGAGCATTCGCACGACGCGAGGCCATCTGCTCCATGTGTGCCTGCGTGGTCACGCGACTATCTTTCCCTCGGATGAGCAAAGCAGGACAATCGCTGGCCAGCCAGTCCTTCCAATGGTCTCCATTAAGAGAGTTCTGGGACGCTACCGTGTCTCTCGGATCGAAGGCGAGCCGCCATCCTTCGGGCGTCTGGCGGAACGACGGTTCGAGATAGGGCACAAAGCGCGCGCCAACGCGTTGCACGAGCGCCTCGCGAGTTTCCGAGATGCCTCCCCACGCAAGGGCAAAGCTGGTGTCATCCCCTATCACGGCGCCGATGTCCTCGATGACCAGCGCGCGCACCCGGCCCGGATGGCGCGCCGCAAACTGGTACGCGTTCACGCCGCCCAGCGAATTGCCCAGCAGCACTGCCGGTTCTTTCAAGCCTAGATGGGCAAACAGGCTTTCGAGATCGCCCTGATAATCATCGCGCGTATAGGTCTTCGCGTGGTCCGAGTCTCCATGGCCACGTTGGTCCAACGCGATCACACGCCAGTGAGGCGACAATGCCGTAGCGAGCGGCGCGAATGTGCCGCCTTCCATCCAGTGCGCGTGGAGGGCGACTACGACGCGGCCGCCACCCTCGGCATCGAGATACGAAAGGGTCAACCCGTCGTGCTGAAATTTGTGTCTTTGCACCGCGGCGGCTCTAACGTTGGATATCTTACTTTCCGTACTCGTTCTTCACCACCTCGCCACCCTTCATCACGAATTTCACGTGCTCCAGAGTGGTCACGTCCTTCAGCGGATCGCCATCCACTGCGACGATGTCTGCCCACGCTCCAGCTTCCAGGCTGCCGACCTTGCCTGTCCAGCCCAGCAAATCCGCGGCGTTCACGGTCGCCGCTTGAATCGCCTGCAGCGGCGTCAGCCCCAGTTTCACCATCACGGCGAATTCGTGAGCATTCATTCCGTGCGGATAAACCGCGGCATCAGTGCCGAAGGCAACTTTCACTCCGCTGGCAAACGCGTGCGCAACGTTCTTGCGCGCAATCGGCATCACCGCCTTGGCCTTGGCCAGATAGAAATCGGGAATGTGATTTCGTTCGGCGTTTTCCAGGAACCAATCGCCCAGGTAAAGCGTGGGCACAAGATAGGTGCCGTTCTTTTTCATCTCGGCGATGGCCGCGTCGTCAATGTAGGAACCGTGCTCGATCGAATCCACGCCCGCCTCTGAAGCCCACAGAATGCCCTGCGCTCCGTGCGCATGGGCGGCGACTTTGCGTCCCAGGCGATGGGCGTCGGCCACAATGGCCTTCATTTCCTCCAGCGTGTACTGCGACGCTTGCGGATCGTCGCCCTTGGAAAGCACCCCGCCAGTCGCGCAGATTTTGATCAGGTCGGCGCCGTACTTAATATTCTCGCGGACCTTGTGCTGCACCGCGGTGATGCCGTCGGCCACGCCATCTCCGACCGCGTGATACTCGTAAGGCAGCAGGTTATTGTCACAGTGACCGCCGGTGATTCCCATGGCTGGCCCGCTCACGAGCATTCGCGGCCCGGGGACGTCTCCGGCGTTGATGGCGTCGCGCAGGGCCACATCGCTGAATCCGTCGGCGCCCACGTTGCGCACCGTGGTGAACCCGGCCAGCAGCGTGAGGCGCGCGTTTTTGGCGCCGGTAAGCGTCTGGCGCTCGATGGAAATCCCCAGCTCCTGGTAGCCGAAATTGGGATCGTAGGTCAGGTGCGTGTGCGCGTCAATCAATCCCGGCAGCACGGTTGCGTTGGGCAGTTCGATGCGCACCGCGTCCGCGGGAATCTTCGCTTCCGCCGCCGCGCCGGCGCTGACAACTCGTCCATCTTCGATCACCAGCGTTTGGTCGGCGAGCAGCTTGCCGCTTTTTACATCCAGCAGATGTCCCGCATGAACCACGACGTGACGCGAAGTTTGCGCGACCCCCAGTGTTCCCAGGCAACACGTTCCCAGGCAACTCAAAGCAACTGCCAACACAGCAGCGCAGATCTTCCTCATCAATTTCCCTTTCCCCAGATTGTCGGATTGAAACCGCGACTCAACGCGAGCAGCAAGGCCGTGACAGCAGGCCGAGACCCCAGACTCCGCGCGGCAAAGGCCGCGAAGATGAATATCAGGAACTGTAGCCGATGATCAAGTAGGTGGTCGAAGAGCGGGCGCTTGTGGTAGAAGAGCGGCCCTTTAGGCCCGCGTGCGCGGGCCGAACGCTTCGGGGCTTTAGCCACCGAGAAGCCGGTTCGCCCTAGCCCCCGGGCCCGTCGTTGGAAACGTATTGCTCGAGCGAATCCAGTTCGTGGCTCAGGTCGTCCACACGCCACTCCAGCAGATTGCGGATAGAGAGAATTCCCAGCAACTTGCCATTGTCGTCGGCGACCGGAAGATGGCGGAAATGCCGCTCCAGCATGATGCTCAGGGCCTCGCCGGCATGCGTGCTGCGTGTCGCCATCTCGACCGGCGTGGTCATCAGATCGCGTACCGAGGTCGCCTTCGGATCGACATGACTGAGCGCCATTTTCCGGAGTACATCGCGCTCTGTAAAAATCCCTGCCACGCGGTACTCGCTGTCGACCACGGCTACGGCGCCCACGTGGTGGTCGAGCATCTTATGAATGGCGTCGGCCACGGTGGCTTCGAGCCCCACGGCGGCAATTTCGCGGTCACACAATTCCAGCACGCTCATAAAAGCCTCCTTCAGCGCTTACCAACCGGCAACCGAATTCGACAGCGCAAACCGGATTGACGCATTATGACCACGGCGCAGCGCTTGTCAAGGAAATTTGCAAAACGAATGCCCTCGCGGTTCCCACTTCGGCTTCCGGCCCCTACCCCACCACCGCGTCCGCTTCAATCTCCACCAGAATTTCCGGCGAGATGAGCGCGCTCACCTGAACCATCGATGTAGCCGGACGAATCTCCCGGAAAAACTCCCCATGCGCCTTGCCGACTTTCTCCCACTCGGCGATGTTGATGACATACATGCGAGTGCGCACCACGTTTTTCATGCTCGCGCCCGCCTTTTGCAATGCGCTCTCAATATTCTTCAAGGTCTGCACCGCTTGCGCATACACGTCACCCACGCCAACGATCTTTCCGTCTGGCCCAGTCGCCGTTGTCCCGGAAACGTGCACATGCGATCCGATCTTTACCGCACGAGAGTAACCAACGATGGGCTCCCACGCGGTGCCGCTGGAAATGTTCTGACGATTCAAATGCTGATGATCCAGATTCTGATGATCCATTCGAACCCCCCCTAACCGCTCATTCTACAAGCCCGAAGCCGCCCGGAATTAGCAGCCGACCAATCCGGCTGCCAGCAAAATCGGCTGACAACTCTGCTTTGCACGCCGGGTTCTAACTGAATCAGAAAAACGAATCATGGCGATAAACAAAAGTCACTTGCTTTGCAACCTCGAACTAAGGTATCAACACAGCCAGTGGGTGAAACTCCGTGCGCGCCGCGGAGTTCAGGGGGCTCATAAATGATTCCGGAAACGCATCCGCTGCAGCAGTTGTTTCAGGATCTGGTAGGACGGCATTACGCCGAAGAAATCGGCATTCGCGACCCGCAGATCGTCGCCTATGTTTCGCATCTGCTGGCCGAGTTCTGCGAAGCCGATCAACTGTTCAAAGTTCACGACGCGGCGAACCGTCCGCTGGCCGACGTGGGCGAAATGCTGCTCGAATCCGATCCCATCTACGGCCCCGCCCCTTCGTTCGACCGCGAGCGCCAGGTACGCAAACACATCGGCGACTACACGCTGTTTCTAGCGGGCATGTTCCCCGAAAGCATCAATCACTTCCGGCTGCGCCGCCAGCGTCTGGAAAATTTCATCGAGTGGGTGAAGGCCGGCAAAGAAAGCTACTACATCGTTTCCAAGTTCGAACACTTCGAGTACGCCAAGGTCGCGCCCCTGTTCGCCACTCTCTCCAAGAATTTCGAGGAATGCGTCTACGGGCTGAACATGGTGAAGAACGATCTGGAAGAGATGCAGCACCCCATCGTGCGCCGCAGCAACGAATTGATCATGTAGCGCCGGTGGTCGACCACGGTTTGAAAACTGCGGCCTGCTCACACCCGCAGATCCCCCGCGCCTCCCATGCGATAGAAACTGAGGGCCGCGCTGCCTTGCGCCAGTTTGCGGAATCTCCGCAGCGGCCCGTATTCCTCGCCGGGATCGAATTTCTTTTCATGCTCGGCAATCACGACCGACATCGCCCACACCAGCGACGAATCCGCCAACGCCCGCAGCGTCCGCATGTAAGCATCCTGCATCCGATACGGAGGATCGATGAACACCACGTCGGCCGCCACATGCTGCCGCTCCATTCGCCAGAACGCCCGCGGCAATTCTTCCTGCAGGATCTTGAACCCTTCGCCAATACCCAGGCTTTCCAGATTGGCGCGGATCGCATCCGCCGCCGCCGCCGCGTGCTCCACGAAATACACTTCCTTGGCTCCGCGGCTCAGGGCTTCGATGCCCACCGCTCCCGAGCCCGCAAACAGGTCGAGCCACACACTGCCCTCCAGCGCCTCCGGATTTCCTGCCGTGAGCACGTTGAACAACGTTTCCCGCAGCCGGTCCGACGTAGGACGCACATCCATCCCGCGCAACGAGCGCAGCGGCCGGCTTCGATATTTTCCCGCGATCACCCGCATGGCTCTGTACTCTTGAGTCCCGCCATCACTATATCCATCCATGTAGAATAAAAGTAGCGAAGCCTTATGCGAAGCTGGTCCATCCCGGTGGGGCGCCTGTTCGGCGTGGATGTCCGTATCCACCTGACGTTCCTCATCCTGCCCATGTTTATTTTCTGGACAGATTATGCGCTGAACAAAGACAACGCCACCGGAGGGCGTGATCTGGCAATCGTGGGCATCCTGCTGGCCTGTGTCGCCGCCCATGAATGCGGCCACATGCTGGCAGCACGCCGCGTTGGCCTCATTCCGAAGGCTGTGATTCTGCTGCCGTTGACCGGCGTCGCTTTGTATGACGAATCGCGCCTGGAAAAGCCAAAGTCCCCGGCGCTGCTGTGGCAGCGGGAAGTCCGTCTCGCCCTGATCGGACCGCTGCTGAGCCTCGCGCTGGCATTCCTGGCGGCCGGCCTCGTGACCGCTTCAGGCCACGGAAGCGATCTTTGGAAGTGGCCCTTCCTGCAGGCCCGCAACCTGCCGAAAAGCCTGGTCTGGGCGAATCTTTGGCTCGCGATCTTGAATCTCATGCCCGCCTATCCTCTGGATGGGGGACGCATCCTGCGCGCGTTCTTCTCCCGCGCGCTCGACGCCTCTACGGCCACGCGCCGCGCCGTTTCGATCAGCAACGCCATCGCCATGGTTCTGATGATCGCGGGCTTGTTCAGCGACAGCTGGCTCACGATGGTGGGCGTCATCGTATTCTCCGCGGCCCAACTGGAGGAGCGCGCTCTAGTCTTCCAGTCCGTGCTCGACAACGTTCGCCTCGAAGAGGTCATGCTCACCGACTTCGCCACGCTCTCCCCTGCCGACACTCTGGAAGACGCGCTGGAAAAAGCCGTTCACTCGCTGCAGGACGATTTCCCCGTGGTTCGCGGCATGGATATGGTGGGAGTGATTTCGAAGCAGCGCATTCTCGACGCGTTGCGCGCCGAAGGAAACGGCTACGTGCAGGCGGTGATGAACAAGATTTTTGAAGTGTCGCTGCGCCAGGAATCGCTGGGCTCCGCCTTTCGCAAGCTCACTTCCCGCAATTCCAGCATCATCCCCATCGTCGAAGACCAGCGCCTGATCGGCATCGTCACCCTGCAGAACCTGATGCACTCCATGGCCCTGCTGGCCGAAACCCGCAAACTGCGGCGGGACGAAGCGGAATCGTAGCGACCTAAACGTAAAACTCCCGGATGTACGTGAACCGTGGAAGAGCGGCGCTTCAGCGCCGCGTCCAGCGAACAGAATCCAACCGGGCTTTAGCCCCAGTCGTGGTTCGTTCTTTTTGGCTTCCTGCTCTCAGAACAGCCGCACTGCCTTCGCCTTCTGCACCGCCGGAATCGTCCGCAGCTTCGTCAGCACCTGGTCGGTCACACTTCCGTCCACGTGGACCACCGCGATCGCCTCACGCGGCTGCTCTGAGTCTTTTTCGGCGCCGCGCCGTCCTAGCGAGAAGTCGGCAATGTTGATCGATTCTTCTCCTAAAATTGTGCCAACTCTGCCAATCACGCCCGGCACATCGCGGTTGCGCAGGTAAATCAGGTTGCGCTCCAGCGGCGCTTCCACGTCGATGCCATCCACATGCAGCAGCCGCGGCGCGTCCCCATGCAGCACCGCGCCCTTCACCAGGTGCTCTTCCGTCGAGCTCTTCAGGAAAATCGAGAGCACGCTGCCCGCGCCTCCGGTCGACGATTTCGGTTTGTGCGATTCCAGCACGCGCAACCCGCGCTCTTCCGCAATGGTCGCGGCGTTCACCAGATTCGCCTTTTCCTCCAACGCCTCGTTCAGGATGCCCTTAATCGCCCCGTTGCGGATCAACTCCGTCTTCCATTCCGCAATGTGCCCGCCGTACCGGATCGAAATCTCTTCAATGCTTCCCTCCGAAACCTGCGAGAGAAAAGATCCCATGCGCTCCGCCAGAACAATGTAGGGCTGCATGATCGCATATTCTTCCGCCGACACCGACGGCACATTCACCGCATTCTGAATGACCCCGTGCTTCAGATACTCCTTCACCTGCTGCGCGATCTGCACGCCCACGGCCTCCTGCGCCTCGAACGTCGATCCGCCCACATGCGGCGTGAGAATCACGTTTTCCAGCGCAGTCAGAGGCGAATTCTTGAGCGGCTCTTCGGTAAAGACGTCCAGCGCCGCCGCCGCCACATGCTTCGACTTGAGGCCCTGCGCCAAATCCGCCTCATTCACCAGTTCGCCGCGCGCGCAGTTCACCAGCCGCACGCCTTTCTTCATTTTCGCGATCGACGCTTCGTTGATCATCCCCGTGGTCTGCGGCGTTAGGCCCACGTGCAGCGTGATGTAGTCCGCCGCCGCGTACAGTTCGTCGAGCTCCGCCAGCCGGATCCCCTGCTCCTTCGCCACCGCAACCGAAACAAATGGATCGTGCGCCACCAACTCCATGCCAAACGCGCGCGCCCGCCGTGCTACCTCCATGCCAATCCGTCCCAGCCCGATAATGCCCAGCGTCTTGGCGCGCAGCTCCGTCCCTTGCAGCGATTTCTTCTCCCACTTGCCTGCGTGCATCAGTGCGTCAGCGCGGCATAAATGGCGAGCCATAGCCAGCATCATCCCCAGCGTCTGCTCCGCCACGGCCACAGCGTTGGCTCCCGGCGTGTTCATCACCGCGATCCCTTTATGCGTCGCCGCCTCCAGATCGATGTTATCGACGCCCACCCCGGCCCGGCCGATGACGCGCAGCTTCTTGGCATGCTCCAGCAGCTTCGCGTCGGCCTGCACCGCCGAGCGCACAATGAGCGCATCCGCAGCTTCCAGATGCTCCTCCAGCTTGCCTTGCAGTTGATCCGCAGTAAGAACGGTCCAGCCCGGCTCCTGCAACTGCGCCACCGCGGACGCCGAGATTTTTTCCGCTACGATAATTTTCACGAATGATTCCTCTGCAAGAAGATTGTTTACAAAAACGCCTGACAAACACTTGACCAGAACCTGACCGAAAAGTGACGGGAAGATGACGCTGCTCTGACACTCCCCTCACCTCAACTTTCTAGACTCGTTCTCACTGGGCCACGGCCCCTGGGAGAACACTATGAAAACTTTTCAGTTATCGAATCTCGCGAAATCAATCTCGCTCGCAGCGCTGATCGCTCTCACCGTCGCGTGCGGATACAGCGCCAAAACCACTCCGCCCGTCGCCGGAACCATGCCCGCCATCGCGCAGCTGAATCCGGACTCGGCGACCGCTGGTGGAGAAGCGTTCACTCTGACCGTCAACGGCAGCAACTTCAGCTCTAAGGCGGTGGTGAACTGGAATGGCGTCGCGCAAACCGCGAACACGACTTACGTCAGCGGCAGCCAGCTCACCGTCACCGTGCCAGCTTCGCTGATCTCAGCCTCCGGCACAATTCAGATCACCGTGACCAACCCCGCCACGCCGGGTACCGGCATATACGGAAGCGGCGCGACATTGGCCGAGACATCCACCATGATGGACTTCACCGTTAACTAGGAAAGCGTTAGCGTCGCAGCCCTCAGGCGCCGACCAGTTGCCGCTTCTCCAGCTGGGTGCGGGCATACACTTCTTGCGCTGCCCGCACCGCCGCGCCATATTCGACCTTGCGGTCGGTAACCTTGGCCAGCACGTGTTCGAGCGCGCCCAGAATGCCGATGGTGTCGAGATAGTCGTAATACCCGATGTGCGCGATGCGGAACAGCTTGCCCTTCATCTCGCCCTGCCCGTTCGCGACCACCGCGTCAAACGCTTCGCGGAATTCTTTTACGATCTTGCCCGAGTCGAGTCCCTCGGGCGCGCAGATGGCGGTCAGCGCCGCCGCCGGGGAAGCCGCATACAGCTTTAATCCCAGCGCCTTCGCGCCTGCCCGCGTCATCTCGGCGCACAATTCTGCATTGTTGACGAGTTCTTCTCGTCCCTTGGCCAGATCGCCGTTGCCCATGCCGCGCACGAATTCCAGCGCCGCGCCCAACGCCGCGAATAAAGAAGTCGCCGGAGTATAGGCCGTCTCGCCCTTGGCCGCCGACTTTCGCTCTTTGCGCAGGTCGAAGTAATAGCGTGGCGAGGTCGTCGTATCCATCCGCTTCCACGCCCGCTCGCTGACCGCGCAATACCCGAGCCCCGGAGGCATCATCAGCGCCTTCTGCGATCCGCCGATGATCACGTCCACGCCCCAGCCATCGACGTCGAGATGTGTCGTGCCCAGCCCGGTAATCGCATCCACCACCAGAAGAATCTCATTTCCTGAGGCCCCACCGTGCTCGCGCACGATCTTCGCGATCCCCTCAATGTCGTGCCGCGCCCCGGTGGAACTCTCCGTGGCCTGTACATACACCACGCGCACCTGACTGTTCAGGCGCGCCCGAACGTCGTCCAGAGAAAACGTCTGACCATAAGGAACTTCCAGCACGTCTACCTGGCAACCGAACGCCTTGGCCAGCCCCGTCCAGCGCTCGCCGAACTTGCCCGCCGTCAGCACCAGCACCTTGTCGCCCGGCGAAGTCAGGTTCGACACGGACGCCTCCATCACCCCCGTGCCCGACGAAGCCAGCACCAGCACATCATTCTTGGTGCCGATAAATTCCTTCATGTCGGCCAGCACGCGCTGAAACAGCGCCTTAAAGTCAGCCGTCCGATGATGCGCCGTAAACGAAGCCATGGCCGTCTGCGCCGCCGGCAACAGCGGCGTTGGCCCCGGAGTGAAGAGACGATTCTTATGCAACATAGTCAGAGTCCTTATGAATAGAGATAGTCTTTCAGTTTACCGGAACCGCGCTCGCGGAGCACGCGCGGGCACGGCATTTTGCAGGAATTTCATCGTCGTCATCGGGCGGTTAGTGCGGCGTCGCGATCGTGGGAGGATGCAGCCTCGCCCGCAAAGGATTTCAGTTCCTCGGCAATCTTGCAGGCCCATGCCTCAATATCGGCCCAGTTTCGGAAGTCGCCCAAAGGAAAAATCGCATCATCTTTGTTCACCGGCAGCTTCAGCATCAGCCGATGTGTAAAGCCTAGCTTGTCGCGATCCAACGCGCCGAAGAACACTCGATGGTTCCGTGGATGAATGCTCTCGGTAAACTCAGCGATTTCCTTGGGTACGGTCGTCTCGCACTTGTCGCGTCCTTCGGAATCCTTCACCTCGGTGCCCAGCGGCCCGCTGCTGAACAGCCACACCGGCCGTTCGGCCAGCGCGTCGCGGTTTCGCCGCACGAAGTCGGCGGCCTTCTTCATCCAACGGAAATAGTAGGTGGCGCTTCCGATCACGACGGCGTCGTAGCCCGCAGGATCGCCGGCATCCTCTACCGGCTTCACGATGGCCTCTACGCCGTGCTCACCCAGAGTCGCGGCGATGCGCTCCGCGATTCCTTGCGTGGCGCCGTAACGGCTGGCATGGACAATTAGGACTCGCATCTTCAGTCACCTCCGGCGGTCTCTCGTGGATTCGTGACGCGCGTTCCGAGCACTTTCTTCGGCACCCGGGAAACACGTAGGAAGACTAAGGGTTACCAGGTCAACTTCGCCGTGACGCCAGTCACACCCGTCGCCCAGTCGCGAAGCGGCGAAGAAATACAGCCCACGGTGCAACCCGGGTGCCCCATTTCTCGCGCGTCTTGTGCGCGAGAAATCGGAATCGCCGTGGAAGAGCGGCCCTTCAGGGCCTGCCCTGAGCGAAGCCGAAGGGGCCGCGTTAGCATTGTGAGATCTCTTGGCTTCAGCCCCTGACGTTATTGACCACCCACCCGTCTATAATCCCCTCATGAGCCTCATCGAACAGATCCAAAAAGACATCGTCGCCGCCATGAAAGCCAAGCAGGAAGCCCGCCTCTCCACCCTGCGCATGGTCAAGAGCGCCTTGCAGCTCAAGCAGGTCGAAAAAATGGCCCCGCTCGACGGCAAAGAATCCCAAGCCGTACTGGCCACGCTGATCAAGCAGCGCAAGGACTCCGTCGAGCAGTTCACCAAAGGCGGACGCCAGGAAATGGCCGACAAAGAAGCCGCCGAAATCGTCCTGATCGAGAGCTACATGCCGAAAGCCGCCGGAGAAGCGGAAATCGTCGCCGGCGTAAAAGCCGCCATCGCCGAAATGGGCGCGCCCACCATGAAAGAAATGGGCACAGTCATGAAGAATGCGATGGTGAGATTCAACGCCGCCGGTATGCGCGTGGACGGGAAGATGGTGAGCGAGATTGTGAAGAAAGAGCTGGCGGGAAAGTAGCAAGGCTCGTGTGGGACCGGGTCTCGGACCCGTCGCGTCGGCTCGACTGCAAGGCACCTGATCTCCGAGTTTTTGATATAGTACTCGCCCATGTGGAAGGTTGCGTTCTGCCTGCTGATTATCGGTGTCAGCGTGTCTGTCGCGCAAGAAAAACCTGAGCGTGTGGACCCGGACGTCGCTAGCCGCAATCTGACGAAGAAGGTTGAGCCGACTGTGCCGCCGCTTGCGAAAGCCGTCGGAGTCGGCGGTGCCGTGGTTTTGGACATCGTCGTTGATCCATCCGGTAAGGTCTCTTCTGTCACGCTCGTAAGCGGGCATCCGATGTTGGCGCCGGCGTTCATTGAGACGGTCAAGAAGTGGGAGTACACACCTTTTCTTAAGGACGGGCATCCGGTATCGGTAACCACGAGGGTTGAGTGGAATATCGCCAGCCCCAAGTATTCACAGGCGCAAGAAAAGGCGCTGCACGACTACTATCCGGCGTTTCAAACCTGCTATCAGCTGGTGAAGCAAGGCAAAGGCGCAGAAGCGGAAACGAAGTGTAGGGAAACAGTCGCGCTCTCGGACCAACTGCCCGATAACCGGATTTTGGAGCGCAGCGACTCAAGAGTATTTCTTGGGCACTCGCTCTACAGTCAGCACAAGTTCCTCGAGTCGGTACCGTTGTACGAAAAGGCGGTCGAGATCAGAAAGCCATATGAAAAGAGCGACCGTGATGCCGACTTCGCCTCTGAAAACGCAAGCCTCGCCCGCGCGTACGCGGCGGTGGACCGAATCCCGGAGGCCGACGAGTATTATTCGCAAGCGGTAACAATTTACAAGGCGGCAATCGTGAACTTACCCGAAATGAAAGAGAACTATGCGGCGCGCCTGAAGAGCACTCTTCTGGAGTATGCCAAACTGAAAGCCGCACTCGGCCAGAATGACGAGGCATCTCGCTTGGGAGCAGAAGCTTCGCAGCTTTAGTCTCGCCGAACGTGGTCACTTACGCCTCTGCAACTCCCGGTAAACCTCGCTCTTCGATACCCCCCGCTCCTTCGCCACTTTCTTGAGCGCGGCCTTTTCGTCGACTTTCTCTTCTGCCATGATCTGCTCTACCCGCTGCCGGATGGAAACCCGGGCGGACGAGACGTCCGCCGCTCCACGAGCTTCGCCTTCCTCCGGCTTTCCAATCAGCAGCGTGATTTCGCCTTTCACGACCTCGCGCGCCTTTAGGTTCTCGAGCACCTCGCCCGCGCGGCCGCGGAGGAATTCTTCGTGCAGCTTGGTCACTTCACGCGCGATCACCACGTGCCGGGCTTCTCCCATGACCTCAACAACGTCGGTCAGCGTCTCGACAATGCGGTGCGGGGCCTCATAAAACACCTGCGTCCGCGGGGAACTCTTCACCGACTCCAGCGCCGCCCGCCGTTCCCCGCGCTTCGCCGGCAAGAATCCGCTGAAGCGAAATGAATCCGTAGGCAGACCGCTCGCCACCAGCGCCGCCAGAAACGCTGATGCTCCCGGAATCGGCACGACCGGCACACGATGCCGAATCGCCAGCGCGATCAGCCGGTACCCAGGATCGGAAATTCCCGGCATGCCCGCGTCGGTCACCAGCGCGACGCTCGCGCCCTCCTGCATTTCTTTCACCAGTTCCGCCGACCGCGTCATCTCGTTGTGCTCGTGATAACTGGTCGTCCGCGTCGCGATCGCATAATGATTGAGCAGCTTCTGCGTCTGCCGCGTGTCTTCGCAGGCAATCACGTCCACTTCCTTCAGCACGCGCAGCGCCCGCAGCGTGATGTCCTCGAGATTCCCGATCGGCGTGCCCACCAGATAAAGCGCCGGGCCTGCTACAGCATCGCTCATGGCCGGAGTCTACCACTGCGGAGGATTGCAGATTTCAGATTGCCGATTGCAGATTGTGGGTGGGGACGCCGCACGCTGTACCATGCGATTCGGTCCCTGCCCCACCGTAACCTCCCTGTAAGGCGAATTCTGCATCAAACTATCGACCATGCGGACTCCGGCAAAACCCGGGATCGCGGCCCTGCTTTGCGGGCTTGCTCTCTGTGTCTGCTCTGCGGGCCGGGCGCCCGGCCAGGCCGCGACTTCAAACACAAGGCAGGCGAGCGCGACTGCGAACCACGGGCGAAAACCGAATCAAACGCTTACTCCCGACGACGGCCTGGGCGTGATCTCGGCGGCGCTCGATCCGAAAGTGCGCCGCTATGCCGGACACGACTGTTCTCACCTGGTGCATGCGATTTACGAACGCGCCGGATTTCCTTATGCCTACGCCAGTTCCGACGATCTTTACGACGGAGTACAGGGATTTCAGCGCATCACGCGCCCGCAGCCCGGCGACCTGATCGTGTGGCATGGGCATGTGGGAATCGTGGTCCGGCCGTCGAAACATGTCTTCTTCAGTTTCATGACCGCAGGGCCTGGCATCGACAACTACGATGCCCCCTATTGGGTCAATCGAGGGCAGGCGCGGTTCTATCGCTACGTCAAGAATGATCCGTGCGCCGGCTGCGCCGCAGTCAGTACGACCTTTCGACGCACCCGGCCAAATTGACGCCACCCGTCGGCCGACCCTAGAATCAAGCTGACGCAGTTGTCCCTCACAACCGTCTCACACTCATGCCTCTTTACGAATACGAATGTAAGAAGTGCGGCCACCGCTTCGAAAAAATCCAGAAGTTTTCCGACAGGATGGTCAAGAAGTGCCCCGAATGTGGCGGCCAGGTCGAGCAGATGATCTCCGCCCCAGCCGTGCAGTTCAAAGGCACGGGCTGGTACGTCACCGATTACGCCAAGAAATCTTCTTCGCCGGGATCCTCGGGCAGCGGCGATTCCTCGGCGCGCGATTCGTCGAGCGATTCTTCCTCGAAAGACAAGAAGGACGACAAACCGAAGTCCGACAGCGGCTCGAAAGACAGCTCGTCGAAAGACAGTTCGTCCAAAGAGAGCTCATCGAAGGACAGTTCCTCCAAAGACAGGTCCTCCAAAGAAACTCCGCGTAAAGGTTCCGGCCGACAGAAATAGCCCGCAGCTTAAATTTCTGTGTCATCCGTAGGCGCGTTCTTTGCGCCGAAGAGCCTGCCCTGAGCGAAGTCGAAGGGACCTATGCATCTTGCCGGTGCAGGCAAAATACATAGGTCCTTCGCTTCGCTCAGGATGACAACGACTGGGATGAGCGGTGAGCGGCTTTACTTCAACTCCCGCTCAAAGTGATCCACAATCATCGTGAACAGGTGCACCCGCGCGTCTTTCCCCGCGATACTGTGGGTTTTGTTGGGATAGATCATCAGCCGGAACTGCTTGCCCGCGTTGATCAGCGCGTTAATCATCTGAACGCTGTTCTGGAAATGCACGTTGTCGTCGCTCGTGCCATGCACCAGCAGCAGCGCCCCGTGCAGCTTGTCCGCGTCGCGCGCCACATCGGACTGTTCGTACCCTTCCTTGTCGTCCTTCAGCAAGCCCATGTAGCGCTCGGTGTAAATCGAATCGTAGTTGGCCTGATTCACAACCGGAGCCACGGCCACGCCCGCGCGAAAGCGGTCTGAGTGGGTCATGGCATACAGCGTCATCGATCCGCCATTCGACCACCCCCAGATGCCGGTGCGGTCTTTATCGAGCTGCGGATATCGTGCGTAGAGTTGGTCCAGCGCGGTGAGCTGATCTTTCAATTCAATCGCGCCAAACTCGCGCCGGATCGCCGTCTGGAACTTGCGATCGCGGTTCGGCGTGCCGCGATTGTCCACCGTAAAAACCGCAAAGCCCTTGCGCGCCAGAATTTCGTCGAACGGGTCTGGCGTGCCCTTCCTCACCAGCTGCGCCGCCGGCCCGCCATAAATGTAGACGATCAGCGGAATCTTGCCGCTGGCCGGCGCTTCCGGAGGCAGCAACAACTGTCCATACAGCGTTGTCCCATCGTCCGCCTTGAACTCCAGATACTTCGGTGTGCGCAGCCCGTATTCGGCGACGGCGTCTCGTGCCTTCCACACCGTGCTGCATGATCCTCCCACGGCGCACAACGAAATGCTTGGCGACCTCTCTGCGCCAGACATGTGGGCATAGTGCTTGCCATCGTCGCTGAAATTTGCCGAATGAATCCCCTCTTCTGTCGTTAAAGCTTTCAAGCCCGATCCGTCGAGCTGCACCGAAAAAATATGCTGCTGCCGCGGATCATCTTTATTCGCGGCGAAGAAAACCGTCCCAGCGGCCTCGTCCACCCCTTCAATTCCCAGCACTTCGTAATCGCCCGTCTCCAGCTGCCGCTCCAGCTTGGCGTCGGCGGCCATCGGATTCTGCTTGTCAAAACTGTAGGAATAGATGTGGGTGTGGCCGTCGCGCCAGCTGCGCCAGAGAAAACCGCCGCTCTTCAGAAAAGGAATCTCAATGGTCTCAAAGTCCATCCATGAACCGGGCGTGGTTTCGCTGAACACCATCCTCGACTTGCCGGTCTTCGCGTCAATGAAGAACAACTCCGTCTTGTCTTGCGTCCGGTTCTGCACAGCCGCCCAAATCACTCCCTCTTTGACCCAGCCGAATCGAGGAATGTACGAGTCCGCATCCATGACCAGCGAAATCCACCGCACCTTGTCCTTGTCCGCGTCCACCACGCCCAGCTTCACCACCGGATTCGGGTCGCCCACCTTGGGATACTTTTCGTTGTCGACGCTGGGATGCGTCGGCAGCCAGTCGGTGATGGGATAGACCGGAACCTTGCTCTCATCCATGTGCAGGAACACGATCTGCTTGCTGTCGGGCGACCAGAAATAGTTGCTGCGTACGCCCAACTCTTCCGCATAGACCCAGTCGATATCGCCATTGAACAAATCGTCGCCGGCATCTTTCGTCAGCTGCCTCTCATCCGCACCGTTCACTGGGCGGACATAAAGGTTATGTTTCCGCGTGTAGGCCACGTGCCCGCCATCGGGCGAAAACTTTGGGTCTCCACTGGGATCGGGCGCCGAAGTAAACTGCACCGCGGTTTCGGTTCCCAGGTCGTAGAGCCAGAGCTGTCCTTGGGAATCGAAAATCAGGTGCTTCGAGTCCGGAGCCCACAAATACGCTGCCACGTGATAGCGCGTTCGCCGCTCTTTCTCGCGCTCGTTCTTCACTTTGTTCACGTCCGGATCGAGCGACGCCAGCTTCTCCGCACTCACCAGCACCTTCTTCTCGCCGGTGGCCACATCCACGTACCACAGCTCACCCTTTTCGCCTTTTTCGTCGCGTTGCACAAACGTTAGTTTGGTTCCGTCCGGACTCCACTCCACGGTTTCCGGCCCCCGCCCCGTCAGCCCTCCGGGCTGATATAGCGCTTCAATCGTGAGCGGCTTCACCGGCGCAGTCTGCGCCCCCGCCTGAGATAGCACACACAATAAGAATCCGCACAGGACAAAACAACCGATGAACGAAATCTGTCTTTTCACGAAGTACCCTCACTGAAGAGAAGTGACCGCAGCTGCGCCAAGGCGAAGAAAAGAGTGTACACCGCGCCAGTCCGCGCCTGCACCGCTCACCGCGTGGCTTCTCAAAGTGGGCGGTTTCCCTTCGTGAACCTTCGGCCTTTCGGGGTTGATGCCTTTCCCGGCTCACCGCCCCAGCACATGCTAGAATCAATAGAGTCCAATGCCGAATGCTTCCTGACATCGAAAATTTGCTGAAACTGCAAGACACGGACCGGGAAATCCGGCGTCTGCAGGACGAAGTCGCCGAATTTCCCAAGCGGGTCGCGGTCATCGAACACAAACTCGCGGACACCAAGGCCCAACTGGAAAAGGCTCAAGCCGCCGTCAAGGCCGACGAAGCCGCCCGCCGTAAATACGACACCGCCATCAACGATCTCCGCGGCAAAATCTCCAAATACCGTGATCAGTCCCTCGACGTAAAAACCAACGACCAGTACAAAGCGCTGCTGCACGAGATCCAGTTCGCGGAAAAAGAGATTGCCGCCAACGAAGACAAGATTCTCGAGCTGATGCTCAACTCCGACGCCCGCGATAAGGAAGTCAAGGCCGCCCAGGCCGAACTCAAAGCCGAAACCGCCGAGATCGAAAAAGAAAAAGAGGAAGCCCGCCAGCTCACCGCCAAAGACGAAAAGCTGCTGGCCGAGTGGCGCGCCAAGCGCGACCAGATTCGCACCAGCGTCAACGAAGACCTGCTCCGCCATTACGAGCGCGTCTCCAAGTTCCGCGGCAGCGGCCTCTCCGAAGTCCGCGAGCAGAAGTGTATGGCGTGCCGCGTCATGCTCCGGCCCCAGACTTACAACGAAGTTCGCTCCGGCCAGCAAACGATCGTTTGCGATTCCTGCCAGCGCATTCTCTATTTCAATCCCGCCGACGAAATGGCCGACGTAAAGCCCTCGACCACGCGCGCCAAGCGCCATCATCCTAAGATCGACGCGCCCCAGGCCTGGTATTACCGTGCGGAATTTAACGGAATCGGCGAAGTCTTTCTCTGTCTCACCACCGCCCGCGGCCAGTCCAGCCGCCGCGTCTACGACGTGCATACGGGACGCCTCATCGGCGACATCCTCATCCGCGAAGGCGACTACCGCCAGGCCTTCCCCGAAGACATCTCTGGCGCCATGCGCCTGAACGGCGGCTGGAGCGAAGACGAACTCGACGCCTTCGGCAACGAACTCCCCATGGTCGCTCTCGACTCGCTGCGCTTCGATCTCGACCTGGCCCGCCACGAGGCCGCCTCCGGCTCCCACGTAAAGCCCTCAGTGCCCGCCCCCACCGAACAAGCCGCCAGCTAAGGCAACTCACGTAGCGGCGGACGCATTCGTCCGCCTGGCAAGAGCAAAGCCGAAGGACCCCGGTCGTCCAGCGCAGTTCGACCCTACCGACGTTTCATCCACTAGACGCCAAACTTCCGGGGTTTGAGTGCGATCGAGTTTTTATCGCCAACCAAGAAACACAAAACTCGCTGAGTTCTGACAGCCTGCAGATCGTCGGCTCAAGCTCTCTTTCGCCAGCCGGAAATCAAGGACACTCGGTGGTGGGTACTTGCTGCTTGGCCTTCCGGCCTCCCTTGCGGGGGCTGATGTTGAACTGCTTCATGACGCGACGAATCACCGAGTCGCTGACTCCGAACTCCTGCTTGATCTGGGCCTGGGTCAGGTCGGGCCTTTTCTGCAGTACTTCAGCCAGCTGGGTATCGAAACTTAGGCGCACCTGGTACAACTTTTCCTTCAAATTTACGTGCTCAATGGACATTTCTTTCTCTCAGGATGAAGCGGTGGACAACTTCGTAAGCAAGGAGAACCGTCCCCCAACGGTTCTCCTCGCCTACTGCCTCGCCGATGCCAGAACCAGTGGAACAAGCGAAGAGCTCCCTGGCTGGCATCGCGATCTCTTTACCTCCAGTCGGCCGATGCTACGAGAGTTACCTTATTGTCTTGACTCTCCGCCGTCTGCATTTTGGCATTGTGAATCTGAAGGCGGCAGCCTGCCGCTTTCCCGGCTTCCCAGACCTCAGAGAGGAAAGCGCGGCCCCCGATGCGGATGAACTCCAGCCTGGGATGGCTAGGCTCCGAGCTGCCCACCACATCAGTTACGATGGCACTGTACAGTCGTCCTACCGTACTCCGCACTTCCAGTACGTCGATGCTGGCTTGGCTCGGAACTGAATTCAGCAAGGATTGGAACTTGTAAGTTCCGGCCGGGAAGGTTTGGTTTCCCACGACAAACTCGAACGGGACCTGAACGGTCAGCGCCGAGGGTTTCGAATTTTGAGCATACGAGGCAGTTGCGAACAGCGGCAATACCCACAGAACAACCAGGCAGGCAATCCTGCTTCTTTTCATCGAATCCTCCCCACAATATAGTGCAGCTTCTTCCCCGTCCGTTTCCCCTGGCCACAAAACGAGGAACCTGCAAGCCGCTTCTACTAACTAAAGCGTAAAAACCAGAGCAATTTGGTCATCGCACAGAGCCTTTTTTTTCGAAAGCCCTGGCCCCTGACGCATCCATCGCTGCAAGCGTTTCGAATGGTCCTCCCCAGTTACTGGCAGCGAGATGTTGCGGCAGCCGCGGAAAAAAGACCAGTCATTCGTTCTCAAAGGCTCTCAAAAGACGTAAATGCCTCGATGTCGATGGAAACAAAAGAGTTGAACGGATGGACGCGACCCGGCTTGCGCGCGAGAAAAGGGAATTCAAAAGGCTGCTATGAGCGCCTCTGGGCGGGATTAACCTGCTTAATCGGCCGATAACGCAACTTTGCGCCTTTTTCTTCTCCGGAAGCCGACAGCAAGGCGCGAAGTTGGGGAAGGCGATTTTTCACCAACTGACGGCGTAGTGCGCGAAGCTGGAGACCGCGACCTGGTCGTCGCCAGGTATGAGGAAGCCAAACTTGCCCTGGCTGAGATTAATGCCGGGCTGCGTCCAGCGATCGAGAACGGTCCAGCGGTCACCCTGCTTGATTTGGTGGACGATCTCCGTGGGGCTAACGTGGACGTGGAGTGTGCGGAAACTTTTCTTGTCGCTTTTGTCGGGAACTATGATCTCGTCCGATTTCTCTCCGTTGTGAATGACCGTGCGGTAGAAGTTCTTGTCGTCCATCTGGAAAAGGACGTAGTTCTTGGGGTCGGTATAGTTAAGCACCCACTGCAACAGGCGACCCTTGGTAAGCATGGCGGAAAAAACAAAGGTGCCCGAGGTCGGAACGGTTCGGTACAGGACGAAGTCCCCGCCCTTACGAAGGAACGAATCTTTCTCCTGCTTCCAGGCGCCGGGGTCCTCCCAATTCGACATACCGGTCGGAGCGAGAGACAAATTCAAAGTCTTGGATTGCCCCGCGATCACATCCAGCGTGGACGAGCGCGTGAACCCGTCGGCGGTTCGAGCCGTAAGGGTGTAGGTACCGGCGGCAAGATTGAGCGGGACCCCGCTGTTTACGATGGTCAGAAGGTCACCTTTCACCAGCGCAACTCTGGCGTCGGCAGGAGCGAAGGTAATTCTCAATTCGCCGGGGGCGGCTTCCAGTGCGGCATCCGCAGCGGCCAGAGAGATGGTTTCGCCCACTACAAAATGTTTCTTGAACTGCCGGGGCTTGAACCGTTCTTTGCGCAGTTCGACGGTATGGTCTCCGGGACTGACGGTCGAGACCAGCAACGTGCCATCGGGCTGAATCGTGCCGGCGAGAGTTTGATCGACGAGAACCGCGGTTCCGGGCGCGCCGCCCTGGATGGTCAGCGAGGCCAGCCGAGGCTGTGGCTGCAGGTTCTGCGGCTGGAGGTTGAACACAAGCCTCGTCTGTTCGTCTTTGTGAATGCGGATCTTCTGTGGCGGAGAATCCTGAAAGCCGCTCTTCGAGACTTGTACAACGTAGTCCTTGAGCTCGAGATTCGGCAGGCGCAACTCGCCGCGGTGAGTGAGTTGCCGTTGCAGTTTGCCATTGAGAGAGACTCTGGCGTCGTCTTGCCCGGCAACCACCACCAGCGTGCCCAGGTTGTGACCGGAGTCCGCGGGCGGTTGATCGGCGGGAGACGGATCGGCAGCTGGCGGGTCGGCGGCCGAGACTCTTCCGACAGTGTCAGAAGCAGGCGGAGATGGTTCCGGAGCCGTTGGTGCGGGCGCGGAGACGGCTGGAGCGGAAACGGTGGAAGCTGAAGCGGCCGGGTCCGAGATGGCCGGCGCCGAGACAGCCGGAGCTGGGACGGTCGACGCGGCTGCGGTAACCTTCGCTATTGGCGCAGCCTGACGTTCTCGTACGAAGTAGAAGAAGGCTGCAACCAGAACGATGGCGGCGGCACAGACACAGACGAAGATCAGCGTTGTAGACTTCGACCTCGTAGGCTGTTTTGCCCGAGATGAAGGGGATTTGACTTTGGCCGCCGATGCGGAAGGCTCGGCGGCGAGAACGCTGGCGGCTGCTGGCGACGAAACCTGCGGCTCCGGCGCAGTGGTCTGGACTGTGCTCTGCGCCACAATGCCAGGCGGGGCAGCGTTCGGCGGAACTTCGCTCACTGGAACAACGGTCGACGCAGCCATGTTCGGCGGAGCAGAGACAGCGGGAATGTTTCCAGGTGCAACCGGACTTCGTGCAACCTGACTTCGTGCAACCTGACTTCGTGCAACCTGAGCTGGTGCAACCAGGGTTGACGAAATGGGGCTTAGCGGAACCGCGCTGCTATCGGCGCGTAGCGGCTTCGCAGCGCTGCGGGGCGGCACGTGAAAGATGACGGCGCCGTGCGGCGACGCGGTTAAACTCGCCTGCGAGACCAATCCCAGCCGCTGCATCAGTCCATTGGCAACGGATATGATTTCTCCATCCGTCCAATAAGTTGCGGCCATTTTTTGTATGCGATCGGAGAGGACTTGTTTTGCAGCATCGTCCGCAGCGCCATCGATTTCAAGCTCCATGCGGCGCAGGTTTTCCAGATCGCGGCGGCGGGCCTGGCGCCGCCGCAGGTTCTGGTCGCGCTGGATGGCATCCTGAATCTGTAGCAACTTGGGATCGTTGGGATAAGTGTCTAATCCCTCTTCCACCCGAGACAAGGCTGCGAATAGATCGCCGGAGGACTGCAGCTTGCCTGCCTGCGCAACCCATTCTTCGACGGGGCTGGCTTTCTTTCGGTCGAGGATCAGGCTGCGAATGTTCTTAGCCGTGGGATGCGCGGGGTTTAATTCGAGCGCCTGCTTGGCCAGCGTCTCGGCTTCCCGCCAATCGGTTTCCACCATGGAATGCGCTTGCTCGACCAGCGCATTGGCCAGAATGGCGCGGGCGAGAGCATTGTTTTTATCCAGCTTGTAGGCTTCGCGCAACAACTGAATCGCTTCGCCGGACGTCCGCTGCGCGAACAGTTCCTGGCTCTTGGTAATCAGTCGGCTGGCTTCGGCAGTGCGCTTGACTCCGTCCTGGGCGAGCTTTTCCAGTTCCGACAATTCCGCATCGCCGGAAAATTCGCCCGCCGCAGCTCGCAACAAATCCAGGGCGCGCGAGTAGTCGCCCGAACGCAGACAGATGTTGATTCGCTCAACGAGCTGCGTCTTAGATTCGGTGCGGGTTTGCATCGTCTAATTATCAGTGAGCATCGTCACCCCGCCGAGATGACCGACGTAATCAAGCAATAGCGCCGACCGACGTCCCGTTGCCATTCGACTCGACGATTCCCGCTCGAACTGCCCCAGGCATTACCATGTCCCCATGCCCCCACGTCCAAAAGAGAGTCCGAAACAGAGTCCGAAAGAAGGCTCGAAGCAGCCTGACATCCCTATCGTCAAGGTTTCCCCCCGCGGCGCCGCCCGCCTCAAATCCGGCCATGTCTGGGTCTACCGGTCCGATATCGTCTCCGCCGAGGGCGTCCTCCCCGGCTCTCTCGTTCGCGTTTCTGACCACCGCGGCAAGATCCTGGGCTCGGCGCTCTATTCCAGCTCGTCGCAGATCGCCATCCGCATGCTTTCCCACGACCCGGTCGCGGATTTCCCCGCCCTGCTCCGCCAGCGCATTGCCGACGCCATCGCCTACCGCGAGTCTCTCGTCCACGACACCGAGGCCTCCCGCCTCGTGTTCAGTGAAGCCGATTTCCTTCCCGGCCTGATCATCGACCGCTACAA
Source organism: Candidatus Sulfotelmatobacter sp. (assembly GCA_052148475.1). Taxonomy (GTDB): domain Bacteria; phylum Acidobacteriota; class Terriglobia; order Terriglobales; family Acidobacteriaceae; genus Sulfotelmatobacter. Next base: position 18,307 of record JBKQID010000034.1, on the reverse strand, counting down.
CGACATTCTTTCCCTCCAAATCCTCACCCAGACCATGGACGCCGACCCCGTCCGCCAGGCCATCCTCGGGGAACTGACCGCCCGCCTGCGCCCCGCCTCCATCATCGAGCGTGTCGACCCGCGGGTCCGCGAACTCGAGACCCTCCCTCCTCGGGCTTCCGGCCTGCTGCAAGGCGAAAAGACTTCCACCGCGTTCACCATGAATTCCGTCCGCTTCCGCTTCGACGCCCTCGAAGGCCAGAAGACCGGAGCCTTCCTCGACCAGCGCGAAAACTACGCCGCCGCCGCGCAGTACGCTCACGGAGAAGCTCTCGACGTCTTCTGCTACCAGGGCGGATTCGCCCTTCACCTCGCCCCGCATTGTTCGCGAGTGACCGGCGTCGACAGCTCGCGTCCCGCCCTCGAAATCGCCGACCAGAACGCCGCGCTCAATCGAGGGCTGTTGGGGCAAAACGAAATTGAATGGATCGAAGCCAACGCCTTCGACCTGCTCAAGGATTATTCCTCCCCGGCTCGTCCTCAAGAAGTTCGCCGCTACGACACGATCGTTCTCGACCCACCTGCCTTCGCCAAGTCCAAGCGCGATCTCGACGCCGCGCTCCGCGGCTATAAAGAGCTCAATCTCCGTGCCCTCAAAATGCTCCGTCCGGGAGGCATCCTCGTTACCTGTTCCTGTTCCTACCACGTCAGCCAGTCCAATTTCCTCGAAATGCTGGCCTCCGCCGCTCTCGACGCTCACCGCACCCTGCGCCTGATCGAGGTCCGCGGTCAGGCCAAAGACCACCCGGTTCTGCTGAATATCCCCGAAACCGCCTACTTGAAGTGCGTAATTGCCTCCGTAAGTGAATGAAAATAAGCCTAATTTTATAGTTGACAATAAGACACTCAACTTTTATGCTTCTTTTGCGCTAACTAAGCGTCTAATGAAGTGACTGCGGGAAACCCGCACAGCCCGTGTGGGATCGGGTCTTGAGAACAGGTCATCGAGCGCAGCTCGATCGTTTTCCCGCGGACAATTCGAAATCACACAATTTCCGAAGGAGGATTTAGCCATGACCGTATTAACCCGTTGGGAGCCGTTCCGTGAGTTTGCCACCCTGCAGGACCGCATCAACCGCGTGTTCCGCGATTCCTACAGCGGTGCCGACCGCGACGAAGCCCTAACCACTTCCAGCTTCTCGCCTGCCGTGGACGTCTACGAAGACGAGCACAAAGTCACTCTGAAGATCGAAGTGCCCGGAATCGACGAGAAAGACATCGACGTCCAGGTCGAGAACAACGTCCTTACCGTGCACGGCGAGCGCAAAATCGAAAAAGAAGAGAAAGAAGAGAACTACCGCCGCGTCGAGCGCCAATACGGCAGCTTCACCCGCACCTTCACTCTGCCCAACACCGTGGACACCGAGTCCGTTTCGGCGACCTACGACAAGGGCGTGCTGAAGATCGCGTTGCCCAAGAAAGCCGAAGCCAAGCCCAAGCAGATCAAGGTCAACATCGGCAGCGAGAAGTCGATCGAAGGCAAGACCGCGGAAGCCAAAGGCCCCAGCAAAGCCGCGTAAGTGATTGTGGAAGAGCGGCGCTTTAGCAGCCGCGTGAGTGGTAGAGCGGCGCTTCAGCGCCGCGTCAGGGGAAGTAAGCTCGAAAGGGCTTTAGCCCCTGGGTCAGCGGGAGGCGGCAGAAATGTCCGTCTCCCGTTGCTTTTTGAACATCAAATACCGTTGTCATCCCGAGCGAAGCGAAAGGACCTCTGCACTTTTCCACTGCTGCACGTTGCACAGGTTCTTCGCTTCGCTGAGAATGACAAAAGAAAGTAGAGAATTCCCCATGCCCATCCGTTGGGACAAATTTACCGTCAAGGCCCAGGAAGCCGTCCAGCGCGCCAACCAGCTCGCCTCCGAGCACGGCAATCCCGAGCTGCGCCCCATTCATCTGCTGGCCGCGCTGCTCGAAGACAAAGAGGGCATTGTCCCGCCCGTGCTCGAAAAAATCGGCATCGGCCCGCAAGCCGTGTTGTCCGAGATCTACAAAGAGCTCGAAAAACTTCCCAAGGTTTCCGGCGAAGCCGCCCAGGTTACGCTCTCCAACGAAGTCAACAAGCTGCTCGAGCAGGCCTTCAAAGAAGCCTCCAACTTCAAGGACGAATACGTTTCCACCGAGCACCTGCTGCTGGCCATCACGCAGCTCAAGCGCGATCCCGGACAGCAGATCCTCGCCGCCCACGGCGCCACCAACGACGCGATCTTGAAAGCGCTCGCCGTCGTCCGCGGCTCGCAAAAAGTTACCGACCAGAATCCCGAAGCCAAGTTTCAGGCCCTGGACAAATACGCCCGCGACCTGACCGAGCAGGCCCGCCGTGGCAAGCTCGATCCCGTCATTGGACGCGATGAAGAAATCCGCCGCGTCATCCAGGTGCTCTCGCGCCGCACCAAAAATAATCCCGTTCTGATCGGCGAGCCGGGCGTCGGCAAAACTGCCATCGTCGAAGGCCTCGCCCAGCGCATCATTTCCGGCGACGTGCCCGAAGCTCTCAAGAATAAACGCGTCGTCGGACTCGACCTCGGCGCCATGCTGGCCGGAGCAAAATATCGCGGCGAATTCGAAGATCGCCTCAAAGCCGTTCTTAAAGAAATCGAGGACTCGCAGGGCCAGATCATTCTTTTCATCGACGAACTGCACACGCTGGTCGGCGCCGGAGCCGCCGAAGGCGCCATTGACGCCTCCAACATGCTGAAGCCCGCGCTGGCTCGCGGTGAGCTGCGCGCCGTCGGCGCCACCACGCTGAACGAATATCGCAAGTACATTGAAAAAGACACAGCTCTCGAACGCCGCTTCCAGATCGTCTTCGTCGGCGAACCCAATGTAGAAGACACCATCTCGATCCTTCGCGGCCTTAAAGAAAAATACGAAGTGCATCACGGCGTGCGCATTAAAGACTCGGCCATCGTCGCCGCCGCCACGCTCTCGCACCGCTACATCAGCGACCGTTTTCTTCCTGACAAGGCGATCGATCTCATCGACGAAGCCGCATCCTCGCTGCGCATCCAAATCGATTCCTTGCCCACCGACATCGATCAGCTCGATCGCAAGGCCACGCAGCTGGAAATCGAGAAGCAGGCTTTGAAGAAAGAAGACGACGCGAATTCCCGTGATCGCTTAGGGGTAATTGAAAAAGAACTCGCCGAAATTCGCGAGAAATCCAACACGCTCAAAGCCAACTGGAAAAAAGAAAAAGATTTAATCGCCCGCGTTCGCACCCTGAAAGAGCACATCGAAAAGCTGAAAGCCGAAGAGCAGGCCGAGTTACGCAAAGGCAACAACGAGCGTGTCGCCGAGATTCGCTATGGACTCATTCCGCAAGCGGAGCAGGAACTCGCCAAGCTCAGCAAGCAGATGGAGAGCCAGGGCGGCAAGCGCATGCTCAAAGAAGAAGTCGACGAAGAAGACGTCGCCCGCATCGTCTCCAAGTGGACCGGAATCCCGGTCTCGAAGATGCTCGAAGGCGAAGTCAAGAAGCTAGTCACCATGGAGGAACGCCTGCGCCAGCGCGTCGTCGGCCAGGACGCAGCTCTGGAGCGCGTAGCCAACGCGATTCGCCGTTCCCGCGCGGGCTTGAGCGATCCCAAACGTCCCATCGGCTCGTTCATATTTCTCGGCCCAACCGGAGTCGGCAAAACTGAACTCGCCCGCGCCCTCGCCGAGTTTCTCTTCGACGACGAGCACTCCATGATCCGCATCGACATGTCCGAATACATGGAAAAGCATTCGGTCGCCCGCCTGATTGGCGCGCCTCCGGGCTACGTCGGCTACGAAGAAGGCGGACAACTCACCGAGCAGGTCCGCCGCCGCCCCTACGCGGTCGTGCTCTTCGACGAAATCGAAAAAGCGCATCCCGACGTCTTCAACGTTCTCCTGCAGATGATGGACGATGGCCGCCTCACCGACGGCAAAGGCCGCGTCGTCGATTTCAAGAACACCATCCTCATCATGACCTCGAACATCGGATCGCAGTTCCTGCAAGCGGAGAGCCCCCGATCCGAGCAGCAGTTCGAGGAAGCCTCGAAACAGGTCCTGAATGCCTTGCACGCACAGTTCAAGCCGGAGTTCCTGAACCGCGTCGACGACATCATCATCTTCCGCCCACTCGGCAAGGAACAGCTCGTCCACATCATCGAGCTGCGCTTGGAAGACGTCCGCCGCCTGCTCGCCGACCGCAAAATTTCGCTCGAGCTGACCGACGCCGCCAAAGACCTGCTCTTCACCGAAGGCTACGACCCGAACTTCGGCGCGCGCCCGTTGAAGCGCGCGATTCAGAAGCTGGTGCAGGATCCGCTAGCGCTCAAAATCCTCGACGGCGAAGTTCTCCACGGCGATCACATCATCGTCGACGCCGACAAGAAGGCAGGCAAGATGACTTTCAAAGTCAGCCAGCGCGTCGGCGAGAAAGAACCGGCCAAGACAAAAACAAAATAAGCCACGGATCTCACGGATCGTCACGGATAAGCCATTAAAGAACCATCCGTGTTGATCCGCGTAAATCCGTAGCAAATGTAGTTGTGGCACACTAGCTCCATGCACCGGCTCACGCTTGGCGACTTCGAACTCAGCGTTTTTTCTGATGGCACGTACCCGCTCGATGGCGGCGCGTTTTTTGGCGTCGTGCCCAAAGTGATGTGGTCGCGCAAGGTCCAGGCCGACGACAAGAATTACGTCACTGCCGGACTCAACTCGCTCGTCATTCGCACGGAAAGCCGCATGGCAGGCCCGCTCACCCGCAAACAGACCGTACTGGTCGAAACCGGCATGGGCAACAAGCTCTCCGACCGCATGGTTAAGTTCTACGGCCAGCCCGCGCAGCTGCTCGACAATCTAGCGGCCGGAGGCATCGCGCCCGAGGACGTCGACATCGTCATCAACTCACACCTGCATTTCGATCACTGCGGATGGAACACAATTCGAGACAAGTCCGGCAAACTCGTCCCCACATTTCCCCGCGCCAAATATTACGCGCCGGAAGGCGAGTGGCAATACGCGCGCCATCCCAGCGAACGCGACGCCATCAGTTACCTCCCCGAGAACTACGATCCGCTGGTCGAAAGCGGCCAGATGACGCTGCTCAAAGGCGACGAGGAAGTTGAAATTGTTCCGGGCATCTCGGTGAAGACTTTCCCCGGCCACACCGCGCACATGCAGGCCGTATTGGTGCAAAGCCAGGGACGAACCGCCTGCTACATCTCCGACCTGATCCCGACCACGGCCCACCTCGACATCACCTGGGGCATGGGCTTCGATCTGTATCCGCTGCAAACCATCGCCAGCAAGAAGCTCTACTACGCCCGCGCGATCCCAGAAAAATGGCTGACCGTTTTCACCCACGACGCGCAGACGCCCTGGGCGTATGTTGAGAAGGATGACTCGGGTAAGATGGTGGCAAAAGGAGTGTGATTCGAAATGTCCCAGAAAAATATGGCGAAGTTTCACCGACGATTCGTGGCCGCCGGCTGCACCGTCGCGTGCCTCATGCTCGCACTGTGTTGCGTGACGCAGGCCCAGCAGGGCAAGGGCACGCCCGCCAAGGCATCTTTAACGGGCCACTACGAAGGCTCCGCGAAGGACAAAGCGGAGAACGTTATTACGGTGAGCTTCGAGCTGACCGAAAATGAAGGAGCGCTCTCTGGCACAATCCACTCATCGCACGGAGATTTTCCCATCGTCCGCGGTTCCCATCAGGGGGAAGCGGTCACCATTGAGTTTGACGCCGGCGGCCCCACCGGCACCATTTCCCTGAAGACAACCGACGACCGGTTAGTCGGAACCTGGACCACCGGCGAAGACGGCGGACCGGTGGACGTCAAGAAAGTCTCACAACAGGGTGACTCGAAAGACAAGTCCTAGACGGCCGCTCGTCGGCGGCGTGAGCAAATGAACCGGAGATTTCAATTCGAGATCTTTGCAGATTATTTTCAGTTCTATTTGCAGGATGAAAGTGCGAAGGGCGATCTTTCTGAAAGTTGGACGCCGGAAGCGGCGCATCGCATGTTGGCGACCGCGCCGGGAACGATAGGAGTCGGGACGGCTCGAAACATGAACGTTCCGGTCGTTGTCGAGATCGCCGACGCCGTCCCTGACGACGACACGACCCTGTGGGATCAGGTGAACGAATGCACACTCGTTGTACCGTCCGGGCGAGTCGTAATCGCCGGGTGCACTGACTACTTTCCAGACGCCGCGCGAATTGAGTTGCCAACCGGGACATATCGAGCCCGAATCTATTACGGCCAGCTGAATGCCCTTCGCGCCAATGGTCTCGAGGGGGACGATCACTACAAGGTTGTGCTGTGGAGTGCGGCCCCGGAACCTGTTCGGGTGCTAAAGCAACGGGTTCAGACGAGCTCGGAATTTAGCCCATAGTGCGATTTCGCGGCTAGACGCGTGCGTGGGCGCCCGCGCCACACAGCCCGGCTTCGAAGAAATCTTCAACGCGCGTCAGAATTTCCACCGCACTCTTAGACTCGTAGATCGCTTTGCGCAGCCCCGCCCCGCCGGGGACGCCATGCGTGAACCACGACGCGAACTGCTTCATCTTGCCCACCGCGTCGGGGAGTTCCTCCTCGATTAGCATCTGGAAATAGGTGCGAATCATCTGGTAGCGATCCGCTTCGCTGGGCGAGTCGTAGGGTTGTATGGGAGCGGGCGACTCGCCCGCTCGGGCGAGCGCCAGCTCGCCTGGTGTGACCTCGCCTAGTGTGACAAGATCAAAACCTGTCGAGCTTTGCTCGACCGGACGGGCGAAGGCGCCCGTCCCCACACGAGCAACCGCGCAATACTGCTCGATCTGCCGGAAGATCCACGGATTTGACGGCGCCATCCGCCCAATCATGACCGCATCGCATCCCGTCTGCGTGACCATGGCGCACGCATCTTCCGGCGAACGAATATCGCCGTTCCCGATCACCGGAATTTTCACCGCATCCTTCACCGCGGCAATCCACTCCCAGCGAGCCTGCCCGCTGTAGCCCATCTCGCGGGTGCGGGCATGCAGCGCAACCGCTGCCAGGCCACACGATTCCGCCATGCGCGCCAGTTCCACACAGACGATTTCCTCGTCGTTCCATCCCGCGCGAAATTTTACGGTGAAGGGAATCTTCACCGCCGCGCGCACCGCCTCGAAAATCTTCCCAATCGCCGGCAGATCGCGCAGCAGCCCGGACCCTCCATTGCACTTCACAACTTTTTTCGCCGGACATCCCAGATTCAAGTCGACCAGGTCGAAGCCCAGGCCCTCGACCATGCGCCCGGCCTCGGCCATCACCTGCGGATCGCTGCCAAAAAGTTGCGCCGAAATCGGGTGCTCGTCTTCGTAAAAATGCAGATAGCGCTTGGCCTTCTGATCCTTCTTGCGGAGCACGCCGTCGGCCGACGTGAACTCGGTCATAATCAGCCCGCATCCGCCCAGGTTGCGGATAAAGCGCCGAAACACCGTGTCGGTCACGCCCGCCATGGGCGCGAGCACAGTGGCAGGCGAGATGGCAACGGTGCCAATGGTCAGCGAAGCCGGCACAATTCGTGTGGAGACAGGAGACTGTGTGAAGACGGGCGACTCGCCCGTCCCGCCCGGGCGAAGACCGTCCGGAATCGCCGATTTGTCCCAGAACTTCTTCACCTGGCTATTCTACTTTCTATTGCAAATCCTTGGACATGTGACACAATCCCCTGTCGCTCGCAGGGCGCCTACGACCATGTTCAGAAAGCTGCACGAAATTCTGCTGACCCAATACATCGGGTCGATCCTTGTCGCCCTGCTCGTCTGGCAGGCTGCGATCGAAGTGATCACGACGGCCGTTCGGACCGGATTCTGGTTTTCGAACCATCGCCACACCGAGTCCGTCCTCGGAGGAGGATTCTCTCGCGCACCATTCCCGTGGGACAACCTTATCTTTTCCGCCGTGACAGTTGCGCTCTATCTCCTGACAGCCTACGGACTGGCTCGATGGCTTTATCCAGCAGTCCCGGCGCCACCCGCTCAGGATGGAAACGAAACGCCATGACTGGGCGGCATCTCATTCGAAATGGCTGGACGCGCGTCAAGGAATTCGCGCCTGCCGCGATGGCCGCTGCTCTAATGTACGGCGGAATCCACCAAATCTTCTCGGTGCTGAAGCAGGTGTTGGGGATTGGGATCATGCGACTGATCAATACAGCGACTGAAATGATTTTCCCCGGCTACTATTTGCCCAGGTATGGAGCGATTCCTTGGCCAATGTTTGCCCGGGTCGCTGCTGTCGGTGTAATCATCGCCGCTGTGGGGATGTTCATCGGCCTATGGGTCCAAGCAAGGAGCGGCACCAACCCACAACATAGCCAGCCAAAGCAAAACCCCCGCCGAAGCGAGGGCTGAATTTCTGGGTTTTGATCCGTGAAAATCCGTGGCGAACCTTACTTCTTCGCCGGCTCGGCCTTGGCGTACTTGCGCCGGAAGCGCTCCACGCGGCCCGCGGTGTCCATCAGTTTCTGCTTGCCGGTAAAGAACGGATGGCAGTTCGAGCAGATTTCTACAGAGATGTCGCCCTTATGGGTCGAACGGGTCACAAATGCATTGCCGCACGCGCAATGCACGCGCACTTCGTTGTATGCCGGATGAATAGCTGCTTTCATGTCAGTTCCAACCTCGATTCGAATCTTTAGATTCTACCGGATATCCACAGGATTCAGCAAACAGAACCCGCTCTCAGCCATCAGCTGTCAGCTCTCAGCAGACACAATGGAATCAACCGTTTTAAGATCTGAAAGCTGGAACGCCGCCCGCATCGTTCGAGAACACTAGAACAACGAGCTCTGACTCCGCGTCGGCGCAATCCCAAAATATTCATACGCCAGCTGCGTGGCCACTCGCCCCCGCGGAGTGCGATTCAGAAACCCCGCCTGCATCAGGAACGGCTCGTAAATCTCCTCAATCGCGTCCGGTTCCTCGGCCAGCACCGCGGCCAGCGTGTTCACCCCCACCGGACCACCCTGATATTTCTCGATGATGGTCAGCAGCAACCGCCGGTCGACTTCATCGAATCCATATCGATCGACTTCCAGCATTTCAAGCGCGGCCTTGGCTGTAGGCTCATCAATCTTGCCGGCCCCGCGCACCTGGGCATAGTCGCGCACCCGCCGCAACAGACGGTTCGCGATTCTCGGCGTGCCCCGCGACCGTCCCGCAATCTCTTTCGCGCCCGCGTCATCGACTTCAACCCCAAGAATCTCCGCCGACCGCTCTACAATCACCTGCAAATCCGCGGGCGTATAGAACTCCAGCCGCAGCACAATGCCAAACCGCGAGCGCAGCGGCGAAGAAATCAATCCGGCCCGCGTGGTCGCGCCCACAAACGTGAACGGCTTCACTTCCAGCGTGTGCGTCCGCGCCGACGGACCCTGCCCAATAATGATGTCGAGCTTGTAATCTTCCAGCGCCGAATACAGCAACTCTTCCAGCACCGGCTGCAGGCGATGGATTTCATCGATGAACAGCACCTGCTTGTCCTGCATGTTGGTGATGATCGCCGTGAGGTCGCCCTTGATCTGCAGCAGCGGCGCCGCCGTCGGCTGTAAGTGCACGCCCAGTTCATTGGCAATAATATTGGCCAGCGTCGTCTTGCCCAGCCCCGGAGGCCCATAGAGCAGCACGTGGTCCATCGCCTCGCCGCGCGACCGCGCCGCCTCGATCGCCACCGCGAGATTCTCTTTAGCCTTTTTTTGCCCGATGAATTCCGCCAGCCGCTGCGGCCGCAGCTTCAGCTCAAACGAGGAGTCGTCCTCCACCGGCGCCGCCGAAACCAGGCGCTCGCGGTTCGGGTTGAGATGGAGATTGTTTTTCGCGGTAGCCACGCTATGGCGATACTAAAGCTCGCCGAACCCCCTTGCAACAGAGACTCATCCAGCCGCCGAACCCCTCGGCACCTACTCAAGCCATGCTGTCTTAGTCTGTTTACATTGAATTCACGAAACTTTAACCCCACTGTCACGGATGCTTAACAGGATGTCGCTAGTTTCTTCGGGACTGCTCATCCGGCAAGCTGCGTCTCTCCGCGATTTACATGGCACTGTGGGCCAAAGCGGGGAAGACCAAGGGCTGCCGGCTTCCAATTTTCACACCACTTCAGTCGAGGAGACTATGACAAAAAAGACGTTCGTACTCAGCCTGCTTGTTTCGCTGGCGGCAACTATGTTCGCTCAAGAGGGCCCCGTTCCCAAGGGGATTCCACCTCTCAACCACGTATGGGTGATCATGATGGAGAATCATGGTTTTTCCCAAGTTCTGAATAACCCGGCCGCGCCCTTCACCACTCAGTATGCCAACTCGGCAAACCTTGGCACGAACTATTTCGCAGTGGCGCATCCCAGCCTGACGAACTATCTGGAAACCAATGCCGGATCGAACTTCGGGGTTCTGGATGACAATTCACCGGACTGGCACAACCCGAATTGCTCGCCGAACCTGGCCACGGGCGTCACCAATTTTGAAGTGACTCCTAATCCTATTTGCCCGATCGCGGGTACCGGAATCGACGCCGCCACGCCGGCCATCGACTATAGCAACGAGACTTCCGGACCTCCGGGCGTCAACAACATTGACGGCATTAAGTCGTACGCGGCGGATCCCAATATTCTGGGTATCAGCGTCGCCGATCAGCTCGTCGCTGCTGGAAAGACCTGGAAGACTTATCAGGAAAGTCTGCCGCTCGGGGGTGCCGACCTGGTGAATAACAGCGACGGAAACTTCTCCAACCTCACGGACTTTACCCTGTTCAACTCCTTATGGCCTGCCACGCCTCCCACCTTCAACTCCGGGCAGATCGTTGCCCTTTACGCCGTGAAGCACAATCCGTTTGCCTATTTCCAATCCACTCAGGAAGGTACGAACCCGGCAAACAGTCTGGCCAATGTGGTGGCGTTTGACGGAGCCAGCGGCCTATACGCCGATCTGGCCTCGGGTAAGGTGCCGAACTACTCTTTCGTCGTTCCCAACCAGTGCAACGATCAGCACGGTCGCGGCAACGGCACCCAATTCTGCCAATTCGATCCCAATGACAACGGCACCCAGGTTGGCCTGAATCCGGCATTGATGGCGCTCGGCGACCAGGCACTACAGAAGATCGTGACTGCGATCCACGCTTCCCCAGTATGGAGCCATGGTCACAACGCCATCGTCACCATCTGGGACGAAGATGACTACAGCATCTCTCCAACCGTCAACCGCGTGGCAGCCATCGTCGATACCAACTACGGCTTCCACGAGATCACCAGCAGCCAGTTCTACACCCACTTCTCCCTGCTCCGCTCGATCGAGGGAGGCTTCAAACTGCCCTGCCTGAACCATGCTTGCGACGCCAGCACCCAGGCCATGACCGACTTGTTTGGCGAGCCGTAACCCAGAAGCTGCAAACAGTCGTCGGGGCCGATTCTTCAGATCGGCCCCGTTTCTTTTTCCAGCGCAAAACTTTCCATAGCGAATTTTATTTCGGATACCACTCCAGATTCCGCACCTCGATCCCCGTCCCCTCCAACGCTTTTTGAAACACCGTGAGATCAGAACCACGGTAGTGGTAAGGGATGACTACTTTCGGATGGAAGGCCTTCACCGCATCCGCAGCCTCTTCCGGCGGCATAGTGTAAGGCAGGTTCATGCACACGAACGCCACATCGATGTTCTTGAGCGCGCGCATCTCCGGCACGCCTTCGGTGTCGCCCGAAAAATAAAAGCGCTTGCCGCCGTAAGTCAGCACGTAGCCGTTGCCGCGCCCCTTGTCGTGAAATAGTTTTCCCTCAGCCGGCCCGCGTTTCAGGTTGTACGCGGCGATTGCCTCAATGGTGAAACCCTGCCAGTTTTTCGTTTCTCCGTTGGCGATGGGCTTGCCAGTGGTAACAGTCTGCACCACCGCCGGCGCTGCAAAAATCTCCGTGTCGGCCTTGCTGACATCCTTGATCGAATCGGGGTCCATGTGATCCCCGTGAATGTCGGTAATCAGAATCAGGTCCGCCTTGGGAAGTCCCGTCAGCTTCGCCGGCTTGGCCGGATCAAGATAAATCGTCTTCCCGCCCGCCTCAATCAGCGTGCTGGCATGGTACAGTGGCGTAATCTTGACGGTTCCCGCCGAAGTAGAAAACTCCTGCGTCTGCGCGGCCGCATGCGAACTCGGCGCCATCGCCAGAAGAAAAATAAACGCAGAGCCAACAACAATCAGCATCGCTTTCATCATCAAACCTCTTCCATTTCCATTTTGCAACGTCATCCTGAGCGAAGCATGAGCGCCTGAAAGGCGGTCATGCGCAGTCGAAGGACCTCTATAAGCACGCAACCCGCGGCGACCTACTCCTCTTCTTCCTTCACCTCACCCCGCTCCGCCTTCGCCTTCTCGATAATCTTCTCCTGCAACTGCCCGGGCACCACGTCGTAGTGATGCATTTCCATGTTGAAGCTGCCGCGCCCCTGCGTCATCGACGTCAGCTCCACGCCATAGGTCAGCATCTCGGCCATCGGCACTTCGGCTTTCACCACCGTGTTGCCGCCCTTGTTGTCCATGCCCTGGATGCGTCCGCGCCGGCTGTTCAAGTCGCCCATGATCGCGCCCGCGAAGTCGTCGGGCACGGTGATTTCCACCGCCATAACCGGTTCGAGCAGCGTAGGCTTGGCCACTTCCATCGCCTTCTTGAACGCAATACGGCCCGCCATCTGGAACGACAAATCGTTCGAATCCACATCGTGATATGACCCGTCATACAGCACCACGCGAAAATCCACCACCGGGAATCCCGCCAGATATCCGCGCGCCGCCGCATCGCGAATTCCTTTTTCCACGGGCGGAATATAGTTCTTCGGGATCGCCCCGCCAAAGATATCGTTCACAAACTCGAACTCCCCGCCCCGCGGCAGCGGCTCCATTCGAATCTTGCAATCGCCGTATTGCCCGTGCCCGCCAGTCTGCTTCTTGTGCCGCCCCTGCACGTCGGCCTTGCCGCGAATCGTCTCCCGGTACGGCACCTTGGGCGCTTTCAGCACCACTTCCGTGTGATACCGCTTCTTCAACTTCGAAACGATCACCTCGATATGCTGCTGCCCGGTCCCCGCAATTAGAAATTCTTTGGTCTGCGGATCGCGAAAGAACCGCAGCATCGCATCCTCTTCCATCAGCTTGTGGATGCCCGGCCCCAGCTTGTCTTCATCGGCGCGGCTCTTGGGCTCAATCGCAAACGTGATCGCCGGCTCCGGCAGCCTCACCCGCGGATACTGAATCGGCGCCGCCTTGTCGCCCAGCGTGTCGCCAGTCAGCGTGTCTTTCAATTTCGCCACCGCGCCAATGTCGCCTGCGTGCATTTCCGGCACCGGAACGCCCGTCTTGCCCTGCATGGCCTGAATGTGCGCGAATTTCTCCTGCCCGCTGCGGCTAAAATTCTGCAGCGTCGCGTCATTCTTCAGGACACCCGAAAAAACTTTGAAATATGAAATCCGCCCCGCGAACGCGTCTGACACCGTACGGAACACATACAACGAAACCGGCTCTGCGTCCGACTCGTGCCGCTTCGGCGCATCGCCATTTCCCCCGGCCTCGCCCTGCACCCACTCGTGCTCGGAAGGCGCAGGCGTGTAGTCGACAATAAAATCCATCACCCGGTCCGCGCCGATGTTCCCCAACCCCGAGCTGAAAATTACGGGAAAAATCTTGTCTTCGCGAATCGCGTTGTGCAGCGCCGGAATCAAGTCCTCCTCGCCCAGCGTTCCGGCCTCAAAAAACTTCTCCATCAATTTGTCGTCGCCTTCGGCTACCAGCTCGACCAGCATCTCGTGCGCTTCCTGCACCTGCGCCCGCATGTTGGCGGGAATCTCAGTTTCTTTTCCCTTGCCACTCCCGCCCAACTCGTAGGTGTAAGCCTTCATGCGCACCAGGTCGACCACGCCCGTAAAACTTTTCTCCGCGCCAATGGGCAGCTCAATTGGAATCACATCGCGGCCAAACGCGTTGGTCAGCGATTCCAGCACGCGCTCGGCGCTGGCGCGGTCGCGATCCATGCGGTTCACCACGATCAGCCGCGGCGTTTTATACTCTTCGCAATAATTCCACACGCGCTGGGTCACGACTTCCACGCCCGCCACGCCATCGACCACCACGATCGCCGCGTCCACCACCGGCAGCACCATCTTGGCCTCGTGCACAAACATGCTGAACCCGGGCGTGTCGAGAATATTAATCTTGTTGCTGACCCCCGAAGTCGTCCACTCCACCACCGCGGCGCCGGTTGAAATCGACATCTTGCGCGCAATCTCTTCCTCGTCGTGATCGGTTGTGGCCGAGCCGTCATCCACCCTCCCCAGCCGCTGCGTCGCTCCCGCCGTATACAGCATGGCCGACACGAGCGAAGTTTTCCCCGCGTGCCCGTGTCCGACCATAGCAACATTCCTTATGTTTGCTCCCGAATAGACTTTCAAAGTTGGGCTCCCTTCGGCAGGCAACGGGAGAGATGAGGCCCATAGAAGTATTAGGACAGAAACAGGCCAGCCCGACTCCTGCCAAAACCTAGGATGCTACCACGCGCAGAGCCAGGCCTCAACCGGGAGAAAACCCAATGGGACCACCACGGGTCAGGGTGCTCCACCCTTCTCGCGGTTTTTGCGAGAGGTTGGGGATTTTGACTCGCAAACCGTAGTATCATCCCCAGCGATGCTAGGCAACCGCACCAGCGAGCAGTGGATCGCGCAATACGCGACCAGCCACCAGCACCCCATCAACCGCCTCTGTCACACCTTCGGCATCCCAACGATCCTCGTCTCCATCGCTGTCGCCGTCGCCGGATTCTTCTTCCATCGCCTCTGGTACTACGCGGCAGGACTCTTCGTAATCGGATGGATCCTCCAGTTCGTCGGCCACGCCTTCGAAAGCAAGCCCCCCGAATTCTTCAGCGACTGGCGATTCCTCTTCGTCGGCGTCCGCTGGTGGTGGGCCAAAATTCGCGGCAAAGCCTGACGCGTCGAAAAAGTGGGGGGGGCATGTGGGCGGGCGCCCCAGCCAGCCAACTTGTCGCGCCAATCCATTTTCACCTCCTGCCCGTACAACAATCAGAGCCCGGGTGCCCCATTTCTCGCGCGTTTTTTGCGCGAGAAGTGGGGATGTCAGCGCAAGCCGCCGCCTGCTTGCGTCAGCTCGTGATTCTGTACTATGCTGGCCGCAACCTTGGGGTTCTGATTCACAACTGAAAATGCAGCGCCTGACCGCACGATTTCTTTTGTTACTCGCGCTTGTCGGAACTTTTGTTCCGCTCGCGCTAGCGGCCACGGCTGCCCCGGAGCACGCCTGCTGTCTGCGCAAAGGCGTGCACCAGTGCCACGGTTCGGCCCCGGAATCCGATCAGCGCTCCATCCGCGATACTAGCTGCTGCCACCACGACGGCTGCCGCGCCGTCACCACGCCACAGTGGGCGAACACGCAGCCGCCCGTGACGGCGCCGTTCCAGCAGAACGTAGAAACCAGCCTCGCTGAATCGCGCGCAGACTCCCCGGCAACGAAACTCTTCTCCTCGCAATCCACCCGCGCCCCACCGCAAATCTCCATCGCCTGAGCAGTCACAGAAACTTCCCGCACTCACAACTACTCGTGTGGGGCCGGGTCTTGAGACCCGGTCGCCGGGCCAAGCCCGGACTGGCTCTTGCCACCGCACCCGATCAGGTACAGGAGATCTCATGCGCTTCATACGCCTCTCACTCTCGTTTACATTCCTCATCGCAATTTCATCTCTCGCAGCCTTTGCCACGATCTTCGGCTCCGTTCGCGGCATCGTTCACGATCCGCAGCATCGTCCTATACAGGGGGCCATGGTCATGCTGAAGGCGCAAAACTCCGCCTGGACACAATCCCACGACTCCAACGACCGGGGCGAGTTCGACTTCAGTTCCGTGCCTATCGGCAACTACACGGTCACGGTTTCGTCCAAAGGCTTCCAGCAAACCCAACAGGTTGTGGTGGTTCAATCGGACACCAGTCCGATCCTGCATTTTCAGTTGGCGGTCGCGGGCGCGAAGGAGAGCATTGAAGTCTTTGAAATTCCCGTCGAAGCAACCACCGAGACGATTACTCCGACCGTCATGCTCAACCGCATCGACATCCAGGAGACTCCGGGAGCCGACCGCACCAACGGCATGGAAATGATCACCGACTACGTCCCCGCCGCCTACGTCGTGCACGACATGCTCCACATGCGAGGTGGCCATCAGGTCGAGTGGCTCATCGACGGCGTTCCCATCCCCAACACCAACATCGCCAACAATCTCGGGCCTCAGATCGATCCCAAGGACATTGACTATCTCGAAATCCAGCGCGGCAGTTACGACGCCGACTACGGCGACCGCACCTACGGCATCTTCAACATCGTGCCCCGCACCGGCTTCGAGCGCGATCGTGAATGCGATTTCGTCATTACCGCCGGCAATTTCTACCAGACCAACGACCAGATCAGTTGCGGAAGCCACACCGCCCGCACCGCTTATTACGCCAGCCTCAACGGCAATCGCAGCCAGTACGGCCTGCAGACGCCCATTCCGCAGACGGTCAACGATGCCGCCAACGGCTTCGGAGGATTCACTTCCCTCATCTTCAATCCCGATCCCCAAAACCAGTTCCGCGTCGTAGGCTCTCTCCGCCGCGACTACTATCAAATTCCCATCGACCCCGACCCCAACTCCATCACCAACGTCTACTACCCCAGTTCCGGCCTGCATGACGCCGAGGTCGAGCCCGATGGCTACGCCACCTTCTCGTGGGTTCACACCTTCGATCCAAATACTCTGCTGACCGTTTCTCCGTTCTATCACTACAACGGCGCCGACTATCACGGCGGACCCAACGACTTTCCCGTCATCTCCACCGTAACCCAGACCGCCCAATATGGAGGAGCGCAGATAGCTCTCAATGCCAACGTCAAGCGCAATGATATTCAGGCTGGCGTTTATGGATTCGCCCAGCACCAGTACAACTACTTTTTCAACGATTACACCGACGGCACGCCGAATGTCCCCCCATCGTCCATCGGCGTGAACGGCGGTGTCGCCGCCTTCTTCATCAACGACAAATTCAAGGTCACGCCCTGGCTCACCTTGATCGCTGGCCTTCGCGAAACGGCATTCACCGCGACCATCTCCGAAAACACCACCGATCCCCGTCTTGGCGCCGCAATCCGGATTCCTCGCCTCAATTGGGTCTTCCGCGGCTTTTACGGCTACTACTATCAGGCTCCGCCGCTTTCAACCCCAACTACTGAGCTGCAAACTCTGGCCGCCGGTCAGAGCTTTGCCTTCGCTCCGCTGCACGGTGAACGCGACATCGAGTGGCAATTCGGCGTGACCATCCCTTATCACGGCTGGACCCTCGATGCCGACAACTTTGAAACCCGCGCCCACAATTGGCTCGATCACAACAACATTGGCGAGTCGAATATCTTCTGGCCCATCACCTGGTCCTATGCGCAGATTCAAGGCTGGGAACTCACACTGCGCTCGCCGAACGTCCTGCATCACGGCCAGTTCCATCTCGCCTACTCCAACCAGATCGCGCAGGCAACCTCGCCCATCACCGGCGGTCTAGTCTGCCCCCAGCCGATCACTCCATCCTGTGGACTCGATATCCCCTACGGTCTTTCTCCCGTGGACCACGATCAGCGCAATACTCTGAACGTCGGTTTCAACGGCAGCCTGCCGTGGCATGCCTATGCCTCCACCAACGTGTATTACGGTTCAGGATTCACCAACGGTTTGCCCGGCGTGCAATATCCCGGCAACTATCTGCCCAGCCACAGCGCTGTGGATCTTTCGCTGGGCAAGACTTTTGCCGAGAACTTTACGGTTTCCGTGACCGCGGTCAATGTCGCGAACCGCCGCGTGCAGCTCGACAACAGCCTCACCTTCGGCGGATTCCACTGGGACGAACCCCGGCAAATCTACGGAGAGATTCGCTACCGCTTCCACTATTAGCGTGTGGAACATTAAATCGGAATGAGCCCAAGCATCCCAACCAGGACAGTAGGAACCGATGAACAAGAAATGCTTTACCAGATGCCTATCGCAAGCAGTTCCTCAGGAGGGTCCTATGCGCAGAGCAGCTAAAGGGATATGGATGGCCGCTGTAATCGGGGTAATTCTGAACCTGATGGTTCTCGTGAGCCACGGGAAGGCACCCAACAAATTACCATCTTCCACGCAACAAATCGGCTCACTGAAGCCGCCCGCTACGGGCAAGATCAACGTAGCGTTCCTGATCTCGGAGGGCGCGGACGTCATGGA
>JBKQID010000033.1:0-172805 GCA_052148475.1 Candidatus Sulfotelmatobacter sp. | reverse complement strand
GAAAACAGTCCCTCACCCATAGATCCTCCGGGTTCCCACTCGATTGCCGCCGAGCAACCACTGTGGAAATTCTAGGCTTCCCACGATCTGGAGTCAAAGTCGAAGATCCGGACTCAAGGAACTCAATTCCTTTCATGGCTTGCACCGGAGGCCTGCTTTGCGCCCGATCTGGTCATGCCTGCTCGATCAGGCCAGCAATGAGCGCGGCCCGGCGTGGCAACTCCGAGATCAGGATGTGCTCATGCAAGGCGTGAGCTCCGTCGCCTACGCCGCCGAGCCCGTCCAGGGTTGGGATTCCCAGAGCGGCGGTGAAATTTCCATCGGAGCCGCCGCCCACCGCGGCCTCGCCCAGCTTCCATCCCAGTTCGCGCGCGATGGCAGCGGCCTGCGCGTACAACGCTGCCACACCGGCAGTACGTTCCATGGGCGGACGATTGATTCCTCCCGTGATCTCGATTTTGCACTTCCGGTTGAAGGCGCGGAGGCTATGCATCTTCCTATCGATTCCGGCTGCGTCTTTCATGCGTGCGATGCGCACGTCGACCTGGGCCGCCGCTTCGGCTGGGACCACGTTGGTTCGCGATCCTCCGCTTACGATTCCGACGTTTACTGTCAGACCTTTTTTCAGTTCGGTGAAGCCGGAGATTTTTTCGATCTGGCGTGCCAGCTCAAGAATCGCATTCACACCTTTCTGGAAATCGAGGCCGGCGTGGGAAGCCTTACCGGTAACTTTCACCTGGTAATCGCCAACCCCTTTGCGCGCCGTTTTTACTGCGCCTTGGCGTCCATAGGAGGGCTCGAGGACGAGCACGGCCGCTGCTCGTTTCGCCAGTGCCTCGGTGATCCTCCGCGACGATTCGCTGCCCACTTCTTCGTCAGAGACGAGCAGGACGTTAACCGGCCGCGGTAATTGCTCGTCTTCTTTATGCCACTCCTGCAGAGCGGCGAGCGCGTGGAGCATCAGGGCGATACCCGATTTCATATCGAGGACGCCGGGGCCGGTCAGTTTGTTGCCCGTGACGCGGCATGGCATGGTGGCGAGCGTGCCCAGCGGATATACGGTGTCGTAATGGCCAAGCAACAGCACAGGCTTGGCCGGCTTGCCAGCGAAGTTCACCTGCAGGTGACTGCCGAAGTCCTTCGTCCGGTGGAAGCGCACCTCGCCGCCGAGGCACGAAAATTTCTCGGCGACCGCCTCCGCGATGCGGTTCACTGCGACTTTGTTGTCGCTCGGAGATTCGATTTCGACTAATTCACGGATGGTCGAAACGATTGCGTCGCGGCGCTGGTTGCAATAAGCAAGACGACGCTGCGCTTCGGCGCTCGGGAGTCGGTTCTCAGTTCTCAGTTCTCGGTTCTCAGTCTGGAAGGAATCTGGTGCATATAATTCTTGCGGCTATTTGCTGGTTCTTAGGGGGTACCCCCCCCCTCCCCCCCCGCGCTATTGGAATCATGGGGTTAGGCAGTGTTTTTGACGCAAAATATAGATTCCAAATGACTTATATGTAAAATATTGACAACATTGAAGTTAGCAGTCATTTCCCCAGGGTAAAACCTGGCTGGCCCTTGAAAACGAAGGTTGCGACTTCGAAAGTCGCACAAAATATTGATTTCAAATAACTTAGCCCAATTTCGGCCGCAACCACTTGAGCTGTCGCCTGAATTTCGATTATAGCTGATGATGTCAACTGTTTTCCCGGCCTGAAGAGTGGAGAGGGAGAAAAACGTCCCCGGTGGAGATGGCCGCCGAATGAGTGGGCACCCACTTATCTTTTGTCTGCCGACTGGTATTTGCCGACTGGCAGCTTATCCATCTTCTCTATCGTGCGCGCCAAAATCTCGTCGGGAGATCCCTGGGCGACGATCGGCATGAGCAGGCCGAGATTTTTGTAGAACTGGATTAGTGGGGCGGTGCTTCGTTCGTAGGCTTCCAGACGCACGGTGATGGACTCGGGGCGGTCATCTTCGCGCTGGAAGAGGCGTCCGCCGCAGCGATCGCAGACACCCTTGCCCTTCGACGGTCGTTCTGTGACGTGGAAAACCGACTTACATTTTTCGCAGGTGCGGCGGCCGCTCAGGCGCTGGACAATCTCGTCCAGCGGCAGTTCGTAGTTCAGGACGGCGCTGAGCGAAAGCTTTTCTTTCTCCAACAGATCTTTCAGTGATATGGCTTGGCCGAGGGTGCGCGGAAATCCATCGAGAATGAAGCCGCCGCAATGGAGGAGGCAGTGGCTGCGCTCGCGCACCATCTCCCATACGGTGGAGTCGGGCACGAGTTCACCACTACGCATATATTCGAGCGCCGCTTTCATCGCCGGCGATTGATCACAGTCACGCCGCTTGCCGGCAGCTCGAAAAACGTCTCCGGTGGAGAGATGGCACGCATCCAGACGCTCGGTCAGGAGTTCGGCTTGCGTGCCTTTGCCCACGCCCGGGGCTCCGAGAAGGATCAGACGCCAGGGATTCTTGCGCTCCGCTGGAACGGCTGAGCATTCCGCCGAAGGGCTTTGCAACCACGCTACGCGATCGCTCTTGATAGGTGCGCTCATCGTTGGAAGTTTACCCGGAGGCGCACCGCGTGCAGTGACGGAGATCACAGTTGAAGCTGGGTGCCGCGGCAGCGCTTAGTTTACGGGAGAAAGTGTGGGGCGACGATGCTGATGAATTCGCGGGACGTGATGATCTTGGTCTGCCTCCAGAACTTTGGAAAATGCCGCTGGTTGCCGGTTATCAGGTAGTCGGCGCGGGCGGCTTCGGCGCATTCCAGGAACTTGTTGTCGTCGGGATCCTTCGCGACCCGAAGGAAACCCACGGGGGTAACGAGCTGCGCATGGCTCTTGATGAGCTGGAGGAGACGCTGCCGAAGGCCCTTGCGGATTTTGAATTCGGGGCGCGCGAGCACCTCACGATATTCCGCGAGAACGGCTGCCGTGACGTACAGTCTGGCCGGTTTAGTGATCGCCAGCAGGAGCACGGTGCGTTGAAGTCCGTCCGGCTTCAAAGCCGCCGAGACCAGGATGTTTGTGTCCATGACAAGCCGGAGCGGGATCATCGACGCTTCGTTTTTTGGGCGCGGGTGGCTTTGATGACTTGGTCAATCTGGCGCGAGCTGAGTCGGCTCGTGCCCTTACGCCGGGACTCGTCTCCGATCAGCGTGAGCACCTCCGGTTCGGGGGCGGCCAGTCGCACGTAGTCCCGGACGCTCAGCAGCACCGCCTTGGGCGTGCCGCGCTTCGCGATGACGAGCGACCGACGCTCGTCCTCCACGCGGCGCAACAGCTTGCCAAAATTGGCGCGGGCGTGGAGTGCGGAAATAACTATATTGTCGTTCTTGCCGGTTCTTAGCATGTACAAGTGTATAGTTCAGCCAATCAAAATGTACAGTTGAATCGGTGATGGCGTCAAGCGCCCCAGATTTCGCCGATCACTCGCTGAAAGTTTTTACCCAGCACTTTTTCGATCACGGCCGCGGGTTGGCCGTGTTTAGCTAGTTCGGTGGCGATGATTTCCATGTGATCGGGGCCGTTGAGGTCGGGGACGTAGGGATAGCGATCCTCGCCGGGGGCGCCGATGCCGAGTTGCTTGCGGCGCGCTATGTCCTGATCGAAGGCGGCTTTCTGTTCGGGGGTCAGGACGGTTTTCTGGATGGCGCCGTCGGAGCCGATGCCGACGTGATCGGCTCCGCATACATTGATGGCGTGCACGATGTGATCGAGCACATGTTCGCGGGTGGGCACGGTGGGTGACGCTACGACGTAGGGCATGAGATAGACACCGAAATAGCCGCCGCGGTCGGCTAGCGATTTCAGAATTTCGTCGGGCTTGTTGCGGGGGTGGGCATAGACGGCGGCGCATCCGGAATGCGTGATCAGAACTGGCTTGGCGGATTCGGCGATGCCTTCTGCGGTGGTGCGATATCCGCTGTGGCTTAGGTCGACGGCGACTCCGATGTCGTTCATCTTTTTGACCGCGGCTATGCCGGCTTTGCTGAGTCCGGCGTTGCCGGGCTCGAGGCATCCGTCGCCGAAGATGCTGCGATTGTTGTAGGTGAGCTGCATGATGCGCACTCCGAAGCGGCGGAAGAGTTCGATGCGCTCGGGATTTTCCTCCAGAAACTGGGTGTACTGGAAACCGGGGAGAATACCAATCTTATTTTCGCGCTTGACGCGGGCGATGTCGGAATACCGGCGCACGATGAGAAACGCATCGGGATGCTGTTCGACTAGCGTTTCCATGAGCCCGATATTGTTGACGGTGCCCTCGAAGGTGGGATCGGAGATGGTGAAGTTGATGGCGGTGATGCCCGATTGTTGCACCGCTCGGAGGGCGTCGGCGGCAGGTGGTGCGTCCATGTCGGTGAATGGTGCGCAGAGAGAGTCGATGACGATGGCGTTCTGGTAGAGCTCGGCGATGGCAGGCAGGGCATTGTCGGTTGATCGGTCGGATGATCGGTCGGTCGAACGGTCGTTGGAACCGCGGGGCATTTGGGCGAGCAGTCGCGGCGATAGGAAGGCTGCGGCGGATATTTTCAGAAGGCGGAGATTAAAGTCGCGACGATGCACGGGGCATGGTTCCTGCGGAATTCTAGATACTATCACCGCTCATGATCTTTCCTGGTCATGCGTTTTGCCAGAGCGGAGAATAGCGGGGCGCCCCATCCCCCGATGGCGAGCAGCGAGCCGAACAGGACGACGGCATCGATGCTGGAGCGTCCCTCGCGCACGAAGTAGACGTCCTTCAGGTTGAGCCAGAGAGCAAACTCATCGAGCGTCAGCGCCGCGCCCACTCCGTAAAGCAGGGACATGAAGGCGCTGGCGAAACGCGACGAGGAATCGCTGCCGGTGCCAAATTCACAGAGCCAGCCATAACCTACGGCCAGCAGTATCAGAATTCCGGGGACGAGGTGGTGGATGTGGCGGCCATTCATGATGATGTAGTGAAAGGGCGGAATCTGGTGCCGGATGCAATAAACCATACCGCGCACAATGGCGAAGGTCAGAAAGAAGCTGACGGAGGCGAGAAACAGCCGTCGGCGCGGACGGTCGGCGATGCGGTCGCGGAAAAACGGACCGAAAGGCGTGCGATGAAGCAGCACGAGCAACAGCGCTATCATCACAAGCAAGGTCAGAAGAAGGATTGCAGCATCGTTCAAGCGCATGGGCTGTAGGATAGATGATGCGCGATCGATTCGCGATTGAAGACTCGGGCATAATATCTCAACCGGCCGTTCACCCCAAAAAACGAGGATCTGCCATTTGCGTAAACTCGGATGGATTTTCAGAGTTGTTACCTTCACGGGGGCTTTGCTGTCGCTCGCCGTCGCAGCGGTTGGCCAGTCTGTTCTTTCTCCTTCGGAACTGGTGAATGGGCTCAAATGGCGCTTGATTGGCCCATTCCGCGGCGGGCGCGTGGTGGCGGTGGCGGGCGTGCCGGGTGACTCCACTACTTTTTATTTTGGATCGGTGAATGGGGGAATCTGGAAAACAACCGATGCGGGAGTTGTCTGGACACCGATTTTTGACGGTCAGGCGGTTGCCTCGATCGGCGCGTTGGCGGTGGCTCCCTCCGATCCCAAGACGATTTATGCCGGAACCGGCGAGAGCGACATTCGTGAAGACCTTTCTTCCGGCAACGGCGTCTACAAATCCAGCGATGCCGGCGCGACGTGGAATCACATCGGCCTGGAGGATACGCGGCAGATCAGCAAGATCGTGATTGATCCGCATAATCCGGATATCGCTTACGTCGGCGCTCTGGGACATGCTTATGGTCCGAATGAACAGCGCGGCGTCTACAAATCGGTCGATGGAGGAAAGCACTGGGCGCGGGTTCTCGATCTGGGAGCCGAAATCGGCATTTCAGATTTAGCGATGTGTTCTTCTTCCCCGCAGTTTCTGTTTGCCGCGGCATGGCATACGCATCGTGCTCCCTGGAGTGCCTATGCTCCGATCGATGGATCCGGCGGCGGCCTTTACCGTTCTCAGGATGCGGGCAAGACGTGGGCTCGTCTCAATGAAAGTGAAAATGGAAATGGAAACGGTCTGCCTGCGGGCGATTGGGGACGAGTCGGCGTCGACGTTGCTCCGGATTGCAAGCGCGTGTATGCGCTTATCGAAGTAAAATCCGAGACCGAGAAGCCGGACCCGAAAAAATCCGGCCTCTACCGTTCTGACGATGGAGGCAATACGTGGCTGCTCGCCAACGCCGATCCGCGGCTGACCAGCCGGGCATGGTACTTCAATCGCATCACCATCGATCCGCACAATTCGGACGTGATCTACATCCCGAACGTCGCTCTCTACCGCTCCGAGGATGGCGGGAAGACAATTTCGGTCGTCCGTGGGGCGCCGGGTGGAGATGATTATCACGAACTCTGGATCGATCCGAAAAACTCCGCGAGCATGGTCCTTGGAACCGACCAGGGAACAACGATCAGTCTCAATCGCGGCCAAACCTGGAGCAGTTGGTACAACCAGCCGACGGCGCAGTTCTATCATGTGACTACCGATAACCAGTTTCCTTACGCCGTATACGGCACGCAGCAAGATAGCGGCGGTGCGGCGGTTCCAAGCCGGACCGACCACGGTCAGATTACGCCGCGGGACTGGTTTATTCCCGGCGGCAGCGAAAGTGGATATATGGTGGTCGATCCGAACGATCCCAACATCATTTATCTGAGTGGGACTTATGGTTCCATTTCTCGTTTCAATAGACGG
This sequence comes from Candidatus Sulfotelmatobacter sp., assembly GCA_052148475.1. GTDB lineage: Bacteria > Acidobacteriota > Terriglobia > Terriglobales > Acidobacteriaceae > Sulfotelmatobacter. The sequence continues at coordinate 166,089 of JBKQID010000033.1, read as the reverse complement.
ACTGGCTTCAGCCAGGACATTACTCCATGGCCCGCATTCAGGTGGGACTCGGAGATTCGCGAGCGCAAGTATCGTGACCCTTGGACTCCGGCTCTGGTTCTGTCGCCGGTGGATTCAACAACGCTTTATCTTGGAACGCAATATGTGATGAAGACGGTGGATGGCGGTCTGCACTGGGAGACCATCAGTCCCGATCTCACCGGAGCCACTCACGATGCGAATGATACGAAAGATGGAAAACCGACGAGTCCGCCAAGTCTTGAGCAGGCGAAACGCGCCGGTTATGGGGTGGTGTTCACAATCGCGCCATCGCCCCTCAACCGGGATCTGATCTGGGCAGGAAGCGACACCGGACTGATTCACCTGACCCGCGATGGCGGAAAGAATTGGAAAGACGTCACTCCGCCGGGGCTGAGCGCCTGGAGTAAAATTTCGCTAATCGAAGCTTCGCACTTTGATCCCGCCGTCGCCTACGCAGCCGTCGATCGCGCACGCCTCGACGATCAGACGCCTTACATCTATCGCACGCGCGACTACGGAGCCAGCTGGCAACTGGTCACGACGGGCATTACCGCTCCCGCATTCTTGCGCGCCGTTCGCGAAGACCCGCAGAGCAAAGGGCTCCTGTTTGCGGGAACCGAATTGGGAGTTTATATCTCGTGGGACGATGGGGACCACTGGCAGTCGCTGCAATTGAACTTGCCGGTCAGTGGAGTTCGCGATCTTACGATCCACGGCGACGACCTGGTGATTGCCACGTTCGGCCGTTCCTTCTGGATTCTCGATAACATTACGCCGCTTCGCCAGGTGCAGGCAGCGAGAAAAGTGGAGGGCGCCTGGCTTTTTAGTCCGGCCACAGCGGTTCGCGTGGATAACGACTCCTTTACAGGCACCCCGCTTCCACCGGAGGAACCCACGGCAGAGAATCCTCCCAGTGGCGCGATGCTGGATTATTTCCTTCCATCTGCGGCGAGCGAGGTGCGTCTGGAGATTTTCGATGCGCAGCAGAACCTGGTCAGACGCTTTTCTTCAGAGAGTCATTCATCAGAAGGTCGTTCTTCAGGAGATCAGTCTTCAGGAGACCAGTCTTCACACGGTCAGGAAACCTGGAAGCACCAGGCGCTGCCCGTCGCCGAACGTTGGTTCCCCAAGCCGGAAGTCCTCGAGAAAACGTCGGGGATGCACCGCTTTGTCTGGAACCTCACCTGGGGCAGTTCGGGCGGCCCGAGCGCGGACGAAGACGCCGAGTTCCATAATCCCAGCGGTCCAAAGGTGATGCCGGGAATTTACCAGGTCCGCCTGACGGTTGATGGAAAAACGCAGGCACAATCGTTGAAAGTCATGATGGATCCGCGCTCGCGGGCGAGTTCCGAAATACTTGCGCAGCAGTTGCAACTGGGCCAACAGATCTTTGGCGAAACCATCGAAGCGCGCCGGGCATTGGCCGAGATCGGCTCGGTTGAGAAGCAACTTGCTGACCTTCAACAGAATCTGGGGCAACAGAAGCTGGAGCAACAGACTTCGCTGCTCGAGTCGGCGCTGGTGGAAGTGCGATCCGGAATCAGCAAGATCCTTACGAATAAGGAACACGCCGGCGAGGGCCTCGGGCTGCAGGATGCCTACACCGGTCTGGCATCCGCGCTGCGAGTTGTCGAAAGCGGGGATCGGGCCGTACCCGCGCAAGCGATCGCGGTTTACCAGGAGTCAAGCCCACAAGTGAAGGTACGCATCGCAGAGTGGGTCCGATTTAAGCAAACGAGATTAGCGCAACTCAACCAACAACTGCGTGAAGCCAAACTGGCTCCCATTGCGATCGCTGAAATTGAACGGCTGGTCGAATTCCTGATGTCGCGCTAGGCTGAGTCTCGGTTTGTGCCGTGGCGCCAGCGCGATGCTGGAGATGGCAAGGCGAAGCCTCCGCGTTGGGCCCACCATTGCAGCAGGAGGTGGGTGGGAAAGTACACGGCCAGCGGGACCGCGACCAGGTATCCCAACAGGTAAAGCAGGCCGGGCATGGCGTGTTGCTCGCGAAAAAGGGGGCCACGGGCCCAGTTCACATCGAACTGCGGACGCCAGAGATAGTTGATGGGAACCACCACCCAGGCGGTCAGCGTTTGATAGAGCCATCCTCGGCGGTCGTAACCCAGGCGCCAGATGGCCCACAGCAGCAGCGGAGGAGTTGCAAAGTGAAACAAGCTGAGCAGGCGAATAAATAAAGGTAGGCTGGGATCGAACATGTATTCCGTGCCGCCGATGATGTGCGAGCCAGTGACGAAAGCCCCGGCCAGGTCGATGGCGTAGAGGGTCTGGAACAGCAGCAGTCCGGTCGCTTGCCAGGAGAACATCAGAGGGCTCTCCAACCACAGGGCGAGCATGAGGAAGAGGTTTCCAAGATCGCAGAAAAACAGGAAGTTTTGCAAGCCGTATTGCTTCCAGTAGAACGGGACCCAGACGATCACCCAGACAGTCCAGCCGATCTTGAGCCAGAGGGGCACCCTCATGGCCGCCATTGTAGTCGGCCGCTTGCAGATAGGCGGTGTTGGGAAGACGGTGCCAAAATAATTTCCGGTTACCGGGGGCTGCGCAACCCAGATCTCACGGCTGTGTACTGACCTCGAGCAGCAAATGATCCTTGAACTCCGCGGCCAGTTTCGCTACACCTAGTTTCGCCACACCATTGACCGCCGCGTCTACCTGGCCAAAGTCTTTTCCCTCGCCGTAGTCTCTTACCCGATACTTCCCGGGCTTCAGTCCACGCAGTTCGACTTCGCCTTTCCAGTTGGCTGAGGTGAAGAACGCGTAATACATTTTGCCGTCTTTCGCGATAGCATATCCCTCGGGCGCGTCGTAGCCAGTTACGTAAAGGTCGAGGAACTCGCCCTTCGAGAGCATCTTCTCGTTATACAAACCGATCCACTTCTTCCAGCGCGCTTCTTTCGCCGCCGTCAGATTGACGTCCTTGAACTTCGGACCGGGATCGGGCCAGACGAACTTTGTTCCCACTACGCCTCCGGCGCCAATCGTGGAAGCGAAATCATCGCCGTGTTCTTTCCAGTCGTTGCCTACTTTCGTCATCGCCGAAAGTTCGACGTGATCGCCGTAGACCGCCGATTCGGTCCCGAGCAATGCCTTATACATCTTGATCCGCCGCCGCACCTGCACCGCTCCCACCGGGTCGGCCGTCACCGCCTGGTCGATGAATGGCAGCCATGCCAGCGATGGCGGCGTGCCGCAGGGACAGGCTTGCGTCACGCTTTGGGGCTTTAGCGCGCGTGTTGTCTGAAATATTTCCTTGTACACATCCCCCATCGCATTCACCGAATCCTGCGGTGACTTGTGATGGTGCGCTGGGTTGTAACACTCGGGAACACTGTAGATGTTGTCCAGTTTGCTGCCGTCGAATCCCCAGTCGCGAATGAATTTTTCCGTTAGCTGCTTGTGATATGCCCGCACTTCCGGCACCGCCGGGCACAACACTGCCAATCCGCGAGTCATGCGCGCATGTTTGCCGTTCTTGTCGAGGATCAGCCACTCCGGATGCTCCTGCGCGATTTTTGAAACCGTGTATTTGTGCGACTCATATTTTCCCTCGCCATCCTCAACCCCGAGGGGCAGCCACCACAGCTGCGCCAGCATCCCTTCTTTGTGGAAGTCATCGACCATCTTCTTGATGGAATCGCCAGGAAAAGTATCCGGGCGCGGATTCCAGTCGCCATAGACATCGAACCAGCGATCGTCGAGCGTCACCCACTTGATACCCATCTCCTTCAGCTTCGGAATCGTGCCCAGCATTTGCGCCGGTGTTACGTCGGCCTCGTATCCCCAGCCGCACCAGCTCACGTTGTAGGCCTCGCTCGACGGCTTCGGCAGATCCCAGCCTTCCTTCTGCAGCACGCTCGACCAGATCCGCAGCGGCTCATAGAAATCACCTGCATAGACCGAGACGAAACTGCGGGGAGTAGAGTACGTCTCGCCTGGTTTCAGGGTGATGTTGGCGGCGTAGTCGACCTCTGTGTTGACGCGTCCATCGGCAGCCACTTTCGCCGGGATCGCCGCGGAAATCGGAAGCGTCTCGACGTGCCCGATCGCTTCGCCGACTTGCCGCGTCCAGAATGCAACCACCGGAATCCCGCCACCATAGCCGCCTTTGACCATTTCTCCCATGACGTTGAGCTGGGAGAAAGCCGGTGTCAGCTTCACGACATCATCTTTTCCCCAATCGTAGCTCGCGCCATGAAACGACCACATCTCCCACGGTCGCGCTTTCGCGTCCGCCAGCCGCGCATTCAACCGGCGCCGCTGATTCACACTTTTTTCGATGGTAACTTCGCTCGCGCCGGTATTCTTGTATTCCACCGTGCTCAGCAGAATGTTCGGGAAGTTGTCATAGACTTCGAGAGCCAGGACGCGTTGCAACTCCGTTCCCGAGGGTCCGAGCGGACGCGCCGGAATTTCCACCCGCTTCCCGACTCCCATCTTCCCGATCGCTTCATGCACCTCTGCCTGCTGGAAATCGAGCGTGAAATGCACATCCTTTCCTCCCACCCGCACGAAATCGCTGTCCGAGGGAGCGCCGACGTTCGGTTCGTCCAAGGAAAGTTTCTTGCCGTCTTTCAGCCAAGAGGCCTGCACATAACCATCCGGCGTGACCTGAAATTCGGCCGTGCTGGTCGTCAGCACAACGGGGCCGCCCCCTTTCACATCCACGTTGATCGCGGACGGCTGCGTGGGTTCTGGCTTGGCGGTTGCGGTCTTCAGCGGCAGCTTCAGAGGCGATTCCGGCAACTTCGAGCATGCCGACAGCAGGAGTGTGAAACCGAGCGTCGCGGCAATCAGTGCAATCTCGTGTTTCCGTACGATCATGAATAACCTCACTTTAGCTTCTACCATCTGTGACTTCGCCAAGCTTAGAATATCGCAGTTGACAAAAGCTATAAAACGAAAGTAAAAGTAATAGTTCGTAATATTACAACGGAAGCTCGAAGTTCGAGCACCCGAACTTTCGCCTGGCTCAACCAGGCCGGTCGCGAGGCTTCGGGCTTAGCGTACAGGAGTCTCGCCATGCCCATGCGTTTCGTTCGCCTGCAAGCGCTCTCTGCCCTCCTTTTTTCCATATTCCTGACATTCCTGACGCTGACCCCGCCGCTATGGGCGCAGAAAGATGCCGGAGCCATTGTAGGCCTGGTGCGCGACCCGAGCGGTGCGGTGGTAACAGGGGCCAAGGTCACTGTGACTGATGTGGATCGCGACATTCAGTTGACTCTCTCCACCAATGGTGAAGGGGAGTATGTCGCCAGTCCGCTCAGGATCGGGCGTTATAGTGTCACCGTCGAAAAGCAGGGATTCAGGAAGGCGGTTGCTGGCCCGGTGCAAGTGAACATCCAGGACCGCGTCAGCGTGGACCTGAAGCTTGAGCCCGGAATGGCAACGGAAGTCGTTATGGTCACCGGCCAACGACCACAAATGGAAACCGAAACCTCCGAACTGGGCCAGGTGGTGAACAGCCAGACCATCAATGCGCTTCCCTTGAATGGACGCAACTACGCGCAACTCGCTCTTCTGGGCACAGGCATCGCTGCCGCCGAGCCCGGATCGCGCGTCGAAACCACCTACGGTTTCAGCTCTAACGGCGCGCGCTCTCTGCAAAATAATTTCCTGCTCGATGGCATCGACAACAATGCAAATCTGGGCGACGTCCTTAATGGAGCAGCGTATGTGGTCCAGCCTGCGGTGGACGCTATCGCCGAGTTCAAGGTCGAGACCAACTCCTACAGCGCGGAATTCGGCCGCGGCAACGGCGCGATTATGAACGCCGTCATCAAGTCTGGCACCAACCAGATCCACGGCGACCTCTGGGAGTTTCTGCGTAATGAAAAAGTGGATGCCAGCAACGCCTTCGACATCGACGGTCAGCAGCCTTACAAACAGAATCAGTTCGGCTTTACGCTGGGCGGCCCCATCGTCAAAAACAAAATGTTCTTTTTCGGAGACTACGAAGGCCTCCGCATTCGCCAGGGGCTACCGCAAGTGTCCACGGTTCCGACCTCAGGCTCCACCGGCGAGACTAAGGGAAATTTTTCCGCGTTTCTCCAACTCAACAATCCAATCCCGGGCGTGCTCGACTGCAACGGCAATGCGACTTACATGGGAGAGATCTTTGATCCGACCCAAGCGCTAGCTAATTCGGGCTACAATGGCGGGCCCTGCGGGGTCCCCATCGGCAGCACTTCCAGCGGGGCGCCGACCAACATCTTCCAGGGTAACAGCGGCAAAAACACCCCTATCGATCCGCTCGGCCAGGAACTGGCCAATTTATTTCCCGCGCCCAATACCACCATTAACACTTTGCAGGCCGCAGGCAATTTTTTGTCCGACCCCAAACGCAGCGAAACCGAAAACAAGTTCGACATTCGTGGCGACTACACCATTAGCGGCAAGGATAATATTTTCGTCCGTTACAGCTACGGCAACGACAGTAATTTTCTGCCCTCCCCCTTCAACAACGTGCTCGACGGCGGCAGTTTTCAGGATGGCTACAGCCAAAACGTGGCGCAGGGCCTGGCGGCCAGCGAGATACACTCTTTTCGCAACAACCTGATCAACGAATTTCGCTTCGGCTTCAATCACCTCGACTCCCATCGCTACAATCTGTATTCCAACGTCAACGTCTCGCAACAGATCCCCGGCGGAATTGAATTTCCCGGGGTTCCATTCGAAGCGGGCGAGAACATTGGTGGCCTGCCTTCGATCAGCTTCGGTGATGGCACCACGAACATTGGCGCCTCGGAATACCTGCCCGCCCTCGAACACCAGAACAGCTACGTTTTTACCGATAATCTGAGCTGGACCCGCGGACGCCACGCTGCGAAGTTCGGCGCCGAACTGCGCTTTGAACAGTTCACGATACTCGAGCCAGCCGCCCCTCGTGGCTACATGGACTTCGGCGGCAACTTCCTCATCAACGACAATCCCGGCGCACCCGGCACTGGCGGCGAGGCCTTCGCCAGTTTCATTCAGGGCATTCCGGACGGCGGAGAAATCACCAGTGTGACTCCCAACATCGACTATCGCCGGCAGATTTATGCGGTCTATGCTCTCGACGACTTCAAAGTAACTCCACGGCTCACGTTGAACCTGGGCCTCCGCTACGAACTATTCACCACCATCAAGGAAGCTAATGACCAGCAGGCCACCTTCAATTTCAGCACACTCTCGCTGATCGCTCCCAGCGGACAAAACACGCCATTGACGCCCACGCTCGGCACCGAACTCGCCATTCAGAACAACGGTTCTCGCGGACTCATCTCTCCCGACTTCAATAATTTCGCGCCCCGCATCGGACTGGCTTACCAATGGTCCGACAAGCTCGTCTTCCGCAGCGGCTACGGCATCTTCTATGGCGGGCAGGAAAACGGCCCATTCTCCAACCCGAGCCCCGGCTTCAATCCTCCGTTTTTATCTTCGGAGGCATACAACAGCCCCTGTACTGCGCCCTTCGCAAATCCTAGTCAGCCCGCTTCCGATTGCTCGATCTCGGCCGCGAACAATGGCGGCTTGGCGCTCAACCAGCTACAGGCGGGCTTTTCCAACAATACGATCACGGGCAAAAGCCCGCTTGCCGACCCGAACGCACCCGAACTCTACTCGCTCGATCCGCATCTGGTCACGCCCTACACTCAGCAGTGGCACCTGGGCATCGAGTACCAACTGCCCGCCGATACTGTTCTCGAAGTTTCCTACGGCGGTTCTCGCGGATTGAAGCTCTACGCTTTCTACAACGGAAATCAGGCCGTTCCCGTGCTGGGGACTGACTCGCTTCCCACCGCGCCGCGGCGTCCCGCCAACGATGAAGCGCCCGGCGCCTCCGGACCCTGCACTCTGGCGAATCCCCAAAATTGCAATTCCGCGCTCGATACCACCATCGACACCTTCCGCTCGAACGCGCAATCGAATTACAACTCGGCGCAGGTTCGCCTGGAGAAACGCTACTCTCACGGACTCCAGTTCGAAGCCGCTTACACCTGGGCGCACGCCCTCGACAACGCTTCGAGCGCCAGCCTGGGATCGGTTAACAACGGAGACTTCCAGGACCAGCGCTATCCCAACGCTAACTACGCCAATGCCGACTTCGACGTGCGTCAGCGTTTCGTCTTCAGTTATGTCTATGACTTACCGTTCGGTCGTGGACGCGCGTTTGGCAAAGACGCTTCCGGCGTCGTGAACCGGATTGTTGGCGACTGGCAAATGACCGGCGTCTTTTCCGCCGCCACCGGCAATTACTACACCGCCACTGACATCAACGAGGTCTCCGGTGGCGATTGCGGCGGCACCGTCGGGTTCTATTGCTCACGCCCCAACCTAGTCGGCAATCCCAACGCCAGGCCGTGCATCACGGGAACGCTGTTCAACACCTGCGCGTTTGCGGACAACACGAACCTTGGAACCTTCGGCAACGCTCCACGCAACGACATCGTGGGCCCGGGATACAAAACCTGGGATACATCTCTGGTCAAACAGTTTTCGATCAACGAACGAAAGCATCTCGAATTCCGCGCGGAATTCTTCAACGTGCTCAACCATGTGAATTATTTGTTTGGGCAGTTTGGCGCGATCAGCGCCGAGCCAACCCCCTTGGAACTAGGTCAGAGCAGCTTCGGGTACCCGCTGGCAGCGCGCGCCCCGCGGCAGATTCAGTTTGCGTTGAAGTTCTACTTCTGATCGCGCTTTCGAGTCGACTGATCAATAACGCAGTCGCATGCACTGATGTTGAGGAGGGGAAATCATGCAGCGTAATTTCTTGACGATGCGGAATCCGGACGTCGTATATGCCGCGCTCGCCGTGATTGTCCTAATGCTCGTGCCATCACTTGCCGGGCAAACCGGAGCGACTTACTATGTGGCAACCACCGGCAGCAACAGCAATCCTGGCACAATGGGCGCACCTTGGCTCACCATTCAGCATGCTGCAAACAGAGTCAAGGCAGGCGCCACAGTGTATGTATTCGGCGGCGTGTACAACGAGTCCGTGAACTTCCCCAGGTCTGGAACGGCATCGGCGCCGATTACCTTCCAAAGCTATCCCGGACAAACTGCGGTGATCGACGGGACCGGGGTAAGCTGCTGCGGTTCATCGCAGACACAGGGTCTTATCAATCTGACGGGGCACCGGAGTTATGTCACCATCAACGGTTTTGAAATCCGCAATTACACCACCAGCAAAGCCGCAGACGTTGCGTGTGGCATCTGGATCACGGGCTCCGGCACTGGCATCCAGATTCTGAACAATCTGGTGCACAACATCACGACCACGAAAGAAAAGAACGGCAACGCTTTCGGCATGGCCGTGTACGGCACGTCGAAGACTCCGATCACGCAGTTGGTCATCAGCGGCAATGAGGTCTACGACAATCGGACCGGCGAGAGCGAAACTTTGACCGTGAATGGAAACGTGACCTATTTTCAAATTACCAATAACCTGGTTCACGACAATGACAACATCGGCATCGACGCAATTGGATACGAGGGCGTGGGCCCTGTCGGCTACGACGAGGCTATGTATGGGGAAATCAGCGGGAATACGGTCTATAACATCAGCGGTATCACGAATCCTGGTGAGGGTTATGAATACGACGCCGACGGACTCTATTGTGACGGGTGCGCCTATGTCACGGTCGAGCGCAACGTGATCCTGCAGGTTGACTACGGCATCGAGACAACCAGCGAAAATCAAGTCTGCCAACCCAATGGCACCGAGTGGTCTGGCCCAAACAATACCGGAACCGCCGCGAAAGGCAAGTCTCCGTGTTACGGCAGATATGTTACAGTGCGCAATAACCTATTCTATAACTCAAATTCCTGCGGTAACTCCATCGGCGGTTATGCAGCCGCGTCCAAAAAGGGCGGCCCCAGCAATGGAGGAGGCAGCAGTTACCACGACGTTTTCGTCAATAACACTCTGTATAACAACGGTACCCAAGCAGGCAACCCAACCGAGGGCACTCCAAGCGGTGAATTCCAGATTCAGTACCAGGTGGGCAGCGCTCAAGGGGACATCTACGAAAACAACGTCCTCTACGCCGGCTCACCCAATATCTGGATCAACAGCTATGTCCCCTTTTCAGCGTCGTATCCCGCCCCACCCGCGACGCTCAATTGGAACCTGTATAACTCGGCCGCGGGTTATGTAGAAGGGACGTCAATCTTGTGGGGTGGCGTGAGTAGCTACACGAGTTTTTCAAACTGGCAGACCTCCAGCGGGGAGGATGCAAACTCCGTGAATACGGATCCCCTCTTCGTCGATCTGGGAGCCACGCCGCCAAACTTTGACACCATGCCTTCTTCGCCGGCCGTCGGTGCCGGCAGCACCAGCCTGCCTTGCAGCGTCGGCTGGTGTGATCCCAATGGCAATTCCCCCGACTCCATCTATGGCAGCACCGACTTCCTCGGCAATCCGAGGACGAACGGCTCGGGCAATGAGATTGACGTTGACATTGGCGCCTACGAAAACACTGGAGTCGCGGTCGCCAACTCATTGACCGTGAATCTGACCTCGGGGACGTACACTCTCGAGCCCGGTCAGGAGACCACGCTGACGGTCGCGGTCTCCGCCGTTCCCGGTGGCGGCGGTGTGCCCAGCGGTACGGTGAACTTCATGCTGGGGTCAACCTTGCTGGCAACGCAAACGCTGCTGCCGACCAGCGCCAATACGTCTGCGGCGAGTCTGCCGCTCAGTGCGTCACAGCTCGCGCCGGGCGCCAACACGTTAACGGCAGTGTACTCGGGGAATGCGATCGCGCCGTGTTGTCCAGTATCAGGACCGCCGGTTACGGTCTACGGCACCTCGACTTCGCCGCCCATCACGGTGACGCTGCAATCGCCAAATGGCCCTTGACAGTTTCGGTTGCCCTCAACGAAAGTTACTATTCGAAACAAATCGAAACACCATGGCTTTGAATGGTCTGCTGAACGAAGAACGCCGCCGTGAAATTCTTGGAGCCCTCCACCGCGACGGACGTGTGCTCGTCAAGGACTTGGCTCGCCATTTCCGTATTTCGCAGATCACGATTCGCAAAGATCTGGAGTTTCTCGACGGCCAGGGAGTTATCCAGCGGACTCACGGCGGAGCTCTGCCGGTGCAAGCCGGTGCGCTGCTTGATCCAACCCTGCGCGAGAAAGAGAAGCTTCACAGCAAGCAGAAGACGCAGATTGCTCTCGCGGCAGTTCGTTTGGTCGAAGAAGGACAGTCGGTGCTGCTCGATTCTGGAACGACGACGACGGCCATTGCGCGGGCCTTGAAAAACAAAAAAGTGGCGCAGCTCACCGTGATCACGAACGCGATCAACATCGCGGCCGAACTGGCGGGCACGCACATTGAAGTGATCCTGACCGGAGGCATGCTGCGCAAGAACTCCTTCTCTCTGGTCGGTCCGCTGGCCGAGCGGACTCTTCGCCAACTCAGTGCCGACGTCCTGTTCCTGGGCGTCGATGGCTTCGATACCAGAGCTGGCCTTTTCACCCCGAATCTATTGGAGTCGGAGGTGAACCGGGCGATGGTCGAAATTGCTCGCAGGACGATTGCGGTTTGCGATTCCAGCAAGTTCGGCCGTCGCAGCCTGTGCAACATCATGCCGGTCACCGCCGTGCACGAAGTAATCACCGACAAGCAGATCCCGAAATCAGATTTGCACGCCCTGAAAGAAGCCGGAGTAAAAGTCACGCTGGTGTGACCGGAGTCAAACCTACCAATGAAGTCAGCGGAAATAACGGAGCAAGGCCAGCACACGCTGAGCGAGATCTTTTCCCAACCTCAGTGCTGGAGCACGTGTCTCGGAAAGCTGGCGGCCAGTGCGGAACTTAGCGCGGCCGTGCAAATGGCGCGGCCCGAAGCGGAGTGGGTCTTTGTAGGTTGTGGAACGAGTTACTATCTTGCCCAGGCCGCTGCCTCGAGCTTCAACTATCTCAACCTGCCCGCACGCGCCGTCCCCGCTTCGGATCTGCTGCTCTATCCCGGACTAACTCTGCACGCCGGACGGGACTATGTTCCAGTTGTGATCTCGCGCTCCGGTCGTACCTCGGAGGCAGTCCGCGCCGCGCAAATGCTGGAGAAGGACCGCAATCTCCGTACTATCGCCATCACCTGTGCCGACGGCCAGCCGCTGGAGCTCGCATGCAGCGTGACGTTGAATCTTCGCGACGCCGATGAACAGAGCACGGTCATGACGCGGTCATTCACATCGATGCTGCTGGGGCTGCAATACCTCGCAGCCATGGTTTCTGGTAATAATATTGTTCGTCGCGCATTACTCGATCTCCCGCAACAGGTCGAACCTCTTCTGAAAGACAATCCGCAGCGGCTGCGGGCGTTTGTCGAGTCTCGCAATTTCTCGGATTTTGTTTTCCTGGCGCAGGGCCCGCTCTTCGGCATTGCCTCGGAGTGCATGTTGAAAGTGACCGAATCCTCGTCCTCTCCTGCCCAGGTATTTCACTCTCTGGAGTTCCGTCACGGCCCGAAATCGATTGCGGGTCCGCAGATGCTCATCACATTCGTTATGTCAGAAACATCTTACGACGCGGAAGTCGAGTTACTCGAAGAAATGAAGGCTCTCGGCGCGGCTACCATGGTAATTGCGAATCGCGTCGATGACCGGGCTCAGCGCGCCTCTGACTTCGCCATCGAACTTGGCTTGCAGGCGCCCGAGTACGCGCGCCCCGCGGCTTTCGCGATCTGGGGTCAACTGTATGGCGTTTACTACGGGCTTAAGAAGGGTCTCAATCCCGACTCGCCGAAAAACCTGACGCGCGTGGTCGAACTCGCGGACGGCCGCTAGAACCAGCAGTTAGTAACTGGCAAGATAAGCCAACAGGCTTGCTCCATGTCCAAGCTCGATATCGCGATCGCCGGGGAGATTAATCTTGACCTGATCCTCTACGGTCTGCCTGAGCACATGCCCACAGAACGCGAGTTGCTGGCCAGCGGATTTGTCATCACGCTCGGCAGTTCCTCGGCCATCCTGGCGCATAATCTCGCCGCTCTGGGCAGCCGCGTGGGGTTTGTCACCAAGGTTGGCGACGACTCTTTCGGAGCGCTCGCCGTGGAACGCCTCCGTGAACGCGGTGTGGATCTGACGTGCGTCGTGCATGGCGCGAAGTCCGGCGTGACGCTCATTTTGCCCCATGGACCACAGCGCCACATCCTCACCTATCCTGGCACAATCTCCGAACTGCGCTTCGAGGATCTCGACCTTGATTATCTTGCGTCAGCTCGCCACTTTCATATGTCGTCCTTGTTTCTGCAGCGTGAACTGTTGCCGCATGTGCCCGAACTTTTTCGACGGATGAAGTCCGCCGGCCTGACCACCTCGCTCGACACCAACGACGATCCCGACGACCGCTGGGACAGAATCCTCGAAGAGATTTTGCCGCACGTGGACATCCTGCTGCCGAACCAGCGCGAGGCACTGAAGATGTCCCGGGTTGACGACTGGGAGACCGCGCTTTCATGGTTGGCACAAAAGGTGAAAACCGTCGTGATCAAAATGGGTGCCAGCGGAGCCGTCGCTATTCGCGGTGGGCACCGATTCAGCGCGCCGGCCGTACCGGTAACGGTCGTCGATCCGGTTGGCGCAGGTGACAGCTTCGACGCCGGTTTCCTCCACCAATTTTTGCGCGGAGCGGATCTCACGACGTGCCTGGCCTACGGAAACCTCTGCGGAGCATTCTCCGCCACCGACTGTGGCGGCACGGAAGCGTTCCGCGACACAGCCCAAATGCAAGAATTTTTTCGCCGCCACGACGTCAGCAATCAAGGGCCCCGACCCTAGCGCCTCCTGGTTACTTCAGCAAGATTTCTCCGCTCACTTAAGCCCGGCTCTCTAAAGTAACGGCGGGTATTGCCGATAAAACTTGGGTACTGGGCACAGGGTTGAGTGTCTGTCATGGCATTGCCTTCAGAAGTATCGGAAAGATTCTGGTTGGACACCGAGATAGGAACTCTCTGCGATTGCCAGTGAAGAGCAACCGGGCTAAAGGATGGTCCAGAGTGAAGCAGAGCACTGGTTTGGAGAACGGTAGTGGCAACGAAGCGCGAGTTCTCTTCGTGGATGACGAACCATTGGTGCTCGAAGGGTTGCGACGTACCGTCCACACGCAGTTCGTCGCCGACTTGGCAGAGGGTCCCGAAGAAGGCCTTGCCAAACTGAGAAGGGACGGCCCGTATCCAGTTGTAGTCTCGGATATGCGCATGCCGGGCATGGATGGCGCGCAGTTTCTGGCGATGGTCCGCACCATTTCACCGGATTCCATCCGGGTGATGCTGACCGGTCACAGCGACATCGAAGCAGCCGTGAGAGCGGTGAACGAGGGACAAATCTTCCGGTTCCTCACCAAACCCGTGACTGAGAAAACACTCGTGGCCACACTGTGTGCCTGCGTCGCACAGTACCACGCCGCACGCCTCGAGAAGGAACAACTGAAGATCACAATTGACGCATTGGAACAACTGGATTTGGGGACTCTCACTGCCCTGGCCCGCGCGATTGACGCGAAATCGGCGTGGACGGCGGGCCACTCCGAGCGTGTGACAAATCTGGCTCTCAAGATTGGGCGTGCCATGGGTCTGCCTGCCAAGGGTTTGGAGATCATGCACCGCGGAGGGTTGTTGCACGACATCGGGAAGATCGGCACGCCTGCGACCGTTCTGGAGAAGCCCGGCAGACTCGAACCTGAGGAAATGCAGATCATGCGGGACCACGTGAAAATTGGAATTCGGATTCTCGAACCGATCTCGTGTTTCCGCGAAGCGCTGCCCATGGTTGCCCAACATCACGAATGGTTCGATGGTTCCGGTTACCCAGCAGGTCTGGCTGGCGAGAATATCAGTTTGCATGCACGCATTCTTGCAGTTGCAGATTGCTATGACGCGATCGTTTCTGATCGACCCTACAGAAAAGGCCTTCCCAAGCGACAAGCGCTGGAGATTCTGATACAGAAATCGGGAACCCAATTTGACCCGATGGTCATCGAGGTGTTTACGCGATTGAGGGCCGCTGGTCAGTTGGTGTGAAACGGGGGTGCGCCAAGAAAATTTGCCTGTTGCGCTGGGGCTGCAGACCACCGGTCGCGATTATCGAGCGCATGGCCACCTCACAAAATCCGCCCCGAATGCCCATTGCCAGTCGTCCCCTCCGATCTGACGGCCAAGGGAGGACGAAAGGTTGGACCGCATGGACGGCATTGCTCAAGTTGAAGGGCCTCAATGCCGACTATCTCAATGGCGGCACCATAACTGGAGCCCGGTAGGGATGGAGCATTGCCCATAAAACCCGTTTTTCCAGCCTGTTGTTGCAACGGCCCGCGGCGCGTTTCTACCCCGGACCAGGAGACGGAGATTGAAGTCCACTACCAACCTTACGCCGGAGCCGTTGACCACAGGCCTGGGACCGGCGGATGGTCTCCCGGGATATGCAGACCTTTTCAAGTCTATCTTCGAGTGCTCTGCCGCAGGCATGCTGGTTTTGAACGCTAACGGCCGATGTGTCTCGGTCAACCCAGCATTCTGCGATCTGATTGGCTATGCCGCCGAAGAAGTCCTGGCCAGCACCATGCCAGATATCACTCATCCGGATGACGTCGCTCTAAGCGTGCAAGCGTTGCGACGTTTGTGCACCGGAGAAGCCAAGGGCTGCCAGATAGAAAAGCGATATATCCACAAGAGTGGGCGGCCGGTGTGGGTGCTGCTAACGGTGACACTGATCCCCCGAGGCGATCGGCTCCAGTCTGATTTGGCAGTGGGGGTGGCCCAAGACATCAGCCAGCGTAAGACTGCGGAAGAAGCTCTGCAGCGCAGCGAGAGCCTGTTTCGAGCCATAGCCGAGAATGCAGGCGACTTGATTCTCATCGTTGATTATCCCGGCCTGAAGACGCTCTATGTCAGCCCCGCGTACCAGAAGCTTTTGGGATATTCGGTCAACGAACTGCAAGATTACAACTCCCTGGCGATAGTGCATCCCGACGACCTGCCCATCATTCAACAGGCAACCGAGGCTATGGTCCGGGAGGAAAAAAACGGAATCATCGCGGAACTGCGTTACCGTCACAAGAACGGCAAATGGCATCATGTGGAGGCGCATGGCTGTGCCGTGCGAAACAGTTGTGGCGACCTGGAACGCATCGTCGTGATCTCGCGCATGATTGACGATCGAATCCTTGCCCGGCAGAAGCTACAGGAACGCGAGGAGAGACTTCAACTGTTGCTCGATTCCACGGCAGAGGCCATTTATGGCGTGGATCTTAGCGGCAACTGTACGTTCTGCAACCAGGCTCTCCTGCGGATGCTGGGCTACCAGGATGCCAGTTACTTGCTGGGAAAAAACATGCACGCGATCATTCACTACAAGCGTGCCGACGGGTCCGCCTACCCGATAGAAGAATGCTGCATCTTTCAGGCTTTCCGGACAAGCAGCGTGATGCATGTTGACAACGAAGTCGTGTGGCGTGCCGACGGCACCTGTCTTCCTGTCGAATACTGGTCTCACCCGCTGAGACACGAGGAGGAGACTGTGGGCGCCATGGTGACGTTCGTGGATATCACGGAGAGAAGAGCGGCTCAAGAGGCACTGCGCCGGGCGCACGAGGAAGCGGAGCTATTCATCAACTCGGTGCCGTCGATTCTTATCGGAATCGGCCGCGATGCACAGATCAAACGCTGGAATATGGCGGCGGCGCAGGTGTTCGGCCTCACCACAGCCGAGGTGGCCGGAAGACCTTTGGTGAACTGCGGCATTCAGTGGGCACGCCGGGACATGCAAGCTGAGATTGATTCCTGGTGGGCTGACCGAGAGCCACGGTGCATCGAGGCGCTCCCGTTTGTAATCAACGCCGAGACGCGATTGTTGGGGCTTGCCTTGAAATGGATTAGCGCACCCGAAGAAGGAGTCGATGAGCTGTTGATTATCGGCACAGATGTGACGGACCGTGAGGTTCTGGGACAGCAGTTGCGGCAGGCACAGAAACTGGAGGCGATTGGGCAGTTGGCGGCTGGAATCGCACACGAAATCAATACTCCAATTCAGTACGTTGGCGATAACACGCGATTCTTGCAGGAATCCTGGCGCTCGTTCTACCCCTTGCTCGCCATTACCCGAGAGATGCAGCAGGAAGCCACACTGGGACCGATTTCGCCGCAGACGCTGCAGCGATTCGATGCCCTGGCTCAGGGAGCGGACCTCGAATACCTGCAGACTGAGATTCCCCATGCCATCGAGCAGTCCCTGGAAGGCATTCAGCGGGTGACCAAGATCGTACGGGCCATGAAGGAGTTTTCGCATCCCGGATCGGAAGAAAAAAAGGCGATTGACATTAACCAGGCGATCGAGACCACCATCACCGTAGCGCGCAATGAGTGGAAGTATGTTTCTGACGTGGAAACCGACCTTGACCGCGATCTGCCTTTGGTGCTCTGCCACGCTGGCGAGTTCAATCAGGTGATTCTCAACCTCCTGATCAATGCCGCGCAGGCAATTGGGCAGGCTGTGGGAGACGGTTCTCAGGGCAAAGGAAAGATTGTGGTTTCCACCTTGCGCAACCACAACTCGGCCGAGATCTCCATTTCTGATACGGGAGTAGGAATACCCGAAGCCGTACGCTCGCGGGTGTTTGAGCCGTTCTTCACTACCAAAGCGGTGGGGAAGGGGACGGGACAAGGATTGGCCCTGGCCCACAACGCCATCGTGAGGCGGCACGGGGGAAAGATATGGTTCGACTCTGAAATGGGAAAAGGAACCACATTCTACATTCGATTGCCGCTGGCAAAGGCGCTGCAAGTGTAATCAATGGCCAAACGAATTTTATTTGTCGATGACGAGCCCATGGTGCTGACCGGGCTGAAGCGCAGTCTGCGCCCCATGCGCGCGGAATGGGAAATGGTTTTTGCGGCGGGCGGCGAAGAAGCCCTGGCAGCGATCGACCGGCAGACTTTCGACATCATTGTTACCGACATGCAAATGCCGGGAATGGACGGAGCGCAGTTGCTGGAAGAAGTGCAGAGACGGTCGCCTCAGACTTTGCGTATGGTGCTCTCGGGGCAATCGGATCGGGAAACCATTCTGCGCTCGGTCAATCCCGCTCATCAGTTTATTTCCAAGCCTTGCGAAGGCGAAGAGCTGAAGTCCCGGCTGACCCGTGCTTTCGCTCTCAAAGATCTGCTGCAGAATCCGGACCTGCGCGAGTTAGTCACCAAGCTGGATTACCTGCCCAGTCTGCCGCACGCTTACCTGCAACTGAACGAGGAGTTGCGCCGTCCCGAACCCTCACTGCGACGAATCGACGAACTGATTGGAGCCGACATGGCCATGACCGCGAAGATCCTGAAGCTGGTGAACTCGGCATTCTTTTGTTTGTCTTGCGAAATCTCCAGTGCCTCGCACGCCGTCCAGCTCCTAGGTCTGGACACGGTGCGGACCTTGGTACTAACGGCCCATGTATTCGAGCGATTTCAAAGCCGGCTGCTGACCGCGGACGATGTGCATCAGATTTCAGACCACTCCCTGGCAGTGAGCAATATTGCCAGGAAGATTGCGATTTTCGAACATGCCGATCAGCACATCCAGGATGAGTCTTTCACTGCGGGGCTGTTGCATGATGCGGGCAAGCTCATCTTGGCCTCCACCCTGGAAGAGCAGTACGGGAAGGTGCTGGAGCACAGCGAGAAGGCGGACGTCGGGCTGTACGCCGCGGAGTGCGAACTGCTGGGCTGCAGTCATGCCCAGGTGGCGGCCTATCTGTTTGGCTTATGGGGACTGCCGGGCACGATTGTCGAAGCAGTTGCCTGGCACCACAATCCTGCCGGTAGCCTGAGCGTAAAGTTCTCGCCATTGGCCGCGGTGCACGTGGCCAGCGCTTATCACGACAAGAAAAACAGTTCGCGGCTGCGGGGCCGAACCCCGGTTGACGCGGCCTTCCTGGCCGGAATCGGTTGCGCGGAACGAGAGAAGGCGTGGTGCGACAAGCTCGATGCCGATGGCCAATAATGAGTCTCTTTCGGTAATAAATTCACTTCGGTGAAGACTCAATCCCGTGGTTCTAACTACGGCGAGATAACTCCCGGTTGGTCGGCAAACAGGAAGCTATCCAGAAACGGGCTTCGGGGAGATTAAGAGATGATGTCCTCGAAGCGGACTTCTGGACAACGTCGTGGGTATCGCGGTTAAAACATGACTTCCGGTTTGCCCGTCATGCATTCCGAATCTGCCTCGTGCCAAAACCAGTGAAGTACAATTTGACTTCGTGCCTCAAAAGTCCGGTCACGAGGGCGCGGTTTCAAACGCGGTCACGACAGCGTAGAATTTGTGCCAATTCGACGGAGAGCGAAAAACAATGCGCCGGTACCATCACATCGGAATTCCCACTACTGAAGCGAAGCCTGGCGAGACCCACTTGAAACACCTGAAACTCTTTGTCGTCAGCCACGAGAAAAGCGAATTTGGCGTGGAGTGGATGCGTTTCGAAGCGGACGCGGCGGTCCCTGATCTTGTCAGGCAAGTTCCGCACGTCGCGTTTGAAGTGGCTGATCTCGCCTCCGAGCTTGCTGGCCGCGAAATCCTGATTCCTCCCAACAGCCCATCCGACGGCGTCCGCGTCGCATTCATAGTCGAAAACGGCGCGCCCATCGAACTGCTCGAATTCACCGACCCCAACCATCCTGGCCGCCGCCAGAAGAGCAAGATGCCGATATAACCCCCCCTTCATCCAAAGCACCTCTTAGAGCGAAGGCGAGCACTTGACACCTTTCAACAGTGGCCAACTAACGAGCTGAGTTCCATCCAGCAAGCCTTTCCCAACCCCCGCCTCCAAGCCAACCTGACTCCCCGTTATCGGCAATCCAGAAAGAATTTCGCTTGAGTTAGCGCTCATGGGACGACGCCCCCATCAGCGGGGCGCGACGCTTTGCGCCGACAAGGCCTGATTCAGTTGGGTGGCCAACTGGGCGGTTTGTTCGCTGGAGAGTTCGATGCGTCCTTCGACGACAACGCTCAGGCCGCCCACGCCCCAATTCTGGAACTTGGCGGTTTGGAGGGTGGCGGAATTCTGGATCGCGGGGGGAAGGGCGACTTTGAAATCGGATGCGGCCCGCGCCGCCGACAGAATCGACTGGGCCACCTGATCGCGTAGGTCGTCGCCCAGCGACCCGGAGCGCAGCGCATCCCCGAACATGCCGGTGGCATCGATGCGGCCGAACACGGCCGCCATCTTCAATGTGTTCGGCGCGTCCAGGCTGGGTTGGTCCAGGGTGGTTTGGCCCAGGGTGATGGTGAGCTTGAACTCGGCTTTTCCGTCGCCTTCCGCCAGTTCGGTCGCAGTTCGCGGCCCGCCCGTGCAGATCCAACGCTCGTAGTGCAACCATAGAGTCAAAACGCTCGCGGGAGCCGAGGGCGTGAGCGTCGCCTGGCGAAGGGCGAGCCGCTCGCCGCAGGTCGCGGAGGTCTCGAGTTGGGCGCGCAGGAGGTCGGTAATGTTCTGTTGCAGTGGAGAGAGATCGGCGACCAGTTCAAGTTGGAAGGTGCGCTGGCCACTCTGGGCGGCGATCTGCGACAGCACACCCGAAACCGCAACCGGAACGGTCTGACGGCCGATGCTGACCACGCTCTTCACCTGGGGGAGCGTGAAGGCCACATCCTGGCCACTGGCCAGCGTGATGCTCATTTCCCTGCCGAGCGCGAGTTGCTGGTGGGAGAAATCGGTGAGCGCCTTTTCGAGACTCTCGGCGTGCGCGACCAGCTCCGGGACGGGTGACTTGAGATCGAAATCTTGATCCAGCTTTTTTTCTTCTTGCTCCAGGTCGGCGTCGGCTTTGGCCAGCCGCTTGGCGATGTCTTTCAAGCCAGACTTCTGCGCCTCGGAGAATCTCTCCTGGAACTTTTTATTTTGCTTGCGCGCGTCTTCGAGGGCCGGGTCGAGGGTGCTGCGACGGGCGGAATCGGGCACAGCGTTTGTGCTGCGCAACTGTTGCAACAGCGATTGCAGTTCCGATTGCGCTGCCTGCGTGCCTTTCACCAGAGCCTGAAAGTCGGCAACTTGCTGGCTGGTGGCCTGCAGGGCGAGAACCTGGTGAAAGTCCTTGAGACTGTCTCCTTCGTCGACTCCGGTGGGGCGATTGGAACCGGAAACACTGCCATTAATTCCGCCGCCAAGGTTGCTGCCTCCGCCGCCGTGGCGTTGCGCGGTCGCCACCACTGGATACGCCAGGGCACATCCCAGAATCAGGGCGTTGAGGGCAGAGCCGGAAATCCCACCTCGAAGCATGACGCAAATCTCCAGAAAAAATCGGGTGCAGGGATTTTAGCGAATCGGCCAGTATGGAAGGAACTCCAGGAGCGCGCGTCAATCGGGCCAAAAACTGGCGACCTGACCAAACTGGCGACGTAGAACCAGCTTGGCGCAGACAGCGGAAAAAAGCCAGTCATTTTACAGTTCTTTGCAAAGCACCGTGGAACCTTACTCCAGCGACAGGACTACCCAATAGACGCCCGTGGGATAGGTGTCGGTGCGGCTGTAGCAGGCGCCGACGGAGAAGCTGTGCAGGTTGCGGCTGGCGATGGCGTGAGCGCTTCCGGCGGGGAGAGTATCAGGATGCAGGCTGGTATAGGTCAGAACCGTGGCGCGTTCGGCGAGCTTCTGAACAGGGGAAGTTCCGAGCTTGTCGGCTTGCGCCATGGAGCAGGCAGCCTCGTCGGCGACGGGCAAGTCGCGGCGTGGCAGATCGGGCTGGCCGTTCTGGCGGCGCATCTGGCTGACGGCTTGCGCGATGCGGTCTTTTACTTCGGCGGAAGAATAGTTGGGGAGGGCACGGCCGAAGTCCTGCACGATGTAGAGACGGTCTCCGCTGCGAACCACGCCCAGGCCGACCACGTTGTAGGCCGGGTTGAGCAAGTTGGCGCGATGCGGCGGGGAGAGCATCAGATGCTCGTGTCCATGGACAGCGTCGTAATCGAGCGCGACGTTTTCTCCCTCCTGATCAAGCTGGAGTTTCGTCGTGGCCGCCAGACGTACCGGCAGGGAGGGCTCACCGTCGAATTGATGGGAAAGCTGATGGGCTTCGAGCATGGCCAGAGCGTGCGTGCGCGCTGCTTGAGAGAGTCCGGAATCGCGGGTGAGCGGGGACGCGCCGGCTTGGTGGCGAGACTGGTTGGCTAAGGCGAGAAGCTGGTCTTCACTTTGAAACTCGTAATCGTTAAAGGGAATGTCGGGAGCTTTCGCGGATGCGGGCTGCAGGGTGGCTTGCGGCTTCTGGCCGGCAGTTCCCAGGCTCTGGGCCGCCAGTAGGCGATTCTCGGGCTGCACGGTCGCGGCGCCCGTTACCAGCAGGAACGCCAACAATAGTCTGGGGGCTCTGTGCATCCAGCTTGGCCCACGCAACGAGATCCTGGGAGGGATCGAGTTAACGGCTCACACTCGGCCATCGGCGCAAAGTCGTTACGGCATAAACTTTGTTGCTGGTGCTAGGCTAGGGGTTAGGTACGAGGGCGGGAAGTTACCTGTGTCTATAGAACTAGGGATCAGTGGGGTCATTGGCCTGTTGTTTGGCAGCCTGCTTGCTTGGCTGGCGCTGCGTTCGCACACGGCTGCGCTGCAAGCCCGGTTGTCATTGACGGAAAAGGAATTAGCGGCCGCAAAGGCCGATCTGGCGCGGCTTTTGGAGGATCAGCGGAGCCTGGTGGAGAGCCGGGCGCGGTTGGAATCCGCGCTGGAATCAGAACGAAAGACCAGCGACGAGAAGATGAAATTATTGACGAATGCAGGGGATCGCGCTACCGCCGACCTGCAGAATGCGTTCAAGGCGCTGGCCGCCGACGCGCTTCAGAGCAACAGTACGTCGTTTCTGCAGGTCGCGCAGGAAACCTTGAAGCGGTTTCAGAGCGAGGCGCAGGGCGATCTCGACGCGCGGCAGAAAGCCGTGGCCGATCTGGTCAGCCCGGTGCGCGAGTCCCTGAGCAAGGTGGACGCGCAGATTCAGCAGATGGAAATCGCGCGCGGCGAGGCTTACGGCGATCTGAAGGCGCAGGTGCAATCGCTGATCGGCACGCAAAAAGAGTTGCAATCGGAAACTGGCAACCTGGTGCGGGCGCTGCGCACTCCGAATGTGCGCGGACGCTGGGGAGAAATTCAGCTGAAGCGGGTGGTCGAGATTGCGGGCATGCTGCCGTATTGCGATTTTGCCGAACAGGAAACCGTAACCGGCGAAAGCGGGCGGCTGCGGCCGGATCTGGTGGTGAAGTTACCGGGCGGCAAGGTAGTGGTGGTCGATGCGAAAACGCCGCTGCAGGCGTTTCTGGACGCCTTCGAAACTACCGACGAAGAAGCGCGGCGCGCGTGCCTGGCCAATCATGCGCGGCAGGTGCGCGACCACATGAAGACGCTGAGCGGCAAGAATTATTGGGAGCAATTCGAGGCCACGCCGGAGTTTGTGGTGATGTTTCTGCCGGGCGAAACATTTTTCAGTGCCGCGCTTGAACAGGATCCCAGCCTCATTGAACAGGGAGTTCTGCAGAGAGTAATTCCGGCGTCGCCCACGACTTTGATTGCACTGTTGAAGGCAGTGGCCTATGGCTGGAACCAGGAAAAACTGGCGCGCAACGCGCAACAGATCAGCGCACTGGGAAAAGAATTGCACGAGCGCCTGCGGAAACTCGCGGGACACATCACTGCGGTTGGCAGCAACCTGGATCGCGCCGTCGAAGCCTATAACCAGGCGGTTGGATCGCTGGAAAACCGGGTGCTGGTTTCGGCGCGCAAGTTCACGGAGCTGGGAGCGTCGGTGGCGGAAGGCATCCCGGAACTGGAGCCGATTGAGACGACGGCGCGCGCGCTGTCGTTTGAGTGGGACGATGAGCCGCTTCTGGAAATTCCTAAAAAGGATGACCGCAAAGCCGGGTAGAGTTCGGTGAGAATGTACTTGCCCAAGTCAAAACCCCACTTCTCGCAAAGGACGCGAGAAATGGGGCACCCGAATCGTTGGGAATGGAAAAACCGTCAAATCGCCTTAAAATGCGGCGATTCCGTTGAAGCCCGAATCGGCAGAGAGACCGTCCGCATCGCCCAGGCTGGTGAGAGTGCCATCCTGGTTGACGCCAAAGACGCTGACCGTTCCTGTGCCTGAATTCAGCGTGAAGAGGAATTTGCCGTCTGCGCTGAGGGCAAGGTCGAGATTTGTGCTCCCAGTCGGATTGGTTTCTACGATCGTTCCGGGCAGGGCGGTGAGAGTTCCGGTCGAGCCGATGGCGAAGCCGGAAATCGTGCCCGTTCCCGCATTCGACGTGTAAACGAAGCGACCGTCCGGCGTGACCACATGCCAGCAGGTTGCGGCGCCCAAGGTTGGCACGCTGGTGCTGATGGCTGAGAGAGTGCCGTTTGCCTGCACCCAATAGGACGAGACGGCGGAGGCGTCCGTGGCTCCCGCCGGCCCGGTTTCCGTGGCGATTGCCACTCCGTTGGGAGCAAACAGCACCCCAAAAAGACCGGGGCCAGCACTTGGGTTGACCACGATCGGAGCCAGCGTGCCGTTAATCTGCACGTGGAAGGCGTCGATCTTGTTGGTCAGCTTCTCGGTGACCAGAAGGAACTGACCGTCAGGACTGAACGACAACGACGAGGCGCCCGAATTTCCGGTGCTCAGATAAGCGGTGGAGTCGTCGATGTGCTTGAGCGTTCCATCCTTGTGCAGGTAAAAGCTTTGCAGATTGCTGCTTCCGCCGGCATTGACCACGTAGACGAGGTTTCCGTGCTGGGCAACTGCGACCGGTTCACTGCCAGCGCAGGGCACCTTCCCCACGAGCAAGAGATTTGCTCCGTGGACCTGAAACACGGAAATGTCGCCGCTGCCCGCGTTCACAGCGAAGAGCAAGGAGTGATCCTGGCTGAGGGTCAGAGATCCCTGAGAAGCCAACGGATCGGTGACGCCGCCGCTGCCTCGGCCTTCCGTTCGAAAACTCTGACGCTCCTGTAGCGATCCATCCGTAGCTCGTTTGTAAGTGATGATTTCATTGTGGTCGGCGGCATTGGTCATGACGAAGACTGCGCCGGCGGGGCTGGCGGTTTGGGCGTGGCTACGGACTGGCAACAGTGCGCTCACTGCCAGCACAGCGGAGAGTAGAAGGTGCGATGTCTTGAACATGGAAAGCTCCTTGATTTGACGATTGACGCAACCTATCCAACCCGGGCGCGGGCGACCGTCCGAGCGGAGACGATCCGAGCGCTGGGAGCTCAGCTGCGCGTTGATCGGAGCTTTCGGCCAGGGAAAAGTTTCATGGTCACCCGCGCTTTCAAAATGGCCGCTGTCTGAACTTGCAACTCTGGTGGGTCGAAACGGTCTCCAACATTCCGATCGGGTCTCCAGATGATCACATTCCGAGCAGAAGGCAAATCCATCAAATCAAGCAGGGAGCGCTAAGCCCAAGACGATTAAGGGGAAGCGGATACTGAATTTCACAGAAACATCCACAAATACGTACTTGCCGTTCGAAAATGCATCTATAATTTCGGAAGTGGTTTTATCTACGGGACTTAGCCGTCCCGAAATGGGGCTTGCCGTGGCAGCGAAGTTGCTCATTGAGGATCGGTGGGACGCGTCTGCCACGACGCCAAGGTCTAGTGGGGGTGTGGGGACGTCGCCGAAGCCCATGAATCGGGAAAGCCAAGCTCGTTTTGTTGCGGTCCTGTTGTTCCTGCTGACAGTGGCTGCCGTGGTATTTGCCGGCTTCAATTTCCAGACTGAGCAGCATTCCAGCGCCCCAGACGACGGCGTCTGGTGGGTGGAACACAACGGGCAGCTGGTGGCGGATCGGGTTGACCCGAACGGGCCAGGGGCGAAGGCTGGCATAAAAGCCGACGACCAGCTGGTCTCGATCAATGGCCAAGAGATCAAAGGCACGCCCGGCTTGGTGCGCCAGCTCTACCGCACCGGAGTCTGGGCCAAGGCGACGTATTCGCTCATTCGCAATTCCGTCCCGCTGGATTCCAACGTCATCCTGGTTCCCGCCGATCGCTCCCTGAACAATTGGCTGCGTCTGATTGCCATGATTTATCTGGGGATCGGGGTCTACGTGCTGCTGCGGCGCTGGACTGCGCCCGGTTCCACGCACTTCTACATTTTCTGCCTGGTATCGTTCGTCGCGTATTCGTTCAAGTACACCGGCAAGTTCAACGACTTTGACTGGACGATTTACTGGAGCAACATCGTGGCCTGGGTGTTGCAGCCGGCGCTGTTTCTGCACTTTGTTTTGACCTTCCCAGAGAAGCGGCAATTCGTGCGGCAGCGTCCGTGGCTGCTAGCCCTGGTGTATGTCCCGGGCGCCGTGCTGCTGGTCCGGCATATTCTTGCCTTGCGGCTGGCCCAGGCGAGCGGGCATTTGCGCTGGGACATGGACCGGCAGGAAATGGCCTATGGCGCGGTCTTATTCGTGGTCGCGGCGGCTGTGTTGTGGCAGAGCTACCGTCTGGCGAGTACGACCATTCTGCGCCAGCAGTTGAAATGGGTCACGCGCGGAACCGTTCTCGCCGTCGTTCCATACACGCTGTTCTACGTAGTTCCCTACTTGATGGGTTCGCTGCCCGGGACGGTCGGAAAACTCTCGGTCCTGTTGCTGGGATTGCTCCCGCTGACGTTCGGCTACGCCATTTTCCGTTACCGCCTGATGGACGTGGACCTGATCTTCAAGCGTGGAGTGGTTTACACCCTCACCGCCGCGACCATGGTGGGAATGTATTTTGCGCTGGTCGCGGGCGTGGCCACTCTGGTGCAGATGCGGCAGCCCAGCACTGGACCGGTTGGGTTTGTCCTGGCCGTGGTGGTGACGGCGCTGCTGTTTGACCCGGTGCGCAAGTGGATTCAGGAACGCGTGGACCACGCCTTCTACCGCACGGTGTATGACTATCGGCGGACGCTGCTGGAGTTTGGCCGGGAACTCGGTTCGGAAACGGACCTGAATGCGTTGCTCTCGTCGGTGCTCGACCGGCTGTCGCGGACTCTCGCCGTGAATCACATTGCGATTTTCCTGCGCGATGAGCAGACGGAACAGTTCGTCGTCGCGAAATCCATAGGTGTAAATCCCATCGGCAAGCTCGACCTCACGTTTCTGAGCGCACCCCGGCCGGAGCCTGCGGGGCACATGTTCTTTGAAAACACTCATCAGGTGCCGCGCGAGACTCAAGGATCGCAGGATGCGATTGCCCGGCTGGATTTGAATTACTACATCCCGTGCCGCGCGCAGCAGAAAACCGTGGCCGTGCTCGGCCTGGGAAAAACCACCAAGGGCGACTACCTCTCTAGTGAAGACATCGAATTGCTGGAAACTTTGGGCGGCTATCTTGGCATCGCCATCCAGAATGGGCGGCTGTACGCGTCGCTGCAGCAGAAGATGGCGGAGTACGAACGCCTGAAGGACTTCAACGAAAATATTGTGGAGTCGATCAACGTGGGCGTGATGGCGCTCGATATGGAAGACCGCATCGAGAGCTGGAACGCGCAAATGGAAGTCATGTATGCGCTACCGCGCTGGCAGGCGCTGACGCAACCGGTGCGCAGTATTTTCCCGGCGGAATTCGTGGAAGAGTTCTACCGGGTGCGGCAGAACGCCGGCATCAACAACCTGTACAAATTCCGGCTGCAGACTCCGGCGGGCGAAACGCGGACGGTCAACGTGGCGATTGCGCCGCTGGTGACGCGCAAGTTCCAGGTGATCGGACGGCTGGTCATTATGGACGACATTACCGAGCGGGTGGAACTCGAAGGCCAGCTTTCGCAGGCCGACAAGCTGTCGTCGATCGGTCTGCTCGCCGCCGGCGTGGCCCACGAAGTCAACACGCCACTGGCCGTGATTTCGTCGTACACCCAGATGCTGGCCAAACAACTGCAGGGCGATCCGCAGAAATCAGGATTGCTGGATAAGATCACGCGGCAGACTTTCCGCGCGTCGGAAATCGTCAACAACCTGCTGAACTTCTCGCGCACCAGCGGCACCGAGTTCGCCGACTTGGACGTCAACAAGGTCATCACCGACACGCTGGCGCTGCTGGAGCACCAATTCAAAACGGCGAAGATTCAGGTGCAGTCCGATCTGACCGTGGGGATTTCGCCGATTCAGGGAAATCAGGGACGGCTGCAGCAGGTGTTTCTGAACCTGTTTCTCAACGCCAAGGACGCCATGCCCGGCGGCGGCCGGCTCAATGTGGCGACCAGCAATGGCGACATGGTGAGCGTGCGCGTTTCCGATACCGGATCGGGCATCGCGCCCGAACACATTCAGCGCATTTACGATCCGTTCTTTACCACGAAGACCGCGCCCAAAGAGGGTCAGAACCGCGGCACGGGCCTGGGATTGTCGGTGACCTACGGCATCATCCAGGAACATGCGGGGAAGATTCGAGTGGAAAGCAATCCGGGAGCCGGGACGACGTTTGCCCTGGACTTTCCGCTGAGCAGGAAGGCAGTGCATGTCTGAGGCAGCAGTCATAGCGCGCGGCACCACGAGCGCCGGAACGACGACCGGGACAACGAACGGAGCGGCGAACGGCGGTTCGTCGCCGTCGGGGTCGGTGCTGATCATTGACGACGAAGCGGAGATTCGCGAATCTCTGCAGACGCTGCTCGAGATGGAAGCGTTCGAAGTCGAAACCGCGGTGAGCGGCGAAGATGGCCTGGCGCAAATGGCGGACCATCCGTTTGATCTGGTGCTGCTCGACCTGACTCTGCCAGGGCGCAACGGGATGGAGATTCTTTCCGAGATTCGCTCGCACGACGCTCGCCTGCCGGTGATCATGATTACGGCGTACGGCACGGTGGAGAACGCGGTGCGGGCCATGCAGTCGGGCGCGGCGAATTTCGTGCAGAAGCCGTGGGACAACGAAAAACTTCTGGCCGATGTGCGCGCCGCGGTTGGCTGGAGGCGGGCGGAAGAAGAAAACATCCAGCTCAAGCGCGCTCTGAAGCAGCGCTACAACTTCGAGAATATCGTGGGCAAGAGCGAGCCCATGCTGAAGATTTTTGATCTGGTGGCGCAGGTGGCGAACAGCCGCTCGACCGTGCTGTTGCAGGGCGAGAGCGGCACGGGTAAAGAAGTCATTGCCAAGGCCATTCACCTGAACTCGCCCCGCCGCGATAAACCATTTGTTCCGGTCAACACCGGGTCAATGCCGACCGATTTGCTGGAGTCGACGCTTTTCGGCCACGTCAAAGGAGCGTTCACCAGCGCCATCGCTTCGAAAAAAGGATTGTTCGAAGTGGCGGACAAGGGCACGCTGTTCCTCGACGAAATCGCCACCATGGGTCTGGAGACGCAGGCCAAGATTCTGCGCGTGCTGCAGGACCGGCGCTTCATGCACCTGGGCGGCATTCAGGAAATTCAGGTCGACGTGCGCATCATCGCCGCCACCAACATCGACCTGCGCCACATGGTGCGCGAAGGCCGCTTCCGCGAAGATCTTTTTTACCGCCTCAATGTGATCACCATCGAGCTTCCGCCGCTGCGGCAGCGCAAAGAAGACATTCCTCTGCTGGTGGAATTCTTCCTGAAAAGGTATGCGGAAGAAAACGGCCGCCCTGCGCCACGGATTACTCCCGAAGCGCTGCGTCCGCTGATGGCCTACTCGTGGCCGGGAAATGTACGCGAACTGGAGAACGTCATCGAACGCGCTGTCGTGCTCTCGTCCGGGCCGGAGATCAGCATGGACCTGCTGCCGGATTCCATGATGGGGCGCGGTTCCTCCCTCACCCTGCACGATCCGCCGTCAGACGCGTCGTTATTCGAAATTGTGGAAGACGTGGAGCGCCGCGTGATCACCGACATGCTCGAACGCTGCAACTGGAACCAGACCGAAGCCGCGGAACGGTTTCACGTGCCGCTGTCGACGCTGAACCAGAAAATTCGGCGGCTGAATATTGAGATCAAGAAAAAGGGCCGGGGCTAGGAGCGATTCTCAGTCAATGAGTTCCACGGCGATGCTTCGCACAACTGAGACCTGAGACGATCGAATCGAATGGCGGTTCCGATGCAAGAGCTTACAGCTTAAATAGCGATTGCAAAGAACTGTCATCGATGCGGCTCTCGGGCGCCAGCCAATGAACAAAATCTCGGGCGCTGATGTGGGTCGGCTTTTGAATTTCTTTTTTCTCCAGGTCAGACTGCAGGTCTGCCTGCTTGCCCGTGTTGGCAATCACCGTCCAGGTTTTGCTCTTCATTGTCTTTCCCTCGCTTGTCCGCGGCCGAAACTACGCTGCCGCTGTGGTCCGCACAACCTTCGTGCCTATCCATCGCCTGTGTCAACTGTGATCCACCTCGACGCACACGAAGAAACTCTCTCGGATTCATCATCGGTAAATCCTGCAAAAAAATTAGGCGGGGATTTCTTCTGAGCTCAGACTTCTCTCACCAGAAACTCCGTCGTCGCGCCCGTGGAATCGCGCTCACCCATGGGGTGGGTCAGAGATGATGACGAGCAGTCGGAGACGACGGGCACGAACAATTCGCAGTTCAGACCAGAGTGCCAGAACGGGAAGCCCGGAGCCGCCAAAGCCCTTCGTGCGGGTCACTCATGAGGCGCGCACCGCGCGACCAATATAAAATAACAGAAAGCTTTGGGCAGCAGCCTTGGCCTTGTTGCAGCAGAGTAACGGCTAAGGCGGAGGGAATCCAATGACGGGACCTAGAGTTCTCCTGGTGGATGACGATAAGGACGACATCTTCCTTACGCAGCGATCGCTGGAGAAAAAGAACTTTCAGGTAGTGGCGGTAACCAGCGTCACGGAGGCTTTCAAGCAGATCGCTGCCCAGCCCTTCGATGTTTTGATCACCGATCTTCACATCCCGGATCCCGGCGATGGATTCGCGGTGGTCACTGCCATGCGTCACTCTCAACCCGAGGCCTTGACCTTAGTGGTGAGCGGTTTTCCTGATGTGCAACAATCCCTATCCGCTATCCTTCTGCAAGCGGATGAAGTTCTGGTGAAGCCCTTCGACATTGAGCAACTGGCTGACCTCATGCGCAAAAAGGTGCAGGACGCCAAGTCGTCTCCAACGAAAGCCAGGGAGAGTGTCGCCTCCATTCTGGAGCGCGATGCCCCCATCACCATGGAGCGTTGGTTGTCACGGGTCGAACAAGTAGGAGAATTGTCTGGCCTTCCATTGACAGCGGACGAGCGCACGGACCATCTTCCCGATATCATCAGAAACATCGCTACGCGACTGCGGAAAACACGCGTCATCGAAGCGCTTGCCATCCCCTCGCCTGCGGCCGTGGCCCACGGACAACTCCGCTATCGTCAAGGCTATACGGCGCCCTTGATCGTGCAGGAGTCCCGCATCCTGCAGGTGTGTATTTTCGAGACCATCCAACGTAACCTGGCCACGGTGGATTTCGGTTTGGTACTGCCCGACATCATGCTCATCGCGGACGAGGTGGACTCTCAATTGGCCCAGAGCATCGACAGCTTTCTGGTGATGCAGCGGGTGGGAACAATGGAGTCGTCCGCCTGAGCTTGCCAACAACTCAGATCCTTGCGGCAATCAGCATTCTCTTATCGATCGTGCTCTCCCGTTAAGGTTGGAACGACAAGGGGAAGCGGTTGCAGGTCAGGCAATATTTCGACCTTAGCGAGCTTGGCCCGCGACTCATACCGGACGCCCGTGTCATTGCCTGCGGCAAAATGCGCGCTCAATCGGCATGCCACATCGGCGCATCGGGCAAGGCGAAGGATAGGCGGCGGCCATGTCCAGCCGCGGCGTGCTCGTTCATCGCCCTGGCGGCTTGAGTGCGGCAGTTTCCGTTCATGCTGCTGAAATCCCGCGTGGTGACGGAGTGCTTACAAAGCGGGCACTTGAACACAGAAAACCCGCTCATCGCTTTGATGGTGTAATGTCTCACATCTTTCATTGTATTCCCTATATCCCAGGGATGGTCGGAACGAAAGTTACCCTTACCCGGCGAAATGGCGATCTACGCGTTAACCCTCGCCTGGTGCACGGCCCGGCTCTAGTGCCTGGCAGCTATTCGATTAAATACGGCTTAGATTTGCCAATATGAGCAGAGTTGAACAGTTCTCGTGTTTTCCGTGACTCTAGACTTTGAGTGAGGAAATCAACTATGTTTCTGTCGCAAGTAGTGCATGCTGAAACTCGGAAAATCGTACCCCGCATCCGGGCAGGACGCGGAGCCAAGAACCCCCTTTCCAGCTACAAGTCTGAGCTGAAAGAGGCAACCATGCGGACCGCCACGCATTCTTTCAGGATTGCCAAGGAAAGCGTTGCGTCCATTCTGGACCGTGATACCGCCGTCACCATCCAACGCTGGCTATTACGAGTAAGACAGCTGCCAGCATTGAATGCACTTCCGATTGGCGAAAAGGAGCGCACTGAGTATCTTCCCGAAATGATGGGGAGCATCACAGCACAATTGCGCGCGGTGCATGCGCTGGAGATGACTGACAGCCCTTCTCGCGCCGCTGTAGCGCACGGACAACAGCGCTATCGTCAAGGCTATACGGCGCCCTTGATCGTGCAGGAATCACGCATCCTGCAGGTGTGTATTTTCGAGACCATCCAACGCAACTTGGCCACTTTGGATTTCACTTCGGTGCTGCCCGACGTCATGATTATTGCGGACGAGGTGGACTCTCAGTTGACCCAAAGCATCGACAGCTTCCTGGCCATGCAGAGGGGGGAAGCAACCCCGGCACCCGCCACGATCTGAGCGTTTGGCGCCACTGATCCTGCGATTGGAGAATCAATCTTGCCGTCTCGAGCTCACCCACCCGCCTGGCACCCGGCGGCTTACGCGCGTATGACAGGCGAACCGGAAATGACTCACAACTCAAGACCCTGGCTCCATAGAGGGGGTCTGGATGGTTTCGGTACTCGCCATCGCGCTCATTGATAAAGAAGCGGGGCAATAACCATCCCGGCTCAAAGCTGACGGCTGATCGCTGACAGCGTTCTCTGTTATAGTTCGGTCAAGCCAGTGCCGCACTCGCTCGCCCTGGCCTTCCGAATCGCATGGACTTCATCTCGCCCACGGAGTTTGCCAAAGAGAAGATCCAATCGGTTCAGGATTACACTTTGCTGGCCGCGCAGGCGGTGGGCAACCTGTTTCGCAAGCCTTTCTACTTCGCGGATATGGTGCAGCAGGCCGACCTGATCGGCGTGGGCTCGCTGCCCATCGTGGTGCTGACCGGGTTTTTCACTGGCGGCGTACTCGCGCTGCAAACCGCCAACACGCTGCAGCGCTTCGGTTCCATCACCCTGATCGGCGAGCTGGTTTCCACTTCCATGATCCGGGAGCTGGGGCCGGTGCTCACCGGGCTGATGGTCGCGGGACGTAATTCTTCCGGCATGGCCAGCGAACTCGGTTCGATGGTGGTGACCGAGCAGATCGACGCCATGCGCGCGCTCGGCACCGACCCGATGAAGAAGCTGGTCACGCCGCGCGTGACTGCGACTGTGTTCATGCTGTTTTTTCTCAGCATTATTTCCGATCTCGTGGGCCTCACCGGCGGCCTCTTTGTGGCCAAGCTGTTCCTCGCTCTCGACGCCCGCCAGTACTGGGCGAATGCCTGGCAGACGCTGGTGTTTCAGGACATCTTCATGGGATTGATCAAGCCAGTCCTGTTCGGGTTCATCATCGCGACGGTCGGCTGCTACTACGGCATGACCGCGCGCGGCGGAACGCAAGGCGTGGGCCGCGCTACTACGCAGGCGGTGGTGACCGCGTCGGTGCTGATCCTGGTTACTGATTTCTTTGTTACCAAGCTGTTGATTTCCGTGCTGTCGTTCAAGTAGGACGACTAAGCAGGACGACAGGTAAGACGAATCATCGCAATGTCCGCGCCCACTCTGCCGATCGACCACGCTGCCGCCGTCACCGGGCCGCGCTCCGGGTCCGCCATCGTGTTTGAGGATGTGCATCTGGCGTTTGGGGACAATGAAGTGCTGCGCGGAGTCTCGTTCCAGCTGCCATTCGGAGAAACCAAGGCGCTGTTCGGCGTCGCGGGCTCGGGCAAGAGCACGATCCTAAAACTCGCGCTGGGACTGCTGCCGCCTGACTCTGGGCGCATTACCGTGCTGGGCAAAGAAGTCACCGAGATGCACGAGCGCGATCTGTTCCCCTTGCGCGGGCATCTGGGCATGGTGTTTCAGGAGAGCGCGCTGTTCGATTCGCTGACCGTGCGGGAGAATGTGGCGTTCCGCCTGATGGAAGAGCACGGCCTCTACGACGACTCCATCGACAAGCGTGTGCGTGAATCGCTCCGCTTCGTGGAGTTGGAGCACACCGTCGAAATGTTTCCCTCGGAACTTTCAGGAGGCATGCGGCGGCGCGTGGCGATAGCCCGCGCCATCATCTCGCAGCCGGAACTGCTGCTGTATGATTCGCCGACCGGCGGGCTCGATCCGGTCACTTCCAATACCATCGTCGAATTGATCATGAAGCAGCGCGATGTTTACCGCACCAGTTCCCTGCTGGTGACGCACCGCCTGCAAGACGCTTTCACACTGGCCACGCATGAATTCGATCCGCGAACCAATCAGGTGCGCGTGCTGCCGCGCGGGCAGTACTGCGACGTCCCCATGAGTTTTCTGGTGTTGCGCGATGGGAAGGTCATTTTCGACGGCGACGTGCGTCAGCTGGAGCACAGCAAGGACGAGTACATTCGGGAATATATCTCGTAGGAATTGAGTCATTGGGGGATTGAGTCATTGAGTCATCGAAAACCTCCCGCCCAAAATTTGCCAATTCCCCAATGCTTTTCTTTACTTCGGCGCGGACGCCAGATTCTTCCCTGCATCAATGAACGATTGCACGTTGCTCTTGTCGATCATGGCGGAACCGGTGTCGACGAAGCTGGGAATCGGGGAGAAGCTGTCTTTGGACCAATCGCTGTCGAACGAAGACGGCTTGTGGTGATACAGATTGTCGAGCGCCTGCATGCCGACAAAGGCCATGGTATAGGGTTTCTGGGCGATGGTAGCGGCGATCACTCCCTTCTGGATCCAGTCGAGCGTCTCCTGGTCGGTGTCCATGGCGATCACCACTTTTCCGGTCACGTGATAGCTGTTGAGCACACCGGCGACTTCCTTGCCCGATTGCGCTTCCAGGCAAACGAAGCCGTCAACCTTGTCGCGCTCTTTGCCGACGATCTGGGTTGCGGTGTCGAAGGCGATGCGCGGGTCGCCCTGGATATCGACCACGCGGGTAACTTTGATCTCAGGCGTCTTGGCCAGAGCGTCTTTGTAGCCGCGCAGGCGGTCCTGCAGGTTCGACTGGTCGGGCATGGTGAAGACAACGACGTTGCCTTTGCCCTTGAGTTCCTGAGCCAGGCGCTGCCCGCCAGTGAAGCCGGCCTGGTAATTGTTGGTTCCGATGAAAAACAGGCGCTTGCTCGAAGGAGCATCCGAGTCGATCGTAATGACCGGAATGCCGGCGGCCACTGCTTTATCGACGCTGTCTTTGAGCAGGTCGGGGTCGGTGACGGCCAGCAGGATGCCGGTCGCTTTTTTTTGGACGGCTTGATCCAGAGCGTCGCGCTCTGCCCTGGGATCGTAGTTCTGCGGCCCGGTGAAATCGGAGCGAACTTTCATCTGCGCAGCGGCATTGGAGAATCCTGCGCCCGCGGCTTTCCAGTAAGGGAGCTGCAGAT
Organism: Candidatus Sulfotelmatobacter sp.; assembly: GCA_052148475.1. Classification (GTDB taxonomy): domain Bacteria; phylum Acidobacteriota; class Terriglobia; order Terriglobales; family Acidobacteriaceae; genus Sulfotelmatobacter. The sequence continues at coordinate 130,415 of JBKQID010000033.1, read as the reverse complement.
TCGCCGAAACCAGAACAAAGTATTCATCGGAGTCGTGGATCGAACCGCAACTGAGGATCAATCCCAACAGGATTGCGAGAGCGCCGGAGTGGAGAATTTTGCGCGCGGGAAACATCGCACACTCCTTTCGGAACCATTCTTATCGTGGGCTAAATGCGTTGCCGCACATGAGAGCCGTCAGCGAGTGGATTGTAAACGAGCGGTGAACCTCGACGAAATAGCGAGGGTCTCGTAAAGCCTAGACTCCGACGGGAAAGGGCTTGGTATGCGTGGTTGCTCGGAGCGAGGCGCCTCCGAAGCGGCCCTGCAGCAGAGACATCAATCCGGTATACCAGTAGCCGACGACGAAGAGCAGCAGGAATGGAACTGTGATGTAGTTTTCGTTGTCGATAGCGTAGTAAACGGTGGCCGCGAAGTAGCTGCCGATCAGCAGTTCCAGCCACGGAACCCATCCCAGGCGCTTGCGGTATTTGGTGGCGCCGACTTTGTCCTGCCTGGAGATCACGCTGTATTTGGGGGTTCGCGCGAACGCGCTCTCCTTGCCGATCAACGCTTCGATCACCGCCTTGGTGTTGGTGATGGTCAGGCCGATTCCCAGCGCCATCAAGAATGGCAGATATAGCAGGGCGCGCGGCCAACTCCGCGGAAAGAGTTCGCGCTGCGAAACCAGGTAGAAACTGGAAATCGAGAACGTCGAAGCCATAAAGAGCGGCAGGTCGATGTAGAGCATCTGAAACCATCCCTGATAAAAGCGAATGATCATGGCCGGAAGCAGCAGCACTGACAGCATGATCATCAGCGGATAGCTGATGTTGGCGGTCAGGTGATACCAGGCTTCGATCTTGGTATGCAGTGGGGCATCGCTGCGCAGCACCCGTGGCAAAATCTTTTTCCCGGTCTGAATCAGTCCCTTGGCCCAGCGCGCCTGCTGGGTCTTGAAGGCGGTCATCTCCACCGGGAGCTCGGCGGGGCATTCGACATCCTGCAAGTAAATAAATTTCCAGCCTTTGAGCTGTGCGCGGTAGGAGAGATCAGTGTCTTCAGTCAACGTGTCGTGCTGCCAGCCTCCGGCTTCGTCGATGGCCGCGCGGCGCCACATGCCGGCCGTGCCGTTGAAGTTGAAGAACAGTCCGGTGCGGGCGCGGCCGGAGTGCTCGAGCACGAAGTGACCATCGAGCAGGATGGCCTCCACTTCGGTGAGGAAAGAATAATTTCGGTTGAGGTGGGTCCAGCGCGTCTGCACCATCCCGATTTTTGGATCGCGGAAGTGATGGATGACGCGCATCAGAAAGTCTTCCGGTGGAGTAAAATCGGCGTCGAAGATAGCAACAAACTCGCCCTTCGCCGTCTTCAGCCCTTCGGCCAGCGCGCCCGCTTTATAGCCTTCACGATTGGTGCGGTGAAGGTAGCTGATGGGATTGCCCAGCGCCGCATAGCGCTCAACCAGACCGCGAGCTACCTCGACCGTCTCATCTGTCGAATCGTCGAGCACCTGAATGTCGAGCTTGTCCTTGGGATACGTCAGCTTACAGATCGACTCCAGCAAGCGCTCGACCACGTACTGCTCGTTGAAAATCGGCAGCTGCACCGTGACCCTCGGCAGATCTTCAAAATGCGCGGCCGGCTCGGTTGTGCCGTTCTTCCGATGCTTGTAATACAGGTACACCAGAATGTAGCGGTGCACACCATACCCGGCCAGCAGAATCAAGACAATGAAGTAGGGGATGAGCAGGGCCACATCGAATGCGTTGGCGCGGTAGAGTCCGCGAAACGTGGTATCCAGGAAATGCTGGCGGATGTAGGGCACGACGCCCTTGGGGGCAGTCCATGCAGCCAGCGTCGCGGTCAGGATGAAGTCAGAAATCAACGAGGCGTCCTGGGGAAACTCATATTTTACCGGATCGGACGACCGGTTTCTCACACTGTGGTCGGAGATAGACAATTTGCCCCTTCGCTGCGCCTCAGCTACAAATAGAACCATCCATGGAATCGAGTTCGCCGGCGGGCTCCCACCGCGCACAAAGTTACGGTCCGCCGCTACACGCGTGGACGCGCATCTTGACGTCACCGGCATGGATCGTCGCGATCGCCCTGCTTGTACGTCTCGGCTGGATCGTCATCGGACACACCTACAGGTTCAAGAACACAGACGACAATTTTAGCTTCGGGTGGGAAATGGGACGCATCGCGGCGTCGCTGGCCTCCGGTGATGGCTTCAGCAGCCCCTTCGGGCCCGCGACCGGGCCCACGGCGTGGGAGCCTCCGCTGTACCCGTATCTGACGGCGGGGGTGTTTCTAGTTTTTGGGATTTATTCCAAGGCGTCGGCGTTCGTGCTGCTGAGCCTGAACAGCGTTTTCTCGGCGCTGACGTGTATTCCGATTTTTCTGATTGCGCGCCGCATCTTTTCGGAGAAAGTTGCAATCGGCTCGGCGTGGGCGTGGGCCTTGCTGCCCAACATTATCTTCTGGTGCACGCACGCGATCTGGGAAACGAGTCTGGCAGCGCTGCTGCTGACTACGATCTTCTGGCTCGCGCTGACTTTGGAAGACCGTGAGGGCTGGGTTCCCTGGCTTCAGTTCGGGCTGTTGTGGGGCATCACCGCTTTGAGCAGCACTTCCCTGCTGTCGTTTCTGCCGGCTGCGGGATTGTGGGTGTGGTACCGGCGCGCGCGGCGCCGCAAGCGGTCGTTCGGCGGAGTGGTGCTGGCAGCGGTCCTTTTCTTTGCCTGCATCGCGCCCTGGCTGGTGCGGAATTATGAGACCTTTGGCAAGTTTGTTTTCATCCGCGACAATTTCGGCGCCGAACTGCGACTGGGGAACGGCAACGGCGCGGACGGCACGTTGATGCTGTATCTGGACGCCACTCACGATGCCTACGCGATGAGGCAGTTTCAGGCCATGGGCGAACTGCCCTACATCGCCATGCGCAAGCAGCAGGCCCTTGACTACATCCGCGCCGACCATGGACGATTCGCGACGCTATGCATGAGGCGATTGGTTTATTTCTGGGCAGGTCCGCCGAAGGACACACAGCCACAGTGGATGGGCGTAGCGAAAAACTCGCTGTTCCTGGCCTGGTCAGTACTGGCTTTCTGGGGATTGGGCCGGGCTTTGCGGTTGCGCTGGCGCAAACCGGGCGTCTGGCTGCTGTTCTGGCTGTTTCTGCTGTATCCGGCGATTTACTACGTTGTGTATTGCATCCCGCGGTACCGGCATCCCATTGAGCCGGAGATGGCGATTCTGGCTGTGTTCGTGCTGACCGAGGCGGGAAAGATGACCATGCCAGGAAGCTCTGCAGAACAAGACTTTTCTTGAGGCCAACATCTCACCAATTCCAATGGCTAACGTCTAACCCTTTGAAACGGAGGGAATCATGAACCGCCATCGCCAATCTGCCACCTGGTTGGGAGCAACCCTGGGAACGGTTTGCGCTCTGCTCGTGCTTGCGCTGGGAGCGCATGCGTCAGGCATTGCTCCGGATCACCGCGGCGCGCTGACCGAGGAGTTCCATCAGACTTATGCCATAGCGGCCAATGGCGGCATTGATCTCGATAACATCAACGGCGACGTTCATATCTCCTGTTGGGACCGGAACGATGTGAAAGTGGATGCAGTGAAATACGCCGACACGAAAGAGCGGCTGGATGAGGCGAAGATCGAGATTGACTCCAGGAGTGATTCGCTCTCGATTCGAACCAAGTATCCCGACCACGACCACACCTGGAACTGGGGTTCGCACAACAATCCGGCGGGGGTTGAGTACACGCTGACGGTACCGCGGACCATCCGGCTGGATGAAATCAAGCTGATCAATGGAGCCCTGGATGTGACTGGGGTGAGCGGAGAAGTGAACGCATCTCTCATTAATGGACGGTTGGAAGCGAGCAATCTTGCCGGACGGGCACGGTTGTCGACGATCAACGGGAAGCTGGACGCGCGGTTCGACGAACTAGCCGGTAATTCGGTCGAGCTGAATTCGGTGAACGGCTCGGTGGAGTTGACGATCCCTTCTGACTCGAAAGCGGAACTTGAGGCCAGCACGGTTTCCGGCGGGATCAGCAACGATTTTGGACTGCACGTGAATCATCATCAGTTCGTCGGCCACGACCTGCGCGGAGAACTGGGCCCGGGCGGGACCCGCATCAAGCTGAACAATGTGAATGGCAGAATTGCCATTCATCATGCCGAGGATGGGCGGGCGCTGAGTCCGGTAAAGGACCTGACCCACCGCGATAAAGACGATGACGATGACAGTTCGATCTAGGTGTTTCGCAAGATCATGACGCCGGCGTCGCGCGCTTGCCGGTGGCGGCGAGACGCCGCCACGACAGCCGCCGGGAAGCGGCGCTGCTAGTAGATCGCGTATCCCGGGAGGGGCGTGCGCAGGTCGGGCTTTGAAGCCATCAGCAGCAGCGCGCCCTCCCGCTTGAAGGCCCGCAGATCTTCAAGGCTGTTGAAGGACTTGGTTTTGTAATCGTCGGGAGTGGGCGTGTCGTCGGGGATGCGGACGGCTTCCACGTCTTCGAAGGCGTGTTTCCGGAAGAGTTCAACATATTCGGCCGCGGACCGCACATGCACCGGGACCTTCAGCTTGTCGACCCACTGCAGTGAATACTGGTTGTCTTTGTAGAGGTTGATCAGGATAAACAGCCGACCGCGCGGGGCCATCACGCGGAACAACTCCATGAGCGTGCGGTCCTGGTCGGGATAGTAGTAGAACGATTCCACCGACAAAACTTTGTCGAAGAAGTTTTCTTCCCAGGGAATCTGCTGCGCCGATCCCCAGACGTAAAGAATATTTTCGAAATCTTTCGAGGCTTCGCGGGCCTGGCGCACCATTTCGTCGGCGACGTCGAGGCCGACGACCTGGCCGAATCCTTCGGGGCCTTCGCCAACCAGGCGCGCCAGCAGGCGTGTAGCCCATCCTGAGCCGCAGCCGAGATCGAGCACGCGCTCGCCGGGACGCAGATTCATGCGGCGAATCGTCTTTTCGGTAATGTCGAGATGATGACGCTCCATCTTCTCGCCCTCGCCGGCCGCGGCCCAGCGGTTGAATTCATGTTGCAGCTTTTCGTCGGGGGTTTGCGGTTTGTCAGGCATGGATTCCTTGGTGAACCTTCGCGTCCTTTGTGGTCGCGATTTAGATTCTATAACCACAAAGGACACGAAGGACGGCGACTTATGTTACAGTTTCCGTCTTCATGGCGACACGCCCTCCGAATCCATCCCCGGAGTCCGAACCCGGATCACTCTACTGCCCGAACTGCGCAGAAGAGGTCAACGATCCGCTGACCTGCGGCGACTGTTCGTCGGTGATTTGCCGGCGCTGCGGCACGGCGCTGGAGTCGTCGGACGAACTCGGAATCGGCTGATGGACTCCTCGCCCGACAAGATCGGCTTTCTCGCGCCCGGCGTTTCCATCGCCGAGGTTGAAGACCCCAACCGGCCGCGGCAGGTGATGGGATTCCGCGACCTGGTGCTGTTTTATGTGATCACGGGCATCAGCCTGCGCTGGATTGCGACGGCGGCGGCGGCGGGACCAAGTTCCATCGTCATCTGGATTGGTGCCTGGCTGTGCTTCTACACGCCGCTGGCGCTCTCGGTGCTGGAACTTTCGTCGCGCTATCCGAATGAAGGCGGGCTTTATGTTTGGAGCAAGCGCGCGTTCGGCGACTTCTCCGGCTTCATCTCGGCCTGGACGTATTGGACCAGCAATCTGCCCTACTTCCCTGCCGTGCTCTACTTCGCCGCCAGCAACGTGCTGTTTATTCGGCAGGCGAAGTGGCAACATCTGTCCGGCAATGCGACGTTTTACATAGTGTTTGCGCTGCTCACGCTGAGTGCGGCCACGCTGCTGAATGTGGTTGGGCTCGACGTTGGCAAATGGCTGCACAATGTGGGCGCAATCGCCATGTGGATTCCGGTGACGATCGTGATCGTGATGGGCTTTGTGGCGTGGCATCGCTATGGCTCGGCGACTTCGTTCACGCTGCATTCCATGACTCCCCGCACGCACCTCAACGACATTATTTTTTGGTCGGTGCTGGCGTTCGGGTTTGGCGGATGCGAGACCGCGTCCCTGATGGGGGAAGAAATCAAGAACGCGCGGCGCACGATTCCGCTGGCGCTATTGTCGGGTGGGATTACGGTCACGATCTGTTACATCCTGGGAACGGTCTGCGTGCTGCTGGCGCTGCCGTCGACTGAGGTGAACGACCTGCAAGGACTGGTGCAGGCCGTGTCGAAAACCGCGTCGCGCGTGGGGTTTCCCGGGATCTTGCCGCTGGTGGCATTTCTGATTGCACTCAGCAACGTGGGCGCGGCCGGGGCATATCTCGCGGCGGTGGCGCGGCTGCCGTTCGTTGCCGGGCTGGATCGATTTCTGCCACCGGCGTTCGGGGCGTTGCATCCGCGATGGAAGACTCCGTGGGTGGCGCTGCTGACGCAGTTGTTTCTGGGCGTAGTTTTTATTTTTCTGGGCCAAGCCGGGACCAGCGTGAAGGGCGCTTACGATGTTCTGGTCAGCCTGGGAGTGATTACGTACTTCATTCCGTATTTGTATTTGTTCGCGGCCATGATCAAACTGCAGCGCGAGCCTGCCGGGCCGGACGTGATTCGAGTGCCGGGAGGAAAGGTTGTGGCGAAGCTAGTGGCCACCGTGGGATTTCTGACCACCGGGCTGACCATTGTGCTGTCGCTGATTCCGCAGCCGGACGAACCGAACAAGCCGCTGGCACTGTTTAAGATTGTGGGAGGGACGGGAGCGCTGGTGTTGATTGGAGCTTGGATTTATTGGGCGGGAAAGCGCCGGGCGAGACTCGGCTGAAATGTGTGGGGACAGCCGCCCTCGGCTGTCCAGCGAGCGCAGCTCGCTTCTTTGAACGCGTGGGACCAGAAAACCCAAGCCAGGCTCCGCCCGGCGGACAGCCGAGGGCGGCTGTCCCCACATGAACCGTTACACCGGCGTGGCGGTTTTTCTCTTTGGATTGAAGAACGGGAGGTTCGTCACCTTCACATTCGTCTTGAGGCGCATGGCCTCGATGGTGATTTCCATCTGCAATGAAGCGCCCGGCTTCGCATATTCGGCTTCGACGCTGGCCAGCGCGATCAGTTTCTTCAGGATCGGCGACCAACTGGTGGTGGTTGCTTTGCCGACCTGCTTCTCGCCGGAGTACACGGGGACGGCAACGCGCGAGGCCTGCGCTGGTGCGGCGGGGGTGAGGCCGTAGCGCTCGTAGAGTTGTTCGACGCCGATCCAATCAACCTCAAGGCCAACCAACTGCCGGGGCACACCATTTTTCGCGTCTTGTTCGAGGGCGCGTTTGCCAATGAAGTTTTCCTTCTCGAGGTGAACTATTTTGGCGAAGCCTAGTTCGTAAGGAGAGAATTTCTGCGACGGAATCAGCGCCTTCTTGGAACTGGTGTAGTCCACTTCGATCAGCAAGAGTCCGGCTTCCACGCGGGCCACGTCGAGCGCGAGCATGCCGGCGGCGTGCAGATCGAATTGCTTGCCTGTTCCGGCGAGCGCATCCCACACCTTCACGGCGTCGGCACGATCGTTTAGTGGCACCCATATTTCGTAGCCGAGGTCGCCGGTGTAGCCGGTGCGCGAAATGTCGACGGGGATGCCGGCAATTTTGCCGCGAGTGACGCGGAAATATTTCAGGTTGGCGATATCGGCTTCGGCAACGGCCTTCAGAAGCTTCGCTGACGTCGGACCTTGCAGGGCGAGCGCGGCGACTTTTTCGGAAATGTCTTCGACCTGCACGTCCATGTTCAGGCCGTTCTGGCGAAACCAGCGCAGGCTAGGATCGGCGGCGGTCCAGCGATAAACATTTTCTTCGAGACGCGAAATCGTGCCGTCGTCGATGACCTTGCCCTCTTCGTCGCACCAGCAGCAATAAATCACCTGGCCGATTTTGACTTTATTGATGTCGCGAGTGATCACGCGGTTCACCAGGCGAGTCGCGTCTTTGCCGGTGATCAGATACTTGTAGAGCGGCGAAATATCGATGAGAGCGGCCGCATTGCGAATGGCATTGTACTCATGCTCGTGGTGAACTTCGTACACGCTCACGGTGTAGTAGCCCGACCACTCGCGGTAGTTCAGGCTGTGGCAGAGCGGGAACGTTCTCTCGTGAAATGCGGTTCCGATGGGCAAGGGGCTCCTCGTTCGTGCGGCTTTGCTTGATGCATCACTCTTGTCCCCAACGGAAATCACCAACCACGAAGGACACGAAGAAGCACGAAGAAAACGCCGAAGTCGGATTATATTCACCAGCCTGCGTGCGCGGCAACACGACTGCGCGTGACTTGCAGTCAGGGACACTGCAAACATGCAGACAAAACACGCGCTTCCCGATAGAATGTCGATTCGGCTTAAGTGGCGTATGCGTATGTTCATGGCCAATTTGTGCAGCATCCTTCGAAGCTGGACCGTCCTGCCCAGCGGGCTCTGATCTTCTCTTCCGCCTGCTTCCCTGCGCGAGTATTATTGCGTTTCCCTACAAGCGAACGTTACAGCTGAGAGCTAGGAGCAAAAAGCGAATGGCTGGTTCGAATTCTTACGACGTAATCGTAGTCGGCGGCGGGCACAATGGTTTGGTGAACTCCGCTTATCTGGCAAAGGCGGGTAAGAAGGTGCTGGTGCTCGAGCGGCGGCACGTACTGGGAGGCGCGGCCTGCACGGAAGAAATTGTGCCGGGATTCAAGTTTTCGGTCTGCTCTTATGTTGTGTCGCTGCTGCGGCCGGAGATTATTCGCGATCTCGACCTGCCCCGCCATGGTCTCGAAATTCTTCCGCTGGACGGCACGTTTACGCCGATGCCCAGCGGCGATTACTTGTGGCGCGTGAACGACCATGGCAAGACGCATCGCGAAATCGCCCGCCACTCGCGGGTCGACGCCGAAGCCTACGACGAGTTCGGTAAGGCCATGCAGGCGATGTGCCGGTTCGTGAAGCCGATCCTGAGCATGGTGCCGCCGGACCCCACCACACTCGATCCGCGCGAACTGATGAAGCTCCTGTTCATCGGGCGGCGCTTTCAGGGCATGTCGAGCTACGACAAATACAATCAGGTCCAGCTGATGACGATGTCTGCCATTGATTTTCTCGATCAATGGTTCGAGACCGACGTGCTGAAGGCGACGATGTCGGCGTCGGGAATTATTGGGACGTTTCTGGGTGTGCGCTCGCCTGGAACGGCGTACGTGCTGCTGCATCACTACATGGGAGAAATCGACGGCGCATTCCGGGCCTGGGGATTTGCCCGCGGGGGCACGGGCGCAATCTCAAATGCGATTGCCGACGCGGCGCGCGAGGCGGGAGTGGAGATCCGCACTCAGGCCGGCATTTCGCAGATTATCGTAAAGAACGGCAAGGCGAAGGGCGTAGTGCTCGCGAACGGAGATGAAATCCGCGCCGAGGTGATTTCTTCCAGTGTCGATCCGAGGCTGACTTTCACCAAGTTCATTGAAGCCGAGCATCTGCCGGGCGATTTTCTGGAAGACGTGAACCGCTTTAAGTATCGCGGGTCTTCCGGCAAGGTGAACATGGCGCTGGATGGGCTGCCGAATTTCAAGTGCATGCCTGGACCGGGAGCGCACTTACGCGGCGCGATTTCGATTTCGCCGTCGGTCGAGTATATGGAGCGGGCGTATGACGATGCGAAGTATGGAAATTTCTCGCGGCATCCGTATATCGACATGGTCATTCCTTCGTTGACTGATCCATCGGTGGCGCCGCCGGGAAAGCATGTGCTGTCGTGCTTTGTGCAGTACGCGCCCTACAAGCTGCGGCCCGGCTTGAACTGGGACGACCAGAAGGAAGCGTTCGGCGATACCGTGGTGAACACGATTGCCGAATACGCGCCGAACATCAAGGACATCATCCTTCACCGGCAGGTGGTCACGCCGCTCGATCTGGAACGCGAGTGGGGGTTGAGCGAAGGCAACATCTTCCAGGGCGAGCTTTCGCTGGAACAGCTTTTCTTCCTGCGTCCGGTGCCGGGCTGGGCACAGTACCGCACGCCGATCAAGAATCTTTATATGTGCGGATCGGCGACGCATCCGGGGGGCGGGATCATGGGCGCGAACGGGCGACTGGCGGCGCTGGAAATTCTGAAAGACATCAAGGGAGCGGCGTAAACATGACGAGCCAAACCCGCGACATTGTCATCATTGGTGGCGGCCACAACGGGCTAGTCACCGCGTTCTATCTGGCCAAGGCCGGATACAAGCCACTGGTGCTCGAGCGCAACGCGCAGGTTGGCGGGGCCGCGGTGACCGATGAGTTTCATCCCGGGTTTCGTTGTTCGACGCTGGCCCACACGGCGGGTCCGATTCTGCCGAGTGTTTTGCGCGACATGCAACTGGAGAAGCACGGACTCAAGCTGATCTCGCCGGACGTTTGTGTCACGGCGCTTTCGCCCGATGGGCGCGCGCTTTCGCTTTACCAGGACGCGGGCAGGTCGGCGCAGGAAATCGCGGCGTTTTCCAAGAAAGATGCGGCCAAGTATCCGGAGTTCGCGCAATCGCTGGCGAAGATCAGCAAAGTGATTGGCGAAGCGCTGGCGACTACGCCGCCCGACATTGACCATCCCAGCGGCGGCGACCTGTGGAGCATGCTCAAGACGGGGCGTGCGATTCGCAAGCTGGGCAAGAAAGATATGTTTCGACTGCTGCGCTGGGGACCGATGGCGGTGGCCGATTTGGCGTCAGAATATTTTGAAACTGAACTGCTGCGGGCGGTAATCGCGGCGCGCGGCGTCTTCGGGACATTTCTTGGACCGTGGTCGGCGGGAAGCGCGCTGGTGTTGTTGATCCGCGCGGCAGGAGATCCGCATCCCGCGGGCTCAGCGGCTTTCGCCGCGGGAGGCATGGGCGCGGTTACGCAGGCGATGGCATCGGCGGCCAAGGCCGCGGGGGCGGAGATTCGCACCGGCGCAGAGGTCATTGAGATTCGCGTGCAGAACGGAACAGCCACGGGCGTGCTGCTCTCGACGGGCGAAGAGATTCACGCCAAGGCAGTGATCTCCAATGCGGATCCGAAACGTACGCTGCTCAAGCTGACCGATCCCACGCACCTTTCTCCAGACTTCGTGCAGAAGTTGCAGCATTACCGCGGAAACGGAACGGTCGCCAAGGTGAACCTTGCGCTCTCTGGGTTGCCGAGTTTTACGGCTCTCAAAAACGGCGATGCCAGCGCGCTGAAAGGGCGCATTCAGATTGGCAATGAGATTGATTATCTGGAGCGGGCTTTCGACGAAGCGAAATACGGCAACTTCTCTCGGCAGCCGTATCTTGAAGCCACGATTCCGTCGCTGACCGATCCGACGCTGGCGCCCGAGGGCAAGCATGTGATGTCGATTTACATGCAGTACGCGCCGTATAAACTCAAAGGCGATTGGGATGAGCAGCGTAAAGCGCTTGGTCAGACTGTGGTCGAGACGCTGGCGCAATACGCGCCGAATCTGCCGGAGCTGATTCTGACGCACCAGATCATCACGCCGCTCGATCTGGAAGAAAAATATGGACTGACCGGCGGCCAGATTTTTCACGGAGAGCTGGCCCTCGATCAGTTCTTCACCATGCGCCCGCTGCTCGACTGGGCGCGTTACCGGACGCCGATTGAGAAACTGTATTTATGCGGGAGTGGGACGCATCCGGGAGCGGGGCTGACCGGCGGGTCGGGCGCGAATGCGGCGCGGGAGATACTGAGCGCGCTGAAACGATGAGCCTCGTGCAAGAATGATGACATGGCACGAATCTCAAAAGACCCGATCAAAAGACTAGACGGGAAGGCAAGCCTACTCCCGCGTCATGCCATTGTCGTTCGCGTTGCCTCCTTCACATTCAGGTTCGGTACCGTGAAACAGTTGCAAGAATGTATCTCTTACTACAAGCAGAAGACGCGCCCTAGCAGCCGAATTGCTGCGAGAACGTTGGCCTCAGATCTTGGAGAGGACTGGAGAGAACTCAGAGGATGGGATGTCGAGCGATGGTTTGAGCGGCTTCCGATGTACTTGCTGGAAGAACCCAAGCGTCAGAAGGTGCTCAAAGCTCTCGCCAAAACTCTCGCCCTAGTCGAGGCCAAGAAACTCTAGTCCATGAAGAATTCCGCCATCCTGCTGATCTCCTGTCCTGACCGCAAAGGCGAGGTTGCGACCATTGCCGACTTCGTGTTTCGGCACGGCGGCAACATTCTGCACGCGGACGAGCACGCCGACGAAGAGTCGGGGCTGTTTCTGATGCGCGTCGAGTTCGATCCCAAGGACTTCGACATCGATCTTTCTCAGAAAGATCTGGCTGATTTCGGCAAGCACTTCTCGCCGGTGGCCGAGGCGTTTGCGATGAAGTGGCGGCTGGCGCAGTCGGCGCAGCGGCAGCGCATGATCATTCTGGTTTCGAAGTACGATCACTGCCTGGTCGATCTGCTGTATCGGCATAAGAGCGGCGAACTGGCCTGCGACATTCCGCTGATTATTTCCAATCACGCCGACAACCAGGCGATTGCCGATTTCTACAAGATTCCTTATGCGATCGTACCGGTGACGAAGGACAACAAGAGCACGGCCGAGTCGAAGATCCAAGCACTGATCGACGAACAGAAGCCTGACTTTCTAGTGCTGGCGCGGTATATGCAGATTCTGTCAAACGAGTTCGTCCACCGGTATCCCCAGCGGATGATCAACATTCATCATTCCTTTCTTCCGGCATTTGTGGGGGCGCGGCCTTATCATCAAGCGTTCGAACGCGGCGTGAAACTGATTGGCGCGACCAGCCATTACGTCACCGAGGTGCTCGATGATGGTCCCATCATCGAGCAGGACGTGGTTCGAGTGTCTCATCGCGACACCGTCGAAGACCTCGTCCGCAAGGGACGCGACCTGGAAAAGGTCGTGCTCTCGCGCGCTGTGCGCTGGCATGTTGAGAACCGCGTGCTGGTTTATGGGAACAAGACGGTCGTGTTCTAGAGCCTCCCAGTCGACGACAACAAAACACGTAGGCCCGGACGCATTCGTCCGGGCGGCTCGCTCCCCGGTTCGCCGGAGGACGAATGCGTCCGCCGCTACGTGTCGCGGAAGTGCATGTACTTCCGAAAGCCCTCTTCCCCGCATGAAGCCTCGCTCCGGTGGTAACTTGCACCAGTAGTAACTTTTCGTTTTTACTGGAAGCATTAGTAAAGTCTTAGAAGGGAACTCTTGCTCTCGGGGGCACGTTTGGCCGAAGATCTTCGGTTTGAATTAGCCATTCTGGCGACCGTCCAGGGCTTCTATCAGAAGCTCATGCGGGACGCGCTGGGCGGGGACGTCCCCATTCCCAGCGGTCTCGATGAGGACGCACTGCGCCATTCCGAGCGCGAACTTCCGACCACGCTGTCGCGGATGTACCGCTGGCTGCATCTGCTGGATATGGCGATTACGCCGGCCATGGTGCGGCAGGCGCTGACTCCCGACACGGATTCGGAAGTGGCTGAGGCTCTGCTGCGATATTTTGTGCGGCGCCGCGAGCCCAGCGACGTCAACCGGGACAAGACCGATCTGATCGCGACCTTCCTGTACCGTCACCCGCGCGTACCGGGACAGTGGGAGCAGACCGGGTACGGATTGGACGGCGCGCTGCCGTTGTCGCCCTTCGAAATCGCTTTGATTGAAATTCTAGCCGACTCCGACGTGCCTTCCCTGCCCGAGGAGCACGTGCAACTGTTGCGGCGATTCGATCCGCTGCGCGACGAAATTGCGCGCTTCCGCGACTTCAACACTCTGATCGATTCCGGCATTATCGGGCGAGTACGGGAACTGAAGCAGTGGCTGGATTCCTCGTTCTATCATCCCGGTGTGCTGGCCACGGTTTCAGCGCACAACGCACATTTCGGGAAGAAGTTTGACGAGTTGTTCGCCAAGGCCCTGACCGAAATTAAGACCTTCGGACAGGCTCTGGAGGAAATGGGCGGAACGATTCTGACCACAGTGGACGGAGTGGAAGTCACCGTCGACCATGTGGCTGCGATTCAAGGAAAGCAACTACTCGATGCCGACTACGGCAGTACTCTCGAGAAATTCCGCCGGGTTTCGAAACTAAAAAAAGAGCTGGACCGGCGTCCGCCCATCCGGCGGTCGCTGCTGACGCCGGCGGCGAAGGCGTCGCGAGCTTCAGGCGATGGAACGGCAGCCGCGCCGAAAAAGGCCAAAGCGGCGGCAGTGGCGGCGAAAGCTCCCGCGGCGCCGGCGGTGTTTCAGCCCCCGGCAATTACTGCGCAGCAACTTTCGGCGGAGGAGTCGAAACTGCGGCGCGTCGAAGAATCGATTCGAGTATTTGTGCGCGTCGCCGATCCGAAGTATCGGCAGGTCGTGCCCATGCGCTTCTTCAACTTGACGTTAACGGCGGCCGAGGCCGACGCCTACAGTGCTCCGTTCCTGGAAGAAAAAAGTTTACGCGCTGACGTGGCCCGCACTCTGATTCGGATGGTCTCGGTTTCCGCGCGCATCAGTACTGAACTGGAAGAACTGAAGCGGAGCCAGAAAATGTCGTCCCTGTGGAAGCTGCACGCCGACTCCGTGGTCGTACTGCTGGATATGGCCAGCACTTCCATCGAAGATGCGGGCAGCATTGGAAAGACGGCCGATCAGAGCGGCGCGGGTGCAGCGGCTCGAGCCATCCACGACTCTGCCCACAAGCTGCGCAACCATGCCGATGTAGCCGTGAAGACTCTCGCCAACGTCAGCTAGAACAATATCCTCAAAATCCATTCGTCAGGCTTCAGGGTGAGGCGCGAGAGTGAGGCACAACAGTCGGATCGCGTTTCAGGAGAATTCGCTGCCGCGACTGGTCCGCGTTTGACGACCTGCGGTCGGGAATTGTTGCCTTTCGTCGCTAAGGAGATGCCCTCACTGTCCCGCCAGTAGCACACTCTGCATTGGAGGTATCACCCAATGCGAAGCAGAACGATAGCAGCTTTAACTTTCGGACTTGTCCTGGGGGCAGTGCTCGGGCAGTCCTGGTTTGTCCCATCTCTGGTTGCGCAATCCCTGCCTGCGCAAAAGTGGACCCTGCCGCAGGGAACAACTGTGAAGGACAACGGTCCGCGCACTTACCGGTTCATCGTGGAGTACAACATGGCGAACTCCAAAGGCGAGACCTCGATCCGCCAGCGCCTCACGGGAGACTACACGCGGGGGCTGCCGGGCGGAGATGTGATGTGGAACAACGTTGCACAGGCCGACGCCATCGGCGCCACGGCACCATTCGCGGCGCCCCAGAAGCGCGACTTCATGGAAGGATTTCGCTATAACAACGCTCTTGCCGGCACCATGAAACCCGAGTTCTTCAAAGGGTTTCCTCCAACGGCGGTCATGGAGCGTAATCTGGTTTGGGACACGGGAATGATCGAATACTTCGGGCAGAGCTTTTTCGACCGTCTGAAACTGAACCAGCCTTACCAGATCCTCTCCGACCAGGACGTGAACATGCCGGACGTGGGTAAGTTTCACAACCACAACGTCGTACTGGAGTGGATCGGACGTTCGCAAAGAAACGGCCAGGACTGCGCCCTCATCCGCTACGAGGCATTTCTCAACCCGCTCGAAATCGCCAACGGGGGCATGAGTCTGATCGGACGCAGCGAGTATTGGGGAGAAATCTGGGTGTCGGTGGCGACCAAACAAATCGAATACGGCACCCTCAGTGAGAGCGTGGTGGGAGAACTGAAACTGCCGGGGCAGGAGACAACGCAGGTCATGAATGTCTTCCGCACCGCAACTTTCGAACCCGTGAGCGCGAAATGACGAAGTAGGCAAAGGCGATGATATGCACCCGATGAAGCGCAACTGGGCGTTTTCCCTGCTCTGGATCAATCTCGCAGTGGCCGTGGTGGTTTTGATCCAGATCGCAGGGAATCATTTTTCGAGCGGCCGGGAACTGCTGCAGACATTGGCCTACTCGCTAGTGTATGCCAACCTGACGGGGGTTCTCGGCCTCCTGGTCGTCGTCGGCTTTGTGGAACGACTGGCTCGCCGCAAGATCTCGCTGGTTCTTATCTTTGCCCTGTGCATTATCGCCGTTGTTCCTGTAGGCGTCTTGATGGCGCAGACGCTGCTGATGACGATAGGCTTCGTGGTTCCGCACCACTTCTGGAGGGAGTACGCTCACACGCTGCGGGTCGCCATGCCGCTAGCTATTTTGTTTGGCGCGGGGGCGATGGTGCATGCACTGTTGCGAGCTCGCATACAACTCATGGAGGAGAGGCTGCATGAAAAGGAAGTCGCCGAAGAGCGAACGCTGAAACTGGCGGCGGAGGCGCGGCTGCGTTCGCTGGAGTCGCGAATTCATCCGCACTTTTTGTTCAACACCTTGAACTCAATCAGCTCGCTCATTGCCGTGAATCCCGCCCGCGCGGAACAGATTCTGGGCCGACTGGCCGCGCTGTTGCGGGCCTCGCTCGACACCAGCCATCAACCGCTGATTCCATTGCGAGAGGAGTTGGCCATGGTGGAAAGTTATGTCGACATCGAAAAGGCGCGATTCGGCGATAAATTGCGTGGATCGGTGGAGGTACCCGCTGAGTTGCAAGATGCCAAGGTGCCACCCATGTCGGTGCAGTCGCTGGTGGAGAATGCCGTGAAGCACGGAATCACTCCGCAGAGCGGCGGCGGTGAGTTTCGCGTCACGGCATCGGCGGAGAATGGCAGCCTGCGGATCGAGGTTCGTGATACAGGGCCGGGCTTCGACCTGGCGGCGATTCCTGCCGGGCATGGGCTGGACAGCCTGGTGGAGCGCCTGGATGCGTTGTTCGGTACGAAAGCGCGCCTGAACGTTCTGCGGCGCACCGGGTATTCTGTGGTAGAGATGGTTGTGCCACTCGTATGAAACTGCGCGCCTACCTGGTGGACGACGAACCGTTGGCGCTGGACCGGTTGCGCCGGCTGTTGCAACGCACGGGCCGCGTGGAAGTAATCGGCAGCACCACCGAACCCGAGAAAGCAGTGGCCGAATTAACGGCGGACCCACCCGACGTGTGTTTTCTGGATATTCAGATGCCGCGCCTCAATGGCTTCGAGGTTTTGGCACGACTGCCCGTTCAGCCTATCGTGATTTTCACCACCGCCTACGATCAGTACGCGCTGAAGGCATTCGGCGTGAACTCGGTTGACTATTTGCTGAAGCCGGTAGAACCGGAGTCGCTGGACCGCGCCATTCAGAAAGTTGAACGGCTCCGGGGTTCGAGCCAACTGGCGCAATCGGATTTACAGGCTCTGCTGAAGCAGCTCACCGACTCGCTGCGCGAGACCAAGCCGGAATACCCCGAACGCATTGCGTCGCGGCTGGGGGACCGGCTCTGGTTCCTCGACCTGGCGCGGGTCACGCATTTCTATTCCGAGGACAAACTGACCTACGCGGTGTCGGAGGGCAAGGCTTACTGTGTCGATTACGCGATCGCGGAGTTAGAGAAGAAGCTCGACCCGAAGACATTTCTCCGCATCCACCGCAGCACAGTGGTGAACGTGGACTGGATCAAGGAAGTCGCGTCACTTCCCGGAGGAGCTTTGAATGTACGCCTGAAAGATGGCAAGGACACGGACTTGACGGTCGCGCGCGACCGGGCACGCGAGTTCAAAGCGCGGGTGGGGTGCTAGGGCGTGCGCACCTTTCGCGCCACTTCGTCTCCTAACAACATGAAATGTGCAGTATTCCAAGTGTAAACAACCTGTGCTTTGGCCTTGCCGGCGCAGGCGGCTATCAGCGCGTTGTAAACCGCTCCACCTAGAATTCCCATCCCGCCGATGCGGTTGATAGCGGCGAGATACTCATCGCCGTCGAGCCATACCAACGTAAGTCTGTGCTCAATTTCTTGCACGAGCAGAGCTGCGGATTCAGCGCTCAGGCGTTGTTTCCCGGATACCGGGTGAGCGTCGAGTAGACTTCGGCAAGGCTGTGAGCGGCGCAACTGGCATTCTTACGACTCGCCGCGGCGAAGGCGGCGAAGCTGCGAGCGTGGTGTACGTGATCTGGCAAAAGTGCCGGGACCAAGACGGAGCTGTCGAAGAACCATTTCACCGGCGCTTCTTCCGTCGAGAGGCTCGCACGGGGCGATTGCCCAGAAAGCTAAGTTCGCGGTCGCGGCGAATCTGCCGCAGCAGGTCGTCCGTAGCTTCCGCCGAGATCGGCTCGCCCGTGTTGAAAACCCAGATACCTTGTTTCTTGTGCATCCCAGATTCTCCCCTGCGTGGACGAAGCACAATGCGATCTTCCGAGCTTTCCAGTTCCAGAGAGTCTCCCGCTCGCAGTTGCATCTCATCGCGAACCGGCTTCGGCAACACGACCCGCCCGGCTTTATCCACAATCAGAGTGGCATTCATAATGGCATTTACCATCTCAGATGGCATTGGGAGGCCAAGCCGTCGCCAAGCCAGTACCTTCGAGGCTAACTTAAACGCAAAGAATAAAGACGGGGGGCAGGTGTACAATCCAGCGAAACTCGGGAGGTTTTGACTGCATGGCCTACAAAGCTACGAAACAGCGAGTACATACTCGCGGGGTTCCTCCGGACAGCTTCCTTGATGAACTTGTCGCCTGGGGCAAAATTGCGCCGGACGACATTTTCGCCCCCAACTCTGGAAAGGATGTTTATTCGAATGTTTTCAGTACTCTTGGTCCCTGGCACGGTATTTCCCATCGCCGAGCAGTGATGTTGGAAGTGATGCGTGTGCTTGCCGGCTTTGAATCTTCGTGGAAATGGAACGAAGGTGCCGACACGACGAATCCGACATCGGTAACGCCGACCACGATGGAGGCCGGAGCATGGCAGGTAAGTGCAAATTCGATGGGCTTTGGGCCTGAGCTCAAGGCTCTCGTGCTTGCCCAAGCGGGCGCGGCGGATGGGGACACTTTTCAGAGCGCTATGAAGGAAAATCATCAGCTGGCGATGGAGTACATCGCCCGCTTGCTGCGCCGCACCGTTGACCACAATGGCCCGGTCAAGCGGCACGAGATTGACCGGTGGCTGCGCAAGGATGCGGTTGCGGAGTTTCAAAGCCTTGTGAATCCGGCTGGGGACTTTCCTTTGCAATCGGGAGAGTTGAGTCGCACGGGATAAGGCCAAACAGGCGGCGCGCCCCCGAGTCGTGCAGGGCGCGCCTCGCCGAGGTTAGCGGGACGGGCCAAGGCGCCCCGTTTCCACCGACGTCACTTAGCCGACAGCTGACAGGCTGACGGCTCAGTTGATATCGAACTGCTGCTGGTGCACGGCCGGATCGCTTTTCACGATGATGGTGCGTTTGGTGAGTTCTTCCATCTCGTTCAGCAGGCGGCCGTTGTTGGACTTCAATTCTTTGGCAACGTCCGGATGCACGCGCAACATGACATCTTCGTGCTCCAGATGTTTAGCAATCTTCCGCATCTCGACGTAAATCTCGTTGCACACCGTGGTCACGGACTTCACATATCCAGTCGACTCGCAGTACGGGCAAGGCGCGCCAATGGTGCGTTCCAGAGACTGCTTGACGCGTTTGCGGGTAATGGCAACCAGGCCGAAGTCGTTAAACTGCAGCGTCTTTGAAGGCGCGCGATCGTGACGGAGTTCTTCTTCCAGGGCCTGCATCACGCGCTGGCGGTTGCGGCGTTCATCCATGTCGATGAAGTCGATGATGATGATGCCGCCCAAGTCGCGCAAGCGAATCTGGCGCACGATTTCTTTGATCGCGTCGACGTTGGTCTTGACGATGGTGTCTTCGAGACGCTGCGTCTTGCCAACGTACTTGCCGGTGTTGATGTCGATGGCGACCAGCGCTTCAGTCTGGTTGATGACGATGTAGCCGCCGCTCTTGAGCCATACTTTCGACTTGAGCGCCTTGTCCATTTCCGCGGCCAGGCCGAACTGTTCGAATAGCGGAGTCTCTTTAGTATAGAGTTTGACGCGCTTCACCATCTGGGGCTGGAAGCGGTTAAAGAAGCGCAGCACGCGCTCGTATTCGGGTTCGGTATCGACCCAGATCACGCTGAAGTCGGACGTGACTTGATCGCGCAGCACGCGTTCGACCACGTTTAGATCGTGATAGATCAGCGCGGGCGGTTTCGAACTCTCGGCGCGAGCCTTGATGTCCTGCCACAAACCTTTCAGGAAACGGATGTCGGCGCGAAGTTCTTCTTCGCTGGCGCTCTGCGCGGCGGTGCGGACGATGAAGCCTCCATGACCGTTTTCACGCTCGCTCATGATGATCCGCTTGAGGCGCTGGCGCTCTTCTTCGGAGGAGATTTTGCGCGAGACGCCGGTGTGGTTCACCGTCGGCATGTAGACTAGGAACCGCCCCGGAAGCGCGATGTGGCTGGTGATGCGCGCGCCTTTCTTGCCAATGGGCTCCTTGGCGATCTGGACCAGGATTTCCTGGCCTTCCTTGAGCAAGTCGCTGATCAGAGGAACCGGAGCGTTCTCGCGGCGACGGAAACGGCTACGCCCTCGATCACCACCACCACCGCGGCGTCCACGGTCGCGCGGGCCACCTTGGCGGTCACGGTCGTAGCCAGGACGCGGGCGCTGGGTGCGTTGGGTGTAGCCCGCAGTTCCGGCCGGAGCACGAACTTCCACGCGGACATCGACGGTGCCGTTGCCGCGGGCCTCTGCGTCGAGCAGGGCCTCCGCTTCGGCTTGCGCCTCCTCGAGTTCGATTTCCTCACTATCGTCTTCGCCTTCCGGGTGTGCAGCTTCAGCGGGATGGGCCTCGCCAGGCTCGGTGAGAGACGCCTGATGAATTTCAGCTACAACCTCCCGGGCTTCGCCATTCAGATGTCCGGGTCCGGCCTGGGTTTCTTCTTCGAATTCCTCGTAACCTTCATCGGAAGAAGCTTCGTAATGAATGGTGCCCGCTTCTTCCTCGTCGATGGTCTCTTCTTCCATGGTGCCAGGGGCCGCGAAAACCGGAGCTGCAAAAGCAGCTTCATCGGCTCTGGCCGCAGCAGCGCGCAACTCAGCCGCTCCCCAGACCGTCGACTGGGAAGCAGGTTCGTCCTCGGTCGTCGACTCGACCTCATGCTCGCCAGCTTGGACCGGTTCGGCGGGAATGGTCGACTCTCCGGGCCAGCCCAGAGTGGGCAGGCTGGACGCTTCGGGACGGCGGAATTCCTGATTCCAGTCCGTCGTGGTCGACGCCGATGTCACGGGCTCGACGTGCTCGGCGTGCATTTCATGAATCGATTGAGCGTCTTCGTGCTGCTCATCTTCAAGCTCAACATGCTCGTCCGAGACCTGCTCGTGCTCGACATGTTCATCTTCGACATGTTCGTGCTCGACATGCAGGGGCTCGGCTTGCGACTCGGCGGCGGCGAAGATGGGTTCGTCCTCTGGAAAGGTGGCGGCCAGGGGAGTTGCGGGCTCGACAGGAACTTCCGGTTCGACTTCAGCGACGGCCCGTCGTACTGGCGGATCCGGCGCGGGCGTTGGTTGCGCAAAACGCTGGTACTTCGAAATCGACTCGCCGGGCAGCAGGATCGGCTGGTATCCAGGAGGCGGCCCAGAAGGCTGGCTTCGGCTGGACTCTACCGGGCGGGTTGGCTCGACCGGTCGAGCGAAGCGCGGCTCGGGAGTGCGATCAGGAGTTCTCTCCAGACCGCGATCCGGGCCTCTCTCTGAACTTCTCTCGGAACTGCGATCCCGGCCATCCCCACGACCGTCACGGCGTCCGCCACGGCGGCGGCGGCGGCCACGAAAGCCTCCGCGCTCGCGGTTCTGCGAATCCGCACTATTGCCGAACTCGGTGGATTCTCCAGCTGGAGCCGGCTGGCCCTCGCTGAGGGTATCGGCTTCGAAGGTTCCCTCATCGGTGATGGGCGCCAACTCGACTTCGGCATCGGCTCCATCATCCGCAGTGGCCTCCGTCGTGGCCTCCGTCTCAGCCTTCGGCGGCTGCGGGCGCAAGTCGGGCACGTTGCGGGTTGCCGGGATGACGTCGGTCAGATCGTCGTCGTGTTCCTCCAATTCCATAAAGTCGGAAACGTAGAGGAAGGCGTCGCGCTCCAGGCCGATGTCGACGAAAGCCGACTGCATGCCGGGCAGCACGCGGGTTACGCGGCCTTTATAGATGGATCCGGCCAGGGTGTACTCGTTCTCGCGCTCCAGATAGACTTCCGCGAGCAGATCGTCTTCGACCAGGCCCACCTTGGTTTCGTGGGGGGTGGAAGAGACAAATAGTTCCTTGTTCATCGAACACTCCGGTCCCGCCGCTCATTCAGGTCGGACGGGGTTCACCGGGGCGGAGTCAGGTCAGGATGGGGAGGATGAAGCGAAGAGCGTTGCGATGCGCCCCGAACATAGGGACAGACTGGGCCGGAGAGTTCTGCTCTCTCTTCCTGCCGCGTCCGCTGCACAAGCTTGGGAATCTTTTGCACTTATCTCGCTAATTCTTGCCGGGGTTTGTGACCGCACTCTCAGACCCGAATTGGGTCGGGGGGCCGTTCCCTGCCCGGCTGCTCAACTTCAAACCCGCCCGGCCTTCGAAAGCTCAACTAGCCGGTGAAATGCCCTCTTTACGCGAGGGCGATCGATATTTTTTTGGGGCTGCGCCTGCGAGCGCAGCAAAACTGCTTTTCCTGCCGTTCTTCCTGGTATTCCTGAACCTGGTTCCTGAACCTGTTGCTTCTGAAAGCTTTGTTCGTTCGTAACTGGCTCGTTCTAGCTGGCCTGTATCAGGCAGGCTCACCCAGCCTTAGCTCACCCAGCCTTCGCGGAATCCAGCTAGTTCACGAAGCGGCGCATACGAACATTCATAACCATCCCCAGCGCCAGGAACATAAACAATACGGAAGACCCACCATAACTCATCAGCGGCAGGGGTATTCCGGTGACCGGCATAAAGCCAACCACCATGCCGACATTGACCAGGATATGGAAGCTAAGCACAGCCACCACACCCATCACCACGAACGTGCCAGCGCGGTCGGGCGCTGTTTGCGCGTTCTGGGTCAAACGCATCAGCACTATGAAGTATAACAGCAGAACCCCGAGAGCGCCTACGAATCCATGTTCCTCGGCGAAGGCCGCGAAAATGAAGTCCGTTTGCGGAACCGGAAGAAAATTCCCGTGTGTTTGCGAGCCTTTCCCGCCCCAAAGGCCCCCCGAACCCACGGCAATCTTGGATTGCTCAACTTGGTACCCCGAGCCTTGAGGATCGAGTTCGGGGTCGATGAAACTGGTCAACCGCTGCTTCTGGTACGACTTCAGAACGTGCACGCGCGGCACGAGAAACACCGCCCCGATGCCGATCGCGGCCAGCAAACCCACGGTCAGCCCCTGCTTCCACTGCAACCCACCCAAAAACACTCCCATGACGGCAATGGGAACGTAGGTAAGGGCAGTGCCGAGGTCAGGCTGGGCCAGGACCATCAGCATGGGAACTCCGACGATGGCTCCGGCCTTCATGAAATCGGCCCAGGAAAGCTCACGCTGGCGCATGTCGGCAAAATACTTGGCGACGGCAAGGATGAGGATGAGCTTGACCCATTCGGAAGGCTGGAAGTGGTTGCCGCCCGGCATGTGGATCCAGCGCTTGGCGCCAAGGTACCGTTGTCCGAACAGGAGCACGGCCATCAGCGAGGCCACGCCGGCAATGTAGAACCAGTGAATCTGATCGAGCAGCGCCTGGTAGTTGATCAGGCTGACCACGAACATCGCGCCCACGCCAGCCAGCACCCAGTAGATTTGCCGGACATGGGCTCCGGCAAACTTGGTGTGCATGGTGGCGCTGTGGATTTCCATGACGCCCAGGCCGCAGATGATGAGCACGAAGCCCAGCAGGACCCAGTCGAAATCGCGGTATGAGACGTAACGTGCCATCGAAAGCCAGTTCTCGGTTCTCAGTTCTCAGTTCGTAGCGCCGGCTGTCGCGAGGGGCGTCTCGCCCTCGCACTTCTAGCACCAGTTCAGTGAATAGTCATTCCCGGCGCGGCGATTGCAGCTGGCAGCGGCTTCCTGGACAAGTCGATCACGAAGCGGCCGCCTTGCAGTTTTTCATTGCCTCCGTCGGGACTGGGCTCGCTCCACAGGCCGCCGATGTCGACCGTCCCGTTGGCCTTAGGCTTTTCCACCATTTTCTGCGGGGTGCGGCGCTGCTTTTCGACGTAGGCCTTGATCACCTGGGTCGCCAGGCGAGCCGCCAGTTTGCCGTGCTCGCCGCCCTGGAACAGGACGCAGACCACGACGTCCGGATTGCGCCGTGGCGTGAAGCCCACGAACCATCCGTTCTGCGCCAGATCGGCGTTATCTTTGTGCTTCGCGCGGTTCTCCAATGACACCACCTGGGCCGATCCAGTTTTCCCGGCGATCTCGATTCCCGGAATCGCCGCTAGCGGAGATGTGCCTCCGGGCTCGAGCACCTTTTCCATCGCATCGGTAATGTAGTTCCAACCCTCCGGATCGAGCGGAACTGCCTTCACGTCGGTGAAGTGCGCCGCTTCCACGTAACTCGGTGGCAAGTCCGTGGGATTGATCACATGCGGCACTACCAGCTTCCCGCCCATGGAGATCGCGCTGATGGCACGCAGCAACTGCACCGGCGTGACCGTAATCGCACCCTGCCCAATGCCGACGAAGATGGTCTCTCCGGCATACCATTTCTGATGGAAAGTGCGCGCTTTCCACTCTTCTGACGGAACCAGACCGCTGGCTTCCTGCGGAAGATCAATGCCGGTCTTCTGCCCCAACCCTAATTGGGTTGCGTATTTGGCAATGCGATTGATTCCGAGCTTGTCGGCCAGCGTGTAGAAGAAAACGTCGCACGACTGATAAATCGCTTTGGCGAGGTCTACATCCCCGTGGGTTTGATGCAAGAAGTAGACCCAGCATTTCGAATTCCTGCCGTAGAAGTCGGCACTGCCGTTACAGTGCACATGCATATTCTGGGCGATGCCTTCCTGCCAGCCGGCAAACGACATGATGACCTTGAAGGTCGACCCCGGCGCCAGTTGCGCTTGAATGGCTTTGTTCAAAAGCGGCTTGTCGGGATCGGTAACCAGCTTGTTCCATTGATCGCGCGACACATGTACGGCAAAGTCGTTGGGATCAAAAGTTGGCCGGCTGACCATCGCCAGAATCTCTCCGGTGTGCGGATCCATGGCGACGATGGCTCCGTTCTTGTCGCCCAGAGCCTCCTCGGCGGCGATTTGTAAATCGATATCCACTGTCAGCTTGAGTGGCTTGCCGGGCACCGCTTCGGTCTGACCCAGGCGTCCGACTTCGCGGCCGTGGCTGTCGACCAGCGCCTGGCGCGAGCCGTTGGTGCCCATCAGCAAATTGTTGTACTGGCGCTCGACCCCGGAAATGCCGACGACGTCTCCAGCGTTGTAGAGCTCGAACTGGGGCTGGTTCAGCATGTCTTCGCTGACCTCGCCAACGTAGCCGATCAGGTGCGCCATGAACCCGTTGCGGGGATAGAGTCGCCGTGCGGCATCGATGGTATCCAGTTCCGGTAACTCGTTGCGATGGGCTTCAATGAACTGCAGCTCGTCGGGAGTGATGTCTTCCTTCAAAAAAATCGGCTGGTACTGCGGCATGGACGCGAAGTGCCGGATGCGCGCGCGGACTTCGTTGGGATCCAAGTGCAAGCCCTGCGCAATCAAGTCCGCATCGGCAGCCAGGTCGCGAGAAGAATCGCGCAACAGCAGCGCCGTGGTCGAAGGATAGTTATCCACGATGATGCGGCCGTTGCGGTCCAGAATCTTGCCCCGCGGAGCTAGAATCGGTACGTTGCGAACGCGATTCTTCTCGGCAGCTGAGGCGTAATACCCGCTCTCCATCACCTGCAGCTTCCACAACCCGTAGGCGAGCACCAGGAAGATGCCGAGGATGATGTACTGCGCCGCCGTCAGGCGGATTTCGGAAACTTTTTCGTCGCGGCCGAACATCAGTTCTCAGTTCTCAGTTCTCAGTTCTCAGTTGCGGACCGCTCACTCTGTGGGCCACGCCGAAAGAGCAGAAAACTGGCAATGCTTTAAATCAATTCTAATCCCAACGGGCTTTCGGCTATTGCTCAGGCAGTGACGTAAGTCACAACCCCGGTTTCGCTGACAACTGAGAACCGAGAACTGAGAACTTGTTCCTACGTTCTCTGCTTAAACTTGTCCAGCACGAAGAACAGCACCACGCCGAGGATAGCGTTTGCCAAGCCGGCCAGAATGCCGTGCAGCCAACTCCAAGTCTGGGTCATGTTGACTAGTCCACGGGCTACCGTGAAGTAGACCGCCGAGTGGATCAGATAAAACCCCAGCGTCACCAGGAAACGGGCGCCGGCGTTTTCCACATCGAGCTTCACGCCCAGCGAGGAGGCCCCATAACCCACAATGGTTTTGGCGATTCCGTTGAGTCCGATGGGATTGTGGCCGAGCATATCCTGCGCCAGGCCGATGACGGACCCGGTGAACAGGCCGGCAATCGGACTGCGGCGGGCCATGGCAAAAAAAATCGTCACCAGCAGCGGCAGGTCGAAATACACCGCAAAACGCGGAAACCGCAGCGGAAGGAACGCCTGCACAAAGAGCGCCAGCAGCGGAATGCCGATAGTTACCGGAATGCTGAACCGGTAGACCTCAACCTGCTCATTTGATGTGTAGGTGATGGGCACGTTATTGGGGGCTGTTCTCGGCAGCGGGCGGCTGCGAATTAGCCGGTGCGCCTGGTGGAGTCGGGCCTGCCGATTTCGGCGGCTGGCTCGTGGGTGCCGTCTGCGTTGCGTCCGGCTTTGATGACGTCGCCGGGCCAGCCGGGGCAGTCATGCTTTTCTTTGTCGGGGAACTCGCGGCCGAAGAACTCGTAGTCGGCTTCCCAGCCGGGTCCGCGCCGGACGCGCCGGGACCGGTGCTCGTGCCGGACGGATTTTTGGCAGCCGGTGTTGTTGTGGTCGACGCGCCTGTGGGTTTGGCCGCAATCTTCGCCACCGCCGGTGTGGCTGAACTTTGTGTGCCCCCCGTGGCAGCGCCTGCGGCGGGGTTGGCATTCGTGGCCGCCTTGTCGGGCACGGACGGCAACCGCTGCGCCAGAATGTCGGCGGCGCGGACTCGAACATTTTCGTCCGCAGTGGCCTGCCGTTCCTGCTTCTCCACCAGCACCAGCACCTCTTCCAGCTTGCTGAGGTTGGCGGCGGGCTTAACTTTGATGTTCAGAAACAGGTCCTTGCCGTTGCCGACTTTGGTGACGGTGCCGACGGGCAAGCCCTTAGGGAAAATCTGGTCGCCGCCGCTGGTCAGCACGGTTTCGCCCACGGCAACTTGCTCATCGCTCATCACGCGTTCGAGCACGACTTCGCCGTTAGCGGTGCCGCGCAAGACGCCTTGCAGCCGCGTTTTTTCGAGCAGGGCGCCCACGCCGCTGCTTTGATCGCTGATCAGGAGCACCTGCGAAACCGACGCGTACGCTACCAGGACTTTGCCCACAATCCCGTCGGCGGTCATGACCGCCATGTCGCGCTTGATGCCCGCATTCTCGCCTTTATCGATGTAGATGGTGCGGGAAAGATCGCTGCCGCTGGAACCGATCACCTGCGCGGCCACGGTGCGGGAAATGAACTGCTCTTTGAAGGCAACCAGGGATTGCAGCCGGCGCGCCTGGGCAGCATCTTCGCTGAGCCGCACCTGTTCGAGCCGCATCTGCTCAATCTGATCCTTCAGCTGGCGATTCTCGGCGCGCACTCCGCGCAGGTAAAAATAGTTGTGCCAGAGATTGCCGGTGCCGTTCTGCGCCCAGACCAGCGCGCGCTCGAAAGGAGTAATGGCGCCGACGGCCCACACCCGGATGAGGCGTGTGTTTTCTGGGTCGCTGCTGCCGCCGCGTTTGACTTGCGTGGCCAGCCCGAGCACCTGCAAAAACAGGACTCCCACCAGGATGATCAGGTTGCGGTAGCGGCCGAGTACGGATTCCATGAAAGCAGTTTCAAGTTTCTGGTTTCAAGTTTCTAGTTGGTTCCGGCGCTCCGGAAACCAGAAACTGGAAACTCGAAACTGGTTCTATTCGATCGAGATCTTACGCAGCAGTTTGAAGTCCGAGAGCATCTTGCCGGTGCCCAGCACCACGCTGCACAGTGGATCGTCGGCGATGGAAACCGGCAGCCCGGTTTCTTCGCGGATGCGTTTGTCGAGATTCTTGAGCAGCGCGCCGCCGCCAGTGAGTACGATGCCGCGGTCGCTGATGTCGGCCGACAGCTCGGGAG
This sequence comes from Candidatus Sulfotelmatobacter sp., assembly GCA_052148475.1. Lineage (GTDB taxonomy): Bacteria > Acidobacteriota > Terriglobia > Terriglobales > Acidobacteriaceae > Sulfotelmatobacter. The sequence continues at coordinate 102,231 of JBKQID010000033.1, read as the reverse complement.
GCGTGCGCTCCAGAGCGACACGGATCGCGTTCATGATGGTCGAAACGCATTCGCTGAGGGCTTCGCGAATTTCGCCGTCGTCGACAGTAATCGTTTTCGGCACGCCTTCGATCAGGTTGCGGCCCTTGATTTCCATGGTCATCGGCTTGTCGAGCTGGTGCGCAGAACCGATTTCCATCTTGATCTGCTCGGCAGTGCGCTCGCCGATCAGCAAGTTATATTTCCGCTTCAGATAATTCATGACCGCTTCGTCCATCTGGTTGCCGGCCATGCGCACGGAACGCGAATAGACGATGCCGCTTAAAGAAATCACTGCGATGTCGGTGGTGCCGCCGCCGATGTCGACCACCATGTTGCCGCTGGGCTCGGTGATGGGCAGTCCGGCGCCGATGGCGGCGACCATGGCCTGCTCAACCAGATGAACTTCGCTGGCCTTAGCGCGATAGGCGGAATCCATGACCGCGCGCTTTTCCACCTGCGTGATCTCGGAGGGCACGCCGATCACTATGCGCGGATGCACCAGCATCTTGCGGTTGTGCGCCTTCTGGATGAAATAGTTCAGCATCTTCTCGGTGACTTTGAAATCGGCGATCACGCCGTCTTTCATAGGCTTGATGGCGACGATGTTGCCGGGCGTGCGGCCCAGCATTTCTTTCGCCTCTTTACCGACAGCCTCAACCTCACCTGTGTTCTTGTTGATGGCGACGATGGAGGGCTCGTTGACGACAATGCCCTTGCCGCGCGCGTACACGAGCGTATTGGCGGTGCCGAGGTCGATGGCCAAGTCGCTGGAGAAAATGCTGAACAGCGACCGGAGATTGTGACTGCGCGTCGGGCCTGAATGAAATCCGTTCTTTGACATGACGAAATGTTCCCACGTCTTTCGACGTACCGCTCTTTTCCGGGAGTCTCCCGGAATTTTCTTTTTTCTGTCAGGGGTGCTGGCTGTCCTTATTCTACGAGATGCCCGGCAACCGTGCTCAAAACCGAAATCTCTGGCCCCTGGACCCGGCAAGTTTCTTGCCAGTTCACTGCTCGCCAGCTCACTGGATGAGGATCTTCTTCTGCTGCGTATTCACTCCGCCCTGCGCCGTTTGCGCCGTCACCGTAATCACAGCTTCTCCGGTGGGCAGCGGCGGCGTGAAATAATGGAAACCGCCATCCGCGTTGATCATCGGAACCTCACTGCCGTTCACCATCACCCGCGCGCCCGTCTGGGTCTTGCCCGTCACTTCAATCACGTGCCCGTGCTGAATAAAGGGATCCAGTTCCAGTTCGATGGCTTCGGTGTCTTTCCCTTTGGAAATAATGGTGAAACGATTCTTCTCGCTCTCCACCGATTCCTTGCCGGCGGCATCGTCGGTCTGCACCATCCAGTAATAAGCGCCTTCTCCGAGGCTCGTAACCGTTACCGCTGCCGTATTAACCTTCTTATCAACCAGTGTAGAAGAAAAGTATGGGTTGCGCGAGATGCGCAGGCGGTAACCAACTGCATTCGCCATCGGCGTCCAGGAAAACTCTACGTCCTTCGTAGCTTCGCCCGAGGAGAACAGCGGCGCCATGTTGGCGGGAGCGATGGGCGTGGGCGGCCCAATTTCCTTTTCTTTCTCCAGGCGCGACTGCTGCCCCTGGAAGCTCACCTTCTCCCAGTTGGCCAGTTGTACGGTCTCGCCATTGCGGGTGACCTCGCCCGTGCCCTTTTTCATTAAGATCTCGTGCTGGTCGGCCTTAGGATCGTTATGCACTTGCGCTGCCGACTCCGGGGACAGCGAGGCCGTCGCGCCCGCCACAATCACCTGCGACTTGGAGCCTTGGCTATACGTCGCGGTCGAGAGATCGACCGTTCCCGTGCTCACCGTCACGGCCACGTTGGTCTGCTGCTGGTCGTTGGCCGAGTTTTCTTCGATCACAATCAGCGAATCCTGTTTCACGGTGTAACTGGTGCCGTCATTGAAGACGACCTTCGCCATGCCTTCGGACCCGGTCTGCACGACATCGCCCTTATCGAGCGGAATGCTGTAGTCGGCGGTCACCCAACTGTTCCCGTTGCCCTTCTTCACCCGCACCGTGCCGTCGAGGGCGGTAAAGTGCGCCTGCTGGGCGGTCGAAGCGCCCGAACCCGCCGCTGGAGCCATCCCTCCCACGTGTTCCAGGAGCCTGCCAGCTAAATTTTCACCCGCTTTTACGCTGTTCTGAGTAAATTGCGGGAACGCCACCCGCATGGCGATGAACAAAATCGCGACGCCTGCCAGGATCAGCAGGACGACGCTGCGGTACGTGATGGTCGTCCACGCAACGTGGATCCCCGATTTGCGATTGTCGGAAGACACTTTGGACCGAGAAACCTCAGTAAATATGCGGTAAAGATCAACGTTAGCACAAGCAAAACAGAGGAAAAAACAGGTTATCAGTTTGGGACGTTACTGAAGTGCAGTCAACCACTTAACCTTGGGCCAGATCTGAAAGCTTGGCTCCCGTTTTGAAACTCCGCGACCATCCGCTATTCTTGCTTTCCCATGGTTAGCACTCTTCCAGCATCCTCTGTGCCGGATCGCGAGCGGCAGTCGTTCCTCGAGTCTGGAATGGCTGTGGTCTGGGCGATCGTCCTGGCGAAGCTCGTCTTCCACATTTATTTCAACAACCGCTACGGCTATTTCCGCGATGAATTCAACTACATGTCGTGCGGCGACCACCTGCAGTGGGGATACGTCGACCAGCCTCCGCTGATTCCCTTCTTGATCCGCGTCTGCCGCGCCGTGCTGGGCGACTCGCTGCGCAGCATCCGCTTCATCCCTGCCCTGGCTTCTTCGCTGCTGGTCGTACAGACTGCCGTGCTGGCCCGTGAACTGGGAGGACGCCGCTACGCCGTGCTGCTGAGCGCGGTCTGCGCCCTCGTCGTGCCGCAGTACCTTTCGAACGGCAGCCTGCTGGGCACAAACTGTCTTGAACCCAACCTGTGGATGGGCTGCGCTTATTTCGCCATCCTCGCCATCAAGAGGAACAACCCGCGCTACTGGCTGTGGTTCGGCGTGGTCGCAGGAATCGGTATGGAGGAGAAGTATTCCATTGCCGTCTTCGGGCTGGGAATCGTTGTGGGCCTGCTGTTGACGGCGCAGCGCCGCGTGTTTCTGGACAAGTGGATCTGGCTGGGCGGGCTCGCCGCGTTTCTCATCTTTCTGCCCAACCTGCTGTGGAACATTCGCTACGATTGGCCGTTCGTACAGTTGATTCGCAACATCAAGGCGGATGGCCGCGACGTTGTTTTGGGACCAGCTCAGTTCTTGCTGCAACAGATTCTGCTGGTGAATCCGCTGACTGCGCCGATTTGGCTGAGGGGATTGTTTGCGCTCCTGTTCTGGAAGCCGTTGAAGCCTTATCGCGCGCTGGCTTGGTGCTATCTGGTCTGCTACGCGGTTTTCTTTGGGCTGCACGGAAAAACCTACTATCTGGCGCCCGTCTATCCCATGCTGCTGGCGGCGGGAGCGGTGGTGCTTGAGTTTACGCTGGATCGCCCTGCACTCGATCGTAAGGATGTTGCTCGACCTCGCCTGCAGTGGTTGAAACCCGTAATCGTGATTCTGCTGCTTGCACAAGGGGCGTATCTCACGCCCATAGTCGTTCCCGTTCTGTCGCCCGATGGCTTCCTGGCATACGCAAAGTCTCTCCCCTTCAAGCTCCCGGTTATGGAGCACGCTCATGCGCGCGCTCCACTGCCGCAGTGGTATTCCGACCAGTTCGGATGGCAAGAGATTGTGGATGAAACGGCGATCGCCTGGAACCGCCTGGCGCCCGAGGAGCGGAAAGACTGCGGCATCTTTGCTCAGGATTACGGTCAGGCCGGAGCCATCGATTTTCTCGGCCGCCGCTATGGCTTGCCGGCTTCGCTCAGCGGCCATCAGACGTGGTTTCTCTGGGGACCGCGCGGATATTCCGGCAACTGCCTGATCGTGCTGGACGACCGAAGAGAACGTCTGGAACAGCTTTTCAATCAAGTCGAGTACGTCGGCACCTCGGCCGCGAGTCCATACGCGCTGGAGCAGCAGATTGACGTCTACATCTGCCGAGGCGCGAAGTTCGGGACGCTCACACAGCTCTGGCCGCAACTGAAACGCTGGCGCTAGGTCGCCGGCCGCTGTTCCCTTGCCGCACCTTCGTTGCGGGTTGTAGCATCAATTACTTGAGGATTCATAAGGAGACATCATGGCAACCGATACTCTGACCAGTCCGGCCACGCTCAGCTACGGCAAGACCAAAGTTCTGAAGAATTTTATTGACGGCGAGTGGGTCGAAGCCTCGACGGGCGAGACGTTTGAGAATCGTAATCCCGCCGACACGCGCGACCTGGTCGGCATTTTCCAGAGATCGGCCAAGGCCGACGTGGACGCCGCCGTCGCCGCCGCCAAGCGCGCTTTCACCAAGTGGCGACTCGTTCCCGCCCCGCGCCGGGCCGAGATCGTGTTCCGCGCCGCTGAGATTTTGATCGGACGCAAGGAAGAGTATGCCCGGGAGATGACCCGCGAAATGGGCAAGGTACTCGCCGAGACGCGCGGCGACGTACAGGAGGCCATAGACGCTGCCTACTACAACGCGGGCGAAGGCCGCCGCCTGTTCGGCCCTACAGTGCCTTCGGAAATGCCCAACAAGTTTGCCATGGCCGTACGGCAGCCCATCGGGGTGTGCGGCATGATCACGCCGTGGAACTTCCCCATGGCGATTTCTTCCTGGAAGCTGCTGCCGGCCATCGTTTGCGGCAACACCTGCGTCATCAAGCCGGCGCAGGACACACCGCTCTCAACTTTCAATCTGGTGCGCGCGCTCACCGACGCGGGCCTGCCCAAGGGCGTGATCAACATCGTGGCCGGATTTGGCGCGGAGGTGGGCACTCCCATCGCGGAGCACGTTGACGTTCGCGCTGTTTCTTTGACCGGGTCTTCCGCCGTGGGACGCATTATCGGCGGCATCGCGGCGCAGAGTTTCAAACACTGCTCGCTCGAACTGGGCGGCAAGAATCCCATGATCGTTCTCGACGACGCGAACCTTGATCTCGCCATCGAAGGCGGGCTTTGGGGAGCGTTCGGCACCACCGGCCAGCGCTGCACCGCGACCAGTCGCATGATTGTGCAGAAAGGCGTGTATCACGAATTCGTCGAGCGCCTGGTCGAGCGTGCCAAGAAGTTAAAAATCGGCAACGGCCTGGATGAAACCGTGCAGATGGGCCCGGCGGTCAACGAGAAACAGCTGCAGACCGACCTCAGCTACGTCGAAGTCGGCAAGAATGAAGGCGCGAAGCTGGTGTGCGGCGGCCATCGCCTCGACCAGGGCGAATACCAGTACGGCTGGTTCATGGAGCCGACCGTGTTTACCGATGTCGACCCGAAGATGCGCATTGCGCAGGAAGAAATCTTCGGCCCCGTGGTTTCGATTATTCCTTGCGACGATCTCGAAGACGCCATCGAAATCGCCAACGGAATCGAGTACGGGCTGTCGTCGGCGCTCTACACCAAGGATGTAAACAAAGCGTTCTCTGCGATTCGCGATTTGTATGCCGGCATTACCTACATCAACGCGCCAACCATCGGGGCGGAAGTGCATCTGCCTTTCGGTGGTACGAAAGCCACTGGCAACGGTCATCGCGAAGGCGGCATCGGCGCCATTGATTTCTACACCGAATGGAAGTCGGTTTACGTCGACTATTCCGATAAGCTGCAGAAAGCGCAGATCGATAGAGAAGACTAAGACCCTTCACCACGGAGGGCACAGAGAACACAGAGGAAACTGAAGATTCAAATCCTCTGTGTTCCTCTGGGCCTCTGTGGTTGAGGCTTTTTCTTCAGGTTCGCGATTTCCCCGCGCGTTTTCGGAGCAGCTCAATGCCGCCGCCCGCCCGCTGGCGCGAGTACCTTGGTAATCTTGCCCGGACACGATGGAGCACCTACCGTGAGCACTGGGGATTTCAATCGGTTTGGGTTCTGGCCACAGGTGTTGTCATGCGGTTCTGCCGGCATCGCGAAAAATTCCAGATGATTCCACGAAGATTCTCGTTCGCCCTTCTTCTGCTGGCGCTTTGCCTGACGGCCGCTTTCGTTTCGCCTTCGCTGGCCCAGAAGTCTGATCGTAAAGTAATTGTGACCGTCAAACCCGATTACCCCGACCTCCTGCGGCGCGCGCAGGTTGGCGGCGTGGTCCGCCTGAAGGCGACTGTCCTGGCCAATGGGTCAGTCAGCAATGTTGAGATTCTAGGGGGCAACCCCATCCTCGCGGAACGGGCGGTGACTGCCGTCAAGAGCTGGAAATACGCGCCCGCCGCGGACAAGACCACCGAAGAAATCTCTCTCTCCTTCAGCCCTCACTGAGCAGCCGAGGTCGTCTGTCGAAGCGCCGGCCCTGCAACGCTGGCTCCGCAAAGCTGACTCTGCAAAACCAGCAGATTTCCCTGCTCCCCCGCGTCCTCTGCAGTTAGAATTTGTCTTATGCCCTCGACCCAAGCCCACGCGATTTCCGCCGCTTCCCGCCTGGAACATGTCCGCTATGCCATCCGCGACCTGGCCTGCGTAGCCGACGAAGTCGTGAAGCAGGGACACAAAGTTCTACCTCTCAACGTTGGCGACCCGCTGAACTTCGATTTCCAGACGCCGCCGCACATCATCGAGGCCGTCTACAGGGCCATGCGCGACGGCAAGAACGGGTACGCTCCGTCTCCCGGAGTTCCCCAGGCGATCGAGGCCATTCGCGGCGAGGCCGGGCGCAAAGGCATCACCACGGTGCAGGACGTTTTCGTCACGGCGGGCGTGAGTGAGACGGTCGATCTCTGCCTGTCTGCGCTGGTCAATCCCGGCGAAGATGTGCTGACTCCCTGCCCCGACTATCCGCTGTATTCCGCGGTGCTCTGCAAGCTGGGGATCGCACTCAATGCTTACGACCTGAATGAGGACGACGCATGGCAGCCGGAACTGGCCGATATCGAACATAAGCTCACGCCGCGAACCCGCGGCATCGTCCTGATTAATCCCAACAACCCGACGGGCTCGCTGTGCACGCGGCAGATGCTGGAGCAAGTGGCGGAACTGGCGCGCCGCCATAACCTGATTGTTTTCTCGGACGAGATCTACGACAAATTAATCCTCGAGGACACGCCGCATCTTGCTTTTGCCGCGGTCGCCCCTGACGTGCCCTGCGTGACCTTCGGGGGCATGTCGAAGAACTATCTGGTGCCGGGATGGCGCATCGGATGGGGCATCGTCTCCGGCGAAGCTGCCGCGGTGAAAGCCTACACCGAGGGCGTGCACCGCCTGCTGCGGGCGCGGCTCTGCGCCAACCATCCCGAGCAGTACGCGATCCGGCCCGCGCTGGAGGGCCCGCAGGATCATCTGATCGAAGTGCAGCGCAAGCTGCGCTCCCGCCGCGACCTCACGCAGAAATGGTGCGAAGCGACGCCGCGCGTGAGCTGCGTCGCCCCGCGCGGGGCTTTTTATGCTTACCCCAAAATCGACATCCCGGAGAGTGACGAGGTTTTCGTGAAGGAACTCATCCGCCAGAAACATGTCATGGTCGTCCACGGCTCCGGCTTCGGCCAGAAACCCGGCACGCAGCATTTCCGCATCGTGTTCCTGCCGGACGAAGCGACGCTGACCACGGCCTACGCGGGGATTGCGGAATTCATTCGCGAGCGGTACGGGAACCCATGAACCGCGGGATCAAGGCGCTGGCCCGTGTTGCGCCGCTGTTTCTTCTAGTGGCGATCGCCGATTCCAGTCTCGCGGGCGATACACATCGCCTCGGCCAGGAAGATGATATTCGAGAAGCCGTGTTCCGCTTTCAATTCGATCACAATGGATCAGGGCAACAGAAACAGGCTCACGCGTACTGCATTGCGATCCTGGAAGGCGGGAAGGACTCTGATCCGTCGGATCAGTTCATGAAACGGTTTGCTCACCATAAGCCGCCGGTTCGTAAGTTCTCTGCTTGCCACTGGACCGAGATCCAAGTCGTCGAGAATCGCACCGGCAGATCGGCTTTGATTTTTCGTGTTTCGCAGATTAGTTGGGTCTCAAACACGGAGGTTACGGTCGACGGAGGCTATGACGAGGGGAATGTTAGCTCCTCCGGAAATACCTACACGGTTGGAAAGCAGAATGGAAAATGGGTGGTAGCGAACGATCAGATGAATGTGATCTCGAAGAGAGCGCTCCTTAACGGAGATTCGCTATTCACTCTCGTCTCCGCCTTGGTAGGAGAGGGCACCAAGCGAGAGTTTATGACCATGGTATAATGACCATGATCGAAAGATATTCGTCCATGAAAAAGGATATTCGTCCATGAAAAAGATGGCGGCGGGAGAGTTCAAAGTCCACTGCCTACGAGTCATGGATGAAGTTCAGTCCAGGCGCGAAGCCGTCCTCATCACCAAGCGCGGCAAGCCGGTGGCCAAGCTCGTCCCTGTAGAGCAGGAGAAGGACGACATCTTCGGCTTCATGAAAGGCAAAGGCACGATTGAGATCAAGGGCGATATTGTCTCCCCGATACTCACTCCGGACGAGTGGGGCGATCTGTATTGATCCTGCTCGACACTCACGTGGTGATATGGCTTGCGCAGGATTATCGCCGGATATCCACGAAGGCGCAGTCAGCCATCAAAGACGCTCGCAAGAAAGACCGCGGCCTGGCAGTCCCCAGCATCGCGCTAGTCGAAATCGCCCGACTTGCAAGTTGCGGACAAATTTGTTTGAAGCCTGACGCGGAGACGGTTCTTGCCGAAGTTGAGCGCCGCTTCACCATTCTTCCAATAACAGCCAGCATTGCCCTCCAGGCTTACGCTCTGCCAGCCAGCTATCCCAAAGATCCTGCCGACCGCATCATCGGCGCGACCGCATTGATCGAAGACCTGCTCCTTATTACCGCGGACCAAGCAATCCGCAAGTCGCGGGCAGTTCCGACGATCTGGTAACAAACGATCTGGGAACTCACTCCGTCCTCAATAAAACCCGGGAATAACAACCGGCACGCGCCTGGCGTAGTCCTCGAACTCCTGTCCAAACGCGGCCCGCAATAACTTCTCTTCGCTGCGCACCCGGATCGCCATACCCACACTAAAAACGACTACTGCGACGACCTCCGCGATCCAGTGTTCCATCGCCAAGCCGGTGGCGATCAGCATCCCGAGCATGGCGGTATAAATCGGGTTCCGAACATAGGCGTAAGGGCCCACGGTAATCAACTTGTGGCCTTCAACCAAACGCGCTGGCAGCGCCCATTGTTTGCCGAGGGTGCGAATCGCGGATGCACTCAGCCAACTCGATCCCGCCGCGAGGGCAACGACGAACACGGAAAACAACATTCCCAGGATTCCCGAGAGCGCCGCGACCGGCGGCAGGAAGGGCTGTCCCGGAGGTTGAAACCATACCAGGAAATATCCGCACATTTGCAAAACGATGCCCACGGTGGCGAGCCTGTCCCGTTTGGTCTCCGAGGCTTTCGGCGGCCGCTTGCGGAGGAGCAGAATGCCGATGTGAATCAACCAGCACAGGATGACAGCGAACAGCGTTGCGAGCGCGAGCGACGTTGGGCGCATGCCTTCCCTCGAAGGCTATGCTAATACATTCGTCTTCACGCTTGCGCTTGGCCTTTACCGACGAATCTGCTTAAATCTAAGCAGCGCAACTGCGGGGCGCGCTAGGTGTTTCTGTAATCGTGGTCGACATTCATTCTCACATCCTGCCGGAAGTGGACGACGGCCCCAAATCCTGGGACGTCTCGGTCGCGATGTGCCGCGTGGCCGCGGCTGACGGCATCACGCACATGGTGGCCACTCCCCATGCCAATGACCGCTATCACTACGATCGCCAGTATTTGAAGGGCCTAGTCGACCACCTGCAACCGCTGACCGGCGATGCCCCAAAACTCCTGCTGGGCTGCGATTTTCATCTCTCCTACGAAAATCTGCAGGACGCGTTGGCCCATCCCACCCGCTACGTCATCGAAGGCACGCGCTACCTGCTGGTGGAATTCAGCAATTACAGCATTCCGGAACAAACCACGGATTCTTTTCTTAAGCTGGGGGACTGCGGCATCACGGCGGTCATCACCCATCCCGAGCGCAACCCGATTTTGCGCGAGAACCTGCAACGCGTGGCGGAGTGGGCGGAACAGGGTTGCGTTGTACAGATGACAGGCTCGGCGCTGACCGGTTTCTGGGGGGAACGGACGCACCGCGCCGCGGTTTGGCTGCTCGAACACCAGGCCGTGCACGTCCTCGCCACCGACGCGCATGACTTGGAAAAGCGTGTCCCCATTCTTTCCAGGGCGCGCGAGGCCGCAGCCGAAATCTGCGGAGAAGATATTGCCGAAGCGCTGGTAGAAAGCAACCCGCGTGCCATCATCACCAACCAGCCCCTGCCGTATTTCCCGCGTCCGGTGATGACGAGCTACAGGAAGAACTAGCTGGCAGCTCGGTCCACTCTTCACTTCTTCGGGTCTTCTTCTCCGCGGTCCTTGTAGACAACGTGCCCCAGGCGATCGCACGCGTTCTCTTCTGCTCGGGAAATGGTCGTCGGCTTTTCGTTCGCCGGAACCGATTCGCACCGTAAATGGTCCTCGAATCCCGGCGCTGAGAATATGGCCACGATGCTGGCGTTCTCGGTGCCGATGTTCTTCAGACTCACCCAAGTATGTGCCGGAATGAACACCATCCCGCCTGCGTGCAGATCGCGTTCTTGGTCCCCCAGATGAGCATGAATCGTTCCCCTCTCGATCAACACAATTTCATCCTGCTCCAGATGTTTGTGCGTTGGGATTGCATCTCCCGGAAGCATGTCTTCCGTCACCAACACCAGATGCTGAGAGCCGTTGCTTTTCGGCGTGACCTTAAGGATGAATCCTCTTGGGTCAACCTCGCCGGGTTCAGGACGCCACAAACGCTGTTCGCCCTCACTTTTCTCCAGCATGAGCGGCTTTGCGCCAAGCTCCGGGGCAGATGTCGAAACCGCTTGAGTTGATTGTGCTTGCGAGACGCAAACCGCAACCAGCATCGCAGCTACCGTCTCAACCACAGTTAGCTTCATACGCACCTCGCGCTTTTCTTGAGCGCAAGTCTGCTCCCCCGCCATTGCAGGAGTCAATGCCCCTAATGCCCGTAAAATTGCTGACTTTCTATTGCGGGCTGGGAGAAGAGTCACTCTGGTTAGGATTCTTAGCAGGCGCAGGATCGGTCCCCGGCGCTGCGCTGTGCGAGGTCGTGGGCATCGGCTCCGCCCGCGGTGCATCCGGCACGGTGGTCATGGCGCTTTCCGGATTCAGCAGATGGTCCTTGCTCGGCCCCAGACCCAGCTTGATCAGTGCCCGCGAGTCGGGAACGGTCTTGCTCTGCCAGCCGTGGTCCGCCTGGTAACGGCGCATGGCCTCTTCGCTGGCCTGGTTCCAGGTACCGGTGGCTTCTCCACTCAGGTAGTGCTCGCGGATCAGGGCTTCCTGAATCGCCTGAGCTCGTTCGGAGTCGATTTTTTGCTGGCCGCGGGCACGCACTGACTTTTTTCGCGAGGAGCGTTTTCCCGCCGATGCCGTGTGAGTCCTAGTCGTCGCTTTCGTTGAACTGGCTTTCGTTGAACTGGCACTCTTCGAATTCGTGTTTTTCGCCGCGGTGGATTTGTTCGCGCTCGCAGCCGGGGCAGAAGATTTTGCGGTGGACTGGCGGTGCGTGGGCGTTGTGGTGCTTGTGGTTGCGGGCTTGGCGGCAGAGTCTCCGGTCGAAGTCTGCTGCGCAGTGGCCGCGAGCACGCACGCGGACACCGCCAGCGCACACATGGCGAGAAAACCGGCACTCCGGATTTCAGCCCAAGCTTTCAACGGAAACCTTCGCCTCGCGCAATCCCGCGAAACCAAAACCTACTGCAAAATAAAAGCCCAACGAACGCTGGCATTGTAATCATCCTCCAAGGAGGCGTACAGTGCCAGTTCCCGTTGGGCCTTTTTCAGTTACTGAAGTGTGCCGGCCAGGAAGATGGTGCCGTCCTGCCGCGTCGAACCGCGCTGCCGCACCAGGAACACAACGTCCTGGCCGCTCTTCAGGCTCGACTCGACCTTGGCGAATTCTTCTTCGCTGTTGACCGGCTGCTTGTTGATTTCCAGGATGATGTCGCCGCGTCCCAGGTTGACGTCTTCGGCGAACGATCCGGGCTTCACGTCCTGCACGATCACGCCTTTTCCAGCGGGCATGTCGAGGCGGTCAGCCATTTCCGGCGTAACCTTGCGAACCGTCACGCCAAACTTGCTCTGCTTGGGAGCGCTTTCGTCGTCGCCGTCCTGACTGTCGCCGAGCCGGGCGGCAAACAGCTTGGCGCGATCGGCAATGGTCACCGACGTCTCCTGCGACTTACCGTTACGCAGGAAGTTCAGAGTCACCTTCGATCCCGGCTTGCGGGAGGCGATGTCGGCCACCAGTTCGGCGCCCTTGGCCACCTTCTTGCCATCGACGCTGGTGATGGTGTCGCCCACCTTCAGTCCGGCCTGGTCGGCAGGACTGCCCGCCACTACGCTGGAAACGGTGACACCACTTCCCGAACCATATACGCGGGCAATCGCCGGATTCTCGACAGCGTCAAACATGATGCCAATCGAGCCACGCGCCACCCGGTGTTCCGGCCCAGTGAGCTGGTTGTAAACTTCGACTACGGTTTTCGAGGGCAGCGCGAAACCCACACCCGCGTAGGCGTTGGTCTCGCTGAGAATCGCCGTGTTGATTCCGATCACTTCGCCGTTCATGTTGACCAGCGGTCCGCCCGAATTGCCGGGATTGATGGCCGCATCGGTTTGAATGAAAGTCTGGAACTGGCGCAGCGGAACGATGTCGCGTCCTTTTGCCGAAACGATTCCCGCAGTCACCGTCTCCGATAACCCGAACGGGCTGCCCACGGCCAGAACCCAGTCGCCCACCTGCATGCTGTCGGAATTGCCCATCTTGGCGGCCGGCAGGGCGCGATCCACTTCGACTTTAATCACGGCGAGATCGGTCTCGTCGTCCGTGCCAATTACCTTGGCGTCGTGCTGCACGCCCGGCGGATCATCTTCGAAGCGCACGCGAATGCGATCCGCTTTTTCGACCACGTGCCGGTTGGTCACAATGTATCCCTTGGGATCGACGATTACGCCGGAACCCAGCGAGCGCTCGCGGATCGAGCCATCGCCAGAACCCCCGGGAGCGCCTTGCCCGCCCGGACCACCGAAGAAGTGTTTGAAGAAGTCGTCCATACCGCCGTCTTCGCCATCCTGCTCGTCGTCACCCTGGCTGCCCCGGCGCCGGTGGACGTTCTTGATGGTCGATTCCGTGTTGATGTTGACCACGCTCGGTTCCAACTGCTTCGCAATCTGCGAAAACGTGTTCGACAGTTGCTGCGGCGCGGGCATCGAGAGCGGTGTCGCGTCGCTCTTCTGCTGCCCTTCTTTGCCTTTGACTCCGTAGGAAATGACCGTCCCGATCAGAATGCCGACCGAAAGCGTTGCCAGAATACTCAGCGTGTAGGCCCAGCCGTGAGCCCGCATGCGCTGCCACATTGCGCCCGAATCCATATGTCGACTTCCCTCCGAAACTCACAAACTTCTTATAGTATACCCATTTACGCGATGCAGGACTTCGCATCCGAGGCAGGCGACAGCTTCACCGCGGGGCGCTCTTGGATTAGACGCATAAACCCGCGAAAGCGTTTTATAGTAGCTGGATCGGGGTAAAGTACTGCCGGCAAGCCGCTTGGGGAAGCTCTGATTAAGCCTTCGGGGTTTCCTCTGTGCACCCCTGTGTCCTCCGTCGTCTACTCTCTGAGTTGGATCTTAATCAGACCTTCCTTAGCGAATGAGCTGAAAAGCCCTACCACGCCGAGGCGCGACTCACTTCGCCTCGTACACCGTTTTCCCTCCCACCACCGTACGCAAAACCTTGGTGGCCAGCAGTTTCTCGGGCGAAGTTGACGTTGGATCCCGGTCGAGTTCGACAAAATCGGCCAGCATCCCTGGAACCAGCTTGCCTTTTTCCTTTTCTTCAAATTCGGCGAAGGCCGGACCCACGGTGTAGGCCGCAATCGCCTGATCCATGGTGAGCCGCTGCTCGGGAAAGTATTCCAGCTTGCCGTTCTCGCTCTTGCGTGTGACGGCCGCGTAAAGCCCACGGAACGGGGTGACCGGCTCGACGGGATAATCCGTTCCAAAGGCCAGGGTCACGCCTTTATTCAGAAAGGCCAGCCAGGCGTAGGACGTCGCGGCCCGCTTCGGCCCCAGCCGGTCCTGGGCCCAGCGAATGTCGCTGAGCAGGTGGCTGGGCTGCATGGAAGCAATGACCTTTAACGTTTTGAATTGGGCAATCTGTGCCGGCGTGGTCACCTGCGCGTGCTCGATGCGCAGGCGGAATTCGTCGCCTCCGTCCGGCGCTCGCACGTGGTCTTCGCGCGCGGCCTTCTCGGCTAAGCCAAAAGCATCCAGCGCCATCTGGATGCCCTTGTCGCCAATGGCATGAAAGCCGATCTGGTAGCCGGCCAGCACCCGCTCCTTCGTCATGTCATTGAGCTTGGCCGCATCGTAGCGCGGCAAGCCAGAGTTCTTAGGATCATCCGCATACGGTTCCAGCATTGCCGCCGTGTGCGATCCCAGGGAGCCATCCATAAATCCCTTGAGCATGCCAGTGTGCAGCATCAGATCGGATTGCGGATGCGCGTTGCGCTTGCGGCTCAACTCCTCCACCGGATCGTCAAAAGGCAGCCATTCCGAGATGCGCGCGGTCAGCTTGCCTTCTTTCTCCAACTCTTCGTAGATCTCAAAATTCTCCCAGTTCGGCGAATAATCCTGCGCGGAAGTCACTCCATGCTCGGCCAGATCGGCGAGAGCCAGTTCCAGTGCTTGCCGGCGCCTCTGGTGCGTCGGCTTGGGAATCACTCCCAAAACTGCCGCCTGCGCCGTCTCGCGCAAAATGCCGGTGGGCTCGCCATTGGCGTTGCGATCAATCTGGCCGCCCTGGGGATCGCGGCTGGCTAGCGTGACGCTGCCCAACTGCAGCGCCCGCGTATTAGCCACGGCGATGTGCCCGTCGATCCGCACCAGAAATACGGGATGTCCGCCTGACACTTCGTCCAGGTCCCAGCGCGTGGGCGTCACCTTCACCGGCCACAGGGTTTCGTCCCAGCCCGATCCCAGAATCCAATCGCCAGCCTGGGACGCTTCGACTTTCTTCGCCACCAGCGCGCGTAGATCATCGAGCGACTTCACGCCTGTCAAATCGATGGTCAGCTTGGTCATCCCGGCATCGTCCAGATGCAGGTGCGCGTCGTTGAATCCGGGCATCACAAAATGTCCGCCAAGGTCGATGACCTCGGTCTGCGGGCCTTTCAGCTTCTGAATCTCGAAGGTCTTGCCCACGGCCTGGATGCGGTCGCCACGCACCGCAATCGCTTCCTCGCGTTGAATCGAACTGAACGGCGTGTTGTCAGGCACGCCCGTATAGACGTTGGCGTGCTCGAAAATGATGTCCGCCCGCGGCTTGGCCTCCTGCGCAGGATCGGTCGAAGTAGGTCCGTTCGAAAAGGTCTGCGCCGCGCTGGGCAGACAAAACACGGTGAGCCAGCACAGCAGAATCCATAAGCTCCAGCTGGGTCGTTCTCGTGTCGAACCCGTCAACACTCCCCTTGGACTCGTCTTCATTCTCCCACCCCCGCCAGCGCCAGCATCGTGAGCAAAATCCGTTTCAGACCTAGCTCGCGCCCATTGGAATCGAACCACTCCTGCAAAGTGTGCGCCCCGCCGCCTGACCCACCGCCTCCGATGGCAATCGCCTCCCGACCAAGCGACAAAGGGATATTCGCGTCGGTGGAAGCGCGCTGCACCTGCGCGGCATTAGCCAGTTGCGCATCGACCGCGCGCACCACCTGCAAAATCCGCGCTCCCGCCGGCAACTCGCCCGCGGGACGGTTGCCGATCACTACCACCTCGCAACTCACGCCGGCCGGCCGCTTCTGCGCAGAAGAACGCATTTCAGCAGCCATGGTCTCATCTTCCACCGCGCGATTGAGCGCCAGACGCAGCGACTGCTCCAGTCGCTCCATCTCGGTCATCGACGTCGAGCGAATATCCACTTTCATGCTGGCCGACTCGGGAATGGAATTCACCGAAGTCCCGCCGCGAATCACGCCGATGTTGAACGTCGATTTGGGCGCGGTGGGAACCGGCGTCGCCGCGAAGGTTTCAATCGCTTTGGCCAGAATCACAATTGGGTTGGGCGCGCCGAAATCGCTCCACGAGTGCCCGCCCGGCCCGCGCACGATCACTTCAAAACGGCGGCTGCCCAGGGCTTCGGCCACAATCGTGTCCGCGCCCGCGCCGTCGAGCACCAGGCTGTAGGCAATCGAATCTTTCCACCGCGGCGTCGAAAAAATGTGCCGCATGCCGCGCAGGTCGCCTTCGCCCTCTTCGCCGACGTTGCCGACAAACACAAACGGCAGCGCATGCCGGATGCGAACGTTGCGCAGCAGCGCCGCAATCCCTAGCAAGGCCGCGACTCCAGCGCCGTTGTCAGAGACCCCAGGCCCGTAGATGCGGCTTCCCTGCTGGCGGATATTCAGCGGCGTGTTGGCCGGAAACACGGTATCAATATGCGCGCTCAGCACCACGTGGCGCCGGCCAAATCCAGATCCCATAAACCCAGGATGCATGCCGAAGACGTTTCCCACGTCGTCGATGCGCACATCGTCCAACCCGACTTCGCGAAAGCGCTCGGCCAGCCACGCCGCCCGCGCCGACTCGCCAAACGGAGGCGCCGGAATCCGCGCCATCTCCATCTGCCACTGCGCCAGTTGCGGCTCCTGCAGGCGAAACCAGTTGAACGCCGAACGTACCTCGGGCGAAGCGGCCAGACGCGCCACCTCTTGCTGCACTTGCGCAGAAGACGCAAGCTCCGGCAAGTCCGGGCGGGGGGGATTCGGGCTCATGGGAAGTATTGGGTCAGTTTACAACGCGCAGGAAGGGATTAGGATTGGCTAATGCGGAACGACGCGTTACGACAGGGTGGTAACAAGATGTGTCGAACAGCCTTCACCTTTGCGCATTTCTTGGGCTGGGTCCTCAGTCCCGAGGCCTTACTCAAGAATCTTGTCGACCTCGCGGACGGCCGCAGCCAATCGTAGTTCCCCGAAACCGGAAATCTTGACCCACGGAAGATCGCGCTCCGTCAGCACTTGCTCAAAGCGCCGCGTCATCCACTGCCGGATGGTCTCTCCATCACGCAACCCATCTTGCACGAACGGCAGATCGCAGTCGGTGAGCAGGTAGAGATCGTGCCGATGCGCCGCGGCAATGGCTTCGACTTCCTGTGAACTGGTGCGCAGGTAGCGCTCATGCCAGATTCCCGTGGCCAGCACATCCGTGTCGCAGATCAGGATGCGGTTGGCCGCGCGTGCCAGATCGTTCTCCATCTCTTGCTGCTTGCGGGCGATCTCGGTGAACTCCGCGCTGCGCCACTGATAGGTCCACAGGTCCACGCCCGCTGCCTGTAACTTCTCGCAGTATTCGCGGCCATACTCGGGTACACAAACGGTGTTGTAATGCGCGGCCAGATCGCGCGCGAGCGTGGTCGTGCCCGTGGACTCGGCGCCGACCACGCTGATTCGCCGGGCAAAATAAGCGCGCACGCAGGGCTCGAGATACTCCCAGTGCCGCTGCGGAACGGCCCGAATCGCGCGCGCCGAGACCGGCACGTGGGTTCGCTCGCGGTCGACCATCACGTGACGGCAGCCCAGGAAATGCGCGTAGGTCTCGCCATAATCCTCCGAAGTAAACACCACATCCGGCGCGCTTCCTAAAATCTGCACGGTGTATTGGGCCCAGAACTCGGAATTGTCGTCTTCGCCGGGATCGTCAATCGTGCGCACGCAAGCCGCAGGATGCATCTCCTGCAGCCACCGCGATCGAAGTTCTCCCGGTATCGTCTGCTCAGGGCGTGCGCAGATCAACACATCGAGGTGGTCCACCTGCGCCAGCGCGGTATCAATGAGAAACTTATGCCCCCGATGCGGGGGATAGAACTTGCCGATCACCAGTCCGCGAGTCCCCGATCTGCGAATCATGGAGCTGGCGCCTCCCGCGGCCCAGCCGCTCGCAGCGCCCAAGATTTTCGCCAGCCTGCATAGCCCGCAATACACATCGCAAAAAATAAGGCATACAGCACGCCCGTCAGGTAGAGGGACTTGTAGCAATAGAGGCCGATGTAGATCATGTCGGCGCCCATCCACACCCACCAGTTCTCCAGCAACTTCCGGCTGAGCATGTATCGCGCAGTCAGGCTGAGCGCGGTGGTGACGCCGTCTCCGAAGGGTGCGGCGCTATCGGTGAAGCGGCGCAGAACCGCGGTGAGCAGCACCGTGGCCGCGGCGGTTAGTAGGGCCAGAACCAGTCCAGTTCGCGCCGTGGTTCGGCTGACCGGCAGTTCGGTGTGGCCCGCGCCGCCGCGCACCCAGTTCCACCAACCGAAAATCGAGATGACGATGTAGACGATTTGCAAGATCGCGTCGGCGTAGAGTCTCGCTTTCCAGAAGAGAATCAGAAAGAAGATGTTGTTGGCGATGCCGACCGGCCAGTTCCACGCGCTCTCCCGCACCGCCAGCAGAACCGATGCTGCGCCCGTCACAAAGCCCAGGATTTCCGTCCAAGTCACTTCGAAATGCTACACGGGAATCTACAAAAGCGACGGCGAATAACCGGATCGTTGCTCAACCATCGCGGTCAGCTTCTTGGTTGCCGGCACGTCGATCCCGTGCCGAGCAGCGCCCCGCAGGATGGGTCCTGCGATCGCGTCTAATTCTGGGGTCTTGCCCTGCTCTACGTCCTTTTGCATGGAACTGCGCATGTTCCCTGGCATTTTCACGACCGCCGCAATCACGGCATCGGTGTCGATTTTCGCGCCCTCGGCATTGGCTACGGTGCTCGCTTCGCGGATACAGGACAAACCGAGTTGCCTCCAGGTGGGATCGGCGAAGATTTCGCCCGTGGTAATGTCTCCCGCGGTTGTGGTCAGAGCGAACGGAGCCAGGAAAACCAGCTTGCTCCACATCAGCGTGAGTTCGTGGTCGATGAACCGGCACGTGAAACCCATCTTCTGCAACTCGTCGAGAGTGGGTCCGAGCAAACTTCGCCCCGCCGAAGACATACTCAAATTGGCAAAGGACGAGCGATGGACAATATCTCCCGGCGAAACCCGTTCGGACTCGACGGCGATGGTCGCGGCAATGACGCGCTCCGCGCCGTATCTCCCGCGCAGCAGCGCGAGATGGTCAATGCCGTTGAGCAAGGGAACGATCGCGCCCACTGCCTCGGGCTTCGTGAAAGAAGTCAGGGCCGCTTCCAGTTGTGTGGCCTTCACCGCAATCCAAAGCACGTCGGCGGGCGGAACTTCCGCGGCGCGCGCTACCGGCACAGTAAAGTTGCCAAACGCGCTTTCCAGTTGAAGTTCTTCTGGATAGTGGGCGAGCGACTCGGGCCTCACCACCATGGTCACCGCGGCTCCCGATCGCACCAGGCAGGCGCCGATCAAGCCCCCAATTCCGCCAGCGCCGAGAATCGCGTGTTTCATCGTTTGTGACCTCGCAGAAGCCATGCTCGCGTCACTTCTTGTGCGCCGCCGGAACGCACTCCAGAATCTCCGCCTCACTGAGGGTGTGGTCGCTGGCTTTGGCTCTTTGAAAGATGCGGTCGACGACCTCGTCGGTCGGCGGAATGCCGCGCCGTTCCAGCCACCACAACACATTCGACTTTCCGCTCATCGGCCCCACGTCGATGATCTGATCCAATCCAAACACATGCGAGGGCACGCCCGAATACACCGTATTCGCCAGCACCACATCATCCTTGTGATACGCCTTGATAATCGCGGCCGCGTGCACGCCGGTCGCGGTTCGAAAAGCATCGTCGCCGACCACGGGATAATTCGCCGGAATCGGTACACCCGTCGCCCGCGACACCGCCTGGCAATACGGCTTGAGCTTCGTCAGATCCTGCTGATCCCAGGGCGCAATGCCCATCAACTTGAGATTCACCAGCATCTGGTCGATCTGCGTATTGCCGACGCGTTCGCCCAGGCCGATGGCGCATCCGTGAATGCAATTTACGCCGCCGATGATGGCCGCCATCGAATTCGCAATTGCAAGTCCGCGGTCGCTGTGGCCGTGCCAGTCCACGCGAATCTTCTCGCCGGAAGGCTTCACGACCTCTTCAATCACAAAGCGCACCAACGCGAGCGCGCCCATCGGCGTGGCATGCCCGGCCGTATCGCAGATGCAGATCGCCCGGGCGCCACACTGGATCGCCGTGGCATAGAGCCGCTTCACCGTCTCCGGATCGCAGCGGCTGGTGTCTTCGGTGACGTACATGACGTCGAGCCCGAGCGAGACCGCATATTTCACGGCCTTTTCCGTCGTATGCAGGAGAAAGTCGTCGGTCCATCCTTCAGTGAATCTGCGAATGGGGCTCGACCCGATGAAAGTTGCAGCTTCGATCGGCAGCCCGGTTTTCTGCACGATTTCGGCAATCGGACGAATGTCGTTCTCGTGAGTCCGCGCGGCGCAATTGGCGCGAATCTTCATCTTGTGCAAAACCATCTCACACGCCAGCGCGGTGACGGCGTCAACCGCGCGCGACCCGGCGCCCGGCAGTCCGAGGGCCAAAGAATGAATCCCCAGCGCTTCCATCAGATGAAGGATTTCAATTTTTTCGGCGATCGAAGGATCGCGCACCGATGGCGACTGCAGCCCATCGCGCAGAGTCTCGTCGTTGATGAGCACCGGCCCCGGCGGCTTCAAGCCTGGCGGATGCTGTTTATTCCAGTCGTAGATGAGGTCGGGAGTGTGCATGGAAAACGCTCTTGGCGGTCGGCCGTGGGCTCTTAGCTTGTCCCCGGAGAGGGAGGGTTTGTGCTCCGCATCAAAAATTCTCTTAGTAGGCCCCGTTCAAAGCCGGTTCATTTCTCTTTCGGCGGCAGCGTGAGCCCGAACACTGAAATCATTCCCTGCCCTGCGACGTTGATCTTGGTCTCGCCCGGCGTCGGCAGATACAGCGTTCGGCAGTTTTCGCAGCGGTACACCTCCGCCTTCGGTCCCCAGGCTTTTTCTACGTCGCCGCACTCGCGCTCGACCGCGTCGGTCATGTAGAACCAGAGTTTTAAATGGCCGCCGCAGAATTTTCCCTTCGCGTCTTTTTCGTTGCAGGCGCGTTGCCCGGCCTTCTTGACTTTGACTTTATGGTGGGGAAGCTGCTGGACATGCTGAGAGCCGGAAGCGGTCACTTCGCTAGTCGCCAAGGAGGTACCCCTCGTTCGAGCGGCCCAAACGCCGCCGGATTCGGCCTTACGCGGCCATTGTAAATGAAAACCCGCCAACCAAAACACGGTGGGTGAAACATGTGCATCGCAGACGCCTCTGATAGTCTGTCAGTTCTAAAGAAAATTATGATCACGATCGTTTCGGGACTGCCGCGCTCGGGCACGTCTCTCATGATGCAGATGCTGGTTGCGGGAGGAATGCCCGCGCTCTCCGACGGCGAACGCGGCGCCGACACCGACAACCCGCGCGGCTACCTCGAGTGGGAGCGCATCAAACAACTGCCCAACGATCCGGGCTGCATTGCCGAGGGCGAGGGCAAGGTGGTCAAGGTCATCTCGCGGCTTCTGCTGTCGCTTCCCGCCGGCCACGAATACAGAATCATCTTTATGCAGCGGCCGCTGCCGGAAGTGCTGGCATCGCAGGACCAAATGTTGCGCCGCCGCGGAACCTACAAGGAAGGGGCCGACCCGGCCGCAATTTCCGCCGCCTTTGAGAAACATCTACGCGAGGTTTACGCCTGGCTCGATGGCAAGCCCTACGTGAAAGCCATCCCCACGCCATATCACGACGTGCTGAGCAAACCGAAAGATGTCGCACAGCAACTCGCCGAGTTTCTGGAAATCCCACTCAACGTCGAAGCGATGATCCAACAAGTGGACGGGGCCCTGTATCGCAACCGCGCCAAGTAGTTTGCGAAGGCGTGCGGTCAGAACTCCCGCTTCGGTGCGGGCTGGACAGCGCCCACTCGTCCAGTCTCGATTTCCGCCGCGTAGTAGTTTTCGCCTCTCACCGGCGCACGTGCGAGGCGCCGCAACACGCCGATCTGCCCGACGTGGGTCAGCGCATCGGCAATTGGCCCTTGAAACAGCTTCTCGTGCGGAGCGTGCAACGGCTCGGCGGAAGCCAGGAACTCGTCGAACTTCTTGAGGACCGCGAAAAAGCGCCCGACTTCCTGCTCCCACGGCAACGGTTTCGAGTCGTGCCATTTCTGCTGGCCCATGGCAATCGACAAAGCCCAGTCAAACAAGTCTCCGATATGCGCCAGAATCTGCCCGGGCGTGCGCACTCCCTCGCCGGCCTGAAAGTCGGCAAAGCCCTGCGGAGCCTGGCGCACAGCTTTCCCGCCGCGATAGGCGACCGTGGCCAGGGTGTGCCGCAACAGTTCGCGCTTGGGATCGGCGGCCGGGCCGGAATGAGAGCCGGAATGAGAATGAGGAGGATTGGAATTCGTACGTTCACTCATGGCGAACAGATTACACTGGTCCCACCGGAGGCGAGAAGCATGGCGAAGAGAATTTCAACGCCCCAACGAAATTCCGTTCCAGCAAGCCCGGACCTTCCGGGCCGGGTGAGCCGGAAGAATGCCGAGCATTATCGCTGGGGAGTGGATTGCGACGCCTGGTACCTGGTCAACGATGAGCAACTCAGCGTGATTGAGGAGTTCATGCCGCCGGGCGCCGCCGAGATTCGCCATCACCACCAGAATGCGCAGCAGTTTTTCTACATTCTCTCGGGTGAAGTGCTGATGGAGGTGGAAGGTCAAACCACGCTACTGGCCGCAGGGACGGGCATCCGAGTGCTGCCCGGCAAGCGGCATCAGATCCGCAATCCGTCGTCGGTGCCAGTGCGGTTCCTTGTGATCTCCCATCCGCGAAGTCACGGCGACCGGATTGACGAATGAGTAGCGCCGCCTCAGTACCCGCCGCTCATCCGTGAAACACCACGACTCATGTGGCGACGGACGCCTTCGTCCGTCCGGCCTGGGCGAAGCTCGGCCAATCTCACAGCTGCTTGCGCTTTAGAACCCCCGCCGAGCGTAATGCTCCGCGCACCCGATCTCCTAGATCGCGGGCAAACTGAAAATCCAGAAAACCTTCCATCTGGCGGCGGAAACTCTCGCCATAGCCGTACCACCAGACCTTTTTCATCCCCGGCATGCGGTCGATATCCAGGTATTTCACTCTCACCATTTCGTCCAGCCCAAAGCGCCCGTGAGTGCGGCCCAGTCCGCTGGCCTTCATGCCGCCGTGCGGAGCTTCGCTGATGCCGAAGCATGAGATCACATCGTTCACCATGACGGTGCCCGCATGGATGTGGCGCGCCAGCCGCTCGCCTCGCTTCGAGTCGCGGGTGAAGACGCTCGCCGCCAAGCCGTATTCAGAGTCGTTGGCCAGGCGCACGGCTTCGTCGTCGTTATCGAAATCCATGATGGGCAGCACCGGGCCGAAAGTTTCTTCCCGCATGATGCGCATGTCGTGAGTCACGCCGGCCAGCACCGTGGGAGCATAGAAGTTTGCGCCCAATTTCGGCAACCGCTGGCCGCCCGCGAGAACCCGCGCTCCGCGCGCCTTCGCGTCTGCCACGTGCGCTTCTACTATCCGCACCTGCTGCTCGCGGATCATGGGGCCGACATCGGTCTGCGGATCCATGCCATTGCCCACGCGCAACTGCTTCGTCTTCTCCGCGCACGCCTGGGCAAACGGTTCATACAAACTACGATGCACATAGCAGCGCTCGACCGACAGACACGCCTGCCCCGCGTTGACGAACGCACCCCACACCGCCGCACTCGAAGCCACATCGAGGTCGGCGTCGTCGAGCACCAGCATGGGATCTTTGCCGCCCAGTTCAAGCACCGCCGGAAGCAAGCGCTCGGCCGCGGCGGCCGCGACCCGCTTCCCGGTCGTAACGCTTCCGGTAAATACCAGTTTGTCGATCGGGGAACGCAGGAGCGCCGCACCGGCCGCGCCCTCGCCGACCACGACCTGAAACACGTCCTCTGGCACGCCCGCGGAGTGCAGCAACGAAGCCAGTTCCAGGGCCACCAGCGGCGTCAATTCCGACGGCTTCAGCACGACGGCATTGCCCGCCACCAGAGCGGCCAGGGTTTCGGTTGCCGGAATCGAGAAGGGATAATTCCACGGCGAAATGATCGCGATCACGCCGTGCGGTTCCCGCACCAGCCGTCCGCTCTTCAATTTTGTGGCCAGATTGCCGTGGGGCACAGGCTCATCGCGCAGCAGCCGCCAGGCGTTGTCAATGAGGAATCGCGCGGCGTCGAGCACCACCAGCACTTCGGTGACCAGCGATTCCGCCAGCGGCTTGCCCGCTTCAAGCGTGATGGCCGCGGCAATCTCAGATTTTCTGGCCTGCAGCTTGTGCTGGAATTGGCGCAATACGGCAATCCGCAATCGCAGCCCGAGATCATTCCAACTAGCCTGCGCTGCGCGAGCCCGCGCTACCGTGGCCTCGACTTCAGCTTCGCCCGCGCACTCGAGTTCGCGCAGAACTGCGCCGGTCGCCGGATTCACCACCACAGTCTTGCGCGCCGCGATTTGCAGATCCGTAGCCATAACTAAATCCTAATCCGTGGAGACGAAGCTTGCTACGTCTCTCTCGTCCCGTGCACAAAGCTCTTCCAGCACTCGACATTAGTACTCAACATTCACCAGATACAATCCATTCGCGGGAGCAGTCGCACCCGCGGCCGAGCGGTCCCGCGCCTCGAGGATGCGGGTTACATCCTCAACCTGCAACGTCCCCTTGCCCACCTGAATGAATGTGCCCACCAGATTGCGGACCATGTGGTGCAGAAATCCCGAACCCCGAACCGTGTAGATCAACTCGTCCCCGACCCGCTCCCACGATGATGAAAATATTTTTCGAATATTGGACACAGCCGCAACCGCCTCGGAAGTGCCTGTGTGGGACGGGCTCTCTGACCCGCTCTCGGACCGCAGGCCCGCCGCTTCTCTGCGTCCCCGCTCCGGGTCGACGGCCGCGAACGAAGTGAAATCATGTTCCCCAGGCACCAGCTCCGCCGCCCGCCCCATCTCCGCTTCCGCCAGCCGGTAAGGGTAGTGCCACACATAGCGGGCCAGAAATGGCGGACAAATCGACTCCCGATAAATTCGATAGCGATAGGTTTTCGCCCGCGCCGAATGCCGCGCGTGGAATTCCGGCGGCGCTTCCTCCACTTCCAGCACGCGCACCGACGCCGGCAAAATGTCGTTCATCGCCTTCACGAAATTCTGCGTCGGGACGGACGACTCGGTGATAAATGTCATGACCTGGGCCAGCGCATGCACTCCAGCATCGGTCCGTCCCGAGCCCTGCGGCAATACCTTTTCCCCGGTAATCCGTCCAATGGCTGAGGCGAGCGCGCCCTGTACGGTGCTGGCGTCGGGCTGCACCTGCCAGCCGGAGAATTCCGCCCCGTCATAGGAGAGAGTCACTTTGAGATTGCGCATGCTGCGATCTTTTATGCGGCGATCTTTCGAGTCCGGTGCCCGCTTCGCATCATCCAAAGCAATTCGGGCCTTGCCAGCAATTTACCAGTTCCAGAGGTGGTGCGGCGCAAGGCAGGGGTAGTTCCGCTCAGATATACTGGACGGTCTCCGCGGAATTCCGGTCTCCAGGATAGAGACTCTCTGACGCTACGTCCCTGGAAAAAGCGCGTGCGGGACTAGAAGGTAACAGGCGCAGCGCAGGGAAAGACTGGTTTCTCCCAGATTTTCAGGAACCTTCGACGAGTTCTTTGCGTACTAATGCCTGGGTAGAACTTTATTTTGGTCCCGGTTGTCTCAGGCGAAAGCCTGTGGTAGTTGCCACCAAGAGCATTCGCAGCAACGTCTTAATCAAAATTGGTTTCTAAACGAATTGGAACTAACGAACTGGTACTAACGAACGGAGATGAGTAGATGCTATTCGCACGTTTAACCTCGACCGTCCGGCTCGCCGCCGCTGCCAGCCTGTTCGCAACGCTGAGCCTCGCGGGTTGGGCCCAGGAAGCGCCCGCAGTTCCCACCCCGCAGAACACGCCGGAAGCGCGGCCATTGCCGGTCTTGAATTACGCCACGCCGGTTTCGCACTTCCCCAATCCGATCGGGCCGTACACGTCCCGGCGCCTGGCTCCGCCGAATCTCTCCAACACGGCGCGCATCGATCAACTCATGCACGACGGCAAGCTCTACCTGTCGCTGAATGACGCGATTGCGCTTACCCTGGAAAACAATCTTGATATCGCGATTGCGCGCTACAACCTGAATATCGCCGATACGGACATCCTTCGCGCCAGGTCAGGCGCTACCATTCTTGGTGTGCCGAGCGGCATCGTGCAAAACACTCCCGGCGGCGGCGTCGGGGGACTGGGCGGGCAAGTCGGCTCCGGCACAGGAGGAACCAGCTTGGGCGCGGGCGGTGCAGGCGCCGGTGTTGGCGGCTTGAATACCTCCACCCTCGGTCTCGGATCGCTGATTAACAGCTACGATCCGGTGGTTACAGGAACTTTGCAAGAGGATCATTTCAGTCAACGGGCAACCAGTATTTTTCAGGGCGTGCTTCCCGGCTCCAGTCTGGCGCAAAACACCGGCACCGTGAATTTTGCTTACCAGCAGGCCTTCCAATGGGGCACGAACCTGACCGTAGGGTTCAACAACACCCGGAGCACAACCAACAGCTTCTTTTCCAGCCTGAGTCCCAATCTAAGCTCGGGCTTCAAGGCGCAGATCACGCAGCATCTTCTCCAGGGCTTTGGACTCGCGCCCAACTCGCGCTTCATCCGCATCGCCAAGAACAACCGTGAACTTTCCGATGTGGCCTTCCGGCTGCAGGTGATTACCACGGTCAATCAGATTCAGAATATGTACTGGGATCTGGTGTACGCCTACGAGTATGTGCGCGTGCAACAGGAGTCGTTAGCCTTCGCCGAGAAGACGCTGTCTGACACCAAGAAGCAGGTCGAAATCGGCAGCCTCGCGCCCATTGAAGTCGTGCGCGCGCAAACCACCGTGGCGCAGGACCAGCAAACCTTGACTTTGGCCCAGACCAACCTGCAACTCGAACAGCTGCTGATGAAGAACGCACTCAGCCGCACCTTGCGCGATCCACACTTGGCCGCAGCGGAAGTCGTTCCCACTTCTACCATGGAAGTTCCAGAAAACGAACCTATCCAGCCTACCGAGGATCTGGTCAACGAAGCGCTTCGTCACCGAGCCGATCTGGTGGAGTCCCGCATCACGCTCAACACCACCGAGATCAGCAACAAAGCCGTGCGCAACGCGCTTCTGCCCACTCTTGACCTCTACGCTTACTACGGTGGTGCGGGCGTTGGGGGTTCGCAAAATCCGGCGAACCTTTGTTCGAGCCCGGACAATCCCGGATTCGGTTGCTCCACCAGTACAACTCCATCCGTTGGCTACGGCAGCACCCTGAACCAGCTCATCAACTCCACCGCTCCCGATAAAGGGGTCGGCCTGCAGCTCAATATTCCGCTGCGCAACCGGGCCGCGGAGGCGGTTCAGATCCGGTCGGAACTGGAATACCAGCAGGCACAGATGGCGCTGCAGCAAACCGAAAACAAAATCAGTATCGATGTGCGCAACGCCCAGTTCCAGTTGGAGCAGAACCGGGCCAGCGTCGACTCCGCCAAAGCCGCGGTGGACTTCGCCAAACAATCACTCGACGCTGAGCAGAAGAAATATCAGTTCGGCACCTCGACCACAACCTTGGTTCTGCAGACGCAGAGCGCACTGGCCACGGCCGAGTCCACGCTGATGTCAGCCATGGCCGCCTACGAAAAATCGCGCGTCGAGTTGGACCGCGCGGTGGGCGTTACGCTCGATCACGTCGGCATCAGCATCGACGACGCTGCCAAGGGCCAGGTCAACCGCCTGCCCAACGTTCCTTACGTCGCCCCGCGCAAGGACGTGCCTTCAACGCCGCCCGCGGCCCAGCAATAGGCCATTCCAGACACTACAGTGCCGCTGTCCGAACCGGGCAGCGGCGCCTTTCTTGCTCACAATTCTTTACAATCCTCCGCCCTCCCCGTGAAACTTCTCCCGCTAAGATGAAGAGACTTGGTTTTTGCGTCTTGCATCCAACGTTAGCATCATTCAATTTCTGTTAGTGCAAGCAGGCGCGCCGCTCTTATGCAAGGAGAATACTCATGGGTTTCCCGCGTTCGAATTTCAATTTCAATTTCAATTTCATTGTCCGGCTGCTGCCGATTTCTCTAGCTCCTGTCCTGTTCCTGACGACCGTTCCGGCCGCTCTCCGGGCCCAGGAACCTCCGCCGGCGCCGCAGCCCGCCCCGGCGCCGCCGGTTCATCTGAAGGACTACTCCGTTCCCCGCTCGGCGTTTCCTCGCGTGCTGCAGCCCTACATGCCGGAGGAAGTCGCCCCGCCGATCCTGGGCAATTCGCCGCGCATCGACTCGCTCATGAAGGATGGCAAAATCTATCTCTCCATCGATGATGCCGTGGCCCTGGCGCTCGAGAACAATCTGGACATCGACATCGCCCGCTATAACCTGAACATCGCCGACGCCGACTTGCTGCGGGCGAAATCGGGCGCCAGCATTCTGGGCGTCAATACCGGCATCGTGCAGAACACGCCCGGAGGCGGGGTTGGCGGACTAGGTGGCACGGTCGGCTCCGGCACCGGCGGCACCACGGTCGCGGCCGGCGGCGCCGGAACCGGCACCAACGGCCTGGTCAGTTCGACCCTCGGCATCGGCTCGCCCATCACGGCATTCGATCCGCAAATCACCAGCACGCTGCAACTCGACAAGAATGACACCGAGTCGGTCAGCGTCTTCAGTCCCGTCCCCGTCGTCGCCCAGAATACCTACACCGCGAACTTCGGCTACACCCAGGGATTTGAGTTCGGGGGAGCGCTCACCGGCTCCTTCAATAACACTCACCTCACCACCAACAACCCCACCAGCCTGCTCACGCCGCAACTGGGCTCGACCTTTCAGTTCCGCTTCACGCAGAATCTTTTGCAAGGGTTCGGGTCTCTGCCCAACACGCGCTTCATCCGCATTGCCAGGAATAACCGAGAGATTTCTGATGTGGCCTTCCGTCTGCAAATTATCACCACCGTCGATCAGATCGAGAACATGTATTGGGACTTGGTTTACGCGTATGAAAATGTTCGCGTGCAGCGGGAGGCGCTCACCTACGCCCAGAAGGCCCTCGACGACTCTAAACACCAGGCGCAAGTCGGCACTGCGCCCCCAATCCAAGTCGTAAGTTCGCAGAGCACCGTCGCCACTGACGAACAGAATCTGATCGTGGCCCAAAACAACCTGCAGTTGCAGCAACTGCTCATGAAGAACGCTCTCAGCCGCAGCATTGAAGACCCAGTGCTCGCCGAAGCCGACGTCATCCCGACCTCGACCATGCAGATTCCCCAGGCAGAGCCTGTCATTCCCGTCCAGGACATGATTAATAACGCGCTGCGCCATCGCGCCGAACTGGTGGAGTCGCGCATCGATCTCCAGTCCAGAGACCTGAATAGTAAGGCCGTGCGCAATGCCATGCTTCCCACGCTGCAAGCTTTCGCTTATTACGGCGGGTCCGGAGTTGGAGGGGACGTCAATGCGCTAGTGCCGAACTGCTCCACCACGACCAGCAGCTTGTGTTTCAATCCGAAGACCGCTCCTCCGCCGTTCCAGACCGCCACCAGTGTCGGCTACGGCAGCACTCTGAACCAACTGGTCAACTCGACCGCACCCGACAAGGGCGTCGGCCTGACGCTTTCCATTCCCCTTCGGAACCGCGAGGCGCAATCGAACCAGGTACGCGCCGAACTCGAATACCGCCAGGCGCAAGTGCGTGAACTTCAGCTGGAAAATCAGGTGCGGATCGAGGTGCGCAACGCGCAATTTGATGTCAAGCAAAACCGGGTTTCCGTGCAAGCGGCGCAATCGGCCGTCGACCTGGCCCGCCAAACGCTCGACGCCGACCTCCAGAAACTAAAAGTCGGACTCACCACGCAGACCACCATCCTGCAAGATGCCGCCACGTTGACCACAGGCGAGTCAAACCTGGTTTCAGCCAAGGCGGCCTACGAAAAGTCGTTCATCGAACTCGATCGCGCCACCGGATTGCTGCTCGATCACGCCAACATCAACGTCGCCGACGCCACCCGCGGCCAGGTCACGCACCTGCCCACCGTCCCTTATGTTGTGCCGCGCACGGACGCGGTTCCGGCGGGGTCGCCACTGTCCGCGCCCGCAGCGGCTCCGCCCGCCCAGCCCGGAGGCCAAATGTAGCCTCAACTCCTCTGCCATCCCGAGAGTAGCATCGCGATTGCGCTTAGCAATCGCAATGCGCAGTCGAGGGACCTGCTGATGCTCAGAAGGCTGTCCGCAACACGTGTGCGCCCACGCGCCCTGATAAACTACGCCTTCGCATGCGCGAACTCCGAATCGCCGCATTCCGCCTATGACCCTGTCCGTCGTAATCATTACGTTCCACGAAGAAGTGAACATCGGCCGCACGCTCGCCAGCGTGCAACCGCTGGTGGCCGACGGCAAAGGAGAGACCATCGTCGTCGACTCGGGCTCGACCGACCGCACCGTCGAGATTGCAAAGTCATTCGGCGCAAAAGTATTCGTTGAAGAGTGGAAAGGATTCGCCGCCCAGAAGAATTCGGCCATCGACAAGGCGTCGGGTGATTGGATACTAAGTCTGGACGCGGATGAAGAAGTCAGCACGGGAATGCGAGAGTTCCTGATGCTGGCACTTTTCGGAAAACACAGGGACGAATTCGCCGACTTTCGAGGAGGGATGATCTTCTCGCGGCGAAATTGTTTTCTGGGGCGCCGCATCCGGCACGGTGGCTTCTATCCGGACCCCAAGTTGCGCCTGTTTAGACGAGACAGCGCTCGCTTCGAGGATCGCGCAGTGCATGAAGACCTACAGTTGATCCAGGGAATGGAGTATCGCCCGTCCTTATACTACGAAATGGGTGATCCTATCGAAATCATCCACCACTCCTACCCCACGCTCTCCGACTACATCGAGCACATGAACCGATATTCGTCGCTGGGGGCGGAGATGGTTGTGGCCAAAGGCAATGGCAGAGTCCGGTTCGGCATAATCAACATCGTCGTGCGCCCGTTGTTCACGTTTATCTACAACTACTTTTTCCGCCTCGGCTTCCTCGATGGCCGCGAAGGCCTGCTGCTGCACCTCTACCACGCGGTCTACGTTTCGTGGAAATACGCCAAGGCGTGGGAGTTGAGCCGGAAGCAGCCTACGCCACTGCAGTGACTCACTCTGTGTCCTCTGTGGTGATGGTTTCTGCTGACCGACCGGTCGTTCTGACACGTGCCTTCCGCCTTGCTCCTGCGCCCTCGCTTCCCTATCATCGAGGCAGCACACTGGTTTGACGGGGAAAGCGCGACGGGGAAATGCACGCATGGAAGAAAAGCCGCTGAAACCGCAGGTTGCCGAGAGTCCGGTCGCGGACGTGTTTGAAAGTCGCCATCCCTCCGATGCCGAGAAGAATTGGGCTGAGACCACGCTCGCCCCCACGCTCGAAAAAGCTCCCGAGCGGCCGATCGGCGCGCCGACGGGAGTGAATCTCGACGAGCACGGCCACGCGCGCTTCACCACGATTTCCGGCTTGCCGATTCGTCGGCTGTACACGCACGCCGACCTGCCCGCCGATTGGAGCGAGGAACAATACCTCGGCTTTCCCGGCCAGGCGCCCTACACGCGCGGCATTCACGCCACCGGATATCGCGGCAAACTTTTTACCATGCGTCAGTTCTCCGGCTTCGCTTCGCCGGAAGAAACCAACCAGCGCTACAAATATTTGCTCGAACACGGCGGCAGCGGGCTTTCGGTAGCATTCGATCTCCCCACGCTGATGGGCTATGACTCCGACGATCCGGCGAGCGAAGGCGAAGTGGGCAAGTGCGGCGTGGCCATCGACTCGCTCGAAGACATGGAAATTCTTTTCGGCGGCATCGATCTCGAAAAAACCACGGTCTCAATGACCATCAACTCGCCCGCGTCGGTGCTGTGGGCCATGTACCTGGTGGTCGCGGAAAAGCAGGGCGCCGACTGGAAGAAAATTTCGGGCACGATTCAGAACGACATTCTCAAGGAATACATTGCGCAGAAGGAATACATCTATCCTCCAGCGCCCTCGATGCGCCTCGTGATCGACACGTTTGAGTTCGGATCGAAGTTCACGCCCCGCTTCAACACGATTTCCATCAGTGGATACCACATCCGCGAGGCCGGTTCCACTGCGTTACAGGAACTGGCGTTTACTCTGTATGACGGCGTCGAATATGTGGAGTGGGCGCGACGCCGCGGGCTCGACGTGGACGAGTTCGGCCCGCGCCTGAGCTTTTTCTTCAACGCCCACAACGACTTTTTCGAAGAGATCGCCAAATACCGCGCCGCCCGGAAGATTTGGGGGCAGGTAATGAAGACCCGCTTCGGCGCGAAGAACGCACGCACCTGGCTGATGCGCTTCCACACCCAGACGGCGGGAGTCTCTTTGCCGGCGCAGCAGCCGATGAACAACATTGCCCGCGTGGCCATACAGGCGCTGGCGGCGGTTCTGGGCGGAACGCAGTCGCTGCACACCGATTCCTACGACGAGGCTCTGGCGCTGCCCACCGAAGAAGCGGCGCGCATCGCGCTGCGCACGCAGCAGATCGTTGCCTATGAGTCGGGAGTCGCGCAGACAGTTGATCCGCTGGGCGGATCATACTTCTTAGAAACCTTAACGCTGGAAATGGAACACGGCGCCCTCGATTATTTCGGCAAACTCGACGCCATGGGGGGCATGGTCAAGGCCATCGAGCGCGGCTATCCGCAGAAAGAGATTGCCGAGGCATCGTACCAATACCAGCGCGCCGCCGAGGCTCGCGAGAAAGTGATCGTCGGCGTCAATGAATTCGTGATCGAAGAGGAGTCGCCGCACATTCTCTACATCGACGAAAGCGTGGCGCGCCAGCAAACCGCGAAGCTGAAGACCTTGCGTGCCCGCCGCTCCAATGACGACGTGAACCGTGCGCTGGACGCGCTGAAGAAAGCTGCCGCGCAAGAGCCGCACGCGGGCACCAACGGCAATGTTTCCTCGGCCAACACCATGCCCTACATCGTGGACGCGGTCCGCGCCTACGCCACCGTCGGCGAAATCTGCGAAGCCCTGCGGCAGGTATACGGCACGTATACGGAAGTAAGCATCACATAGTCATCAGGCTATGCTTACCAATAAATGCTCAACGCTCCTTAGATTTAGCTTGCTGCTTTCTCTGATGGCTTTTCCACGCTTCTGTTTTAGTCAAGCCCCGCTCAACGAACCGATTCGTGATGTGGAAGTTTGTCAGATACTGAACAGCCCGAATGCGTTCGATGGCAAGAGGCTGCGCTTTCGCGGGCGGCTGGAATTCGAGTTTGAGGGCAACACCGTCGATGACAACGCATGCGGGCTTCCTTTTATTCATACTTCCGTTGGGTGGACCTACGGTGGCGAGTCCCTCTTAGCGCGCCAACCCGGGATGAAGAAGATACAGGCGATGACCTCGCCGATTCTCAGGGATGCGCAATTTGACGAATTTCAAGGAAGGACTCACGCACATCGGAAGAGAAGGCCAGACAGCGAAGCGTGCCGTTCTCACCGGCAATGCGCTTACTACGATGTCGTCGCGACCTACACCGGCAGATTCTTCGCGGGCAAAAAGATGCCTGGGCGCACGATTGCGGGCAGCTTCGGTCACATGGGTTGCTGCCATTTGTTCGTGATCGAACAGATATCCGAAGTTGAAGCGCGACGAACTCTGGTTCCCGACGATGAGCAGAAATTTTTGTGCACCAATTCGACCTGGCAGAGCGAGTATCCCTGGGCTTCGGTCCACACTATCGCCGACCGTGTGGCCGCGAACAAACAATTCCTGATCGATCAAGTGCGCGCTCACGGCGACGATTCCCTTATTGAAGGCATGGAATCTGACTCCCCATGGGGCTTCTTCGGAATAACCGGATACTTGGTTTTGTCTTCTCCCGACTTGCTGACCACATACACAGCGCAATTCCCTCAATACCTCCTGCATCTGAGGGAGGCGAAGAAACAGCAGTCGACTGCAGCGGCAGCTCCAATCATTATGAATGTCACTCGGGAGCGGTGCGAGCCGGCAGTGAATTAGCACCTCTTTTCTATTTCTTCTTGTGCTTTTTCTTTAGCGGCGCCCCCTCCAGCCCCCACATCCGCAGGTGGCACTCGCGGCACATGTCCTTGGTCTCGGTATTTTGGTTCAGCGCGTCCTCGGGAATTTCGGCCGCTGTCTTCAGCAGGTGCAGTTGTCTGCCTCCATGTGCCGAGTGGCAACTGACGCATGACATTTCGCCGCCGTTCAGGGGATCACGGCTCCCGCTCACGGGATGCCGTTCATAGGGATGTCCCATGCTGTTGTTGGCCGTGAGTTCAATCGTCGGCAGGTAATGCGAGGGAACGCTCGCTGGCGTTCGCAGGTGGCAACTCAGGCAAAGGTCATTCACCTTCGCGCGAAGCATTCGCGGATTCGCCGAAGCATGCGGATTGTGGCAACGCAGGCACATGCCGGAAGCGTAGAGCAGATGCGGGTAGAGGTACGAGTCTGGTTCGTGACAGCCAAAACAAACAACGCCGTCCGCCGGCTTCAGCGCGACATAGGTCGCGTCCTCGCGATTGTCGATGCTGTGGCAGGAAGTACAACCCAGCTTAACCGCAGGATGAACGTGATCTCCAATGGCGTGGTCGGCATGGCATTCCAGGCAGCTGGAGTTCTCATCGACTCGAGTAGGATGCGAGCCTGCATGGCACACGCAGCTACTGATTAGGCCAGCGAGTATCAGGCGAAGCGTGATCCGCGCGGAGCGAGTCATGAAGTTTCTCCCATCAACGGTCTTGAACCGAGTCGCGTTCCTTTGCAGCCAGTGCCGCAGGTTTGAAGCGCACCAGATACGGCGAGAACGGCGTGACTTCGAGCGCCAATTTGTCTTTCGCCGAATAAATCCGGGGCGGCCGCGCTTTCACGAACTTCAGCTGTCCCGCCCAAGGGTCGAGTTTCACGCGGCTGCCCAGCGGCAAGGCCACGATCTGCTGCGGGTTGTC
Source organism: Candidatus Sulfotelmatobacter sp. (assembly GCA_052148475.1). GTDB lineage: Bacteria > Acidobacteriota > Terriglobia > Terriglobales > Acidobacteriaceae > Sulfotelmatobacter. The sequence continues at coordinate 66,991 of JBKQID010000033.1, read as the reverse complement.
GAGTTCGAGCACAGGTGCGGCGTCGGCGATTGGACTCATGAACGAAACCCGATTGTCAGTGACCATGCTCTCGCCCAGATTCGCCTTGGTGAGGTTGGGAATCTTCCGTCCGTACCGGGCCAGCGCCTTGAGAAACAATCCAGCTTCGGCAAGATTGTCTTTGTAGGGCGAGTTCGCCAGAATCTTCAGCCCGAGCGCTTCGGCTTCCCGCTCCTGCTCGGGGCTATGTTTGAAATCAAAGAGCGGCAATTGCTGCAGGCTGGGAACCACCATGCGATCGTTGAACGCGAAGCTGCTGTCAAGGTCGTGACCCAGGGCCGCATGCGCCAGAGCGTGGGCCAGAACCACGGCCAGCGCGGCTTCGTTGGGCAGGGCATCCAGCAGTCCGCGGCTCACCAGGATGGTGTGGCCGATGGTGGCGACTTCGATAGGCGTAGTGGGAATGATCCGGCAGCGAACTTCAGGGTCGAGAACAATCTTATTGGTCACTTCCAAGTTCGTGATAACCGTTTGCAGGACCTTGTCGACCTCGCCTTCGGGCACGACTAATCCAAGTTCCTCCAGTTTGATGATGACGTTGTCTTCGGCGCGCCGCTGCCAGGAACGCTGAATGTCCAGCGGACTCTGGTCGGGATTCTCCGACAAATCTTTCGCGGCGGCAGGATCCACCACGATCTCGGTAAATTCCGATTCGCGCCGCGGGCCGAGGTTGTAGCCCCATATCCGCGTCTGCGCCTTCAACCGCGGATTCTGCGTCTGCGGTTTGTTGGAGTCGAACTCCTCCGAGTAGACCACCGCGGGCAGCCACACCCCGTCGCGCAGGTTCATACGCCAGCTGTCGATGTGGAAAGTGCCATAGCTCCCGTTGAAACGAACGATGTTATAGCCACTATCTTCCACCCAGATGGCGCCTTTGAACCGAGGCACATTCCGATCCTTATTTTTATCTTTGCGTGGACTCACTTCGAAGACCAGGCACCGTACTTCGCCCAGAAACTCGCTCTGCATATAGCGCAGCTGGTAATTCTTGCGGTCGAAGCCGGAGCGATCGACAAAGATCATGGCGGAAAAACCTACCGGACTGAGGGAATAGAGATTCGAGAACGAGCCCGCCATGCGTTCCACCAGGCGCTTGTCGAGATAGAACTCTTCCTTCGCCTGCTGGAATTGCACTCGCCCCAGAAAGTAGTGGTCCTCGGCAGGGACGAATCCCATGGTCGCGTCGGGCTGCATGTGCTGCAGGTAGGTTTCGACCATCGGACTATAGCTGCGCATGGTGGTGCTGAGCGCACGCTCGTTAGCGATGATTCGGTCGATTGCCTGTTCAGGATTGAATTTTGGAGTGCTGCCAGCGAATGCGTCGATCGAGGCCACCAGGGTTGCAACCACGAAAAAGGAGCGCCAGTTCATTGTTTGCCTCCTCAAGATGAAGATCTGAGCCGATTGCAGCCACCAGGAACTAAGCGACGTCGGGCGCTGGCCTTCACGACTCAGGGCGGGGGGGAGGGGTTCATAGGGAGGAGGAAACAGGCTGTTCCCCCGGGAGTGCGGGACAGACCCCACCTCCAAACAGAACCAACGAGACAACCGACTCCCGAGGCTTCGCATAGAGCCTCACTCTCGGAAACGGAAAGGAGACGAAACGGCAGTTTCCGAGGATCGGGGGAGAAGATGCCGCCATGCTAGCGGCAGGACCGATTGGCGACAGTGCCGCTGCTCACACCAGCGCGTGATTCCCCTCATAGGCGCAACCGGCGAAGTGTTCGTGTCTAGCGACCAGAGTCACTTCGCCAATTCAGCCAAGAACCCAACTAGAGCGCTTCGCGGAAAAAAGCGCAGGAGTTGCGAAGAAAGACGCGACTGGTGCCGGGGGTCCGCTTGACCGCTCCAATTTGCAGCCCGTAAGTGATTGAAACTACAATTCATCAATCAACATTCACGATGGCAGTGAGCGTGCCATGACAAATTCTTAGGACTGAGAGTCCAAGGGGAACTATGGCGAACGAAGAGGAACCTGGCGCAGCTCGAGGGTGGAAGACTCCGCAAGTGTATGCCATGGCGGGTATCTGTCTGGTCATCGGGTTGGCGCTGGGGTATTTGTTTCGCGGGTCGGCGTCTCGCCCGGCTCAAGCCGTGCAGGCCGCGCCGATGACCGCTACCGCCGCGGGCACCCCATCCCCTGGCGCCCCAGCGGATGCAGCTTCCCCTGGCACAGCACCCCTTGGCGCGCACCCGCAGATGCCCACCCTGGACGACATGAAGCACATGGCCGACAAGAAGGCCGAGCCACTGCTGGCGAAATTGAAAACCGACCCCAACAACTCGCAACTGCTGAATCAGATTGGGATGCTCTACAAAGCAACGCATCAGTTCAAAGACGCGGCAGGATATTTCCAGAAGGCCGTCGATGCCGATCCTAAAAACGTGGCCGCCCGCACCGATCTGGCTTCGTGCCTGTTCTATCAAGGCGACGCCGACGGCGCCATCCAGCAACTGCAGCAATCTCTCAGTTACGACCCCAAGGATGCCAATTCCCTCTTCAATCTGGGGATGATCCGATTGCAGGCGAAAAATGATCCTCACGGCGCGATCGCGGCATGGCAGCAATTGCTGAAGTTAAATCCCACGCTGGCAGACGACAAAAAAGCCGCGGTCCAGAAGTTGATTGCTCAAGCCCGAAAACCCAAGGTGAGCGAGTAGCGAGCCGGGCGGCACGGAGTGGTTCCCCCGAAGGAACCTCTGATTAAACCTCCGAGTTCCTCTGTGTACCTATGTGTCCTCCGTGGTGGAGGCTTTCTGTCGGACCTTAGTGAGAGCTTCCCCAAGTTAAACCTCACCCAACCTGGCCAGCGCCTTTTTCCGAGTTTCAAAGTCGTGTCAAGCCTTGCCGCGCTGAGACAATGACGAGCGTAATCCGGAGAGTCCCTAAAGTTTCCCCCAAAAGGCCGATGTAGTCGGTATGGCCACACCTGTACCCGACCGACGTCTCTGGCCCCTACTCACGCTTCTGCTGTTCTGTAGCGAAATTTCCGCGGGCCTGGCCGGCGATCCGGTCGAATTCACATACCGCGCCAACGTCACCGAAGTTCGCTTGAATTTTTCTGCCACCGACCTCAACGATCACGGCGTGGCCACGCTGCAGGCCACCGATTTCGCGGTGGTTGATAAGGATGTTATCGTCCGCAATTTTCAAAGCTTTACCCGCTCCGACTGGACCAAGCTCGAAATCGCCATTCTGGTCGACGCCAGCGAATCCGTCACCCCGCAATTCCGCCAGGAGATGGCCGGCCTCGTGGAACTGGTTTCCCAAACCGCGGGAGTGCCGGAGGATAACCTCTCCATATTCACTTTCCACGGTCTCAAACCTGTTCCGCTTTGTGCCGGAGACTGTCGCGCCTCCCACGCCGCCGAGCGACTTCCGGCGGCGGGAACGGGCGGACTGACGTCGTTGTTCGACAGTATCGTCTTCACCGCAAACTTTCTTTCCGACCGGGGCGACGCCCATGCCGGCAAAGTCCTCATCCTGTTTTCCGACGGTTCCGATACCATCAGCCGGAACTCGTTCGCAGATGCCTTGGAAAGCGCGCTCAGAAATGATGTCCAGATGTATTGCATCGACCTGACTCCGCCTCGGGACTCCTCACAAGGCGCGGCCGTGCTGCGCAACCTCGCTGGCGCCACCGGAGGCCACTACTTTCCGCGCAACCAGGCCAGTCGCACAGTACAGGTAATTCTTGAAGGCTTCCGGGCAAGCTACACGGTGAGTTATCGAGTACCGAGTCAGGATCCCGGCTTCCACATCGTCCGGATTCTGCCCACCCACAACCTCAACCTGCAATTCCGCAGCCGAAGCGGATACTACTATCCAAACTAAGTTCGGTCCTTGGGAGCTCTATGAAACGCACGTTGTTGCGCACTCTGTCCCGCACTCTGTTCTGCACTCTGTTCTGTATTCTCGCGCTGCCTTTTCCTGTCTCTCTGGCGGCACAAACTCATCTCCAGCAGCAAGGCACGATTATCCGCATGCGCATGTCCGATTGCCTCGCACCGCAACACGGGTTTATGGCAGTCATGTCGGGCGGGGGAAAAATCGAAACCGCTGAACAGTGCCCAGAGTACGTTCTGGTGGCTGACAAGGTGGTCTACGTTATAAGCGGCAGGAGCTCCGAGCAACTCATGCCTCTGGCGGAAATCACGCCCTTTCGACTGCAGAAGAACGAAATGCTGATTCGCATTGACGATGCTCCCAAGGAGGCGCATTTCCACATCAAAGCCATGGTGATGCGGCCCGAATGGGAGCACAATCAAATGCTCGAAGAAGCCGAGGCTAACGCTATGATCAGCAGGCACTTAGACCAGGCCGCTATGCACGACCAGCGATAGCATCGCAATCCCATCCGCATGGGGCGCAGCGGCTTGATGGCGGTCGGGCGCGAGCGATGGCCGCAGTCAAGCCGCCGGCCGAGACCTGTTTCCTCGTTTGTGATTTCGATCACATTCCGCTGTGACGCTCGACGCGGCTTGGAATCCGCTGCGGGCCCAATCTAAACCGCAGTGGGGTTTCAAACGGGAATCCCAGACAGATTTCGTAGAATGCCAAGATAGTGTGTCGATGGGATCCTGCGATGGCGCCGAAGTCGTCGAGCCCCGGAAGGACGGTCCTCCCAATGAACTACAGGCCAATGAACTACAGGCGAACTAATTGCACGATTTTTCGCGTCAGCCATTCCCTTCTCCTGGTTGCCGGCCTGCTCGCATTCGCGGCGCAATTCGCCAGGGCTGCGGATGCCCCGCAGCTTTCCGGCGCCTACCGGGTGACGCACAAGACTGACCTTGGACCTCAGACCCGCATCCAGTTGCGCCTCCATCTGACCAACCGCACCGCGCGCGACCTTCACATTCAGCGGATCACGCTCTCGGATTTTTCCCATCCCGATCGCGGAGGATCGCAGGCCTGTTCCATCGTCGTCCCCGCCGGCGCTTCGGTGGATGCGACGCAGGAATTCACCATCCGTCGCGCAGAGTATGACTTGTGGCGCCGCGGAGCCCGTCCCAGAGTGGTTCTGGAAGTGCAAACTCCTTCTGGCCACAATACCACTGAAGTAGTTCGGCTGGATCGCATTTCCAGCGGGAAGGCGGACTGACCATGCGCTCACGATACGCGGCGGTTTCGATTGGCATCATGATCGCGGTCGCGCTGGCCGCGCCGCAGGGCTCGTTCAGCCAATATTCGATTAGCACGGTCGCGGGCGGCGGTCCCAACAATCTTCCCGCACTGCAATCGAGCATCGGCTACCCGGCAAGTGTGGCGCGGGATGCGGCGAATAACACCTATATTGCGGACGCCTACTCGAGCCAAGTCTTCGAAGTGTCCGCGGCCGGCACGCTCACTGTGGTGGCGGGAAACGGAACTCTCGGCTACTCCGGCGACGGAGGCCCCGCAACCAGCGCTGCGCTGAACGGCCCTGAGAGCGTGGCCCTCGACAGCCTGGCAAACATCTACATCGCCGACACAAATAACTCCGTCATTCGCGTGGTCAACACTCAAACCTCCGCGATTACCGTCGCCGGCGTGATCATCCAACCGGGCACCATTCAAACTGTGGCGGGCAGCGGCACGGCAGGGTATTCCGGCGATGGCAGCCTGGCAACCGGCGCAGAGCTTGATGATCCGTTTGGCGTGTTTGTCGATAGCCACGGAAACATCTTCATCGCCGACACGAGTAACTCCGCCATCCGCGAAGTCGTGGCCAGCACCGGCAACATTCAAACCGTAGCCGGGAACGGCACGCCTTGCACGAACCAGAGCTCATTCTGCGGCGATAGCGGGCCTGCGACCAGCGCTCAGCTCGCTCTGCCGCAGGGCGTGTTCGTCGACTCTTTGGGAAACATCTTCATCGCCGACACTTTCAACTCCGTCATCCGCGAAGTAACCGTCGCCAACGGCAACATTCAAACCGTCGCCGGGACATACTACACATTCGCGGACACCTGTTTCTTTTCCGGCGATGGCAACCCGGCAACTAGCGCCCAACTCTGCCTTCCCAACGGCGTTTTTCTCGACGGCACGGGAAACATCTTCATCGCCGACACGGATAACTCCGTGATCCGCGAAGTGACCATCGCCAACGGCAACATTCAAACCGTGGCGGGAAATAACACGGCGGGCTACTCCGGCAATGGCGGGTCAGCGATCCTGGCGGAACTGAACAATCCCGCCGGAGTTTTTGTCGACAGCGCGGAAAACATTTTCATCGCCGATACCGACAATTTTGCGATTCGTGAAGTCACGGCGGGCAACATTCAGGCGCTCGCCGGAAACATTACGCTGGCGTGGTCTGGCGATGGAGGGCCCGCGACCGACGCCGCGCTGAACATTCCCGGCGGCGTATTCGTCGACGCCCTGGGAAATCTCTTTATCGCCGATACCTATAATTCAGCGATCCGCGAAGTCCCTGCGGCGAGCATCAACATTCAAACCGTCGCCGGTAACGGCGTGTCTTGCGCCGTTCCCAGCACGGGCTGCGGCACTGCCCTCGCGATCAACGCTCAACTCAATTATCCGGGAAGCGTTTTCGCGGATGGCTCTGGCAACATCTTCATCGCCGACACCGAAGATTCCGTGATTCGCGAAATTGTCGCGGCGACTGGCGATATTCAAACTGTGGCCGGCACGCCCGGAGTTGCCTGTAACACTCAGGCCAACCCCGGCTGCGGCGACAGCGGCCCCGCGACCAGCGCCGAACTCAGCAGTCCCTATGCCGTGCTGCTGGATGGTTCGGGAAACATTTACATCGCCGACACCGGCAACTCAGCCGTTCGCGTGGTCAACACCGGAGCAGCGCAGATTACGATTTCGGGAGTGGTCATCCAGCCGGGCGACATCCAAACCGTGGCCGGCAATGGCACTGCCTGCACCGATCCCAGCTCGGGCTGCGGCGACAGCGGCCCCGCGATCAGCGCCGAACTCAATTCTCCCGCCGGCATTTCTCTCGACGCCGCCGGCGACATCTTCATTGCCGATACGTTCAACAATGCAGTCCGCGAAGTTACGGCCGCGACCGGCGTCATTCAGACTGTGGCCGGAACTCTGGGCACGCGCGGCTACTCAGGCGACAACGGGCCCGCTACCAGCGCCTTGCTCGATACTCCTTACGGCGTTTTCGTCGACTCGTTCGGAAACATTTTCGTCGCCGACACCGACAATTCAGCAATCCGCGAAGTGGTCGCGGTGAACAACAACAGCATCCAGACCATCGCGGGCAACGGCACCTATGGATTTTCCGGCGACGGTGGTTCGGCCACCAGCGCCGAACTTGCCCATCCTCTGGGTGTAGCGGGCGGTTCCGCAGGCAGTCTCTTCATCGCCGACAGCGAGAATTCCCGCGTGCGGCAGTTGTTATCCACAGTCACCGTGGCGCTGGTTCCGGCTTCGGCCACGCTGCCTCTCGGTGGTCCACAACAGTTCGCGGCAACCGTTACTGGGGCCAACAATCCTGCGGTCACCTGGCAGGTGAACAACGTGACCGGCGGCAACGCAACCGTAGGAACTATTTCTTCCGGCGGCCTGTATCAGGCACCAGCCGCTCTGCCGACTCCACCCACGGTAACCGTGAGCGCCATTTCCAACGCCAACGGATCTACCTCCGGATCAGCGTCGGTAACCGTCGCCGCCAGCGGCACTCCGACCGTCAGCGTGACCAGCACACCCTCCGGCGTCACCAATGTTTATACCGGCGCCGCGCAGACCTTCAACGCCTCGGTGACCGGAGAAACCAACACCGCCGTCAACTGGCAGGTGAACGACGCGACCGGCGGCAACGCAACCGTGGGGACCATTTCCACCGCGGGCGTTTACACCGGCCCCGCTGTCGTGCCCTCGCCGGCACTGGTCGTCATCACCGCGGTTTCGCAGGCCAGCGCATCGGTGTCCGGTTCCTATCCCATCACCATCGTGACTGCACCCGCGGCGCCATCGCCCGCGCCCCAAACCATTTCTCCGGGATCGGCCGCGAACTATTCGCTGTCGTTGAATGCGCACACCGGAAATCCCAGCCAGCCCATCACGCTCTCCTGCCTGCAAAGTTCCTTGCCGGTCGGGGCTACGTGTGTCTTTTCGCCCTCGATCATTACTCCCGGGCCTGCCGCGGTTCCATTTTCGTTGAAGATTAATGTCCCAGCCGGAGAAGCCGCGCTGCAGAAACCTGCCCGCGATTGGCTGGCCTCGCAGATGTATTTTGCGGTCATGCCCCTGGCTGGAATTCTCCTGATGTCCGGAACGCTGATCTCCGGAAAGCCGCGCCGCCGCAGCCGCCGCTGGCTCTGGCTGCTGTCGCTGTGTGTCGTCCTGGTTGCGCTGAATGCCTGCGGCGGAAGTTCCACCAACACAACGGGAAAAAATCCAGAGCTGGGAAATTACACCATCCAGGTTCTAGGCACCACGGCGGCCCAGCCCACGCCGACGCCCATCTCCACCGCTAGCCTGACAGTGCAGTAAACGTTGGTAAGCAGAGAGAAGAACGAAACAGAAGACAGGTGGTGAACGGCGCGGTCGAGGAGCGAGCTACTTGCGCGGCTTTCCCACGCGCTGCGCGGTCGCAAACATCTTCGCGACCGTGTCCAGGTCCTTCGGCTGGACCTTGCCCGCCGGAATGCGCATGTGCGTGAGGTCTTCCAGCTTCAGCAATAGATCCACCAGCGCCATCGAGTCAATGAGCCCTGAAGAAACCAGCGGAGTGTTCTCGTCCAGGGCGACGCCGGGTTTGCGGATGAGCCGGGCAATATGTTCAATCATTTTCTGCGCTTCCTCGGTCATGCGGACACCCCTAAGGACCTCTGATTAAACCCCCGGCTTCTCTGTGCACCTCGGTGTCCTCTGTGGTTTAGGCTTTCTGTCGGACCTTAAACCGAGCTACCCTAAGCCTCAACCCCAAGTTCCGGATGCTCCCGCAAAAGCTTCTCCCGAGTCGCGGAACGTGCGGCCTTCCCGGCGGTGCTCTTCACGATCCATTTTGGCGGCTTCAGAAAAATCGTACGAATCGCGACTCCCAAGCCCGCTGCGACCCGTCGACGGATCTCGCTGTCGATCTCCGCGTCATCGAGAAGAAGTTCTTCGGCTTCCACTTCCGCCACCACCACAATGTCTTCTGTCCCGAGATCGGGATTGTACACGCCCATCGCGATCACGCGGCCGTCATGAACCGCGGGATGGCCGCCGACAATCTCCTCGATGTCCTGCGGATAAATATTTTCGCCGCCGATAATCAGCAGATCTTTCTTCCGCCCGACCACATAGACTTCGCCTCCGAGACAAAAGCCAAGATCGCCGGTGTGATACCAGCCGTCGACCATCGCCTGAGCCGTCAGGTCAGGCCGGTTGTAGTAGCCGTTAAACAGACAGTCGCTCCTGACCAGAATCTCGCCAACATGGCTGTCACCAAGGACGGCGCCAGTATCCCCTACAACGCGAATTTCATGACCCGGCAGCAATCGTCCCGATGAAGTAAACGAAACGGCGCCGGGACTGCCTTCCGCGACCGGAACAATCTGATGGGCGCCGCGAAATTGCGGGCCATCCGCGCAGACGCGCGCCGGACCCGCGCGCCCATGGATATCGATATCGATCTTCGATTGGGTGACGGCAAATACGTTCTCGGCCATGGCGTACGACGAGTGCAGAGCCGCAGCCCGGAATCCTGCGACCGCAAACGCCGTCTGGAATTCAAGCATGCTGCTGGCGCGGACCGGCTCGGAACAATTGATCAGCGCGCGCATCGACGACAGATCGCACTGCGCCCGCCGGTTCTCAGGCGTGCGCCGGGGCACGAACTGAAACGCGAAATTCGGCAGCCATGCCAGCGTGCATTTGTATTCGCCGATGATCTGCAGCATGGTCTCTGGATGCATCACCCAGTCGAGTGGCGATTGCATCACGACCGGAATGTGCAAGACCATCGGCAACATGAAGCAGGCAATCAGCCCCATGTCGTGATAGAGCGGCAGCCAGCTGTAAATGTGATCCGTGGCTGTATCGATCTTCAGTGCTCGCGTGAGGTGGCCGAGTTGCCGCAGCACCGCCGCGTGGGTCAGGGCCACTCCCTTCTGTAGCCCGGTCGTGCCCGCCGAATGCTGAATGAACGCCACGCTCTCGGCTTGAATCTGAGGACTTTCAACTTCCAGTTCACCCAGATCCCCGCTGTTTCCGGCCCGCAGCAGCCTTGTCTCAGCCTCAAGAGTTACATGGCCCAGCATCTCGTCAGGAAATTCTTCGTCAATAACCACAACCTTGGCGCTCAGGTTCGCAGTGACTCCAGCCAATCCCGAACGATATTTATCCGGCTCGATCTTGAAGTTGGGATACGCGAGGAACGTGGGCGCTGCGCCCAGCATCATCGCGCCAACGAACGCGGCCATCGCGGGGATGCCTTGCGGCATGATGATCACCACACGATCGCCAGCGGTCACACCGTGTTTTCTTAACACGGCAGCCTGCCCGCGTGCACGCCGGCGAAACTCGCCGAATGTGACCGTCTCCCGCTCGTCTTCGTCGATCCACGCAGTAACAAACCGACAGCCGCTGGGAGCCGCATCGAGAGCTGCAATGAGATTGCGGAATTGCACCCAACATTATTGCATTCGAGGCAGATTCATTCGAGCCAGTCGACTATGGTTGTAACTGGCGAATCGGACCTTTATTCTGGTTCGCTTATTCTGGTTCGCTGTCTCCGGCGGCATCGCTGATCCGCGCCGGCACGATTGCAACCCTAGGAGGAATGTTGTTCCAGAGCCTCGCCTACTGTCTGCTGTTCCTGCTCTGCGCAGCGATTCTCCCCAAGGTCCGTTCCCGAAGCGTGCGGCAGGTAGTTTTGCTTCTTGCCAGCTACGCCCTCTACCTCACCTGGGGACGATGGTTCGCGGCCGTGCTTCTTACTTCCACGGTGGCGAACTTTCTGGTTGGACGATGGCTGCGGCGCAGAACTTCCGGAGCCATTCTGTTTCTCGGCATTCTTTTCAACCTGGCCTTGCTGGGCACTTTCAAATACCTCCCGGAAGCTGCGCCCCAGGTTCCCCTCTCGTCGTTGCAGAAGTTCGCGCATCTGGCGCTGCCCCTGGGTCTCTCGTTCTGGACGTTTCAGGCAATGAGTTACCTGTTCGATCTTTATCGCGAAGAGGAACTCGACCCGTCGTTCTTCGAGTTTGCCCTGTACATGGTTTTCTTTCCGGTAACCATCTCCGGCCCCATCTGCCGCCTGCCCGACATGCTGCCGCAATTCCGCTCCCAGGAACCCACGCCTTCGCGCGACATTGGACACGGCTTGCGGCGCATCGCTACCGGACTGCTTATGGTGCAAGTGGCTAAACTGCTGGGGCAAGGAATCCTTGGCGGCGACGGCATCGCTTCCGGGTTCGACCGCGCCACGCACTGGAGCGGCCCCGACGTCTGGTGCCTGGCTCTAGGCTACGGCTTGCAACTCTTCCTCGATTTCGCCGGATACTCGCATATTGCGATCGGCGCCGCGAAGGCGCTGGGATTTACCGTGCCCGAAAACTTCGCTCGTCCCTTTCAGTCCACCAACCCCTCCGTCTTCTGGACGCGCTGGCACATGTCGCTGTCCTTTTGGATTCGCGATTACATCTTCCTTCCGCTGGCGACGTTGCGCCGGGAAGTGTGGTGGCGCAACCTCGCGTTAGTGATTGCGATGGTGCTGTTCGGATTGTGGCACCAGGCGAGCCTGCTCTTCTTGCTGTGGGGTTGCTATCACGGAGTGCTGCTGGTTTTGCATCGTCAAGTTCAGCAGGCGAAGCGCCGCTTCGAAAGGGACCCTCCCGCGATTTTATGGACTCCCATCTCATGGCTTGCAACCATGGCCCTCATCAACCTGGGATGGATATTGTTTCGAGGCAACTCCATGACCACGGCGCGTGAGATGTTGTCGGCAGTCGCGTCGCCGACGAGCTATGGTTCGCACTTTCTCACCGGGAGCCTGTATCTGCTGATCGCGGCCGTGGCCGTGGGATACGGTATCGTGCTGTGCGTGATCGACGCACTCGATCGCCATTCGGCAGACCAGCAGTCCTTAGAAGCCGGTGAGGGATTCATAGCACTGGCGGCGCGCTGGCGCTGGTTCTGGCTCCCGCCGCTTTACGCCCTGGCCTTGATTCTTCTGCTCATCGTCACCCTGACGCGCGGCGCCAGCACGGCGCAGTTTATGTACAACAAGTTCTAGAAACCAAATGGGCTGTTATTCCACCGGCATGCCGTCCGGGGCAAACACCGGGAACCCATCCCACGGCCGGGACAGGCTTAACTGCTGCAGCGCAGCCGTGCGGTTCAGGTCGAAGAGGAAGAGGCCGTAGTTGTAGTGCAGGACGCGGTCTCCAGGATTTTTTCGCAGCGCCCACTCATACTGCGCGTCGGTTTCGTCCGGAGTTTCGCCGGTGTCCTGCGCCTTGAGCGTCAGTCGCAACACCTGATCGGAGTGGTTCAGTTGATTGGTAAAAGGCGGCTTCTGCAGGCGCTGCAACATTTCGTTCGCGATGCGAGTACGGTCGTGTCCAGTGAAGGCCAGCAGTTGCTCGCACTCAATTTCGGAAGGAACGTCGGCTTCGGTCAGCGCGTGGCCGGACTCGGGCGCCAGCTTGCTCGCGATCTGCAGAAACATGGCGCGCGCCAGCAGGTAGTTGCCCAGCGGCGTCATGTGGACATGCTCATAGACCAGTTCGCTGCCAGTGATTCCGTTCGGGCTGGCGCTGGAAAAAACGGCTTCGGCGTCCACTAGTTCCGCGCCGGAAGAAGACGCTACCGAGCGGTTGATGGCGTTGATTCTGCTGTCGGCGCGAAAACGCAGCGTGTCGAGATCGCGGGCCCGCAGATAGTGCTCCCTGGCGCCCGCGTAATCTCCCAGCATCCAAAGAGCGCGAGCCTCGCGAAACTCGAGTTCGGCGTACTGGTCGTCGAGCTTGGTCGCTGCCTGGTAGGCCTTCAACGCTTCGACGTAGGAGCGGGCGTTTTCCAGGTCCGCGCCCTGCTGCACCAGAGCCGTCCAGGAGCGTAATTCATCCGCTCCCAGGTTCTCGCGATGCAACGAGGAGAACGGCCCGCAGTCTTTCAGATTCGTGGCCACCGTGCTGACAATCACTCGCGCGCCCGAACCGCGCGCGACTGCGACCGTTTCGCGCAGGTTGGCCTCGAAGTTCTGGTACGCATACTTCATGAGCGGCGAACTCTCGGGCACCTGCTTGTCGAGAAACATCTCCATCCCGCCCCATTCGCGCTTCTGCGTTCCGACCCTGGTGAGAAGTTGGCCGATGCGCGTAGAACGCACGAACATACTGGCGCGGATGACGGGCAGGCTCATGCTGGAGGAGGTCGAGGTCAGCGCAGTCCCAGGGCCGTACGGTCCCACGACTTCGTTATTGCCCGAGTAGAGGATGAACAGGTCAGGACGCTGCTCCGCCAGCCCTTTGGCGATGGGCAGCAGCACGTGCGAGTTGATGGCCACGCTGCCCGTATTCACGACTTCGAACTTCACCGCCGGGTAGCGCTGGCGCAACATCACTTCCAGGTACCGGCTGAAGCCGTAGGCAGGGTCGGGATCTCCCATGGCCGCCGATTCCCCGAGCACAAAGATTCGAAAAGTTCCCTGCGGTTTCTCTGCCGGAATCGCGTACGCCTGCGGCGTCTTGATCATGCCTGGCGGAAAGAAGGGCGCGGGGAAGAACAGGTTATAGCAGGCAGCAGCGTGGCCCTGCTGGGTGCAGGGCACCGTCAGATCAGTGGAAAATCCTACGCCGAACAGGCGCAACCCTCCCTCAATCATTCCCAACAGCAGGATCGGCACGACGATGGCGCTGGCGATCTGCGGCCAGTAATTTCTGCGCCGGCCGGGGCCTTCGGTCTTGATCGTCGCTGGGTCTGCAGGTGAGGACATCATTGATTATTCTAAGGCCGGATTATTCTAAGACCGGATTTCCCCGGATCGGGTTGCTCCCTGATCGTTCTCTGCGACGCGTCTTTCCCGTCGCGCCTTTCCTGATCGCGGCATTCACGATACAGGGCTGGACCGGATCCGATTCCCGTAGGCCTAACCACGTCGTCGGATCCAACATCGCCCAGCCCTGCCGGTCCCCGTGCATGCGATATTCCGCGTTAAGAACACGGAAACCGTCATGCGGCGGAAAAACAAAGACACATAAACGAAGTGCAGGCGCAGATATAGGTCGCAACCTGTGGTCAATGCATCAGCCTTGCCAAAGCTGCCTGTTCCTCCAACCACCGATCCTTCTTTGCTTTCAGTCGCTTATCTCGCAGCCCGCCGATCTAGGCTGCTTTCAAACAGCCACTATCAGTGAATTCCCCCGCAGCGAACGAGTGTTTTGACCCTCTCCTGTGCGGCGTGCAGCTTTCGGCGTTACTTGATCCGGACCTTGCGGGTCTGCTGGCCCGACTCAGTAACGGTTCCATTCGCGTTGTGCGCGGCGTTGTGGCACATCAGCGTACAGGTGTTGGTGTTGCGGTTGTACGCGATGGGAGTGGCGCCGTTCTGCCCTACCACGTTGCCGTCAAAGTTCACCAGCCGTTCGCCGGTAAAGGTCGGAGAGGTGGCGCCCATCCCGTGCGCGGTGTGGCATACGCTGCAGCTGAAGCCATATTGCGATACATGCAGACTGTGCTGGGTGAAGCTGGTGTTGGCCAGGATCTGGGTCAGGTTATGACACTTTCCGCACAGCGCATAAGGCCCTACCACGCTCGTGTCTGGATTGGGATAAAGATTGGTGACCAGTTGACCGGGTGCGGGCGCCTGGCTGAATTCATAACGCCGCTCCAGCAGGTGGGTCCACTTCGATCCATGGGGCCCGTTGGGGCCCACCCCGCCGAATTCGCGGTTGTCGTCGCTGTTGTGGCAATCAGTGCAGAAGATCTGGCTGCCCACCAGCCGCGCGGAAGGCGAGCCAGCCTCATTCAACATGCTTACCAGCAGGCTGGGCTGCGGCAGCACTGGCACGATCGCATGGGTCACGGGATGGCTCGAGGTCGCCGTCTGCGCGAATTCCTGCATCACGTTTAACGGATCCGGCGCTGCAACCACGCGAATGGGCGGATAGCCAAAGATCGGCAGTCTCTGCTTGCCCAGGCTGGTACCGTGACAGCGCAGACAGGTTTCATATTGATTCACTGCCGGAATCACCGGGGTCATGCCATCGAGCGCGCTGATTCCAGTGGCGCCCTGCTGCGGAGGCCGAATCGCGGGCGGCGCCGAGAATGTCACTTCCGCGTTGGAGGCGTGCGCGCTGTGGCAGTCGACGCACGTGGCGTGCCGGTTGTGGTTGAGCAGCGGAGCCTCGGCAGCGTCGTGAAAATTGTTTCCCGCCGGCAGGGGATGACTGACCTTCGTCACCTCGCTCATAATGTTCGGGACAGTGGCCGGCGACAAGTACGTTCCGCCGGCGTGACAGGTCATGCAATTTTGGGTCACCGGATCGTAGGAAGGAGCCGCGGGCGTGGCCGGCCGCAACAACCGGGCGGGGGCAACCGAATTATGCGACATGTGGCACGAGGTGCAGGCGTTCACTCCCACGGTCGGGTAAGAACCCACGTGGGCGTCGGGTGAAACCTGATTGGTGGCCGTCTGATGAACGCTGTTGATGAAGCCGGCGAGCGGATTGATTTGGCCCTGCAGCACCCGGTTAGGATCGTGACAGGCGAGGCACATCTGCGCGTTCGAACTGTCGCGGATCAGAAAATTCTGGGCGACTCGATCGATCGCCTGAATGTGCGGAGAGTGGCAACTGGTGCATTCGATATTGCCGTTCACCAGCTTCACCGCGCCGGTAGGATCGGCCGTCTTACCCTGCGAGGCCAACGACGCGACCAGGTTCGAAGCGTCTTTGATGGGCACCACCAGACTGAACGGGTGCGAGCCAGTGAGCGTGGTGCCAAACGAGTCGGCGGCATTCATCGATCCGACCACGGGCAGAGGCCCGTAGGCTGCCGATTGTCCCACGCCGACCGTACCATCGTGACAACTCAAACACAGGCTGCTGGTCTTGCCCAGCGTGGGCTGCGTGCCCTGAGTGTTGTCGGTCGAACTGGCATACGGCACGTAGGAACTCTGCGACAACCTTTGGTTCCACAGCGGAGTGATGCCGCCGATTCCGCTGTGCGGTGCGTGACAGTTCGTGCAGCCCAGCCCTCCCTGCGAGTACACCGACGCTCCACTGGCCAGCGACAGGTTGTGCATGCCCAGCACATCGGCGGTCGGCGGCGGCGTCGTCTGAGCAAAACTCTGGGTCACCAGAATCTGGGTCGCCAGAATCTGAACCACCAAAATCTGGGCCACCAGGAGCGCGCAAGCCAGCGACAGGCGGGTCTTCACGGTTGTTGCCTCCCGTCCGCCGTGGCCGCGATCCCGTAGTAATGAAACACCTGCACGCGCCGGTTGAACGAATCGACCACATAGATGCGATCGTGATTGTCGATCTGCAGTCCGGCCGGCAGTTGAAACTGTCCCGCTCCGGTTCCCTTCCCGCCGAAGTAGTACAGTAGCTGCCCCTGCTGGTCGAACACCTGCACGATGCCCCACTCTGCGTCGGCAATGTAGAGATGGCCTTCGGAATCGAATCCGATCCCTTTCGGCCGAAAGATCCATCCCGCCCCATCCCCGATTTTTCCGATGGTGTAGCGGAACGTGCCGGCGCGGTCAAACACCTGCACCCGGAAATTCATGGCATCGACCACCGCCAGATCCGGTCCATGCAACCGCAACTCGGTAGGAAAGTTGAACTCGCCCTCGGCGGTGCCCGTCTTTCCAATCGTCTGCAGCACACTGCCCTGCATGTCCATGATGAAAATCTTGTTGCGCAGGGTGTCGGTGACGTAAATCCGCTGGTCCGCCGAATCCACCGCAATTCCCGTGGGACGCTTGAAATATCCCTCGCCGCCCTTCAGGCTGCCAATCACCCGGCGATACTTGCCGGTCGGGTCGAAGACAAAAATCTTGCCCGCCTGCGAATCGGTCACATAAATATTGTCTTGCGCATCCACAGCCACGCACTGCGGCGTGAACATGGGATCTTTCCGCACATCCCGCCGCGAGAGGAACTTGTATTTCTGCTGCTCGAAATCGAAAATGTGCACGCCCCCGGCCGCCAGATCCGTCACCAGGATGCGCCCGTGCGAATCGGTGACCACGCTGTAGGGGCCGACCAGGTAATGGAAGTCGGGCTGGCCCGCGATCACATCGACCACCCGGGTCCAGAAGCTGCGCTTGGGATTGACTTCGCGTTCCAGGCTGAAGCTGCGCTCGAAGGAGAGTTTCCGTCCGCCGTCCATCAACAGGTCGGGCACCGTCGGCTGCATCTTTTCCTTGCGGCTCTTAGCGGTTCGCGCCTGCGCCGGCAAAATCGTCAGCAACATTGCCAGCGACGTCGCCAGGAAGACCGCCAGTCCGGCAACCCTCCGGCCCTTGCTCCACGCTGACCTGCTTCGCTGCCCTAGAAGAAGTCGAACCATCGGGTTATTCCCGCAAAGTACGAGGTCGTGTTGGCCGGCGCACCCGCTGCGCTGATGCCCTGCTCGAAACGCGTGTACCCGGCCTGCAGTCCGATCCTTCGTAAATGGTACTGCAATTGGGCGTTGAAGATTTCGGTATTGTTGTGCGAGATGGTCGGTCCCACCGTATTGCTGATGGCCCGGCTGAAGCTCCCCGAGAGGATCATCCGCCGGATCGGAGTCGCCGAGATCCCCCCGCCGTAGCTCGTTCCGCCGAAGGTAATGAAGTCGCTCACACCCGGTGTGCCCGAAACCGGCACAAAGCCACCCGCGCCCAATACCGATATTCCGGTCGCATGTGTGTAGTTGCCGGTGAGGGTAAACATCCGCGACCCGAACGTCGTCGAATAAGCCTCGCTGCTGCTGCTGGTGCCCGCGTAGTTGGTCAACCCACTGTGGTTGCCGTTAAAAGCCGCCGTCCAGCTCAGTCCAACTGGCAAACGGCGGCGCACATTCGCGCTGTAGTTGTAGTACGAAGTCGTGTAGGTCACCAGCAAAGACTGCACGTTCTGCGCGTAACTGAATACTCCAGACGTTTGCCAGCCCGCGAAGCGGTGGAAGAAGTTCACGTTGCCGATGAAGCCCAACGCATTGGTGCCCTGGCCGTTACTGCTGTCGATCACCGAACCAGAGAAGCTGAACATGTCGAACAGCCGCTTCCCGTAGCTCACCGTACCGCTCAAGAACGTACCGGTATAAGTTTTTCCGAAATATTCCTGGTCGTAATAGGTGGCTTGGGACGACGCCGACAAATTGTTGGTGAACTGGTAGGTCGCGCCTCCACCGATGGTGGAGGAGTGCGCGCCCGATCCCAAGTTGATTCCCGGCACCACAGTTCCATTGGTGCTGAGGCTCTGCGCCAGGTATCCGTTCAGGTTGCTGGTGTAGTTCTCGGTGACATTCAGCGTGAGTTTCTGCGTAGGGTGAAGGCTCGCGCCTGCGTTGACGATGTCGTCGGTATAGTTCGACGCGTCAGAGTTCTGCCCCGTGCTCGAAAAATAATTGCTCTCGGAGGACGCCCGGTCAAAATTTGCAAAAAACTGGCCGTGAAGAGGCAAGGCGTGCTGCGCTCCCACTCCCACGTCATTTGCTGAGGAATCCTGCACCGACTCCGACTGTCCTGCCAGAAATTCAGGGAACTTCGAGTTCAAACTATTGTGGTCGTAGAAGCTATTCAGACGAAACCCTGCGATCTGATAGCCCGAGCGGATGTTAAACAGGCGCGTGTTCGATTGCGTCTCCTCGTTTGTGCCATAGATAGTGCCGCTGCCTCCGCCCTGCGAATAGCCCGCCGAGAGAGTCGGCAGGTCAGGCACCAACGCGCTCCAGGTGATCCCGAATCCATCGCCCGTTCCCACGGTGGTGAAGTTGGGCTGTCCTGCCACTCCAAATGTCCCGCTGCTGTTGCGGTCATAGCGATAGGTGACGGATCCGGGAAAATGGCTGCCGGTGAAGAAATTCGCGGTCCCGTTGATTCCGCTCGCGCCGGTCAGCGATTGATAGCTGGAGTCGTCCCGCGATTGGTTGTAATAGGGCTGGGCCGTGAACGAAAGGAAGTTCGGGTTGTAGTAATAGCCGGAGATCCTGCCGTCGACTCCACCGGTTAACCCGTGGTCTGAGGAAATCTCGTTGCCATAATCGCCGCTGTAACCGAAGCTAAACAGGCCACCAGCGGTCAGCTTCGTGTTTTCGCCAATGCGAAGTTCCGGGGTCTGGGATTGCGGCTGCTGCGCGTAGACGAATTGGGCCACCACCAGCACCGCCAGTCCGATGATGCCATTCGTGCCCTTCATTTCGCTACTACCCTTCTGGCCGGAGGCTCAGAAAACCCGCTTGCACTTACTTCTTGAAGAGGCACAGCGATTGCCAAACTCGCGCTCGGTTTGAACTTTCTAATGTATTGAAAACAGGATGGTTGCAGCCTCGATGGACGGGTGCATTTGCGCTGAATTTCGCGCCGGTGCGGCATATCACCCGACCTGCGAGTTGAAATCCACAACCGCCCCTTGCCGCCGATTACACTTCTTCGATCTTGGCCTTCGCCCGTAATTGCTTCGCCAGGCCGGACCGCAGCTTTTCGTACTTGCTCTTCTGCAACTCCGTTTTCAGATCGTTCTTGACCTCGGCGAACGGGCGCTTGCGCGCGGGAGTAAAGGCCGTCGCCCGCACGATGGTGAACGCCGTCTCAATCTGAATGAGTCCACTCACCCCGCCCGGCCCCGCGGCCCGCAGGGCTTTGACCACCTGCGGCGGCAGTTTGTCGGCCGACACCACCTTGTGGTCGCCCATGTTCACCCGGAAGTCGTCTTCGGAGATCTTCTCCGCCAGCAGCCCAAACTCCTCATAGTTCTTGGCCGCCTTGGCTTGCAGCAACGCCGCTTCCGCCCGTTTTCTGGCGTCTTTTTCCTGGTCTGGCGTTGCCTTCAGCGGAGGAATGATGGAAATACTCTGGAAGCCAAAGGACTCGAGCTGCTGAAAGCGCGCCGAATTCTGGGCGTAGTAGGCCTGAACCTCGGCCAGCGATACCGCCGACTTATCTTCCACGTCGGTTTTCAGGACCTGCTCGATGAGCAATGAGCGCTTCATCCCTTGACGCAGTTTCTGCTCGGAACCCTGCATCTCAGTCTGCAGGTATTGCTGGTACTGGTCAGGGCTCTTGAACTGGCCGCGAAAATCGGCCGCGGCACGATTGAGCTTCTCCGGCGAAACCGTCAGTTGGCGCCGCACCGCTTCCTGGTACACCAGTTCCTCGAAAATAATCATCTCCAGCGCGCCTTGCCGGATCTCCGCTTCCTGCGCCTTGGGAAAACCGTTGTGCTGTTGCGCGTAGGGGAAGATGGTGTACATCTCGCGCAGCAGGTCGCGATCGGTCAGCACTGCCCCGTTCACCCGCGCTACCGGCTTGTCGCTCACCTGAAGTGGTGAGGTTTGGGCGGAGGCCGTGTTGGTGAAGTCGGTCGGCGTATGCGAAGCCAGTTGGGCCGATGCCGCCGACAGCGCCAGGGCCAGAAATCCGCAGATGGGGAGTTGGTATTTCATAATTCCTCGCTTGCTAACTTGTACTAACTTCGTCACTGGCTCGAATAAAAAAGGGGAGAGTCAATCCTCTCCCCCTTTTGCGCATCAACCAAGGTCTACTGGAAGACCGTCGTGATGCCGGTGGTGTTGTTGGCTTCGTTCGACTCGCCAAAGTGGCACTGGCGGCAGAACTGCGTGGTCGAAGGAGCATTGGTGTTGGCCACGTTGTTGATGTTCGGATTGTACGGGCCGTTGATGAAGAAGTAGGTGGCATAGTACTTGCCGCCGCCGTCGTTCGCGATCGGGCTCGCCGCACTGGACGTGTATACGGTCATGACGTGCTGGTTGTGGCAGGTCGTGCAGAGCACGTACGCTCCGGTACCCGCAGTGGTGACTCCGTAGGGGTTCGACCATTTGCCAGGCGCCAGTGCCGGCCAGCCGTAGTTGGCTACGAAGGTGGCGTATGGGCTGGCTGCGGTAACCGACAGCGGGTGAGCTGCACCGGCCGTGAAAACAAGGCCGCTGCCAGTGCCGATCACGGCAAGCTGACCCACCGGGTGATCGTTGGTGTAGTTACCGGCCGCTGTGCCGTCATTGCCGAGCAGGGTCGGGATCTTGCCAGCGCCGTACGAGGTGTTGGTCAGAAGACCGATCCGCTGTTCGTAAGATTGGTTGACCATCATGTTGCTGGCCGTAACGTTGCCGTCATGGCAGCTGAGGCAGAGCAGAATGCCGCCGACTTCTTGCGAACCGGTGGCGATGGTGGCGGGGAGAGTCTCAGCGTAGGTGCCGTTGTCGCCGAACTTGATTACGGCGCCGTA
The DNA here is from genome assembly GCA_052148475.1 of Candidatus Sulfotelmatobacter sp. GTDB lineage: Bacteria > Acidobacteriota > Terriglobia > Terriglobales > Acidobacteriaceae > Sulfotelmatobacter. The sequence continues at coordinate 45,601 of JBKQID010000033.1, read as the reverse complement.
CAGTGGGCTGGCATCCTGCCCCCACAATGCATAGCTGCCAGTATCAGCGGCGCCAGCGTGGCCGGAACCGAAAGAGCCGCTGTGCGGAGAGTGACATCCAGCGCAGCCGCGGCCGTTATTATTGTGCGCGCCGAGAACGTCAACCGAGGATGACCAGTTCTGCGCCATCACCAGGCTCCCGACCGCCAGAACGAACAGTACAACCAACATCGCTTTCTTCATAAAATTCCACGACCTCCATGAAAAGATGTTTGCCGCTTGTTACTAAACTCCCAGAGGCTTAGGCCGTGGGCTGCGTTTTGTGCCTGGGCACTCGGCGTAGCCGCCTCTCGGCTCCTATTAGTGCAAGTGGCCGCCCGAAACTGCGGCCCGACCGCCATTTTTCTAGATTTCATGTAAGTCATTGAATTAACTAGTCTTATCTTTGAAGCATTGGACGGCAGCTCTCCCGAAGACTCCCCCACAGTGGGGGAAAACAACCACTTACAAGGGGCGCTTGGTCAAATTACCCAGTTGTAACGAACCGCAACAGAGGTGTTGCAAAACGCAGCAGCGACAGAAAGGGAGGGCTCAAGGGCGTTATGGTTCCTGTAACGAAACACTGTCATCCCTCGCGAACCGAAGGATGACAAGAGGGAGAAACTGCCCGCTTACTTGCTGGGCGGGACCTTGGTGTCCGGAGCCGCTGCCGGTGGAGTTACTGGCACAACTTCTTTATTTCCCGCCGCTTTCTTGGCGCGCTGCTCTTCTTTGTCTTTGCGCACCTGCTCAGCCTCGGCGTCAGTGACGTAGCGGAATTGCTGCACGCGTCCGGGATAGATTTCCGAGGTGAAGACGCGGTTATTTTTGTCGGTGGCGATGTTCACAATTCCCTGAAACTGCCCCGGCAGCAGGCCGTGCCCGCCAAAAGTGATAAGCAGTTGCCATTCCTGATTGAATACCTGTACCCGGTCCTGCATTCCGTCGGCGACCCAGATGTGACCATCGCTGTCGATGGCGACGCCTTTGGGGCGGCCAAAGTATCCCGGGCCGTCGCCGTTCTTGCCGTAGGTCGAAATAAACTTGCCGTCGGCGTCAAAAATTTCCACCCGGTCGTTCAGCGTGTCGCAGACGTAGAGATTGCCGTCCGCATCGACCGCCAGCCCAGAGGGTCGGGCGAAATCACCGGGAGTGGTGAGCTCATGGTGATGTCCAGTCGTGCCGATCTTGCGCAGCAGTTTGAACGAGTCGGCATCATACACCAGCACCTGATCGAGTTCGATGTCGGACACATAGAGCAGCCGGTTCTCGCGATCGATGGCCAGTTCGCCCGGATCGACCAGGCCTTCCGTGATCACGTCTTCGGCCACGTGGGCTGGATTAAACACCATGACATGGCGCAGGCCGGGGTCGGAAACGAACAGGCGATCGTTGTCGTCCATGGCCAGCCCGATGATGCGGACGAAGTGGGCGTGCTGCTTGTTCTTGATCATGTCGAGGTCGCGCGTCTCGGTGTTGAAAATGAAGATGGCGCCAACCTTCTGATCCGCGATGTATAGATTGTTTTTGGAATCGACCGCCAGGCCGTAAGGCTCGGCCAGCTGGTACAGAACCTTGGCTTCGCTCTGCGGCTGGGTGCCCGCCAGCCGGTCCATCCATTTCGCTTTCTTGCTGTCGTTGCCGGCCTCGACCTGCGAGATCTTTTCCGCCGCATAAAATCCGGTGTAGCGGATGCGCGCGATGGCCGGAGGATTGGGCCAGACGATGTTCGAATAATCGATGACGGGAACCGTCTTGGGCGCGTCCTTCTTCTTGCCGGCCAACGCGGAGATGGGTGCGAGCAGAGCCAGGCCGAGCGTAAGACAGATCGCGATTCGCCGCCGGCGGCGGCCGGTTGAGCCTGCGCTGATTTCAGACATGGTCTTTATGTTCCTCATCTTCGTTCCTCCCTGCGACTATCGCTTGGTCAGATCCTTGTGACAGCTGGCGCAGAATTGCGCGTTGTTCACCTGGTCCTTGGCCAGCAAGTCGGGCTGCGCCGAGGAATGCGGCTGGTGGCAGGACAGGCAGTCAATCTTCGCAATAATTTTCGTGACGTCCGAGGGGTCAACCACATCGGAAATGGGGTGGCCGGCCAGCGGATGCCCGCGCCCGAACTTCAAGGGCAGAATCACGACTTTATTCTTGCTAAAGTAATCTTCCGGGAGCCTTACGGTTCCGTTGAAAATCGTGAGTACGTGCTCGGCTTCGAGCTTTTTCGGCTCCGAATCGGGGCCGTGGCACTCCAGGCAGAGCCCATTCGTATTCTTGCTGCGCAACAGATGATCGTTCTCGCCGCCGTGCGGCTCGTGGCAGGTGGCGCATCCCTGCTTGAACGCGGGCTGATGCAGCACGTGCTTCTTGCCTTGCTCGGCCTGATCGGTATGGCAGGTCAGGCAGATGTCGACCGCATTGGTCTTGGGCAGGCCCGGCTGGCGGCTGGCATGCGGATTGTGGCAGTCGGTGCAATCGCCGGCTGCTCCCGGATGCGGCACTTTCGCCTTGTCAATCTTCTCCGCCTGATCGCTGTGGCAGGTCACGCAGATCGACTTGACGTCGGCTTGCGCCAGCACAACTTTACCGTCCTTCGCAGGCGCGTGGCAGGTGTCGCAAGACTTCTCGGCGAAAGGCGGATGCAGGAACTGCCGCATCAGCTTAGGGACGGCCGACTGGTGAGGATCATGGCAACTGGTGCAGTCCGCGGTGGCGAAGGGCTGGTCGTGATGCGCCTTCTGCAGGCTCGCGTCCTTGACGTCGTGGCAATCAATGCAGAGCGCCGGAGCGGCCTTGGTCAAGTGGAAATCGAACTCGGGTTTGCCCGCTTCTCCGGTCTTGTGGGTGACGTGGCAAGTGTCGCATCCCATGTCGAGCGCGGGGTGGCGGCTGCCTTTTTCCGGAACGTTCAATCCTTGTTTGTGGCAATCGAGACAAAGATTCTGCCCCTTGTCGCCGGACTCCGGCTTCAGCAACTGATTCTTGTTGTCGCTGGTGTGCGGGTCGTGACACTTGATGCAGTCGCGCACGGCCGGGGGATGCACCGTTCCCTTCAGAGTCGCGGCGTCCTTATCCGCGTGGCACGTTAAACAGAGTGCCTGCGGAGTGGAAGTGATCAGCTTGATCCGCGTGACGTCTTTGTTGACCCGAACTTCGTGACAGCTCAGGCAGCCGGTGGCAATCGCGGAATGGACTGCCTTGCCTTTTGTCTTATCCTCGTGGCACTCCAGGCACTTCGCGGAGTCGACATTCTTGTCGAGTGGAACCGGATGTTCCTTGGCCCATGCCGGAATGGCTGTCAGCACGAACAAGAAAACCAACGAGAAAATGCGGGGAAGGGCTGCGATGCTGGCTTTCGGGTTCATAGAAGTACGTTTTGAAAATCCTGGGACCATTGCCAAGCATTGCATTTGCACGATCGTCGCCTTCCTAAGGCGAACCGTCTGGAGATTCTCGATTGAGTTGTAAATTATTGCAACAATTCATCTTCCAATCCACTGCGCCTTCGACGAAAATTGTCGCACGCGCGACGGAGCTTTTCCAAAATGGGCCTTCTGCCTCACTCGGTCGGTGAAATCACGCACGCTCTGGTGGCGCGGCCGCTCCAACCGCTTCTCCCTTATTTTGCAGCTATTTGTGATTGAAATCACACACTTTCCGCTGTGGGTGAATTCGCAGCAAAGCCTTGCAGGGATGAGTGTTATGGCTCATTCAAGCGCTTGCAGGAACCCGTGCGATCGGCCGCAATCCATTGATAACACGATACTTCGCCTACAGTCGGGGTGTTGGCGCAGAACGTGCATCGCCCCTTGCGAAGGAAGAGGAAAGATATGGACCTGTCACCTCGCTCGGCACCCCGCAAAATCTGGCAGACCCTGAGTTCCATCAAGACCGGCGTCGTTCTCATCATTCTGGTCGTCATCTTTTCGGCGGCAGGCACAGTCATTCTGCAACGTCCCATGACCGACGCCGACGACATGGAGCGGGCTTACTCGCCGGCCATGCTGCGCTTTCTCGACGCCACGGGCCTGACTGACGTTTTCCATACGCGCTGGTTCGTAGCTTTGTTGATTCTGGTGAGCTTCAGCATTATTGCCGCTTCGGTGCAGCGCTTCCCCAACGCCTGGCGGTATTTCGCGCGTCCTTATAAGAGTCCCGACGAGAGTTTCCGCAAGGTTCTGCCGACCCAGGCCCAGATTGCGGTTCCCGGCAATGATAATGATGAAGAGCAGGGATTGAGCGCCGCCGAACGCGCCTTCAAACACCTCGGACTGAAAACCGAACGAATCGTACGCACCAACAGCTTCTCGCTATTCTCCGAGCGCAGTCGAATTTCGGAAATGGCGGTCTACATCGTTCACGCCAGCCTGCTGCTGATTTTCCTCGGCTTCATCGTGGACTCGCTCTATGGCTGGCGCGGCTTCCTGATGTTGAGTCCGGGAACGGCCAGCAACCAGATCGAGATGAAAAATGGCTCGATGCGGACGATTCCCTTCTCCATCCGCTGCGATGGCACCGGCGAAGAAACTTACGCCGACGGCACCCCCAAGAAATATTGGTCGAAGCTGGCCGTGGTCGACGGCGGACGCGAGATTTCGCGCAAAGAGATTGTGGTCAACGATCCGCTGGTCTATCAGGGACTCCGTTTCTATCAAGCCAGCTACGGGCGCACCGGCAAACTCGATCAGCTGATTCTGGATGCGACTCCCGCCAACAATGTAGCCAGCGCGCCGCAGGAAATCTCTCTGGCCATGAACCAGACGGTTGCGCTCGACGCCGACACCAGCGTGCAACTGGTCGATTTCATCCCCGACTTTGTGGTGCAGGACGGCCGGGTCTACGCCCGCAGCAAAGACATTGTGAATCCCGCGGTTCACATGATCGTGACTTCGAAAAAAGCCACCAGCAGCGTGAGTGTGAACGTGTGGCTGCCACCGATGCCCGGCATCGACGAGAACGCATCCTCCCCTTACACCTTCGACCCGAAAGACCTGAAAACCGGCGTCTATACCGGCCTGCAGGTTTCGCACGAGCCCGGTCAGTTCGCGGTATGGGCCGGAGTGGTATTGATGGCCATTGGCCTAACCTTTGTCTTCTATGTAGTGCACATGCGCTTCTGGGTCGTCCCGGTGCGCGACGCGCAGGGCGGCACAGCGCTGTGGGTTGGGGGCACGGCCAACCGCAATCGCGACGCTTTCGAACTGAAATTCAAAACTGTCGTCGAACAGATTCAGAAGGAACTCAAACCCGCATTGGCGGCAACTGCGCCGGCGGATGCAACCACCATCTCAGGAACCTCGAACTCGAGAACAACCATCGCCGGAAGGTGAGCCCGGCAACGGAGGAAATGTATGGAACGCGCAAAAGTTGAACAGCATCCCGCGACCGGCACCACGCTGATCGTGATGGTGGGGTTGGGCATGGCCTTCCTGCTGTTCATGGCTTTTCTGAATGTGGTGAAGAGCGGAAATATTCTGAGTGAGGCCAACCTGTTGTTTGCCACGCTGGTTTTCTACGCGGGCGCGGGAGCCCTCTATCTGGGCTTTGGCGTAACCGGCACCGACTCCTATATCAAGTACGCTTCGCTCATGACTTGGGCGGGACTGCTGGCCAACACCGCAGCCGTCGCGCATCGCTGGTATGAGGCGGGCCATCCGCCATTCGCCAGCATTTATGAAATGCTGCTGAGTTTTGTGTGGACCCTGGCCGCGCTCACCCTGATCGCGGAAAAACGTTACGGAGTGAAAGTCATCGGCACGGTCACCATGCCGGTCGCGATTGTCGGCGTCATCCTGATGCAGCTTCTGCCCAGCGAAGTGCGGCCGCTGGTGCCTGCACTGCAATCCACATGGCTGCACGTGCACGTGACGCTGGCCATGCTAGCCTACGCGGCGTGCGCGCTAAGTTTTGCGCTGGCCATGATGTTCCTGATCCAGGACAAAGTGAAGACGGAACTGTTTCTGGCCGCCACCAGCATATTTACGGTGGGAATCTATGGCGCGGTCCTGACCCGCTTTGAAAAATGGGGCGGGCTGAACGTGATCGCCTGGGACGCGCAGAATAAAGCGGAAGTGTTCGTCTCGCGCGGCGTGCGGCTCTTCGTGACGATCCCCGATCTTGGCTGGCTGATGGTCCTAGTCTTCGCCGCCGTGCTGGCTCCGTTGGTGCTCTTCATTCTGTCGCGAGTCCAGAAGAATGAGGCGCTGCTGGCGATGGCCGATCGCGCCGTCTTCATCAGCATTCTGCTGCAAATCCTGGCGCTGGCATTTTTCCTGATTCGAGTTCGCAGCGGACAATATCCTTCGCTCGACGCCGACGGCTTGTACGCGACCAGTCTGGCGGCGAGCCCGTTCATTCTCTCGGCGCTGGTGGGCGGAATCTTCGCCAACCTGCTCTATCTTTTGTTGCTCTGGCGGCGGACAGATCTCGAGAGACTTCTCCCCGACGCCGATACCCTCGACCGCATCACGTACAAGACGATTTGCATAGCCTTCCCCTTACTCACCTTGATGATCGCCGCCGGCGCCTACTGGGCCAACCGGGCCTGGGGTTCCTACTGGAATTGGGATCCGAAAGAGACGTGGGCGGCGATTACCTGGCTGGTCTATGCCGGCTACCTGCACATGCGCATCACTCGCGGCTGGCGCGGACGCCGTGCCGCCTACTTCGCCATCCTGGGATTCGCGGTGGTGATGTTCACCTTCTTCGGCGTCACTTATTTGTTACCTGGATTGCATGCGTATGCCTGAGACTATGACGTCACGACTTGATCCAAACATTCCGGCTGAAGAGGTCCCCACGGCAGCCGCTCCGCGCTCCCGTACCGGCTTTTTCAGTACGGCGTATTCAAGCGCGGCGGCGTTGTCCGAGCCGATTTCGACTAGCGCGGATGATCCTGCCATGGCCGCTGCGACGCCGGAGGATCTCGAGTCGCCATGGCTGAACATCACCTGGGAGATCAAGGCTCTGGTTCCAATCGCCTGCGTTCTGCTGGGTGGAATGTTGCTGTTTCTGCTGGCCACGCTCTCGTGGCGCGATCCCGAGCGCCATCTCGTACTCTTAGTCGCGGGTGCGGGCGCGGTTGCAATTTGCGGCGCGCTGCTGGTCGTGCTCACCTATACGGTGCAGCGGCCGATGGTCGAACTGCAGCAGAAAATCGCGCAGCTCGGCAGCGGCGATCTGAATGTAGCCGTCAGTTTTTCCCACCGCAACGACGAGATTGGAGACCTCGGCCGCAACTTCAACCAGATGGTAGTACAGCTGCGCGAGAGCCGCGCCGAAATCGAACGCCTGCACCGCACCCAAATGTCACGCGCCGAGCACCTGGCCACGCTCGGTGAAATGGCCACAGGACTGGCCCACGAAATTCGCAACCCGCTGGCGGGGATTGCCGGCGTCATCGAAATCATTGGCCGCGACTTGCCCTCCAGCAGCCCAGCCCGCGCCGTGGTCAAAGACGTTCGCCAGGAAATTGCCCGCATCAATCACATCGTCACCGACCTGCTACAGACGGCGCGGCCGCATCCGCCGACCGTCCGCAAGAGCGACTTGAATATCACCGTCGAGCATGCCGTGATGCTGGGCCGCCAGCAGGCGATGGCGAAGTCGGTCGAGATCGAACTGCACAAGGACTCCACCTTGCCGGAAGTGGAGCATGACGGCGATCAGATTCACCAGGTGCTGCTCAACCTGCTGCTCAACGCGCTGCAGGCCATCGATTTTCCGGCAAGCGGCCATACCGGCGCCCATAACGGGAAGATTACGGTCACGGTGAAGGCGCAAGGCCCCATGGCGGCGGTGGAAGTTTCCGACAACGGCCGAGGCATCGCCCCCGATCACCTGCCCAACATTTTCCGCCCGTTCTACACCACCAAAGGCGACGGCACCGGCCTGGGATTGTCCCTGGCTCGGCGCATCGTCGAAGACCACCACGGCCGCATCGACGTCTCCAGCGCCCTCGGCAAAGGCACGACCTTCGCGGTCGTTCTGCCATTGCAAAGGTCAGCGCTGCCAGCCTCTGGGTCTTAGGCAGCTTCTACCACGCTCAGGAGCGCGGGCAGGGATGCTTCCTCCTTAGGTGAAACATCCCGTCTTGGCCCACGATGTGCTGGTCGCTTCCCTTTAAGCGACAAACCGCAAATCATTTCTCACTTCTCACTCAAGGAAACTAAACCAGCGCCAGGCACTGGGAGCCGAATTACGATAAGGAGAACTAGCCAGTGTGGTGACGCGCCATTTGCCGGGCTGCGCGCCGACAAAGCTGAAAGTATAGTCGGACGCTAATGGGTCCGATATGGTGACGGCCGGGTAACTGACGCAATCAATCTCACCGGCCTGGCAGTACGCTATCTCCAGATAGTAGCCCGTCGCCGCAGGTACCATTTTCCATGACAGGGTGATGGTCCGCGGGTACTGGTCGAAAACTACGTTGTTAGCGGGATTTGTCAGAATCGGCGTCTCCATTTGAGGCGTGGTGTTGTACGAGAACGTCCACCACGCACTGGGGGCCGAGTAGTTGGTTCCATCGAATGCAGTCACCCGCCAACGGCCTTTTTGGTCGCCCACAAAAGTGAAGGTGTAGAAGGTATTGGTGTTGCCAGATACGGTGACCTCCGGATAGGCAACCCAGGTGCTACCAGACAGGAATGCGGACTCCACCAGATACGAGACCGCACTGGTCACAGGGTTCCATATCACTGTCGTAGTTCGAGGGTAGTGGTAAAGCGCCGTCCCGTTTGCTGGCGACACCAGAACGGGCGTTCCCCATGGAGTGGTTTCGGGTTGCACGGTCTGGGCGATCGGTTCCGGTTGCGTGGTTTCGACGGTTCTTTGCCATCCAAATTGCCCAACGCTGGCTGATTCGTGGGCGGGCAGCGCTTCCGGCGCCGCCGTTTGACTCAAAGCAGATGGAGCCATAGTACAAAATGCGCCGGCTAGGACCGCGATGACTCCTAACCGAAGAACATCTTTTCCTAGCTTTCTGATGCCTTTCATATTGCCTCCATTGAGCTGAATGCTTAACCAAGAAGCCGAGATCGCATTTATGAGGCTCCGGGCAATGGGGGAAGGGTGAACGTGCCCAAAACGCAGCCGGGATTATGTTCTATCGTCATCGCCCTGTCAATTAGCAAAGTAGTTGCAGCCGTTGGGCGAGGGCTTGGCCCCTATGAATCCGAGCCCCGTGCCGTGAGGCTGTTAAATCGCATTACATCGTGTGACTTCTGAGGACCGCGAATCCATAGGCTCCCCGGCTAACCCCTACGTGCCCTCCCCGCTCTTCCGTAGTAAGCTTAAGTACGCATGCCTGCGGAGAAGATTCTGATCATCGACGACGAGCGCCTGGTGCGCTGGTCGCTGCGCCAGAAGTGCGAGGAGTGGGGATACCACGTTTCCGAAGCCGTTGCCGGGGAACCCGGCCTGCGCATGGCGCAGCAGGAGTCTCCCGATCTCGTTCTGCTCGACGTGCGCATGCCCGACTTGAACGGCATCCAGGTTCTCGAACAGCTCAAGAAAGCTCCCGACGCCCCGGCGGTCATCATGATTACCGCCGACCCTCAACTGGACGACGTGAAGACCGCGCTCAAGCTGGGCGCCTATGACTTCATCGGTAAGCCGCTGGACTTCGAAGAATTACATGTCACCATCCAGAATGCGCTGGAAGCTTCCCGGCTGCGCACCGAGGTTAAGTCGCTGCGCGGCGAGGTACGCCGCAACACGGGCTATCACGAGATCATTGCGGTGTCGCCGAAAACCATGGAATTGATGAGCTTCGTGCAGAAAGTCGCCGCCAGCGAGGCCACCACGATTCTGGTGCAGGGCGAAAGCGGCACGGGCAAAGACCTGATCGCGAAGACGATTCACTACGAGAGCTCCCGCCAGAACGGCCCCTTTGTCGCCATTAATTGTTCGGCTATTCCCGAAACTTTGATGGAAGCGGAGCTGTTCGGCCACGAGCGCGGCGCCTTCACTGACGCCAAGCAGATGAAGAAAGGCCTGTTCGAAACGGCCAACGGCGGCACGTTATTCCTGGATGAAATCGGGGAGCTCTCGCCGCTGCTGCAGGCCAAACTGCTGCGCGTGCTCGAAGATCAGGTAATTCGCCGCGTCGGCGGCGTGCGCGATATGCAGGTAGATGTGCGCGTGATCGCGGCCTCGAATCGCGACCTGGAAAGAGCCGTACGCGAAGGCCATTTCCGCCAGGATTTGTACTATCGGCTGGCGATTATCGCCATCTTCATTCCGCCACTGCGCGAGCGCACCGAAGACATTCTGCCGCTGGTCGACTTCTTCATTGACTGGTACAACCGCAAGTTCAAGAAATCGGTCCGCGGCATCAGCCCGGAGACGCGGCGGCTGCTGCTGGCTCACGGCTGGCCGGGGAATGTCCGCGAACTGAAGAACTCGATTGAGCGCGCCATGATTCTGGAAGATGAGTCGATTCTGCGCCCGGTCTACATGCCGTTCGCCGTGGGTGAGGCCGCCCGCAGCGGACAGACCGCGTTCGAGCACAGCAGCACGCCGGCCGATGGCGGCGGCAAATCGCTGGCCAATGGCCGCGTCCTTCCCCGCCTCTACATTCCGGAGGAAGGCACATCGCTCGAAGAAGTGGAGCGCGCCATGGTGGAGTTGGCCATGAAGCAAGCCAACGGCAATCAGACCCATGCCGCACGCCTGCTCGACATCAGCCGCGACGCGCTACGCTACAAGCTGAAGAAATTTGAACTGGTGCCCGCAGGGGACGAAGAACCCGCGGACTCCGCGCCCACCGAGGCCTAGATTGGAGTTTGGGCTCGGCATTGGTAGAGAGCCGACTCTTCGAACTGTCTAGCCGCGCGAGGCGTGCTCTTTCGCCTTGGCTATGTACTGCTCCACCTGCTGCCGTTGCGGATAGTCGGGATTCGCCTTGAGCAATTCCTGCCAGGCCTGAATCGCTCCCTGAGGATCCTGCTTGCCTTGCCAGCGCACCCAGCCCAAGTTGAATAAGGTCTGCGGATGTCCCGGCCGGTATTTCAGGGAAGTTTCCATCGCGGCCAGGGCTTTCTCGGCATCGCCGGTATACCAGTACGCCGTGCCCATGTCGGTGCGAACATCGGGATTTTCGGGATGAATCGCCAGGGCCCGCTCGTAGTACTGAATCGCGCTGGGAAACTGTTTGCCGTCGTAATACAAGTTGCCCAGTTTCACCAGCGAATCAAAATCCTTGGGATCTTTGGTGACGGCCTCAAGCAAGGGCGCGGCGGCCTGGTTCAGGGCAGCCTGGATGTTGGGATCCGGTTGATCTTGCTGGGCCTGACCCTGCTGAGCGCTGGCAGGCTGCGTAGTGGTCGCGGCTGCAGCCTGGGTTGCGGCGGTCGACGCCGACCCGCGGAACAAATAACCCAGGGCCACGCCCAGCAGCAGGCAGAATGCCGCCAGCGCGTAGGCCTGCGTGCTCGTCCACGACACTCCGTCGCCAGTGCGACTAGTAGTTGATGGCGACGGGTCGAGCTTTGTTTCGGTCACTTTTGCTTCGCTCATTTGGTTCATTCTCCGATCTGGTGCCGGCAAGCGCCGGTTTCGGCGATTCCAGGTGAAACAGGCGCGCGACGGCAGCGGTCATCTGCTCCTGTTCCTCCTTCTTCGGGAGTTCCTTGAGTTCGCGGGCCAGGGAGCTGGCAATCTTCTGAATAACCTGGGATGTGATTGCATGCAGCGACTGATCCTGCTCCCGGGTAAACGGCCCGCGCTCTTCGATGAAGGACTCCAGCTCTTGCCGGCAAATCTGGTCGAGGCGGTGGCGCAGCGCAACAATGGTCGGCACCACGGTTTCCGCCTGCAGTTTACTGCGAAAGGCTTGCGCCTGCGCAGCGACAATCTTTTCCGCTTCCGCGGCCGCCGCCGTACGTTCCTCGGCATTGTTTTTGACAACATGCTCCAGACCATCCAAGTCGTAGAGGAGGATTCCGTCGACCCGGCGCACTTCCGGATCCACGTCGCGTGGCATGCCGATATCCATGATGACGAGGGCCACGCGGTTGCGCTCCTCGGCAATGCGCTCCGCTTCCTCGCGGCTCAGCAGATAGTGGGGGCATCCCGTGGCGCTGATCACGATGTCGGCGCGCAGCATGGACTGCCACCGGTCGGCCAGTGTGGCCGGCGTGCCGCCCAACTTCTCTGCGATCTCCTGCGCGCGCGCCGGGGACTGGTCGATTACAACCACCGATCCCGCGCCATTCTCCACCATCTGGCGGGCCGCCAGTTCGCTCATCTTGCCTGTCCCGAGCAGCAATACGCTCCGGCCCTCCAGCGACCCAAAGATCTGCCGGGCCAACTCGAGCGCTGCTTTCGGAATGGAGACCGCCAGCTTTTCGACTGCGGTCTCGCTGCGCACTTGTTTGGAGACGCTGAGCGATTTTTCCAGCACTGCGTCGAGGAAATGTCCGGCAGCGCCGACAGTTCGCGCCTGCTCCCACGCGGCCTTCACCTGGGTCACAATCTGCGGCTCACCTAAGACCATGGAATCGAGTCCAGACGTGACGCGGAAAATGTGGGCCAGAGCGCATTCATCCAGCAGGCGGTAGAAGTGCTGCCATTCGGTGAGTTTCAGGCCATGTTCGGTGCCCAGGAAATTGAGCAGCGAATTCGCGGCCAGCGTGGGCTCGCCGGCCCAGAGAAGGAATTCCGTGCGGCAACAGGTGGAAAGAACGACCACCTCTTCAATCCCCTCCGCACTTTTCAGCAGCCGCAGAACTTCGTAGCGCCGGTTCTCGCTGATCCAGAAACGTTCTCTCATGGCCAGCGGGGCGGTACGGTGGTTGAGGCCGATCACCATGAGCGTAGGTTCCAAGACAAACACCTCGGGCGCAAGTTGCAACTATAGAAGCGCAAGCCGTTTGCCAAAGAATCGGATGCAAGCGGTCGCGGTAATCATCGTTGTTTCAATGGCTTACGCGTGGCACGACCGAGGGCGGCTGGGCCGGCCTGCCGGCGGTGCGGCATATGGCGCGGAAACGCGAGTGTTTTGACGCGATCTGCCTGTGCCACATTCACTTAGGCTCCGGCTGCGATCACCAGCAGCAGTGACCGCAATCACAGACCGAAATCTCCGCGTCCCTGAAACTGCATGACGGATTAGTAAGTTCTTATTCGGTCTCCGAACGCCTGCGCGAGATTCTTCAGCTTCAACGCGCACGACGGGCGAGGCCCTGAGGTTGAAAGGAAACGCAATCATGAAGATGACGAAGCTTGTAATCCTGATCGTGATGATCGCTCTGGCGCTGTTCCTGATCTTGCCCAGCCTGTCTTGGGCAGCCGATGACGGCGCAGCAATCTACAAAGCAAAGTGCGCGATGTGCCATGGCGTGGACCTCGCCGGCAAACCGGCAGCCAAGATTCCCAGCCTGGTCGGCGACGATGCCAAGAAAACCTCCGACGCCGATTTGACCGACATGATCGCCAACGGCGGCAAAGACAAGAAGGCCTCGCACGCCTTCGCCAACAAAGGCGTGACTCCGGACCAGGTCAAGATGGTCGTGTCCTACATCCGCGAAGCGCAGAAAAAGTAGTTGGTGCTGTGCCGAGTAAGATCGCTGTTCCGAACGGCGTAGCCATCTGCCTGAACGGGCAGATCGCATAAATGCGAGGGTGAGTAATCCGCTCCCGGCGAGTTCTGGCCCGATCCGTCGCCGGACGTCCCCTCCTCAATTCGCCACAAACACGGAACAGCCAGCCCGGGTCTATGTGCTCACCCTAGACCCGGGCTTTTATTTGCCTCGATCCATCGCGGTCGGGAAACTGCGCTTAACATTCGCCGAAACGCGAGTCGTCCGGAAATCGATGTGCCATGCTCGATGGGCATGCCGACGTGCCAGATCCACCTGTTATCCTAAGGATGATTCCGTAATTACAAAGAGAAGCTGAGTCAGACCCAGTGGAATTTCCTGCTTGCGGGGCCGGTCTTTCGAGGAACTCATGGCCGCATTGATCGATGCCATCGACGTAAAGCGCAAGATGTTCTTCGAAGTTGAGAACACTCCATTCCTGTGTTTGGATGCGGAGGTTTCCACCCCAACCGCCCGGGGAGCCCAGACTCTGGTCCGCCTGAAGATGCGCAACCTTCTCACCCAGGCAGTTTTTGACAAGACGTTTAAGGCCAGCGATAAGTTCAAGGAACCCGACCTTCAGGTCGTCCCCGCATCCTACCTGTACGGCGACGGATCTGGTTTCCATTTCATGGACCAGGAAAGCTTCGAGACCCACACCCTTCCCCGCGAGATGATCGGCGACACTCTGGACTTTATCGTGGAAGGAGCCATCCTCGAGCTGCATAAGTACAACGGCAATCCCATCGGGTTGCAACTGCCCGCCCACGTGGAGCTGAACGTCACTTATACCGAGCCCGGCGCCCGGGGCGACACCGCAAGTGGCAACGTAACCAAGCTGGCGAAACTGGAGACTGGCATCGAGATCCGCGTCCCCCTCTTCATTAAACAGGGCGAAAAAATTAGGGTATCCACCGAGACGCGGGAGTTCGCGGGGCGGGCCTGATCCGACAGCTGCGCCGGCTAAGCCTTCCATCGAGAGACGCAGGAACAACTCCGCCAGCGCACACCCAGGAGTCGGGTAACCTTCGTACTCTTTCTTTGCGGGCTTTGGTAAGCACAATAGATGGTGATCATTGCAGATTGCATTTCTTGGAGCCTGGGACATGGCAAAACTGTTTCTCAAATTCGAGGACCAAGTCATACAAGAGGTCCCTCTTTCCGGCGGCGCCGTAACCATTGGCCGCCAGCCAGATAACGTCCTGCGCATCGATAATCCGGCCGTATCCGGGTATCACGCCAAGGTCTACTCGGAAGGCGGTCACTATGTGCTCGAGGACGCCGAGAGCTTTAATGGCACCTACATCAATAATCAACGCATTAGCAAGGTCGTGCTCAAGAACGGAGACAAAGCCCTCATCGGCAAGCACACCATCGAATTCAGTGATCAACAAGAAATCTGGCACGGATCGGTAAGCACTGTCGACGGGAAAGCTGCCGGGGGGAAGGCCAAGCTTCCGCAGCTCGATCGCACCGCTTTCCTGGACACGGCAAAAGCCAAAGAGCTGATTGCCCTGGCGGTCGCGGCTGGTTCCTCAGGCGGCGCTGCGGCCGTCCAGACCAAAGGCATTTCTCCGAGCCAGGCGCCCGCTCCCGCCGCGCACGTGGCCCATCAGACCATTGGCACGCTGACCATCATGGAAGGCCGCACCGATCAGAAATCCTATGTCCTGACCAGTCGACTGACCGTCATCGGAAAATCGAAGATGGCCGGCATTCGCCTCAAGCGCTGGTTCGCTCCCCACGTCGCCGCGTCGATTTACCGCTCCGAGGATGGATACTTCATCGCGGCTTCCGGAGACAAGATAAAAGTCAAAGTGAATGATGTCGTGGTCGAAGGCGGCAAAAAACAGCTCGAACCGGGTAACGTCATCGAAGTGGATGGCATCAAGGCGGTTTTTGGTTTTTGTGAAGCGTGATTCTGGAGCTCTCGCCCAGAAGCGTGGTTTTTGTGTTATAAGTTTGCACCAAGGGCCGCTTCACCTTTTCCCTCGGAGGGGTCCTTCGTTCCCAAGTTCTTCCGGAGGTCTCCCATGCACCGGGTTCTCTGCCTCTGTCTGCTGATTTCGCTGTCAACCATCGCCACGGCTGCCACGATCAACGTTCCTGCCGACCAGCCCACAATCCAGTCTGGCATCAACGCTGCCAACAACGGAGATGTCGTGCTCGTCGCCCCCGGCACCTACATCGAGAACATCAATTTCAACGGCAAGGCCATCGTGGTCAAAAGTTCGGGAGGGGCGAAAGTGACCTTCATCGACGGCTTCGGCCTCAATTCCGTGGTCACATTCGACTCCAATGAGGGCCTGAAATCGGTTTTGCGCGGCTTCACCATTCAGCACGGAAACACGCTGTCCGAAGGGGGCGGCATCTATATCCGCAACGCCTCCCCCACCGTGGTAGCCAATATCGTCTCCAACAATACGGCGGCCATCGACGGAGCGGGCATCGCGGTAACCTTTTCCTCCGCTCTGGTGCAGGGAAATACCGTTACCAATAATTCACAGACTCCTGGATATTCCGGCGGCGAAGGCGGCGGAATCGAAGTTGGCGGCGAAGGCGCGGCCCGAATTATCGGCAATGTCGTGGAAAACAACTCCTGGGCGTCTGCAGAGGGCGGCGGAATCGCGTTGTACTCCGCCGGCACTCCAATTCTGGAAAACAACATCATTCGAGCAAATCTCGCTTCCGATTACGGCGGCGGTATCTACATCGTGGGTGCGTCCAACGCCCTCATCGTTCAGAATCTGGTCTACAACAACACTTTGAAGGCCGGGTTGAACTTCGGCGAGGGTGCGGGTATCTACATCCTGGTTCCCTACGGATACGCCGGACCAGTCCTCGTGAACAACACCCTCGTCGGAACCTCAGCCCTGGGCTCCGCGGTTTACGCATCCGGATTCTATGATCAGGTGCAGTTCTATAACAATCTGATCATTGGAGCGGCCGGCACCAGCGCACTCTATTGCGACGACACTTACGACAAAACTCCGCCCGTCCTCACTAACAACGACGGCTATAGCTCCGACGGCACCGGCATTGCCGGAGCCTGCAGTCCTCAGAGCACCGAAAATGGGAACCTCTCGGTTGACCCCATGTTCGATGGGAAAGCAAACTTCCACGTCAAAGCCAGTTCGCCAATCATCGGCGCGGGGGACGTTTCCGCGCCCAATCTTCCCGCGAAAGACTTATCCGGTGGACCCCGCATCGTGGACGGCAAGATCGATATGGGAGCTTACGAGTATCCGCAGTAGGAGAACGCTGCGTACCGAGCCGTGGAGTTAGGAATCATCGTCAAGGGAGCAACGGTTCCACGTCGCTGTTCTCTTTGGAAGTGGTTGCAGCCCATGCATGGATTCAGGAGTTCTTACCTAACTTGATGATTCCAATGGAACGGGGGGAGTTATCAAAAGGTAAATTCCCGAGAGTTATTTCGCCCCGCGCCAGCCAGAACTGGACATGACCACAGACCCCTAACCCCTAAACCTCTGTTTTTTGCGAAATCCGTCACCCCTCACTGTGATTGTAATCACAGCCTTTTCCCGGTACCGAACGTAATCTGAGCTTGCTTGTGGGAGTTCTTTTAGCTTCATCCGCCGAAGGGGGAACGTTATGGGGAGCGGTAATCATCCAGTCGGTAATCATCCAGGCATGAATCATTCCATCGGGAATCATCCAATTATGGGCCGTTCGGGTCAGGACTTTTCTCGCAATCCTATGCTCGTGTACTGGGAGATGACCCAGGCCTGCGGGCTGGCCTGCAAACACTGCCGGGCAGAAGCCATGCCGACGGCGCATCCGCTGGAATTGAACACCGAAGAGAGCAAGAAGTTCATCAGCCAGCTGGTTGGATTTGGCGACCCGCTGCCGCATTTGATTCTGACCGGCGGCGATCCGCTGAGCCGCAAGGATATTTATCCGCTGATCGACTACGCCAACGGACTTGGCCTGGAAGTTTCCATCACTCCGAGCGCCACTCCCGAGTTAACCAACGACGCTATCACCAAGCTCAAAGAGCACGGAATTCAAAGCATGGGACTCAGCCTCGACGGCTCCACTGTGGAGCGGCACGATAACATTCGCGCGGTTCCGGGAACGTTTGAGCGCACCATGGAAGCGGCGCGGCATTGTGGACGCCTCGGCCTTCCCATCCAGGTGAACACTCTGGTTGCGGAAGAGACCGCCGACGACCTGCCCGCAATTTACGAATTGTTGCGCACCAGCTTCCCGGTCATGCGCTGGAGCCTGTTTATGCTGATCTCGGTGGGACGCGGCAAGGCTCTGAACGAGGTTTCCGCCGAACGGGGCGAAGCGATCATGAAGTGGGTGTTCGATCTCTCGCCGCACTCGCCGTTTGCCATCAAGACCACTGAAGCGCCGTCCTATCGCCGCATCGCGATTGAAACCATGCGCGCGTCCGCCATGCCGACCGCGGAAATGAAGGCCACTTCGGTTTATAAAGGTTTCCAGATTCGCGACGGCCACGGCATCGTGTTCGTCTCCAACCTGGGAGACATTTATCCTTCCGGATTCCTCCCACTGCGCTGCGGCAACGTTCGCACCGGGTCGTTGGTCGACGTCTACCGCGACTCTGAAGTCTTCCGCGCGCTGCACTCCCCTGACCAGTTCCACGGAAAATGCGGCGATTGCGAATACAGCCACATCTGCGGCGGATCGCGCGCCCGGGCTTATGCTCACACCGGCGACGCCTTGGGCACGGACCCGTTCTGCGACTACGAGCCTGCCCTGGCGTCGCCCGTCAGGCCTTAAGGGCCCGCTGCTGGGATGACGTGGAATAGCGGCGCTTCAGCGCCGCGTCAAGGCGTGAGGAAGTCGCGGGCTTCAGCCCATGACGACGTCAATATAATTTGATGGGCGCAACCACCCTCGTGATGGTTCCGCCGGGACTCGGCTGGTCGGGCTTGAGGCCGCATCGCATGGACGCGAACAGGCCGATCAGTTGGCCCAGCATCACATCGAGCATCGGGCGATAGTAATCGGGAAAATCAGGGGCACACTTCAACGACAAAGAGTAGTCGGCCAGCGACGACACATCGCTGTCGCCTCGCGCTGTAACCACCGCGCGCACTCGTCCCAGACGTTTGCGATCGATCTCCCGCAATAGGTCGAGTTCGTATCCGCGCCGCTGAGCTTCACTGGAGAGGAAGGCAACGAACAGCGTTTGGCTGTCGACGCTCGACATGGGCCCGTGACGCAGTCCGAGCGGCGTCTCCGCCATGGTGGTAACTTTGCCGGCGCTCAGTTCAACCACCTTCAACGCGGATTCATCGGCCACCGCCCGCAGCACTCCTGCGCCGACGAAACAGGTGCGAGTGCAACCGAGCAAGGTAATGGCCTCGGCGGCTTCGGCTGCGGTCGGAAGGAACTGCCGACCGGTCTCGCCCATTTGCGCCACCATGTCGCCGAACTGGTCGAACTCTTCCAGATTCCCCACGCACTGTCCGGCCAGAACCATGTTGCTGAACGAACTGGTCATGGCGAGACCGCGATCATTGACCGCGTCGTCCAGCACCAAGGCTACGGCGCGGTCCGGATGGCGCGCGCACAGTTGCGCCATCGGCCCCTGCTGGTTGCAGGTAATCACCAAATGGCGGATGGCGCGATTCCGATCGAGCGCCTGCTCCAGCAGCGCCACGCCCTCTGGACTCTGCCCCGAGCGGGAAAACGAAATCCACAGATACTCTCTTCCCGGCCGGTGAAACTCATCGAATTCGGTGAGCAGAGTCGTGCTGGGGATCGGCCAAACGTCACAGCCCCAGCGCCGGCGCAGCAGCGGGGCCAGCGCCCGTCCGGTGTAATCGGAAGTGCCGGCGCCGACCAGGTAGACGGTGGGCGAAGAAGTGTTGCCGCGGCCGATGCCGGCGCGCCGCAGCGCGTCGTTCAACTCGGCGCGGTGCTCGAGGCACCGCTGGTACGTCTGGCTCCAGGTATCCGGCTGCTGCCAGATTTCGCGCGGCGTGTGTTCCAGCCCGCGCTCGGTTCGTTCCTGCTCCGGTAAGTCCAACAGCGTGCGCAACGGGTCGCCCAACGTGGAATCTCCTCGAGCCCAAGTCTATTACAATCCAGCTTCGTTGAAAAGTAATCGAAAGAAAAAGAAATCGTGTTCGGAAGAAAACGTTAGAGGCTGGTTGGACCATTGCCGCAGGTAGTATCGTACTCGGAGGTGCACGTTTCTGAAACCAGATGCGCCCCTTCAGCAACTAATCAGCCTGAGATGTGTTTTTCTATCTCGAAGGAGAAAAACATGAGCCGTGGTTCAAATCCCCTGAGTTCGCTGCTGCTGGCTGCCGCACTGGCTTCGTCGCTGGCAGGAATGGCATGCGAGCATCACTACTATCGCGTTTACGACCCCTACTACACCGACTATCACGTGTGGAACGACGAGGAAGTGGGTTACTACAATCGCTGGGCTGCGGAAAACCATCGTGACCCGCACCGGGACTTTCGCAAACTCAACAAGGATGAGCAGAAGGAATACTGGACCTGGCGCCACAATCACGGCGACCACCACTAGGGCCGAGCCAGGCTCTCAGTGGCGGAGCGCGCTGAGAGCCTGGTCGGTAGTAATCAGTCGCGCCCCCATGTGCTCGAGCGCGGCGACGGTTTTCTGGCCGTCTTCTGGCTTCAGAGTCTCGATCGCATCCCGCACTACGGCCACGCGCCTTCCCCGTTCGAGCAGGCCCTTCGCGGCAAAGCTCACGCAATATTCTGTGACTACGCCAAACACGACAAACTCCGCGTGAGTTCCGAGGCGTTCGACGAGAGCATCGGCGTGGCGGCTTTCGAAAATATTCAGCGTCTGTTTTTCCAGGAGGATCTGCTGGTAGCACGACAAATCTTCCGGCAGTTTCGCCTCCTCGTCATTGGGCACGCGCACCACTTTGTCGGTCAGGGCTTCGGGGATGAGTTCTGCTCCGGCAGTTCCCTTGACGCAATGCGGGGGAAAGATTTTGAATTCGGGATCGTCGGGCGCGTGGAAGCACCCGTGCGACACCAGGAATACCTGGCCGCGCCGCGCCGCATCGGTAAGCCGACGAATGTTGGGCAGCAACTTTTCAGCGCCCGGCACATATAACTTCCCTCCCGGCAACATGAAATCGGCCTGCACGTCCACTTCCCAGAAAATGAAGTCTTGCGAAACCATGGTTCTCCTTTAAGTGGAAGGCCGAGCGTACCACCAATCTTTCGGCGCTGACAATGTTGCCGCATCGCTGTTGCCGCATTGTTGGTGAGAGTCCGCTGAATGCGCTAATCTACCCAAGCCATTTCATGAAGAAACAGCTCGTCACTTACGACACTGTGCGTCGCGCTGGTCTGACCCTTCCCAACGTGGAAGAGAGCACTTCTTACGGAACTCCGGCGCTGAAGATTAAAGGCAAACTGTTTGTGCGATTGCATCAGGACTTGGATAAGATCGTGGTCAAAATGCCCTTTGACCGTCGCGAGGAACTGATGGCAGCCGACCCGGAAACATACTTCATCACCGATCACTATCGCGACTACCCATGGATCCTGGTGAGCCTCGCCAAAGTGCCTCCGGACGCGCTGCCCGACCTGCTGAAGATCGCCCACCGCGAAGCTGCGCGGGAGAAGAAGCGTCGCGTATGATTTGCGGGTTCGACAATTTCCCAGCGGGAAACAACTCATGAGCCACGATGTCGCGGCAAAATCCGCGGGCCCCAACAAACTCGCAATCCGCAACATCGGGCTCCTGCTCAGCGGCGATCTTGACCACCCCATTCTCGACGCCGACACCGTGTTTGCCGTGGACGGCGTCATCCAAGCGGTTGGCAAAGAGAAGGACATCGACACCGCAGGTGCAACCACGACGATCGACGCCAAAGGCACCGCGCTCGCTCCCGGACTCGTCGACAGCCACGTGCATCCGGTCTGCGGCGACTGGACTCCGCGCCAGAATCAACTGGGCTGGATCGATAGCTGTCTGCACGGCGGCGTCACGACCATGGTTTCCGCAGGAGAGGTTCACACTCCGGGCCGTCCCAAAGATATCGTCGGCCTGAAAGCGATGGCAATTTTCGCGCAGCGCGCGTTCCACACGTTTCGTCCGGGAGGCGTCAAGGTCTACGCCGGTGCGCCGGTGCTCGAACAAGGCATGGTCGAAAACGACTTCAAGGAGCTAGCGGCTGCGGGCATAAAATTTCTCGGCGAGGTCGGTCTGGGCAGCGTGAAAGACGGAGTCACCGGACGCCGCATGGTCGCGTGGGCCCGCAAATACGGCATCCAGAGCACGATTCACACCGGTGGACCGTCGATTCCCGGCTCCAGCCTCATCGACAAAGATATGGTGCTCGAAACCGACGCCGATGTGATCGGCCACGTCAACGGAGGCCACACTGCGCTTCCCGACGATCAAATCGTTGCGCTGTGCGAGCGTTCGCCCCGCGCTCTGGAGATTGTTCACAACGGCAATGAACGAGCAGGCCTGCTCGCGTTGCGAAGGGCGAAGGAACTCAAGCAACTGCACCGCGTGATTCTTGGCACGGATTCGCCCGCGGGTTCAGGAGTTCAGCCGCTCGGCATTCTGCGCATGATCTCGATGCTGTCGTCCCTTGGGGAAATTCCCGCGGAAATCGCCATCTGTCTGGCCACGGGAAACACGGCGAAAATGCGCAGCCTTAACTGCGGCCTCATCGCCGCCGGACGAGAAGCAACGTTCGTATCCCTCGATACCGCGCAACAATCCGCCGGCAAGAACCTGCTCGACAGCATTCAAAAAGGAGACCTGGCGGGGGTTGGCATGGTGATTATTGACGGAGCAGTAAGCATCCAGCGCAGCCGCAACACGCCGCCAGCCACGCGCGTGCCGGAGGTTGTGCGTGCGTAAACCTCGAATGATTGTAAGTATGTACATACTCGCGATGTACATACCTTTTCTGTCAGCCTCGCTGCTCGCGCAGGCTGCGATCCCCGACTGGTGCCGCGCTCTGCCTCGCCCGGAGTACAAAACTCTCGAACGCGTTCCCGTCAGCGATCCCTGGTTCGAACTCTACAAACCTGCGGCCGGCGTTTTTGCCATCTACGAACCGCACCAGGCCGAAGAAGTGATCAGCTACCTGATCGTTGGCCAGAAACGAGCCCTGCTGTTCGATACCGGCATGGGCATAAGCGACATTAAGAAAGTCACGGCAGAACTTACGAAGCTGCCCATCGTCGTGTTGAACTCTCATACCCACAACGATCACGTTGGCGACAATTGGGAATTCGACACCATCTACGCTATGGATACGGACTTTACCCGCAAAAACGCGCAAGGCTCACGCGAGGACGCGCAGGCGGAAGTCACGCCCGATCAGATCTGCGGCGCACTCCCCAAGGGATTCGACGCGAAGGCGTACGCGACCCGACCGTGGAAGATCACCGCTTACAAGCGTGATCGTGACCGCCTCGATCTCGGCGGCCGCACTTTGGAAATCATCGCCACCCCCGGCCACACGCCAGACGCCATTTCGCTGATCGATCGCGCTAACGGGATGCTTTTCACCGGCGACACGTACTATCCCGCGCCCATCTGGCTTTTCCGGCCCGAGACCGACTTCAAAGCGTACGCCGCCTCGATCAGTCGCCTCAATAGTCTCGCGCCGGATGTGAAAGTTGTTTTAGGCGCACACAATATTCCCGTTGCGTCGCCCGAGGAGCTTACGCGGCTTGTTTTGGCATTCGCCGCGATGCGGAAGGGAACGGTCACGCCAACACCGGATTCGCCTGGCAAGTTGCTTTACAAGGTGGGCGATATTTCGTTTCTGGTGAGAGCGCCGGACGGCAAATAATCGAGCTTGACCTAACGCAATCCGTCTTCGCCTTTGATCTGTTCCTTGGTCAGGCCGCCCACGCGGGCCAGCGGACGCCCGCTGTCGGTCACCGCAATCGCCACCATGATTTCATTGGCGCGCGGAGCGTCGTTGATTCGCACTTCCATGCCATCGAAGTGGCTGCGCACAAATGCTGCATCCTTGTGTCCGAGCGGAATGTCGAGGACGACGCCCATGCCGCCGCGCTTTTTCGACGACGGAATCAGCGCCGCTCCTTTGCCCAACACTCGCCGTACCGTAGTCCCCAGCTTGGGATGAAGAATCGCGGCCGCATGCTCGAGTTCGCCGTTCTCTCCAACCGCAGCGGCTTTGCCATAACTCTCAGCGGCCGGACCTGAAATTCCCAGCGCAGCCACTGCCCGCGCCGTCAGCAGTTCGCCGAGTTCCTCGCCAATCGCCATCAACTCCGAAAGATCCTCCACATATTTTCCCGCGCACGGATTCTCGATAACGGCCACGGCGGCCGCGCGCCGCGTCGGAGGAGAAATTTCACGATCCATCTCGCGCTGCGTTTCTTCGACGAACGTCGCAATCTTGCGAATCTTCGCCTTCATTTCTTCCTCTGCGTTCCTTCTTCAGCGCAGGCCGTCTTCGCCTTTGATTTCGGAGGCCGTGAGCCCGCCGACTCGCGCATGCACACGGGCTCCAGTCGTCATCACCAGCACCAGCAAAATTTCGTCGGCGCGCGGCGCATCGTTCACGCCTACTTCCATGGAATCGAAGTGACTGCGTACATACGACGCATTGATGTGCGTGATAGGAACATCGAGCCGCGTTCCCGGGCCGCCAACTTTTTTCGTTGAAGCCACAATCGCCTTCGCCCCGCCCAGCACTTCGCGCATGGCGTATCCGCCCGGCACATGCCACAAGGCTCCGTGTTCGAGTTCTCCCGAGGATCCCACGATCGCGCCCTTGCCATAGCCCTCGACGGCCTTCGCGTCTCCACCCAGCGCCGCCACCAACTGCCGCGCCATTTCCAGGCCCAGAGGTTTCAAATCATCCATGAAGCCCGCGATGTTGGCGACGTACGAGCCGGCAAATGGATTACGAATGACCGCAATCGCAGCGGCACGGCGTAATGGTTTTTCCACCACCGGCCCTCCCTCGTGGAAAATTTCTTCCACGCAGATAGCTTTCTTGCGGATCACCACTTCAGGCATGCACCAGGCCCCTTTCGCGCACGGGAGTCGCGATGAGTCGCGACTGTCCCAAGATTCCAACGATGCGTGTTTCGCCTTGCAGGCTCAGAGCAGCCGAACGGATCAATCCCATCCTCAGCAGAAGTTCCGCCGTGTGTGCGCCCGATTGCACAGCCCGATTCACGTCGTCCAACGTCAATTTGCCTACGGACTGCGTCACCCGCCGATCTCCTAGATCGCTGTCGGGCGCAAGTTCTCGGGCCGGAACGCGAACAATCGCAGCATTGCCGGGCAGGTCGACCGCGTTGGCAATCATCGTGGCTGCGGCGTCGGCGGCAGCGGCGCGGTCCGCGAGCACTGTAACCGCGTCGGCAATCCCCAGCGAGAAACTGCGGCCCCGCCATCCGCTGGTCGCAATGCCGCGCACAGGGTCCGTCGAATGCACCGTTGTCGTGCTTAGCAACGTGCTTAGCAACGAAGGTCGATCCGGCCGCTCCACCATTCCTACTACAAACTTCTCGCCCGCGCTCAAGTGCAGCGCGATGTCTCCACCATCGTTGACATAGGCGCGTGACAGTTCGCTGGCCGCAACCATCGCGGAGAGAATCTCTTCGGCCACGGCTCCGGCCACAGCTACCATGGGCGTAATGAAATACCGCAGCGCGTAAGGCATGACGGCCGCGACCATCCTGCGCGAGACCGCGCCGCACGGCCACTCTGCTTCCGACGACCACGCCTGGCGCAACAACGGAAGCTCGCCGCACAACTCGTCGAGCACAGTCACAAATCGTGCAGCGGCGGCCCGATAGGCCGCTTCGATTTCGCCCGGCGCAGCAAACGCCTCGACGATCAAGTCGATCGGCCCATCGTGAAGATGCAGTCGACGTCCGTCGGCAAGCATCCGGATCTGTGCGCGTGGATTCATCGCTTCTTGGTTTTTGACGCGCTCGCTGCTCTCGCTGTTTTCGGTGGTTTCACCCCGGATTCGAGCGGCCACGGATTATCTGCCCGCGCGGCCAGTCGCCGGCGGCTTTGATCTTCCGCAGCCACAGAACTCAGAGGCCGTACATGCTCCATATAACCGCCCAAGGCAGCATAATCCGCCAGCCGCAAAGTAAATTCAATGGGAGCGACCAGCGCCGGCGTGGGCACATATCCAAAAGCATTCTGCGGCATGCGGGTCACGTCGGCCATGAATGTGATTCCGCCGCCCGGCCACACGTAAACCGGAGCGCCTCCGCACGTCACCCGAGTCAGTGCATCACGCACTGAGTGCGTCAGCTTCACGGGATTCTCGGTGACGCCGGCCCGCAGTGATCCTCCGGCCCCGCCCATGAACAGCACCGTGCACAGCGCCGGTTCACAGTTTTCCTTGATGCGCGCGACCGACTCGCGCAGGTTCGCAGGCAATTCTTTCTCTTTTGGCTTGAGATCGTCGCCCAACTCAAAATACGCGTAGTGCTCGCCGGTCGTACTCACCATCAGCAGGCGCAGCCCAGGCCAGGCCTGCTTCGCGTTGAACTTCCCGAGAATCGAGAGCGGATCAGCAATATCGGTTCCACCCCATGAAGTTCCGGGCTCGGCCACCTGAAAATATCTTCCCGGCGTCGACCGCCTGCCCTTCAATTTGATTCCGGTCTCAGCGACGCCGAGAAGTTTTCCGGCCTGGTGTTCCGACAACACGCCGGTGATGTGATGGTCGACCACCACAACTTCGTCGACTTTGCCGAACCACTGTTTGGCAAACATGCCAATCGTCGCCGATCCACAGCCTACGCGCATGCGCTCTTCCTGAGCGCCGTCGACGATTGGCGGATTGCCCGCCTGCACCACGACGTTGGCGCCGTCATCGATTTTAAGTTCGACCGCCTGCCCGTTGCACAAATTCAGCAGCGTTTCACAAGTGGCCGTGCCTTCATGCCGGCTGCCTCCGGTCAAGTGGCGCACACCGCCGAGCGACAACATTTGCGAACCGTATTCGCTGGTGGTGACGTGGCCAACGGCTTCTCCCTGGGCGCGGACGGTGCTGCACTCCGCGCCCAGATGGCGGTCGGTGTCGATCTTCACCTTGACGCCGCAGTAGCTGAAAATTCCCTCGGTCACCACCGTGACCATGTCGACGCCTTCGACTTGCGACGAGATGATGAAGGGGGCGGGCTTGTAGTCGGGATAGGTCGTGCCCGCGCCGATAGCAGTGACAAAGGTCTCTCTGTGACTGACTTCACTTTGGCTAATCGCGCTCGGATGAATCAGCGTTCCGTCCCAATCGCGCCCGCGCTCCAGAAACGGCACGACCGACTCTCCGCGCTCCAGCGCGCGATCAAGCACCACGTGGGGATCGAGCCGCACCAGGTTGCCCTCGTGATTGCCGTAGCGGTCACACGATCCCGTGCGCCCTGGCTTGATGTAGCACAGCACCGGACAGGCATCGCAGCGGATCGCGTCGTCAGCCATGCGGGCCTCCCCCGACTTTCGCGGAAAGGCCCTTCGCGAGAATCGCCGCACGCACGCGGTCGGGCGTGGCGGGAATTTTGCGGATGCGCACCCCGATCGCGTCATGAATCGCGTTCAGAATGGCCGGAGCGGTGGGAATCACAGCCTGTTCGCCGATGCCCTTCGCGCCAAACGGCCCGATGGACGAGGGATCTTCAATCAAAATCGATTCCACGGGAGGAACGTCGCCGGCGGACGGAATCAGATAGTCGTGCAGATTTTCTCCTTTGCCGGGGAAGAATTCCTCCATAAGGGCCATGCCCAAGCCTTGCGCGACACCGCCCTCGATCTGTCCTTCAATCAGCGTGGGATTGATGGCGCGGCCCACATCGTGCGCCGCCGTCACTTTCAGGACGCGCACCGTGCCTAGATCGATGTCGACTTCAATCTTTGCCATGTGCGCGCCGAAGCCGAATACCGCGTACGGATTTCCCTGTCCATTTTCATCGAGCGGAGTGGTTGGCGGATCAAACGTCGCGTCACAGGTAATCACGTAACCTTGTGGGTCGAGAGGCAACGTTCTCAGAGGCAGAGTTGTGCACTTTCCATTTTCTACAGCGGTGACCGCGCCGTCGCGGAACTCGATGGTCGCGCAATCGCACGCTCCGGCCAACGCTAAGATTTCCTTGCGCAATTTCACTCCCGCCATGTGGGCCGCTTTGCCGGTCACGAAAGTCTGCCGCGACGCGGATGTCTTGCCACAATCGGGAGTGATGGCAGTGTCTCCCGAGACCAGATCAAACTGCGCCACGGGAATTAGCATTGCGTCCGCGCAGATCTGAGTGACGATGGTATTCGATCCCTGCCCAATATCGACCGCGCCCTGATGCAATGCGATGCGGCCGTCGAGTTTCAGGCCCACGCGCACGGTCGACGGATTCGGCAGCGACGTATTGCCGCACCCATACCACATGCCGGCCACGCCCACTCCACGACGCAACGCCCCGACCGCACTCGCGTTGAAGGTTGCCGCTTCCGCTCGCGCCGCATGCCACCTCGGCCGCAACGCTTCGAAGCAGGCGCGAATGCCAACACCCTCCCCGAGCACTTGGCCGGTCACGGTGGGCGTGTCATTTCCGAGGGCGTTCAGAATGCGAAACTCCAAGCGGTCCATTCCAACCCGATCCGCGAGGTCATCGTAAAGCTGCTCTTGCGCAATCGCCGCTTGGGGCACGCCGAATCCGCGAAACGCCCCCGCAGGAACGATGTTAGTATGCACGGCGCGAGTCACTGCCCGGTAGTTTGGGACGCAGTACGGTCCCGACGCGTGCACCGGCACGCGCCCGGCAACCGTTGGTCCCCAGGAGGAATACGCGCCCGTATTGAAGTCCGCGGCAAAGTCGAGGGCAGTGAGCTTTCCGTCGCGCGTGGCGCCGGCGCGCAGACGCATGCGTGCCGGATGCCGCTTCGTCGTCGAGACTATCGATTCCGTCCGCGAATACACCATGCGCACCGGACGATTCAGCTTCCATGCGGCTAACGCAACGAAAGGCTGCACTGAGAGATCTAGCTTCGACCCGAACCCTCCACCGACCGCGGTCGGAATAATACGCACGTTCTCCGGCGGAATTCCAAGAATCTTCGCGAGATCGTCGCGGTCCATGTATGGAGATTGCGTGCAGGCCTGAATCTCAAGGTGGTCGCCGACGCGCCGCGCGAAACCGGCCTCCGGCTCGATGTAGGCGTGCTCGACGAATCCCGTCTCATAGTCGCCCTCGACCACGAAGTCCGCAGCAGCAAGTGCTCTTTCCACGTCTCCGCACACCACGCGCCCGCGCACCAGAACATTTCCTTCGCGATGTTGGTGAAGTCGAGGCGCATCGGCTGCCAGCGCGTCATCTATCGTCTTAAGTGGTGGCAATTCTTCCCAACGGACGGGAAATTCGGCCAGGTCGACCGTTTCCAGCGCATCCGTCTCGCCGACTACGGCTGCAACGGCTTCCCCGCGGAATCGCGCCTCGTGATGCGCAAACACGGGCTGATCCGCAAATCTGGGAATCACGCCATAGCAATCGATGCCGGGAACATCCTTCGCCGTGAGAACGAGTGCTACTCCTGGATGAGCCGCGATGAATTGATCGAGATCACCCAGTTGAAAGCGCGCCCGGTGATGCGGACAGCGAATTACACGCACGCCCAGCGCTCCCGCGGGAGTTTCATCGGCCCCGAAAATCTCCGTGCCTTCAACTTTCTCCTTGCCATCGAGTCGAACCAGGCGTGCACCCACGGCTGCCCCTGCGGCCGGCTGTACCTGCGATGCGGCGTCGGCCCCGGCCTCGGCTTCGAGAATCGCGTTGATAATCTTTCGATATCCGGTGCAGCGGCAGAGCACGCCGCCAATCGCGTCCAAGACTTCGCTCTCGCTCGGCGACGGGTTCTTCTCGAGCAGGGCCGTCGCGGCCACCAGCATTCCGGGAGTGCACGCGCCGCATTGCGCCGCGCCATGCAAAAGAAATGATTGTTGCAGCCGGCCGTGCAGCGGTGGACGCCCGGCCAGGCCCTCCACGGTGGTGATGTCACATCCGGCAACCTGTCCGGCGGCGATCAGGCAAGCGCAAACCGGGGCTCCGTTAAGCAATACGGTGCAGGCACCGCAGTCGCCCGCGTCGCATCCCACTTTCGTCCCAGTCAGTCCAAGTTGATCGCGCAACATGCGGGAGAGCCGCCGGGCACCCGGCGCGGTTACCTCGACTGCGCGTCCGTTCACGAAGAAGGAGATCAACTCCGTTGCAGACGCTGGGAGCTTCTCAATGGCGGCCATCAGCGGCTCCCCACGCAGGCTTCCAGCGCGCGCTGCACCAGAGTCACCGACGCATCGCGCCGGTAGTCGGCCGTGGCGCGCACGTCATCAATCGGAGAAAGCGACTTGAGGTGCTCGGCCCTGACGCTGGTGCCGATTCCTGGCTTCGCCGGCAGGCCCGGCAGATGCTGTTCCAAATCACGCAGCCGCTGCGCGGTCGCCGAACAGGATCCCACTGCGACGTGGACTTCAGCCACGAGGCCGGCGTCGTCGGCCTCGAGCACAGCCGCCACCATCGAAATGGAAATCACCAGATAACGGCGCGCCCCGAGTTTCAGAAACGCGGAGGCCGCGTGTTCCATTCGACGCGGAACCAGCACGGCCGACAAAATCTCATCCGCATGCCGCAAGGTCTTGCGATTGCCCGCGAGGAACTGCGCGAGCGGCAAGCGGCGCCTTCCCCCCGCCGAAGCCAGTTCCACCTCCGCATCCAGCGCGAGCAACGGCGGAACACCGTCGGCCGCCGGAGAAGCGTTGCACAGGTTGCCAGCGACTGTGCCGCGGTTCTGAATCTGGACCGATCCCACTTCTAGCGCCGCCGCTTTCAGGGCGTCAAAACTGCGTGGCAACGGAGCACGAATGACCTCGCTCCAGGTGGTGAGCCCACCAATGCGGACATGCTCGCTCTCGATCGAGATGCCTCGGATCTCGCCCAGCGCGCTAATATCGACGACCCGGCCCGGAGGCAACCGGTCGCCCAGTGTCGGATAAAAATCGGTCCCCCCGGCCAGAATCTGCCCGCCCGGAAAAGCCAGGAGAGAGACTGCCTCGTCGAGTGTTTTCGGCTTGAGATACAAGAACCCTGGCCCCCAAACAACGCGCCGCACAAGGCTTGCGACACACCAGCTAGCGCTACAGCATCTTGCGGCACAGCATGCTTTCAGAGTTTGTATACGAAGCTTGTGGGTTTGTACAGCAGACTTCAGACTGGCTCTCGGAGATTTCTCCGAATCTGTGTTCTAATCTCCGCGTCGTAATTCTCGCGCGCAGCATCCTCCCAGGAGATTCATGCTAAACACTTTCGTAAGACAGTTCGCGATCGCCGTAGCTGCAGTGACTCTGGTGAGTGCTGGATGGGCGCAGTCGTTGGCCTCGACCGCGCCTCCATCTGACCTCGACGCCTACGTTGCCTCTTCGATGAAAACCTTTGGCGTCCCGGGCATGGCCGTGGCCCTCGTGAAAGACGGCAAAATCGTTGTCGCCAAGGGCTACGGTGTGCGCAAGCTGGGCGATCCCACTCCGGTCGACGAGTTCACGATGTTCGGCATCGGCTCGAACACCAAGGCATTTACCACCGCAGCGCTGGCCACGCTGGTCGATGAAGGCAAGCTCTCCTGGGACGACCCGGTTTACCAGCGCCTGCCCGGCTTCGTCATGTACGACCCTTACGTCTCGCACGAGATGACGATTCGCGATCTGGTTACTCATCGCAGCGGCATGGGACTCGGCGAAGGCGATCTTCTCTTCTGGCCGCACTCCACCTACACGCGCGAAGAAGTCATCTACAAGCTGCGATTCATGAAGCCCGCTTCCAGTTTCCGCAGCCACTACGCTTACGACAACCTGCTCTACATGACGGCGGGGCAGATTATTCCCGCAGTGACCGGAATTTCGTGGGACGACTACATTCGCCAGCGCATTTTCACGCCGCTGGGGATGACTCACTCCAACGTCAGCAATGCCGCGATCAAGCCTGGGGACAATGTTGCCTTTCCCCACACGCGCCTGGACGATAAGTTGCAAGTCATCCATTTTGAAGTGCTGGACAACGCTGCCCCGGCGGGCGCGATCAATTCTTGCGCGGCCGACATGGCGAAGTGGGTGCAGTTACAACTGAATCGCGGAAAGTTCGTCGACCGCGAAGGCCGCCTGTTCGGCGAGGAACGTTCGAAAGAAATGTGGACGCCGCAGACCATTCTTCCCATCGGCGATCCGCCAGCCCCTCTGGCCGGATTGAAGGCCAACTTTGCCGATTACGCTCTGGGCTGGGGACTGCGCGATTATCACGGCCGCAAGCTGGTCGGCCACACCGGCGGCGTGGCTGGATTCGTCTCGCGCGTCATGCTCGTGCCCGAAGAAAACCTGGGTGTTGTCGTGCTGACCAATGCCGAAGAAGGCGGGGCGTTCGATTCCATTCTCTACCACGTGCTGGATCACTACTTTCATTTGCCGCCGACGGATTGGATCACCGCCTACAAGACCGTGGAAGACAAGCAGCAAAAAGACGCCGCAGAAGCCATGAAGAAAGCAGAGGCCGCGCGCTCCGCTGACTCCAAACCTTCTCTTCCTCTGGGAAAATATGCCGGCGTCTACAACGACGCATGGTACGGACCGATTACTATCCGTATGGAGAATAACAGTCTGGTCATTACCTTCGACCATACCCCCACCATGATCGGCGACTTGCAACATTGGCAACACGATACTTTCAAGGCCCACTGGCGCGACCGCACCATCGAAGACGCGTTCGTGACCTTCGCCCTCAACCCGGACGGCACCATCGAGAGCGCCCGAATGGCTGCGGTCTCTCCGCTGGCGGACTTCAGCTTCGACTATCAGGACTTGCTGCTGAAACCGAATCGTGACGACCGAAAATAGCCCGTCTCTCGAAACCGCTGAGGCCGCAGTCCAGTCCCATAGCGCAGGACTGCGGCGCGAGCTCGGCTTGTTCGACTTGGTTCTCGCTCAGATTCTGCTGGTGATAGTCCCCGATTTTTTCGGTACGGCGGTTAAGGCCGGTCCCGCCCACGTAGTGCTGTGGCTTGCGGCCATGTTGCTGTTCTTCATTCCGCTGGCGCTGATCGTGTCGCACCTCAATCGATTGATGCCGCTTGAGGGCGGCCTTTACGAGTGGGCGCGGCTGGCCTTCGGCGACCAGATCGGTTTCCTGGTGGCTTGGAATCTGTGGCTTTTCATCATGCTGTACGTTGCGGTTATCGGTCTGGTGACAACCACCTTCTTGGCCTACGCCGTGCCCTCGCTGAGTTGGATGGCCGACAGCAGATGGGCCGTGCTGGCGGCGTCAGTGGTTTTGATTGCCGCACAAATGTTGCTGGCCAGCATCGGTTTCGGTGTTGGCAAGTGGTTTAATAACGCGGGCAGCATTGCTGTGCTGATTACGGTCACCGTACTCGTAGGACTTCCGCTGGTGAATGCGCGGCACGGAGCGCCCGCGTTTCATCCGCTGCGACTGGTCGCGCCTCCGCTTACGGTTTTCACTCTCAGCGTCTTCAGCAAGATGACGTTTGGCGCGCTCAGCGGATTTGAATACGTCGCTATCTTTGCCGGAGAATCGCGCAATCCGGCGCGCAACATCGGACGCTCTATCCTGATTACGGCGCCAGTCATCGCACTGATCTACATTTTCACGACCAGTGCGATCCTGGCTTACGTTTCTCCCGATGCGGTCGACGTGATCGGTCCCATTCCGCAGGCGCTGCGGCGCGGCTTTGGAAACTTCGGCGCGGTGATCGTTCCGGTGGCCATCTTCCTTCTTTTGGCGAACTATCTGTCGACCTTTAGTCTTTATTTCAGTGGCAGCGCGCGCTTGCCCATGGCGGCGGGCTGGGACCATCTTCTGCCCGCATGGTTCTCGCGCCTGCACTCGCTCTACAAAACTCCGGTGAACTCGATTCTCTTTCTGGGAGGCGCGACTCTCGCCGCCAGCGTCGCCGCCCTGATCGGAGTCGGAGAACAGGAGGCCTATGAACTTCTCCTGACCTGGGGCTTCACGTTTTACGGCATCGCGTATCTGGCGCTGTTTGCCATTCCACTGCTCGCGCCCAAAGCCAGCGGGATTCGTCCCCGCCTCGGATTGCGCATGGCGGCCGCTTCTGGATTTTTCGTGACCTTGCTCTTCGTCGCGTTGTCGATTTTTCCCATCATCGAGGTCGCCAGTTCGTGGCGCTACTCGCTGAAGATCGCCGTCGTCGTCCTGGGAGCGAATTTCCTCGGCTGGTTCATTTATCGCGGAGGCCAGCGGAACAGCACCAGAAGCCTACCGTAAGAATACTCGCGCCGCGTCCTCCACGCGCACAGTCGACTTGCGCCGCGCGCCCGTTTCAACGTTGTACGCCACGAGCAGGTGATCTTCGATAATCAGGATTTCCTTCTCGCTCAGCCAGCCGACCAGCACCGCGTGCGGGACAAACGCAATCCGCCGCGGCGCATCCTCCGTGCTCTTTACTTCCATGCTCTTCACTTCGACTGCCGGCAACTCGGTCAGCGACTTGCGAATGCGCTGCGATTCCTCGGGATTCGCCTGGCCTTGTTCCGCGAGTTGGATAGGCTTGTTCGCTTCCGCGGTCGAAACGATGGTCATCGCCACGTTTCTCAGTTCCGGTGACAAGCGCGCGGTCGACGTGTAGAAGCTCACATCGTAGTCAGGATTCTTGTAGGTCGCCTGCTCGTCAAACACGGTGAGTTTCTTGCCGTCACTCACCACCAGCGTCTGATCGTCGCTCTGATTCGACCACCCGCAGCAGCCGGTATCGGGAATCGCCTCGACAATAATTTTCCCGTCCGATGCCGTGTCCAGCACGCGCTGCAGGGGTTCGGCCAGGCGATCCGCGGTCCACTTTCCTCCTTCATCCTGATAACGCGCGGTGGCTTTGTAGACGGGCGAAGTCTGTCCCGCAACGAACTGGGTCAGGAGGAAGAATTTCTCCACGCCGGTTTCAGGCGCCCAAACCACGGCGTAAGGACAACTCTCTTCACACGTCCCCGTCGGGCAGCGGCAGTCGGGAAACTTCGAGGTGGCGAGATCTTCCCGCACCGCGCCGCTCAGATCGGTCCGCCAGGCTTGCCAGGTCGTAACCGTCGAAAGATCCACATCCTCACGCTGCAAACGGCGCGCCTCATTGGCGAACCAGAACAAATGTCCGCCGTCGGCCGAAAGATGGGCCACGGGAGCTACCTCGGTGACAGCCTGATTCGAACCCGTAGTATTGACGTCGCGCTTCACGCCCTGATCAATCGTGCTTGCGTTGTGCCCATCCCAAATCCACAGCTTGTGCACGGACGCGGCATCCTCGTCCGAGAGCGGCAGCGACACGGCAGGAGCGAGCAGAATTTGCCCCAGATGGTTGACCGAAATCGTTGCTGGCGACTGCACTGCCGCAGCCGGAACCTTCACCGTCTGCTTGACCGCAAAAGTTGCCGGATCGTATTCGACCATTTCTCCCGGCGAGCGCAGCACCCACAGCCGCTTCCCTTGCCCCAACAACGGCGCCGTCAACAGGATTAAACCCAGGAGCAAACCACCGACCACGAGCAATGTCTTCCCCATGATGCTACTCACACCTCCGCGACACTCGTTCTACCGAGCCGCAGAAAGAATTTCTGATTGTTGGTTGCTGATTGTTGATTGAAAATCGAAGCCGACGATCGTTTGAGTTCTTCCATCAACAACGAGTAACTCCGCGTCCCGATCATCCGCCTTGCTTTTGTGAACAGCATTGTTGTGTCCGCTCCAGTCTTTCATGATCGGGCATGATCCGGAAGAAAATGGCCGCCCTCTGCAGCTTTTTTTCGCATTCCCGAACAGAATGAACCCGAGGTCCGGATTGCCCGGCGGAAGTGATAGGCTGGTCCCTTCTGACCGCCGCGCGAGAAAGGGCCGGGAGAAAAGGTGAAAGCGATGGCTTCCCTTATAATAGCCGGGGTCCAAAACAGTTTTTCGACAGCGCAAAGAATCCGTTGCAGCCAGTTCATGGCACTGGAGTTCCAAGAAACAGCTCGCGCCTCATCTGAAACCGTTGACTATGCCCGTTGACGCCAAACCTCCAAAGCCCGGAATCGAAGCAGCGAGCCTGACCGACGTCGGCCGCCAGCGTGCCAATAACGAGGATTCGTTCCTCTATTGGGAGCCGACCTCCGACGAGGACTTTCGCCGCAAAGGCCGCCTGGCGGTAGTTGCCGACGGCATGGGCGGTTATGAAGGCGGGCAGGAAGCCAGCCGCCTCGCTGTGGAAACGGTGCGCAGCGTCTACGACAACGCGTTTGGCGCGGATCCCCAAGGGACGCTGATCGAGGCCTTCGCGTCCGCACACCAGAATATTCAGCGTTTTGCCACTGAACATCCGCAGTTCTACGGAATGGGAACCACCTGTACCGCGGTCTCCATCGTCGATCGCCAACTTTATTTCGCCCATGTTGGAGACAGCCGCCTTTACCTGATTCGCGGCGAGAGCATCACGCGTCTGACCCGCGATCATTCTTACGTGGGGCGGCTGGTCGAAAGCGGCATTGTGCGCTCCGAGGACGCCGAGTCGCATCCGCAGCGCCACATTCTTACCGCCGCCCTCGGATCAGGCCGGGAGGTTACGCCGCACGTTCCCGAGCAACCCGTCGCGCTAGAGCCCGGGGACAGCCTTCTGCTGTGTTCGGATGGGCTTTGGGGACTGGTCGGCGACCCGGAACTCAGCCAGGTCGTCAGAGCCAATCCCCCCGCGGAAGCTTGTCAAAAGCTGGTGGCCATGGCTCTGGAGCGCGGTGGTCCGGACAACGTTACTGCGCTGGTTTTACACGTTTCTGCCTAAGGGTCCCATCCGGTGAGCGGCACTTTCCCTGCTCTGAGCTGCAATGTAGTGCACATCCGCTTCAGACCCGCAAGCAGAGCAGCCGTCTAACTGATTGATTTCACAAATCGTAAGTCACAATTGGCATTTGGGTTCGATGGTGTTTCGCTTGCATTGTCATTTAGGTCCATAAAGTCTATTATTTCGATTGGGTTTATAGAAAGCTTCCCGATGAAGATCTCGCAAAAAGGACTCTACGCTCTGCAGGCCATGATGATGCTCGCCCGGCACTATCGCCAGGGAACGATCAAGATCCGGGATGTCGCCTACGAAGAGGCGCTGCCGGAGAAGTTTCTGGAATTGATCCTGCTCGAGCTCAAGAATGCCCGCATGGTGGAAAGCGTGCGCGGGGCCAAGGGCGGCTACCAGTTGCGCCGCGATCCCGCCGAAATTCATCTGAGCGAGATCATTCGCCTGATTGACGGTCCGCTGGCCCCCTTCGGCGATGCCGAGCAGTTGCGCGAACTGATTGACCGCGACCTGCCACACCGCGCCCTGTATCAGGTTTTTCTGGACGTTCGCGATGCGGCCGCGCGCATCCTGGACAACACGAGTTTGGCCGACTTGATTGCGCACGACGCGCCGCGAGGGGGCAAGACCGCCAAGCATCAGAAGAACCAGAAGAAGGATGGCGCGAGCATCCTGCCCATGGTCGTGGGAGGCCAGAAGGGTGAGTAGACGGTTCTTCATCGGGTTGTTATGGCTCGCGACGGCGATGGCAGGACGGGCACAGGGCACGGCCAACACGATTCGTGTGGGCGCATTCCCCAACATTACGCACGCGCAGGCCATGGTCGGCAAGGCCAATGGCTGGTTCGACAAGGCTATGGGGCCCAATGTGAAGGTTCAGTGGACCAGCTTCAACGCGGGTCCTTCGGCCATCGAGGCCCTGTTTGCGGACGCGATTGATATGACTTATGTCGGCCCGAACCCGGCGATCAACGGCTATGTCCGCTCCAACGGCGAAGCCCTTCGCGTAATTTCTGGCGCCGCCAGCGGAGGTGCGTCCCTGATTGTGCGCAATGATTCCGGCATCAACCGGCCGGAGGATTTCCACGGCAAGCGCGTCGCCTCTCCGCAATTCGGCAACACGCAAGACGTAGCTCTGCGCAACTGGCTCAAAAATCACGGCATGAAAACCAACGACCGGGGTGGCGACGTGCAGATCGTCCCCATGGCCAATCCCGACCAGTTGACCCTGTTCCTTAAGAAAGACCTCGATGCCGCGTGGGCTCCCGAACCTTGGGCGACCCGCCTGATTCATGAAGGCAACGGCCGCCTCTTCGTCGACGAGCGCACGCTGTGGCCCAACGGAGAATTTGTGATCGGCCTGCTGGTTGTGAACACTAAGTTCCTGAAGGCTCATCCCGACCTGGTCAAGAACTGGATCCGCGCCAACCTTGAGTTGACCGACTGGATTAATGGCCACCAGCTCGAAGCCAAGAAACTTCTGAACCAGCAGATCCAGGCAGAGACCGGCAAAGCGCTTCCCGCCGCGGTTCTTGACGAAGCGTTCGGCCGCATGCAAGTCACCTACGACCCGCTGCACAGCGCACTGACCACAGCCGCACGGCAGGCCTTTGACGACGGTTTTCTCGGCCGCCAGATGCCCGACCTCTCCGGTCTTTACGATCTGTCGCTGCTCAACCAGGTCCTCGCGGAAAAGGGACGAAAGGCAATCCAATGAGCTCGAACGTTCAGAAGTTCCCCCGCCAGTTCCCGATTCCCGCCGGTCCTGCTTTCGACCCTCGCTTCCCTGCCCACTCTGGCAGTGCCAACGGCAAGTTGGGTCCAGTCTCGGTTCGCCGCGCCGCGGCGACAGTTTTGCCGGAGATGGCCAAGGTCGGCCTGAGCGAAATCTGCCTGAGCTACCACTCCCAAAGCGGAGAGCGCCTGCTGGCTCTCGACCACATCAATCTTCAGGTGCATGCCGGAGAGTTCGTCTGCGTTGTCGGTCCCTCCGGTTGCGGCAAGTCCACGTTGCTGCATTTGATCGCCGGCCTGCATCCGCAGACCTCCGGGCAGATCCTGATTGACGGTAAGCCAGTGCAGGGTCCGGGCACGGATCGCATTATGATCTTCCAGGAGCACGCCCTTTTCCCTTGGCTCACCGTCGGCCAGAATGTCGAATTCGGCATGAAGATGAAAGGCATCCCCAGGGCTGAGCGCGAAGAGAAGACTCGCTACTACTTGAAGTTGGTTCACCTCGCCAAGTTCGAGAAGAGCTACATCCACCAGCTTTCCGGCGGGATGCGCCAGCGCGTGGCCATTGCCCGCGCCTTGGCCACTGAACCCGACGTCCTGCTCATGGACGAGCCCTTCGCCGCGCTTGATGCACAAACCCGCGACCTGCTGCACGATGAGTTGGAGCGCATCTGGAGCGAAACCGGACGCACCATCATTTTCGTCACTCACAATGTCCGTGAGGCCATTCGCCTCGGCGATCGCGTCGTTCTTCTCACCTTTCGCCCGGGCCGCGTGAAAAACGAATTCCCTGTGGAGTTGCCGCGCCCGCGCCATCTCGAAGACCCGACCGTCGCCCGCGCCGCCCGCGAAATTCTCGACGAGTTGCGTGATGAGATTAATCGCTCTCTCGAGGCCGAATACAACGAGGGCGTGAAGCCGCACGTCGAACCCGGAGTCGACGGGGGAGTCCGGGTATGAAACGCGCCGCCCGCTACATTGTTTTCTATGCCGCGCTCTTCGGGCTGTGGACTCTCCTGGCTGAATTAAGGATCTGGCCGCCGTACCTGTTTCCGACGCCGTGGGGCGTCGGCCAGGCCCTGTACGCCGGATTCCAGGATCACACTTATTGGATCGCGATCCGCGTCAGTATGCAGCGTGTCCTGATCGGCTACAGCATTTCCGTCGTGCTCGGCATGATTCTCGGACTGGGCGTGGCCAGCAGTAAATTCCTGGAAGAAACCATGGGCGGATTGCTCGTGAGTCTGCAGAGCCTGCCCAGCATCTGCTGGTGGCCGCTGGCCCTGCTCTGGTTCGGTCTCAATCAGAATGCCATTCTGTTCGTAGTAATCATGGGTTCGCTTTTGTCGGTGACGCTGGCCATGGAAGACGGCCGCAAGCAGATGCCCAAAATTTTTAGCCAGGCCGGGCGCAACCTCGGCGCTAAAGGATTCAAGCTGTTCTGGTACGTGCTGCTGCCGGCCAGTCTGCCGTTCATCGTCTCTGGCCTCAAACAGGGATGGGCCTTTGCCTGGCGATCGCTCATTACCGCCGAGATGCTGTATCTAAGTCTCGGACTCGGTCAGGTGTTGATGATGGGCCGCGATTTGAACGACATGAGCGCCGTTATCGCAGTCATGATCTTGATCATTGCCATCGGCTACGTCGTGGATGGCGTCGTGTTCAAAGGGATGGAACGTCATTTGCAGAATAAGTGGGGGCTGACGCCCGCCACGTAGAT
The DNA here is from genome assembly GCA_052148475.1 of Candidatus Sulfotelmatobacter sp. Lineage (GTDB taxonomy): Bacteria > Acidobacteriota > Terriglobia > Terriglobales > Acidobacteriaceae > Sulfotelmatobacter. The sequence goes on along the minus strand of JBKQID010000033.1, from coordinate 5,724 downwards.
CTACCGGTTCCCGGAATCTCCAGAAATTAACAGTCCTGTAATGAAAAGACTGTCGAGATTCACTAGTATCTCTATTATTGTTATTGTAATAATGTAATGAGTCGGCTGGCACAACGAATTAGGACGGGCGCTGGCCGTAAAAAAGAGAGCCCCGATCTCGAACTGAGGCGGACGGCTCCCGGACTGTCACCCCGGGACTTTGCAGTGCAAGGACAAACTCAAAAGGAGAGGACTGTACTTCCATGAAACCAAACAAGCACCTGTTTTTCACAACCCTTATGCTGGCGGCATTGACGGCCAGCGCCTGGGCGCAAACCCAGACCGCGTCAAACGTCGCGCCCGCCAACCCAGCTTCTGGAGCTGCTGCGGCCCCGGCATCGCCGCCACCGGTGACCGCCGCGGATGTTCAGAATCTGAAAGACGCGCTGGCCGCCCAGCAACTCCAGATTCAGAAACTCACTGAGCAACTGCAGCGTCAGCAAGCCCTGCTGGAACCGCAACAAGGTGCAATCAATGCGGCCGAGAAGACTCCGGCGAATCCACCCAAGCAGGTCGCCTCACTGGGCATCGAAGGCGGTAGCGCGATCAATCCTGTGCCGACCAATCCTGTACAGCAAGATGCCGCCGCTCCCAGCAAGGCGCCCAACCCCGAAGACGCGCCGCAGACCTTCGACAAGCAGATGGAAAGTACCACGACCATCCACTTCCGCGGCATCAATATCACTCCCGGGGGATACGCCGAAGGCGCTTTCATTCACCGTTCGCGCGCGCTGGCCGCAGACATAGCGACGCCTTATAACTCTGTGACCATGCCCGGTGCATCCCAGAGCCAGATCCCGGAATTCTTCGGCACCGGTCGCCAGTCTAAGATCAGTGCCTTCGTCGACGGCCGCGTCGGCAGCGTCGACCTTTCCAGCTACGTCTCGGCGGACTTCCTCTCCGCGGGCGTTACCTCCAATTCCAATCAGACCAACAGCTATACACTCCGGCTTCGCCAGTTCTGGGGACAGGCAAAATTCAAGAGCGGGTTCACTGCGTCAGCCGGCCAGATGTGGAGCCTGGTCACCGAAAACGGCAAGGGCATTTCTCTCGACGATGATCTCGGCAAAACCAACGACGCTCGCCCCAAGGTCATCGATCCGTCGTACAGCGTAGGTTTTGTGTTCGCGCGTCAGTTTGGGCTTCGCCTGACCCAGAAGCTGGGCGATAAAGTCGCCGTCGCATTCGCCATTGAAAATCCGCAGGCTACTCTCACCACCCACGGCAACGCGTCCAACTTCCTGGTCGGTGAAGCCGGAGCCAGCAACAGCTACAACACCACCGCCAACTATTCTTTCAACCCGTCGCCGGACATCATCGCCAAGATTGCGTTTGATCCGGGTTTCGGACATTACGAGGTCTTCGGTATCGCTGATCGCTTCACCGGTCGCGTATTTCCCTGCGCGGAGAGCTACACGATTACAACCACGACTCCGCCGACGGTTGTGGTTTCTCCGGCCTGCCCTGCTGCTACCGACGCCGGCACTGCGGCGGCAGCGTTCAACTCTTCCAAAGAGGGCGGCGGCATCGGCGCAAGCGCGCGCTTCGACATCGCCAAACGCGTCGTGATCGGCGTCAAAGGTTTCGGAGGCAGCGGAGTCGGGCGCTACGGGCCGGGCGGTCTCCCCGACCTTTCGATTAACGGCGATGGCTCGCTGCATCTCGTCAAGAATCTTATGGGCTTGACCACGCTCGAGCTTCACCTTACCAAGAAGCTCGACTTCCTCGGATACGGCGGTGTTGAGTACGCTGGCCGTACGGCCAGCTTCGATCCGTTGGGCAAGACCGGCGCCGGCACTGTGGTTGGCTACGGTGCACCCACCTTCGTCAACTCCAGCTGCTTCACCGAGGCCGTACCGGGCTCCGGTGGATTCAGCCCCGGCGGCCTCGGTGCCAATTGCACCGCCGATACACGTGCGCTTATCGAGGGTACCGCCGGGTTCTGGTACAAGTTCTACAACGGCCCGAAAGGCAGTTTCCGCTTCGGCGCCGATTACGCTTATCTCACGCGTAATGCCTGGTCCGGTGTAGGCGGACAACCGCACGGAGTCGACAACATGATCTTCACGTCGTTCCGCTACTACTTGCCGTAAGCCGCCGTGAATCTCAAGATGGTCCCGCATGTATCTGGGCGCGGGACCATCCTGGTTTACGGCTTCTCAATCTTCTGAGGGGCGCCTTCCCTTCAGAATCGCCGCCGGCCTGGTTTTGGCCACTCTCCTTTTCCGGGCCGGCGGTGCTAACCCATTCCACTGCGCACAACCTTCATTTGAGGAGGTACGAATGGCAACTGAATCTTCTTCCAACCGCAAAGGGTTCAAGCTCGCGCTCGATACCTGGGCGGTGATTCTGGCTCTGGCACTCGCGCTCTCCGTTCGAGCGGGCGTGTTCGAAAAAATCCCGTGGTAGTACTCGGTCCACATTTCTGAGTTTTCGCATTTCACAATCTTTGAGGTTCATGGTTCTCGGAGGCATGTTATGGCAACCTCGGTTGCGGTTTCGGCGGTCGGGTCCGACAAGGCGCCGCTGAACATTTTGCGGTTCGTACCCGGCCTTCTCTTGCTCGCCGTGGTGGGCTATGCCGGAAAGTTTCTGGAGAAATTTCTGAACACCTACGCCAAGACCCATCACTGGACGTTTCCCAACATCGAGTACGTGCTCTGGGCAATCGTGATTGGCCTGCTCATCTCCAACCTCCTGACGGTTCCGAAAATATTCGAGTCTGGCATCGCCACTTACGAGTTCTGGCTCAAGGTCGGCATTGTGTTGCTCGGCTCACGCTTCGTCCTGGCCGATGTGCTGAAGTTGGGCGGCCTGAGCCTGGCGCTGGTGGTGATTGAGATTTCACTCTCCCTGCTTCTGATGCACGCGCTCGGCCGCGCCTTCAACCTAACGCCGAAACTCACCAGCCTGCTGGCCGTCGGATCCTCGATCTGCGGCGTGTCGGCCATCATCGCCGCCAAAGGCGCAATCGATGCCGATGACGAGGACTCGACCTTCGCCATCGCCGCCATCCTCGCGCTGGGAGCGCTCGCACTGTTTACTTTCCCGCTAATCGGCCACGCCCTCCACTTGAACGATACTGCATTCGGCCTGTGGGCAGGTCTAGGAGTCGATAATACCGCCGAAGCTACGGCCACCGGCGCGCTTTACTCTGACGCTGCCGGCAAAGTCGCGGTGCTGGCGAAAACCGCTCGCAACGCCATGATCGGCTTCGTCGTGCTGGCCTACGCGATCTATTGGGCCAAGCGCGGACAAGCCTCGAACGTCGGCAACAAAGCCGCCTTCTTGTGGAACAAGTTCCCCAAGTTCGTGCTCGGATTCCTCATCATGTCCCTGCTGGTGAGTTTTCATGCCTTCAGCAAAGATCAGGTTACCTCGCTGGCCAACCTCTCAAGATGGGCCTTCCTGCTGACCTTCGCCGGGGTCGGGCTGCGCACGAACTTCCGTCAGATGTCGAAGCAAGGCTTGCGTCCGTTCTTGGTGGGAGCCCTCGGCGAAGTGCTGATTGCCGCCCTCACGTTCGGATTGGTCCTGGGCGCGAACCGGATTTGGAGCCTCTGAAGCTTCTCGTCGACGGGCGGAAACAACCACCACACCAAAAGCAAAGCGCTACCGACCCAGTGTCCTGCAAGGCGCGTGGACACTACGGCAGCGCTGCCATGACAGAGCCCGAAAACTGATAGGAAAAGTATAGGAATTCGGCTGCACTACTAATAGTGCATTACTAGGTACCGGGAGGTTAATACCTGGAAGGTACCGTACGCTGGCTCGGGTGGAGCTGCACGCAAGATTCCTCCCTTCGCCTGAAAAACGGCTCCGGTCGGGATGACGCCGCTAGGTTTTTGGCGTATCCTCTGTGTCCCCCGTGGCCTCCGTGGTCGAGGTTTTTTCGGGCCGCAGGAGCGGGAACAGAATGACGTCGCGAATGGTGTGGGAATCGGTCAGCAGCATGCACAGCCGGTCCACGCCCACGCCGACGCCCCCGGCCGGCGGCATCCCATAAGACAGCGCGCGAATGTAGTCCTCATCCATCTGGTGCGCTTCGTCGTCGCCGCGCTCGCGTTCCTTGAGTTGACCTTCGAACCGGCGGCGCTGATCCTCCGGATCGTTGAGTTCGCTGAAGCCGTTGGAGATTTCCATCTGCCCGGCGAAAATTTCCCAGCGCTCGGTCCAGTCCGGCTCGTCGGGCTTCTGCTTCGATAGCGGCGAGATTGCGGTGGGAAATTCGTAGATGATGGTCGGCTGCGTAAGATGCTCTTCGGCTAGAGCTTCAAACAAACTGGCAATGCCTTGGCCGAGGCTTCCGCCAGTGTCTAGTGCGTGCAAAATGTTGTTGATGCTCAGTTTGCGGCCCGTCAAACGCACGCGTTCTTCCACTCCAGCCGCAGTATCGGGCTGGCTGTTCATAGCTTGTTGGAGTGATGCCACGGCTTGTTTAAGGAGTTGAACGAAGACCTCGACGCCAGAAAACTCCTGCAATTTTGGCTTTGCACCCGCCGACTCCGGCCAGTAATGAATGATCGCTTCCCGCATGGTCATGCGCTGCCAGTTCGCCCAGTCGATTTCCTGCTCGCCCCATTTCGTTTTCGTTCCGCCCGTCACATCCTTCGCCGCCTGCGTGATGATTTCGTGGGTCAGGTCCATCACGCCCTGGTAGTCGGTGTAGGCTTGGTAAAACTCCAGCATGGTGAACTCAGGATTCCAGCGCCAGCCCAGGCCCTCGTTGCGGAAGTTGCGGTTGATTTCATAGACGCGATCGAATCCGCCGACCACCAGGCGTTTCAAATAAAGTTCGGGCGCGATGCGCAGAAAAAGATCCATGTCGAGCGTGTTGTGGTGGGTCACAAACGGACGCGCCACGGCGCCGCCGGCGATGGGTTGCATCATCGGCGTCTCGACTTCGACGAACCCGTGAGCATCGAGCGTGCGGCGGATCGACTGCACCAGTTTGGTGCGCTTCAGAAACACTTCGCGCACCTCCGGATTCATCACCAGATCGACGTAGCGCTGGCGGTAGCGCAGTTCCACGTCGGTCAGGCCGTGCCACTTTTCGGGCAGCGGCAGCAGGTCTTTACTGAGAAAGGTGATCTCTTCCACGTGCACGCTGAGTTCGCCGGTGCGGGTGCGAAACAGATATCCGCTGACGCCAATGTGGTCGCCGAGGTCGAGCAGTTTGTAGAGTTCGAAGCCCTTTTCGCCGACCGCATCTTTTTTGACGTAAATTTGCAGCTTCTTGCCGTCCTGTTGCAGGTGGGCAAAGCCGGCCTTGCCCATCAGGCGAATGGCCATAATGCGGCCAGCCACGCGCACGGTTTCCGGCTTGGCGACGCGCGCCTGTTCCAGTTCCTCGGCGGTCTTCGGAGTGTAGTCGGCCAGGATCTGCTCGATCGTGTGGGTGAACTCATACTTGCTGCGGTAGGTAGCCTGGCCGAGGGCTTCAATCTGTTTCAGCTTCTCGCGGCGCAGGTCGTAAATATGATCGTCGAGTGCCAAGGGGGTCCTTTGGTTGAGTTCGATGGAAGGGAGATTATAAACAATGCGGTGCGACGGTCTGGCGAGCGCGTGACCTGCGGATCGAAAACCTGAGGTGTGGTTTGAATTTTTTTTAGTTGCTCGCTCCAAAGTATTGATGCTTTTGCGATTACGCGGAATCGATCGGCCCCCGGTCAGGCAAAATATTGG
>JBKQID010000032.1:0-101541 GCA_052148475.1 Candidatus Sulfotelmatobacter sp. | reverse complement strand
CCCACTGCACACGCAAGAGCCCGTTACCGTTGCTTCCTTCCGGACCTGGCGGGGTTGGCGAGAGTACGTCGCGTGAGACCGATGCCTGACCTGAATCATTCTAGCATTCGCCGAACGTTGCGCTCGCGTCCCGGCGGCTGTCGCGGGGGCGTCTCGCCCTCGCACTCGCGCCCTACACTCCTCCGAAGGCCATGTGACTTTTGGTGCAAGAATCTGCCCGCAAAGCCTTCCCTTCTGGTGACGGTTGTCGAACAATGGTGGTCTAGGCTGATCGTCGTGCTGCTGTGTGAAGATAGAAGCCTGGCAGCGCTTCTGCTCGAACCGAATGTCGCCCCAGTCTTCCCAATCCGGCGCGATCCCCCTGACTCAGGCGATCGACCATTACTTCGAGCTCGCACTGTATCTGCTGGTGTTGACAGGCTTTGCAACCCTTGCCAGCACCGGCGGACTCGATCTGCCTTCCATCGTTCTGGTGGGGTTCGCGCTGGCGGTCCGAGGATATCTGCTGTCGCGGCGGCGCCAGTTCGTGATTTCCGAGCGCTGGACTGCGCCCCTCTCGGTCGCCTACTTTATCTTTTTCGCCGCCGACTACTTCATCTTTTCGCGCACCTTCCTGGCCGCCACGGTGCACCTGGCGTTGTTCGGCGTGGTGGTACGGATGTTCTCCCTGCGCCGCGAGCGCGACCATGTCACCCTCGCCATCCTCGCCTTTTTGATGGTGCTGGCGTCGGCCGTGCTCACGGTCGACAGCACGTTCCTGTTCTCGTTTGCCGCGTTCATGCTGATGGCCGTTGCGACGTTTGTGCTGATGGAGATGCGCCGCTCCAGCCATGCCGCCAGCATTCAGGCCCGGCACACCAGCAATCCATTTGAGCACCGCAACCTGGCTTTCTCGCTGCTGCTGACGTCCCCGGCGTTGGTGTTGATGATTCTCTCCTCCGGCGCGCTCGTCTTCTTTGTGATGCCTCGCATGTCGGCGGGATACATGGGCGCCTACTCGTTCGGCACCAGCATCTCGTCCGGGTTCAGCGATCACGTGCAGTTAGGCCAGATTGGGCAAATCCAGCAGTCCAGCGCCCTCGTCATGCACATCGAGATCGACGGCGACCGCGTGGGCGGCTCGGACCTGCATTGGCGCGGCGTGGCCCTTGCCGATTTCGATGGGCACACCTGGTCGAATCTCCGCGAGCAGTTCCTGTTGCGGCGGCAGGCGGATTTCAGCTTTCTGGTCCCACCCGTCAACGCGCCCCTGCGCTCTGCCGCGACCACCTACGTACCCCCGAGTATGGTGCGCCCGCATGTGATCCACTACCGCGTGCTGATGGAACCGATTGGCACCAATGTTTTTTTCCTGGCGCCCTGGGCTCGTGAGGTCAGCGGGAACTACCGGATGCTCGCCGCCGATACCGGGGGAGCGATTTACAACTTCGACACCTCGCGCGCCATCAGCCGCTATGAGGCGGATTCCGACATCGCGACGGCAGCGCCCTCGGAATTGCGCTCCGCCGGCCGGAACTATCCCACGCCGGTCAGCGCCGGGTACCTGCGTCTGCCGGCTCTTGATCCGCGAGTTCCCCGGCTGGCCGCACAAATCACAAATTCGGCCAGCAACGATTTCGACAGAGCCGCCGCCCTCGAGACCTATCTCAAGACGCGCCTCGGCTACACCCTGGAGTTGCCACAGACGGCGGTGAAAGATCCCATCGCCAATTTTCTTTTCGAGCGCAAGCAAGGACACTGCGAATACTTTGCTTCCTCGATGGCGGTCATGCTGCGCACGCTGGGAATTCCGTCGCGCGTGGTCACCGGATTCCGTTCCGACGAGTTCAACGACCTTACCGGCAATTACGTGGTGCGCGCCAAAGACGCGCACGCCTGGGTGGAAGCATATTTTCCGGGTTACGGCTGGCAGACCTTCGATCCCACACCGGCGGGCGCCAGCGGAACCCCGCAGGGCTGGAGCCGTCTTGCGCTGTACGTCGATGCCATTTCGTCGTTCTGGCGCGATTGGGTGGTGAGCTACGATACCTCGCACCAGTACGCGCTCGGCCAGGCCGCGTTCAGCGGCAGTCGTGGCCTGTGGGACGGAGCGCGGAAGTGGGCGCGCAGCCACTACGCGGCAATGCTGAAATGGGCGCGGAGTAAGCAGGATCGCGTGGAGCACTCGCCCGGCCGCTGGGCGGTCCTTGGCGCGGCCAGCGCGCTGGTTCTACTGCTGCTCGGAAACCTCGGCAGGATCGCGCGCCTGCTGCACGAAAAATGGCTGGCAGCGCATCCCGAACGATCTCCCGAACAGGCTGCAACCATCTGGTATCGGCGGATGGCGCGTGCGCTGGCGCGCCGTGGCGTGGAGAAACCTGCGGCGCAGACGCCCCAGGAGTTCGTGAAGAAAATTGAAGACAGCCGGCTTCGGGAACCGGTCGCGCGCTTTACCCAGGTCTACGAGTCCGCGCGCTTCGGAAATTCCATTGATGATGCGCAGCGTCTGCCGGGGCTGTACGACGAAGTCGAGATGGCGACGCGAACCCGCTAGGCGCGAGTTCCGTGCGCCCAGTTTCTCAAGCTAGAACCGCCAGAAGGCTCCGCCGCCCACAAAGTAGTTGTGCTGCCGCGATTTCCCCGTAGGCGCCAGCGGATAATCCGGCTCGCCCGACCAGAAGTCGCGAACTTCGCCCCGCATGCTGAGCTTTTTCCAGACTTTCACATCCAGACCGAGTCCACCCTCGATCACCGCTGAAGTCGTGGACTTGCCGGGATTGACGCCGCCATAGTCCAATTCCGCACTTTCCCCGATGTGGCCGAACCCTACACCCAGGCTCACCCACGGAGAAGTCGCAGTAGTGGGAAACAGATTCGCCCGGACCGCCGGCGCCACGAACAACTCCTTGTAAGTTTGCGGTACAACCGAATTGAGGTAGGCGCCAGCATTCAGCTTTACCGCGTGGTTGTACATCACCAGACCTTCGGCGGAAATGGAGTAGATGGGAGTCACCCAGAAACGGCGGGCGTACTCCCCTTCGATCGTAAGACCCTTGCCAGAATGGATAATGTTGTCAGGGAGACTCGCATTCTGGATTCCCTGGTCGCTGATGAACGTGCGACCGATAACGCCGCCGACTTCGTTCTTTTCGTCCTGTGCAACCGCCGACACCGACAGTATGACCACTACGGTCAGGATCGCAACCCAAAGACCTTTGCCAAACATTTCTCCTCCTGCGAGGTGGTTCCTAAATTGTTACGGCGGTAAGACCTAGCCTAGCACGACCCCGGCTATTTTGAACCACCGCTACTATCTTTTCTGGTGCCCATACCGTTCGGCTCAGAAGACTGCGATGCCGGATGCCGCTCTGCGGGATGCTAAAATAGAAAAATTGCATGCCTGTAAAGGACCTCACTGTCAGCGGTGCTCCCGATCTCAAGCCTGATCTTAAGCCTAGTAATCAGGCAGTGAAATCTCGGCGGAATCTGCACGTCGACACTCAGCAGCCCGTACGTCCGCAGAAAGTAGGCTTTGTCAGTCTGGGTTGTCCCAAGAATCTGGTGGACAGTGAAGTCATGATGGGCCTGCTGGCGCGGGCCGGAGCCGAATTAACCCGCCGCGCCGAAGACGCCGACGTAATCGTGGTCAATACCTGCTCGTTCATCGAGAGCGCACAGCAGGAATCCGTCAACACGATTCTCGAGATGGCCGCGCACAAGACCGGCGGCAAGGCGAAAAAACTGGTCGTCGCCGGATGTCTGGTCGAACGTTTTCGTGACCAGATTCGCAAGGACATTCCCGAAGTCGACGCGGTGGTTGGTACGGGCGAACTGGAAAAGATCCTCGCCGCCACCGGTCTGGCGCCCGCGCCGCAACCCAGCGACCGTCGAAATGATTCTCCGTTTGTCGTTCTGCCCTCGCGGCCGGAAGGCGATGCCCGCGCCGCCCAGGGGCGATTTTCGCGCGAATCATGGCTTAAGCAATCATCGACCGGCGAAACTTGGAACGGCGGCGCTATCGGCGACCTCCCCAACTACCTCTATGATGACGCCACGCCGCGCATTCTGGCCACGCCCGGCCACATGGCCTACATCAAGATCGCCGAGGGTTGCGACCATCCCTGCACCTTCTGCATTATTCCCCAGTTGCGCGGCCAGTTCCGCTCGCGCCGCTTCGAATCCGTAATCGCCGAGGCCGAGCGTCTGGCGTTGAACGGTGTGCGCGAAATTACGCTCATCGGCCAGGACACAACCTGCTTCGGCGAAGACCTCGGGCTGAAAGACGGCCTCGCGCTGCTGCTGGAAAAACTCGCTGCCATCCGCGACCTGCGCTGGGTTCGCTTTCTCTACGCCTATCCCAACAAGATCACCGGCAAGCTGTTGGACACAATCGCGCAGCACGAAAAAATATGTTCCTACATGGATGTGCCCCTGCAGCACGCCTCCGCCTCGGTGCTGAAGCGCATGAAGCGCGGCGGCGGCGCTGACGTCTTTCTGCGTTCGATCGCCAAAATGCGCCGCACCGTGCCCGACCTGACGCTGCGCACATCATTCATCGTGGGTTTTCCCGGCGAAACCGAAAAAGAATTCGAGGAGCTCTGCGATTTCGTTCGCGAGGCGCAATTCGATTGGATGGGCGCATTCGCCTACTCCGACCAGGACGGCGCACCAGCCTTCGGTCTCGACCAGAAACTTTCGCCGCGCGAGATCGAGCAGCGGCGCAAGCACCTGATGGGAATCCAGCGCCAGATCAGCAAGAAGAAAAAGAAAGCGTTGGTGGGGCGGGAGTTTGATCTGCTGCTCGAAGGCGAGTCGGAAGAAACCGAGTTGCTGCTCGAAGGCCGCACGCCCATGCACGCTCCGGAGATCGACGGCAAGGTCTTCGTCAACGACTTCCCAGAAGGAACGGACCCACAACCCGGCCAATTCTTTCGCTGCCAGATCACCGAGGCACACGATTACGACCTGGTGGCGAAAATTCTGTAGTCCCGGTCTCGCTGCCAGTCGTCTCTTGGCGAATCGTCTCTGAGCGAAACGTCCGGCTACAATACGAATCGTATGCCACGCAAGCGTACCGTCAAACTCCGCTGCCCCATCTGCAAGAAGTCAGTGAACAGCACCGACCCGGACTTTCCTTTCTGCAGCGACCGCTGCCGCATCATCGATCTGGGCAAGTGGGCCAGCGGCGCCTATGTGATCTCGTCTCCGACCAGCGATGCCGACGAATCCATCCGGGAAAGTAATCTGGAAGATCCCGAGGACGAATCGTGAAACCGGGCACCAGTCGCGCCGCCAGTAACAGCCCCACCGCCATCAGTGCAACGCCGCCCGACCGTAGCGCCGGCGTCCCGCCGGCTGTCGCGGGGGCGTCCCGCCCGCGCGCGCCGCTCTGGGCAACTTTAGTAGCAACCTTTTTCGGGATCGGCCGCCTGCATCCCGGACCCGGAACCTGGGCGTCTGCTGCCACCGTGGTGATCTGGTTCGCGGTGGCACATGAACTGACGCATTCGCTGCGCACTCCGGTCGCCATCGCGCTGGCCGCGCTCGTCACTCTAGTCGGCATTCCAGCTGCCACGCGAGTAGCGCGAGCCTCGGCCGCGAAAGACCCGCAGTTTGTCGTGATCGACGAAGTCGCCGGACAGCTGATCGCGCTGATCGCCGTCCCGCTCGCATGGCAAACTTTTCTCGCGGGTCTTATACTTTTTAGAGCGTTCGATATCGTCAAGCCGCCTCCGGTGCGGCAACTGGAGAGACTTCCAGAAGGCACCGGAATCGTGCTCGATGATGTTGCGGCAGGAATTTTCGCGTTGGCGGCAATGCATCTCCTGCTTCACTTTGGGCTACTAAGCAGTTAGCGGCTTTTTGATTCTCATGGGATTTTCCGACCGCATCCTCGGCAAAAAAAGCGTCAATGGCGGACCGCGCATTGAAATGGTGGCGCCGTCCCTGGCGCTGGCCGGAGGCGAACTCCGCATCACCGGCTCGGGCCTGCGTCCGCAGGAGCTTCATCGCCCGAAAGTGAAATTCGGCGAATTCGAAGGCTCGATCGTCGTCAGTTCCGATGGTTTCATGGTCGCGCGAGTCCCCGAAGGAGCGACCTCCGGTCCGGTCGTTGTCGCCACTGACGGCCACGTCAGCAATCCGCACACGGTGAAAGTTGCTGTGCCCATCGCCGACAATCTGCATCCCGTCACCAGTCCCGCGCTCGATCCCGACGGCAACATTTACGTGACTTTTTCCGGTTCGCGCGGGCAGAAAGTTCCGGTCGCCGTCTTCAAGATTGACACCAACTACAACATCAAGCCGTTCGTGGCCGAAATGATGAATGCCACCGCCATTGCCTTCGACCGGCAAGGACAGATGTACGTCTCTTCCCGCTTCGACGGCGCCGTCTATCGCGTCGCTCCCAACGGAAACACGACTACCTATGCCGAAGGCATGGGCGTGGCCACCGGCATCGCCTTCGATCGCGAACAGAGTCTCTATGTCGGCGACCGCAACGGCACCATCTTCAAGATCTCGCGCGATCAGCAGGTCTTCGTGTTTGCCACGCTCGAGCTCAGTGTCTCCGCCTATCATCTGGCCTTTGGTTCGCACGGCGATCTGTTCGTGACCGGACCGACCGACCGGGTTTACAAAATCGATCCCAACGGAACGGTCACCACTTTCTACAAGGGATTGGGCAGACCCCAGGGACTGGCCTTCGATGTGGATGGCAACTTATATGTCGCAGCCTCGCTCTCCGGCACGCGCGGGATCGTAAAGATTGCGCCCGACGGCCTGGCGAATCTCGAAGTTGCCGGCCAGGGTTTGGTGGGCTTGGCGTTCGCGCCGGGACGCTCCGTCATCCTCGCCACCACCAACAGCGTGCATCATCTGTCGTGGAACATCCAGGGCCTGCCCCTGATACCGGAATAATCGCCGCCCGCCACTCCTGCTTGTCATTCCGAACGCAGTGAGGAATCTGCTTTTCTCGCCACCGCTGCGTCCCCCGTGTCCTCGGCGGTTTTCATTTCCGTTTTCATTTAAACTTCTAACGCGTGAATGCCGAAATCATTGCGGTGGGTTCCGAGATGCTCACGCCCTTCCGCATGGACACCAACTCGCTCTACCTGACCGAGCAACTCAACCTGCTGGGCGTCGACGTAATTTTCAAAAGCATTGTCGGCGACGATCTCCGCAGGCTGGTGGCCGCAGCTCAGCACGGCCTGTTTCGCTCCGACATAGTCATCTTCAGCGGCGGACTCGGCCCCACCGAAGACGATCTGACGCGCGAGTCGGTTGCCGAAGCGCTCGGCCTCAAACTGCGCCGCGATCCGGAAATCCTGACCCGACTGGAGCAGCGTTTTGCCGGCCGCGGCTGGAAGATGGCTGCCAACAACGCCAAGCAGGCCGACGTTCTCGACGGCGCCACCGTTCTTCCCAATCCCAATGGCACCGCGCCCGGACAATTTCTCAGCGGGCAGTTCGACGGTCGCGAGCACATCATCGTGATGCTCCCCGGCCCTCCGCATGAACTCAAGGCCATGTTTGAGGCCGAAGTCCGCGAGCGCCTGCGCGCCAAAGTTCCTCCGGCATTTCTGGCGGTGCGGACGCTGAAGATCGCCATGCTGGGCGAATCGGCGGTCGACGCACGCGTCGCGCCTATTTACAAACGTTATTCTGACGTCGAGACCACCATCCTGGCCGGCGCGGGAGAAGTTGAATTGCACTTCAAAACCCGCGCCTCGACGCAGGAGGCCGCGCAGAGCCGCGTCGATGAAGTGGCGGGAGTCGTCGAAGACGAACTGGACGACGCCGTCTACTCGCGCAACGGCGAGTCCCTCGAGCAAATCGTCGGCTACTGGCTGCAGATGCGCAGCGCTACCCTGGCTGTCGCCGAATCCTGCACCGGAGGCTTGCTGGCCGAGCGCCTCACTTCGATTAGCGGAAGTTCGCGCTATTTTCTTGGCGGCGCCGTTGTCTACTCCAACGCGCTGAAAACCGAACTCGCCGGGGTCCCCGCGGAAATGATCGCTCGGCACGGTGCAGTCAGCCGCGAAGTGGCCGCCGCACTCGCCGAAGGCATCCGCTATCGCTGCGAGTCTACACTCGGCGTAGGCATCACCGGCGTGGCCGGCCCCAACGGAGGAACAGCTGAGAAGCCCGTGGGTATGGTGTTCCACGCTGTTGCCAGCAGCACGGGGACGGAAGTCGTGCAGCGCACTTTTCCCGGCGACCGCAAACGTATCCGTCGCTTCGCCTCGACCATGGCGCTGGATATGGTGAGGAAGAACTTGATGTAAGGAAAGTTTCTAGTTTCCAGTTTCTAGTTTCCAGTTTCTAGTTTCTGGCTTCTGTTCTAGTTTCTAGCTGCTAGCTCCGGTCGCAAATTCCGTAGTCTTCGGTTTGACTTAGCTAGAAGCTAACAGCTAGCAGCTGACCTCTCATGCGCCTCTTCATCGCTCTCGACATCGACGACGCCATCCGCTCACGCATCGCCCGCTTTCTGGACGGCGTGAGCGCTTTTGCGCCCGACGCCCGCTGGGTTCGGCCGGAATCTCTGCACGTGACCTTGAAGTTCCTCGGCGAGCAACCCGAATCCGCCGTCGAACCCATCAAGCTCGCGCTGTCCCGCATTCAGGCCAGCGCCTCGGAGATTCACTTCCGCGGCTACGGATTCTTTCCCACGGCGAAATCCCCGCGCGTCTTCTGGATCGGCCTTGAAGCCCGCCCCGAACTGCCTGCTCTGGCTGCGTCCATCGACCAGAAAATGGCATCCCTGGGAATTCCAAAGGAAGGCCGCGCCTTCAGTCCGCACCTGACATTGGCCCGAGGCGCAGGGGGATCCGGCTCGCCGCGCAGGAACAAAGCAGACGTTCCCAATCGCATTTTCCAGCGCCTGCAGGAAAAACTCGCCGTGCTGCCCGCTCCGGAGTTTGGTACCATGACGGCCCGCGAGTTCTTTCTGTATCAGAGCCAGCTTTCGCCGAAAGGATCAAAGTACACCAAGCTGGCACGATTTGATTTACAGTAGCGCCGGCGTCTGGCCCTCGTTTCCAATAGCATAGTAAGAACCGACGCGTTTTAAGAAATGCCGCGCTTCCTTCTCATCGCCGCTGTAAGCTACCTGCTGGGCTCCATCCCATTCGGCTATCTTCTGGTGCGCATCTTCCGCGGCGAGGACGTGCGCCTCACTGGCAGCGGCAACATCGGCGCAACCAACGTCTCGCGCAAGTCTCCGGCGCTGGGCGTATTGACGCTGCTGCTGGACGCGCTGAAAGGATCCACCGCAGTCGCAGTCGGCATCATGCTGAGTCCCCAGCTTTTTGAGCACATCCCAATCTCCCAGATTCCGTGGCGCAGCATCCTGCCGGCCTCATCCCCTAGCTTCGTGGCGTGGGCGGCCACGGGCGCACTTTTCGCCGTCGTGGGCCATATGTTTCCCGTCTGGCTTAAATTTCGCGGAGGCAAAGGCGTCGCCACGGGACTTGGGGCTTTCCTCATGATCGCCCCTAAAGCGGTGCTCCTGTCTGCCGGCATTTTTCTCGCCCTCGTGCTGGTGTTGCGTTACGTTTCGCTGGGATCGATCGCCGCGGTCGCGGCCTTCCCTAACCTCGCGCTGCTTCTGCATGAGTATGGCAACGTCCCCGTGGCGCTGGCGCTGATGTCCTTTGCTTCGCTGCTCATCGTCATCAAGCACCGTGCCAACATTCGCCGCTTGCTGGCGGGCACAGAAAACCGCCTGGGCTCGAGGTCCGCATGAGGTGGGCAACGCCAGTGATCCACACCAGAGTGATCCAGAACAGGAGGCGCGCATGAGTGAGATCGCCGTCATTGGCGGAGGAGCCTGGGGCACAGGCATCGCTATCGTGCTCGGGCGCAAAGGATCGCATCGCGTCCGCTTGTGGGCGCACGAGACCGAGGTCTGCGAATCCATTGCGCGCCGTCGGATCAATGAGAGATTCCTTCCCGGCCGCCGCATTCCAGACTCCGTGTCTGCCAGCACTGATCTGGCCGTGACTCTTCACGGCGCGCAGATGGTTGTCAGCGTCATGCCTTCTCAACATTGCCGAACTCTGTTCGAGCGCATGCGCCCGCTGCTGCTGCCGCAGGCTCTGATCGTCAGCGCCACCAAGGGTCTGGAAGAAGGCTCCCTGCTGCGTATGACGGAGGTGATTGCCGAAGTGCTCAAGTGGGATGACAGAACCGCTCCAGCCGTTGGCGCACTCAGCGGTCCTTCTTTCGCGCAGGAAGTCGCGCGCGGCGATCCGACCGCCATCACCATCGCCTCGCAGGATCCCGCGCTCTTGCGCACGGTACAGCAGGAATTCAGCGACCCGAGTTTTCGGGTTTACACCAACAGCGACGTGATCGGCGTAGAGCTAGGAGGCGCACTGAAGAATATTGTTGCCATCGCCGCCGGAATCTGCGACGGCCTCGGCTTTGGCCACAACTCGGTCGCAGCCCTGATCACGCGCGGCCTGGCAGAGATGACTCGCCTGGTCGTCGCTTGCGGAGGCCGCGCCGAGACCATGTCGGGCTTGGCCGGACTCGGCGACCTGGTGCTCACCTGCACCGGCGGCTTGTCCCGCAATCGCAGCGTCGGCGTCGAACTGGGCCGCGGACAAAAGCTGGACGAGATCATCGCCGCCATGCACGGCATGGTCGCCGAAGGAGTCTTCACAACTTCCGCCGCCGTCGGACTCGCGCACGCCCGCGGCGTGGAAATGCCCATCACCGAGCAGATGCATGCCATCCTGCACCAGGGGAAATCACCACGCGAGGCCATCCAGGAACTGATGACGCGCACCGGCAAGAGCGAGACGGGTGTACCCTAAGGTTTCCTTCGTGTACCTTAGCGTCCTTAGTGGTTGAAGATTTGCGGTTTCAATCTCCGGAGCCTCCCATGCACGCATTCCATCTCGCTGTTGCAATCCTCCTGATCACATCGCCCTTAAGCACTGCATTCGGACAAACCAAGACCATCGCCGAACGCCTCGGCTACCCGCCGAATTCAAAACTGCTCATCATCCACGCCGACGATCTCGCGGTCGCCCATTCCGAAGACGCTGCCAGCTTCGATGCGCTCGACAAACATGCCGTCACGTCCGCCAGCATTATGGTTCCGTGTCCCTGGCTCACCGAAGTTGCCGACTACGCCAAAGCCCATCCCGACGCGGACTTGGGCCTGCACCTGACCCTCACCGCCGAGTGGAAAACCTACCGCTGGGGCCCGGTGGAATCGAAAGACAAAGTTCCGAGCCTGCTTGATCCTTCCGGATATGTCTGGCCCGAAGTCGAACCCGCGGTTCACAACTTGAAAGCCGATGAAGCCGAGCGCGAGGTTCGCGCCCAGATCGAACACGCCATGGCCATGGGAATCCATCCCACTCATCTCGACAGTCACATGGGCACGCTTTTCGCGCGGCCCGACCTGTTTTCCGTCTATGTGAAAGTTGCCCACGAGTACAAGCTGCCTTTTCTTGCGGCGATAACTCCGGATGCGCCCCAAGAACTCCGGTCTCTGCTTTCCGAGAAAGACATCGTTCTCGATTCGGTGGTAATCGCCGGCCCACAGGTCCGCGCCACCAACTGGAAGACGTTCTACCTGAACGCCATCAAGAACTTGAAACCCGGCGTCACCGAAATCATTGTTCACCTCGGCCACGACGATGCCGAACTGCAAGCCGTCACCGTCGACCACCCGGACTACGGCGCGGCCTGGCGCCAGCGCGATTACGACGCCGTCACCAGTCTCGAATTCAAGAAAGCCATCGAAGACAATCACGTAATCCTCATTCGTTGGAAGGACCTGCAGAAGCTCTTAAACTGAAAGCCTGAAGTCCGAGGTCCGCTCTTTCTCCTGCCAAACCCGCGCCCAACGCGGCTTTCGCAAGGTACTTTGGTAATGGCAACCCCCTCAGCTTTTTCGTCGTTCCAGCCACATTCCCCGTTAGAATTTTAAGGATACCTTTGAACGCCGCCACCACTTCGCCTTCGGCGTCCGCGATAAGTGAGGGGAGAGACTTGTCCAGCGCCTCGAATCACGCCCGCATCCCGATTCTGTATCTCATTCTCGGTGTGCTTCTGGCCATCAGCATCGTTCCGATGTATTTCTACTCGACGCAGGTTGAGGCGATCAACGACCGTCGATTAAAGACCAACGAGATGCTGCTGCAGAATACGGTGGCGCGCTCGCTGGCGGATGATCTCGTGCAACACGAACGCTCTCTGCGCATGATGCTGGCCAATTTGTCGTCCGCCATTCAGGTGGCCAGCGGCGGAGACATTGGCGAGGCCAACATTCAGGCGCCGGAACTGCGGGCCTTGCTGGAAAATTTTGTCTCCTCCTCCGATGAGATTGCCTACGCCACCCTGCTGAACGCTGACGCCAAAGGCATCTCCGCCGGACGCATCGCGCCGGACGCCTTCCTGAACCGCGAATTGGAGCGCGCCTATGCCGCCGCCCGCGACGGCCGCGTCTACAACGGCCAGGCCCTTGTGGTCGGCGAAGGCAAATCCGCGCGTACTGTGTTCGTCGTTAGTTATCCCGTGAAATATGGACAGCGTTTCCTGGGAGTGATTGCCTCCGTCGTCGACCTTCAATTCCTCAAGCGCCGCCTGCAGGAAGTCGCCGGGGGTGGCCTGACGCCCTACGTCGTCGATGCTCAGGGGCGACTGGTTGCCGCAGCCACGCCCGAGTTTGCCACTGGCCAGGATATGAAGAACCTGGACATCGTGCGTAGCTTTGTCGAAGGCGGCAACAAGGCGCAACTGGCGGCCACGCGCGAATTCACGGTCGACACCGGATCCGATCACGTCGAAATGCTGGGCACCTACAGTCCGGTCACGTCCCTGGATTGGGCTGTGGTCGTGCAAAAACCGCAGCGCGAAGCCTACAGTGGAATCCTTGAGATGCGGCGCACCGCCCGGCTGCTCGCGCTTTTGGCGGTGCTGTTGAGCATCGGCGTCAGCATTTTTGCCGCCCGCCGCATCACCAATCCGCTGCACGTGCTCACTCAGTCCAGCCGTGCGCTCGCGCGCGGCGACTTCTCGCAACGCGTCAACCTATGGAGCCGCACCGAGATCGGCGAACTCGCCCACACGTTCAACACTATGTCGGATGAACTCGAACATTTCGTCGAAGACCTGAAGCGCGCCGCCGAAGAAAATCGCGAGTTGTTTATGGGCTCCATTCAGATGCTGGCCGGAGCGGTCGACGAAAAAGATCCTTACACGCGCGGCCACTCCGACCGCGTCACCCGGTATTCCCTGCTCATCGCCAAGGAAATGAAGCTGCCGTCTTCTTTCCTGGAGACGCTGCGCATCTCCGCCCAGCTGCATGACGTGGGCAAGATCGGCATTGAAGATCACATTCTCAAGAAGCCCGGAGCGCTAACCGAAGAAGAATTTGAAGTCATGAAAACGCATACCACCAAAGGCGCCAACATTCTGCGCCCGGTTACGCAATTGGCGGAAATGCTTCCCGGCATCGAGTTGCACCACGAGGCACTCGACGGCCGCGGATATCCCTACGGCCTGCAGGGCGATCAGATTCCACTGCTGGCCCGCGTAATCGCGGTAGGCGACACCTTTGACGCCCTGACCACGAATCGTCCCTATCAGAAAGAGCACACGCCCGAGCAGGCTCTGCAAATTATCAAGAACCTTGCCGGCAAGCGTCTCGATCCCAAGGCGGTCGAAGCTTTGCTCGCGGTCTACGCCCGCGGGGAGATCAAGATTCAGCGCTTCACCATCAAGCGCCCCATCGCGCCGCCGCCTACTGAGACTCCCGCTGTCGCAGTAGCCGTAGCTAGTGCCGTCCAATCAGCTCCCGCCGAAACCGCGACCCTGGAAAGAACTCGCGTCTAGAGTATCTTCGGAATCCGGCGCAGCTCACAGCGCCGCCACTCGCCGCTGCACCAGCAAGAAATACATTGCCACGAGCATCAGCACCAGTCCGTTCATTCCCAACACGATGGGAGCTGTAAACATCGGCACCAGCCATCCCGACAGCAGATTCCCCATCGGCATCCCCCCGCGAAACGCGCAGTTATAAACGCTCATCACGCGGCCGCGCATTTCGTTGGTTGTAATCAACTGCACCAGCGAAGTCACCGTCGCAAATACCGCCATCATCGACGCGCCCACGAACGCCAGCATCGAATAACTCAGCGGCAAGGATTTCGAAAGCGAAAACACTGAAATCCCGACGCCCAGGCAGATCAGCATGGTCAGCGCGAACCTTCCCTTGTGTCGCATGTTGCCGATCCCAGCTATGGCCAGCGACCCGCAAATCGATCCCACCCCCATCATCGACAGCAGGTTCCCATACGTCTCCGGCCCGCGATGAAAGATATCTTTCACGAACACCGGAATATAGGTCCGCATCGGCATGCTCAACGCCGTCATGCAGAACGCCAGCACCACCAGCGCCTCCATGGAGTTCTGCTTGCGAACGAACTTAATTCCCTCCTTCAGGCTGTTGAACATCGATTCGCCGGATTTTTCCGGCAAATACCGCGCCGTGATCAGGGACAGTGAAATCACAGGCGCCAAAAACGAAACCGCATTCAGGCCAAAGCACCATTTCTCCCCCAACTTCGCCAGCGCCTGCCCCGCGAGCGCCGGACCAATCGTCACCGCCAGGTTGAACTGGATCGAATTCAGCGCGATCGCGTTCGGCATGTCCTCGCGATCCACCAGCGTGGGAATCAAAGCGGAGTACGCCGGCCCGCCAAACGCCTGTGCCAGTCCCGAAAGGAACGACAGGCACAGGATATGCCACACGTGCACCGCTCCCGTCGCCACCAGCACCGTCAATACCGCAGCGCTCGCCATCTGGATGTATTGCGAGAGCAGCAGAATCTTCCGCCGCTCCGTGCGGTCGGCCACCACCCCGCCGATCAGCGAGAACAAGAAGATCGGAATCCCGCCGAGAAACTGGTCCAGAGCCAGCAGAAACGCCGAATGGCTCAGCCGGTAAATCAGCCACCCTTGCGCCACGATCTGCATCCAGGTGCCAATACTCGAAGTACAGGCTCCAATCCACATCAAACGAAAATCGCGATATTGAAATGCTTTGAAGATTCTGCGCAGCGTCGAAGTGGGCATGGGTTCCGTGCAGTTATGGAGTCTATCTTCGCACGGACGCGCCCACAAGGTTTCCGTTAGCAGCGAGCGAAGAGGTCGCCAAAATAAAGTGAGCCTCCCTTTCGATTCTCATGAACCAGCTGAGGACTCAGAGACCTCCCGCCGCCCGCTCAACCCGAATCCCTGCCCGTATAATCAAGTTTCAGGCCTCTTATGATTCAGACCCTGTTCGGCAGCACCGAAGTAAAGAAAACCGGCTTCTTTGACCGCATGAAGCAGGCGGTCACGCGCACCCGCGAAAACCTCGCTGAACGCATCGAGGAAGTCGTCTCCTTCGGCAAGGAGATCGACCGCAACACGCTCGACGATCTCGAGGCTACTCTCATCGGCGCCGACCTTGGCAACGCCACTACGCAAGAGGTCCTCGCCAAACTGCGCGACAAAGCCGACCGCAAGCAGATCAAGAACGTCGAAGAACTCAAGCGTCTGCTCAAGGAAGAACTGCTCACGATTCTGAATGCGGCCAACACGCGCCCTGTCAGCACAGTTGAAGGCGCTCCGGAAGTGATTCTCGTGGTCGGCGTCAACGGTACCGGCAAGACCACCACGATTGGCAAACTGTCGCAGGTTTTCCGCTCGCAAGGAAAGAACGTTCTGCTCTGCGCCGCCGACACGTTCCGCGCCGCTGCCATCGACCAGCTCGAAATCTGGGGACAGCGCACTGGCACTGAGGTGATCAAGACCAAGCCCGGAGGCGATCCCTCCGCGGTCTTGTTCGACGCGCTGCAGGTCGCCGTGGCCCGAAAGGTTGACTATGTGGTCGTCGACACTGCAGGCCGATTGCACACTAAGACCAGCCTCATGTCGGAACTCGACAAAATGCGCCGTACCGCCCAGCGCATCATTCCCGGTGCGCCTCACGAAACTTTATTAGTGATGGACGCAACCACCGGGCAAAATGGATTGCAGCAGGCCCGCATGTTCACCGAGTCCGCCGGTGTGACAGGAATCGTTCTCACCAAGCTCGATGGCACGGCGAAAGGTGGCGTAGTGGTCGCCATCTCGCGCGAGCTCGGCCTGCCCGTGCGCTATGTCGGCGTCGGCGAAAAGGCGGGCGATCTGCTGCCCTTCAATCCGAAAGAATTTGTGGATTCGCTGTTTGAATAATCTTAGAGTGATCACGCTTGAATAGGAGCGCGCATGCTGGACAACCGCAAAGACCGCCCTCTACGGCAAGCCTTGATGGATCAACTTCGCCGCATCCTGCGCAAGAAGCAATTTCCGCCAGAAGGCGATCCATACTCTTACGTCGGGGCAACTTTACGCTGCCGCCGAGATCGAAGACGACTCGTACCAGAGCTTTCCTCCGCGCAGTTGAAACGCAAGCAAATCGAAGGTGTGGTTTTGTCATCCTGAGCGAAGCGAAGGACCTGTGCATTCTCCTGCCAGCTGCAGATCCTTCGCGGCCAAGAACGCTCCTCAGGATGACCAGTGTTAGACGATCGTCCGTGGTAGATTCTCATTGCATGCCCGCTCACTCACTGGACGAAGCGCTTCTCCATCGCGCCCTGGAACTCGCGCACCAAAGCATCGGTCTGGCCTCGCCCAACCCGTACGTCGGCGCCGTGATCGCAGACGCGCACGGCAACGTTGTCGGCACCGGAACCTACACCTTCGCCGGTGTGAAGCACGCCGAGGTCCTGGCTCTGGAGGCTGCCGGCCAAAAAGCTCGCGGAGCAACTCTATACATCAACCTCGAACCGCACGCCCATCAAGGCCGCACGCCTCCCTGTACCGACGCGCTCATCGCCGCTGGCATTCATCGCGTGGTCGCTTCCATGCCCGATCCCAATCCGAAAGTGAGCGGGCAGGGATTCGAAAAGCTGCGCGCCGCCGGAGTGCACGTCGAAGTCGGACGTCTGGAAGAACAGGCTCGCCGCCTGAACGAAGCTTTCGCCCGCTACATCCGCCACGGCACGCCGCTGGTGACGCTGAAATCTGCCATGACGCTCGACGGCAAAATCGCTCCGCCGCCCGCCGATCGTGCTTCCACTTCAACCGAAGACTTCGGCGGAAACTGGATTACCGGTGAAGTCGCGCGCGCCCACGTGCAGGAACTCCGGCACCAGAACGACGCGCTGATGGTGGGTGTCGGTACTATTCTGTCGGACAATCCACTGCTGACTGACCGCAGCAGCCGCGCGCGGCGGCGTCCGTTGCTGCGCGTGATTCTCGATTCGCGACTGCGCCTGCCACTCGAATCGAGGCTGGTGCAAAGCGCCGCTGCGGAACGATCGAATTATGTCCTGGTCTTCTGTGCCTCCGCGGACGAGCGCAAGAAGAAACACCTCGAACAACTTGGGATTCGCGTCGAGAGCCTTTCTGCAGTTGATCCCGATGGACGCACCGACCTGCACGCCATTCTGCGCCGTCTGGGAGAACTCGAAATCACCAGCGTGATGATCGAAGGCGGATCGACCGTGAACTCGACCGCCCTCGCCTCCGGCCTCGTCGACAAGATATTCCTGTATTACGCGCCCAAGATCCTTGCCGGTTCGGATTCAATTCCCTTCGCCGCCGGCGCCGGGTTCAAGCACATGAACCAGGCCGCGCAGGTCAAGCACGTACACCTGCATCGCTTCGGCGAAGACTTTGCAGTGGAAGGCTATCTGCGCGATCCGTACGGCGAATGATTTTTGACCATGGAGGCACGGAGTCGCAGAGAACATCACTCTCCTCCATTTGTTCTTCTCTGTGACTCGGTGCCTTCGTGGTAAGTCGTTGGCGGGTTTATGATGTTGAGTTCGTCCTCATCCTGGAGGCACTCATGTTTACTGGCATCGTTGAAGAAATAGGCCGCATTACCAGCATCGAGCAGCGCGGCGAAAACCGCCGCATCACGGTCGCGGCTGCAAATACTCTCCGAGAGCTCAAGCCCGGCAATAGCGTGGCCGTAAGTGGCGTCTGCCTGACCGCTCTCGACATCAAGCCGGGTTCATCACCGGGATCATCAGCAGTAGGATCATTCTGCGCCGATCTCGCGCCCGAGACCTGGGTGCGCACTTCGTTCTCGCGCATTCACGAAGGCGCGCTGGTCAATCTTGAACTGCCCATGAAATCCGACGGTCGCTTCGGGGGACACATCGTGCAGGGACACGTCGACGGAGTCGGCAAGCTGATTGCCTTCGAGCGCATCGCCGAATCGGAAAACTGGTGGCTGCACATCGAACTCCCGGATGACGTCGAAAAATACACCGTCTACAAAGGCTCGATTTCGATCGAAGGCATCAGCCTCACGGTGGCGAAGCTGGAAAAGAATCGCTGCACCATTGCCATCATTCCCCATACGGTGGAGATGACGAATCTCCATTCGCTGAAACCGGGCGATCCCGTGAACCTGGAAGCCGACCTGATCGCAAAGTACGTCGAAAAGATGATGAGGGGCGACGCTTCGGAGAACTCGCTCACCGTGGAAGACCTGGTGCAACAGGGGTTTTAGAACATTGGCCAGTAATCAGTCGCCATTACGATGGGCGCGTACTGGACACTGATCACCGACCGCTGTTCTTATACTTCCAGCTTCAGTTCGTCCAGTTCCAGAAATTCCTGGATGATGGGCTCGGGAGATTTTTCCATGTCCGCGTAAGTTCCAAAGAAAATCGCTCGGGCCTCGTGCAGAAACATAACCCGCTCCGCCAGTTTCTTGGCCAGACGCATGTCGTGGGTCACGACGATGCTCGTCAGGTTCAATTGAATCTTGAGCCGCTTGATCAGGTCGCCAAGGAGCTGCGCCATCAGGGGATCGACCATCGTGGTCGGCTCGTCGTAGAGAACGCATTCCGGACGCGCGGCCAGCGCCCGCGCAATCGCCACCGAGCGCTTCATGCCAGTCGAAAGATCGGAGGGCAGCAGATCGCGCATCTCCTGCACCCCCACCATCTGCAGGAGGCCATCGACGATCTCGTAGATCTGTTCTTCGTTCAGTTCGCCGGTCTTCAGTTCACTCGCCTCGCGCAGCGGGAAGGCCACGTTCTCCCCGACCGTAAGCGAGTCAAAGAGCGCCCCGTTCTGGAACACCATGGTGACTTTCTTGCGGATCAGTTCCAGTTGCTGCTCGTTGTAATCAGTAATGTCCTGGCCAGCGACGATGACGCGTCCCGAGTCGGGTTTGAGGAATCCCATGATGTGATGCAGCGAAACCGATTTGCCCACGCCGCTGCGCCCCAGAATGCACACCGTTTCGGCGGGCAGCACATCGAAGCTCACGCGGTCGAGCACCACGTTGTCGCCGAAGGCCTTGGAGACTTCGCGGAATTCGATGTAGGGCTCGGGTTTGGGATCGTCGGGCATGATCAGCCGCTAGCCTCTAGCTGCTTGCTCTTAGCTCAAAGCAACGCGCTTGTCATCCTGAGCGCGCGGCTCTTGCGCGCGAAGGACCTATGCAATTCCATTTCAGCTATTGATGTCTCCCGTCCGTACCGCTTCCAGTTCTTCCCGCGTGTTCAGGTTGCGGAACAATTTCACCGAAAAACCGGCCGCTTCCAACTCTTCTTCACGGATCAACTGCGTGCACTTTGCATCGAATAGCGCATCAATTCTGTAATGGCCTTCACTGAGAGCCTTCTCCGCGGCATCAGCAAACTCTCGGCGATACACGGCGCACAAGGGCTGCCAGCGTCCACCAGTCTTCGCGACCGTCACGGTTGCGTCGGACTCGCGCGCCCGCTTGATCAAATACTGTAACAGCGCAGGAGCCACAAACGGCAAATCGACGGCCAAGATCAGATTCAGCTCTGTCTGCGACGCCCGCAGCGCGGCGTGAATCCCGCCCAGCGGTCCGCACTCCCGATACACGTCTTCGACCACCGGCGCGAACGACGCAAACTTTGCAGAATCGCCGACGATGCGTACGTCGGACGTAACGGACAGGGCTAACTCCAGCGCCCGCGCCAGCAGCGTGCGGCCGTCCGTGTTTCGGCCACCTAGCATGACAAAAGCCTTATCCGCGCCCATGCGCGTGCTCTTGCCGCCAGCAAGGATGTACGCGGTCACGTCGGGCGAAGTCGCTTGCATAGGGCGATGATACACGGACGTTCGAGTAGGGGTGGACGCATTCGTCCGCCCCGCGAAGCGAAGCGAGCGCCCCCGGACGAATGCGTCCGGGGCTACGTGAGCGTGCCGCCGGCATCACCGCAGTTTAGTAATCCACCCATCCCCTTACCTGCACGAAAGTAACCTACCCAAAGTTAGCCCATCGCGCGATGATGAGCCTGCGTCCGAGGATCAACTGAGCAGGATCAACTGACCCGGAAGTAACAATCATGCCGCAAAAATTCATGGACGTGCTTATGCTTGGGCGCTGCTCTCACGAGTTTTCCTGGCCGCGCCGTGGCGCGGATGGCGACTACTACCAGGTCTGCCTGCTCTGCGCCGCGGAATACAAGTATGACTGGACGACCATGCGCCGCACTCAGCGCGTGGAACACGCCAAGCCCGAAACCAGCATCCGGCGCAGCCATGCGCGCGAGAAGCGGCCTTCGTGGGTTCCGCGGGCGCGCCGCCTCAAACTCGACATCCCCCTGCGCTACCGCGTCAACAAGACCAGCACGTGGTATGAAGGAATCATCGAAAACATCAGTCAGAGTGGCGTGCTGTTCAACGGGCCGCAACAACTGCCGGTGAATGCGCTGATCGAGATGGTGTTTGAGATGCCGGAAGAAATCTCCGGACAGAAGAACAGCAACGTGGTCTGCCAGGGGCGCGTTATGCGTCTCAAAGATGCGCCCAAGTCCAAGAATTCAGCGGGGGATTTGTCCGCGGAAGAGAACGGCGCGCTGGCGGCTTCGATCGTCGACTATAAATTCATCCACTAGCGCCTTCCCGGTCCTTCCTCGCCAACCGGCGCGCGTCTCCGCATTTACATCTGCAAGAGTGCTTCGCAGCATCTAAACTGTTTCCAGGTCTAGACTGCTCTGGACAGGATTGCCCGCTGATGCGCCTTAGCCAGCATCAGGAGTTAAGTATGCCCACCACTTCTCGGTTCGCGACTCTAGTCGTTCTGGCGATTGCGTTGGGTCTCGGTGCGGGCTGTGCCCGCAAGCCCGACGACGCCAAGATTTCCAGCGAAGTTCAAGGCAAGTTCAGCCAGGATTCCGGACTCTCGACCAAGCAACTCACTGTGCAGGCCAGCGACGGCGTGGTCACGCTCGGAGGCACGGTCGACAACGACGCGCAGCGCGAAGCGGCGAGCCGCCAGGCGGCGTCCGTGCCGGGTGTGAAAACAGTGGTCAATAATCTAAAGGTTGCGGACGGCTCGACGGTCGCCGCATCCGCAGCGCAGCCAACGTCCTCGACGATGACCTCCAACCTTCCTCCTGCCGAAAAGCCTAAGGTGGGCGTGGCGAAGAAGTCCGCTAAGGTCGATGCTTCCAGGGATCCCAGCGCAGGAAAGAATTCCGCGCAAGTCCAAGACCAGGGCGCGAATGCCAATCCGATAAGCGCCAGTAACACCGCTGTCCCGGATGCAGTGGCCCAGACGCCTCCAGCCCCCGCGGACAACGTCGCCGCGCAAACGCCTCCGCCGGCGCCCGGCCCTCCAGTGCCAAAGAAGCTGATCATCGATCCCGGAACCCAGGTGACCGTTCGCCTTATCGATCCGATCGACAGCGAGAAGAATCAAACTGGAGACACGTTCCATGCCACCCTGAACGCCGCTCTCACTTCGGACGGAGAAGAGGCCGTGCCCGCGGGCGTCGAACTCACCGGACACCTGGTGGACGTCAAGAGCGCAGGCAAATTTTCTGGGCAGTCAGTAGTCGTGCTGCAACTTGACAGCCTTTCGTCCGGAGGCAAGACGTACAGCCTGCAGACCGATCAATGCCGCAAAGAAGGAAAATCCCGTGGCAAGAGCACCGCCGAAAAGGTTGGCGGCGGCGCCGTTCTAGGCGGCATCATCGGCGCGATCGCGGGCGGTGGCAAGGGTGCGGCCATCGGCACAGCGGCCGGAGCGGGCGTAGGAGGCGGCGCGCAGGCGGCTTCCAAGAGCCAGCAGATCAAGCTTCCTTCGGAAACCGTGTTGAACTTCACGCTGCAAGAACCCGTCGAAGTGGTGCAGGCTCCCAGCCCGAACGCGAACCGCCAGAAGCTCGTGGATTCACAATAACGGATCCGCGATATAAGGATTCGCAAAAACAATCGCGATCGAGTTTGTCAGCGTAAGCCTTCCGGCAGGCGCTCCAAAAACTGCGCAATGCGACTCCACGATTTCCCTCTGCCCCGCCTCTCGTTTCCCTTACACTGTCTGTCGCAGGTTTCGACGAATGGCTTCGATCACGGCGCTGCTGCACACGGAAAATGATGCTCTGCGGCTGGGGCGCGCCCTGGAGACGCTCTACGCTTGCGACGACATTCTCATCGTGGACCATGGCTCGCGCGACGCCACCGCGCGCATCGCGCGCGAGTATGGCGCACGGGTCCTGGACGCCATGACTGAAGCGTCGCCCGGTGGCTATCTCCGAACCGCCGCCGCGCACTCAGGGCGCTCCCGCCAATCCCCCAGCCATGGATGGATTCTCTGTCTTGACCCTCGCGAATCACTGACGGAAAAATTGGCAGCGAGCCTGTTTGAATGGAAGTCAGAATCGTTTCATACTCAGGCCTCCGCGCCTCCCGCGTTCTCCGTTTTTCTGCGCGAAGAGACGGCGCAGGGCTGGCTGCAAGTTCCCACGGCACAAACCCGCCTCGTTCCCGAGACCTGGAACGTGTGGAACGGAAGCTTTCCTGGGCATTCCTCTTCGGCCCTCGCGCTGGAGGGAGAATTGTTGCGATTCGTCTTCCCGTAAGACTAAGGCTGGAATCACCCTCGCAGCGAAACCATCTCCCTGAACCAGCCCACTCACCCGTCACAGGCGTTTGTGATTTTGGTCACCGACCTGCGGCAGACCCGCGATTAGACTATGTTGTTTGGGCAGTTTTTGGGCCACATCAGCCCAGGAGGAAGATATGCGTGTAATGAAATTCATCAGTTTAGCTTTGATTTTGGTTGCCCTCTCCGCGTTTGCCGTCGCACAGGATGCCCCGGCACAGACCGGACCCGCCGTGAAGCATGTTCCCATCACCAACACTCCGTCGAACTCGGGCAAGGACATGTACAACAGCTACTGCGCGGTATGCCATGGTAAAGACGGCAAAGGCGGAGGGCCGGCAGCCTCGGCCATGAAGACTCAGCCCACCGACCTGACGGTTCTGGCCAAGAACAGTGGAGGAAAGTTCCCCGCGTCGCACGTCGCTGCGGTCATCCGAGGACAGGCCACCACGGCGTCCCATGGCAGCCAGGATATGCCAGTGTGGGGCCCGCTGTTCTCCAGCATCAGCCAGGGCCACGACGCCCAAGTGCAGCAGCGAATTTCCAACCTGGTCGCTTATATCGAGAGCCTGCAAGCAAAGTAAGGCGCCTGGCCCAGGAATTTCACAGTCGAGCAATGCCTCCCGGAGCGCGGTCGCGCGCTCCGGTTCAGCACATTGGGGTTGGGAAAAGCCACAGGCGATTCAAAACGCAAGAGTACCAGCAAGGAATGTGCCGCGGGCCTGCCGTTCCCGCCGGCGGGCTCTAACCACCCAGTGGTCAATGTCTTACTGCCCCATGGCCGTTTGGGCAGTGACTTCAGTACCTTAGTCCTGTCAGCATGACCGCCTTATAATCCAACCAAGAACAGGGAAATGCAGCGTTCTTTGGGAGAGCTTCGTTCCCCAGGCGCGGGCTGCTCCCTGCGAGATCATCAGAGACTCCGTGGATCCTGTCTTTGCATCGTCGATTTTTCTCTTCGGGCTGGCCTTCGGCAGCTTTCTGAACGTGTGTATCTATCGCCTGCCACGGGGGCTGTCGGTGGTGACGCCGCGTTCGGCGTGCCCCAAGTGCAAGCAGCCGATCGCCTTCTACGATAATCTTCCGGTGTTGAGTTGGTTCATCCTGGGCGGGCATTGCCGCCACTGCAAGACCAAAATTACCCCTCGCTATTGGATGATCGAATTGCTCACCGGTCTGTTGTTCCTGGCCTGCTACTGGTATTTCGGGCTGACGCTGGCCACACTGAAATACTGCGTCCTGGCGTTTCTGCTGCTGGGCCTGATTTTCACCGACGCCGAAACCAAGCTGCTGCCTGACAAAATGACGCTGCCCGGAGTTGCGCTCGGCCTGATCTTCAGCCTGCTGGTTCCAGTGCATGATCTGGCTTCGCAATTCCTGCCGGGGATGGTGAATCTGCCCTTCAGCGGCGAAGTTTCGCTGCGCCTTCTGTCACTGCTCGATTCCCTGCTGGGCGCGGCCATCGGTGCGTCGTTCATTTATGGAGCGGGAGCAATTTATCTGCGCTGGCGTGGCACTGAAGGCATGGGCTTCGGCGACGTCAAGCTGATGGCCATGGTGGGCGCGTTCCTCGGCATCAAGCTGACGATCTTTACGATTTTTACCGCGTCGCTCGCGGGCTCGGTGTTTGGGTTGACTACGGTTTTCGTGGTCTGGCTGAAACGCACGCACCGTTTTATGAAGCGGCTGGCCAATGCGCAAGCGGCCCGGCGCCGGGCATGGCAGTCGGCGCAAATCGTTTACCGCAACTATCAGATGCCGTTTGGCGTTTTCCTGGGAAGCATGGCTCTGATCGCGTTTTTCTTTGGCAACCGGTTTTTGCACTGGTACGGAGGGCTCTGGTGAAGATCCTGACCAACCCGCTGTTGCTGCGATCGGCGGTCGTGCTGTTCTGCGGCACGTTTGCCTTCCTGCTGGGCTTGCTCTTCATGCGTATGCTGCGGAAAAGCATCACCGAAGAAGGCGATTTCTCGGCCACGGCTAATCCCTCCCTGGAGACGATGCCGCTGCACGTGTTCGATACCGTGATTCAGCAGCTCAAGCAGCAGAAGCATGAACTGCAGGTGCAATCGAAGGCCGAACAGCATCGCGCCCGGACCAGCGAAAACTTCAGCCAGGCGGTGCTCTCGAATCTTTCCTGCGGCGTGCTCGTCTTCGCCCCCAATGGACTGGTTCGGTCTTCCAATCCGGCCGCGAAGGCAATCCTTGGTTTTGCGTCCGCTACGGGAATGAGCGCGGACGATATTTTCCGCGGCGCCCTGGTCGGTTCTGCCCATCTGGCCGTGGTCGCTGACTCCATCGATCAAGCCGACAACGAAGTCGTCGATGAACCGGTCTCCCTCGCTGACGAGATCCGCGCCGTGCTGCAGCAAGACTGCAAACGGCGTGACGCCCGGGCCGAGTATGAGACCCCGGCTGGCGAGAAGCGTTTCATCGCGGTTACCGTTTCTCCGGTCCCGGCCGTCGATGGCAGCCTGCTTGGCGTCGCCTGCCTAATCAACGACCTCAGCGAATTGGAAGGCATCCGCCGCCAGCAGGAACTGCACGGCGAGATTTCGGCCGAGATGGCGCTGCGGTTGCGCACCTCGCTGACTACGATCTCCGGCTATGCGCAGCAGCTGGCCAACAGCCGTGATCCTGAATTGGCGAAGCAACTTGCCGGCGACATTGCGCACGAGGCAGCGCAACTGGATCGCAGTATTGGAGGATTCTTGAGCAGCAAGCCAGTCGTGCAAGCCGCGGCTGCGGGCGGCTCCGCGGATTGATGGTATTCGGTTGATGGGATGGTTGATGGAATCATTGGATGGAATGAACGAAGACGGTTGGTCCGGCGCGGCATCGCCGGACTCCCGCGAAACATACTTCAGCATAAAAAGGTGGGAGTGATGAAACGTATTGCATACAGTGGAATTGGACTCGTGCTGTTTCTCGGCCTGGCGGGCCTTCCCGCCGGCGCCCAGAATCAGGCTCCGTCGGCAGCGCAAGACTCGTCCTCCGGCTCGTCGTTGGGCGCCTATGCCCGCCAGGTCCGCAAGGATCCTGGAACCTCGTCGAGGCCGAAAGTGTATGACAACGACAACCTGCCGAAAGACGACAAGCTCTCGGTCGTAGGCGCGCCGTCCCCCAGCGACAACTCCGCCGACGCCAAGCCGGCAGAGACGGACAATGCGCCGGCGAATGCGAACGGGGCTGCGCCTGCGGCTCCCGCTACGGGCGAAGCCAAGCCTGGCAGCGAAACCAAGACCGCCGAGGTAAAACCTCCGACAGCGACCGTCAAGACTGCCGAGGAAGACGAGGCGGCCAAACAGGCGGCGTGGAAGCAATGGGGCGACAAGATCGCGGCGCAGAAGGAGCAGATTGATCTGACGGCGCGCGAGCTCGACGTGTTGCAGCGCGAGTACCAGATTCGTGCCGCGGCCATGTACGCCGATGCCGGCAACCGCATGCGCAACGAAACCGACTGGGACAAGCAGGACGCCCAGTACAAGCAGCAAATCGCCGACAAGCAGAAAGCTCTCGACGACGCCAAGCAAAAGCTGGAAGACATCCAGGAAGACGCGCGCAAAGCCGGCGCCCCAAGCTCAGTGCGCGAGCCGTAAATCCTCGCAAGCTCAAAGAACTCGAGCGCCGAAGTCACGCTTCGGCGCTCAATTTATTTCGCTCGGCAAATCTCAGTTTGTTCCCATCTCAGATTGTCCCGCATCCGCACCCGACCGCAGACGCCGAATCTGCTTCACATGATGCCGACCATGCACCAGGTGAAACTTCCGCCATTCATCCGCCGTGAGTGGGCCGAGGATGGGATGGTCCAGCAGTTTGCGGCGCGCGCCCAGGGTTTTCTCGCAGCGCGTCATGATCGCATCCATCTCGGCGATCTTTGGCCCAATCTCTGCCAGCACTTTCTCCGTCGGCACTCCGCGGGGACGGGCCACTGGCGGAGCTTCCCGGCCGGAAGGAAAGTAGCCGAATCCCACGACCACCAGCGTCCGCCCTCGCTGCCGCCAGCTTTGGGCCGTGGCCAGCGGCTTGCCGGCTTCGGCCACGCGCTCAAATCCTCTCACCGTTCCCGTGTAGGTTAAATACAAATGCTCCAGAACTTCCGCAACACACCACTTTCCCGCAGGGTGCCAGCTTAACTGTTCGGCCGAGAGGCCTGCGACCGCCGAGGCGATCTCTTGCTGCAGTCTCTGGAGGCGGGAGTCCACCGAATCACTTACCTTTTCCGTAGTTTCGGTTAAAATGTTGCGCGACCATAAAACTCATCCCACGTTATCACAGGAAGGATGTCATGAAGACGCCTCGCCTCGCCCACACGGAGTACAGACGCGGAACCTTATACAGCAGAACTTCATACCGTAAAAGCTTGCACGCCGGTTTGACTGCTGCTCTGGTCTTCGCCCTGCTGGCGCTGCTCAGCGCCTGCTCATCGGATTCCGGAAAGCCGGCAGAGACGAAGCCGGAAGTAAAAGGTCCAGAACTCATCACCGCGCGTTCGGCCTTTCAGAAGCTATATATTGCGGCGCGCGCCTGGAACCAGGACGCGAAGCCTTACCGGATTGAGTCCACGGCGACCAGCGACGGCAACGGGCAGGATGGCAAGTGGGCAGTGTGGCGCGCCAGCTTCGCTTCGGCGAACCAGCGCTCGGAAAAATCTTACACATGGTCGGGCAGCGCGGCCAACGGCGCTCCCGAGCGCGGCGTCAACCCCGGCACCGAAGACAGTTACAGTGCCTCCAATACCTCCACGCAGATATTCGACATGGCGTTTCTGAAGATCGATTCCGACCAGGCTCTGGCCACGGCCCAGAAACATGGCGGCGACAAGATTCTGGAGAAGGCGCCCGACACGCCCGTCATCTATATTTGCGACTGGAACCACAACACCAGTGAGTTGATCTGGCACGTCGTCTACGGCGCCAGTCGCGAGGGAGCCAAGCTGACGGTTGCCGTCAACGCCTCCTCGGGCGAATTCATCCGGGTGGAGAAGTAGGCCGGTTCTCCCGATTCTGCCACTACTGGTTCCGCCACGGCGTCGATTGGGAAAGAAGTGCTGCCGCGGGCGCTCGCCTATTGGTGCGTGCCGTCCTCGCGGTTGATCTGGGCCCCGAGTTGGGAAAAAAAGCTGTGCAACGCTTCGGCCGAAGCGATCGCTCGCTGCAGGCCGCGGCGGTCCCCGAAAGCAACTATGTCTTGCGGAGAATACTGGAGGCGAACACGGTCGGCGGCGCAGTGCGCGCTCAGCAACTCTACGCTGGCGGCTGCGAGATCGGCTTTGAGGCGGGCAATATCAATCTGTTTCTTGGCTCCGTACTCCATCTACAACTCCTCATTTCTTTTTGGGGTTGAACGCAGGCGGGTCCCGGGAACCGTTGGGAGGACTGCCTTCTTGCAGTTCCGCGGGACCCACCTTGCGAGGTCATCAGTTCTAGCTGTGAATATAGTATACAGCGTTAACAATACGCAGTGCAAGTAATTATTTTCGAGTTTTGGAGGAAAAGTGCCCCGGCATCCCGACCCTGATCTGGAACAGCGTATCCTCGCCGCAGCCTCCCGGCTGTGGGCGCGCGGCGGGGAAAAAGCGCTCACCATGCGCGCCGTGGCCAAGGCGGCCGGCACTACCACGCCCACGGTATACGAGCGCTACCGCGACCGCGACGACATTCTCCGCGCGCTGCGCATGCAGACCCGCAGCGAACTGTTTGCCGCCCTCAGCCGCACCCGCACGCTCCGCGACGCCTTCCAGGCTCAGCTCGATTTCGCACTCGAACACAGCCACGCCTACGAAGTGCTTTTCGACGGCGTGGCCAAGCCTCCTTCCCTGCATGAGCCCTGGCCTTCCTTCAATCTCATGCGCGAGCGTTTGGCCCAGCGTCTTGGGGGAACTCCCCGCCAGAACACGCGACTCATGCTGGCCGTCTGGTCGCTGATGCACGGCACAGCCATGCTCATCATCCGAGGCGGTTTCGAGGGCATGCTCCGCACCCAGACGATCCACGCCTGCCTCGACGCCTTCGACAGCATCATTGACTCGGCCGCACGATCGAAGCGTCTGGCTCGGTCGGCGCACAAGTGGCCGTCCAATCTGATTCTGGGTGAGGGCAAGCAAAGCAGAGTCGGAAATGGCAACGGAGCCGGCCGACAAGGAAAGTCAAGAGCTACGAAACCACACCGGGGGAAAGCTTCCAAGCCCGCGAGTTAGAGTGATGCAACCTCAGCCACTCTTCTGTCAGGGCTGAGTCACCGCGCGGACTTCGCGTTTGCGGCAGTGCCCTTCAGCCGTTGAATCGCTTTCTGGGCTTCTTTTTCCTGCGGACCGTGGGGCAAGATTGTCAAATAGCTCTCGTATTCCTTGCGCGCCTCGTCTGGCTGATCCATTTTTTCCAGGCACTCGGCCAGGCGGAACGTGGCCATCGCGTCATTCGGTTTGTAGAGCAACGCCTCGCGGTAGCGGTCCGCGGCGGCGCGGTAGTTCTTGCGCATTTTGAAGTAGAAGTCGCCCACCTCAACATCCTTGGCTGCCTTGTGCGGATCCCAAGGATGGAACTCGTTGATATCCCCACTGCCGGATGAGCCTTCGTCCATCAGGACGTCGGAACCCTGCGGATGCGCCTTGGCATCGTTCGCCGGAGGACCCAAATCAACCGGCTCAGCTTTGCTCGAACTTTCGCCCGGATCGTCCCCCAGTTCATCAGCAGTCACCCGATCCGACCGCGGGGGCGTCAAGTTCGGCGCGTGCGCTGGCGCGGGCTTGGAAGCGGGCGACGACGACGAATCTGGCGCCTGCGGGTTCGAGGGCGCGGAATTGGAAGGAGCGGAACTTTGCGCCCACCCTCCCACGCTGCTCACCAGCAACAGAACGAACCACCAACTGCGCATAGCTTTATTTTACCGCCCCTCGTATCGACCGAAGAAGATTGCTTTGAACATCTTTACTTCAGCGAAATTACTCAACAGCCTACTCAAACCAGCCTGCCTAAACATGGGCCGCGCGAAATCCCTGCAGGCACTTGCGCGCCGTCTCCAGCTCGGAGAACCGGCTTCCCTCCTGCTCGACCAGGTAGTATTCGACGCCGCCCACTCTCTCAGCCGCGCTAAAAATCCCTCTCCAGTCCGCCACCCCTTCCCCGAACAAAGTCTTGTAGCCCACGGCCGGATCGCGCGACCAGTCTTTACAATGGATGGAGCGTATGCGCCCCGGGTTGGCTCGAATCCACGCCACCGGGTCGGCACGCCCTTCCAGACAGGTCCCAACATCCAACTGCAGCATTACCGAGGACTTCGTATTCTTGGCGAGAATATCCATGGGACGCTGCCCGTTCACGGGCGCCCACTCGGCCTGATGGTTGTGATACCCGGGCTTGAGGCCTGCAGGCTCCAGGGTATCAGCGGCGGCGTTGAGTTTGTCCGCAACCGCCTTCCAGCCGTCGACGCTGGTCTTCGGGTCGGTCCATGCCAGCACGACATACTTGCAGCCGAGAATCAGGTTCAGGTCGCGCACGCGGTTGACCTTGTCCGCGGCAAAATAATCTTCGTCGTTGTGCGTCGAGAAGCACCGGATGCCCAAGTCATCCATCAACTTGCGCATCTGCTTGGCCTGGATCTCGGTCCATTCGAAATACGGGGCGTAGAACTCAACCGCCTGATATCCCATCTGCGCAACTGCGCGCACCGTGCCCTCGGGATCCTGCTTGAGCGCTTCGCGGACGGAATAGAGTTCGAGGCCGACAGGGATTGAACCCGATCCAGCCATTCCTGACGCAAGCCCGCGCAGTGTCCAAGGCAAAACTGCCGAAATGGCAAGAAACGAACGGCGAGAGACTTTGGAGGTGAACATGCCAGTAATCTTACTCGCTCCAGGCAAGCTTCGAGCTGCGAACTCCGAGTTTCGAGCTTCCGAGTTCTCGGGTCTTGCGAGTTGCTCGTACTCACAACTCGTGGCTCACGGCTCAAAAAAAGCAGGCCGCTCAGGGGGAGGCTTTGAGCGGCCTGGTTGGCGAAGTCCTCCGGGGAGGAGGGTAAACTTTTTCTTCCCGACCTCTACATCGATGACGGAGTCCCGGTCGTCGCAGCCGGCGTGTTGCTGTCGACCGTATTGGTCATCAGACGCACGTCGACGCGGCGGTTGTCGGCGCGGCCGGCGGAGGTCTTATTCGTCTCCACAGGCTTATCTTTGCCGAGGCCAATCACGTAGATCTTGTGCGCGGGCACATTGTATTTCGTGGCCAGATACTGAATCACTGAGTTGGCGCGGCGCTGGCTCAGATCGTAGTTATAATCGGCCGAACCGACGGAATCCGTGCCGCCTTCGAGCGCAATAATATAGCCCTTGGTCGACGCAATATTGGCCCCGAGCTGATCGAGCACTTCCTGAGCCTTCGGGGTCAGGTTGTCTTTGTTGAAACCGAAATGCACCGAGGTCTCGGCGACGGCGTGGTAGTTGTCGAGGTTGGCGACGGTGTTGGTCAGCACGCCCACGCGGCTGTTGGCGGCATCCGCCATCTGCTGTGCCGAGCTTGCGGTCTGGCCTGCGGTCTGCGCCTTCTGCTCTACGTCGGCGGTCTTGGCGTTCACCGCCGCGATGCCCGCCTGGGCGCGCGCGTCAACGTCCTTGATGTCCTTGCTATTTTTCGCGGTCAGGTCGTCGAGTTCGTTGGTCTTGTTGATCAGTGGCGTCGTCTGCTGTTTCACATAATTCTTGCTGGCACAACCGACGGTGGCCACCATGCTGGCTGCCAGACAAATTACTAACCCGAAATTAAGTAACGAAGTGCGGTTCATAGGGTAAGGCTCCTTGTTCGATCTTGTGTACAGCTTTTTGGCGCTTTCCGGGTTGACCCCGCGCGCCGTATTTCCAATCTTGCGGCCCTGGGAATGACTAGTTATAGCTTACAAGTTCCGCTTGTGCTTTTGCACGGCACATGCCAGTGTTCCGTACTGGGAAGAGCTGCTCTAAGTATATACGTTTTCAATGGCTTGCGGAAAGTAATACACAGATCAGACGACGCTGCCAAGCCGCCAAGGACGCAAAGGGCACACAGGGAGTGGAAAATTTATATGGTTTGGGCCGAGGTCGCCTCTGCAAAGGCCGGTTTGCTCCAACAGCGAAGGTCCTGTTCGTTCGAATAAAATCAACTCAGCCGCCAGGCGCTGCCATGGATCTGCTCGCTAAAATCCGCACCATCCCCACCGAGCCCGGCGTGTATCTCTATAAAAACGCCGAGGGCGAAGTCATCTACGTGGGCAAGGCGAAGAACCTGCGCAGCCGCGTGGCCAGCTATTTCCACGAAGGCCGCTGGGAAGACGCCAAGACCGGCACGCTGGTGCGCGAGGCGGTCGACGTCGACTACATCGTGGTCGCCAACAACAAAGAGGCTCTCGCTCTCGAAAACAACCTGATCAAGCAGCGCAAACCGCGCTTCAACATACTGTTGCGCGACGACAAAACCTACCCTTATGTGAAGCTCACCCTCGGCGGGCGCTGGCCCCGCGTCTACGTCACGCGCCGCTTGCGCAAGGACGGCAGCTGCTACTACGGTCCGTACTTCCCCGGCAATCTCGCTTATCGCATCGTCGACCTGATTCACCGCAACTTTCTCATTCCCTCCTGCAAGGTCGACCTCACCCGCTTTCATCCGCGCCCCTGCCTGCAGTACTACATCAAGCGCTGCCTGGGCCCGTGCGTGAAAGACCTGACCACGCCGGACGTTTACCAGGAGGCGGTGCGCGACGTGAAACTGTTTCTCGAAGGGCGTCCGACCGACCTGAGCCGCTCGCTGCATGAGCGCATGGAGCAAGCCGCGGCCGCCGAGGAGTTCGAGCGCGCAGCGCGATATCGCGATTTGATTTCAACCGTCGAGCAACTACAGGAGCGCCAGCGCATGGCCGCCGCCGAAGGCGACGATGCCGACGTCTTCGGCTACCACTACGAAAACGGGATGCTGGCCGTAAACCTATTTCACATGCGCGCGGGAAAAATGGTAGACCGCCGCGAATTCTTCTGGGAAGACCTGCCGGAGTTTGTAGCCGCCACGGAACATGTGGGGACGGGCACCCCCGCCCGTCCGGGCGAGCAAAGCTCGCCAGCGCACTTGGCTGATGACGCCCCGAACCCTTGTCATCCTGAGCAAGGCGAAGGACCTATGCAATCCGCCGGCAGCGCCGAAAGCGCCAGCAAGTCCACAGATCCTTCGGCCCGCCAAGAACGCGGGCCTCAGGATGACAACGCTGAATTTCATCCCGGCGAATTCTTCTCCGCCCTGCTGAAACAGCTCTACATCGGCCAGCCCTACGTCCCCCGCAACCTCTATGTCCCCGTCGATTTCGAAGACCGCGAAGCCCTCGAGGACCTCCTCTCGGATCAGGAGGCGGAGAAGACTGCCCGCCCCGTACGCGTTCACATTCTCGTTCCTCAGCGCGGCGACAAGCGATCGCTCATTGACCTCGCCGGAAATAACGCCAAGCAGTCCTACGACCAGCGCTTCCGCGTGCTCAAACCCAACGCGCGGAAAATCCAGGAAGAACTGCAGGACGTCCTCGGCCTGCCCGAACTTCCCAAGCGCATCGAGTGTTTCGACATCTCACACATTCAGGGCGCCGAGACCGTCGCCTCCATGGTGGTGTGGGAAGACGGCAAGATGAAGAAGTCGGACTATCGCAAGTTCGTCATCCGCACCGTAGAAGGAGTCGACGATTTCGCTTCGATGCGCGAAGTCGTAACGCGCCGGTACAAACGTCTGCAGGATGAAAAGAAACCGATGCCGAGCCTTATTCTGATCGATGGCGGCCTGGGACAACTACACGCCGCCGCCGAAGCGTTGGACGCGCTGGAAATCATCAACCAGTCGCTAGCCGCCATCGCCAAGCGCGAGGAAATTCTATACGTCTACGGACAAGAGAAAGATCCGATCGCACTCGACCATCACTCGCCCGTACTTCACCTGATTCAACTCATTCGCGACGAGGCCCATCGTTTCGCCGTCACCTTCCACCGCAAGCGCCGCCAGATGCGCGACCGCTCCACCGAACTGCTGGAAATCCCCGGCGTGGGCGCGAGCACTACGCGCCGACTCCTAGAACACTTCGGCAGCGTGCAGGCCGTCAAGCAGGCCGACCCGGCGGCATTGTCCGCGGTCGTAACCAGAACGCAGGCCGAGGCGATCAAGAATCACTTCCGGAAATAGCGGCTACTTTGGCACCGGGCTCGCGTTGCCCATGTCGAGCACAACTTTCCAACTTCCATCCTTCTGCAATTTCCAGATGCTGGTGTACTTGCCGTAGTCAACGCTGGGCTTGCCGTCTTTCCCGATCGAGCGAAATTCGTACGTGCCGTACGTGTACCCGAGATCGCCCGAGGTGGAGATGTCGCCGCCGACCGGTGTCCAGGTGAGATGATTGTTTTTGTCGTCGAGGAAACCCATGCCCTTGGCGATATTCGCTTTGCCTTCGATTAGCGGCGCGCCGTTGGGCACTTCGACCGCATCGTCGGCGTAGTAGGACATGTATCCCTGCGAGCCTTTGTCGGCGGCGGCTTTCATGAACTCGCCTTCAAGCTGGCGGAGAATCAGAGCATTATCATTCGATGGCTCCGGAGGCAGCACGGTAAAGGACACGGGCGTTCCACGATGATTTGCCGGATTTGCGGCCGCATGGATGAAAGCAGCAATAGCAAGACAAGA
The DNA here is from genome assembly GCA_052148475.1 of Candidatus Sulfotelmatobacter sp. GTDB lineage: Bacteria > Acidobacteriota > Terriglobia > Terriglobales > Acidobacteriaceae > Sulfotelmatobacter. The sequence continues at coordinate 66,948 of JBKQID010000032.1, read as the reverse complement.
CAGACAGACCAGAAGCAGCACCTTCACGAGGACTCCGAAACGCGTGTTCATTTTGGGGGCACCTGCGGCCACGCGCCAAGTTCCGAGGTAATAAGCTGCGATCAGGAATATGGTCCCGCAGAGAACCAGAGCACTAAGCGACACCGGGGACATTCTCACAAGAACCTCCCTGAATTCCGCGCTTATTCTACCTCCCGTCGCATGAGCTTTGCCGATGCCGAAGGCATTGGCAGCTTGCGATGGCTAACGCTCTCAGAGTTTTTGCTACACTAGCGGCCATCGACATGAAACGCTCGTCTATGCTTTTTCTTTTGTTCCCTATTCTTGCAATCGCCGCATTGACCGAAATATCTGCGCAGAATCCTCCCGATCAAGCCACGCCCCAGGAAAAACACCTGCGCAACGTGCACCAATTGACATTCGGCGGGCAGAATGCCGAGGCGTATTTCTCCGCCGACGGCAAGAAGCTGATCTTCCAGTCGTCGCACGGTGATGTGAAATGTGACCAGATTTTCATCATGAACATCGACGGCAGCGACCAGCACATGGTCTCCACCGGCAAAGGACGCACCACTTGCAGCTTTTTCTATCCCGATGGCAAGAAGATTCTCTATGCCTCGACCCACCTGGCCAGCCCGGAGTGCCCGCCACGGCCTGATTTTTCCAAGGGCTACGTGTGGGCGGTGTATACGAGCTATGACATTTTCACCGCAAATCCCGACGGTTCAAACTTGAAGCAACTGACCAACACGCCCGGCTACGACGCCGAGGCAACCATCTCGCTCGACGGCAAAAAAATCACTTTCACTTCCATGCGCAACGACGATCTCGACATCTACATCATGGACGCCGACGGCAAAAACGTGAAGCAACTCACGCACGAACTGGGATACGACGGCGGCCCGACCTTCTCACCCGACCGCAAATGGATTGTCTATCGCGCCTACCATCCGCAAACGGAAAAAGAAATTTCCGACTACAAAGAATTGCTTGCGCAGAATCTGATCCGTCCGACCTCGCTCGAAATCTGGACTATGAAAGCGGACGGCAGCGCAAAGAAGCGGATCACGAACTTGAGCGCGGCGAGCTTTGGACCGGCATACACGGCAGACGGCAAGCGCATCATCTTCTCGTCAAATTATGATCCCGAGACGCACGCCACCGGCGGCATGGGCAATTTTGAATTGTGGCTGATCAACCCCGACGGCAGCGGCCTGGAGCGCGTCACCTACAGCGACGGCTTCGACGGCTTCCCCATGTTCTCGCCCGACGGCAAGAAGCTAGTCTGGGCCTCCAACCGCAACGCCAAGGCCCCGCATGAGACGAATATTTTCATTGCGGACTGGGTGCCATAAGCGGGAATTGTTGGTTCTTTATTGCTGCTTGTTGATTGGAATCGCGCCTGCCAGATCGTCAGGCCTCTTGAGTTCTCAAAGCCCGCACGGCCAGCCACGCCACACAGGCCAGCATTCCGCACCAGCCTAACACTCGCACCACGGCCGCGATCTGGGTGTCGTGGTCGAGCACGCCGAGGCTGGAGAAGATCCTGAAGAAATCGTGCTCCACAAAGTCCGGATCTCCGGTCGTAACCAACGGCAGCACCTGGGCGCGAGCGTCGGCCATGTAGGTCGCGGTGTAGAGCCAGTTTTCGAAAAAGAAGAATAGGCAGAAGACGAAGCCGGTGGTCTGGCGCTCGCTGAAGAAATAGGCCGCCAGCAGAAACGGGACCAGCCACTGCAGCAGCGAGCCTCCCCATAAGCACAGCGTTGGACCAAACCAGTAAAAAAGATTGTGCCCGCCTTCATGAACGACCAGGTTCGCGCTATCGATGAACAAGAATCCGCCGTGGGCGTTAAAGGCGTAGGCCAGGAACGCGACGTAGAAGATTAGCCACGCCACCAGTGCCGGCCGCGAAACCGGCTTCCACGGCCTGTCGGGCAGTGTCGCGTCGAGAACCGATTGCAGTGACTCGATCATGCGCGTCTCGGATAATTCTATGGGCTGGCATTTACTCGCGGCAGATTACGAACGTGCGCGGCGGCATAGGAGCGACAGCGGTTCCTTCGTGCCGCACGCGAGAATGACTTGGCCTGCAGCCATCGCACGAGGGTAACGTTTCTTGTTAAAGTGATCTGACGCGACAGGTTCCATTCGGCGGGTGCGCGGAGGTGTGGCAAGAAAGGCGTAGCGAGCTACGTCTCTACCAAGCAAGTCCGGAACATCTATGAGAGTTCGTCATTGGATAACCGCGATCGTGTTGCTTCTGCTGGTGGTGGCTGCCGTCGCCGGAGTCGTGTGGACGCGGGCATTGCCGTCAGCCAGCGAAGAAGCGGCCGCGACGCCCGGCAAGAAATCACTCGGGCGCGTGCCGCCGGAGGTGCAGCATCCGCTGGTCGACCAGCGTCCCCTGCAAACCGCCACGCGCATGGCGGCCATCGCCGGCACGCCGGAAGAGCAGGTGCTGGCGCACCAGGCGGAAAAAGTTGGCGACCATGAGGTCGATCTCTCGTTTCTGGATGCGTTGCGCACAGCCGAAGAAAACCCTCCACTGCTTTCGCCGGAAGCCCGGCAAATTTCGGATCGCAAGAACAAAGCGGAACTGGCGCTCAAGGAAGATCAGGAAGGCGTTGCACTGCTGACGAAAAAACTGGCGGCAGCCCCCGACTCTCAGAAGGACAACCTCCATGATCAGATCGACGTCGCCAAGGCGCAGATGGATCTGGATCAGAACGAACTGGACGACGCCTCCGAGGTTCTGGAGCAGGCCGGCGGTGATCCGCAATCGAAAATCAAGCGCTTGCAGGCCGAGCACGAATCCGGCGAGCATGCCGGAGACTCAGCCCTCGGGTCGGCGGTGAATCCGCGCGAACAGGACTATCAGGCACACACGCTCCTGAGCGTCTTCCGGGCATGGCGGGCGCTGCGCGAGAAAAAAAACCAGTTGCAGGCGGCGCAGGAAGAGAGCAAGGCCAAGCAGTTGCGTCTGAACCAGCGGCACGAGACGCTGACGGCGCAGGTCGAGAAAGATAAAGAGAATCGCGAGGCTGCCAAGCAACAAGCCAAGGGATTCGCCAAGAGCAACGCCCCGGCCAGCCGCGACGAATCGAAGACGGCCGCGAAGTCCGCGCTTGATTCTCTAAAGCAATACACGCGCGATCAGAAGAATCTGGCCGACCTGGGCAAGCGCCTGCAGGACGAGCAGGAACTCACCGAAACCTACAACAGTTGGATCGATCTAGTCCAGACCCGCGAGCGGGCAGCGCTGCACAATCTGCTGGAGTGTCTCCTCTGGATTCTGATGGTTCTACTGGCGGTGTACCTGGCGGACCGGCTTATTGAACACCTGTTCACCGGCATGACCGCGGAGAACAAGCGGATCGACACGCTGCGGGCGGTGGTCAAGTTCGCCTCGCAGGCAGTGGGCGCGATCGCCATTCTCTTCATTATTTTTGGCATGCCCACGCAGACGACTACCGTTCTGGGCCTAGCCGGAGCAGGGTTGACAGTCGCGATGAAGGACTTCATCGTCGCCTTCTTTGGATGGTTCATCCTGATGGGGCGCAACGGCATCCGTGTCGGCGACTGGGTAGAAATCAACGGCGTCGGTGGCGAAGTGGTCGAGGTCGGTTTGCTGAAAACCGTCCTCCTCGAAACCGGCAGTTGGGCCGACGCTGGGCATCCCACCGGCCGGCGGGTTTCGTTTGTAAACAGCTTCGCCATCGAAGGCCATTTCTTCAACTTCACCACTTCGGGCCAGTGGATGTGGGATGAGCTGCAGGTGCTGATTCCGCCGGGACAGGATCCGTATCCCATCATCGACGGCATCCAGAAACTGGTGGAAAAAGAAACCGAGGCCAACGCCAGCAGCGCGGAAGCCGAGTGGCAAAAGGCCTCGGCGCGTTACCGGGTCAAAACATTGTCTGCGGTGCCGGGCATCAACGTGCGTCCCACGGCGGCCGGCATTGAAGTTCGCGTCCGTTACATCACCCGCGCTTACGAACGCCACGAGTCGCGCAACAAGCTGTACACGGCGGTAGTGGAAATGATGCACGGGAAACGAGAAGCGGTGAAGCAGTAGGGGCGGCTGGCTCTTGGCTCTTTGGCTCAGCCCTTGGCTCTTGGCTCAGCTGTTGGCTCTTAGCTGTTGGCTCTTAGCTTTCGGCTCATGCTCGCAGGCTCCTACCGGGCGATACGCACGACCGTGGAAGAGCGGCCCTTCAGGGCCGCGAAAGGGGCCCGAAGAAATCAGGGCTTCAGCCCCTGTGGGATCTATGACCAGCAAAGAAAACTCAGGCACACTCATTGTGACTGGAGCCAGCCGTGGAATTGGCGCAGCAATCGCCACGCTCGCGTCCGAACGCGGATACGCGGTTGCCGTCAACTTTGCCACCGGAGAGGCCGAAGCAAACAAAGTCGTCGAAAACATTCTCACTGCCGGCGGGCGCGCCGTTGCGATTCAAGCCGACATTTCTCATGAGCAAGATATCTTGCGCCTGTTCGAAACCGCCGAGCGCGAGTTGGGTCCAATCAAAGCCCTCGTCAACAACGCGGGGATCACCGGCGGGTTCGCGCGTGTGGAAGAAGTGTCGAGTATAGCCATCGCAAGAGTCTTAGCCGTCAATGTCAGCGGCACCATCCTGTGTTCCCGCGAAGCCGTGCGGCGCATGTCGACCAAGCGGGGAGGAACGGGTGGCGCGATCGTGAACATTTCTTCGCGTGCAGCTCACACCGGAGCGGCGGGCGAGTGGGTGCATTACGCGGCGTCGAAGGGTGCGATCGACAGTTTCACGATCGGGCTGGCGCGGGAAGTCGCGACCGAAGGCATCCGGGTCAACGCGGTAGCTCCGGGCTTGGTGGACACCGGCCTGCACGCCGCCAATGGCGAGCCCGGCAGACTGCAGCGGCTGATGGGAACGATCCCGATGGGAAGGCCCGGCACGCCACGCGAAGTCGCAGAGGGCGTAATGTGGCTGCTATCGCCCGCAGCGTCGTTCACAACAGGCGCGATTCTGGAAGTTGGGGGCGGGCGGTAGCTCGGTCTACTTCTTTGCCTTGAGCTCTTCTCGGAGATAATTCTTAACCTTCTCCGGCAGACGGGAAGCATGCAGAATGTCGCGCAACTGCGCGGGTGGAATGCGGCGGGCAAACTCGAGGGCGCGAGCCAGCGGAACCGACTCATTGCGCAACAGCGCGCACCGAACCTCCGGGCGCACCGACCATTTCGCGTGGTGGCAGACCGCCGTCACGAAGGCCGGCGTCGCGCCCGGACGCAGCAACGCCTTCACGATCGCAGCCTCAGAAAGGCGCGGATTCTCCAGCGCCGTCTGCCAGACGCGCGCTTCCTTATCGAGCAACAATGCTCCCGCCACCATGCCTGAAGATCGGCGCGCCAGCGAAATGCGCTCACCCAAAGTAATTGAGCTGAGCCGCGCCACCAGCAGTTCATCGGCGGCCCGCTTCAAGTCGGCTGCGACGGCGGGCAACAGTGCGAACAGCATGAGATCGAAGGTATAGAGTTCGCGAATCAGCCGGAGCGCGATGCGGCGCGGGGCGCGGGGATGAGCGGCCAGGGCAACCCGCACCTTGCGCGACTTCATCACCGCTGGATTTCGGCTGATTTGTTCGATGACCTCCGCAGCCAGATCGCGATCCTTCACCATGGCCAGTGCCAGATCGGCAGTCAGCGCGACATCCGATGCGCTTGAGATGTCGCGGAATGCCGGCGCGGAGTTGGAGGCAGACCCAGATTCGACTTCGTCGCCGGATTGAGGTTCTGCCGGAATCATGATGCCCCGCTCACTGCGACAGACTGCGGCCGCAGCACTTCGTCCTTCGAGCGAGAGCGGCAGCCTGCGTTATTGAGCCGCGATCTCCTGCGCGGCGGCTCTCCGCGCCATGCGCAACGCTCCCTCAACAGGTTCCACAACCTGCGGATTCACCTCTGCGCGCGTGTCCAGCGTACGAAGTTCATTGTAAAAAACCTGCCGCACCAGCGGCGCGTGACGAAAGACTCCTCCGGTCATGGCCACCGGGACGAGAGCGGCGTGTCCGTCTGCGAAGAGGCGGCGGAGCACGACGGCGGCGACAGCGGCGAGTTCCCTTCCCGCGTCTGTGAGGACCCGCGTGGCCAGGTCGTCGGGACAGGCGGCAATGGCCGGAAAGAGCGCGGCAAAGTCGGGAGGTGGAATCGAGTTGGCAGCGCGTGCGAGATCGGTAAGCGAACTGACGCCCCAGACCTGGCAGATCGCAGCGAATAAAGAAGAGTCCTGCGGCACATTGCTTTCGGGAGTCCCATCGCGCGGATCGGCAGCCCGCAGAACCGCGCTGACCGCGGCACGTCCGATCCAGTGCGCGGAACCCTCGTCTCCGATGGCAAATCCCCAACCCCCGGCGCGAACCGTCCTTCCCTGCAGGTCGCGGCCGTAGGCGATTGACCCCGTGCCGGCAATCACAATCACACCGGGTCCAGTATCGAAGGCGGCCTCGAGGGCAATCTGCATGTCGCCGACAACGTCGATCGGAGTGGAGAGAATTTCGGCCAGAGCTCGGCGAACGATCTCGGCCAGTTCCGGCCGCGCCGCCCCAGAACCCCCAACGCAGGTATACGCAACCTGTGCCGGCGCGATGCCGGCCGCGGCGCACGCCTGGCGCACGGCCTGTTGCAGCGATTTGCGGGCTTGCGCTTCTCCCACGCGGACAACGTTGCTGGGCCCCGCAGTCGCGGTCGCGAGCAGCCGCGATTCATCGCCCACCGCGCACGTAGTCTTCGTACCGCCGCCGTCGATGCCGAGATAGTAGGACACATTTTATTTCTAACACAGAGCAACCGCCTGGTTGGCAGTTGCCGGTTCTTAGTCCCCGGCGAGGCGAGGACTACAGAGTCTCACTCGCCGAAAAGCACGATTGCTCCCATAATGAAAGTTCACCTCACATGGGTCTGAACCAGCTCGATTTTGCCATCATCGCGTTGTACCTGGCGGGAATCACGCTGTTTGGCCTGCGCTTCCGCAAGAAGCAGCGGTCCCTGCGCGACTACTTCCTCGCCGGACGCGACATCCCATGGTGGGCAATCGCGCTCTCCATCGTCGCTGCGGAAACCAGCACGCTGACCATCATCAGCATTCCCGGCCTGGCTTACGACACCAATCTCACCTTTCTGCAAGTCATCATGGGATACGTCGTGGGCCGCGTGGTCATCAGCTTTGTGCTGCTACCGCACTACTTCCGCGGCGATCTCTATACCGCTTACGAACTCATCGAACGGCGCTTCGGCAGCGGCCTGCGTTCGCTCACCGCAGGTTTGTTTTTGCTGACCCGGGCCGCAGCGGAAGGCGTGCGCGTCTATGCCGTGTCGATCGTGGTATCGATTGCGCTGGGGACGGGCGAGGTAGCGTCGATTGCTATCATCACCGCATTGACGGTGATCTATACGTTTGAAGGCGGACTCGCCGCCGTGATCTGGACCGATGTCGTCCAAACCGCGATCTATGTGGGCGGAACGCTGGTCGGGCTGGTCACGATTCTGCACCTCGTACCCGGCGGATGGCCGGCCATTCGTGCGGCCGCGGCCAGCGCGGGCAAACTGCAGCTTTTTGATTTCCACAGCAGCATCTTGATCCCCTACACATTCTGGGCGGGATTGATCGGAGGCACGTTTTTCACGACTGCCAGTCACGGAACCGACCAACTTATCGTGCAGCGCCTGCTGGCAGCACGCGGACTGAGGCAGTCGGCGACCGCGCTGGTTTCGAGCGGTTTCGCCGTGCTTTTTCAGTTTGCTCTGTTTTTGACGGTGGGCATCATGCTTTGGGCTTACTATCGCGTCCCCTCGGCAGTGTTTGGAAAACCGGATCGGATCTATCCCACGTTTATTGTCACGCGCATGCCCCACGGAATCTCCGGCCTGCTGATTGCTGCGATCCTGGCGGCGGCGATGTCGAATCTAAGCGCTGCTCTGAATTCGCTGTCCTCCAGCGCGATCATGGATTTTTACGCGCGCCTGCGGCCTCAGACCGACGAAAAAACCAAGATGCGACTGTCGCGGCTCGCCACCGTGGCCTGGGCGCTTGTACTCTTCGCTTTGGCGTGGATCGCGCTGCACAAAGTCGGGCGAGTCGTCGAAGTGGGCTTGCAGATTGCTTCGGTGGCCTACGGCGCCCTGCTCGGAGTGTTTCTGCTGGGCGTGCTCACACGCCGGGCGAATCAACTGGGGGCCATGGTGGGGATGGCCTGCGGATTCAGCACGGACATGTACTTGTGGCTTGGGACAAGGGTTCCGTGGACCTGGTGGGTAATGATCGGCACGACAGTAACCTTCGCGGTGGGCTGGGTGGTAAGTGTTTCCATTGGGGATTCCTCGGCCAATCGAAACGCATTCCCCATTGATCCGGGCGGGCGGAATTCGAAATAATTGTCCCCGGGCCGAGACAAGATCGTCTGCGGCGGGTTTGATAGTAAGCTGTGGAAGAATTGGCGGTGGGTAATGACTTCGTTTCCTGCACTCTCGCGTGGCGTTCTGGCCTGTCTTACTTTGTTTTGCTTCTCCGCGGCGCTGCTGACCGCGCAGTCTGACGCGCCCCCAGCGCAGGCTCAGGATGCCGCCCCGGCGCAGAACTCTGGCGCCGCTCCAACCAAGCTGGTCGGGCAAACCGCGCCCGCGCCGCCGAGCAACGACGCGCAGGAGCCGAGCATGACCATTCGCCAGACCGTGCAGCGCGTAATCGTCGATGTGATGGTGCAGGACGCCAATGGCAAGCCGGTGCATGGGCTCAAGGCCGACGATTTCTCCGTCACCGAAGATAAGCAGCCGCAGCGCGTTCTTTCGTTCGATGTCTATGATTTCGATAAGCCATCGATTTCGCGGGCACCCAACGCGCCGCCGCTGCCGCCTCATGTTTTCGAGAACATCCCGGCAGTTCCCGAGCGAGGTCCACTTTATGTAATGCTCCTCGACTTGGTCGACACCGAGGTCGAAGATCAGATGAGAGGCCGGCAGCAGGTCCTCAAGTTCATCCGCAACAAACCCGCAGGCACCAGGTTTGCGGTCTTTGTAACCTCCGACAAGCTTTATCTAGTGCAGGGATTCACCGACGACAAAGATCTGTTATACACCGCAGTGAATTCCAAGAAGCCCAAAGCCCACATCCCAAGAGTCTTCCTGTTGGCCCGCAACTACGGATACGGCGACCCTTACACCGCAGTCGATATGCTCACCCATATCGGCGACTACCTGGATGGCATTCCCGGCCGCAAGAATTTGATCTGGGTCGCCGGAACCTTCCCCCTGTCGCCTTCGCCACAGGAGGGTAATTCCCCGCTGGCGGACAATGTCAAAGCGGAGATTAATTCGCTAGCGCACGCCCAGGTAGCGGTCTTTCCTGTGGACGTGACCGGGGTAGACCCAAATCCCGCGGTAAGTAATTTGAACGCGAGCCAGGCCTCGGAGGAGACAATCGCCTCCGCAACAGGAGGCCGGGCGGTCTACAGCGACAATGGAGTGGCGGATGTGCTGAGTACGGTCACGGAAGAAGGCGGAAACTACTACACGCTCACCTATTCCCCTCCGAACCACGGGGAGGACGATAAGTGTCACAACATCTCTGTGAAAGTCGGGAAGGAGAAATATCAACTCTCGTACCGGCACAACTACTGCCGCGGGATTCTGGTCTCCACTGCCGCGGATGAAAATGGGAATCATTCCAGTTCTCCCACTCTCGAAGTTCCCGTCGAAGCGGGCGATGTGCTGCAAGCCAATATCAAGCCCGGCGCGCCCATGCTGCACGATCTCATGTTCTCTACGCACATCCGCACCAGTGGAGTAGGGGTGGCAACTCCCGCGCAGATGGCGCAATTGCAGGAGCAAGCGGCATTCTTCCAAACCCAACGCAAGAACAAGCCCGTCCGGCCGCTGCCGCCTGTGAAAGTTCAGACCTACGCGATCGACTATCGCGTGCTCGATCCCGCGTTCAAAGCGCAGGCGGCGCGTACTGGGCAACCACCGGCGCTCGAGTTTGCCGTAGCTGCATTCGACGACGATGGCAAAGTCTTGAACGGCGTGGTAAACGACGGTGTACCGGAGACCTCAACGCAGCCCTCAGAGAATAAGGCCGGACTGTACCGCGTGCATCAATCGCTGCTGGTCCCGGTCACCGCTAAATCACTGCGCGTCGGCGTACGCGATCGTCTGAATGATCGCATGGGCACGCTGGAAGTGGACCTTCCCTTGCCGCCCGAATCCGTAAGCAGGGCCGCGATGCCGCCCAAGCCGGCACACTAGAGTTCGATCCTCGCTTCATCGGCATTTTTGCGGTATCGCTGCGCCAAGATTGCTCTCAAACTCTGCCGATCCTCGCGTATACTCCAACTCCAACATGGCTGATGTCCCGCATAATGTCACGCATGACGTTCCGCAACTCGCCTCTTCCCGTCCTGAACTCTCCCGCGATCTGGGCGTGAGCCACGCCTCCGCAGTAGTGGTGGGGACGATCATCGGCAGCGGAATTTTCCTAGTGCCCTCTGAAATGATGCAGGCCGTGGGCTCGGCCAAGTTGGTCTATCTGGCGTGGGTCGTGGGCGGACTGCTCTCGTTCTTCGGCGCGCTCACCTATGCCGAACTGGGCGCGATGAAGCCGCAGGCTGGCGGTGAGTACGTCTATGTCCGCGACGGCTACGGACCCATGGCCGGGTTTCTCTACGCGTGGACCTGGTTCGTGATTGCGAAGCCGGCTTCGATCGCGACCGTGGTCACTGGCCTGGTGCGAATCCTGGGGACGTTTCCGTTCTTCTCCTTTTTCTCCATCAACGTCGTCACTGCCCCCTTTGCCGTGAACTGGGGCCAGATTTTCGCCATCACCGCCGCCATCCTCATCTCATTCCTGAACTACCTCGGGGTGAAAAAAGCGGGCGAATTTCAACTCGTGTTTACGCTGCTGAAAGTCGCCATCATCCTCGGCATCGTCATGGTGTGTTTCAGCGGAATGGGAGATGCACCCGGCCGAGGCTGGAGCAACTTCACCGGCACATTCGCCGGCGCCAAGGGCGGCGTTGCCGGCTTCATGGCGGCGCTGGTCGCGGCCCTGTGGGCCTATGACGGATGGAATGACCTCAACATGGTGGCGGGCGAGGTGAAACGTCCGGAGCGCAACATTCCCATTGCGTTGATTGCGGGCGTGGCCGCGGTAGGTCTGCTCTACATGCTGGTCAACGCCGCGGTGCAGTATGTGCTTCCCGCCAGCGCCATCGCGGCCTCGCCCCGTCCCGCGTCCGATGCCGTGGCACTAATAATGGGGCACATGGGCGCCAGCATTGTTTCGGCGGGCATGGCATTGTCGATGCTGGTCACGCTCAACGGCACCATCATGAGCGGAGCCCGCGTGCCCTACGCGGTGGCGCGCGACGGATACTTTTTCCGCGCGCTGGCTGAGGTCCACCCCCGGTTTCACACTCCGTCGGTGGCGATTGTAGTGCAGGCCGTGCTGTCGATTTTGCTCTTGTTGCTGGGAGCGAATTTCCGCCAGCTGTTCTCTTTGGCGATTTTTGCGGAGTGGCTCTTTTACATGATTGCCGGCAGCACGATCTTTATCTTCCGGTGGCGCGATCCGCAGGCGCTGCGTCCCTATCGCATGTGGGGCTACCCTGTCGTGCCTGTCGTTTTCGTCGCGGTTTCGGCCGCTCTCCTCTACTACACTTTCAAGAGCGATTTGTGGAACTCCACTTATGGGCTTCTCGTCATCTTGGCCGGAATTCCCGTGTTTCTCTATTTCTCCCAGCGTCGAAAATCTCACCCGTAAGGCCCGTCCAAGCCGGAAATATGCGAGGACTCTCAGAAACTCGCATTAAATGTTGCTTATCTGTTTGCACAGAGGTCCTCCTCCGTTCGATGCCGGGTTTCCTACCTGTTTCTTCCCTGTTTCATCGGATCAACGGCCCAGTCAAATCGGCGGAAACGCCCGTCCCACACTAGTTTCGGGCCGATCCCTCAAAGGGACTCCGACCCATGTTACCTAAGGTCAAGAGCCGTGGACACGTTTACCCCCTGTCCTATCTCCCGTATTTTTAAGACTCCAAGTCCCGGAGGATCTCCCCTAAACCGGGATCCCGATGGAGTGAAATTGCATGGCAACGGCTTATCGCGGCTTTCAACTCGGACTACTGCCTGAACGCAAGGTGAACAAGAAGGCGGTGGCGACTGCCTATGGACTGGTCGCTCTGGTCCTGCTCATCGTAGTCAACATCACTCTCATCTTCCCGGACAATCTGCAGCTTACGCAGTACCACGTCACCGAGTTGATTCCTATGCCGGCATTGCGGCCGGAGCCCCCGCCGGAGCCGATCAAGGTAAAGCCTGAAGCTCATCCGAAGCTGCTTCCTGCCGTGAAGATTCCAGTGATGGAGCAGCCCAAGCTGGTGGTGCCGCGTGAAGTCCGCCGCGAGGCTCCGAAGCCGGTTGAGGCGCCCCAAGTTGTGGTGAACCAGTTTAAGGCGCCGGAATTGAAAATCGCAGTAGGTGGGGCGCGTCCGCAACTGGTCCACACCGGAGACTTCAACGAGGGCAGTTCGCAGAAGCCCACAGTCAACGCGGCGGTAGAAAAAGTGCAGACCGGCGGTTTTGGCGATCCCAATGGTTTGAAGGGGACCGGCAAGCAGGGCGCGAAGCTGTACGCAGCCGCAGCGGGTGGATTTGACATGCCCGTGGGCCCGGGGCAAGGCAACGGATCGGGCGGAGCCAAAGGAATCAAGGGCACGGTCGCCAGCGCGGACTTTGGTAACGGCGTCGCGACCGGCGGCAAAGGGGATGGGCGCAGCAACGGCCAGGGAGTTGCTACGGGCGGATTTGGATCGGAGCAGGTAGTGCACGGCGGGCCTAAGATTGCAGCCGCTGTCGCGCCTAACACTACTCCGGTAGAGATCACCTTCAAGCCGCTTCCGGTCTACACCGCCGAAGCGCGCAGTCTGAAGCTGGAAGGCGAAGTGCTTCTCGAGGTCAGTTTTGGGGCGAACGGCACGCTGCATGTGAATCGCGTGGTGCGCGGTCTGGGTCATGGACTGGACGAGGCTGCGATCGCCGCCGCCAGCAAGATCCGGTTCAAGCCTGCCTTGCGCGATGGACAGCCGACGGATTCCACCGCGATTGTTCACGTAACGTTCCAGCTGGCCTAGGGAGAAGTTTAAAGAGTTTTGGCGAAGTGATACTTGCAATTTGGCAGTGCACGGAAAGCGAACTTGGGTCACTGAAACTGGGTCGAAGAAACTGGGTCAAAAGAAAATGACCCAAAGAAACTTGGTTCAGAGAAACTTGGAGAAAAGAGTCATGCGTACTTGGAACTTGCTATTCACTGCGGCTCTGCTGGCATCCATGAGCGCGGCCGCCCAGCAGGCGGCGCAATCACAGCCGTCCGCACAGCCGCCTGCGCCCGATGCGACGCAGACCGCACAACCCGCTCCGCAGGCGGCCCCGGCGACCGATCAGCCGGCACCCGCGTCGCAGGCCACACCGGACGCGTCGCAGGCCGCACAGCCCGCAGCGGCGCCCGCACAGGCCGTCGCGTTGCCTCAGCCAGCACCGGCGCCGGCTCCCACCACCATGGACCAGGTCGTAAATCTGTTCATCGAGCGGGAACATGGCCTGATCAAGGTGCTGACCACCCGCACCCCCGTGGTTGAGACCTATCTCCAGAATCTGACAGCCGACCCTCAGCTTGGCCCCGTGCCCAGCGGCGATCACTATTTCCTCGGCCGCATGGATATGGGCGAGACCGTCGACCGCAAAGATTATCTGAAGGAACCGGAACAGAGCATGCAGTCGCGTCTGCTCGGCGGCTTTCACAAGCTCTACAAGGTGCAGTACCAGCCTTTGGGCTTTTCGTGGATGGTCTATGCCGACCGGACCGACTTCGACCGCGAGCATTATGACTTCCGCTACGCCCGCCGCGAATTCCTCGGCGACGTGCGTTGCCTGGTGTTCGACGTCACGCCCAAGCCGAAGTCCGGCCGCGGCCGCTTCCTCGGCCGCATCTGGGTGGAAGATCAAGGCTTCAACATCGTGCGCCTGAACGGGACCTACTATCCAGCCGCTCATAACACATTTTTCTTCCACATGGATAGCTGGCGTTTGAACCTGATCCCCGGCTACTGGGTACCGTCTTTCATCTACAGCGAAGAAGGCGACTTCAGTGCCGGCGTGAAGAACAGCATGGCCTTCAAGGCGCAGACCCGCATCTGGGGCTACGACCTGAAGAAGGGCGGCAAGGATGACGAGTTAACCAACATCCGCGTCGACAGCGTCACCGACGAGAGCACGAACGCGCAGGATGCGTCTCCGCTGCAGGCCGAGCGGGTATGGCAGCAGCAGGCGGAAGACAACGTCGTTGAGCGTCTGACCAACGCGGGCTTGCTCGCCCCTGAGGGCGACCTGGACCGCATTCTCCAGACCGTCGTCAACAACCTCGAAGTCACCAACAATATTGACTTGCCGCGGCCGGTGCGCACGCGCGTGCTGCTCACCTCTCCGCTGGAAACTTTCAGCGTAGGCAATACCATCGTGATCAGCCGCGGGCTGATCGACGTGCTGCCCGACGAAGCCAGCCTGGCCGCCGTCCTCTCTCATGAACTCGCGCACATCGTGCTCGGCCACAACCTGGGCTCGAAGTATGCCTTCAACGACCGCATGTTGTTTGACGATGACTCCACGTACCAGAACCTGGGCTTCAAGCACATTCCGGAAGAAGAAACCGCCGCCGACAAAAAGGCGCTGGAGCTTCTGAAGAACTCGCCCTACGCGCAGAAACTGGATAACGTGGGCTTGTTCCTGAAGGCGTTGCAGCTGCGGGCGACGCAACTGAGTGCCCTGCTGACCACGCACCTGGGCAATTCCCTGGCGGAAAATGGAACGATCACTCGTTTGTCCGCTCTGGAAACCCAAGGCCCGGCTTTGGACAACAACAAACTGGATCAGATCGCGGCTCTGCCCCTGGGCGGCCGGGTGAAGATCAATCCCTGGAGCGACAAGGCGGAGATGGTGAAGGCGGCTCCGGTTGCCATCACCTCGGCGCGTGACAAGATGCCGTTTGAGGTCACGCCCTTCTTCCCGCGGTTGGCCCGCTTCACGGCAGCGGCCCCTCCGGTCGCAGCTCCGACCACCGCGGCCGCAAACTCGGGATCGGGCAACTAGTAAGCAAGGCTCTTACTCCAAGTTGAAGGAAGACGCAGGCTGGGATCCGGAATGTCCTTCCGGAGTGCCCGGCCTTCGTTTTTTCCAGACCGTCGCCCCAGTCTTCCGCGCACGGAATCGTTCATTGGGGAGTTTTTTTTCCCCCAGTCAGGAAACGCCGCTACGGCGTGCAGTGAAAGATCAGCGCAGGCAGGATATTGAAGAGCTGAAAATTCAGCGTCACCGAGCTGAAACTCGACTCGAGGTAGGGCAGAAGAGTGCGCGTGTATTGATAGAGCAACAGCGAACCGTCAGCCCTCAGCGCCAAACGAGACTCTTCGAGAATCTCGCGGCGCAGCGAGTCGGGCATGTTCCGATACGGCAGGCTGGAGATAATGTAGTCCGCCGGGGCCAGACGCTGTTCCGCCAGCACGCCGCGCACCCGCGCGGCTGAACCATGCACCACCCGGAAACGCGGATCGCGGATGCGGTCGCGCAGGTACTCCACGAACTCGGCGTTCAGTTCAATGGCCACCAGAACCGCGTCTGGGCGCATACGCTTTAGAATTTCCCGCGTGAATGTGCCGACGCCCGGGCCGTATTCCACCAGAACGCGGGCACGGTCCCAGTCCACCTGCCTCATCATATCGTTTACCAGGAAGGATGAACTGGGCACGACCGAGCCCAGCATCGCCGGACTCCGGAAGAAATTCCGAACGAACAATGCCAACGACGATGATAGCAACGATGATGATCGCAACGACGACGATCGCACGGCAGATCTCTTGGCGGCTTGGCTCGGCATCGTTTGTTCTCGTTCAAACAGAGGCGGAGTTTTCATCCTAGCCCAACTGGAAGCCCTCGGAGCATATCCGGTCTACACCGAAGTAGTATCGAGTCTGGTACTTTGGTCACAACGATGTGTCACGCCGGGGCCGCTAGAACCGCCGGCAACCTTGCGCCGGGACCCAAATCGATTCCTTCGTCCACGGTAACTTGCAGCGCTCGCGGATGGTCGTTGAGAATCGATTTGCCAGCATATCCGTGACATCGTTCTTGGCATCCGAGGGAGTGGGTTTGAGGCTTTGGCTCAACGCTTTACTGAAGATCGTTTCGGGGACGTATTTCGTTCTGACCTCTCTGTACTGTCTGCTGGCGTTTCTGCCTTATACCTTCTGCGCCTTCATCAAGACGCCCCCTTATGCATGGATGCCCTGGCTGGCGCATCATCAGGCAGCGCTGTACTGGTCGGCCATCGCGGCTGCTTTGTTTTCAGGATCGACGTTCTCAGGATCGGCGTTTTCAGGGTCGCACTGGCAGGCTTGGAAAAACGGCAGGCGATCCCAGGCCGCAATCGGACTGCTGGTTGCCGCCGGAGTGGATATCACTCTGCGTCCCTTCCTGCCCGCGCTGCAAAGTGATAACGCCGCCTACTACTGGAGTCTGGCTGCGCTGCTCCCGCTGCTCGGACTCTCGGTTTGGCAAACATTCCGTTCGGAGCAAAAACGCGGGCCCGATGCAGAAGTTGAGAACAGTGCTGCGCCTTTCGGATTTTCATCCGCCCTGCTAGTCGCTCTCGCAGTCAGCCTGATTTACACCATCGGCGCAAGGCTGCGTCTCTACAGCGATACTCACACCCTGCAATTTCACTGGCAGGACGCGGAAGTCGCGTTCTGGAGTCTGGCCTCCCATTTCGCCGTTGCCATCGTCGTGCTGTCAATGATCAATCTGATCTTTCTGCTCGCCGCGAAGACCTCCAAGCCGCGAGCGGTGCGCCGCAGACTGGTAGGTTCGGTGATCGCAATCGCCCTGTCGTTCGTGCTGACACGATTTCTGGGCAGCACCATGAGCTTCGACGGATGGAGTGCTCGCCTCTACGCCACTGCGTTCGCGCTCACGCTTACGCTCTGGGGATTCTCGATCGTCGAACCATTCCTGGCGCGTACGACAACAATAAGCAACGCTGCATCCCCGTCAGGGCAGCAGCGCCGGCTCACTTCCGCTCAGGCCATCGCCACTTGGATCATCATTGTGATGGTCACCATGCTGGCGCTTGGGTCACGCTGGCTGATCGGCGGCGAAGACTGGAATGGTTTCGTCGAAAGCACGGCCGCTCTGCTCTTCTGGATCGCTATGAGCCTGTGCGTCTACCGCCTGCACCCGGTCCGCGCGAACTATTCCGCCGTTGTCATCGTAGGAGTATTGCTGGCAGGAATCTTCGTCTACAAGGGACTGCAGGCAACCGAGATTTTCTGGAGCAAGGCCGTCGGCTCGACCGACGACGAAATCTCCCTCAAGCTCGAAGAGTACGGCGCCGGGGACGCCTCGTTCCTGCTCGCCCATCACATGCTCGGCAACGGCCGCGGAGAGGTCTGTGGCGATCTGTGCCGCATCATGCGCGAATATACGAATGTCCGCGATACCCGCACGAATACGGAAGTCCGTCTGGTCGACAATCTTTCGCCGACGCAAGGCTCGCGCCCGAATATCTTTGTGTTTGTGGTCGACGCCATGCGGCCGGATTATCTTGGAGCTTACAATCCCCGCGTCAATTACACGCCCAATCTCGACGCCTTTGCCCGCGACAGTGTTGTCCTGCATAACGCGTACTCGCAATATGCGGGCACGTCGCTTTCCGAACCGGCGCTCTGGGCGGGTGCCATGATGCTGCATGCCCACTATCTGCAGCCTTTCTCGAAGGTCAATGGGCTGGAGCAAATGCTCCGCGCGGACGACTATCAGATGGTCGTGAGCATGGATGAGGTAGTCAAAGAAATACTGTCGCCCAGCGATAATCTGGTGAAGCTCGACATGGACAAGACGCTCTGGAACCACCTGGAAATCGGTTCCACCGTGCTGCAGGCGGAATCAGTTCTCGACAGTCGTGCCAACTCGCAGAAGCCCATCTTTTTCTATGACCAGCCCAAGAACGTGCACCAGTTCGCCCACAATGACGTACCGTCGCCGAGTTCGCAACACTGGCAGGCGCCCGAGGGAATGAGCATCCGCATTTCCTACGAAGTGCACTGGGTGGACGCTCGCCTGGGAGAGTTTTTCAGCTATCTCAAGCAACGCGGCATGTACGACAACAGCATCATCATCGTGACCAGCGACCACGGCGACGCCACCGGCGAGTTCGGCCGCTCCAGCCACTCCACTTCCATTTGGCCAGAAATCATGCGGGTGCCGCTCATCATCCATCTGCCGCCGAAGATGCGCGAACATCTGGTCTACGATGACACTCGACTTTCGACGTTGACCGACATTACTCCGACTCTCTATTACCTGCTCGGTCACCGCCCCATCGTGCAGAACCCGCTCTACGGGCGGCCTTTGTTTGCCGAGACCAAGCAGGAACTCGACGGCTACCCGCGGAAAGACCTGCTGTTCGCCTCCGATGTGCGCGCGGTGTACGGCATCCTGACGGCGGACCAGCGTTATCTCTACACCACCTACGATTCGCCCGCCCAGAGCTACCTGTTCGACCTGGTGGCCGACCCCAATGCCCAGCACAACATTTTGACTCCGCCGTTGAAGCAGCGCTACGACGAAGAGATCATCGAGCATCTCCACGCGATCGGCGACTTCTACGGATACAAACCAGGAGTGGGCTCGCTGCTGGCTTCATCTGCGCGCTCCGCTAATCCGCGGTAGATTCCGCAGATTGGTACGCACTTGCCTTGCAGCTTGTAAAGGGCCTTCTGCCGGTCGACGGTCAAAGCGCGTGCTGATCGGCGCTGAACAAGGGGAAGGTCAATGCGTGTAGAGGCCTGTTTGCGCCAAGAATGTCCAAAGATTCGCAAGAATTAGTCGCATGAGTGGTAGGCAGACACCACAGAGCAGCCCCGGCAGAAGTGAAAGAGCATTTGCACTCCGCCGTTCCCCGCGAAACTGTGCTCAGGCTCCACTCCGAAAGGATCATTGCCCGTGGCATCGTCGCAGATGGCTGCCAAAAGTGGCATTTCGACGGAGCAGACGGGGCAAAAAACCTTGCCCGGATTGTAGATCAAGGGGTACCCACCCACCTGATGTCGGGGAGAGAACAGCTCGTCATCGTCGTCGCCATCAGAGTCGTCCGATTGCCTCGCAGTCAGCATTCTCTGTTCGTCTGCCGTCTGCTGTTGGAGGCCGACCTGTCGGTACGGAAAAACTCCCGTGTATCCGTCATACGGTCCTTCAGACCCAAATTCCATTGTCGGCTGTCTCGGAGCGACTTGCAGCAATTCGATTGTCCCGTCGCCGCCGACTCTGTAGCTGAACTCGCCGAAGGGCACGCTGCACGTCCAACAGTACAGAAGGTGAACGACCGGATGGCGGACCACGTCAAAGTTGAGTCTGACGTCTTTTGCGTGTAACGACAACAGTCGCATGAATGGTGTGTTGCAATTCGGACAGATCGCTCCCCTTATGTCATGAGTTCCGCAAAAGTCATGAAGGATGTCCGTCGGACTGGGTGAGAAAGTGAGCCAGTATCCGGACTCAGGATTTCCCGCCGATTGCGCGTTGTTCTCAGCCATTTTGTCTTCTCGAGAGGGCATTCTACACAAGTCCATTCGGTAGCTGTTGTAACATCGCCATCTCACGCACTGAGAATTCCGGCCTACTTCGCGCCCAGATCGTCATGCTCGTGATAGTTCGGGTACGGCGGACGTTTGATCTCCGGCAGTGGATGATCCTTCAACTGCTGCATCTCCACCTCGATCGCCTTTTCCAGTTGCGCGTCGCGGCCCAGCCTCCACGCGGCCGGATCGAGATCGACTTCCACATCCGGCGCGATGCCATGGTTCTCTACTTCCCAGTCGCCATTGAGGCCGTAGAGCGCGGCCCGTGGCGCAGTGACGAAACCGCCGTCAATCAGTTCAGGATAGCCGCCGATCCCCACCAGCCCGCCCCACGTTCTCTTCCCAATCAGCGGACCGATGCCGACTTTGCGAAAATACCACGGCAAGGCGTCGCCACCGGAACCAGACTCCTCGTTGATCAGCATGACCTTGGGCCCGTAGATCGCCTCCGACGGGCTGGACCAATCGTGGCCTTCGCGAGTCACCACCTTGCTCAGCATGGGACGGCGCAGGTAGTCAACGATGTAGTCAGCGAGCTGGCCGCCTTCGTTGAAGCGCTCGTCGATGATAGCGCCTTCTTTCCCCACCTGTGAAAAGAAGTAGCGGTTGAAACTCGTATAGCCACCGCCTCCGGTATTAGGAACGTGCACGTAAGCGACTTTACCTCCAGTCGCTTGATCGACGCGGCGGCGATTGCTCTCGATCCAGCCGAGGTGCCGAAGGTGCTCTTCGCTCTCGACAGGAACTACCGTGACGTCGCGGGAATCCTTGCCATCCGGGTTGGCGCCCACCTTGAGCACAACCTGCTTGCCCGCCGTCTCTTCGAAAAAGCTGTAGATATTATCCGAGGCGTGCAGATCCCGCCCGTTGACCGCGAGGATGTAGTCTCCGGCTTTGACGTTGACGCCGGGTTGGGTCAACGGGGCTTCATTGCCGGGATTCCAGTTCTCGCCGTCGTAAACCTTGGCAATGCGATAGCGCCCATTCTCCAGGCTATAGTCGGCGCCCAGCAAGCCGCCCTTTAACTTTTTCGACTCGGGCCGTTCGCCCCCGCCGATGAACATGTGGCCGACTGTCATCTCGCCCAGACACTCTTCAAACAGATAGGTGAGTTCATCGCGCGACGCGATGCCATCCAGATAGGGCGCATACTTTTTCTTGACCTTGTCGAGGTCGAGACCGTGATAGTGCGCGTCGTAGAAGAAGTCGCGCTCAATCCGCCAGGTCTCGTTGTAAATCTGTTTCCACATCGCACGCGGCTCGACATAAACTTCCCACCCGTCGAGCTTGAGCGGACCGAAGCCGGGCTTGGGCGGGCCTCCGCCCGCGGAACCATCGTCGGTCGACACTGTCGCCCAGGCTTCGCCTTTGCGGTAAAGAATTTTTTCACCATCGAAGGAGACGGCAAAGTCGTTCACCTCGTCGATGAGTTTGTCGACCTTGCGCTTGCTCAGGTCGAACTTCTGAATGGTCTGATTGATGTTGGGAAAATCGTCTTCGGTAACCACCAGCGGCGCTTCAGCCAGGAAGAGGATGCCGGACTTCCCTGCCAGCATATTGCTGTAGTTCTTTGCCGGAATGGGCAGCGAAAGGATGCGCTGGCCAATCCCTTCGAGGTCGATTTTGACCACGACCGGTTCCTCCTTCTTGTCTTTATCTTTATCTTTATCTTTATCTTTGTCTTTGACGTCTTTCCCTTTGTCCTTGTCGGCAGCCGCTTTGCCCTTATCGGCGTCAGCTTTCTTTTCGTCTTTCGGCTTATTCTCTTCGTCGCTCTCCGGAGCGAGTGGCGACTTTTCATCCTTGCTCAGGACCGCGACGTAGACGCTGCGCGTCACTCGATGTTCGTCGCTCGACATATCGAGTCCGGCCGTAGACAAACCCGTGTTCGTTGAAGCTGTGAAGTAGAGATATTTTCCGTTCTTGTCGAAGCTGGGATAGAGCACGTCGCTCATGCCGTCGGTGACTTGCGAGAACTTCCCTTGCTCGAGGGAGTAGACAAACAGCGCATGCAAGCCGCTGGGAAGTTGCTTGGTGTAGGCGATCCACTTGCTGTCAGGGGACCACGTCTGGCTGAGCTGCGTGGGACCGAAGCCGCCAAAATAATCGGAGTCGATCAGCTTGGGCGCAGGGTTATCGAGATCCACGTACCACAACTGCAGGCGCTTGTCGCTGTATGCAATCTTCTTGCTGTCAGGAGACCACGTGGGCGTATAGAAGAAAGATGGCGGGTTGCCCAGGTTAATGTGGCGCACTGGCCCCAGACCGTTCTGATCGCGGATGGACAGTTCGTATTCCCCGGACTCGTCGGAAAAATATGCAATGGACTTTCCGTCGGGCGACCATGATGGATCGCGGTCAGCGACGGCAGGACTCCGCGTGATATTCCGAATGTCCCCCTTGTCGGTGGGAACGGTGAAAATCTCTCCCCAAGCTTCGAACAGAGCGCGCGCCCCGGTCGGCGAGAGGCTGAAATTCTGAATGCGTTTCGCTTCAACCTTGGCGAAGTGCGGTCGCACCGCCTCAATGTCGCCGGCAACATGAATCGTAACGTTCTTGGCCTGATGGGTATTCAGATCGTAAAGCTTGATGGCACCGAATTGCTCGATCACAATGGCGTCAGGGCCTGCCGAAGCGGTTTTGAAATCGAGTCCGTCGCTGTGTAGGGCTTCTGAAACTTGTTTGGTCTTCGTGTCATAGGCAAACAGGCTGACCGGACCATTGCGGTCGGAAAGAAAATAAACCGTGTCGCCCACCCACACCGGATTGTCGTCGTTGGAATTGTCGCGGGGAATTTTTACGATGCTCGAATCTTTTAAATCGGCGATCCAGATGGGCGTGGTCTGCCCGCCGTGATAGCGCTTCCAGGCTGCCTCCCACTTGGGATGCGGCACGTAGGCGACGTGCGTTCCATCGGGCGAGAAGGTCGCTGCCTCGACGATAGGAAGCGGAACCTGCGTAGGCAGTCCGCCTTCGACCGGGACCGTGTAGAGCTGATCTTCGAAATGGATGAAGCTGTTGCCCCAGGAGTTGAACACGATCTTCTTGCCATCCGGAGTCCAGCCGGCCACGTACTCATCGGCAGGATGGTAGGTCAGGCGACGCGGCACGCCGCCCGTCGATGGAACGACGTAGACGTCGCGGTTCCCGTCATATTCGCCAGTGAAGGCGATCATCGACCCGTCGGGAGAGAAGTGTGGCAGAGTCTCGATTCCGACTCCGGAGGTGAGGCGGCGCGCGTCGCCCCCGTCGCGGCTGACGGTCCAGAGATCGCCCGCATAGTTGAAAACAATCTGCGTCTTGCCGACGGTGGGGAAGCGCAGCAAGAGCGGCGGATCGGATTGGGCCGAAGTGTTTTGCGGGAACGTAAAAACAAAGACAAAGACGAAGGCGAACCACAGCCGAGGAAGGACTTTGCGCATGTTGGCTCCTGAAGTACTCTGGGGGAAGGGGAATCTTAGTGCGGGCTGAGGATCGCGGTCAACTGCGCGGCTTCTTTTTCCCCGGCAAGGTCGCGGGATTCTCGTGCACCCGCTCGCGGAAATTCCCACGCATGCCCGCCGCCAGGCCCACGGTGGATTCGCCGAATTTGTCGCGCAAGCGGTCGGCGGCGGCCATCGCATCTTTCCAGCGCTGCTGGCGGTTGCCCTCGAGCAGGTTGATTTGATCGGGCTGCGCAGCAAATGCCGATGCCTGCACGCCCAGGAGGCGAACCGGTACGCCTTTTTTCCAATTCTTGCGAAATAGCGCGCGAATCTGCTCGAAAATCTCCGTGTCGAGCTGCGTCGGTGCAGCAAGAGTGTGAGCGCGGGTCAGCGTCGTAAAATCTTTGTAGCGCAGCTTGAGTTGAATCGTGCGCGCATGATACTGCGATTCGCGCAGGCGGCGGCCGACCATCTCGGAGAGCCGCATCAGCGTGGCTTCAAGCTGGCTGATGTCGGCTGTATCTTCATTGTAGGTGTGCTCATGGCTGATAGACTTAGCCCCAATATCAGCTCCGACTTCGGAGTCGAACCAGCCGCCGGCATCTTCACCGCGGGCCTTACCAGCCAGGGCGAGACCCCACTTTCCGAAGCGGTCGGCGAGTTCGGATTCTTCAAGGCGCGCCAGATCTCCGACCTTCTTGATGCCGAGCGCATGCAGGTGAGTCTCCATAACTTTGCCGACGCCAGGAATCTCCCGCACATCGAGCGGCGCGAGAAACTTGGCCTCTTCGCCGGGAACGATCCACAGCACTCCGTTGGGCTTGGCCTGCGCCGAGGAAACTTTCGCGATCAGACGCGAGGTTCCGATCCCGACCGAGCAGTTCAGACCCGTATCGGCCTTCATGCGATGGTGCAGCGTGTTGGCGGCCTTCAGCGGCGGACCGTGCAGTCGTTCGGTGCCAGTCATGTCGAGGTAGGCCTCGTCAATCGAGGCCATTTCCACTTGCGGCGAAAATGTGCCGAGAACTTTGTGGACTTTCTCTGAACACTCGCGGTAGCGCTCAGAATGGCCATTCACGAAGATCGCCTGCGGACACAACTTGGCCGCCGTCCGCAGTGGCATGGCCGAATGCACTCCAAATTTTCGCGCAGCATACGATGCCGCGGAAACGACTCCACGCTCGTCCCGCTGTCCTCCGACTACAACTGCCTTGCCTTTCAGCGAGGGGTCGAACAGTTCTTCCACCGATACGAAGAAGGCGTCCATATCGACGTGGAAGATGGTGCGGGTAAAGGCGGGCTGGCAGGTGGCGGCCATGCAGCAACAATTTTAGCAGCGGCCCTCGCCCTGCTCCGGTCAGGGATGCTCGGGCAGCGCCATCTGGTGTGCTCAAACTCGGCGCCGCTGCTAGAATGCGCATCATGGCCGGGCGCGCGATCAGGATTACCTCTCGCATCATCTTCTTTGTCTGCGGTTCGACTTCGCTTTTGACCGCCGCTCCTTATGTGATGCTGCGAGGCGTTGACATGCCGGTGCAGAGCGAATGGGTCCCGTTCGCGGTTGCTCTGGTACTTGTGGGTCTTTTCAGCGTGACGTTCGCAGTGCTGCCCCGCTCGTGGATCGCGAAGGCATGCAACAAAGATCGGGACGATGAGCAGTTATTTTCAGCCCCGCTCAAACTGCTCGGCCGTTTCGCCGCAGTCTTCTATCTTCTGGCGCTCGTCGCCTATCTCGCTCCCCACCGCTGGAATCTCGATCCCCAACTGATGCTTGCGCTGTGTCCGATGTACTTGGTGAAGATGATGTTCGACCCCTCGCTGGTGGCTATCTTCTTGCTGCTTGCTCCCATGAACGCTGCGGTGTATAGCTCACTCGGCCTCACTTTGGGATGCGCGCGGTCGGCCTTCCGTAAACGAGCATCTAGTTAGACTCCTTGAAACCAACGCATGCAACGAACCCGGATCGAGCCGCGCGCTCCTACCACCGGAACAGCGGATACAAACTGCTGTAATCGTCGGTCCACACAGGAATCGAGCGCTTCACCTCTACGGGGTGGCCCGCGGCCGCCAGCGCAGGCAGGCGGAAGGTGGAAGGGTCCTTGGCCAACAACACCCAGATCGGCCCTGAGCTTTTCGGCGTATTGATTTCTATGCTGGTCAGGTTGTAAGCGCGCGCCAAGGCTTCCGCCACGGGACGAAGATTGAGCGCACTGGTCGTCAGGTGGAGCGCAATGACCGACTGCGAACCGCGCAACTGGCGCAAGTAGGTATTCATGGCTTCGCGGGTCAGCAGGTGCACCGGAACCGAATCGCCGCTGAATGCATCCACCACCAGGACGTCGAAGTTCTGCAAATCTCCGTGGGAGACTTCCTCCTGCATCCTCATTCGGGCATCCCCGAGCACAACGTCGACGTGCATGGGTGAGGACTGCACAAACGTAAAGAGCGGGCTGGCTCCCGTGGAAAGGTTCGCCACTGCCGGATCGATCTCGTAAAAGCGCAAGTAGTCGCCCGTTCGGCCATACGCCGCCAGCGTTCCGGCCCCCATGCCCACCACTCCCACGCGCAATTGGCCGTCACCTGAGTTCCTCGGGAATTGGTCCAGCAGCAGGCCGATCCCGGTTTTTCTGCCGTAGTAAAGAGTGGGCTCGCTCCGCCTCGCTGGGTCAATGTACTGCGCTCCGTGCATGGTGTGCCCGTGGGCCAGCACAACGCGGCCTCGCAGATTCGCCACGGTCTTTACGCCGAAGAAGTTTCGTGTGCGCAATAGAATGACGTCATCGCCCTGCCCTTCCCAGGTCAGCAGTTCCACCGTGAAGATGTAGGACCCGATCGCCATGCCCACAACCCCAGCGGCCAGAATCGCGCGCCCGAAACGAATGTTGTAAATCCACGAACTCCGGTCGCGGACGAGGGTGATCGCCAACAAAATCCCACAGCCCAGCAGTGCAATCTGAAATTCCCAAAAGCGATTGAATATCTGCGGAGCGACCAGCACCACAAAGGCACTGCCTACGGCACCGCCGAGACTGACCATCCAATAGAAGGACGTCAGATGCTCAGGCGCCGGCCTCAGTCGCGCCAGTTCCCCGTGACAGACCATGCAGACGGCCATGAGCGCAACGCAATAGAGTAGGACCAGCCACGCAATCGAAATGTTCGCGTAACTGGGCAGCATCTTAAGCGCCAATAACCCGAGCGCCACATACAGCGGCTGGAAAATCTCCCGCCGGTACCAGCGATCATGATCAAAGCAAATGATGAACGACAACAAATACAGACTCAGCGGCAGAACCCAGAGCAGCGGAACCGGCGCCACCTGCTGACAAATCAGATTGGTGGTGGCCAGCAACATCGTAGAGGCGCAGGCGGCGAGCCCCAGCCACAGAATCCTGGGCTGCGCCTCTGCAGATTTTCCCGCTTTCTTCGACCTAGCGGCCTTCCTGGGTTGAGCCTCCGGTGGCGGGGTCGAGTGCCGCAGGTACAAGAAAGCGCAGATGCCGGCCAGCAGCAAAAACAGCGCATACCAGGCCGCCCAGGCCCACGCCTGTGTGGAAAGCCGTAAAGCCGGCTCGACCAGAAACGGATACGAAAGCAAACCGAGCATCGAGCCCAGATTGGACAAGGCGTACAGCCGGTAAGGGGAATTGCGATGCTGACTTCTGAACCAGTCTTGCAGCATAGGACTGGTAGAGGACAGCACTACGCACTGAACACCGACCGCAGCAACCAGCAACCACGCAATTTGATCGACCGGGTTATCGGTGCTTCTGGGCTCCCCTCGAGGAAAGATTGGTGAATGCAGCCAGGCCGCCGAAACCGCAATCATCAAACCCGAACCTAGTAGCAAACAGAAATGGATGATCGCTTGAGTTCTTGCAGCCAGCCGCCTGCAAATGAACCTGACATATCCATATCCCGCCAGCAAAAGAATCTGAAAAACGAGAAGAGACGTGCTCCAGACGGACGGCCCTCCCCCGAAGCGCGGCAGCACGAACTTGCCCATGATGAGCTCGATCTGAAACAACAGAAACGCGCTCAGCAGGATCGTGACTGCGTGGAGGATCGCCGGGATACCGGCCGGAGCCGACGCTGGCGATGGCCCGCTGCCGCCATCCCCGCCAGGTTTTGGTGGATTAGCAGTCGCGAACGTCACCCTGGTCTGTCGCAAAAAAGCTCCGTCGAATGGGATGGTTTGAGCTGGAAATATTCAACCGTGGCAGCATAGCCGATGATCGTTACAGACTTATGAAAGCTGCAAAATGTGGCGTAGCCGCGGGCACACTACCTCCGAGTTATGGCAGCAAGTTAGTCAGAACGCGTAGCGCTCGACCATGGCGCTCGACCAAAGGACTAGACCAGGACCTTTTCAACCGGCGGTGGCGCACTTCGCATCTGCCGCACGCGATCATAGACCTTGCCATACTCTCGGGCCGAGGCGTTCCAGGAAAAATCTTTGCCCATGCCGTTGCGCATGAGCGCCTGCCACGACGTCTGATCCTGATAGGCCGCCAGCGCCTGCTTGACGGTGAGCAGGAGCGCTTCACCGTTGTACTCCGTGAACTTGAACCCAGTTCCCTTCCCGGTGCGGGCGTCCCAAGGTTCAATCGTGTCGTCGAGGCCGCCGGTAGCGCGGACGATGGGCACAGTGCCGTATTTCAAACTGTAAATCTGGTTCAGGCCGCAAGGCTCGTAGCGCGACGGCATCAGGAACATGTCGGCGCCGGCTTCAATCTTGTGCGCGATCGCGTTATCGTAGGCAACTTTGACGGCAATTTTGTTGGGGAACTGTTTGTTGAGACGCAGGAACATTTCTTCGTAGGTCTTGTCGCCGGCACCGAGAGCGACGATGATCATTTCTTCGCGCGCCAACCGGTCCGCGATCTGCGCGATCAGATCAAAACCTTTCTGGGCGGCGAAGCGCGAGACGATTCCGATCACCGGAAGTTTCGGGTCTGCATTCTTCACTCCGAACGCGGCCAGCAGATCCTGCTTGCACTTCGACTTGCCGGCAAGATCCTGCGGCGAATACTTGGCTAGAGTGAACTTGTCGGTCTGCGGACTCCACTCGTCGTAATCGACTCCGTTGAGAATTCCAGTCACGGTCGAGGCGCGATCGTGCAGCACGCCCTCCAGCCCGAATCCGTATTCCGCAGTCTGAATCTCGTGGCTGTATTTCTTGCTGACCGTGGTGATGAAGTCGGAGTAAGTCAACGCGCCTTTCAGGAAATTCACCTGGCCAAAAAATTCCATCTTCGACATGGTGAACAGATCCCACGGCAGCATCAGCAGCGGCAAAATATCTGGAGGGAATAGACCCTGGTAGCCCATGTTGTGAATGGTGAAGACCGTGCCCGCGTCGCGAAAAGCAGGATCCTCGGCATAAATCGTACGCAGCAAAACCGGAATCAGCGCCGATTGCCAGTCGTGACAGTGAAAAATATCAGGGACGCCCAGGATTTTTGAGGCCTCCAGCACGGTGCGCGAGAACAAAGCGAAGCGTTCGGCGTTGTCGGGATAATCCCCCGCCGGTGTGCCGTAAAGCGCGTCGCGGTCGAAATATGGTGGATACTCGACAAAATAAAACCGCACCCCACCCTGACTGCCTCCGCTTACAACCGAAGCGAAGCGGTACTCGTCGTCGAACGGAACCGTAACGCTCCGAACCACAGTGGCCGGTTCGCTCAGCTTGGTCTGGCGATAGCGTGGCAGGTAGAGGCTGACGTGATGGCCCAATGCCGCAAGCGCCCGCGGCAGGGCGCCGACCACGTCAGCCAGCCCGCCAGTCTTGGAAAATGGAACGCCCTCGGAAGCGGCGAATACGATATTCATGAGTGCGGAACCTCCATCTTAGTGGCATAAGCGCGGACAGTTTTCGCGGCACACGCTATTATGAATGAGTCTCGGGGCCCTGACGGTCCAGCTTGAAGCCTAGCGCTTGACGTCCAGCGCTTGACGATCCAGCGCTTGACGGCCCAGCGATTGACGGTCCAGCGATTTAGGAATGCGGGGACCAACTCGCAAGTCTACTTCCCGAGGCAGTGAGGGTCAACGTGCCAAAGGTCGCATCGACGCGTCGTCCGCAATCCAAGCCTAAATTGGGACAGCACTTTCTGGCCAGCGAAGACCTCGCGGCCCGCGTGGTCGACGCTTTAGGTGACGTGTCGCAAAGCACCGTGCTCGAAATCGGCCCGGGACGCGGCATTCTGACAACGCCGCTGGCCCGGCGGGCGCGCCGTCTCATCGCTGTGGAACTCGATCGTGTTCTGGCGGCGCAGCTGCGGCTGAAGTTTGGCATGGCGCGGAACGTCGAGATCATTGAAGCCGACGTTCTGGCCATCGACTTTGATTCGCTCTTCGGACCGAAGCCCGGTCTGAGCCGCCCCGGCATCGAACTCAAGCCTGAGCTCGTCAGGGTGGTGGGGAATCTTCCTTTCTACATTACTTCTGACATTTTGTTGCGGCTGTTCGAGTTTTCGAAATACTTCGACAGCATCGTCATCATGGTGCAACGCGAGGTGGCCGACCGCATCGCCGCCGAGCCCGGCGGCCGCGATTACGGCATGCTCTCGGCCACGGCGCAGTTGTACGCCCGCGTGGAGAAGCTCTTCACCCTGCCGCCCGGAGCGTTCGTGCCTCCACCCAAAGTGCATTCGACCGTACTGCGCCTGACCATCGACCCGCAACAGGAAAAGTTGGGAGTGGCCGGCGACGGCTTCATCGATTTTCTGCGCCTTTCGTTCGGGCAGAAACGCAAGACTCTCTGGAACAATCTGAAAGCGAAGTACGAAGGGGCAGAATTGAAGCGCGCCCTGGCCGAGGCTAAGGTCAAAGCCACGGCCCGCGCGGAGACTCTCAGTCTCGAAGAGAGCGCGGCGGTCTATCGGGCCTTGCGCAACGCACGAGCCGAGTCATAGCATTACAGGTTGGCCCGCCGGGTTAGGAGGGGCCGTGGCTACAACTATTCTGCGTCATCCTGCAGTCGCAGGGCGTTTTTATCCTGCCGATCCTGACGAGCTGCGTACCGAAGTGCTCGGCTTTCTTTCGCAACTCCCTTCCACGCATCAGACGCCGGTGCGAGCCCTGGGCTGCATCGCCCCGCATGCGGGATACATGTATTCCGGGCATGTAGCAGGCGCGGTCTTCGCCTGCCTGGATGTGCCCGAGCGCTGCATCGTCCTGTGTCCTAACCATACCGGTCAGGGGTGTCCGCTCGCCATGATGAGCGAAGGCGCATGGCAGACGCCGCTGGGCGACGTTCCCCTCGACGCCGAACTCGCCGCAGCTTTGAAACAGCGGTTCCCTGTCCTGCAGGAAGACGCGGCAGCGCATCGCGCCGAGCACGCCGCCGAAGTCGAACTCCCATTCTTACTGCTCCGTCAGCCGCAACTCAGTTTTGTTCCTATTGCGCTGGGCACCGGGCAATTCGAAATCCTCGAACATCTGGGCGCGGCCCTGGCCGATGTGATCGCGGCGCAAAACGATCCCGTGTTGATTGTCGCCTCCAGCGACATGAATCATTACGAGTCGGACACAGTCACGCGGGCCAAGGATCACCGGGCAATCGAACGCATCCTCTCGCTCGATCCGCTCGGACTCTTCGACGTGGTCACGCAACAAAACATCAGCATGTGCGGCTTCGGCCCGGCCGTGGCCATGCTCACGGCCGCCCGGCAACTGGGCGCGAAGTCCGCCGAACTCATCAAGTACGCGACCTCCGGCGACGTTTCCGGCGACCGCAACATGGTTGTGGGCTATGCCGGAGTGGTCGTCGTGTAAGCAGTCCAGCAGCTTTGTCATCCTGAGCGAAGCGAAGGACCTATGTAGTCCGCCGCCAATTGCACAGGTCTTTCGCTTCGCTCGGGATGACAATTTCTCGGCAGTTGGCAGAAATTCCTTTCCAGAAAGCCGGGCTAAAACCCGTAATTCCGGCCAAGATCGGACGCTACCTCAGTACATCGGTAACTTTTCCCCCCTCCTCCAGCCCATTAACCTAGCCTGAGAACTTACTCGGGAGAGGTCTATATGTCGGGCGAACGCTATTGGGTATGGGTGGTGGTGCGTCTGGCGGTGGGCGTGGCCATTGTGGGCTGGGCGGCCAGTTATATGCTGACCGGCAGCGGAGAAAAAGAATTCCAGAAAGCCCTCGACGCCATGAAGCAGGTGCACAGCTTCCGCGCCTCGGAGACCGCCAGCGCCGGAACTCGCCACAAACAGATGCTGTGGGAAGTCGACTGCTCCCGCGACCTCTATCACTATCAGTGGCACGAGACCGATACCGCCATTCCCGGGATGGATATGTCCCGCGACGAAGTACACTTCGCGACCGAGGAGTATTCCCGTGAAACTGATGGCACTTGGTCGAAACCTCGATTTGCCCACGGGCACCCGCCGGCCTGGTTTTGCGGCGCCCTCGCCCAGGGCAACGACAACACCCTGATGCCGCGAATTGCCACCATGATCCAGCGCGGCATTCTGCAGAAGGGCGACAAGAAAAGTGTGAACAGCGTTCGCTGCCAGGAGTGGCTGGTCACCATGAAGGGCGCGCCCAGCGGCCTGGAGCACGACACCGTCTGTCTCGGTCTTGAGGATCACCTGCCCTATGAGCTGACCGTGGATTGGCTGCAGCTGCGGGCTTCGTTCTCCGATTACAACGCGCCCATCACCTTCGATGTGCCGGAGGCCGTCGTGCAGCAGGCCAGCACAACCACCGGCTCGAACTGATTTCCAACGCGGAGACATGCGAATGCATTCTGATTCACAACTTTCAGTTATGGCTCAAAACAAGATCTCTCGCGAGTTCGCGATGCTCGCCACTTTCTCTCTGCTCGTTCTCGCAGGCTTGCCCGCGCGAGGACAGGACGGCAGTTCACTTGCCGACACAGCCCGGCAGGCGCGCGCTCAGAAGCAGGCCCAGCCCAAAGCAGAGGCCAGCCAAGCCCAGCAAATCGTCGACCAACTGGCCGAGGATCGGGAAGACAAGGATGCTCCTGCCGGATTCAAAACTTACAACGCCGGTACCTACAAACTGTGGGCCCCGGCTCCTTACACCATCGACGCGCATGACGTCGGCGGCGTGGTTTTGACCGGTCCTCAGGTCGGAAGCACCCGGCCCCTGGTGCTGGCGGGCACTCCCATTGTGTTGCACTTGGAAAACGACGACGCCTTCCACGACGCGGCTACGCAGTTCGCCCGCGCCTATGCCCCGTCCGCGAACTGTACGAAAACTACGGCTGTGGGTCGCAGCGCTTATCAGTGCAGCTTGGCTGGCGCGAATCTGCTCGGGCATTCTGTCAGCGGCAATGCCGTGCTGGTGCGGGCAGCGAGCGGGATCCTTCCTGTGCTTTGCGTCGCCAACACTGAGAGCCGGGCCCGCGACATCCTCAACAATCCTCACGCCACCTATAAGCAGAAGAAATACGCGCGCGAGGTCATGGCGCGCGAAGACCAGGATGTAAGGGCGGCCTGGCAAAAGTGCGACTCCGTGTTCCAGTCAATTCGCATTAAGGACGAGTCTGCCGCACAGAAGACGACACTAGCCGCGACCAACGCCGTCATCGGCTCTCCCAAATCCGCATCAAGTCCCGGCGCAGCAGTCGATTCAGCCAAAGCGCCTGCACCCGCCGCTGGCGCCACGCCGCCCGCAAACGCCGACGAGCCCGTCTCACTGGCCGATATAGCGCGCCAACTGCATCAGCCCACTGCGCGGGGCACGACAACTCCCGCTCCGCCTGCAACTGTGGCGGCGCAGAGCACGATCCCCGCCGGCTTCAAGGTGCAGGCCTTCACCTACTGCAAGAGCCACACCCAGCAGTGCTGGAACGCGTCGGTTTTGGTTCCCGCCGATGCCCAGTTAGTCAGTTCCGACTGCAAGCAATATGTGTTCGAGACCAAAGTTCAGGGAGCGCCGTTCCTCCTGCTGATGGGCCCAGCCGGCTCCGAAAGCTGCCCTGGCCGCAACCCGAGCGATGGCAGCACGGTTCGCTGGAAGCAGCTTGTGGATCCTGAACGCGAGCGGGACCCAGGAACCTCTTCCACCATCAGCGCCGAACAGACGCGGTTGGACGGAAAACAGGCCTTCATCACTCAGGTGCGGTTCAAGAAAGGCGCCGCCAACTGGATCGCCAAAAGGGCCGAGGTCGAAAATAATGACGCCCAGCTGGTGGTCGGCTGCATGGCGCCGATGGACACGTTCCCCGACGGAGAAACGATCTGTTCCGGGTTGATTGGATCTTTGCGACTGCCATGACACGCAGGTTTTTAATGCCGGGCGTTGCAGTGGCGCTGGTATGCGTCGGCGCCTTTGCCCGGGGACAAGGCTCCGAAACTCCCAGCGACTCGCTCGGCGACTTGGCCCGCCAAACCCGTGCCCAGCATGCTTCGACCACAGACGGTAAGTCCAGCAAGGCTCAGGAACTGGTTGACGAGATGCAGCAGGAACAGGAGGCCGCGGCTAACGCCCCCACCGGCTTCACCAATTACAATGCCGGCGACTATCGCCTGTTCGTTCCCTATCCTTTCAGCCTGGAGGGCCGCGACAATGGCGGAGCCGTGCTGCTCGGTTCGCGCCTCGGCATTACCAACACCGAAGTCATGGTCGGGAATCCAATTCCCATCCCAGCCAACATTATCGATAACGTCAGCGACACCGACCTCCTGAACGTGGTGCGTCAACTCGCCGGCCTGCACGGCGCACAAGCCTACTGCTCGCCCATTAAGCAGGCATCGCATAGAGCTTTTCGGTGTGCGTGGCAGGGTAATCCCTACCTGCTCGGCCACGTCGTCTGGGGATCAATGGAATTCATTGTTGGCTCCAACAGCCTGATTCCCGTGATGTGCGTCAGCCCCGACGACATGCATTCCTGCACGATTTACGACAACCGCGGCAACAACACTTGCAGCGACCGCGACCGGCAGATGTATGGCACGGATCGCCGTAAGGTGCAGGCGGGTGTGAACGCGCGCATCCAGGACGAGCGCACCACACTCCAGATGTGCGATCAGATCATCTACCCGTCGATTCAGCTGAAAGAAGACATCGTCGTACATCCGGCATCGATCTCGGATAAACCGCTCTCGGAAAAGCCGGCCTCGGCAAGCCAGACTCCAGCCGTTGCCCTTCCGGTTACAGCAGGCACTACTCCGGCGCAAGAGGCTGCGCCCGAATCGGGATCGCAAGCCCCTTCCCTGGCGGAATTGGCGCGCCAGACGCGCCAAGCTCCCCATGACAAGGCGCAGGCCACGCTCGACAGCGCCGAAGGAACGACGGTAGCCCCGGCCGGCTTTGAATCGTTCATTCTGCAGTATTGCCAAAATCCGCAGCAATGTTCTGAAGCCTCCGTTGTCATCCCCGAAAAAGCCGAGGTGGTGTCGCGAACCAACGGACAGTACATTTTCAAGGCCGCGCTCGATGGCGAATCGGTCATGCTCTATGCCGGGCCGGCCGATGTGAACGCTCCCTACCGCAGCCTGACCGATCCCGACTACATCCGCATGCGCGATCTGGCCAATGCCAACGGCTGGTCCCGGGAGAAACCGGACAGCGTCAGCACCCAGGACCTGACCATCGAGGGCAGGCCCGCCTTGATGACCCGCTTCCGCTACCAACGAGACCAGAAACGGTGGTGGATCGGCGAACGAGTCTTGATCGACAACCAGGGCAAACAGTTTCTGCTGGGATGCGCCGCACCCGATGAACATTTCGCCGACGCGGAAGCGCTGTGCACGACGCTGGTGAATTCGTTGCGCTTGCCATGAAACTATCGTCGAACCCAACTCGCGCCTGGATCTTGGTCGCACTGCTCGCCTCATACGTTGGCTTAGTCGCGCCTGCCCAGGACACCTCCGGGCAGTCTCTCGGCGACGTCGCCCGCAAGACACGCCAGGAACACTCGGCTCCAAACCACGTCTCCGCCACAAAACTAACCGACGAAGACGACGGGCCCGACGGTGGCGGCGTCTGGCGCATTCGCCTGTGCACACTCCAGCCCTGCTACGAATTCTCCGTCACGCTCCCCAAGGATCCAAAATGGACCCGGGCCGAGCAGGAGCCCCGGCCTGTATCGATTCCGATCGCAGGCCACGAGGACGACTCCAGTCGCGCCATCCGTGTCTATGCGGCACAGTCGACCGACCTCAAGTACACGGCGGACAGTTTCAAGCGAGCATTTCTGCAGGAACAGTTTGCGCGCCCGGAATACTTTGGCCGCGCGGCGCACATCGCACTCGACGAGCATGTTCGCATCGACTGGACCAACGGGCTGATTACTCACTTCACAATCGCTGCGGGCGCTCTTAAATATCGCGGCGTGAGCGCGGTCGCGGGTTCGCCTTACGGCAATTTTGGCTTTGCCTGCGTCTATCGCGAAGAAGATTCCGCCACGGATGACAGCGTCTGTGACGCAATCATAAAATCGGCACAGTACCAGGAACTGCAATCGTCCGCTATCCGCAAGACCTATAAGGATCCTAACGATCCCCCGGAAAACGAGGATCCCTAACCAAATGCATACGCCGCGACTGCACTCCGTCTTCGTGACTGGACTCGCACTCTTGTTCTGCGCTGGACCGGCAGCGCTGCGCCTGCGCGCTCAATCGGGAACCGGCCACAAGCTTCTGCTTCAGGCCGATTTGAAGCCCGGCGAAGTTCTGCGCTACGAACTCGAAGCTGCCGGTTCTTTCTTGCCCATTGCCGATGCCAGCGGAGCGAACCTCTTCCCGGCTCGCGGCCCGTGTGACTATGCCATGGCCGCAATTGTTACCCTGCGCCCGCTGCCCGCCGACAAAGACGGCAACATCCCGGTCGAAGCCACGTACAGCGACACTCGCGTCACCAGCGTACGCTGCGCGCTATTCTCGGCTTCCGACTTCCAGAAGCGGCTGACAGCCATGCAGTCGGCTCCGGTCATGTTCCGCGTGGGACCGCACGGCGAAACCGAGATGAGCCGCAGCACCGACGGATACTTCAAGTATTGGGACGGCGGCGACCTGCTCCGCAAGGTGACGCAGGATCTGCTGCAGACCGAGTTCTCGCCCCAACCCGTGGCCGAGGGCGCTACCTGGAAGCCCCGCGGACAGTTTGCCTATTCCCGCGACCGCGCTTTGAAAGATCTCGAACTGAGCGGGGCCGATTTGCGTTTCCGAAATCTGGTGCAAGTCGACGGAAAGTCATGCGCCTGGGTGACTTCGCAATATGTTTTCTCGCCCATCGACCTTCCCGCCGCCGGCACCGCCAGCGGCGGACGCACTGTACCGGGCGCGGGCAACAATGCGGTCGCAGCCGTCCTTCACATTTCGCTGCTGCTCGATCCGGCAACGCATCACGTCGCGTGGCTGCACCGTTCACAGACCATCGACAACAAGCTGACCCTGGCTTCTCCTTACGACGACGCTGATTCGCAGGGTAACGATCCTGCCGACCCGAACGATGCCGACGACCCGGAGAATCCCATGCCCGATTTGTCCAGCATGCGGTCCGACAATCCCGGCCGTTATCCGTTTATGACGTTTCATTTCCAGGAAGAGGCGCGAGCGCGCTTGCTGCCCAACGAGCATTCTGTCGAGTGGCTGGCGGCCTTGAAGCGCTTCGAGGCAACTCCCGATCCTGAGTCTGGAACCACGCCGGTCCCGGCGACAAAAACCCTTCTTCCCAATGCGATGATCCTGGCGGCCAAGCCGGCCATAGTGAAGCGAAGCACGCGGCTGGTCGTGGATTCTGAAACCCTGGTCGCCACTCCCGCCGGATTCACCCGCTACGAGAAGGGCCTGTGTCGTGATGCGTGGTTTTGCGCGACCGTCTCGGTCGCCCTGCCCGGAGACGTGCAGGTTTCCGACGACACTCCGCTGCGCACCGTGTATCTCGCCCACCGGGGTGACAAAGTCGTGAGTATCTCGGTCGGGCCGACGCTCGATCGCCGTTCTCAGGGTCTCACCGACGACGAAGAACTCAGAAAACAGGCCACGTATTATCTGGACAATTATGTCTGGCTGGCGGCGAAGCCGGGAATTGGGACCGACTCAATTAGTACTACACTCGACGGATATCCCGGCCTGGTCACCGACTTCAGCGCAACCCAGCGCGATCTGGCCAACATCCACGGCGCGCTCGGACTCATGCTTACACCGTGGGGAAAAATCGTGCCAGTCAGTTGCAGCTGGGATCACGCCTCATCAGCCGAACTGCAATCGCTGTGCGAGAAGGTGATCACTTCGGTCAGCTTGCGGCGGTAGCCGCGCGGACTTCCAGATCCAAACGAACAGGGCAGCCCACTAGGCTGCCCCATTGCGTTCGCATTAACCCCCAACTCTAGTGATGCGTTCCCCCGGAAGCGTGTCCCGCCGTTGTGCTGTGTCCCAACGGCGCGGCCGAGGTGCTGCTGAGGGGTGCGCTAAAACCGGAACTCGCCGCCGAACGCCCAGCAAACTGTGGCGCCGGCGACACCCTGGCGAATCCGTTCTTGGTCACTTCGTGGTTCAGATGACGAAGATCCTCCAGCGACCCGCGCGCAATTCCCATACCCGCCGAGCCGGATTTCACCGTGAAGACGGGCGTGCGCGGAGCAGACGTAGCTCCACCCCTCCCAACCGCAATTGTCTTCCCTGTCCCCTCGGCCGGCGCGACCAGCGGATGGAAATTCACCGGCAACGTCCCCGCGTAATGCGGCACAGCCAACCAGGTACTATATCCTCCCGGCTGCCACATCCAGCCCATCCCCGGAACCATCATCCAGTTTCCATACCGGTAGGGCATCCATCCCCACGGATACGCCGACGCAAACATGTAGCCCATCCCGGGATAGAACGACCATGCGCCATCCATGAACGGATCCCATCCGACCCCTGTGAAGAACGGCTGCCACATCATCCCGTAGCCCGGGACGTTGCTATACGCTCCGTAATAATTCAAGTCGCTGACCCCGTAGCCGTACGGCGACGAATTATTCTTCGCGTACTGCTCGTGGTAGGCGCTGGCCTCTCGGTCCCACGAATCGAGCGGAGCTTCCGCAATCTTGTCGGCCACGGTGTACTTGTCGTCATCAGCCGCGTCAAAGGTCGCCGTCTTCTTTTTATCGACCACGACTTTGCCAGCCGAACCTTCCACATCGGCCTCGCCCTTGAACATTGCCAACTGCGAAACTTTGGGTGAAGTTTCGATTCGGAAGTGAACTGCATGGTCGATCGCAATCTTCTCCTTCGAGAAATTCAGGCTGAATTCGTCTTTGCCCAGCCAGTTCACGTAGGCCATGCCCTGGACCAGAGTGATCACCGAGATGCGCTTGCCGGAATCGCCCACGCCAAGCGTGCTGAACTCCACCGTCGTGTTCGGGGTCAGGCGCATCGTACTGCCGTCTTCAAACTCGATTTCGGCGCGGCCACGATCGTGCGTCTTGATCTGGATCCCTTGTGTGATCGGGAGGTTGAGAAACGCGTTCTCAAATCCCATGCCTGTGTTTTTGTTGATTTGCACCGAACCTTGCACGTCGCTGAGCCGAACGATGCGTGCCTGCGAATCGGCCAGAGCGGGCAGCGCAAGAAGCGCGCAGGCAGCGGCCGTCAGAAGAACCATGTTGAATCTGGAAAGAGAGAGCTTGGACATAGCAACCCCCCAAAGGTCTTCGCTGCTTATTAGAGCACGGTTTGGCAGGAGCAATTGTAAAAACTTAGGCCGGGGAGAAATCGGTCAGAGGGGGCGTGATCCTGAACCCGTCATCGCGCCGGAGCCGGGCCATTGCCCATTTCCATGATCCGCTGGGCCCGCGCCCGCACCCCATTGAGCACGGAACCGTCATCGTAAATCTGCTGCAGAACCGGCTTTACCGCCTGCAGTTCCAGCAGGTCACCGCGCTTGACCTCGTCTTCCATATGTTTCAACTCGTCATCCAGGGCAAGCTTCTGGTAGCGATGGTAATAGGCAAGGCGGCGGCCAAACTCCAGCGTCGCGCTCACGCTCTGAAACATAGTCGTCAGCTGCTGGACCGCGGGCAGGGAAGAAAAATTGTAAGCCGCCGTCGTTTCGCGCTGCCCGTCTTTGTAGGTCAATTTCTTGGCGCCGGTGAAGGCCACCTTGCGACTGCCAGAATCAACTTTGCCCGAGAAATAATGAGCTCGCGCCGCCAGATCAAAAATCTGCGCGCGCGTGGCGTCCGAGAAACTGAATTCCGCCTGGTAGGTCTCGCGCTCGTCCGACTCGTCCGAAATCTTCGCCAAACATTCATAGCGGGCGTGGCCGTCGGACTGCACTGTAATGGTGTAGCGCTCAGGATCCGAGTCTGGAAAGTTCAGCGAAAACGTAATCGTCGCAGGCTCGGCCGCCCGAGTAGAAACAGTGCAGAGAACAAGGAGCAATCCGACGGGGAAAACCAGCCGCTGCCGCCGTCCTACGCGATGCGATCCCGCTCTCCCGGTTCCAGTCATCAGCCTCAGACTCAGCCTCAGATTCACCCTCAGAATTTCGTTCTCGCACGGACTCAAACCCAGACCACAACACGCAATTATGCCAAATGTGGATGGGACGAGTGAACTCTACCGGGCCACGGCCCGCTGCCGGCTGAGAGTCCCCGCCGTATGCAGATGGCAAATGGCAATGGCCAGCGCGTCAGAAGCGTCCATGGGCTCCGGCGGCGCGGAAAGTTCCAGCAACCGCGTCACCATGTGCTGCACCTGCTGCTTCTCGGCGCGCCCATAACCAACTACCGACAACTTGATGGTCAGCGGCGAGTATTCGGCGACTTCCAATCCGGCGGCGGCGGCAGCCAGCATGGCCACTCCACGAACCTGCCCCAGCTTGAGCGCGGACTTCACATTCAGCGCATAGAAGACATCTTCAATCGCCACTTCATCGGGCTGGTGCTGGACAATGATCTCGCCCAGTTGGGTGAAGATGCGCGACAGTCTCCGCGGCAGGGCTTCGCGCGGCGAAAGCTTGATGGCGCCGCACGTCAGGCAGCAAAGCTTCCCGCTCTCATACATCTCGACCACGCCGTAACCGGTGTACTCTCCGCCGCAATCAATGCCCATGACTCGCATGTCTCCGCAGTCTATCGCGGAACCACCGTCCGTCCTAGTAGCAAACTCGCGTGCTCTTCCCGCGACGGAAGTACCTAAATTCAAGCTTGTCTCCCGCCAGTAGCGTAGAGCGCATGCCAGCATAGACTCCGTGCGCAAGCCCGCACCTGATCGATTTTCCTCCGGGGGTCCGCCTTTGGCCTCAACCGGTTTAGTGTTACTCTATCCGTTCCGACCGATCTTCACCCCGCCGTCTGGGCCATTTCGTCATACCCCGCACTCGGGCTACATTGGGAGGACTTTCATTTTGAACTCATACCAAAACGGGAGCTTACGATGAAAATTGGCATGTTAACGGGCGGGGGTGATTGCCCCGGCTTGAACGCAGTCATCCGCGCCGTAGTGCGCAAAGGCGTGTTTCACTATCACGATGAATTTGTCGGTTTCATGGAAGGCTGGCGCGGTCTGATCGAAGACCAGACCATGCCGCTCGACCTGGAAGCCGTGAGCGGCATTCTTCCTCGCGGCGGAACCATTCTGCGCACCTCGCGTACCAATCCATCCAAACGTCCCGACGGAATTCAGCGCTGCACCGACACCATTGCAAAACACAAGCTTGACGCGCTGGTCGCCATCGGCGGCGACGACACGCTATCAGTGGCGCAAAAGCTTCACGAATCCGGAATCAAAGTCGTGGGCGTGCCCAAGACCATCGACAACGATCTGGGCGGAACCGACTATACTTTCGGATTCGATACCGCCTGCAACATCGTGTGCGAAGCCATTGACCGCGTCCACACCACCGCCGAAGCGCATAACCGGGTCATCGTCGTCGAAGTCATGGGACGCGATGCCGGCTGGATTGCGCTCTACAGCGGTATTGCCGGCGGCGCCGATGTGATTCTGATTCCCGAGCGCCCGTTCGACGTCGACAAGGTTGCCGAATCCATTCGCCAGCGTCATGAGCGAGGTCTCTACTTCTCGATCGTTGTCGTTGCCGAGGGCGCAAAGTTTTCCGCTAATACCAGTTCCGGCGCGCCCGTGATCCAGGACATGGGCAAGGATGAATTCGGTCACGCCAAACTGGGCGGCATCGCCAACGTTCTCGCCCGCGAGATTGAGAAGCGTACGGGATTCGAAACCCGCGCGGTCGTGCTCGGACACATCCAGCGCGGCGGCTCGCCTAGCGCCTTTGACCGCGTGCTGGCCACGCGCTACGGCTTGGGCGCCATCGACATGGTGCATCGCGGCGAATTCGGCCGCATGGCGGCTCTGCGCTCCAACAAGATTGTCTCCATCCCCTTGCAGGAGGCGATCGCCAAGAACCGCGTCGTCGACAATGAAATGATTCAGATCGTCGACGGCCTTTTCGAAGAGATTGGCGTCAAGGAACCCGCAGCCAAGTAACTCGGCGGCAACGGCCTCCCCCGCGGTTGGCGGGTGGAGGCCCTTTTTTATTGTCGATTCTATAGTTGAAGTCGCTGGCACAAAAAAGTTCGGCGCGGTCTAGGCGAACACGAATCGAACGCATGCGAAACTGGCTTTGGCTGGTACTAGCTGTCACGGCGAGCACCATCAGCTGGGCTTATATGCACCGCGTCCTGCTCCCGTGGGAGTTCTACGTGAACGTCCAGCATGGCCGACTGAAAGCGCAGATGGGTGACCTCTATCCGCGCTGGGTCGGCACCCGGGAACTTCTGCTCAATGGCCGCAATCCGTACGGGAAGGAAGTGAGCCATCAGATCCAGATGGCCTTCTATGGTCATCCTATCGATCAGTCCTACGACAGGCCCAGTTCCGAGATCATCGACGAGCAACGGTTTGCCTATCCGTTGTACGTCGTGTTGCTGCTGGCGCCCACGGTTCATGCGGATTTTGCCGCGCTCGAAACCTGGGCTCCTGTCGTCCTCGCCCTACTCACGGCCATCAGCCTTTGGATTTGGTTGGAAGTAGCTCGCTGGCGTCCGCCGCCGATGGTGATCGCTGCGCTAGTTCTCTTTGTGTTGAGTAGTCCGCAGATCACCCAGGGACTGCGGCTACGCCAGTTTGGCTTGTTCGTTGCCTTCCTGCTCGCGCTTGCCAGTTGGTGCGCGACACGTGAGCGCTACTTCGCAGCTGGCATTCTGCTGGCGCTTTCCACGATCAAGCCGCAGATGATGGCGCTCTGCCTGTTGTGGTTTCTGCTCTGGAGCGCCGGCGAATGGAAAAAACGATGGTCCCTGGCCGCCGGATTCGGCAGCGCTCTTGCCTTATTAGTTGGCGCCGCGGAACTGCTCCTGCCCGGCTGGCCGCGATATTTCATCCAAGGGCTCGAGGCTTACCGGAAATACTTTCCTACCACATCCCCGCTCCGGCTAGTACTGGGAAATTGGGCAGGATCCGCGTTATCCGTCTTGGTCGTGGCCGCCCTCCTGGCATTTGCCTGGCGGAACCGAAGGGCAGCGGCGGATTCGTCCGAGTTTATTCAAATGCTAGCGCTATTTTTCATCACTTCGTCACTGGTCCTGCCCTTGCTGACGCCGTTCAATCAGGTGCTCCTCCTGCTGCCTATGATGATGTTGCTGCGCGACTGGAACCGGCTGCCGCGCTTCGGCCGAACCGCTCTCACTGTGCTCACAGCTTGGCCGTGGATCGCTTCTCTCGCCCTGTTAGCGCACCCCCCTCAGCTGGATTCGCTGAGCCGCCTTCCCCTTTTGCCCGCGGCGCTGGTGCTTCTGTTTCCGTTCCTGGTGTCGTGGTTGATGCTCGTCCGGCAGCCAAAAACTGCATAGCCATTCTTCTGAAATGGTTTAGCTGAAATCCGCGGCTGCTTCGATATCATTATGGCCATCCGATGGCAACCCACACCGGGCACTGGTTAACTTTGAAACGCTTGCGCGCTCAGGGCGCGATGGTTGCCCTGTGCCTGTGGTCGCTCTACTTGTGGACGGTTGCGACTCCCGGCCTGCGCGACCGCAACGGAAATCTCAAGGGCACCGACTTCCTCCATCTCTATACCCTGGGCTCACTGGCAGCCGCTCACCGCGGAGCCGATTTGTACGACATCAATGCCCAGGCCGCGCTGGCCGCGCAGCGTGTGCCGCAGGCCGCGGGCATTCGCTACCTGCCTCTGTATCCCCCACAGGTTTCGATTTTCTTCGCGCCGCTGGCTCATTTTTCGTACGGCTGGGCGCTGATTTTGTGGTCGAGTTGCAGTGCTGTGATCTACGCTCTTTGCTGTTACAGCGTCTGGCGCGCCAGTCCACGCTTGCGCGAACACGGTGGAACCGTCGCCCTTCTCGCTCTGGCATTTCCCGCTTTTTTTCACCTCATCGCCTGGGGTCAGACCTCCGCGCTTGCGCTGGCCTGCTTCACGGGAATGTTTTTCCTGCTGCGTGACCGCCGCGAATTTCTCGCCGGCCTGGTCCTCGGCTGTCTGATTTTTAAGCCGCAGCTCGGACTGGCCTCCGCCATCGTCTTCGTATCGCTCGCGTTCATATCGGTCGGCGCCCGGAAAATCATGGCCGGAGCCGCTCTTTCCGCCGCGGCGCAACTCTCCCTCGGAGTTCTGTTCTACGGGATCGAACCACTCCGCCAGTGGTTGCACATGCTGCGGAACCTGCGCACCCTCCTACCCATGCTCGAGCCCAAACCCTATCAGACTCACTCCCTGCGAACCTTCTGGTCGATGCTAGTGGATATGCTCATGCCCTGGCCTGCGCTCGCGCTCGCACTCTACATTCTGAGCGCGGCCTTGGTGCTCGGTCTCACCATCGCCTGCTGGAAGCGCGGCCCTGCTGTGCCGCTGGCTCTGCGCTACTCGACGCTGCTATTGGCAACTGTGCTGGTGGCCCCGCACCTCACGGTTTACGATCTCGCGATCTTGGCACCGGCGTTCATCCTTCTGGCCGACTGGCTCGTGGGTGAGCCGTTCACACCCTCGACTCGCTGGCTGCGCAATCTACTCTACCTGGCGTACATGCTTCCGCTGCTTGGCCGTTTCGCGCGCTGGACGCACTTCCAGCTTTCAGTGCTCGTGATGGCGGCTGCTCTGTACCTGATCTGGAGTATCTCTCGCAAAAGCAGGTCGCCCGCATACGCCGCAGACCAAGAAACCACGGCTGAAACCTAGTGGAAGTCTGGAGCGCGCGCCGG
Source organism: Candidatus Sulfotelmatobacter sp. (assembly GCA_052148475.1). Classification (GTDB taxonomy): domain Bacteria; phylum Acidobacteriota; class Terriglobia; order Terriglobales; family Acidobacteriaceae; genus Sulfotelmatobacter. The sequence goes on along the minus strand of JBKQID010000032.1, from coordinate 22,675 downwards.
CGTTATCCCCGCTTCCCAAACAAAAACGTCAGCGCCTCTGGAAACCGCCGCGCCCAGGCCGATTCATGGTGTGTGGCACTGTCGTCGACCACCAACTTCAGCCGCTCATCGTTCAATCCCGCGTGACGCATGATCCCCGCCAGTTCGCGAACGTCGTCCACCACACTCTGATCTCGATCCCTGCGTCCCGCTTCGGCGGTTCCGGTCGCCAGAAAAACCCGCTCCGGCCAGCGTTTGACTCCACGGCTCTGCCGGATCATCTGCCGGTTCGAAGCCCACAGTGACGGACTCTCCAGCAGCAACCGGCCAATCACCCCCGGACGCACCGCCACTGTGTAAAGCGCGATCAGAGCGCCCAGCGACGAGCCGCCCAGCCCCGTTTTCTCCGGCCCGCTCGCCACGCGGTAGTTGGCGGCCACAAACGGCATCACTTCTTTGAACACAAACGCCGGATACCGCGTTCCGTGCGCCCGCAGCATCATGGGATGCAACGAGCGGTGCGGCATGTATTCACGGATACGCTCCCGACCCGTGTTGTCCATGCCCACAAAAATCATGGGTGGGACCACGCCTTCGCGGATCAACCGGTCGCCCGTTTCGTCCACTTGCCACTCGACTCCAGTGAACGAGGTCGTGGCCTCGAACAGGTTCTGTCCATCATTCAAGTAAAGCACCGGATAGCGCCGGCCCGCGTTGGCCGCATCGTCATATCCCGGGGGCAGCCAGACGCGCAGGAATCGCGTGTTGCGAAAAACCCGGCTGCGAAATTCGTGCAGGCGCAAATCTCCCGTCGCCGACTGTGCGCGGATTACGCCGAGACCGGGACCGTAGCTTTCAGTTTGCTGGATTTCTTCCATCAGAAAATGAGTTCCATCAGAATACAATGGAAGCCCGCTCTATGCGCTCGCATCTCTCACTTTCACCACGATGGCGAGAAGACAGATCAAAGAAATCAGCAGCAGCGAAATCAGACACAAAATGCACCAAGTCATCAGTTCGTACGCTTCGATGTAGGTCAGGTACAGGGCAAACGCCAATCCCGCAATCGCGGCTCCCAAAAGACGATTCGGCGTCGCCGCCCGAGACTTCCAGAATGTCGCTAGAACGAACAGTGCCGCATACCCTGCGACGCCGACCGCGGCTACCGGGATGCCCTCTATCGTCGAGTATTCGCTGCGGTTCACGATGTCGCAGCTGAACTTCTGGCTGAAATCACAAAGTGCAGTCGCCGACTTCGCATAGTGGCGCTGCAACGATACCGCCGACACGATCACCCCCGCCAGCGACAGCACTGCGATCCCTGCAAACAGAGCTCGGTTCTTGGACCGTAGTGAAGCAGAAGCTGGATTCCGCGCCGAATCCGTCACGGCAGGCTGCACCCCGTCTTCTCGCTCAAAGCTTCCAGCGATAAAACCCCTTCCTTCGGCGCTTCCGTCCCAAACTGCCAACTGGGAAACAGTTTCAGTCCCGCGGCCTTGCATTCCGGCGCCATTTCTGACGAACCCTTAATCGCGCACTCCACATACGGCACAGAGTGAAACGAGGCGCCAAACATCTCTTTCTGCTCGAGGCAGTGCGGACACCAGTACAGCCCATACATCTTGGCCTGCTTCGATGCCAAGCACCCCGCGAACGAATCATACTTGTGATTCTTGTAGTACCGGCCCGTAACGTAAGCTCCCACCAGCAGAATCGCCACCACCCCGTAAATCAGCGCGTCTTTCGTCTTTCCATTCTTGGATTGTCCAGCATCGCGCTCTTGTTGCCGTTTCCGCCGCTCTTCAGACATGCCCCATCCTTATATCACGGTGATTTTCTCTGCCGCCCATCACGCCACGACGTTGAGCGCTCCCGGAAGCACATCCAATTCCTCGCAATGCAGCGTCAGCACCTCTCCGTCGACCATGACGTCGATAGGCGCATCCAGGTTGAACTCCACACGCCGCACAGCATTGCGCTCGGCGAGCGGATGCTCGATATGCGTCCCGTCGTACAAGCCAGGCAGATTGCGGATCAATCCCAACCGCCCAATCGGTCCCCAGCGAACGTATTCCACCAGTCCGTCATTGATCTCGGCTTTCGGAGCAATCATCATCGTCCCGCCCGTGAACTTGCTGTTGCTGAACGTCAGGAACAGGCAACTCCGCGCGTCAAAGTCTTCCGCGCCGTCGATTCGAACTGGGAACGGCCGGCGGCTGAATCGCGCCAGCGTCAAAAAAATCGAAGTAAAGTAACCGAACTCTCCCCAATCGCTGAAACGCCGCGCCCGCAGAGTCGCGACGTCCGCCGAAAAACCCATGCTCAACAAGTTGATGTAGTGGATCACTCCGGTGCGGTGTCGCAATCGCATCACGTCGCAAGCTCGACTCCTCTGAACCAGCAGAGATTCAATCCCGTACTCAACGCCCCCATGACTGAAATCGCGCAGAAAAGAATTGCCCGTGCCCAGCGGCAGGAATCCCAGCGTCGGGGCTTCACCCTCCACGGCCTGCGGGTAGAGGCCATTCACGATTTCATATGAAGTACCGTCCCCGCCAACCGCGATGAAGTTCCTTACGCCGCGCCCATACGCTTCGCGCGCAATCTCCGTCGCTTCGCCGGGAACGCGGGTCTCCGCTAGTTTTACCTCGATGCCGCCAGCCCGCAGACGCTCCAGCGCCGGGCCCAGCAGTTTGCGGCTCCGCCCCCCGCCCGCCGCCGGATTCACAATCGCAAGATAGTTTCGCCCCAAGGTTCCAGATCCATTTTCACAACGACGGAGTGCACTCGCTCCGCACGGCATTCACCCGACAATCCGCAATTTCAGCGGCGGTTCACAATCCCACCATTGCTTCCCGCCCCACCGATTTTCCAATCTCTTCAGCCAATACTTGCCGCTTGATCTTCATCGAAGCCGTCCGGGGAAAATCCCGGTCCCAGATCAAATATCCGTTCACCCGCTTGAAGTCCGGCAGCCGGCGATTGCGCGCCGCGATCTCTTCCATCAGCTTGCCGTCGAGTCTCTGATTCTGTTCCAGCCGTAGCACCAGCACCAGCTTTTCGCCCCCGAGTTCCTTCTTCGGCCACACATAGTTCGCGGCAAACACGGCGTACTCCTTCACCGGCAGCCCGTCGAACACAGTCTCAACGTCTTCCGGGTAGATGTTTTTTCCACCCTCGGTGACGATCATATTCTTCTTGCGCCCGAACAGTTGCAGATGTCCGTGGCCGTCAAACCGCCCCAGATCGCCCGTCAGAAGCCAGCCGTCGACGATCGTATCCAAAGTCAATTCCGGATCGTCGAGATAGTGCGACATCACCGTCTTGCTCCGCACGGCCACTTCCCCCACGCCGTCGGCATCCGGATTCAGGATTCGCAGCTCCACTCCCGGCAGCGGCTTGCCCACGGTATCGGCGCGAAACGGTTTCAGATCATTGAGGGTCAGAGCCGTCCCAGCTTCGGTGAGTCCATAACCGTTCACTACCGGAATGCCGAGATCGTAAAAGAACTGCATGGTTGAAGGCTCCATGAACGCCCCGCCCGTGATCAGCGCCAGCACCTCGCCTCCAAATCCGCGGTGCACGCTCGAGAGCAGCATGCGGCTCAGCTTCACCTTCGGCCGGCGCCGCGTCAACATCCGGTTCGTCGCAATCATTGCGTTCAGGTACGCCCGCTTCCACGCCGGCAACTCGTCAAACTTCGCGCGCAGCCCGCGCTCCAGATTCTTCACGATCATCGGGACCAGCGACACGTACGTGATCCGGTAGCGGACAAAAGCGTCGCGCACGAATTCCGGCCGCAGCGTGCGCAGATGCACCACGCAAGCTCCGCACACGAACGGCCCAATAAAACCCACCATGAAATCAATCGCGTGATTGGTTGGGAGAATACTCAAATACCGCACGCCCGGCCAAAACGGATACCACGCGGTCAGCGCCCGGCACTGTTCCAGGTAATTCTCGTGCGTCAGCACGCAGCCCTTGGGACGCCCGCCCGTTCCCGAAGAATAGACGATGCAGGCCACGTCGTCCTTCTGCCGCATGACGAAATCCGGAGCGCCCTTGCGCTTGAAGTCCTCCCAGCGAAACGCGCCTGCCAACTCCACGCCCAGCGGAGCCTCCGTCACCAGAACGATCTTCGTCCCAATCTTCTGGAACTCGGGCGCTTCCATAATCGCCCGCCACAGCTGGTACTCGACGATCAGCACCTTGGCCTTGGAATGCGCCAGCAACTGCAGATGCTCCGCCGCCGTCAGTTTGTAGTCCAGCGGCACCAGCACGCCCCCACAGTAAAAAATTGCGTAGGCCGAGATCAGCCACTTCGACTGGTTCGTCAGGATGATGGCCGCGCGGTCGCCCGGATCGTAATCGGCGTCCTCGAGCGCGCGCGCCAGTGGCAGCGCAATCTCTTTGAAATCGGAATACGTTAGGCGGACTTTCTCGCGATCGCGTTCCGCCTCGATCAGACAGACCTCGGTCGAGAAGCGGTCGAGAGCATCGCGCAGCGCCGCGCCCAGACACGTGTATTGGCGTAGATCGAGCATAAAAAATTGCTGATTGCTGATTGTAGATTGCTGATTGAATAACCGCAGACGGCGCCTGCGGCGACGTTCCCCGTCAATCAACAATCAAAAATCAGCAATCAACAATGAAAAGTCCTTGTCTACAAGCGCGCCTGAATCTTCGCCGCCAGCGTACGAAAGTCCGTTACTCCCTGCAGTTCGTAATCGGGCAATTCCACCCGGAAATGATTTTCCAGCTTGGTGAGCAGGTCGAGCGTCTGCAGGCTGTCGATGCCGAGCGCTTTGAAGAAATCTTCGTCGGGAGAGAGCGACGCGCGCGGCACCTTGAAGTGCGCCGCCGCCAGCGTAAGTATCTCGTCGAGCGTCTTTTCGGCTGTTTCCATAGGCAGTTATTCTAATCCACTCTCGACTACGGCAGATATGGCTGTGCGTCCGTACTCTCGACAAACTTCTTCAATCCCGCTCGTACCGCCGGCCGCGAAAACAGTTCGCAGAAGATGTCGATTTCCTTCCGCAATTCGTCGTGCGGAATCGGCTTGATGAACTGCTTGGCTGCTACCGCCGTCTCCCGGTCGAACTTGCCAATCTGGACTGCGGTTGCTCGCGCCGCCCGCAAAGCCTCGCCTTCCCCTACGACTTGGCTCACCAACCCGATCTGCTGCGCCTTGGTGGCGTTGAAACTGCGCCCGGTCAGCAGCAGATCACGCACGACTGCATTGCCCAAATCACGCTTCAGACGCGGAATTCCCCCGAATCCCGGAATCAGTCCCAGCCTCAGTTCCGGAAAACACAAGCGCGCCATCTTATCGGCGATGATGAGATCGCAGACCAACGCCAGCTCAAACCCTCCGCCAAACGTCACGCCATGAACCGCCGCAATCGTGGTCAGCGGCGCTGCATCGATGCGATTCAACACCCGGTGAATGCGCTCCAGAAAATCGCGCACGCCCCGCACAGCTTGCGCTTTTTCCATCGTCTGGGACTGCTCGTAAAGCTCGCGCAGATCAGCCCCAGCGCAGAAACCGGACTTCAATTCGCTATAAATGATGAGCGCGTGCGCATTTTTTTCCAACTCGTCCAGCACGGCTGCAAACTGTTCCAGTTCCTTCAGCGACAGCAAGCCCAGTTCATTGCAAGGATTGCGATGCAGCGCCAGTTCGATGATCCCGCCCTGAACCTGCCACGACAGTGCCTGCCCTTTGAATTGCTTCACACCCAATGCAGTCCCCTTCGCAAGCCCTAACACTACACCGCCTGCTTCACTCGGTACATCTCCTCAATCTCACCCTTCATGCGCGCGGAAATCAGATCGCGTTTCAGCTTGCCATTCGCCGTGATCATCCCGTTCTCGATGGAGAACGCTTCCGGCCGCAAGCAAAATGCCCGCACTTGCTTGTAGTGCGGCAACTGCGGATTCACGGCATCGAGCGCTGCCTTCACCTGCTCGCCACTGATGTTTCCCGTAACAATCGCCGAAAGATATCCGCGGCCGTTGCCAACGATAACAACCTGCTGCGCGCCGGGTAATTGGCGGGCCAGTTCCTCTTCCACCGTTTCGGGCGCGATCTTGTGGCCCGACCCGAGAACGATCAGATTCTTGATCCGGCCAACGATCCGCCAGTTTCCCGAACCATCCATCTCGCCCTGGTCGCCCGTGTGAAACCATCCATCGCGCAGCACCTCCGCCGTTTGCTGAGGACGATTCCAATAGCCGGGAAAAACATTCGGCCCCCGCACCACGATCTCATCGTTGTCGCCCAGCCTCATCTCAATCCCGGGAATCGCCGGCCCCACGCGCCCCGGCGCGGCGTTATTCGGATCGTCCATGGTGCAGATCCCGGTAGTCTCCGTCAGTCCATAAACCTGCAACACCGGAATGCCGAGCATGTCGAAATAATCCTGGGTCTCGGGAGTGAGCGGCGCCGATCCGCAGATCAGCGCCTTCAGATTCTCTCCCAACATTTTCTTGCGAATCGTGGGGAAGATCAGAGTATCGGCCAGCCACAGCCGGATAGCGTCACCGGCGCGGGCCCGCTTGTCCTTCTGCCGCTGCCGCGCTGACTTAGCTTGCGAGTAAGCCGCCAGTACCAGGCCGCCCTTCTGCGCGATCTGCTCTTCCACCGCGCGCCGCATACGCTCGAGCAATTGCGGCACATTCAGAAAATAGTGCGGAGCCGTCGCCGGCATGTCGCTGGCAATCTTTGTCAAGTCGGTATTCAACGTCACCAGGCTCCCGCGCAGCAGAAAAGTCAACACGGCAATCCACGACGCACAAAAACTGAACGGCAAGTAGTGAAAGATACGGTCCTGCCCCGACCGGCCTTGCATGAGCGAATCAAGTCGCTCCGATGTGCAACCCAGCATGAACCCAACGTTGGCCGCGGTGAGCACCACTCCCTTGGCCTCACCGGACGTACCCGAAGTGTAGATGATGGTGACGGGATCGGCGTCTTGCACCTGCGACCGTTCCAGATCGATGCCATCGATACCTGCAAAAATTTCATCAAATAGAAAACGCGGCGGCGCCTCCGTCTGACCGGCGCTCGCCCAGTTCTGCAGGATTCCATCGCACAGGGTCGCGTCGCCACAACACACCAGCGAAGGCGTGCTGTCCTTGATCATCGCAACCAACTCCGCCGGGGCCTGGCGGAAATAGAGTGGAACCACAATCAGCCCCTCGGCCATCGCCGCCAAATCCAAGGCCATCCAGCGGATGCTGTTCGCCGCCAGCACTCCACAGCGGTCACCCTTCTGCAGCTGTTTCGACGCGAGAAACGTCCGCGCCTTGCGGATCAGTTCGAGGAACTCGCCGCCCGTCACGCCCGTGACCTGGCCGTCGCGGATTTCGAGCAGGACCTTCGTCTCCGCCGCCGCTTTCAGTTGCGAAAAGATTTCCCCTACAAATGGCATGGTTTGTACCGGAATCGTGCCGGATTCAGCTGTACGCGGCCACCAACTGCCGCAAAGAGGAAGAGGCATTCATGGGCGGCAGGTAATCCTCCCAGCTCCATTCGCCCGTGCGGGTCGGAAATTCGGGATACCGCCGCTGCACTTCCTCTTCGAAAAAAACTCCCATCCGCGCCATCACTTTCAGATTCTTCACCACGGTGCGCGCAATGCCGTCGGCAATGCGCTCGCCCTGCGTGGCCAGAGTTTCCAGCGCCGCCAGCAATTTCGGCTCGAGGTGCGGATCATCCACCGTCATCAGCAACTCCTCATGGCCGCGCTCGCGCATCAGATTGCGAATGCGCTCATCCATGGTGATCCCCGCCGAGGGCACCAACGCCGGCATGGAGGTCACGATGCCGTGATAGCGCGACGACGCCATCATGTGGCACGCGCGCAAAATGCTGACTAGTTCGTACATGTTGTACTGGTCCGAGGTCAGAACCGGCACTCCGCCCAATTTTTCCGAGATGCGGTTGGCCGGACGCGCATCCAGTCGCTCCGTTGCCGCCAGAATCACGAACACATTACGCTCCTTGCGGAACGCATCCACCGCCTTCGCAATCGAAGTCCAGTAATGCTCGTAGGCGCGGTCCGACGCCGGTCCTGAGTTGTGGAAATAAGGTCCACGATAGTGGCTCTTCTTGTAGGCACCCGTCAGACTGTGCAGCGCCGCCTTGGCCACCGACGCCTTCACCGGCCATTCAAATGGATTGATCGGACAAACCACCAGCACCGGCGTCTTGCCATCCCATCCCACTTGACGCAAAACGCTCCGGCCATACTCAGGCGGCCGCGGCTCAAACGTCCATGCCGTATCCGTGCCCAGTTCCGTCGGCACGCCCAGTTCGCGCAACACCGTGCGCGACTCTTCATTCCGCGTAATTACCAGCGAATTCTTGCAATACCGTCCGCACATCTTAGCCACGAGCGGATCCATGTGGCCGGCTTCCGCCCCGTATCCGACAGAGAGTTTGTTCTGCACCGCGGCAATGCCCAGCGAGCCAATCATCATCGTGGTCAGGGCGTTGGCGAATTTGCTTTTGAACATCGACCCTTCGCACGCCACCACCCCATGATGCCGGGGAACTTCATCGGACAAGAACGGCGGAAAAATATCCGGAAGATGCACTTGCCTGGTCCCCTCGAAATATCCTTTGGAGAACTCGAAGTTCTGACTCATCACGCTGAACTCAACCCGCTCCGCGCCCAGGATATGCCGGATCTGCCGCAGCATCTCGTCGACCCGCACGTCGGAACCCATGTTGCGCGTGCCGTTGTATCCGGCGAAGAGCAGCCGCAATTTCTCGCCCGCCCGCCACGGCTGGCCGCCTCCCAGCACCCATCGGGCTTTCGCGCGCTCGATATTGCTGCTGACCCACGCCTCCAGAAAGATGTCCATCATGCAGCAGTCCCTCCTGCAGCCGCGGGCCAGGGCTTGTATCGATACTGGAAATTATTCTCGCGGCTGAACTTCAGCAAAGGAAAGCTGTACTGCGAAAACGGAACCGGCTTGCGCTTCAGCTCCGTCGTCACTCGCGTGTTGTCGAACACCGTGTTCCACACCAGGTACGGCATAAACACTTTCAGCAGCGAAGCTCCCTTGCCCATCGCTCCCTTGCGATTCGAAAGAAAGTTGACCGACCCCGAAAACGGCTTCTCCGCAAACGGAAGAAACACGGGCCCGCGCTTCTGCTGTGCCGCCGCGAGCGCCGTGGTCAGTTCACGGAACGTCTGCGACCCCGTCCCGGAAGACAGATGGTAGATGTCGTACTGCGGCTGATCTTTTTGGTGCAGCGTGGCAATCGCGTCGGCGACAAAATCCACATTCACAATGTCGATCTTATCCGTCGGACGAAACGGCAGCACCGGCAATCCAGCCAGAAATACGAACGCCTTGACCATATCGAACTGCGTCGTTTCCGCATGCCGGCTGTCGCCCAGCACAATGCTCGGACGGAAAACCGTCTTGGGAGTATCCGGCAGCAGCACCCGCGTCATGTGCTCACAAAATTTCTTGGTGCGCGCGTACGGATCGTAGTCAGAGCGGTCCCACTCGATCGACCGATCTTCGGTGACCACTTCGTTACTGCGCTTGCCCGCCACCGCGACCGTGCTCACCTCGCTGAACCGCCGCAGGCCGTGATAGTGCTCGGCGTGCCGTGCCAGGGTCAGCACCTCGAGCGTGCCCCGCAGGTTCACGTTCAGACAGCTCTTCTCCGACTTGCGATTCAGAGACGCCGCGCAGTGGATCACCGAATCCGTGGTATGCACCAGCCGGTCGTATTCATCGCGGCCCAGGCCAAATCCCGGGGAAGTCAGGTCGCCGCAAAAAATCCGCACCTTGGTTTGCAGGAATTCGTAGAAGCGCGGAAACTCCAGGTGCAACTGCAGCGCGCGCCACAACCGCCCCTGCGCTTCCTGCGCATCGCGCGCCCGCACCAGCAGGTTCAACGCGGCGCCGTGCCCTTCCAGCAGGTTGGCGGCAACGTGTGCGCCGATGTATCCGGTCGACCCGGTCAGGAATATCGCCACGTGGCTCCGTTGGTCCCAGTTTTCAAGGCATCCCCGTTGGCGGGCGCAAGGCGAAAGCTGCGCGCCGGCCGCGCCTCCAACGGCCTGCCTTCGATCAGGGGATAGGTCCAGCGGCGCAGCGCCGGGATGTGAATATTGATCCAGTACTCCCACCAATCGAGCGCGCGCGTGTCGTACGCGAAAATGCTCTGCTCTTCCGGCACGAGCGCGAACGAAAGTTTCTCGATATTTTCCGCCGTAAAATCATGCTCATTCAACAGAATGAACGGCTCAAAAAGCTCAATCAGTTTTTCCAGCCGTTCGAGGCTTCTTTCCGTCTTCACCAGCGGCGCCTTCTTCAGCGGCAGCGGCGACATAATCCGCTGAATCGACTTCACGATCGCCTTCTGCGCCGGCGCCGACATCCGGTTGTAGCGCGTCTTCGAAACCGGGATCGCATCGAACCGCAGCCGCAGCCACGATTCCAGCCCTTCCTGCGCCCGGTAGTGCTTGCGGTGCGCCAGCGACGTCAACTCGATCGACCGTCCCATATCACACGGGTTGGTCACAGAAGTCGCCAGCTGGTAGAGCGGGTCATGCCGCCGTTCCATGACCGCGGCCGCAATCAGCGTCATTCCGCTGCACACCGCGTCCACCGGAATAATGTCGAGCCGCTTGCTCTCATTGGTCGGCAACTGCCGGAAATAGGTCCCCAGCAAATATGACAGCGACGCGGAAGTATTGATGCCCTCATTCCACCCCAGGAACGGCTTGGATACCGACGTCTCCACAATCGCCGGACGCACCACCGCAATCGGCAGTCCCGCTCCGTGTTTCGCGATCAGCGACTCGGCCAGGCTCTTGGTTAACGTATATGTGTTCGGCCAGCCCAGTTCCTTGGCCCGCCGAGTCCCGGCCTCGGTCAGATAAGTTTTCAGCCAGCGCACCCGGTTCTTGCGAATCTGATTCTCCAGCGCCGCGCCCTGCAAGTCTTTCGCCGCATGTTCCTTCGCTTGCGCCTGCATGCGCAAGCCCGAGGTAACTTCGTCGCTCTCCGCCTGAGCCTCGGCCCGCTTGACCAATTCCTGAAGCGCCCGCCATTCCTGCTCGGCGTCGAACTCGGCCAACCCGCGCGGAGTGTAGTTGGGAGTGATTTTTTCACCGACCCGCCCATCCTGCTCCCCGGCCACGTAGCACGTGGAAAGATGCAGCAGCCCGGCGTGATCCGCCGATCGCACGAACTCCAGAATATTAACGGCAGCATCCGTATTCGTCGCCAGCGCATCCCGCAGGTCGGGATTGAAGTCGGTCAGTCCCGAGCTGTTTATAATCAAATCGAGATTCTTCTGCAGTTGCCGCGCCGTCTCGGGGTTCAGTCCAAGCCCCGGCTGGGTCACGTCGCCTTCGACCACCTCGATCTTCTCGCGCAGAAACTCAGGCAGCCCGTCTCCATGCTGCGCGAACAGCGGATCGAACACCGGAGAATCTTCCACCATCTTCTCGAAGCGCCGCTCCGCCGGATTCGATTTCTGGCGCCGGATCAGCAAATAAATCCGTTTCACGTCCGGTAAATCCAGGAGCGTGTTCGCCAGCCAGACTTTGCCGATGAATCCCGTGACCCCGATCAGCATCACCTGTTTTCCCGCGAACGCCCGGCGAACCGAAAATCCCTGGGCCTGACTCTGCCCCTCGAAATGCACAATCGGCCGCGCCAGGGTCACCGGCCGCCGCTCCGCCGGAATCACCGCCGCCCGCAGCTCCTCCACCGAAATATCCAGTTGCCGCGCCAGGGTTTTCGGGGCCCGGCGCCCATCCGGATTCTCTTCTCTAAATTTTGCAAACGCCCCACGCGGCCGGATCACCGGCCTCAGCAACCTGCCCGTGGCCGTGCCATCGCGAAACTCCAGGCGATTGGCCACAATCCGCCTGACTCCCAGATGCTGCGCCAGGGGACGCATCACGTGCTCCAAACCCTGGCTGACCAGCACTACCTCTGCTCCGGCTTGCACCAGTTCCTGCACCTTGCCCACGCCTCGCTCCTTCAAGCGCGGCTTCAACTTGTATTGAAAGAATTCCTCGCCGAGCAGGTCGAGCCGGTCGCGACTCACTCCCCGCAAGACGGCATGCACCACTCGTGTAGCAAACTTTCGGTTCGTGGAATAAAGAAACGGCCGCAATAGGGCCATCAGAAAAATCAGCCCGCGCCGCCGGAAGCGCTCGGCAAACGTCTGCGCATTCCAGGTAAAGAACGCCACCGGCTCGACCACGGTCAGGTCGAGCAGGCTGCCCTCCACCCGCCAGTAGACGGTCGGGCCCGCGCCGGAATTGTGGTTGGTCGATTCCAAATTTGCCGTTCGTCCCTCTACGGGGCTCCCATACGAATAGTCAGACGAAACTTTTATTGTAAACAATTGAGCGCATGGAGCGAAGAGAAACTCGTCCCGCCAGGTGGTTCCGTCGAACTGGGCCGATGAATGCACGAAGTCACTCGAAGGGGTTAATTTCCAGGTTTTCCTTCGTGATCCTTCGTGCCCTTAGTGGTTGAAGCATTTCTCTTTGCCGCGTCAAACGAACTCGTCCTCACCCGCCGCTTCCAGCCACTTTACCGCGGCCCGGTTCCCGCCCCACGATCAACGCCATCCCACCGCTAATCGCCAGGGTTGCTGCAATCGCCAGCAACCCCCCGCGAAACCCGCCGTTCGACGCGCGAAAAAACCCGATAATGTCCGAACCGAAGTATCCTCCCAGATTCGCCAGGGAGTTAATCATCGCGATCCCGGCGGCCGCCGGCAAACCAGCCAAACGAGTAGTCGCCATTGCCCAGAAAGGTCCCACCATGGCTTCGGCGCCGGCCATTCCGAGCCCGACTCCTGCAATCACCAGCGCTGGAACCGTTCCATAGGCCGCAACCAACAAAGCCAGAACCGCGCAAAACGCTGGAAGCGCCGTGTGCCAACGCCGCTCTCCTGCACGATCCGACCTGATTCCGACCAGCACCATCGCAATCGTGGCCACGACGAACGGAAGCACAGCGACCAGGCTCGTCGCAAAATTGCCCAGCCCAGACAACGATTGAATCAGGCTGGGCAGCCAGAATGTAACCCCGTACATGGTGGTAGAGACGCCGAAATAAACCAGCGAAAGCATCCAGACTCGGGGCGCGATCAGAACCTGCCAGAAGCCTTCCTGCTTAATCGCCGACTCTGCCTGCTGTTCACTGGCCAGCTTGTCCAACAGCCAGGTGCGCTCCTCGCCCTTCAGCCAGGCGGCCTGCTGCGGCCTATCCGAGAGTACCCAGAGCACGATCACTCCCAGAAGGATCGCGGGAACACCCTCCATCAGAAACATCCATTGCCATCCCGAGAGCCCCTTTCCGCTCAGCCCGAGTAACGCTCCTGAGATCGGGCTGCCCACGATGCCCGCCAGCGGATTCGCGGTCATGAACCAGGCCACGGCGCGAGCCCGGGCACGCGCCGGGAACCAGCGCTTCATATAAAAAATCATGCCCGGAAAGAATCCGGCCTCGGCGGCGCCCAGCAAAAATCGCAGGCAATAAAAACTGATGGGGCCGTGGATAAAGATCATCAGGCAGGAGATCAATCCCCAAGTCGCCATGAGGCCGGCAATCCACCTCCGAACTCCGAACTTTTCCAGCACCAGGTTGCTCGGAATCTGAAAGAAGAAATAGCCCGCAAAGAACATTCCTTGCGCTCGCCCGATGACGCGGTCGCTCAGCCCTAGCTGCCCGCGCATCTGCAACACCGCGAAACTCACATTGATCCGGTCGAGGTAGGCAACGATGTAGAGCAGAAATAAAAACGGCATCAACCGCCACATCAGTCGGGAGATGACAGCGGATTCCAGGTGGTCAGGAGCAGTTTCCAAGAGTAGGTTCCGGATTTGCGGTCGAGCTGGTTTCGTCAGAGCCGTTCTTTAATTCAGAGCCGTTCTTTAATTAAAGACCGGGTTCTGGTTCGCGAGGATTCTACGCCAACGCCAGCTTCTTCCGAATCTCGTCCACAATCTGCTGCGGCGGCGCTGCGATTGCGACGGTCACGGCATCCTCCGGCTCTTCCAGGTCGGCATACTGGCTGGCCAAAATCTGTGCGCCCGCGAAGTGTCCGTGCCGCGAACGCAGCCGCTCGGCAATCAGTTCCGGACTTCCCTTTAGGAACACAAACCGGACCTCCGGCCCAACCGAGAGTTCCTGTCTGTAGCTGCGTTTCAAAGCTGAGCACGCCAGTACAAAATTGCGTTCCTCGGCGATCCATTGAGTAATCGCCGCCCTAAGACTCTCCAGCCACGGCCGACGGTCGTCGTCGTCGAGCGCTATACCGTGTCGAATCTTCTCCACATTCGACACCGAATGAAAATCGTCCGCGTCCGCAAATCCCCACCCGAGTTGCTCGGCCAGCAACCGCCCAAGGGTCGTCTTCCCCGACCCGACAACTCCCATCACGATCACGATCATGGTTGAGGATTCTAATCGTAGCCCGGGCATCTTGCCCGCACATGCCGGAAGCATCCCGCATGCCCTCAGCATTCCAATCAAACAGACGCCGAGACAGAGAGCAAACTTGGACCTTACTTCACTTCTTGGCGTAACTCTTCTGTTCTCCGGTCCGCGCGTTCGTCACCGTGAACGTCCCGTCCGCTTCCGCCGCAACCTTGATGTATTTCCCTTCGCAGTTTTCTTTCACGTTGGCAATGCGAGTCTCGGCGACATTGTGGTCTCGGTCCGATTCCTCTGCGTAGTGCAGTTGCCACAAGTCTTCCAGCCCGGGCGAATCGTGCACAATCTGCCAAGCCGCCGGGCTCGCCCCCTTCCGCGGCCCATTATCAAACACGGCCACTCGCGGATGCAGCGCCCACACCAGCGCCTTCGGATTCGACAAGTCCGCCCCGTGATGCGTCACCAGAAAAAGGTCAACCGTGCCCAGCATGTTATTCGGGCAAGCAAGCTCAAGCTCCTTCTTCTTGGTCAGATCGCCGAGATCGAGAAAGCGAAAGTGCCCATACGTAATCAGAACCCCCACCGAACGCGCATTCTCGGTCGCGTCTGCAGCCGCGGCAGGCTCGGCGCCACAATACGAATTCGCTTCTCCCGCTCCTGGCAATGGATGCGTAATGTGATCTCCCGCCGCGGCCAGTACCTGCACCTGGAGGCCCTTGATCGGAAGCCCCCAGCCCGGCTTGACCACCACATGGGCATGCCCCGCGATCGCCTTCTCGTACGCGGCGTAGTCGGTTCGCGTCACTTCGGAATCTTCCAGATTCGGCCCGTGGTCGACAAACGTGCCCACCTTAATCCCGTCCACCAACTGCGGTACGCCGCCCACATGATCGCGATGATAGTGAGTGATGAGTACATAATCGAGCTGCGTGACGCCGGCCTGGTGGGCGGCAGCCAAGATCCGGTCCGCGTCGCGCCCTTCGTATCCTGGCCAGCCCGTGTCGATCAGCAGCGATTCGCCCAATGGGGTCACCACCAGCGTCGCTTGCCCGCCTTCCACGTCGATGAAATAAATTTGCAGAGACTTCGGGCTCGCGGCCGCCGCGCACGGCGAAGTCGCACCTATACAGAGGCAAAGAACGAGAACAGCGGTCAGCACTGTACGCATCGGTGGCACCTGATTGGGAGATGTTGCCGAAGATTATGCCACGTGGCTACGGAGAACGGCAGGCTAGTTTTCCACCAGGCTCGTTTTCCTTCACGCCGGTGCATTCAGCGCAGCCGGAAAAACTCCAGTCATCGTAAAATGCTGCCAGGCCACCCTTTGAACCTCACCGAAGATCCTCATCGCCGATTCAATCCTCTGACCAACGAATGGGTACTGGTTTCGCCCCATCGCGCCACTCGTCCCTGGCAGGGAGAAGTTGCTAAACTGCCCACAGCGAGAGAGCCGGCCTACGATCCGAGCTGCTACCTTTGCCCCGGCAACACCCGCGCTGGTGGGATCCAGAACCCTGCCTACGCCACCACCTTCGTCTTCGACAACGACTTCGCCGCTTTGAAGCCCGATACTTCGCGCGAACGCATAGATATAGATGTCGACTACAAGGGTTTAATCGTTGCTCAGGGCGAACCAGGCATCTGCCGCGTGATCTGCTTCTCCCCGCATCACGACCTTACGCTAGCCACGATGGGCGTTGACGCGATCGAACTGGTCGTTCGCACCTGGATGGAACAATTTCGCGAGCTGGGTGAAATGGCGAGCATCCACCATGTCCAGATCTTCGAAAACCGCGGCGCCATGATGGGCGCCAGCAACCCGCATCCCCACTGCCAGATCTGGGCGAGCGCTTCGATTCCGGATGCGCCCTCAAAGGAACTCGCTTCGCAGAACACCTATCGCAACGCCAGCGATCGCTGCCTGCTCTGCGATTACATTGAATTAGAGCGCAGACTGCGCGTGCGCGTGGTCGCGGAGAATGCGCGCTTTATTGCACTCGTACCTTTTTGGGCGGTCTGGCCGTTTGAAATTCTGCTCTGCAGCCGTAACCACATCGGCAGCATGAACGAATTCGCCAATGACGACGCGCCGCAATTGAGCGCGATCTTGCAGCAGATCACTTCCACCTACGACAAAGTTTTCGGGGTTCCCTTCCCGTACTCGATGGGATTCCACCAGACGCCGACTGACGGGATGGATCATCCCGAATGTCACTTTCACGCTCATTTCTATCCACCGCTTTTGCGCTCGGCGACCATCCGCAAATTTATGGTCGGCTTCGAAATGCTGGGAACGCCGCAACGGGACATCACTCCCGAAAGCGCAGCCGAACGTCTGCGCGAACTCGTCGGCGCCTGACTCAAATTGAGTTGTACCGCAAGTAGGGCTTCGAGTTCCCGGTTTCTAGTTTCTAGTGGGGGCACGAAGATCGCCGCGGTCGGAACAATTAGAAACGGGAAGCCAGAAACTGGAAACTGATTCTTTCGAGCTCGCAGTTATGCGGCAATCCTAGGCGGGAAATTCCCAACCTTCTTCTTTCATCTTGCGGTTGGTCCAATGCTGCAGCTGCTCGAACAGCGCAGGTTCGATGACGGCAAAGCGAATGCCGACCCGCCCTTCATCGCCGACCCACATCAGCCGAGCCTTGGCCTTGAACAGCACTTCGCTTTCCGGCAACACAAAACTCACATCCAGCAATCCGGAGAATCGCAGCGGCTCTTTCAGGCCGTCCAGGCCCATTCCTCCGGTGCTCAGGTTGACGCCCTGCACGCTGATCTCTTCGCCGTGAGAATTCTTGACGGTCACTGCAATCTGCACCCGTGTACGGAAAAACTTCTGCTGCTCGTTGCTGATGAGGCCGAGTGTTGCCGCGCTCTCGCCCGGAGCGAAGTTAATGTTATATTCCTTCAGCTTGCGGCTCAGCGTCCGGCGCGAGATGCCGAGTTGCTCCGCCGCTAGCGTGCGCTGCCCACCCGTTCGCTCCAGAGCCTTGATAATCATCTGCTCTTCCATGCTGTCCAGATTGCCCACCGGAATGGACGCGGTCTGACGCAGCGCGGCAGGTTCTCCGGTCAGCGCCGGACTCAGCCGCGCAAAGTCGATCTCGGCGCCCGAGGTTTCCATCGCCATTTTCGCTACCAGGTTGCGCAGTTCTCGAATATTGCCCGGCCAGGCATGCGAGAGCAGCGCGGTAATCGCCTGCGTCGAAAAATTCTTGCCCGGGGCTTTCAGCCGCAGAAAATGTTCCGCCAACGCAACAATATCCTCCGGCCGCTCCCGCAGCGGTGGCACGCGCAGTTGGAATTGTCCGAGGCGGTGAAACAGATCCTGGCGGAACCGGCCTTCCCTCACCGCAACCTCTAGATCCTGATTCGTGGCCGCGACAATGCGCACGTCGACTCGGATCTTGCGATGCCCGCCCAGACGGTAAAAGGGCTGCCCATCCAGCACGCGCAGCAATTTCACCTGGGTCTGCAGTTGCAACTCGCCAATTTCGTCAAGGAACAGAGTCCCCTTGTCGGCCATCTCGAACAGGCCAGGCTTGGAACCATCGGCGCCGCTGAACGCGCCTTTTTCATATCCGAAAAGTTCGCTTTCCACCAGGTTTTCTGGAAGGGCCGCGCAGTTGATGTCGACCCACGGACGGCTGCGGCGCTGCGAAGACTCATGGATCGTGCGCGCGATCAGTTCCTTGCCGGTCCCCGTCTCGCCCGTGATCAACGCCGTTTCCGTGTGGCCCGCGACCCGATCGACCAGGGTCATGAACTTGTGCATCACTGGGCTGGCCAGAATGAATACCGTGTCGTCGATCTTGCGCGAAATCACACCCGGCCCCGTCAACCCCTGCTCTTGGGCCTGCGCTTGGACTCCGCTCACCACCTCTTCAGCCAGCGGCACCACCACTGCGACCAGGGCCACCGGCTTCTCCGAGGAATCCCGCAGCAGAGTCGAGTAGAACTGCACCGGAAAACTGTCCCCGGTCTTCGGAATCGCGAACAGATGACCGCGATAGTCCACTTGCGTGGAGGTAACGGCCAGTACCATCCGCCGCAGCGGATTATGGTCCACGCCGTCGGTTTTTTCCGTTAGCGCAAAAAACGTCGCGAAGTCCTGCCCCAGCACTTCCCCTAGCGAATAGCCGAACAGCGCGCTAAACGCAGGGTTACAGGCCGTGAACTCCCCTTTCAGATCAGTGGAGAAGACAGCCATCTGCGACTGGGTCGACGCTGAGCTATCGCCCCCGGTCGGGGAATTGGTCAGCACATCTTGCGTGTCCGAACTGCGCTGCGGAATCGGCATATGGCGTTTGGGATGATGGTGACACAGGCAGCGCGCTTCAACCGAGAAGCGTGTCGCGCCGCCGGTAACGAAGGTAATAGCCTCCTTCCCTCCCGTCCAGCACGCCCGATTTGCCGATGGTTACTTAAGTAAGCTTTAGCGGACCTATTCCTTGCAATACGATTCGGGCAGGCTCGAACCGGGAGAAAAGTGTCTCGCACGGGCCCGACGCGGGCTGAACCGACCCGCGCCGTAAACACTTGTGTGCTCGCGGGAGGATGGCGAGGGGGCCCCTGCAACAAACTGTTCGCGCAGAGTAGTCAGGTTGTACATGAAACCAGAAGCGGACGAATTATCGCTGCAGACGAAGGCATTCGTCGGCGTCACCGCGTCGTTGGGCGTGGTTGTGCTGGGGTATGCCTGTTTGCATTGGCAATCGCAGGATCTGCTGCGATTCTTCTGCTACCTGGCGGTGGCCGTTCTGGCGTCAGGGTTGAAAGTGCAACTGCCCGGCATCGACGGCACCATGTCGGTGAACTTCTTGTTCATCCTGCTGGGCGTGCTGGAGCTGAGCCTGCCTGAGACGCTGCTGATCGGCTGCACTGCGAGCCTGTTCCAGAGCGTCTGGCAGACCCGCAAGCGGCTCGATCCCATCAAAGTGCTGTTCAATGTAGCCGGCATGATGGCCAATGCCAGCGCGCTAACCTACTTGAGTTATCACTGGCTGGCCGCCCGCTTCGGATCGAATAAGCCAATCTTGCTGATGGTCGCGGCCCTGGTCTTTTTCTTCGCCAACACGCTTCCCATCTCCGTCGTCATCGCGCTAACCGAGGGTAAATCCAGCCGCAAGGTCTGGTCGGAATGCTACTTCTGGTCGTTCCCGTATTACCTGGTCGGCGCCGCCGCAGTCGGACTGGTCGGCATCGTGAACCGGTCGGCAGGATGGGAAACCTCCCTCCTGGTCCTGCCCCTGATCTACTGGGTCTATCGCTCGTACCGCCTGTACCTGGGCCGATTGGAGGCTGAAAAAGATCGGGTCGAAGTCGAAAAGCGCCACGTCGAACAAATCGCGTCGCTGAACATGCGCACCATCGAGGCCCTGGCTCTGGCCATCGAAGCCAAGGACCAGACCACGCACACTCACCTGCAGCGCGTTCGCACCTACGCCGTCGCCGTGGCCAAAGAATTGAATCTGCCGGAGGATGAGATCGAAGCCCTTCGCGCCGCTGCTCTGCTGCATGACATCGGAAAACTTGCAGTCCCCGAACAAATCATCAACAAGCCGGGAAAACTCACCCCGGAAGAATTCGAAAAGATGAAAGTCCATCCCCTGGTCGGCGCCGAGATACTGGAGCGCGTCGCATTTCCTTATCCCGTGGCGCCCATTGTCCGTTCGCACCACGAGCGCTGGGATGGCACCGGATATCCTGAGGGACTCAGCGGGCAACAAATTCCGATCGGCGCGCGCATTCTGGCCGCCGTGGATTGTCTGGACGCGCTGGCCTCTCACCGCCAATATCGCCCCGCGCTGCCTCTCGTCGAGGCGATGGCGAAAGTGAAAGAAAGCTCCGGCACCTCGTTCGATCCCCAAGTGGTCGAAATCCTCGAGCGACGTTATGTCGAACTGGAGCGCCTGGCCCAGATGTCGGAGGACACGGCCGCCGCCCGCGGCCTTTCCAAGGGAGTGCGGGTCGAGCGCGGACTGGCCCCGGCCACCGGTTTCGAACCAACCGAAACCGCTTACGGCTCCGGCGACAGCGCCGACTTCCTCACCTCCATCGCCTCGGCTCGCCAGGAAGCCCAGACCATGTTCGAGCTCAGCCAGGACCTCGGCGTCTCTCTGAGCTTGAGCGAAACCCTTTCGGTGCTCTCGATGCGCCTGCGCCGCATGATTCCCTACGATTCCATTGTCGTGTTCGTGAACCGCAACGGCTGGCTGCTCCCCGAACTGGTGAGCGGCGAAAACTTCCGCATGTTGTCCTCGCTGAAAATCAAGGTGGGAGAAGGCTTGTGCGGCTGGGTAGCCGCGAACTGCAAACCCATCGTGAACGGCAATCCCCAGGTCGAAGAAGGATACGTCGTCGACCCTGCGAAGCACGCCACGTTGCAATCGGCTCTGGTCGTGCCTCTCGAAGGTGTGAATGGAGTGGCTGGCGTGCTGGCCATGTACCAGGCCAACCGCGATGCCTTCACGCCCGATCATTTGAGAATCCTGCTGGCCGTGGCCTCCAAAGTCGCCATGTCAGTAGAGAACGCGTTGAAATATCAGCAGGCCGAAAGTTCGGCAACCACCGACTATCTGACTGGCTTGCCCAATGCGCGCTCGCTGTTCGTCCATCTGGCGCAGGAAGTGGCGCGCTGCCGCCGCACCAAGACTCCCCTGGCCGTGCTGGTCTGCGATATCGATGGCTTCAAGCAGATCAACGATTCGTTCGGTCACCTCGAGGGCGACAAACTCCTGCGCGAGTTTGCCACCCGGCTCAAAGACGTCTGCCGCGGCTACGACTATGTGGCTCGCATGGGCGGAGACGAATTTGTCATCACCGCTCCCGGCCTCACCGGGGAGCCGGCCAGGGAAAAGGCGGAACGGCTGAATCAGGCAGCCATCGAGTCGGCCCGCCACGTCTGCGGCCGCGACCTGATCACGCTCAGCGTCGGTATGGCTTTTTGTCCGGACGACGGCTTCGATGTCGAGCGTCTTCTCGCCGAAGCCGATCGCCGGATGTATTCCATGAAGCAGCTCCATCACGGTTCCGGCGTGGGCGAGCCGGACGGCAAAACTCTCAGAGCCACGGCGGAATAGGAGGGCCTTTCACCATGCTCGGTCGAGAAATGGCGCGAAAACTTGCGCGGCATGGTCTCGCCATCGTCGCCACCGTGCTGCTGGGAGGGCTCCTGTCGGCGACCCTCGTTCGGCTGGCCCCGGGCTTCGATTCCGACGAAGCCCAGCTCGATCCTCATCTGAATTCCGCCAGCGTGCAAGCATTGCACCAGGCGCGCCTCGAACAGCACAACATCTTCCGCTTCTATTTTCATTCCTTGCAGCGTGCGCTCCACGGCGACCTGGGAACTTCCCTTTCTTTAGGCCAGCCCGTGAGCGTGCTGCTCCGCGATCGCGCTCCGCTCACTCTTCGCCTGGTGGGGATTGGCCTCCTCCTGAGTTGGGCCGTGGCCATGGCGATGGCTCTCAGCGCCGCCTGGCTGCGGGTTTCGGCCTACGACGCCCTGACCACTGCGGTCAGCGGAACTTTTCTTTGCCTACCCGCGGCGGTTCTCGCTCTGTTGTCCGTGCTGTGGAATGTCCCCGGAGCGTTGGCCATCGCGCTAATCGTGTTTCCCAGCGTGTATCGCTACGCCCGCAACCTGCTGGCGAAAGCCTACGCCATGCCTCACATCGTTATGGCGCGGGCCAAGGGCCTGAGCGAGTGGAGGATTCTATTCTGGCATGTCGTCCCGGTGGCCGGGCCACAATTGCTGGCCGTGGCGGGAGTCTCGGTGAGCCTCGCCGTGGGAGCGGCCATCCCGGTGGAAGCCTTGTGCGGCCTGGCCGGAGTTGGACAGCTGGCCTGGCAGGCGGCCCTGGCGCGCGACCTGCCCCTGCTGACCAATTTAACCATCCTGGTGACGATCGTAACCTTGCTGGCAAACTCCGGCGCCGATGTAATCGGAACTATGCTTCGCGGTCAGGAAGCATAGAGGATCCCGCGCGTGAGGAAGGCCCCGATAAGGACCGGCGCATGACACTGTGGCGCACCCACTTCTGGCGAACGAACTTCTGGCGAAGCCTGGCGTGCGCGGTTTTGCTGCTCGTGGTCGTCGGATCATTGGCCGCGAACTGGCTGGCTCCCGCAGGCTACGCCCGGCAGTATCGCGAGGCCACCGATGCGGCGCCGTCGCGGGCGCACTGGCTGGGCACCGATGAGATTGGCCGCGACCGTTTTGCGCGCGTGCTCTACGGAACGCGCATTTCGCTGCTTCTAG
>JBKQID010000031.1:0-40972 GCA_052148475.1 Candidatus Sulfotelmatobacter sp. | reverse complement strand
GTTTGAAGAGCGGCTCAAGACCATCATGAAAGAACTGATGGAGAGTCAGAACTCTATCGTCTTTATCGATGAACTGCACACGCTCGTGGGTGCAGGCTCGGCCGAAGGCTCGCTCGACGCAGCCAACATCCTCAAGCCGGCACTATCGCGGGGCGAGATCCAATGCATCGGCGCGACAACGCCGAGCGAGTACCGGAAGTCGATCGAAAAAGACCGCTCGCTGGAGCGGCGCTTCCAGGCCGTGAAAGTTCCGCCGCCGAACGAGGCCGATGCCATCAAGATTCTGTTCGGCATCAAAGATCGCTACGAAAAATTCCATGCCGTCACCTACACCGACGAAGCCATCAATTTCGCGGTCTCGCACTCCAATCGCTACATTCCCGACCGCTTCCTGCCCGACAAAGCCATCGACCTGGTCGACGAAGCCGGAGCCCGCGTAAAACTGCGCCAGACTTCGCTGCCCGAAGAACTGACCGAAGTCCAGAAGCGCATCAAGTTCATCGTGCACCGCATGGAAAACGCCATCGCGAACCACGAGTTCGAAAAGGCGCGTTTCTACTCCGACGAAGAGCGCAAAGAGCGCGAGAACCTGCGCGCCCTGCGCGAAAAATATCATCTCGACGAGTCCAGCACCGGCGTAGTCAACCGCGAAGACATCGAAGACGTGGTCTCGCGCTGGACCGGCGTGCCCGTCACTTCCATCAAAGAAGAAGAAACGCAGAAACTCCTTCGCATCGAGGAAGAGCTGCACAAGCGCATCATCTCGCAGGATAAATCGATCAGCGCCCTGGCCCGCGCCATCCGCCGTTCCCGCGCCGGCCTGAAGAACCCGAACCGCCCCATCGGCTCTTTCTTGTTCTTGGGTCCAACGGGCGTCGGCAAAACCGAAGTCGCGCGCACCTTGGCGCAATTCATGTTCGGCACCGAAAAGGCTCTGGTCCGCTTCGACATGTCGGAATTCATGGAGAAGCATTCCGTCTCCAAGCTAATCGGCTCGCCTCCGGGCTACGTCGGCTACGAAGAAGGCGGCCAGCTCACTGAGCGAGTGAAGCGCGCCCCGTACTCCGTCGTCCTGCTCGACGAGATCGAGAAGGCGCATCCCGATGTCTTCAACATCTTGCTGCAGGTTTTTGAAGACGGCCAGTTGACCGACGGTCTCGGCAACACCGTCGACTTCAAGAATACGATCATCATCATGACTTCGAACATCGGCGCGCGCCATCTGCAGAAGCGCGAGGGCTTCGGCTTCCAGTCGACCAAGGAAGACGTGATCTCCGACAAGGTCGAAGAACTGGTGAAGGGCGAAGTCAAGCGCACCTTCAACCCCGAGTTCCTGAACCGCCTGGACGAAGTCATCCTGTTCCTGGCCTTGGGCGAGAACGACCTGATCCAGATTCTCGAGCTCATGGTCACCCAGCTCAACCAGAACCTGGCGCAGAAAGCCATCACGGTGACGGTTGCCGACGACGCCAAGAAGTGGATCCTCAACCAGACCCTCACCGACCGCAGCTACGGCGCCCGCCCGCTCCGTCGCGCCCTGCAAAAGTACATCGAAGACCCGCTGTCCGAGGCGCTGATTCAGGGCACCATCACCACAAGACCCGCCTTCATCGAGGTTTTCCTCGAAGACAACAAACTCTTCTACCGTCCAGTAGACGCAGAGAAGACAGAAGGCGTCCTGTTGTACGAGAAATAGTGGTTGCCTATGTGGGGCGGGCACTCCTGCCCGCCAGCCGAGCGCAGCTCGGCAGGGTTTTCAGCCGTCAGCCGAAAGCTGGCGGCTTTTCTTTTGCGGTCTCAAACCTGAGCGGTCATCATCTGGTTCTGCCTCTCCTGGATTTCCTCAGTCCACTCTCGCCATGAATCTTGCAGCAGCCGCTTCACCTTTGAGTCAGGCAACTGCGCAATGAATTCAGCACCCTTCTTGCATCCGGCGAGAGCGTTATCAAACTTGCGTCGTGCACAATCCAGCGCGATGCTTGTGCGGATTTGGAGGAGCTGTGTCGTGAGTTTCGGTCTCCTTATCTGAGAGAGCCAGCGCTCTGCCAAGGACAAATCGTCCCGAAACCACGCGCAAAGATAGCACGCCTCCCGAGCTAGGAAATCCCGTCGGACAAAATCGGGCGAACGCGATAGGTCGAGCGATCGTTCGAGATGCAAGGCCGCGGCGTCTCCGTCCTTTCGATCGCTGGCTGCCACGTATGCCAGCAGGTTGCTGTTCAATTCATCGAATCGTCCGTCTCGAATCGAACAAGCTGCTTTCATCCAGCTCTGCTTCCAATTTTTCGGGCGAATCCCTTTTCGTTGCTGGCTCCCGAGGGCGCACGAAGCAATCCAGCGTCGCGTACCTTCACGGGAATTCAGCAGCATCCACAGGCGAGCACCATCACTTTGGCCGTACGGAATAACACTCAACACGGCCGTGATGAACGACAATGCTGAAAATCCCGCCGCAAACGGCAGCACCCAACCGTCGCTCAATGTCGGGGTCGCAAAATAAACGAAAAGCACTGCGAGTGTTCCAGATAGGAGATTCGCTCCCGGGCCCGCCGCAACGAAAGTAAGTAAGCTCCGGCGCGCCTTCTTCACTGTTTCGATATGCATTCCCGCGTACCCGAGCGCTCCAAGATCACGCCGGAGTTGCACGTTCAATTTCCCATACTGGATCTTGAGTGTGACGGGCCCAATGGAGACGCGACTAAAGTGAAATCCAACGATCCACCCGGCCGCTAGGTGGCCGAGCTCGTGCACGGTCACGACGAGTCCCAGGATCGTGAAGTAAAAGAGCAGCGCGAGGCCGGGGTGGGGTCCCAGGCTGCCCACATTGTTAATGACTGCAGCAAAAACAATGCCGACGACGAACCCGATGATTACGCCAACGGCGCGCTTGGTGCGACGAACTGGCGGCAGAACCCCTGAGTCAAGAATCGGCGTGTCCGGTGCTGTTTCCGGCAGATCCTGCATCGGCATGCATGGTAGCAGAAACGATTCCGGTATTGTCGCCGCAACTTCCTGATTGACCCCGGGTTCAAGCTGTGATTAGATGCCCCGAACAGATCGCGGGCTCGGCGCCAGAGTCCGCGCAGGCACTGGGGCGTGCCATCGAGGTGAAGTATGAAGTCCACTCTGCATGCGGCCCTGACTGCGACCGTGCCGGGCCTTCTCGTTCTTGCCTTGACCTTAACTACGTTGACCCTAAGCGCCAGCGCACGGGAGATGGTCCTGCCCGCCGGCACTCTTCTGCAATGCACCATCAATGAACCCAACTTCTCCTCGGCCACAGCCGATGTCGGCGATCCCGTGCTCTGCCACCTGCGCGGCGTGACTGAGTTCGGCCAGCAGGCTTTCCCGCGCGGAACCTATCTCGTCGGCCACCTCGAGGCCGCCAAAGATCCCGGCCACTTCTGGGGCAAAGGATATTTGAAACTGCAATTCGATCGCATTGGCCTGCCCAACGGCGATCTCCCGCTCGACGCCAAGATCATCGGTACCCGCGGCTACAAAGTCGACAAGGAAGGCAAGATCGACGGCAAAGGCCACGCCACCCGCGACGTCGTCGAATGGATGATCCCGCCCCTGTGGCCCTGGAAAGTGATCATGCTGCCCGCGCGCGGCCCGCGTCCCACCCTGAAAGGCGAAACCGTGCTCAGCCTCCGCCTGATGGATGATGTCCAGATCCCGCAACCGGCGCAGGCCATCGCCCCCGGCTGGCACTTCTTCGGCCGCTATCAGAACGGCTCCTATCATGACGGGCAGCCGAGCAACTCCCAGTTCCAATTCTCTGTCACACAGACTGGTCTTGCCAGGAACGGGGTTGCAAGCAACGTTCCGAACAACAATGATCAGGCGCTCCAGTCCGCTCAACTCGCGCAAGCCTCCTACGCCACCTACATCTCGCGCGACGTCCCC
The DNA here is from genome assembly GCA_052148475.1 of Candidatus Sulfotelmatobacter sp. Classification (GTDB taxonomy): domain Bacteria; phylum Acidobacteriota; class Terriglobia; order Terriglobales; family Acidobacteriaceae; genus Sulfotelmatobacter. The sequence continues at coordinate 37,063 of JBKQID010000031.1, read as the reverse complement.
GCGCCGAGTCTGGCAAACGTCGTGAGCCTCCCAGGCATGCCCGTCTTCGTCCTCAACACCGGCACCATCCTCTCGGTCAGCGGATACGGCTATCAGTCCGACCGCATCACCTACTCCCTGATCGGCGGAGGCTCCGGCGTCATCAGCACCAACGACGTCGACTGGACTTCAACCACTCAACTCAACGCCCAGCGCGGCCTCCGCGTGACCCTCCACAACACCCACGCCACCGCCGGCTCCGCCGGCTTCTAACCATTCTCACGTAGGGGCGGACGCATTCGTCCGCCCTACGAAGCCAAGCGAGCGCAATTCGGGAGGTTTTAGCCTCAGTCCAAAGCTGGCGGTTTTTTGCAAAAGGACGTCACGACCGGGAAGGGCACGGCCCCAGCCGCGCCGTAAGTCACGAAAGAGAAATTCGGCTTTAGCCCCTGAGGGAACTCTCGCCCCGCAATAACTATCGATTTCATCTTTGCGACCTTCGCCCCCGCAAGTTCATCTCACGTTCAAGGACTATCCCGATGCCCAAAATCAACCTCGCCGAAAAATTCTCCAAAATTTCCGAATACTGGAAGCCCTACATCGCCGCCGAGCTCAACGGCCAGTCCGTCAAGCTCGACAAGATCAAAGGCGAGTTCATCTTCCACCACCACGAGCATGAAGATGAATTGTTTCTCGTCGTCAAAGGCCGCTTCCGCATGCATTACCGCGATAAAGACTTTCGCGAACATCACGAATGGATCGAGGAAGGAGAGTTCGTCGTCGTCCCCCGCGGCGTCGAACACAAGCCTGCAGCCGATGAAGAATGCTGGTTCCTGCTCTTCGAGCCGGCCTCCACGCTGAATACCGGCAACGTAGTCAACGAGCGCACCCACTCCCAACTGGAGCGCCTTTAGGAAGAGGGAAGGACACGGCTTCAGCCGTGCCGTTAGTTTTGGATGGCGCAGCGCTTTCAGCGCTGCGGTCCAGCCTTTTCCTTTCAGGCGCGACCGTGGAAGAGCGGCGCTTCAGCGCCGCGTTGAGCGCGCCCGAAATTCAAACGGGCTTTAGCCCCCGAGGCCTGCCCTTTTTCCGCATATCACGGTACGATTAAAGCTCATGGATCTCACCGTCTATTCCGCCGCCTGGTGCCCCGACTGCCGCGAGGCCAAGCGCTTCCTCGACCAGCACCACATCCCCTACAAAGACATCGACGTCCAGACCACCCCCGGCGCCATCGACGAAATCGTCAAGCGCACCGGCAAGCGCGCCATCCCCCAGTTCGTTATTGACGGCGAATGGGTCCAGCCCTACCGCCCCGGCCATGGCTTCCTCTACGACCAAATGGCCAAGCGTCTGGGAATTGACAAGCCTTAGGCTCTGCGGCAAGGCAACCGCTTTTATCGACGAGCCTTGCTAACGATTTCTTCTCGCCACGCGTCAATCATGGGTGTACTCTCGAAGAATTACTTCCAAGGGGGCTCTCATGCTCCTGTCGAGATCCGCAACCGCGACCGTGCTCGTCCTCGCTGCGCTGATGCTACCCGCGCAGACTCAGTCCATAGCCGCGGCTCCAACAACGCACCAGCCTGTCTCAGCCATCGACCTGCCGGACGCCCCACCCGCAAGTTGCCACGTCACCCTTCCGTCCGACGGCCGCTTCGTGCCCCCGTCTCCTCTGCGCGATGATCCCGCCGCAACCCTGGGAGGCCTTGGCACGCACTCGTTTTGGTTCGGCACTTCGAAGCTGTGGACCATGCTTCCGATCGACGGAATCTGGCGAGCGCGGTCGCTTCCCAGCAAGCTCGGCGATTTCGCCTACGGCAACAAACTCCCCTGGGGTCGCGTTGATCCCCCATTTTCGAGAAAGGACGGGCTGCTGACGATTACCGGCAAAATGCTGAACGGCTCAGCGCCCACGTTCACTGAAACGGAAGAGAGCAGCGGTTTCGGCCACGACTACAGCAGCACCGGAATCATGGGAGGCATCGAGATTCCCGAGTTCGGCTGCTGGCAGATTACCGGCCACTATAAAAATGACGACCTCACCTTCACCGTCTGGGTCGCGCCCCCTCACCAGCAGAAATCGTCGCCGCCTTCTTCCGCGATCCCGCGAGACACATATGTATCGGACCCTGAGGCCCATCGCGTCTACCTCGACGCCGAAGCCGAAGCCAGGCAACTCGTCTACAGGCTGACACCCGAGATCCCTCCCGGAGTTGACGCCTCCGGCACCGTGCTTCTCCACGCCGTGATCGGCACCGACGGCCGGCCTCACGAACTCCAGTACATCTCCGGCCCGCCACAACTCGCCCAGGCCGCAGTCGACGCCGTCACCTTCTGGCAATACCGAATTACCGTTGAAAAAACCGAGGTCGACACCACAATCGAAGCAGCATTTCCGCCAACCACAAATTGAGCCCACGCCCCTCCGTGTACCCCTGTGCCCTCTGTGGTTAAAGCTTTTGTACTTTCCTGCCCTATCGCACGTACATCGCCTTCAGTACCGTGGCAAACCCGCGCCAGACGGGCGAAGATACTGAATCCATGCCCGGTCCCGATATCCACGATCCCGAAATCAACCGACCTTGCTCCCCTGTCCCCGCAGCCCGGCCAGCCCACGAACCCACCATCGTCAGCGACTGCTGGCAGCAGATGGTGCAAGCCGTCCTCGGAGTCGTGCTGCTCCTGGGAGCCCTCGCCATGGTCCACTACTACCTGCCCACCACCGCGCAGGGAGAGCCTCCTACCGATCTCCAACAACAAGTTCACGAACTCACGGCGCAGGTCGAGCAACTCCAGCAAGATCAGGCCATGCCCGCCGTCGTTCTCAATCGCTATCGTAATTCGATCGGCTACATTTATGGCGTCTATCAGGTTGGCTTCCCCAACCAGCGTCCCGTGGTTCGCGCCCGCGTTTCGGGCACTGGATTCATGGTCGGCAAAGGTCTAGTCGCCACCAATCGCCATGTAGCCGAGCCTTGGTACGGAGACTCCGAAGCCCAGAAGCTCATCGATCACGGAGCCACCGGCTCACTCGAAAGTCTGGTGATTTTTTTCCCCAGCTCGCCCACTCCAGTGACCCTGCTGCCCGCATCGGTCTCCAAGACTTCCGATCTCGCCGTCCTGCGTACTGAAAATCCGCACACTGGCGTGTCCGACGCAGTCCGCGGTCTCCCCGTGCTGCCCCTCGCCAAATCGCCCGGCGCTCCCGGACAGCTGGTTACGGTAATCGGCTATCCCATGGGCATTGCCGGCATGGTCGCCAAGTCGCCCAGCGGAATCTACGAGCGCATGGCCTATCGCCACAACGACATCAACGCGGCCAGCGAGTTGGCCGCCTTGTCGCTCATTCGTCCCTCGACCACCTGCGGACATCTCGGCGACGTAGTCGGCGACAAGCTCATCTACGACGCCCCCACCGCCCACGGCGGCAGCGGCGGCCCCGTCTTCAACACCAAAGGCGAAGTCATCGGCGTCAACTCCGCCTACATGGACGGCTTCTCCGGTGGCACCCTCGGCGTTTCCGTCGACTCCCTCCGCCCCTTACTGAAGGAAGCCCAGAATCCACGCTAGAAGCTAGAACCAAGAGTTTTCCTCTATGCCTCTCCGTGTCCTCTGCGGTTAAAGCCCTGTTTCTAAGTCCGGCATCTCGACAATATTCGCGTTACGCGGCTGTAACCTTCATTCGTAGCGCAACGCCTCAATAGGATCGAGACGGGACGCCCGTATCGCTGGAATCATGCCGCTGACCAATCCCACCAGCGCCAGGATTGCCGTGGAAACCAATACGCTAACTGGTGAAATGATGAGTCGTATGTCCCCCGCCTCTCCGTGCTTAGCCAGCGCACTGTAAAAGGTAAGAGTCCCCACTGAGAAGGAAATGATGTAGGCCAGCCCAATCCCTAAAAGGCCGCCCAAAAAAGTAATCGCCAGCGCTTCCGACAAGAACTGCACGAGGATATCGAAGCGGCGAGCACCCAATGCCTTCTCCACCCCGATCTCGCGCGTGCGCTGGGTTACGCTCACCAGCATGATGTTCATGAGTCCCACGCCGCCGATACCCAGAGTCAGAGTCCCAATGAAGGCCAGCATCACCTGCAGCGCCATGGTGATGATGCGAAATTGTGAAAGCTGCTCCATCATGCTGAAAACGAACAGCGCCCGCTTATCTTCTACCCGGAAATTATGTTGTGCTGCCAGCGTATTCCGGACCGACGTCTCCACGCCGCCGTAGTTATAGCCGAGAAAATCTAACCAGATCATGTCGATGTAGTACGTATTGCGGAAGTCGCTCATGGTGGAGAACGGGATGTAGACGACGCGGTTGATACTGTTCTCGGTGCCTTCCTGGGGCCTGGGCTTCAGCACACCGATGACTTCATACGGAATGCCATTGATCCGAATCCTCTCGCCCAACGGGAACTGGCCGGAAAATAGTTTTTCCTTCGATTCCGAGCCCAGCACACAGACCCGCGCGCGCAGTTGCAAATCTTCAGCACTGTAGAAACGGCCGAGATCCATTTGCAGGTTCTGAATTTCCTGGAGCATGGCATTGCCGCCATGAACGGTCCAACTGTAGGAACGTCCTTCGTAGCTGACGGGCTCATCGATGAAAGATTCGGGAGTGATGCGCGTCACCTCCGGCACATTCACCACCACACGATCAATGTCATCCCGGGTTAACCGGATACTGGTACCGGCCTTGTTTCCTCCGGCCTGCATCGACGTGCGCCCGCCCGCGATGCCCATGGCAGCCATGCTGGCATAGCTCCTGAATATGTTGACGATGGCGGTTGAGAAACCCGTGCCATAGGCCAGCAACAGCACTACGGTGGCGATCCCCCACGCCATGCCCAGCATGGTTAGCGCACTCCGCTGACGGTTGCTCCTCAGTGATCCGTACGCCTCCGAGAACACGTCTTTCGCATGGATCATTCGTTACTCCTGGCTATTACTCCCGGCCGCTACTCCTGACGAAGGGCTTCCACGGGCGGGAGCAACGCCGCCCGACGCGCCGGATAAAGTCCGGCGATAATGCCAGCCAAGGCAAGGCTGGCCATGGCGAGCACAGCAGTCGCAGGATAAATGTGCGGCAATTCGAATCCCTCGATTGGTGGCAAAAGTCCGAATAGCTTCGTGGCCACGTAGGCTCCGCCTACGCCCAGGGCGCCGCTGATTCCGGTCAGCATCAGCCCTTCCAAAAAGAACTGGAACAAGATGTTGCGCCGGGTAGCGCCCAATGCCTTGCGCAGTCCAATCTCCCGGGTGCGCTCCGTTACCGACACCAGCATGATGTTGATCACTCCGATTGCCCCCAGACCCAGTGTCACCAGACCCACGGCTCCAAGGAACGTATCCATGGCATCGGAGATTTTCCCGACCATCTCGGCAGTGGCGATCGAGTCCCAATCATCAAAGGCATCCGGCGTGTCAGGGTCAAAGCCATGGTTTCTGGCGACGATACTCCGCACCGCCATCTTCGCTTGTGCGTGCTGCTCTCGCCTGATCGGCTGGTAAGCCACATACTTGATCGCTTTCTCGTTGCCTGCTCCCTGCATCGGGAAATAGATAGACATGGTGGTATAGGGCATGATCAGGCGCATGTTCTCGCCGTTGTTGTTTCCGTGACCAACCTTCTGCATCGTCCCCACCACCTCGAACCTAACGTCATTGATCAGGATTGTGCTTCCTACGGCTGGCCGCCCGGGAAACAATATGCGAACAAATTCACTTCCAATAATGCAGACATTGTTGCGCTCCCGTTCATCGTTCCAATCCAAAGACCGCCCTTGTTCGATCGGCTGGTAGCGAATGCCAGTGAACTGTGGCTCGGCGCCATCCACATAGCCGTTGCTGCTGCCAAACTCGCTCACCAGACGAAGGTCGCCGCGGTAGATCACCGGCGTCGCATTCCGGACAAATCGCGAACTCCGTATATCCAAATAGTCCTGGTAATTCAAGTAATACTGCCGGGACGAAAGCTGGCTGCCACCCACCGCCGGCACCCGTCCGTTGTAAATCTGCATGAAGTCTTCGCCGAAGCTCGCCAAATTCCTGGCGGTCCCCGCGCGAAAACCCTCTCCTAATCCAACCAGCAGCAGCAGCGATCCCACTCCCCACGCAATCCCAAACATAGTAAGGAACGAGCGAAGTTTGTGCGTCCACATGGCCCGCAAGACCTCGCCGAAACTGCTGGCAAATCGCCTCATAACCCAAGCTACGAACATTAGACGGACAAAGTTCCGGTTTAGGCCACCGTTCGCGCGTGATCCGTATCGTTTTTCTGCATTCTGTGACCCCGGTCACAGCGAGGTGCCCGCTTCATTACTGTCGTCCACCCGCGCCAGGTGCAAGAGTAACGCTGACGACGCATCGGTGGGTAGACGATCTCCATACAAGAAAAGCCGGGAAGCGTCGCTTCCCGGCCTTTCCCCATTTCAGCTCAACAATGAGCAATCCACAATCAACAGTCAACAATTCCGCTAAAACGCCCACCGCAGCGAAAACTGAATCAACCGCGGGTTCCCATTGGTTCCCAGTATTTTTCCAAAAGGACTGCCCCCGCCCGGCGAATACGTCTCGATGTCGGTCACCGACGGAGCTTGGAAGTTCGTGTGGTTCCACAGGTTGAAGAAGTCAGCCGCGAAGCGAATGTCCTGCCGCTCCCCAATCTTGAAGTGCTTCAGGAACGATACATCCCAGTTCTGCTGGAACGGCCCATGATAAGTGTTGCGCCCCAGGTCTCCGAAGCCAACCACGCAAGTGTTTCCCGACGGGTCCGGGTCAGTCGGGATCCCGGTCCCGCACTGATGAGGAGGCGTGTTGGGATAGTAGAAGTACGGAACCGGCGTAAACGCTGCCCCGTTCAAATATCCATTGGCCACGCGCGACTGAATGCTGCCGCTCGACAACCCGCTGGCAATCGTTGCCCCCGGAGCCAGGCTGGCACCCAACAGCGGAGTGCTCCCTTGTCCCAGGAACGCCGTCCCCGCGCTCGAATCGTAAATCGAGAACGGCAGCCCGTCCTGGAATATCGACACGCCCGCAACCTGCCACCCTCCCAGCGCAGCCTTCCGGATTCCGGCGGCGTTCTTGAAGAACGGAAGGTCGTACGCATAGCTCACCGCCAGCCGGTGGGGACGGTTGAAGTCCGAAATCCCCCGCGACGCGTTGATATTGCTCTGGTCGTTATAGGCAGTATTAAACGCAGTGTTCCCGGTCGAGGTGGCGTCAATGTTTTTCGAGAACGTGTACGCCGCCTGAAAATATCCCTGGCCCCATCGCCGCGACAGCGTGGCCTGCAGCGCGTGATAAATCGAGTACGCGTCGTTGGCGAAAATCTGGTAGCCACTATAGCCGTTCAGCCCCGGCGTCGGCGTGCGCGCAATCGCGTTCGAGAAGGTGTTGTTGGTGATCGTGTAAGTATTGTCGTTCACGTCGGTCACCGTAAACGGATGCGCCGGGCTCGCGTTCACCGACTGGATCGCGTCGCGGGTCTCGCGCAAATGGATTCCCCGCGTGCCCACATATCCCGCCTCCAGCACCCAGTGCCCGCCCAACTCCCGCTGGATCGTCAGGTTCCACTGCTGCGTGTTCGGCACCACAAAATGATGCGGCACTTCCAGCACAAACAGATTCTGCGTGCTGTTCACGCCTGGTCCCGTGCACCCGCCGTAGGTGGCGTCGTTCACGAGCGGGTTGCCGCTCGGCGCGAAACTCGTCAGTTGCGCCAGGCACGGCAGCCACGCCGCCGACAGTGTCCCCGCCGCCGGCACCGCATTCGGATTCACCGCCGGCGTGCCTGTAAAGAAATCAGACATCGTGTACCCCGGCGTCTGTCCAAAAAATACGATCGGGATAAACGGCGCCTGGAAGCTCAACTGGTCCACCGCTCCCACATCTTCACGCACGTAATAGATGCCGTAGCCCCCGCGCACCGTCGTGGTGTGCCGCCCCAGCAGGTCATAGGCAAATCCCACCCGCGGTCCCCACCCCGTCGAAACGCTATTGCCGAACGTCGATCCCGCCGCGTTCCCCGTCAATCCCGTAACTCCAAGCTTGTTGACGCAACTGGGATAAATGAAGGGATACGTATTCGACTTCGTGAGCGCCGACTCGATGTTGCCAATGTGGCAATCCCCGTCCGACCACGCCCCCAGAAACTCCGTGCGCAGCCCGAAGTTCACCGTCAGATCCTTTGTCGCTTTCCAGTCGTCCTGCGCAAACACCGCGGAATTATTCTGCCGGTACTGGTGGTTATAAACCCCGCCGCCGCCGAAGCTGAACTCCGGCGTCCCGCCCACGAAGTTCGCGAAATCGGAGACAGTCGTGTTGGTAAAGAAAAGTTGTCCGTTGAATACCTGCGGAAACTGTTTATCGAGACTCACCCGGATGTACTGCCCGCCAAACGTAAACGTGTGCGCTCCCTTCACCCAGCTCAGATCTTCGACAAAGTTGTAATTATTCTGCGTCTGGGCCTGGTTCGCCTGCGGTGTCGGTCCAAACTGAAATCCCGACGTTTCAAACGTGAATTTGTAAATGCTCTGCGTCAGATTGCTGGTCGGCCGGTCGATGCCCGCGTCCGTCACCGTAACCGGATTCACATTAATCGCGGTGTTGTCGATGTGCACCAGCCCAAAGCGAAAGTCGTTCACCAACCGCGGATTAAATACGTGCGTCTCCGATACGATGAACAGCCGGTCATGAATCGGAAGATCGTAGGGGAAGTTCAAATCCGATCCGCTGGCCGCTCCTCCCAGCGATGCCTGCAGCCCGCCCGCCCCAAACGGTATGTCCTGCTCCGAATTCGAGAAGAAGAACCGCGCCGCCACCGCGTCCTTGGAATTATTGAAGTCATGGTCCCAACTCGCGGTCAGCTGATCGTCCGTAAACTTGCCCGGCTTGCTCACCGTAAACTGCACCGGCGTGCCCGCCGCCGTTCCCGCCGGAACATTGGGCAGCGGGAATAAATATCCGTTCGCCGGCGCGCCAAACTGATCACTCTGAAAGGCCAGCAGCGCCACCGCCACCGGATCGGCGCTGGCCACGCCAAAATCCGCCGCCAGGCTCGCTTCCGCCGCCGGCGTCGTGCCCCGGTCCGCCGCCGGCACATACGGAATCGATGTGCTGATCAGCGTCCCCGGCGAATCCCCGCTGCGCTGTCGCGTGCCCTGATAGTTCACGAAAAAGAATCCCAGCTTGCCTCCAGGCAACACCGGACCGCCCAGGCTGCCCCCAAAAATATTCTGCTGAATCACCGGCCGGGGCAATCCACTCCCCTTCAGAAAGTATTCGTTCGCATCGAGCACCGTGTTGCGGAAAAATTCGTACCCGTCTCCGTGAAACCCGTTCGTGCCCGTTTTCAACATCGCATTGATGTTGCCTCCGCCATTGCGTCCCTGGCTGGCGTCATAGAGCGACGTCTGCACCTTGAATTCCTGGATCACATCCGGAGTGGGCAGTGGCGTGTTGGTCAATTCCGCAACGTTGTAGTCGGTCACGCTGATGCCTTCAATCAGGTAATTGTTATTGTCCTCGCGCTGCCCGTTCACCTGGATGCGCACGTTGCCCCGTCCCAGCTGCGCCGCCGTGTTCAACTCGCTCTGTGCCCCCGTCGACAGCGTCAGCAATTGCTGAAAGTTCTGCGTCGCCAGCGGCAACGACCGGATCGTTTCGCTCTCAATAGCCTGCCCCGTAGTTGCGTCGGCCGTGTCGATCGCCTGCACCGCCGCCTCGACCTCAATCTGCTGCTTCACCGCTTTCGTCGACAGCTTGGCGATCATCCGCGTCGTCTCCGTCACGCGCACCACGATGTTCGGAAATTTCCCCTCCGCGAACCCCGCGCTCTGAATGCTCACCGTGTACGTTCCCACCGGCAACAGCGGTGCCGTGAACGCCCCATCCGGTCCCGTCGTTACCGTGCGCTCCAGTACGTTCGTGTCCTGGTTCGTGATGCGCACCTCCGCCTTCGCGATCACCGCCCCACTCGGATCCTGCACCGTCCCCGTGATTGCCCCCGTCGCTCCGCCCTGCCCGAAGGCCGTTACCGTCACTGCGAAGGCGACGAAACTGAGAACAACTAACTTGATTGAATAACTCGACATGGTCCTTCTCCCTGTCTCCAAAACCGGAAACTTTGATTCAGGTTTACTGAGGAATTGAAAATTCAGAACATCGAAAACGTCGAAAGCTCAGCTTCATCGGCAACAACCGCCAGCGCGCAGCCTGGCGCGTGCCTCAACCCCAACATTGACTTGCTGCTTCGCGGCGCGCATGTCGACCAAGGCGTCCTTGCTTTGCCTGTCGTCCTGTATCGAGTACAGCTCTCCCCGCCGCACGTTCGTGGATTTTTGGAAGCTTACCGAATCCGCATGCCAGTTTTCAAGAAGTAAAACTGCGCGGGTTGTGTCTTAACTCAGTTAAGACAGTACCAACTGCGCGGTAGCTCACAAAACAACTTCGGCTGTCTAGCCCTCTCCAAACTCCCGGTACCGCTCCAGCACGTCCCGCTGCGAGATCACTCCCTCGAGCCGCTGCAAGTCAGCCCGGTTCACCACCGGCACCAGCGCCCACCGATCCACATGCCGCAGCGCCGATTCCAAAGCCTGGTCGGGATGCAAGAACGGGACCTGCACGCCGCTTACCACCGAATCCAGGCCGATTCCCCCCATTCCCTCAGCCACCATTCTGCGAAGATCTTTTTTCGCGACGGTGCTCCAACCGCTCGAAGCCAACTTCACCAGCAGATCGTCGGCTGACGATTTCTCCGCCAGGCGCAGCGCGCTCTCCACCGTTTCCATCGCATCGATCGCCCGTCCGTCTGCATCCTGCATCGCGTCCTCCACCCGCAGCACGCCCTCTTCCCGTTGTTCCTCCATCGACGGCAATTCCAGCCCGTCCTGCCGCGTCAGCAAATCAAAAATCGCAATCGGCTGCAGCCCCCGCGAAATCACATAGGCAAACGTGTTCGCTAAAATCACCGGCAGAATGATCGAGTAATTTCCGCTCACCTCCAGCACCATGAACACCGACGTCATCGGCGCCCTCAGAAATCCCGCGAACAATACCCCCATTCCCACCAGCGCGTATGTTCCCGGTGACGCATTCAGATGCGGCACCAACACATGCTCCACCCCGCCCACCGCCGCTCCCAGCATCGCCCCAATGAACAATGTCGGTGCGAACATCCCCCCCGGAGTTCCACTTACAAACGAAAGCAGCGTGGCCACAATCTTCAACCCTGCCAGCAAAGCCATGAACTGCCACGTAAACCGCCCGTGCATCGCCTCGTCCATGGCCTCATAGCCCGCTCCCATCACTTGCGGCGCGCCCAGAACCGCCATGATCCCAATTAGCAATCCCGCCAGCGCCGGCTGAAAATATTGCGTCCACAGCGGCAGCGCTCTGCACCGCGGCCGCAGCGTGGCAATGCCCTCCGAAAACACCACCGACGCCAGCCCGCCCACCACGCCCAGAATGCAATACGCGATCAACTCCGAAGGCCGCTCCAGTTGCACCACCGGAATTCTGAACAGCGACTCCGACCCCAAAAACCACCGCATCACCACCACACTCGATACCGCTGAGAGCACCACTGACCCCAGAATCCCCGCCGTCCACCGCCCAATCACTTCCTCGATCACGAACAGCACTGCCGAGATGGGCGCGTTGAATGCCGCTGCCAGTCCCGCCGCCGCGCCCACTGGGGCGATCAGCCGCATCCGGTCCCGCGACAATCTCATCTTCCGCCCCAGCACCGAGGCCAGGCTCGCCCCAATTTGCAACGACGGATCTTCCGGCCCCAACGAATGCCCCGATCCGATCGCCAGCGCCGCCGTGATGAATTTCCCGATCGCCGTCCGGAACGGAATGTAGCCGTTGTAGATGTACAGCGCCGCCTTGGTCTGATTCACCCCGCTGCCCCGCGACTGCGGAAACACATGAATCACCAGCAGCGCAATCACCAGTCCCGCCAGCGTCGGCGCCAGCAGAAGACGCGATGTCGTCAGCACCGCCCCCGACCCCAGCAAATAAAGCCGGCACCATCCAATCGCGAACCGGAAACACACCACCGCCAGCCCGGAAAAAATTCCGATGAACACCGACAGCACCAGAAAAAACCGGTCCTCCCGAAACACCGACTGCAACAGCGCGCGCGACCGCCCGTTGATCGTCCTGTCCGCTACGAGTTGTTCGCTCTCCATTACGCTCCCAACATCCTTGTCATCCTGTTTTTATTCCTGTCATCCTGAGCGAAGTGACTGCTCCGCGAAGCGAAGCAGTCACGCAGTCGAAGGATCTCGACCCATCTCCACTACCCGCGGCCTTGAAGGAAGTGCCCATCACGCCGCCCCCGTCAGTTCCCCTCATGCAGCTTCGCAATCAGCAGCAACGCCTGATCCGTGCCCGCCGGAGCCCCGCAACTCACGCTGCTTTCCCGCTCAATCTCAAACACCAGGTCCATCGCCGATTCCACCAGATCCGGATTGCGCTGCAACCCCGCCGCCGTCACTCGCGGTTTCATCTTCACCCAACTCTCCATCAGGTTAGGTTGACCCGACTTCGCCGCCGCCGAACTCTTCTGCACCCCGCACGCCTTGATCCTCTCTCCCGCCGCCGCAAAAGCCTCCACCACAATCCGGTTGCGCTGCGCCACCGAGATCTGCCGCTGAAATGGATCCATCTGCAGCACCAGGTCCGTGGTTTTCAACAGCGCCGCACTTTCCGCATCGTCGGAATCGGCGGCCACCGCCGATTGCAGGTACCGGTGAGCCTCCGGATACCGGGCCAGTTCGAACGCTGCCAATCCTGCCCCCGCTAAGGCCGCCCGGTTGTGCCGGTCCGATTTCAGACTCTGCCGATAAAACGCGAACGCCCGTTCGTAATCCAGTGTACGTACAAATAAATCGCCCACCTGTTGCTGCTGCGCTGCATCCTCGCCAATATTCTCCGCCAGTGCAATCAACTCCGATTCCGCCCGCGCCCGCGCCTTCGTCCGCAAAAGAAATTCAATCAGCTCCAGCCGTGCATCCCTTCGCTTGCCCTCCTGGTCATCCGGCTGGTCTCCCGGCCACGTCGCGTAGATCGCATTGTGGTAATAGCGCTGCGCTTGCTCGGTCTGTTCTTTTTGCACCGCGATGCGCGCCAGTTCCAGGTTGACCACCCCATCCTCGGGCTCCCGGTCCCACAGATTGACCAGGTACGTCGAGGCCTCCGCCGTCCGCTTCAGCCCAATCAAAGCCTCGGCCAGATTCAGTTGGTAAGCGTAGTCGTCCGGCGAATACAGCAGCGCCGACCGAAATTCCGTGACCGCGCTGTCAAAGCGCTCCGCCTTCAGATCCGTCAGGCCCCGGCTGAACCACCGGCTCCCCAGCGACTCCCGCTGCGCCTGATACGCCCGCGACAACCCCGTCACCGCCAGAAAACAAATCACTGCCAGCCCAGCCAGCAGCGCCAGCATTACCGGCTGCTGCCGCAGATAGGCCCGAAGTTCCACTAGCCTTCCTGCCATTCTCTCTCCCTTCCCCGTGATCGTTTAGGACCGCGGAAGATTACTTGGAACCATGGAAGATCATTTAGGACCACGGAAGATTATTTAGAACCGTGGAAGGGCGGCCCTTCAGGGCCGCGTAACGCCCGCAACTACATGGCCGGCTTTAGCCGCTGAGGGACTCCGGCCCCGCGGTTTCGCTGCCTCTTTCTCCGGCATCAACCGTCGCAGCGCCGCCACCAGACTCGGCGCCGCCCGGCTCAACTCATCGTGATGATGCAGAGCCAGCTCCTCCAGCACCCGATCCCCCTTCGGCGTCAGCGCCAGCAACACCTCGCGCCGGTCCTCCCGCGCCCGTTCCCGCCTCACAAACCCTCCTGCCTCCAGCCGGTTGATCAGCTCCACCGCGCTGTGATGTTGGATCTGCATCCGGTTGGCCAGCTCCCGGATCCGCGGCCGCACCCCCTCCGGCATCCCCTTGATGGCCAGCATGAGCTGGTACTGCCCCCGCTCGAGCCCGGCCCCCTGCACCGCCTGCTCGCTGAAGTGCAAAAACTTCCGAATCTGATACCGGAACTCGGCCAGAGCCTGATAATCCGACAACGTGAGCTTCTTCATCACCCCGATTGTATCGTGCCGCGATAGTCCTCGATAGTATATCGTGAAACGACATATATGAAACTCTCATCCGGGTGCCCACCCTTCGAGCGTTTTCCGTGAGAGGGTGGGGATTTTGATCCTGAGGTCTAGATGTGGCGGGCCCGCTAGCCTCTTTCCCGCGCTCCATTTAGAATCCTTAGTCCACAAATTCCGGGTGCCCCATTTCTCGCGCGCCCTTTGCGCGAGAAGTGGGGTCTCTCGTTGACACCAACAGGAGAGCCCACCGTGATCCCGCGCTACACCCGCCCCGAGATGGCCCGCATCTGGAGCGACGAAAACCGCTTCCGCACCTGGCTCGCCGTCGAAGTCGCCGCCACCGAAACCCTGGCCGAAGCCGGCCTCGTCCCCAAGGACGCCGCCCACGCCATCCGCGAGCGCGCCGACTTCCGCGTCGAGCGCATTCACGAGATCGAGGCCGAGGTTCGTCACGACGTCATCGCCTTCACCACCGCCGTCGCCGAAATCGTTGGCCCCCACGCCCGCTGGTTCCACTACGGCCTCACCTCCAACGACGTGGTCGACACCGCGCAAGCCCTGCTCATCCGCCAGGCGAGCCAAGTCATCGCCCAAGACCTGCAGCGCCTCGCCGAAGTCCTCGAGCGCCGCGCCTGGGAGTTCAAAGACACGCCCATGGTCGGCCGCACCCATGGCATCCACGCCGAGCCCATCACGTTCGGATTCAAAATCGCCAACTGGTATTCCGAAACGCAGCGCAACATCGCCCGCTTCATGGCCGCCGCCGAAGACATGCGCGTCGGAAAGTTCTCAGGCGCGGTCGGAATCTTCGCCCACCTCACCCCCGAGCTAGAAGAAAAGATCTGCGCGCGCCTCGGACTCAAACCTGCCGCGGTTTCCTCGCAGGTCATCCAGCGCGACCGCCACGCCCACTATCTCGCCACGCTCGCCGTAATCGCATCGACGCTGGACAAGATCGCCACTGAAGTTCGCCACCTGCAGCGCACCGAAGTCCGCGAGGCCGAAGAGTACTTCAGCGAAAAGCAAAAGGGCTCCTCGGCCATGCCGCACAAGCGCAATCCCGTGACCGCCGAACAGATCAGCGGCCTAGCCCGCGTAGTCCGCGGCAACGCCCAGGCGGGATTCGAAAATGTCGCTCTCTGGCACGAGCGCGACATTTCACACTCCTCCGCGGAGCGTGTCATCCTGCCCGATTCGACCACGCTCGCCGACTACCTCCTCACCAAGACCACCAACCTCATCGACACGCTCTTCGTCTATCCCGAGCGCATGCGCGCCAACCTTGACAGCACGCACGGCCTCATCTTCAGCGGCCAGCTTCTGCTCGACCTGGTCGAACACGGCGTCAGCCGTGAAGATGCCTACCGCCTCGTGCAATCCCACGCCATGCGCGCCTGGAAAGAGAATCTCGACTTCCATCAGCTCATCCTGGCCGATAAAGAAATCACCAGCAAAGTTCCACGCCATCAGATCGAACACGCCTTCGACCTCCCGCGCCAACTGAAAAACGTGGACAAAATCTTTGCCCGCGTCTTCGCCCAGAAAGAAGACGCCAGCAAGAAGCCAGCGCCCAAAAAGAAAAGCTCGCGCAAGAAATAAAGCAGAAAATAAAGCGGAAAATGAACGGGGGCGCCCCACCCTTCTCGCGCTTTTTGCGACAGGGTGGGGAATGTTGATCTCATTTGGCAACCCAGTACCGACCTCTAATCCGGAACTCTTACCTCGCCGAAGTAGCGGTAGCTACGAAACGTGGCCTTGCTGGAGCCGCAAGCGTACACCGCCGGCCGCACATCGAGGAAGCCGCCCAGCACGTTGTGCTGCATCCCTGAAATTTCCGCGGATTCCGCCGCACGCTGCCAGCTTTTTCCAGGCAGCCGGAAATAGAAGTCGACTTCCTGCCGGTCATTAACCACGCGCAAAGTCGCGCGGGTCGCGCCCTTCTGCTGCCGGCTCGGAACATACCCATTCGCTAGTCGCACGCCCACGCCCTCGCCGTCGAGCAGAATGCCGCAGGCGTGCTGCGGATCATAAAACAGCATCAGCCCGCACTCGCAACCCGGCTCGATCTCAGCGTCGATCTCGACCGTGTAGGAGTGTCCTCCCACGGCCGTGGTCAGTACCGAAGTTTCGGCGAGAGACTTCCCGCGCGCCGCCAGTGTGAGCGCGCCATTTCCCACGGTGAATCGCGCCGGATCGTATTCCCGCCAGAAGCCCCATTGCAGCCCGAGTTCGGGCGCGGTGAAGTCGTCGGATGGATCAACAAATTCCTGCTGGCTCGCGCCCGGCACCGGCACCAAAATCGCCGAGTCCGCCGCTATCCCCTCCGGCACGCGAAACCATCCGTCGGCAGTCCACTCGACCGGCAGCAACAGCAACTGCCGCCCCAGCGTGCGATAACCGTTCTCATACGAGTGAACCGTCATAAACCACTTGCCGCCTGGCGTATCCACCAGACGCCCGTGCCCTACACTCATCCAGCGGTCTTCCCGCGAGGCCGTATGCACCACTGGATTGTGTGGCGAGAATTCCCACGGGCCTTCCGCATGCCGGCTGCGCGCGCTGATCACGGAATGGCTGGTCGCCGGTCCTCCGGTGCCTCCCTCGGCAACGTTCAGGTAGTAGTAGCCATTGTGCTCAAGTAGTTTCGGCGCTTCGAGACACGTGCACTCCATCCGCGTAGTGGCTGGCACTGGCCAGGGCTCGAGCACCACGCGCGGAGCAGTCTTGACCGACAGGCCGTCGGCGTTCAATTCCGCCATCTGTCCGCCAGCCATGTAGAGAAAGCGGCGGCCGTTCTCCGCAATGTGGGCGGGGTCAATGGCGTTGATCGCGAGATCGACCGGATCGCTCCACGGTCCCGTCGGATGTTCGGCATGGACCACGCGCAGCCGGTTGTCGGCGGGAAAATAAATATAAAAGTGATTCTGATACTCGCACAGATACGGAGCCCACACGCTGCCATGGTAGCGGTGCAGCGCGGCTTCCACGGGACGCCAGTTGATCAGGTCCCGAGAGTGCCAGATCAGCAGCCCCGGCGCGTAGTCGAAGCTGGAATGCGTCAGATAAAAATCAGCCCCCACGCGGATGGGGCTGGCGTCAGGATGGTCGCCGCCCAGAATCGGATTGCGGAAGGTGCCCGCGCCAGCCTCAGTCTGCGCCATCAGGAATCGAGTTCGCGGAGCCAGCGCCAGAGCGGTCGAAACGACGGCAGCATTGCGGACAAAGCGGCGGCGTGTAGTCATCGCGCCGCCAGTCTATCTATCCCCGTGCACCGAAGCAACCAACAAGCCGGGGTGCCCCATTTCTCGCGCGTCTTTTGCGCGAGAAATGGGGATTTTGGGCTCACGGGAAGGTTTCGCGCAAAACGTCAACAAAGTGGAGAAATGTTCCTGCAGGAACATTTTATGTACGTATTTGTACATACAAAAATGTATGAAGTGGCTTGTTTGCTTGTGGATACGTAAAACGGGAGATCCGGGGTGTTTCTATGGAATAAGGTATTAATGGCTGTCCGGAGTCTCCCTTTTACGAGCACAGGGGGTGGAATTCCTCGGCCTGCGAGGAAAAGAACTTCGGTGTGAGTTGCCTAAGCGATTCGCGAGCTTCACTGTAGCCAAGCGCCTTAAGCTCGCGTATGCCTTGCACATTGTCCAGCGCGAAGCGTCCCGGCATCACGACGGGGTTAAACCTAAGAACATTTTCGTGTCCCGCTAGGTGCTGGGCGGTCCCTAGCGCCCCGAACGCTTGGCCATCCATGGCCGCGTCGAGCGCCCGACGGGCCCAAAACAGTAGGCCCCGGCCTCGCTGCGTAAAGTCTGGGGGTTTCGCAGTGCAGCCTATGCTCAGAACGTCCAGTTCTGTGCCCTCTTTTCCTAGCATGCTGATCGCCTCGACGACAGCTAGCCCGACCGGATTGTTCGCCCAGATGCCGCCATCGATGAGAACGACCTCCTGCCCGGATCGAAATGCAGGCAAATAGACCGGCGCGGCCGAGGTTGCTAGGGCGACGCTAACGGCAAGCTCCTTGAAGTCTGTTTGGAGGCGAGGGTGGTGGGCCGTCTTGTAAATGTGAATGCGTCCCGTGGTCGCGTTGAAGGATGGAATCAGCAGCCGTCGCTTTGCGTCGCCGAGTCGTTTCGAACCAAATGTTTTTTCGAGCGCTTCCTTCAGGGGCTGAGCGTCGTACCTGGCTGATCCAAGCCAGCTCCATATGGGCCTCTTGGGAAAGATCCGGGGGCCGTACTGCTCATAGAATCCAAGTACGTCGCCCGCTCTGAGGCCGAGGCCGAGCCCTAACGCGATAATCCCTCCGGTCGAGGTGCCCGCGATCAAGTCGAAGAACTCTGAGATCGGCGCGCCTCCCAGAGTGTCCTCGACCGCGGCCAAGAACGCCGCAGGGAAGACTCCCTTGATGCCCCCGCCGTCGATCGAGAGGATTCTGAACCGGCTCATTTCGCTCCCGCGTAAGGCTCGTGTCCTCCGCCGAGCCACTCGCCAGTGACGAGCCACAACTCATAGAAATACAGCCAGAGCGAGATCCAAGGCACTATGAATTCACAAATTCTCTGGTCAGGGCGCCACTCCCCCGGCAAATGCAGGCAGAGATCATTTTCGGCGAACACGTGGGGCAGCTTGTTTTTTCCCTTTGCTAGGCGAAGTTCCGGCCGCAAAACTCGGACACGTGGGCGCTCCGGCGCTTCGTATTCAAGTTGCACAGTATAGGCGTCGCTGATCGGCGTCGGTTGGAGAACTCCCGTGCATCGAAGTCGATTCCGCACCGTCGCAACCTTGAAGCCAGGAAAAGCCAAGGTCAGAAAATAGGCCTGCTCGGCCGGCGTAAGGCAGCGCTGGGAAAATCCTCTCTTACTCCGTCCCATAGAACGTGTTCCGCTTAATCGGGACGGCCGCCGCCGCCGCAGGCGCTATGCGGCCGGTCCCGGTCACTCCCAGGCTCTGTCCTCCCCTGGATTTCTGAACGCCCTGCGCCCGCTTCTTTAACACGGCAGTCACGGGCTCTCCGAACAGCTGTGCCAGTTCTGAGTAGGGATTTGCATGGCCCGCCATTAGCCGAGACCACCGACGCCAGAAGTCGCGGATGCCGCTCTCGAATGCGTCGTATGCAGCTGGATTCGAGTCCCATCGCTCGGTCAGATCCTCGGCGCGGTTCGAGGGATTGTAAAGGTGCAGATGCTGCTCTCCCCTGCGGCGAGACAGGTCGATAAGGTCCACAACCCCGCCCAACATCGACGTTAGGGCCTGGCTCACCGACCGTCCTCCTCGGTACGTTTCGGCCGCAATCGAGGTCAGCACAATCGAGATGGGGGCGAGTTTCGGGTCCAGGTTGGCGTAGTATAGATCTCGCCATCGCTTCGAGAGCTGTACAACCAATTGCAAGGGCTTCTTCTCTGCGACGGCCTGCCGATCGGGGACGGGCGCGGCTTTGTCGAGCATCCTGCCGACGAAGATCATCTTGGATTTCTTCTCAAACTCCTCAATGTACCCCTTCGGGTTGCTATCACTCCATCCTTTAAGCGCGCGGTCGGGAACCTTGATGCAACCACGGCCGGCCGCAACGTTAAGACACGCAGGCAGCACGTCCATGTAGAACTCGTCTGCATATTCGATGCGAACGCAACGATTCTTGAGCGTTGTCATCGCGCGGTAGATGCCATTTCCGCGCAGAAAGTCGTAGAGGGTGCGAATCAGCGCCATCGGATCCACGGTGCTATAGTCCCGGGACAGCTGCAGCACAAAATCAAGGTCGTGCGGCCCCTTGATCGGTGCGACCGTCGTGCCCAGGGCCATCGATCCCTGCGGATAAATCTCTGGACGAAAGTGCCGGAACGGGCTCTCGCTGCTTTCGAGCAGCGTGTTGAGGGTCCCGTACCTCGCGACGGCCAAGTCGTACCTTGCGGAGGTTATTTGAAGCTCTTCGCAAATCTGGAAAAGAAGGTCATCCAAGTCCGCGGAAAACTCGTTCGAAGCGGAAAAAGCGGGAGCGGCCACCATGTCGTACCTCGCAGAGATTTGGATTGCTACTCGCTGGCGGGGAGTACGGCTGGGGCCTAGGGGCGAAGTCGATAACCTACGTCAGTGGTTGCTGAATCCGATTTTTAAAACTAACATCACAAACTAGACTACAGCCCAAATGGGCTCGGCGTCAAGCCCCCAAGATGTAGGCCCTGCATGTCTACATCTTGGGCTTACTAATTAGTTAGTACAAGCAGCGTCTAACTGCAGCCGCTGGTGCTCCCGCAACTACCGCAGCGATAGCAGCTGCCGTTGCGCGTCATGATGCTGCCACAGAAACTGCAGCTGGGAGCATCGCCGAGATCAATGAGGCTCGACAGGGCATCGGAGGCGTGGACTGAACCGGCTTCCGGCTTCCGGCCTCTGGGTTCCGGATTGCGGGCGGTGGGCGGCGTTTCCTCAACGTCTGACGGCTGCGAGCTGACACCGGACGGACGCAGTCTCAGGTTGTCGAACAGCAACTGCTGCTGGCCGGTGAGGAAGCGGAGTTGGAGCCAGCGGAAGATGTAGTCCATGATGCTCTTGGCGTAGCCGATGTCGGGATTGCCGGACCATCCGCTGGGCTCGAAGCGGGTGTGGGCGAATTTTTCGCAGAACAGTTTCAGCTCGACGCCGTGTTGCAGGGCGATGGACACGGCGAGGGCGAAGCTGTCCATGAGGCCGCTGACGGTCGAGCCTTCTTTAGCCATGGTGATGAAGAGTTCGCCGGGCTGGCCGTTGGGATAGAGGCCGACGGTGATGTAGCCCTCGTGGTCTCCTACCTTGAATTTGTGGGTGATGGAGGCGCGCTCTTCCTGCAGCTTGTGGCGCACGGCGCGGGGAGGAGCGTTCATGTCCTCTTCGTCGTCAATATGGTGCTGCGCGGCGGCGAGGCGGGCGTCGTCTTTGGTGGAGTTTGCGGTCTTGGTGCCGGCGGCGCTGAGCGGTTGCGATTTCTTGCAGCCATCGCGATAGACGGCTACTGCCTTCAGGCCAAGCTTCCAGGCCTGGAGATAGGCTTCGGCGATGTCGTCGACGCTGGCGTTCTCGGGAAGATTGACGGTCTTCGAGATGGCTCCGGAGATGAAGGGCTGGGCGGCGGCCATCATGCGGAGATGTCCCATGTAGGCGATGGAGCGCGTGCCTTTGGCGGGCTTGAACGAGCAATCAAAGACGGCGAGGTGCTCATCTTTGATGTGCGGAGCGCCTTCGATGGTGCCGGTGGCATCGATGTAGCTGACAATCGCATCCGTCTGATCGTGGGTGTAGCCGAGCTTGAACAGGGCGGTGGGGACGGTGTTGTTGACGATTTTGATCATGCCGCCGCCGACGAGTTTTTTGTACTTGATCAGGGCCAGGTCGGGCTCGATGCCGGTGGTGTCGCAATCCATCATGAAGCCGATGGTGCCGGTGGGGGCCAGGACTGTTACTTGGCTGTTTCTGTAGCCGTGTTTTTCGCCGTGGGCCAGGGCTTCGTCCCAGCATTGTTTGCTGGCTTCGTAGATGCTGCTGGGAACATTGTTCTTGTTGATTCCGTTGACGCTGGCGCGGTGCATGCGGATTACATCTAAGAATGGCTCGCGGTTGATGTACCAGCCGGGGCAGGCGCCGCCGGGCATGGTGGCGGAGCTGCGCTCCTGCGAGGGCGAGTCGCCCGCGCCCACACGAGATCCTAGATTGGTTTCGGCTAGATTCTTTCTGGTCGCTTCTGTGGCTGGGATTAGGGGGGGGCATTGTTCGGCGATGCGGCTTGATTGCAAATATGCTTCGCCGCACATGATTGCTGTGACGCAGGCGGCGTAGTCGCGGCCGGCGTCGGAGTCATAGGGTAGGCCTGCGGCCATTAACAGAGCGCCTAGGTTTGCGTAGCCTAATCCCAGCGGGCGGTAGTCGTGCGAGTTGCGCATGATCGACTCGGTGGGATATCCGGCGTTGTCGACCAGGATTTCCTGGGCGGTGATTAAGATGTCGACGGCGTGACGGTAGGACTCGACGTCGAAGGTGCCGTTGGGGGCGAACTTCAGCAGATTCAGGCTGGCCAGGTTGCACGCGGAATCGTCGAGGAACATGTACTCGCTGCACGGGTTGCTGGCGTTGATTCTGGCTGTGTTCTTCGAAGTGTGCCAGCGGTTGACCGTGGTGTCGTATTGCATGCCGGGATCGCCGCAGTGCCAGGTGGCCTCGGAAATTTTGCGGAGGAGTTCTTTGGCTTTGTACGTCTTGACGACCGAGCCGTCGGTAACGGTGCGGGTGGAGAAGTCGGTGTCGCGAACGACGGCGTACATGAAGTCGTCGGTGACGCGGACTGAGTTGTTGGCGTTCTGGAAGAAGATGCTGGAGTAGGCGTCGGAGTCGGGATGAGAGCCGTCGTATCCCTGGGCGACTAGGGCGTGAGCCTTGGCTTCTTCTTTCTGTTTGCACTCGATGAACTCGATGATGTCGGGGTGGTCGACGTTGAGGATGACCATCTTGGCGGCGCGGCGAGTCTTGCCGCCGGACTTGATGACGCCGGCGAAGGCGTCGAATCCTTTCATGAAACTGAGCGGGCCGCTGGCGGTGCCGCCGCCGGAGAGCGTTTCGGTGGATCCGCGCAGGGGCGACAGGTTTGTGCCTGTGCCGCTGCCCCACTTGAAGAGCATGCCTTCGGTTTTCGCTAGAGTGAGGATCGAGTCGAGCGAGTCTTTGACCGAGTTGATGAAGCAGGCCGAGCACTGAGGCTTCGAGTATCCGGTAACGCCGAATTCGACTTGCTGGGTTTGCTGGTTCCAATGCCAGCTGCGGCCGTCGGAGTTGGGCTCGATACGGTCGCATCCTACGTTGAACCAGACGGGGCTGTTGAAGGCGGCGTACTGGCGGACGAGAATGTGGACTAATTCGTCGTGGAAAGTAGCGCCGTCGTCGGCGGTCTTGAAGTAGCCTTGGGCCATGCCCCAGTCGCGGATGGTTTCGGCGACGCGGGCCACGAGCTGGCGGACTCCGGTTTCGCGCTCGGGCGTGCCGATTTTGCCGTGCAGATATTTGCTGGCCACGATGTTGGTGGCGGTCATGGACCAGTCTTTGGGGACTTCGACGTCCTTCTGCTCGAAGATCACGTTGCCCTGGGCGTCGGTGATCTGAGCCAGGCGGAGCTCCCATTCGACTTCGTTGTAGGGGGAGACGCCGGGCTTCGAGAAGAAGCGGCGGACGGAGAGGCCGGAGAGCTTCTTCTTGGATGTCGCGGGGGCGGACGGGGTGACGGTGGATTCGGTTGCGATTTTGACTTCTGCCATTGGGCTCTCCAATTAATTAGATTCTATGCGTGTTGCGCCGATTCGCGGCGTCCGGGGGGACGGGGAGCCGGGGGTGGATCGGGTCTTTCAAAGATCTTTGTGGGCCGTTTCGCGGCCAACGCGGCGGCAAAAGCCGCGTTCAAAATTGGTACTCTACGCCACGGCTTAAAGCCGTGGCCTGATACGAAGCCTCATACAGAGAACACCTGATGCGACCTCGTACAAAGCACATCTGACAAGAAGTCTCCTGCAAAGAACATTGGATCGCAGCGCTCGAAGCGCTGCGCCACCTGAAAGCCCTCCCTAGAAACCGGAGGGGATCGGGGTGGGACAGTGAATGTTGGTGGCGGCGCCGGAATCTAGCTGCGGGGTCGTCGGGACGGGGGGCGAGGCGGAAAAACCGAGTTGTGAGCCCTGGCCGCTCGCTTCGCTTCGCGGGACGGGCGAGTCGCCCGTCGCCACACGAGTATCCTTTGCCACACTGGTATCGGGAACACCGGCGAAGAGGGATTGCTGGCGGTCGTCCGGCTGAGGAACGTATTCCGTGGCGGGGGTTAGTTCCAGGGATGTGGCGAAATGGGAGCCGATGCCGGTGGCTTTTTCGGCGGAGGAGACCATCCACTGATTGAGGGCGTTGCAGATGCTGCGACGCTGGGTCTGGTCTTCGATGACGACGAAGCGGACGAAGTAGCGGCCGGAGGCCAGACGGTCGGCCATGGGATTTCGGCGCGAGAGCATGCGGTCGAGGACGAAAGCCATGTCGTCGTCTTCGAAGAATTGCGTGACGGCGAGCATGCGGCGGGCCCGCTGTGCTGCGAGGGTGCCATTTCCCTCAGCGGCTAAAGCCGCAGGATTTAGCGGGCTGGACGCGGCCCTGAAGGGCCGCTCTTCCACGGCTCCTACCTCATTCACGGCTCCTACCTCATTCTTGGCCGGGGCGAAGTCCATGATTTCTTCGGCTACGGCGAAGACGCCGGGTTTGCTGGGGACGAACAGGAGGCTGTGGGGGGAGTCGCAGCGGAACCAGCGCGACCAGTGTAGGCGGCGGTAGTCGAGGGGACGATCGAAACCGTGGCGCGCCAGAGACTCTGTGACCAGACGAGTTAAACCTTCCATTGCGGGCTCCTAGATCTGTGTTGCCGGGTCCTGCTGCCACGCCGGAGAAAGGAATTCTTCCTGATCTGCCGGCGGGCAGGTTGAAGTTGACTGTTTGCTGCTGCAGTTTCTTGCGGCACGCTTACCGTACGCCGCGTTTTTTATGTCGCTCCCCGGGGAGGGTCGGGGAACGGCCACCGCACTTTATTTTGGCTTCGATTTTGGCTTCCGGCTCCCGGAGTCGGCCTCCGGAAAACCTGAAGGTTGAACTTCCCTGGTTTAAGGTTGGGCGCCGGGCTCACGGATCTGGAAGCCCGGGCGCCTGAACCTTCTCTTTGCTCTTGCCTGCGGAGGGTGCCGAGTCACCTCTGGCTGGGCACCGGGACCGCATCGCTTTCCTGTACTGCTCTCCTGCTTGGAAATTCCGTCCCATTCCCGTGAGGCGGAATTTTCGTGCTTGGGATTGCAAAGTTACTCCCGCAGATTGTGCCTGTCAAGAGGGAAACACTACAGGTTGTATCCCTAGCAATGACGGGCTTGGTGCGGGGTTAGGGCCAGGTTTTCCACATTGTGGAAAACGGGGCGCGGGTGCGACTTGTGGAGAGCGCGCAGAGATTCCTGTTTTGGGAACGGTATCCCACGGCAACGGTTGGGGTTGCGGCGTGAAATATTTTGAGCTCGGAGATCAAAAATGGCTCCTTTCTCTGCACGTTCCGCCCGAACCATCGGGCTAAAGCCCGTGGGAATCGAGCGGGCGCATTACGCGGCGCTGAAGCGCCGCTCTTCCACGGTGACGCCCGGTGGTCACGGTGGCGGCTGGCGCCGGCTGTGGCGGCCACGTTCACATCAGGTGCAGGCGCGGGGTGGGCGCGCGGCGGTCGCCACAGGGCTGGGGGAGTTTGCGGCGGCCGCGGGCGGGCGCGTCTTCGCGGACGGTGACGTTCCGGGCGGTGAGATGGTCATCGAGTCGCTGGCTGCCGACCGGTGGTTTGGCGAGCTTTACTGGGTCGAGCTTTGCTGGTTCGAGGTTCACTTGTTCGATGGCGAGGGGCTCAAATCTTTGGCGTTCCAACTCGGGATCGCGGGTGGTTTTTCCCGAAAGCGAGTTTTCCGTGAACGAGGATTCGGCGATGCCCGGTTCGTGCGACAGCGACATGCGAACGTAGATGTCCTCGAAGATGCGGCGAGGCGCGATGCTGAGCACGCCGTCGGAGGATTCGACGAGGTAATCGCCTTTGCGGCCGCAGTGCTGGCGGCCGAGGTGATCGACGAAGCTGAGACTGGAGCTGAGTTGTTTGGCTTTGACGAGGAAGCGTGTGCGGTATGTGGTCCACTGCTCTGATTTCATGGTGCCCTGACCCGAGTACGAATCTTTCTTCTGAAATTTTGAATGCAATCGCCAGCCGGTGGTGCCCGGTCTGGGACGGTTTGAATTTTTATGAAGGCGAAAGTGACTGTACGAGCGAAACGGGCGCGGGTCAATTCAGTATTTTTGGTGCAGTTGAGGAAAAAGATGGCCGCGGATTTTCGCCGAGTAGATGAAGAACGAGCGGGCTAGAGAGGAGTTGTTGGGTGCCCTGAATGGCTCTGTTTTCGTGAGAGATGCGCGGGGGCGAGAAATCGGGTGGACGGAGCCGTCGGAATGTCCACAGGGTGTGCACAGGAAATGCAGAAAAGCAAAACCTTGAACCACAGAGGACACGGAGGAACACGGAGGAGATCAGTGGCGGACGAACCACGCGAGCAGGCGGCTTTCGAATTCCTGGGGAGCGGTGCTGAGGGCGCCGCAGTGGTCGGCGGCGGGGACTTGCCACAGGCCGGTGTTCGGGGCGTGGGCGTGGATGCGCTCGGAGTGACGAACGGGGATGTTGCTGTCGATCTGGCCGTGGATTAGAAGAATCGGGATCGTGGTGGAAGCGGCGGAATTTTCTGGAGAAATATTCTGCATGTCGAGGTGGTATTTCAGGCGGGCGCGGAGGAAGGCGATCTCGACTAACGGGCGAAGGAGAGTTCTTCCTATCCAGGGACCGAGATGGAAAGGTTGTCCCATGCGGTCGTAGGCGATCTCGCGAAAATTGGCGAAGGGAGATTCGGCGGCGACGGCGCAGAAGTTTGGGTGAGTGTCGAGGGACTGGAGGAGTTGCGCGGCGCCCATGGATTCGCCGAGGGCGAAGAGGCAGTGGGGATGATCTTGATCGGGTTGAATCTGGGTTTCGAGAAAGTCGGACCACTGATGAATGTCGTTGCGCTCGAGCAGACCGTAGGTGGCGAGCGGGCCGTCGCTGGCACCGTGGGCCCGGGCGTCGGGGAGCAGGACGATGAATCCGTGGGTGAGCAGGAGTTGCGCGTATCCGGTCATGCCGAGGCGGTTGTCGCCGAGGCCGTGGAGCAGGAGGACGGCGTCGCGGTTGGGATGGTGGGGATGGATGAGCCAGGCGCGGAGAGTTGCGCGGTCGGAGGTGGTGATGGAGACGTCGGTGAGATCGGCGTCGAGGGCGCGGGTCTGGTCGCGGACCGCGCCGATTTCGTCTTCGGTGAGCGGGCGGCGGGTGGGGTGGAGAGTCCCGTCGGCAAGCGTGATGCCGCCAACGGTGCAGAGGGTGAGATAGAGGATTAGGGCTAGGAGTCCGTAACGGGCGCGGCGGGACAGGGACATGGTCTGAGGGATGGTACGGGGTTAGAGCGGGGTTGGTTCCGGGGAATGCCAGGGTCTTGGCTAATTGCGAAAGTCGAAAGCCCCACTTCTCGCAAAGTACGCGAGAAATGGGGCACCCAGTTTTGCCGCGCACCGCTTCTGACGGATGCTACGGAAATCAAAGGCCCCACCCTGTCGCAGAATGCGCGACAAGGGTGGGGCACCCATTTTTATTTGCTGCTTTAGCGATGCGCCAGGGCGGGCTCGTGAGCCGCTTTGCCGGATTTGAAGGCGGCGTAGCGCTTGTTGATTTCGTCCCAGTTGAGGACGTTCCACCAGGCGGCGAGATATTCGGGACGGCGGTTGTTGTATTTGAGGTAGTAGGCGTGCTCCCAGACGTCGTTGCCGAAGATGGGGTAGTGGCCCTGGCTGATGGGGCTGTCTTGATTCGGCGTGCTCATGATGTGGACTTCGCCGCCGGGTTTGCCGGCGAGCCAGACCCATCCGCTGCCGAACTGTTTGACGCCGGCGTCGTTGAACTTGGTTTGGAAATCTTTGAAGGTGCCGAAAGTTTTGGTGATCGTCTCGGCGATGGGGCCGGTGGGATCGCCGCCGCCGAGGGGCTTCATAATCTTCCAGAACATGGTGTGGTTGACGTGGCCTCCAGCATTGTTGCGGACAGCGGCGCGAATGTCTTCGGGAATGGCGTTGAGGTCGCGAATGAGATCTTCGGCGGACTTGCCGGCGAGGTCGGGATGCTTCTCGATGGCGGCGTTCAGATTCTTGACGTAGGCGCCGTGGTGCATGTCGTGGTGCAGGGTCATCGTCTGCTTATCGATGATGGGTTCGAGTGCGTCGTAGGCGTAGGGAAGCGGGGGTAGTTCGTGAGCCATTGTTGTCCTCCGAATATTTGAGATGACGGGACGCTGGGTTTCGATGCAAGTGTATGGAGGAGATTATAGCGCGGAGGATGGGGGCTGCGTGTGCAGGGCGGACGCTGCTTGGTGGGGGTAGGGATGCTTCGACTGCGCGCGGAGGATCGCTTTGCTCTCCTCGCCGCTTCGCTCAGCATGACAGGCATCTAGAGATCGTTGTCATGCTGAGCGGAAAACGAGCGGAGCGGACGCGACGGTCGTTTGTAGTCGAAGCATCCCTACGGCTATACGGCTCTGTCTGATGCCATCCACGGATACCATTCTGACGCGAGGTCGATCCAGTGTGGGTTTTGGCGGACGATCAGGGCTATCTTCTTGGCGCGGGCCCAGCCTTTGAGTTGCTTCTCGCGGGCGAGGGCTTTGTGCACGTCGTCGTACGATTCCCAGTAGAGCAGGCGGACGACTTCGTAGCGGTCGGTGAAGCCTTCGAAGTGATGGAACTTGTGCTGGAAGACGCGGCGGTGAAGATTTCTGTTGACGCCGATGTAGAGAGTGCCGGAGAGGCTTCCCATGATGTACGTGCAATAGTATTTGCGGTCTCGGGGCATGGGATATTGTCGGAGGATTTGAGTGGAATGGCTGTGACGAATGTCACGAAATCTGAGAGTGTTCCCTGAATGGGAATGTGGTGCGGGTAGGGATGCTTCGACTGCGCGGTGAGGATCGCTTCGCTCTCCTCTCCGCTTCGCTCAGCATGACAATTCCGACATTCACTTGCGCCCTAGGAGGCGGATTCTTGAGGTGAAGGAGCGGCCTTCGCAGGCGGTGAAGGTGGGTTGCGGGTGCGTCGCGTCGATGACGCTGTCGACTACGTAGGGGTTGCAGCGGTCGGTGATGTTGTCGAAGCCGCCCCGGAGGGCGAGGTAGTAGCCGAAGAGGTGGAAACGTTTTTCGAGTTGCAGATTCAGAGAGAAGTAGTAAGGGTAACGATCGGCGCCGGGCGGGCTGATGAGTTCTTGCTGGTCGTTGAGGAGGGCGAAGGGAAATCCGGTGCGGGCTTCGGCGGAGTAGGCGATTTCGAGTTGATGAAGAACGGGCAACTTGAAGAAGGGCAGGTAGCCCCAGGAGAGGAAGCGGTTGGGAGTGTCCCAGGGATAAGGGCCGGGTTGTTGGGGGCTGAGGATGGGACTGTCGACGTTGAAATCGAGGGCTTGACTGGAGTGGGCGCTGGAGCGCGTGTACGAGCCCATGACCATGAAGCTCTCGCGGAAGTTGTGGCGGAGGGAGAGTTGAAAGGCGCGGTAGAGATCGTCGCGGCTGTTTTCGAGGATGAAGTTGCCGCCGAGAGTTGAGCCGAGTGAGTTGTAGGCAAATCCGCGGCTGCCGTGGCGGTCGAGGAATTCGGCTTTTAGATAAATGGCGGCGGGGAGTTTGTGTTCGAAGCCGAGGCTCCAGTTGACGAAGCGTGGAGCCTGGAGCGTGCCGCTGTTGACGGCGAAGGTGGTGGTGATGGGGCCGGTGGTGATGACGCAGTTTCCGGTGCAGGGATCGGGGATGGAGAAGAATGTGTCTTGCCGTGTGCCGGCGTAGGGGCGCGCGATCAGGAAGATGGGGGTGGCGTCGTAGACGAGGCCGAGGCCGGCGGAAAGTTTGGTGTTGCCGGAACTGTCGAGGACGTAGGTTCCGGCGAGGCGCGGAGAGATGGCGGCCTGGCGGATGATTTGGTCCCAGTCGAGGCGGATGCCCGGCTCGATCAACAGGCGGTTGGTGATGCTCCAGCGGTCTTCGGCGTAGGCGCTGGCTTCGGTGTTGTATTGATCGTGCAGGGGGGCTTCGCCGAGCGGAGCTGGGCCGAAGGTGGAATAGCGGGTGCAGGGGAAAGTGGCGCCCTGCGGGGCGGTGAAGCAGATGTCGGCGGGTTGAGCGGCAGTGACGGCATCGGTCAGGTAGAGGATGGGCTGACGGGCGAACTGGGCGTCGTAGAAAAGGCGGTCGAGATCGATGCCGAATTTGAGATCGTGGCGGCCGAGCCATTGGCGAGGAGGCAGGTAGAGATTGGTCAGCGCCTGCCAGCGGCGGGCGCGGGTTTGTTCGGTCAAATAGAAATTGCCGAAGGCGGTGTCAGGGGTGGGCTCGTAGGCGGCGGTTCCGTAGGGAGTGAGATGCGCGTCGTACTGGTCGAAGGCGAATCCGGTTTCGAGGAGTTGGCCACCGGGGAAGTAGTGCTGGTCTTTGGCGCTGGCGATGTAGGCGGAGGCCACATTCCTGGGATTGGTCAATTGCGGATTGAGTGGTGAAAGAAGACCGTACTGATCGTGAATATAGTTCATGAGAAAACTGCTGGTGAGGATGTTGCGGCTGGAGAGGTTGGTCTGAAACTTGGTGAGATTGCCGAAACGCAGGATGTGATCGTTGTCGGCGCCGACGGGAAGTGCGGTGTAGATATTGTTGTCGTATTCGCCGTCGAAGGCGTTGTAGAACCAGATTTTTCCTTTCTCGATGGGGCCGGAGAAAGTGAAGCGCGGGAGGAACTGGTCGAAACGCCATCCGTGCTTGTCTTGCGCGGAAGGAATGAAATCGGTGGCAAAGAAGCGGAAGTGATCGTCGCCGATGCCGGTGTTGAGGCTGACGAGGCCGCCGGATCCTTTGCCGGCTTCGGCGGGCTCGCGGGAAGGCTCGACGTGGATGGAGCGAAACGCGTCAGTGCTGACGCGGACGAGAAGCAGTCCGTTGGCGGGTTGGGTCACGTTGAAGCCGTCGAGCAAGGTGACAGTCTGATAGGTTTCGGCGCCGGCAACGTGGGGCTGGCCGCTCTGGTCCTGCACCACGCCGGGAATGTAGTTGAGGGCGTTGCGGTAATCGTGGGTGACGGGGAAGACCATGTCGATGACGTCGAGGCCGCTGAGAGTTTCCTGCGAGGCGACTTGGGCGGGATCGATGGCGGGGGGAGATTCGTGGACGTCGACGACTTCACGAACCTCCTGCAGATGCGAGATGGCGACATCGAGGGTGGAGCTTTGAGTGATTTGGACATTGGACTCGACGACGGCGTAGAAACCTTCTCTTTCGACGCGCAGTTGATACTGGCCGGCGGGCAGTGCGGGGAACTGGCAGCGTCCGGTGAAATCGGTCTGGCAGCGCAGGGCGGGCTGCGGCGGAGATTGCAGGAAGACGCGAGCGGCGGGGACGGCGACTCCGTTTTCGTCGACTACCGTGATGGTGGGGACGAGCGCGGATTGGGCGGCGGCAGTGGCGAGCAGGGCGAAAGTCAGGAGGAGGGCACGCACGTCAGGGTTATTCTACGGTGGGATGCGGGTAGCGGAGATGGAGTTTTCGGTGGAGGGAGCCGAGCTGCGCTCGGCTTGGACGGGGTCTGAGACCCGGACCCACACAGAAAAGCAGGTTCCTCGACTCGCGCGAAGTGCGCGCTCGCTCGGAATGACAAGGTTCATTTTAGGGGAAGGGAATCTTAGGTTCGGCTGGCCAGGTATTCGCAGACGCGGTGGATGGTGTCGCGCTGGCCTTCGTTGAGGGTGAGGAATTCGAAACCGTAGCGCAGACCCTGGCGGTAGCGGACGATGGCGCGGACTTTGATGGGATAGGGCGAGAGGGGCAGAGGAATTTCGAGAGTGACGATCTCGCCGGTTTCGAGACTACCGGTGAGAGTGGCGCCGATGCCGTCCTGACCCATTTCGGTGGACCGTCCCCAGCAGGTGCGGAACTCGCCGGCTTGAAACATTTTGACTTGCAGGCGGACGTCGAGGACGAAACGGGGAAAGCGGCGGGTGAAGGTGACCTTGCCAGCGGGGGCGCTGGCGGACGAGCGCGTGCCAGTTCCGGTATCGCCGGCAGCAGCGGCGCCAGCGGCGGCGGCTTGAGTTTTTTCTTCCGGATTTTTTTCTTCTTCACTCATGTAAATCTTTGCTGGTGCAAATCTTGACTCATAGAGAACGAGCTAATTACCGTGCAGCACGTATCCGGGCTCGAGCGGGAGTTTGCCGGCGAGCTTGAGGACTGCGACGCTGCTGTTAATGGCGTAGACGTCCACCACGCCAACCGCGCCGGGGATGGATGCGACTTTCTCGACCAGGTCTTCATCGGAGTCGACGATCATGATGGCCGGGTGACCGGCGCGGCCCTGGTTGGCGGCCGCGATGAGGTCCTTCACATGGGCTTCGGAAAGTTCGTACACCTTTTCCAGCAATATCTTCATTTCCGGCGTGGACGGGTTGCGCATGATGAAGGTGACAGGCTTGCCATCCGGCCAGCGTCCAGTTTGTGCTTTGCAGACCTTCACCAGGTCGGGCAGAGTGATGGTGGATACGGAGTTGACCTTGTTGGAGACGATCGCGAGATCGCGGGCCGCCGCCAGGGTGACGCTGGCCATGAGAAATACGACGACGCTTAGGGTTCGACGATGGAACACACGCTCTCTCCGGCAAGGCGAAAATGGGCCTTGCAGTGATTTTATGCAAATTGGGCACTGGCTCAACGGTCACTAAGGTCATGTACCTCCGGAGACAACGGCGGATCGGGGTGGGGGTAGGGCAGGGATGCGAACTGCGAAGAGAAAGGCGCTGTTTCCGGGGGTCGGAGGGACTTTCCAGCGGAGGCAATTTTCGCGAGCGATCGGGGCGGACCTGAGGCAGAGTTGGTCTGTTAACCGGAAAGCAAACATCGAAAGATCAGGATCGCATCCCGGCTGGGCAAAAGTCGCGGGGGGGCTTGGCAAGTCTTTGGGGATCGGTTAGGCTATGCCTTCTCCTGGGTAACGAGGATCACTCTCCCAATGACCAATCGAGTCGCCTACGCCCCACACGATTTTCAACAGATGTGCAAGCACGCCGAGAGAGACCACGAGTCGAAAAAGCTTGTGGTCTTGATGGAACGCGTGAAGCGGCAGATCGCGGAGCGCCAGAACCCTGGGGTGAGGGGGGAAGCGCCGAAACCTCCGATCGGGGCGACCAGTGTGGAATCCGGGTTGCGGCTGCCCAGTCGCTCGGCGCCGCTGGAGAGATAATCGCCGGAATGGATGTGGTTGATCGGTTTCTTCGATGCTCGGCTTGTTGAATTCCTATTTTTCCTGATTTTCCTGAATGCGCGTGGAGAGGAAAACTTTTCTCTTGGCAGGCGGTGGTTTTGCGCTAGAATGAGCGAACTTTGGCGGACTCGTTTGCGGACCATTGGCGAGCCTGCTGTGCCTTCCCCCAGGAGGTAGTAGATGTATCGGTCTTACTCGAGTTCCCAGCCGGACTCGCGTCCGTTCCTGGACGTAGAGTCTCAACTCCGCAACCTCTCTCAAGATTTCGCCATGGCGTTCAACACGGGAAACTACGATCAGGCCGCGGGCCTGTTCGCGGGTGACGGCGTGCTGATGGCCACACACTGTGAAGGGGCGCACGGGCAAAAGGCGGTGGAGCGAACCCTGCGCCAGCTGGGCGAGACGGGCTACGGCGATCTGCGCCTGGAGACCACGCGGGTGGAACATTCCGGCGATATGGCAATGGAGATTGGACGTTTCTCGGTGGTGGTGCGGAAGGCGGATGGAACGATGGCGGCGGAGCGTGGGAATTATGTGAAGGTGTGGAAACGGCTGGGAGCCTGGCGGCTGATGGCGGACTGCTGGAGCCGGACTCCGGTGGCCGTGAGTGAGCGCGCGGCTTGATGAGGGCGGGCGAGCGTTGGGGCGGTTTTGCTCCACGGAATCGAAATTTGCACTTGCAGTGGGCGGGAGCGGCGAGTACCGTCGGTGGGCATGAGCCAGGAACCGGCGGCGACACCGGCGATGAGTGAGCGCGGACATGGGGCGGGAGCGAAGGCGGCCGATCCAGTGCAGTACGGTCGAATCCAGTCTGATCGAATTCAAGACGATCGAATTCAGGGAGATCGAACCCAGTTTGATCCGGGGCAGTATTGTCCGAACTGCTCGGCGAAATTGCGCGAGAGCCGGTGCAAGTTGAAGTGTACGCAGTGTGGATTTTATTTGAGCTGCTCGGATTTCTACTGAGTCGGGCGTTGCACATCAGGCGGCGGACCTCGGCCAAAATCAAAATCAACAATCAAGAGCAGATCGTTTGGCCTCGCAGGGCCATTTCGAGCAGGCCGAACCGGGTCGGAGTGCAATGGCGGGCAAATATTTTGCGCATCGGCGCCGTGGAGAGGATTCTCTGTGGGTTCAGTGAGTGTCCGAGGCCCCGTTTTTCTGCTGGTCACTGCCCTTGCCTGCGGCTTGGCCGGCATCGCGAATGCCGACGAGCATTGCCACGTAGCGGCGGCGCACGACACTCTGCCGGCGGATAAGGCGTATCTTGCCGGCAAGCTGGGCGAGGCCGAGGGCCTGTATCGCGAAGCGATGAGCCAGAGTCCGCACGATGCGGAGCTGGACGCGGGGCTGGTGCGCACGTTGCTGCGCGAGCAGAAACTCGACGACGCGAGTTCGACGGCGCAAGCTGCGGTTGCGGCCAAGCCCGATTCGGTCGCGCTGCTGACGGCGCTGGCTGAAGTGCAATACCGGCAGGGCAAAGTTGCCGAAGCTGCGGGCACGGCCGACCAGGCTTTCCGCGCCGACCGGTGCTACGGGCGGCTGTATCTGCTGCGCGGTCGGATTCTCCGCCTGAATTCCATGTACGCCTCGGCGAATCGCGCGATCGGCATTGCGCACCAGCTCGATCCCTGGGATTCTGAGATTCGCGGGGCGTGGGTGCAGACGCTGCCGCTGGAAAAGCGGGTCGAAGAGCAGAAACAATATCTCGCCACGGCGACGGGTATTGACCCCGGGGAGAAAGCACGCGGGGAAAAGTACCTGAAGTATCTGCTGGCCGAAGCCGCCAACCCCGGGAAAAACTGCCACGTGGTTTCGACGGCCACATCGGCTGAGTTGCAACTGATTCCTCTGTGGTCGGACGATAAGTTCACGTGCGATCGATACGGTTATTGCGGACAGACCGGGAAACATATTCAGGGTTGGGGGCTGCACGTTTTTTTCAACGGACGGGAAGGCCAGCTGGAAGTGGATAGCGGAGCGTCGGGATTGGTGATCGGACGGGCGACGGCGGACCGGGCTGGATTGAAGCCGGATGATCGAATTCAGCTGGGCGGAGTTGGAGATCAGGGCGGGCAAGGCGGATACACCGCGAAGGTGGATTCGATCAAGGTGGGAGGGCTGGAGTTTCGCGATTGCAGGGTTGAGGTGACCGACCGGAAGGAGGTTATTGGGATTGACGGCCTGATCGGCACCGACGTGTTCAGCAGCTATCTGGTGACGCTGGATTATCCGATGCGGAAGTTCAGCCTGGCGCCGCTGCCGCCGCGTCCGGGGGATGACAGCGCGCCGGCGCTCAATACTGAAGCCGCGAGCCAGGGCGCGGGAGCGAGTTCAGGAAGCAGCGCGGGGACGGGGCAATCGGCGGGGCCACAGGATCGCTATATCGCGCCTGAGATGAAGGACTACGTGCCGTTTTTCCGGGCCGGGCACTTTGTGATCATTCCGGTGACACTCAACCACAAGACTGAGCGGCTGTTCATGGTGGATAGCGGAGCGTTCAGTTCGAGCATTTCGCCGGAGGCGGCGGCGGCCGTCACCAAGATGCATGGATCGCTGGTTACCATTCAGGGGCTGAGCGGGGAGGTGAAGAAGGTTTCGGAGAGCGACCATATCGTGTTCAATTTCGGCGGCATCCAGCAGACGAACAATAATTTGTTTGCGTTTGATACTTCGAACATGACCCGGTTCGCGGGGCTGGAGGTATCTGGTTTTCTGGGCAACACGATTCTTCGCGAACTGGCGACACATATCGATTACCGGGACGGGCTGATCAAGTTCGACTATGACCCGAGGCACGGGAATCGGGATTTTTCGAAATGACGCGCATCCCGCCCTGACAGGGTTGCGAGGTTCCGTCTACAATGATTTGCGGCTTCGCGAAATCATAACCAGGAGATGATCATGCAACGGAAGGCTAGCGCGGTTTGGAAGGGTGGATTGAAGGATGGGAAGGGAACGATTTCGGCGCCGGGTGGGGCGCTGAACAACACGCAGTATTCATTCACCTCGCGATTTGAGAATGGGCCGGGAACGAATCCCGAGGAGCTGATTGCGGCGGCGCATGCGGGATGTTTTTCGATGGCGCTGTCGGCGCAGCTGGGCGAGGCGAAGCTGACGCCGGAGAGCATTTCAACGACGATCACGCTTTCGCTGGACAAGCTGGATTCGGGATGGACGATTACGGCGAGCCACATTGATGTTGTGGGGAAGGTGCCGGGAGCGGATGCGGCGACGTTCCAGAAGTATGCGGAGGCAGCGGAGAAGGGCTGTCCGGTGTCGAAGGTGCTGAACGCGAAGATTACGATGACGGCGAAGCTGGAGTAGGATGGGCGATCTGATTGGCGATTTTCTGGAGCCGCTGCTTGAGATAGCCGGGGAATGGCTGGTGGTCCGGGTGTGCGATCTGATTGTCGCGGGTTGGCACGCGGTGCAGGCGTTGTTGAGTCAGCTGTTCTTTTGAACGTCCAAGAGCGAGAACCACGAAGGGCACGAAGGTTCACGAAGGAAAGCGGGGCTTGGTTGGTTTGACAGGCGACGGTGTGCCTGTAGAATAGGAAGTGCAGGTCTTCCTGACACGGCGACGTATGGGTCGCCGCTGCAATGAAAGTCCACTTGCCATCGTGGCGGAATTGGCAGACGCGCATGGTTCAGGTCCATGTACTCGCAAGGGTGTGGGGGTTCGAGTCCCTTCGATGGCACCAAGCTTAAAGAGATTGTTGATTTTTGATTGCTGGATTGTTGATTGAACCGCCTTGCGCTACGGGAAGGGTTTTCAATCAACAATCAAAAATCAGCAATCAACAATTGCAGTCCAGACGTGAAAAAGGCGATCTCTGGTTGGAGACCGCCTTTTTGCAATAAGGGGATGGTCTACAGCGGCTGGACGTTCTCAGCTTGCCAGCCCTTGGGGCCCTTGGTCACGTCGAACTGCACGGTCTGGCCCTCTTGCAGGCTACGGAAGCCGCCCGCTTGAATCGCCGAGAAATGCACAAAAACGTCTTCGCCGGACTGGCGGCTGATGAAGCCGTAGCC
>JBKQID010000030.1:0-137514 GCA_052148475.1 Candidatus Sulfotelmatobacter sp. | reverse complement strand
ATTCGTGTTCGATATTATGAATCGCTCACATGATGGTGAATGATTCCAACTCCTCGATTGTGTATGTGGAAGGTTTGCACAAACGCTATGGGGACCTCGTGGCTCTGCGGGGAATCACCCTGGAAATTAAAGTGGGCGAAGTCTTTGGATTGCTCGGGCCCAATGGGGCGGGGAAGACCACGACCATCGAAATTCTGGAAGGCCTGTCCGAACCCACCTCGGGCGAAGTCTCTATCCTCGGCCACTCCTGGCGCGAGAATGAACGCGAAATGCGCGAGTGGTTGGGCATCTCGCTGCAGGAAACGCGCCTGTCGGAAAAACTCACCGTGCGCGAGACCATCGAACTGTTCGCCAGCTTCTACCGTGAGCCGCGCTCGTCCGACGAGGTGCTCGAGCAACTGCAACTCACCGAGAAAGCCGACTCCTGGGTGGGCAAGCTCTCCGGCGGCCAGCGCCAGCGCCTGGCCGTGGCCACCGCGCTGGTGTGCAATCCGAAAATTCTGTTTCTCGACGAACCCACCACCGGCCTCGATCCGCAAAGCCGGCGCCAGTTGTGGGACATCATTCGTGCCTTCCAGCGCGATGGCGGCACCGTCCTGCTCACCACGCATTACATGGACGAAGCCGAGCGCCTCTGCGATCGCCTGGCCATCGTCGATCACGGCCAGATCATTGCCGAGGGCTCGCCCGCTGATCTGATCGAACGCCTCGGCGGACATCATGTGGTCGAGTTCTCCGTGAGCGGGCACTCCGATGGCGCGGCGTCGGCATCGGCCAAGGAAGCGTGGAGTGGACTGCCCAGTGTCGAGTCCGTTCGTGAGGACGACGGCATGATCGCCCTCAACGTGAAGCAGCCCCACTTAACCATTCCGGCGCTGCTCGATGCCATCGATCGGCAGGGAACTCAGTTGCAGCACCTGACCACGCGCCAAGCCAGCCTGGAAGATGTGTTTGTGCGCCTGACGGGGCGCCATCTGCGGGAAGAATGAGGTCGGTATCTTTAAGCTATGAGCATCGCGCAGGAAACACCGGTCACCGCAATCAAGACCCCGCCGGCCCCGGCGCGCCACAACGGCCGCTGGGCGGGCTACAGCCATCTGCTGATGGCGCGCCTGCTCGAACTCAAGCGCGAGCCGGAAGTAGTTTTCTGGGTCTTCGTGTTCCCGCTGCTGCTCGCCCTCGGCCTGGGGATAGCTTTCCGCAATAAGCCCGGAGATGCCACCTCGGTCGCGATCGTCGCGGGAACAGGGCCACAGGACGCACAAGCGCTCCTCGCCCATTCGCCGCAGCATGAGCTTTTCAAGATTCAGGTGCTGCCATCCGCGGAAGCGCAACAGGGATTCCGTCTCGGCAAGTTCGATCTCGTCATCGAGCCTGACGGCAAGGGCGGACTGGAATACCGCTACGATCCGGCGCGTCCCGAAAGCGTGTTGGCCAAATCCGAAGTGAATGATGCGCTGCAATCCGCCGCCGGGCGCAAAGACGTAATCACGACCACGGTAGTGACTTCATCCGAGCCGGGCTCGCGCTACATCGATTTCCTGATT
The DNA here is from genome assembly GCA_052148475.1 of Candidatus Sulfotelmatobacter sp. Classification (GTDB taxonomy): domain Bacteria; phylum Acidobacteriota; class Terriglobia; order Terriglobales; family Acidobacteriaceae; genus Sulfotelmatobacter. The sequence continues at coordinate 135,967 of JBKQID010000030.1, read as the reverse complement.
CCCGGCCTGCTCGGCATGAACCTGATGAACTCCGGCATGTGGGGCATCGGCTTCGCGCTGGTCGACATGCGCCAGCGCAAGCTGCTCAAACGCTACGTGGGCACGCCCATGCGCCGCGGAGATTTTCTGCTGGCTATCATGACCAGCCGCCTGTTGCTGATGGTGATCGAGATTGGCCTGCTGCTGGTGTTCGGCGTCCTGTTCTTTCACATGCGCGTGCTCGGATCGGTGTTCTCCATCGCCGCGATCGGAGGCCTGGGATCGCTCACCTTCGGCGGCGTCGGCCTGCTGACTGCCAGCCGCGCGCAGAAAATTGAAAGCATCAGCGGCCTCATTAACCTGGTCATGATGCCCATGTGGATTTTCTCGGGCGTCTTCTTTTCCTACGAACGCTTTCCCGCGGTCATCCATCCCCTGATCAAAGCCCTGCCGCTCACCGCGCTCAACGACGCGCTGCGCGCCAGCATTCTGGAGGGCACGCCGCTATTCCAGCAGTGGCCGCGCCTGCTGGTGCTGGGCCTCTGGGGTGGAATTTCGTTTGTGCTGGCCCTGAAGTGGTTCCGCTGGACTTAGAGGTTTCCGGAAAGTCCATCTACGGAGCTTTTATGAGCGCCAGCTTGCGGATCTGGTTCAGATATTGCACATAGATCGGAATCGGAATGTCTGGGGAATCGCCGTCATTGAGAAAATGGCTTAGAGCGACCTCTTCTGGGATGGATGTAATTACCTCGCGGAAGCGCGGGATTTGCAGGTATTTGACCTTCCAGATTTCCAGCATCAACGAACGGAATTCTTTACTGATGAAGTCCATCTTGCGTTCGGCGAAATAGATTGCGTCAAAGTGGCGCTCACCCAGCATGCCTCTCATGGGGTCGTTCGAATCAGAAAAGAAGTAGACCAGATGGAAAACGTCGGCTAAGTCACCCCAAAGCACCTTTTCTTCAAATGCACTGAAACGAAATGCGGTTTCGCGACGTTGTTGGGCCTCGCGCGCATGCTCATCGGAGCGCAGACCGTGCCGGCCTAGCTCATCGCGAAACCACTGCAAGCGTTCCGGTTGCAGGTTATGCCGCAGGAACTCAATCGCGTATGCGTTGGGCAGATATACCTGAGGGTCATCATCGACGCGTGCTAGCCAGCCGCTCCAATCCTTCTGCTGGAGAGCCGCCAGCAGTTCTATCAACTGCGCGACGGTTACGTCAGGATGATACTTAACCGCTTGCCAGAAGTGCTCAGTCGAATCATAGGTAGCGCCGTCGAGTTCGATGCCTTCCTCGATGGGATACCAGTTCGAGAGCACGCGTCCTGGAATCGATGGAGAAGCGCTCCAGCAATTCAGGGAGTGCTTCCATTTCTCCTGCACCTTCAGAAAGGTTTCGGCGTAGCCCGGTGGCACCGGTTCCTTGACGCGCCCAATCGCCTGTCTGAGTTCCTCCGCGGTATGGGTGATCAAAATCTCCAGTGGCTGCTCGTCCGTCATCGAGACAACGCGGCTCTCGATCGCATGTCGCAGCAGTTCCCGCCTCAGGAGTCGCCGTCCTTCAACGGCAAACCGACCTTCCGGCCTCCAGCGCACCATCTGGGAGTCAATGTAGGGAAAAACCTCCGCCAGCGATTTGAACTCGATGAAACCGTGGATGGCAAAAGTAACGGGATGGCCGTTTTTTATAACAATCGTGGATGGCGTGACCAGCGTCTGCAGAGAAAGGTCCTCGGCGGCAAGTCCCGTTGGTATGACTAGCAGAAACAGACTGAGAATCGTCCACCTCAGCATCTTGTGGTTCAGTTTTCTTGGGAGTTCGCGCATGTTGTTGTCAGATGGGTGGGTAAAATCTGAGCCCCGCTAAGGCCCCGCTCGCACATCTTTGGGAGAAGTTACGAACGAGGCCGTCTGCGGTGCTTACGAATAACTGCAGTTACGTCTTGACTAGCTTGGCAGCAGCTTTCCGCACTTTTGCCCAGCGTAGTCGTTGCGCATCGGCGATCCGCTTGCGGGCTTCTTTGCTCAAGGTTCGTCCTGTTTTCTTGAGCTTCTTTCCGCCAGCATGGCCGAGCGCGTCCAGCGCCTTCCCCACTCTTCCCATCTCTCGTTCGAGACGGGAGTACTCGTTCTGCAGGGAAGAGACTACCTTGTTCAGGTTGGTCATGTATTACCCCCTCCTAAGTCGAGGCTAACATGACTGCGGCCAAAAATTCGAAAAAATAGAGGCTGGCGCGGGTGAAGTTCCACTTTGAGACTGGACAAAGGCGTAGGCCTACTGTGGCTTCACATCGACAAACAAAAATCCATCCACTTTGCCCAGGTCGTCGGTCTCGCGGTTGAACACCACTTCACGCCGCAAATCGGAATAGCGCGTATCCCAAAGCAGAAACTTGTGGATCACCGTGCCGGTCTGCTCTCCCGAGTCTGGTGTGCCACTTGCCGTCCATTGATAGACGATGCCATGTACCACATAGACGTGCGAGTTCCACTGCATGAGCGCCGAATGATGGTTCTGAAACCAGGTGATAAGCATCCCGGAATTGACCGCGTCCGGCGCCACATAAGTCGCGGTCACCATAATAGGCCGACCATCGCTTAACAAATGTCGCCCCTGCAGCTTACTGGCAACATCTTTCAACGACTTAGGGTCGGCTGCCCCGGCGCTATCTTCGAGAGCTGAGTCTTTGCCGCAGCATACTTCACGATCGTGGAAGATAGTGTCGAGCGAGGTCAGCAGCACGTCGGCAGAGTGCGGCGACCGCGCCATTAGCGACGGCAACTCGCGCACCTCGATTACCTGATCCTGATAGAGCACTTGGCCCTGCGCGCAGCTGCACATAGCAAGGCATGCCACCGCTAACTTCGTGAAAACCCAGTCGTGCGAACGAAACATGTTCACGCCTCACCTCCAGGAATCTATTGCGGAGCTACCGTCAGCAGCAGTATTCCCTCAACCTTGCTCCAATCATCAGTATCACGATTGAAAGTCTGCTCTCTCCGCTGGCCGGAATACCGCGGGTCGACGAGAAACAGCCTGTGAATCATGAACTGGCTACTGCGGCCGTTCGCAACTGCGTCGAACACAGCTCCGTAGAGCACGTAGAGATGAGAGTTCCACATCATGAGCATCGCGTGTTTATCCAGCAACGATCCAACAATCCGAGAGGAGATATCGATCCCGGGGGCGTCGGGCAGAACTTCCGCAGTAATCTGGATTGCACGGCCGTCGCTCAAGACTTGCTTTCCTTGTACCCTGGACGCAACGTCGTTGAGAGACAATGGATCCGCGGCCGGCGCTCGATCTTCCAAGGCCGAGTCCTTGCCGCAACAGATGCCGGGGTCGTGGAACACGATGTCCAGCGAGGTCAGCAGTACATCCGAAAGGTTGTGAGAACGAGCCATCAAGGCGGGCAGCTGAGGAACGCGGACTTCCTCATTGGTGCGATAGACTTGCCCGCCAGGATTTTTCTGGCCGAACGCGAAGCAGGAAACCAGCATCAACAGCAGGGAACCGCAGCCACGGAGCTTGGTCATAACCACCTCCGCTTACATCTCAATTGTAGGTGGTTGGTAGCGTTTGCTAAACGACCTTTGCGTAACTTTACATCCGTCGAGTCATGGTTTTTGGTAACCAATCCCGAAAAATCGGATCACTAAAGCCGCAAAGGTAACTCTCTACTCCGGCCCAATGGTCGGCAGAAATTTCGGCGTCTGCCGCGCCTTGGTGGCCTGCTCGAACGAGTACGCCAGCTTAATCAACGTGCGCTCGCTCCAGGCGCGGCCGAAGAATGAAATCCCCACCGGCAAGCCGGAAAGAAATCCCGCAGTCACATTAATGTTCGGATACCCAGCGACCGCGGCCGCATTCGAACTGCCTCCGGCTACGTGGTCTCCATTCACCAAGTCCGTCAGCCACGCCGGCCCGCCGGTCGGAGCGACGATAGCGTCCAGGTGGTGCTTATCCATGAGCGCGTCAATGCCTTCGGTGCGCGCCAATTGATGATTCTTCGCCAGCGCATCCACATACGCTTTGTCGGTAAGTGGTCCCTTAGCCTGGGCTTTCACAAATAAGTCTTGCCCGAAGAACGGCATTTCCGTCTGTCGGTTGCGATCATTGAAGTCAATGATGTCCTGCAGAGTACGCACGGGTGCACCGGGTCCGAGCCGCGCCAGATATGCGTTGAGATCTGCCTTCAGTTCATACAGGAAGACCAGCAGTTCGCTCTCGTCGAACTTGCCGAAGGTTTCAATGTCGGCGGGATCGACCAGCGTCGCCCCCTGTTGCTTCATCACGGCGAGCGACTCCTCCATCAGCGCGTCGACCGCCTCGCTGAAGCCAAAATATTTTCGCGCCACGCCAATGCGCGCCCCGTTCAGGCCCGTAGGGTCGCAATCTTGTGCGTAGTCGCTCTGCGCCTTGCCCGCGCTGGCCGCGGTGGCTGCGTCGTCACCGTCAACCCCAGTCAGCGCACCCAGCAGAATCGCCGCATCGCGCACAGTCCGGCACATCGGACCAGCGCCGTCCTGGCTGTGCGAAATGGGAATGATTCCACTGCGGCTCACAAGTCCCACCGTCGGCTTGATCCCGGCCAACCCGTTCGACGACGACGGGCACACGATCGACCCATCAGTCTCCGTGCCAATGCCGGCCGCGGCAAGGTTCGCGGAAATCCCCGCGCCTGTGCCGGAACTCGACCCGCACGGATTACGGTCCAGCGCGTACGGATTCTTCGTCAGCCCGCCGCGCCCGCTCCATCCGCTGGTCGAGTGACTGGAACGAATGTTCGCCCACTCGCTGAGATTGGTCTTGCCTAGAATCACCGCGCCCGCCGCCCGCAGCCGCTGCGCCACAAAAGAATCTTTCGTCGGCTTCGAGCCCACCAGCGCCAGCGATCCCGCCGTGGTCATCATGCGGTCCGCCGTGTCGATGTTGTCCTTGATCAGCACCGGAATGCCATGCAGCGGCCCCCGCGGCCCCTTGGCCTTGCGCTCCTGATCGAGCCCGTCGGCAATGGCAAGCGCATCCGGATTTATCTCGATGATCGCATTTACTGCCGGCCCGTGTTTGTCGATCTCGTCAATCCGAGCCAAATATTTCTCGACCAGAGACCGCGCCGTAAACCTGCCCGACTTCATCCCATCCTGCAACTCCGGAATCGTGATCTCATCCAGTTCGAACGGCTTAACCTCGGCCGCCGCCGGCTTCGCAGGGGCGCCGGTCGCTCGCCCCGCGCTCAGCGCCGGAAACAGCGCCGCCGTTCCGCCCGTACTCAGAGCCGCTTGCAGAAACCGCCGCCGTGATGCGCCTGAGTTCGATGAACCCATAGTCTCCCCATGCTTCACGATTAGAAATGCTCAGTGCAAGAACTGGTCTACAGGCCGACTATTTAAACACGAATCGCGTCCCGAGTTCACGAGGCCGTGAGTAGTGGATCAGTTTGCGGCGTAAGAAAAAGCATGATCCAGAAAGGCCACAAAAAATATCACGAAGGATTTGTATGTGTTTCCTTCGTGAACCTTCGTGGCCTTCGTGGTTGAGGCTCTTTGAATCCCCCCGCAGATGTGCCCACGGTTGTGACCCTTTAGCCGCAGTGATAAGCTAAGACCGTTCACTGATTGAGCGGGAGTAGTTCAGCGGTAGAACGCCAGCTTCCCAAGCTGGATGTCGCCGGTTCGATCCCGGTCTCCCGCTCCATTCTTTGCGAGGCTTGCGCTGGAGTTTCGTTCCACTGTTGTGCAGTTCCCCATCAAATTGACACGCGATTCGGCGGCAGCCATAATCGTTGGCATTTGCGCCTGCCGAGGGGATATCCATGCGACTCGCTTTTGATCCCACGACCGACGGTTATCATTTCAGCAACAACGACATCAAGTGGTCCTGGGCAATCTTTTCCGGCCAGAATCTCTGCGGCGGAATGATCTATTCCGCGTTGGATTACTGGTGGGCGGGAATGGAGCTTCCCCAAACCACGCAGACTCCTCCCGAAGGCGATCCGGTTCAAAAATATATCCTCGACCGGCAGTGGAGCGCGCACTGGAACACTGTGTTCAACGGGCGGGTTTTCTTTGAATGGGAGCAGGACGCTCTCGACAACCTGTTTGGCTCGGACGCAGCGAAAGTCGCCGCAGACCAGTTTGACCGTTTGAAACAGTACCTGAAGGCCGGGCAACCGATGCCCGTGTTCCTCCACAGGCCGGGGCACGCTCACCACACCCTGGGTTTCGCTGCATCGGATAACGATTTTTCGTTCTCGATCTACAATCCCAACTACCCGGACTTGGTCTCCTCCCTGCGAGCGGAGCACAACGGAATCCGTGAAACGGCGGCGTTTACCCGTGGCGGGCAATCCTACACCGTAAACAACCTCTGGCGCGGATTCCGGGTCGACACCGGCTACAGCTACAAGCGGCCGCCGCGGCTCGACGGCGAAGGCGGCTGGCGCATGTGCTACACCTGCCGGCTGATTTATTTTGGCGGCGACACCGGCGGAACCTGTCCCAAAGGTGGATCGCACTATGCCTTGTCCAAGGCCGTTTATGTGCTCAACAAGAATGCCGGTCATGGACAAAGCGGCTGGAAGAAGTGCTGGAAATGCTTGGGCCTCTACTACGCCGGCGATCCGAGCAGCGCCGGCCTTTGCCCCGCCGGCGGCATCCACAACCCGGAGCAGAACGCCGATTACACCTTGGCCGTTGGTGGGCTCGCCGGTCAGTCCAACTGGCGCCGCTGTATTTACTGTGAAGGCCTGTTTTGGCTGAGCGGAGGAGGAATTGGCGGGATGTGCCCGGGAAGCGGCCGCCACGAGTCGGACTTGTCGAAGATCTACGACCTCATATTCACTTAAACCGGCAGGCTCGGCGCATTGTGTCGCCAAGCGATTTGGCAAAATCGAGCGAGGAACCTGAATAGCATTTGCGTTCCGGGTGTTTCCGAAATCGCGAATAGACCAACCAGCCTGCTGTGTCCAGAATCACGTTTCTCCGAAGCAAGGTCACGTTACTCCGAATTGATTTGATCCGCGCCTCAATTCTTAGTAACTTGCTGAGTTAGCCGTTGCCCGCCCGAGGTGCATGTTGCCCATTACCGCCTCCGACTCGATTACGCTCGCCCTGGAGCACACCAAGCAACAACTGTTCAAGCGCTTCCGAATTGGACAATGGACGAGGCTTGCCTTTGTCGGCCTGCTGGCGGGAGAACTGGGTGGGAACGGATGCAACAGCTCCAACTTTAACCCCCACCATCCTGGGGCTGCGCCGCATCCCGGCTTCCCGGGCACTCTGGGAATTGATCCTGCCCTGTGGGCAGCTCTGGGCGCTCTTCTCGTGGCGCTCATCATCGCCGCGCTCGCCCTGGGAATCATCATGATGTATGTCGGGAGCGTGATGCGCTTCGTCCTGTTCGACAGCATCATCACGCGAGAGTGCCACATCCGCTGGAGTTGGAGTCGACGCCTCGGCCCCGGCTGGCGATACTTCGTGTGGAAGCTGCTTTACGCGCTGCTCAGTCTGGCGGCCATCGCCGTCGTGGTCGGAATCCCGCTGGCCTTGGCCGTCACCAAAGGATGGTTTAAAGAACCGAGCCAGCACCTGCCCGCGCTGATTTTAAGCGGAGTCTTTCTCTTCCTCGCGCTCATCGCTTTTGCCGTGATCACGACGCTGATCCTTGTGCTGACCAAAGATTTCGTCGTTCCCCAGATGGCTCTGGAGAACATCGACGCGATGGAGGGTTGGCGCCGCCTGTGGCCCAGGATGATGGCAGAGAAGGGCGCGTACGCCGCTTACATTGGGATGAAGATCGTGCTCGCCTTCGTCGTGGGCATCCTCATCGCAATCGCCACGATCATCTTAGGGCTGATCTTCGTCCTACCCAGTATCGGAATCGGCGTTCTGGCATTTCTCACCGGCAAGACGGCTGGACTGACCTGGAACGCTCACACCATCACTCTGGCGATTGTGGTCGGCTGCCTGTTGCTGGGGATTTTTCTCTATCTCGTCTCCCTGATCTCCGTGCCCGCCATCGTTTTCTTTCCCGCTTACTCCATATATTTCTTTGCCGGACGATACCCGCGCCTAAGTGCCGTGCTTTATCCTGCATCGCCCGCGGCCCCGGTTCCAGCTGGTGCGGCGATTCCGTCCGTATAAACAAACCCTTCCAGGATTCGGCTGTGCGCAACGCGCGCTTGAGCCACATTGCCACGGAGTTCGGCCCGAGCGGCACGGTGCGCGCCGGCTGTCCACCTAGCCGGGCTGTGCGTCGTGAGTGTAGTATTGGCCTCCGTAATGAGAAAACTACGCGGAACCAAGACCAACCTGTCGAAGCGGATGCGCAGACTGTTCGGCAACGTGAGACTCGCGGTAGTCACCGGAGCGCTGTTTGTGGCCCTGCCTGGTTTGGTCCAGCCTGGTTTGGCCCAGCAACGTGCGGCCCAGCAATTGACGAACGGCAAGCTCTCGTTGACGGCCAACCCTCAAGACGGTTCGTATCAACTTGCGGTGCCGGGCGGCCAGCCCACCTTTACCAGCCGTGTGGCGGCTCGGGTCGATCACCACTGGCTGCGATCGACCGACTACCCGCAGCACCAGGCTTCCGAATCTACATTCTCTGACGAACTTGGCTCGGGCCGGGTGGTAACCGTCACTTGCAAGGGACTCGAGGGCAAGGCCGATCTGGTTTATGCCATCCAGCTTTACGACCAGCGTCCGTACGCCACCGTCCAGGTCACCGTACAAAACACAACTGGCAAGGAAGTAACGGTACAGGCCATCCGAGGCGTGGAGGCAATTGGGGAACCAGTGCTCAACTTGGGTGGCCAAGCGGTCGCCAATCGAGTCCTCTCCGACAGTTTCAGCGAAGATTGGCCTGATCTTCAGCTCTACGACCTGGGGAAAGCGCCCGGCGGAATGCATCGCGGAGCCGGGAGTCAACTCATCTACAACCGGGAGAGCAAACAGAGCCTATTCATCGGCGCGCTTACCTCTGACCGCTTTCTGACTCTGCTGCATCTGCAAGCTGCGGGCACGGGAGCGGAGACGAAGATTGCTTCCTTCAACGTGGACTCCACCGGGACCACGGAAATCCAAAAAGAGGTCGCTCTCGAAGGTGCTCCTGTGGAGGATCAGATCGAACTAAGTCTGCCGCTCGCACCCGGAGCCGCAATGGCTTCAGAACGCCTGATGATCGAGGCCGGGCCGGACTACCACAATCAGCTACTGGCTTATGGCGATGCGATTCGACGGCTGCACCATGCGCGCGTCTCCACCGAGACTCCGATCGGTTGGTGGAGTTGGACGGCCTTTTATGCGGCCATCAACCAAGGCGAGACTCTGGCCAATGCGGACTGGCAAGCCGAACATCTGAAGTCGCTCGGCTACAAATATTTCCAGATTGACGAAGGCTATCAGTACGCCCGCGGCGAGTACTCCACCGCCAATGCCACGCAGTTTCCGGACGGCATGGGTTTCGTCGGGCATCGCATTGTCGGGGACGGCCTGACACTCGGCATATGGACTGGTCCCTTTGAAGTGACGAGCCGGGCTTGGGTCTACGAGCACCACAAGGATTGGCTCGTCCACAACGCCAAAGGCGAACCGATTCCCATTGGCGACGTCTGGAATCAGAAGACGGACGTGTTGTACGCGCTGGACACAACTCATCCCGGAGCCCAGGAATATCTGCGCCAGACTTACAAGACACTGACCCGCGAATGGGGAGTCCGCTTCATCAAACTGGATTTCATGGATACCACAGCAATCGAGGGCTACCGTTACCGGCCCAATACCACCACTCTGGAAGCGCAGCGCATCGGCCTCCAGATCATTCGTGACACCGTGGGCGAGGATGTGGTTCTGGACAAGGACGGAAGTCCCATGCTCAACCCGGTGGGACTGGTGGATACCGGCAGGATCTCGGTGGACACGGGGCACAGTTTTCAGAGAACCAGGAACGCTGCGCCGGGAATCGCCGCCCGGTTTTACATGAACCGCAACTTCTTCGTGGACGATCCCGACGCCTTCAACGTCACTGACAGTTATCTGCTGGAGGATCGACGGGCGCAGACGCCAGTATCGCTGACCGGCGCCCAGGCCTCGATTGCGCTCTCGGCGGTCTCTGGCGGCATGTACGAGATTGGCGACGATCTGCTGACACTGGGGTCGGAGAAGGATCGTCTGGCGTTGGTTGAAAATCCAGACTTGCTGAATATCCCCAAGGTTGGACGAGCGTCCAAGCCGCTCGACCTGATGTCCTACGATCCCGAGGATGAACAACCCAGCATCTTCTTTCTCCAGGAAAGCCCTCGCCAGGCCATCTTGACCGTCTTCAATTGGACCAAGACTTCACGGTCGCACACGTTGAAACTCACTGACCTCGGCTTGCCGGCAGAGCACACGTTTACGGCGTTGGACGTGCTCAACCAGGGCGCGCCTGTCACACTCGCGGGCGACGCCGTGCGCATTGAGAATCAACTCCCTGAGTCTGTCAGAGTCATCAAGCTGATTGACAGCAAGGTTTCGCCGAGTGCGCCAACCGTGAAGGCGCAAGTGCCCTCGGCCGCCATCGCCGGCGATACCATCCATCTCTTGGCGCAGGCCGACGCCGGTGGTGTGCCCGCGGTCAACTACCACTGGGATTTCGGCGACGGCAACAGCGCAGACGGTCCCAAGGTGTCTTGTACCTACACCCGGGCATCGAGTTTCACTATTCGCCTGACGGTGGATGGCGTGGATGGCGTACCCGCGGTTCAGAACTTCTCGGTCAACGTGGCGGGCAATCTGCGTGCGTTGCCAAAGCTTACCGATAACCAGCGCTTCCGCGACCCCACCTACCACTGACGATGTCAGCGCGCGATGACTCTCCGGCAAGTCGAAATCGATTTGCCGGCTGTACAGCGAATTCGTAGCAGCGAATGCGTAATCAAGAGGAAGAAACGAAGAAAAGGCAGCGATCCAAACTGGAAAAAGGGAGTATAAGTATTCCGGTTCAACACAGGCGACAGTAAAGACACTCTCGAAAGGGCTTAACCATGGGACTGGGGCAGGTTTCGTTCTGGAGGACGGTGATTCTGCGACGTTCGAGTCTGCCGCGACTGTTAGGTGCAGCCCTCGCGTGTGTACTGCTTGCGCTGCCAGTGTCAGCGGCGGACGACAAGGCTCAGGCCGGCATCGACCCGCAGCGGCTCGGCAAAATCCAACAGAGAATGCAGGAGTATGTGAACGCCGGAGAAGCCCCCGGAATTGTAACGATGGTCTTGCGCGGCGGCGATGTCGTGCAAAAGACAGCCGTCGGCATGCAGAACATCGAAGACAAACGCCCCATGCGCGAGAATTCGATCTTTCAGATCATGTCCATGACCAAGCCGATTACTGCCGTAGGCATCATGATGCTCTGCGAGGAAGGCAAGATCAATCTCTACGACGAAGTTCAAACCTACCTGCCTGAGTTTCGCGATCAGATGGTGAATGTCAATGGATGGCCGAAGAAGCCCTCCCGCGCGATCCGCATCGGCGACCTGCTCTCACACACGTCCGGTATGCGCCAGATGCCGCAAGGCGACATGAAGGACATTCACTGGAAGATGGATCACACGCTGGCCGAAGCCGTCGCCTCCTTCGCCAAGGAACCGCTCGAATTTGAGCCCGGCACGAAATGGCTCTACAGCAATACAGGATTCGCTACCCTCGGCCGCATCATCGAAGTTGTTTCCGGCCAATCCTACGAGAACTTCATTCAGAGCCGGCTGCTGCAGCCGCTGCAAATGAAAGATACGTTCTTCTATCCTCCCGCCGACAAATTGGATCGAATTGCAATCGTCTACATGCCTAAAGACGGCAAAATGATTCGCGCTGGAACTCAGATCCTGGGCGGCGACCCCGGCGCCTTCCGCAAAGGAGCGAAATATCCGGGACCTGAATATGGCCTGTTCTCCACCGTGGAGGACATCTCGCATTTCTGCCAAATGATCCTGAATCACGGAACCTGGAAAGGCACGCGCTTTCTTTCTCCCGCAACCATTGACGCCATGCGGCAGGTCCAAACTTCAGGCATGGAGGCCGGCTGGTATCCCGGAGCCGACTACGGGCTGGCCTGGGAAATCATCAGCAGGCCGAACGGAGTTTGGGGATTACTCCCCCTCGGGACTTTCGGCCATGGAGGCGCGTTCGGAACCCAGGAATGGATCTTCCCGTCTCACGACATGATCACCGTCTTCATGGTGGCATGCGAAGGTGATTGTTCCGAGCGCCCACAGCGCGCATTCCAGGAAATGGCGATCTCCAGTCTCGAGTAGGCACAGAGTAGGCCTAGAGTAAGAATGACAAGCAGGTCACGGATGCTATTTAGGCACTTTTTGCTCTCGTGACGCGGAAAAACGCTGGCGCGCCCGGTTCCACTCCTCGGTTGAGAACAGGCGCGGCCCCACTTCGATGAGGCGTGGCGTCATATTGAAGACTGCCACCCGGGTCCAAGGCCTGCCGTCCCGCATCCGAAGGCCCTTTTCATTCAGGTCACTGACGATGCTTGAATACGTAAAGTCCTGGACCAGCAACTCCATCATCAGCATCAGCGTCCGATCCTCGACGGGATCGACCTCCAGGCGCCGGCAATCTTCAGAGATGCGCAGTCCATAGGGAATGTCTTCACTAAATGCGCCCTGGGTCGGAGCTTCCGAGTCGGGCAACTCACGACGCCATTCCAGCGATACCAGATGCCATCCCGCCGCCGTGCGCTGCTGCATGACCTCGGGGCTAAACGGCCCGGAAATCACATCGCGAATCCGTTCAAAATGCGCCATGACAAAGATAAGCCTCCCGTGAGTGGTTCTTCTGGATCAAGAAACACGCAATCGATCTGCCAAAAGTCTGGCCTCCTGCGAGCCTCTCAAGTAGCCGCCGGCGTTGGAAATAGCCGCAGGCACTGCCGTCGAACTCAGACTATGTGTTGTCCATTTGTGTAAATCACTGTTCGCTTCTGGACGCTTGCGCCGCATTGCTTGAAGCCTAGCGGTCCGACTCGCGCAGCATTTCGGTCGGATTGCATACCAAGGTAATGTGGACTCATTGGCTGCGAGCGCCATAGCATTCGGAAGGATGGGAAGCCCTGCGGTCAATCATTTCATTTTCCTGGAGGCGACGCTCGGGCGCGTGCTCAGGATTTGGCGGGCATGGTTCTGGCGCTTTGCGCTGCTAGGATGCGTCCCCGTCGCCCTGGCTTATTCGCTGACAATCGTCCTTTTGTTCAAGTTTTCCGCTCTGGTTCCGCTCGCTATCTTGGTCTCCCAAGGGGCGCTATTTTTTCCTTTTTGGGCCTATACATATACATTCCCCGTTCTCTTTGCGAAGAGCCTGGGAGGGGTCCGAATTCGGCTCCAGTCAACCAATCAGCCACAAACCATGCTCGATCCGACCGAACTTCTGATGCAGAAAGTCCGTCAGAAATGGACCCGGCGTTCGTGGCGATGGGGGCTGGGCTTTCTGGTTGCGATGCTCCTGTTTGGCCTTTTTGAAGCGGACGATTGGCTGAAAAGACCAAACCTGCTCACTGGCTCCAACTCCGATTCGTTCGTCGAATCGTTTCTTATCGCTGTCCTGTTCTTCGGGACACCTGTAGGCTGGTTAGTCGGCACTGCTATGGAGCTGAAGTCGATCTTCAAGGAAGACTTTGGCGGGTTCAGAGTCTGCCTGACCTCGGAGCCAGATCTCGGCCAACAAAGTAATTCCAATTGAGGCGTACTTGCCCCATCAAGTTTCAACTTGACCGCTGTCCAGTTTGCACAGGGGGCCGACACTGGACTTAGACGGATCATCGTGGAAGATCGCGGTTACACGCATTGACCGCTTTTCCATCCGCGCAAGCCCGAGACCGCCGAGATCTCACCGCCCCGCGCGGGCTGCCATGCCGAGCACGGGCGGGGTCGCCGGACGGCCCCGGCGGCGTAGGTCGCCGGCGTCGATCTTGAATTGCTCGACCAGTCCGCTCAGGAGCGCGGACATTTGCACTAGTTCCTGCACCGCCTTCTGCGTGTCGCTCGCGCCCCGGGAGGTGCTCTCGGCCGCCTGCGCGATTCCGCTGATGCTGCCGGTAATTTCGCTGCTGCCGCGGGCCGCATCGCCCAGATTGCGAGTCATCTCGTTGGTGGTCGCACTCTGCTCCTCGACGGCGGTGGCAATGGTGCCCGAAATATCGTTGATGTGGTTGATCACGCCGCTGATGGTGGCGATGGCCTCGATCGCCCCGTGAGTGTCAGTCTGGATGGCGGTGATTTTGCGGCTGATGTCCTCGGTGGCCTTGGCCGTCTGCTTGGCCAGTTCTTTCACTTCGTTGGCGACCACGGCAAAGCCTTTGCCGGCCTCTCCGGCGCGGGCGGCCTCAATGGTCGCGTTGAGGGCGAGCAGGTTGGTCTGTTGCGCGATCGAGGTGATGACCTTGATGACTTCGCCGATCTCGGCGCTGGAGGCGCCCAGCTTGGCGACGTTGGCGTTGACGGCCTGCGCCGTCTGCACCGCGTTCGAGGCCACCGACGCGGCTTCGTGCGCGTTGTTGGCGATCGACTGGATGGTGGATCCCATCTCTCCCGCGCCGATGGCCACAGTCTGCAGGTTCTGGCTCACCCGCTGGGCGGCTTGCGATACCACAGTGGCCTGGGCCGACGTTTTTCCGGAGTCGGCCGTGATCTGGTGGCTGGTGGCCGAAAGCTTCTCGCTGGCCTCGGCCAGCTGGTAGGTGTTGGACGCGATCTGCCGCATGACCTCCTGCAGCTTGTCCATGAACAGGTTGAATGAGTGGCTGGTCTCGCCCAATTCGTCGTCGCTGGTCAGTTCGAGGCGCTGGGTCAGATCGCCCTCGCCCTCGGCAATGTCCTTCAGGCGGCTGGTCAGCTGGCGCAGCGGGGTAGCGATATAGCGTTCAATGACGACTGCGGAGAAAATTCCGCCACACAACGCCCCGATCAGCAGGACGAGCATGCCAAATGTGCGCTGCCGCCTGGACCATTCCGTAACCGTGTCCAGCTCTGCCTGAAAGTCCCGGGCCAGCCCCGCCTGTAACTCCTTCAGGGACGCCTCCATCTGCCGGTTGTCCTGCGCCAGCGCCAGGATGGCTTGCTGGGTCTGCGCCGACAGATTGTCGGGATGCTCAATCATCGCCGCATACACCGACTGGGAACGGGCGTGAATATCCTCGAAACGTTGGATCAGCGCGGCCGTCTGCTGCTGCCGTTCCGCCCGAAAACTGGTTTTTTCCTGCACCGAGCGCAGCGCCGACATCACACTCTCCGCATCTTCGTCCGCCTTGGCCAGCGCCTTTCGATCCTGCATCAGGACAGCGTCGTTATAGCGTTTCACCACTCTTTCGAAGCCCGCGCTAGCGTCCTGGCTGCTCAGGGCGGCGGGAAACAGATACCCGGAAGCCACCTGCATGTGCTGTTGGGTCTCGGAAGACGTCCATTGCAACAGCACCAGAAGGGCCACATAGCCCGCGGCAAAGATGCCGATGCTCATCCATATTTTGGCTTTGATCCCCAGTCGTTTCATTCCCAAGCTTTTCATTGCAGCCTCACCTGACCGCCAAGGTTTTCGCTTTTCCGACGTCAGTCCCCTTGCTCACGTAGCCAATCGCGCCCGGCGTGGCCGCCACGTAGTCGACCAGCGCTGCCTCGGAATCGAACGTTTTCGGCATCGAGCCCTGCCCGGTAAACACCAGGTTGCGCCAGCCCGTGCGAAAGGCGGCGTCGCCTTTACCGACGTAGGTTTTCAAGAAAGCCTCATGGGCCGGGCCGCCCTTCAGGATCACTGGAGTCACCCGCGAGCCGTCCCCCAAACTCGACTTTTCCCCCGCGAAGACCTCGCGGATGTCGTCGCTGTCGGCCGCTGTCGCTTTGACTCCGCCGTTCACGATGACCACCACGTTCTGGGCCTGGGCCGCGGCGCAACTGAGCGCGGCTCCGAAAATCAGGATCGACAATGTTCTCTTCTTCATGACTTTCCTCTCCCATGACCTGGGTGCGCGCTAGAAGCTGAATCCAATTTTGGCGGCCAGAACGTTGGACCGCGGTTTCTCTCCGTTCGGGTTCGTGTCTGAGTAGTAGCCCAAGGCGGTGCCATGGATGAAGTGCTCTTCCAGCTTGCCGTAAAAATAGGAATTGAAGTCGTACCGGCTGGAAACAGTCCAGTCTTTTGAATAATTGCTGATTAGCGCCGTATTGTTGCCCGCACCCGAGCCGGCGTTGACGAAGTGGCTGTAGTAGGTTCCTATCTGCAGTTTTTCGCTCACCCGGTAGCTGGTCATGACATGCCAACTGCGCCAGTCGATGGCATCGGGTATGACAATCGGACCCCCGGCCGTGGTCACGACCGCGAAAGTGGTAACCGGCAATCTTCGGGTTTCGACCGCGGCGAAGAACTTGCCCCGTTCGAACTGCGCGTACTGTTGGGTCACGGTGTTGCGAACCACCCGGATGGCGACGGCCCCCGCGCTGCCGTGTTCGTCTTCGTCGAAGGCGCTCGATCCGATCAGCAACCCCTTCAGCGGGGTCTGCCAGCGCACGTCGCCGCCAAACACGTTGCCCGGGGGCGCGACCGTAACCGGAGTGACTGGAAGACCGAACTCCGCGTCAATCAATGCCAGATCGAGATTAAGGCTCTTGACATAGCCGCCGGTTAGATCCAGGGGCCGGTATCCGGCATAAGCGCGATAGACCAGGGTTCCCGCTTTTTTCCCCAGCTTTTCGATGCCGTAACATTCTCCACCCATCGCGGACAGGGTGACGCTCCGGTTGTCGGTGGGATAGATCGATTGGGGCAGAAGCGCCCAGAGATGCACCGCATCCACGTCCTGGGAGTCGTTGAACAGGCCGATCGGTATCTTGAACTTGCCGGCACGAAATCCGAAATGTTCGTTCAGCTTGTAGTCCCCCGTCGCCCAGTCCACTTGTAGCGTGGGACCGCCGAGGTCCCCCAGTTGATACATATGCAGCTGGATGCCCACCCGCAGCTTATCTGACAGGGAGTCGCTCACGCTCACCGCGCCATCGTTCCAGGCGAGGCTTCCCCCACTCGTGTTCGCCGAAAGGTAGTTGTTGGTCGAGCTGTACAGAAAACCCTGCGTCGCAAATCCGTGGATCTGGATCGTGGAAAGGTCCTGGGCCAGCACACCCCCGGCGCACGCCCACAGCGACGCCAGAATTGACAGTCGTCGGAACATTGGAACTCCTCCCGATACTGTTCCTTCAATCGGCCCGCCGTCCCAGCGCTTTAGAGGGGCCGCGCTGGGCAACACACTTTAGGGGGCGTCCCGAAGAAGGAAAAGCCTCAATCACGAAGGGTCACGAAGGAAACATATAGGCATGCATTCCTTCGTGGCCTTCGTGGTTGAGGCTTTTCGTTTTCAGAACTCACATCGCGTATATAATTCCCAGCACTGATGCCCCTGAACCAGAGTGGGTCTTTCCAGTCATCGCTGCCGGTCCGGCTGGCGGTGACGGTGGTTGCGCTGCTGATCTGGTTCGGGACGCAAGCCCTGATCGCCGCCCGCGGCGCACCTGCGGCTGGGATCGGCGATCACATCCAAGCCGAGACTGCCCCAGCGAATCTTTACCTGCACCAGCATCCCGGCGCGGCCAACGCGCTGCTGGTGGTCAGCTCCGCCATCATTGATCTGCTGGGAATCTTTATTCTGTCGAAGTGGATCTTCCGCGGTGAACTCCGGCCCTTTCTAGCACTGGTGATGGTGCTGGGGCTGCGCCAGATCATGCAGGCTGCGGTCGCTCTTCCTACCCCGCCGGATGCCATCTGGCACTATCCAGGAGTTCCATCGCTGCTCGTCACCTACAGCGTGGCCAACGATTATTTCTTTTCCGGACATACCGCGATCGCTGTGCTCGGAGCCACGGAAATGGTTCGCGCGGGCAGGCGCTGGCTAACGGCGGCCGCGGTCGGCATTGTAGTTTTCGAGGCCGCGACCGTGCTCGTCCTGCGAGCTCACTACACCATGGACGTCTTCACTGGCCTGGTCACCGGACTCTACGCCGCGCACTTGGCCGAACGCATGACGGCATCCAAGGCAGACATAATACGTAATCGAAGTTAAGTCCGGGGTCTTAGGCCTGAAGTCTGAAGTCCTAGGTCTGAGGCCGGAACTCGCCTTTTGCTTCTTCTTCGCGGTCCGCGGGGAGGGTCCTCAACCCCGCCGCAGGCAGATCCTCCACCATTCATCTGCCGTGGTTACTTCAGTTTACCGAAAACGAAAAATCCGTGATTGGGATCACCAAGAACCGTGATGAGGGCCATTTGCCCGGTCGATGACTTCAACGAAGATGTCCTTGGAGAAAGCGGAGATGTGGGATCCAGCCACATCCCCCTGGCACGCCGGGCTGCTCCAACGGTCCCGGCGGGGCAAATCAGGGAGGGTCCGATGAGCACAATCGAGGTCCATGAACCCGAAGTAAAAGAAGTACAAGTCAAACCATCCACTCGTGCGGCGGCCGCTGTGTTGCCGCGCACCGAACTCGTTCTGGGGCCGGCGTTGCCCCCGAAGACGATGTTTTCCGACAGCCTGCTGGAGTTTGGCGTGCAGCGCAAGCGCAAGTTCTTTGCCACCACCACGTCCTTCATTATCAATTGTCTGGTCATTCTTCTGATGCTGGCCGTTCCCCTGATGTTTACCGAGGAACTGCCCAAGGCGCAGCTGTTGACGTTCCTGATGGCGCCGCCGCCCCCGCCTCCTCCACCCCCGCCAGCCGCGGCCGCGGTGCAAAAGGTGATGCACCAGATCCAGACCGACATGCTTTCCACCGGAGAGCTGCGTACGCCCACCAAGATTCCGCAGAAGGTTCAGATGATCAAGGAAGAGGAAGCGCCGCCGCCGATCGCGACCGGTGGAGTCGTGGGAGGCGTGCCGGGCGGCATTCCCGGCGGACAGCTGGGCGGGGTCATTGGCGGCATTATCAGCGCCACGTCGAATCTCTCGGCCGTGCCCAGGGTCACCCTGGCCGCGCCGACACGCGTCCGCATTTCGCAGGGCGTGACCAAGGGGTTGCTGGTTCATCGCGAAGAACCCACGTATCCGCCGCTGGCGCGAGCGGCGCGGGTGCAGGGCGAGGTGGTGTTGAGCGCCGTCATCGGCACCAACGGCGAAATCCAGAACCTGCAGCTGGTCAGCGGGCACCCCATGCTGGTGCCGGCGGCCCTGGCCGCAGTCCGGCAATGGCGCTACAAGCCGTACCTGTTGAACGGAACGCCGGTCGAGGTGGAAACCACCATCACCGTGATCTTTACGCTGTCTTCTTGAATATTGATGTCGTGACGTAACGGCGGCGCTCCTTCGGGAGCGCCGGGGAGTCGAACATGGCTGCAGAATATACCTATCGCGTTTCGGCCTGGTGGACCTCAGGCCGCACTGGACTGGCCAAGTGCGAGTCCTCTCCCAACACGATCCATTTCTCCGAAGCCGCCGAGCTGGGCGGCCTGCAGGGTCGCTGGACTCCCGAGCAGTTGCTGCTCTGCGCCCTGGCTGGGTGCTTCACCACCACGTTTCACGAGTTGGCGCACGCCGCCAAGTTCGACTTCACCGACCTTGAAGTGGAGATTGAAGGCAGCGTCCGCCGCAACCGCGGCACGGGATCGAATTTTACCGAGATCCTGATGCGTCCCCGCTTGACGGTGCAATCGGAAGACCTGTGCGAAGGCGGACTGGCCCTGTTGCGCAAGGCCAAGGCCGTGTGCATGATCTCGCGCGCCATCTCGGTGCCGCAGACTCTGGAACCCTGGGTGGAAACCGGCAAGGTGCCGGTCGAGGGCTGGAGCAATCAGGACGCGGCAGTGGTAAAGCTCGGGGTGTGACAGAGATTCGGGTGATCGGACCCGAGATGAGGGACGAGGGGGTTGGTTATGATGTTCTCCTACAGGTTGGTGCGGCTGATTGAGTCGCATGCCGATGAGTTGGCTTCCGGCCTCGAAAAAAGAGTCGAAGCCAGCCAGCAGGTTACGCATTTCCGCGATATTTCCGCGCAGGAATTGCGCGAACGCGTCTACGAAATTTATCGCCACTTGGGCGAATGGCTGCTGGGCAAGAACGAACTGGACGTGGAGCAGCGCTACCGCGAAATCGGAGTGCGACGGGCCCAGCAGAGAGTGCCGCTCAGCGAAGTCGTGCAGGCCATCGTGCTGGTTAAAGAAAATCTTTGGGACTTTCTCAAAAGCGAAGCCGTGATGGACCGCGCGGTCGAAATCATGGGCGAGCTGGAACTGCTGCAAATGCTCGAAATGTTTTTCGACCGGGCGATTTATTATGCTGCTGTGGGGTATGAAGAAGAAATCGCCCGGGCGGCGCGAGAACCAAGTGTGCTAGAACCTGGCGCGCTGCGGGCAGTCTAGTCGTAGTCTAGTTTGGGGGACCGAAAACGATGTCGATGTCGTGGGAAATGGAATACAAGAAGCGGCTCAAAACCGCCGATGACGCGTTGCGCCGCGTCGAGTCGGGGATGCGAGTCTACATTCAGCCGGGCTGCGCTGAGCCGGAGACCTTGGTGGAGGCGCTCATGCGCCGCGGGCCCGAAGTCTACAATGTGGAAATCGTTCACATGATGACCATGGGCTGCGCGCCCTACGTTGCCCCGGAAATGGCAGGACACTTCCGGCACAACGCCGTGTTTATCGGGGCCAACGTGCGCGATGCCATCAACGACGGCCGCGCCGACTATACCCCCATCTACCTGAGCGAAATTGAAGGACTGTTTGAGAGCGGGGCCATGCCGATTGATGTGGCCCTGATCGAAGTCTCCCCACCCGATTCCCACGGATTCTGCAGTTTCGGCGTAGGCGTTGACACCACGCTGACGGCCGCGAAGTGCGCCGAGTACGTGGTGGCGCAGATCAACGACAACATGCCGCGCACCTACGGCGACAGCTTCATTCACGTCAACGAGATCGACGCCTTTGTCGAGTCGTCGCGTCCGCTGTGCGCCCTGGCCAGGCCGGTTGTGACCGACTTGCAGATTGCCATCGCGCGCAACGTGGCCGGACTGATCGAAGACGGTGCCGTGCTGCAGACCGGCATTGGCGGCATTCCCGACGCGGTGCTGCCCCTGCTGATGGACCGCAAAGATCTCGCCGTGCACAGTGAACTTGTTTCAGACGGAGTGATCCCACTGATCGAAGCCGGCGTGCTGACCGGGGCGCGAAAAAACTTCAAGCCGCGCAAAATCATCCTGGGATTTGCTCTGGGCACCAAGCGCCTGTTCGAGTTCGTCGACAACAATCCTATTTTCGAATTTCATCCCACGGCGTATACCAACGATCCCGGACTGATCGCCCGCAACGACAACATGGTGGCCATCAATTCCGCGGTGCAGATCGATCTGACCGGGCAGGTGTGTTCCGACTCGATTGGAAACCAGTTCTACAGCGGCATCGGCGGGCAGGTGGACTTTCTGCGCGGGGCCTCGCGGTCGAAGGGCGGCAAGCCCATCATTGCGATTTCTTCTACGGCCAAGCAGGGAACCATTTCACGGATCGTGCCCATGCTCGATCCTGGGGCGGGAGTGGTCACGTCGCGCGGTCTGGTGCGCTACGTCGTGACCGAATATGGAGTCGCGTTTCTGCACGGCAAGTCGATTCGCGAGCGGGCCAAGTCGCTGATCGAGATCGCGCACCCCGACTTTCGCGAGGAGCTGTACGAATACTGCGAGAAGACCAAGTGGGCGCAGCATCCGCAGCAGGCCCAGACGGCAACACCGAGGTGACGGGAACGAGGTGACGGATATGGCAGGTCCAACGTCAGCAGGTCCAACGTCAGCACGGCCAGCGCGCGGCAACGTCACGATTGATGTCGAGGAGTGTAAGGGATGCGGGCTGTGCGTCGAATCCTGCCCGCCCAAGTGCCTGGAGCTGGCTCCGGAACTGAGTTCTTACGGGGTGCATCCGGCACACTACACCGGGCACGACTGCACCGGCTGCGGCATCTGCTTCTACTGCTGCCCGGAACCGGGGGCAATCGTGGTCTACCGGCTGGCCCGCGCGCCCAAAGCGGTCATCGCGCAAACCACCGCAGGAGAGGAACATGCGGCAGCTTTGTAAAGGAAACGTTGCGGTCATCAAAGGCGCGGTGCTGGCTGGGTGCCGGGCTTATTACGGATATCCCATCACCCCGGCGAGCGAAGTTGCCGAAGCGGCCGCACTTTATTTTCCCGAAGTTGGAGGCACGTTCGTGCAGGCCGAGAGCGAGACGGCTTCCATCAATATGGTGTACGGCGCGTCGTCGGCTGGAGTGCGGGTCATGACCGCATCGTCCGGTCCAGGCCTGAGCCTGATGCAGGAAGGCATTTCTTATCTTGCCGGCGCGGAACTGCCCTGTGTCATCGTCGACGTCATGCGCGGCGGTCCGGGCCTGGGCAACATCGCTCCCGAACAGAGCGACTACTTCGCCATGGTCAAGGGCGGCGGACACGGCAACTACCGCAATCTCGTGGTCGCGCCAGCTTCGGTGCAGGAGATGGCCGACCTGACCATCCTCGCGTTCGAACTGGCGGACCGCTACCGCAATCCGGCCATCGTGCTGACCGACGGATTTGTGGGCCAGATGATGGAACCGCTCGACCTGGTGTACCGCGAAATCCGCGCGCCGGAAAAGCCCTGGGCGGTGAAGGGCACGGCGGGGACACGCCAGAACATGATCAGCTCGATCGTGCTCGAACCAGACGATTTGGAAGAGCACCAGCGCCGCATGGAAGCCAAGTACATCCGCGCGCGGCAGACTGAAACGCGCTGGGAGGAATACCACACGGCCGACGCCGAATTAATCGTCGTCGGCTACGGCATCGTCTCGCGTGTGCTGCGCTCGGCCGTGGACGAAGCCCGCAAGCAGGGATGGAAAGTCGGATTGTTCCGCCCCATCACCTTGTGGCCGTTTCCCTCGCAGGAACTGACGGCGACGGCGCTGGCGGCGGAAAGAGTGCTCGTGGTGGAACTGAGCAATGGCCAGATGGTAGAAGATGTCCGGCTGGCGCTGAATGGCCAGCGCCCGGTCGAGTTCTACGGACGCGTGGGCGGTAATGTGCCCTCAGTCGAGGAACTCTTAGCGAAAATCGAAGAGCTGCTGCCGGCGGCAGTGTAAGAACATGTAGCCCCGGACGCATTCGTCCGGGGGTGGTGCTAAGGTTTAGGCCAGTGGTAGAGGGAAAAGCTCGGCGTGCGGACGAATGCGTCCGCCGCTACGTGGGAATAGGTGGGAACCTAATTATGGCGGAAATCAACGTCATCCAGGAAGAACCCAAACAAGAAGAACCCAAAGTGGTCACCGAGCAGTACGAAGTCGTGCACCAGAAGTCGAAAGCGTTTTATCCCCAGTACGAGCGGAAAGGCGAACTGAAGCACCAGACGCACTACTGTCCGGGATGCGGGCATGGGGTCGCGCACAAGCTCATCGCCGAAGCGCTGGAGGATCTGGGGCTGCAGGATCAGACCATTCTGGTGAGTCCGGTGGGCTGTTCGGTATTCGCCTATTACTACTTTGATGTGGGCAACGTGCAGGTGGCGCACGGCCGCGCTCCGGCTGCGGCGACGGGCCTGAAGCGGGCTTGTCCCGACAAGATCGTGATCGCCTATCAGGGGGACGGAGACCTGGCGGCAATCGGCACGGCGGAAATCGTGCACGCCGCGAATCGCGGCGAAAGAATCTCCGTGTTCTTCGTCAACAATGCGATCTACGGCATGACCGGCGGGCAGATGGCGCCAACCACGCTGGTTGACCAGAAGAGCACGACCTCGCCGTGGGGACGCCGCCCCATCAACGAGGGCTTCCCGCTGCACATGGCCGAGATGCTGGCCTCGCTTGAGGCTCCGGTTTACATCGAACGCGTCGCTCTTTCCGACAATAAGAACATCATGAAGACGCGGCGGGCGGTGCGCAAAGCGCTCGAGTTGCAGCGCGCCGGAGCCGGGTTCACGTTTGTCGAGATTCTTTCCCCGTGCCCAACGATCTGGGGCAAGGATCCAGTCGACGCGCGCAAGTGGGTGGCGGAAAAGATGATTCCGAACTTCCCGCTGAACGTATTTCGCGACCGCGCGATGGAGATTCCCAACAACAACATTCCCCCGCACAAAACTGTAGCCGAACTGGTGGAGGGCGAGCACAAAGCGTCGGGTGTCGCGGCCGTGATGCCGAAGCATCACTACCGCGAACTTGGCATCAAGATCGCAGGCTTCGGCGGGCAGGGCGTGCTGCTGCTCGGCCAGCTGCTGGCCGAGATGGGCATGCGCGAAGGCCTGGAAGTGAGCTGGCTGCCGTCCTATGGTCCGGAGATGCGCTCGGGAAGTGCGCATTGCCACGTTTGCCTGTCGAAGGAGCGCATTGGTTCGCCGGTGCTGTCGCGTCCGCAGGTGCTGGTGGCGATGAATGAGATTTCGCTGCGCAAGTTCTGTGCGCAGGTCGCGCCCGGCGGCTCGATTCTGTATGGACGCGAGCGGCTGCCGGACGATCTTACCATTCCGCAGGCGCAGGTGGTGTGCATTCCGGCCTCCGAAATTGCCGACCGGCTGGGCTCAGCGAAAGTGGCAAACGTGGTCATGATGGGCGCACTGCTGGAAGAAACCGAATGCCTGTCGGCGGCGACCGCGATGCAAGTGCTGGAACGGAAAGTGAAGAATCCAGCGCTGCTCGAACTCGACCGCAAGGCGCTCGATGCCGGAAGAGTGTTTATCGACCACACGATCGCGATAGGAGCCATCACGCAGGCCGACGGCTTCGCGCAGTAAAATAACCGCCTCCTGACCGTAAGTGATTGAAGTTCTCTGTAAGTAACTGATCTTCGCTGCGCGTGATTGAGCCTTGGTGTAAGTGGGAGTGCTCGTAATGCTCGACATCACGAGCTTGTACAAAACTACTCGGTCGCGCTCAGCATAATTACCTCAGAAACGCGATTTTGGAATACGTGTCCCTTAAAGGAAAGCTGCATCAGTAGCGGGCAGCCCTTCGGCCACCACAGAGACCCGTTTCTCCCGGTAGTACGCATCCAATTTTGTCCAGTCTGTGATCCCCACGTCGCGCCACGGGTAATAACGGAAATTGCCGAATCCAGCCGCGGAGAGCATTAGGTCTAATGCTCGCTTGCTCGGAACGCCAGCGATGGCGTGCACATCTCCGGCTTCTGGAACAGCCGCTGAACTTTCGTCTGCGACGTTCTCCCAGTGAAGTTCAATTACCGCTTCCGGGTTCAGGCAGACCCTTGTGTCGACTATCAAGTATCGCGGCTTCAGCTTCGCGATTTTGTTCAATAGCAGCACGTGATGCGCGATGTGGTAAAAGAAGCCAAAGCAGAACACCACGTCAAACTTGTGCTCAGGGTGCTCCGCCAAGAAGTCGAGATGTGCAAAGACGTCGGCCTGAATGAAACGAAGTTTGCCAGCAGGTCCATAGGATTGCGCGTTTTCTTCGGCGGCTTTTACCAGGTGCTCGCGGGCTTCGATACCCACTGCCAACTCGGCCCCGGCTTTCACTGCGGCAAAACTCCACCGTCCATCATGTGACGCCAGATCAAGAACTCGTGATCCCTGGATAATCTCTCGGTTCCACTCAATCAGGGCACGGTGACGTTCCTGCAATCGGTGTTTGTCGATGCCCGTAATGCTGGTTTCGTAAAAGCGCGGGTAATCGTCAAAGAACCTATGCGAGGAGTCGGGCGAGGAGGAGGCGCGCCGCCTGACGTTAAGGACTTGCACCCGTCCAGCGTCCACGATCTTGGTTTTGACGAGACTGGTTAATCCCTTCATGGGGACCGCATGCTATCACCTGTATCGCTTACCACGACGTGACCTGAATCACCAAAGGAAGTGACAGGGAACATATCGAGACCAAGGGGCGGATGTAATCCTTTGAGCGGGTGTGGGAGGTGGGTCATGACAGGTGTCGCTGAGGGGCACGGGACGTTGATCGAAGGAAACACGATCGAGGGAAAAACGAACGACGCGAAAACGATCGAGCCGAAGTTGCCGCTCGCCATCGCCGTCAAGAATGTGTTGTTCGCGACTGACTTTTCAGCCACTTCGGAGGCTGCGCTGCCTTACGCCACGGCCATCTGCCGGCATTTTGGCGGCACGCTGCACACTGCGCATGTGCTTGCCGACAGCAGCCTGCTGATGATGACCGGCGGCGTGGATTACGTCAGCATGGGCACGATTTACGACGACGCGCATGCCGACGCCCTGAAGAAGCTCGACGAGATCTCCGACCGCTTCGAAGGACTTCCGCACCACAACTACGTTCGGCACGGCCAGGTGTGGCGGGCGCTGGCTGGAATCATCGAGGAAAGCAAGATCGATCTCGTGGTGGTCGGCACGCACGGCCGCTCCGGGCTGGGAAAGCTGCTGCTGGGTTCGGTGGCGGAAGACATTCTGCGCCACGCCAAGTGTCCGGTGCTGACGGTGGGGCCAAAGGTTTCGGGGCGAGCCAAGCTGCCCACGTTCCCCAACCGCGATCTGGCTCCCGTGGAGTTGGAGTTGCGGCAGATCCTGTTTGCCACGGATTTTGCCCAGTACTCGGTGAAGGTGGCCGAGGAGGCAGTGGCTCTGGCCGAGGAATTCCGCGCCCGGCTGACGCTGCTGCACGTACTTGAGGACTACAGCCATTTAGGCCGGCGTCCCGATCTAATGGAAGACTGCGCCTGCCGCCTGCAAGCGCTGGTGCCGAGCGATGCGGCTCTGCAATACAAACCGGAAGCCCTGCTCGAATTTGGTTTCGCGCCAGACTGCATCCTCAAGATTGCAGCGGAACGCGAAGCCGACATGATCGTGCTGGGGGCACGTTCTGCTGCTCAAGCCCGGACCACGCATCTGCCGTGGTCCACGGCGCACCTCGTCATCGCCCAGGCGCATTGCCCGGTGCTGACGGTTCGATCGTAAATGTTTGATTCAGCCGATTCGAGGAAAGGCCTTTACGCACATCATGATTTCGGCGCTCCCAGTAGCCAAAAGAAAATTGGGAGACAGTGTTGCAGTGTGCGTACTCCGAAGTTATAGGACTGAACCCGAAATGAAACCGGCGCGAAAAAGTTTCGTGAGCCCGATCACAGCAGCCTTCCTTCGCCGGTACTACAATTAACCTTGCTTCCCAATCAATTGTGTCTTAATTCTGAATTCATTTTCTGTTGAGAACGGAATATGCCCTCTTATGTTTCCAAGCCCACACCCCCCAGTCAGGACAAACGCTGGAAGTTGGTCGACGCCACCATACGGCGGCAGGGCCAGCAGCAGCGCGGCCTGATTGAGACACTGCACACGGTGCAGGAGGCGTTCGGATATCTGGACACGCAGGCGCTGCGCTATGTAGCCATGTCACTGCGCGTGCCGTTGAGCCGGGCGTACGGCGTTGCCACCTTCTACCATTTTTTCACGCTGAAGCCCGCGGGCGAGCACACCTGCGTCATCTGCATGGGAACGGCGTGCTATATCAAGGGCGCGCAGCAACTGCTGGACGCGGTCGAGCACGATCTGGGCATTAGTCCAGGAGAAACCACGGCGGACAAGAAAGTCTCGCTGCTCACGGCACGCTGCCTGGGATCGTGCGGGCTGGCTCCGGCGGTGGTCTACGATCAGGAAGTCGCGGGGAAGGTCGGGACGCCGGCCATCCGCGAGCACTTGAAGAAATGGACCCACGCATGACGCCCGAGGAACTCGACCAAATCGCTGAAACTGAACGCGAGGCGCAGAGCCAGATCACGCAGCGGGTGAATGTGTGCGTCGCCGCCGGGTGCCTCTCCTGTCAGAGCCAGGCGGTAAAGGACGCGCTCGATCAGGAAGCGGCGCGCCGCGGCACCAAGGACCACTGCCAGGTGAAGGGCGTGGGCTGCATGGGGCTGTGCTCGGAAGGCCCGCTGGTCACGACGAATGTAGTTTCGAGCGGCGCGGCCGGGGTTCATAAAGAAGTCCTCTACAAGAAGGTCGAGGCTGTGGACGGCGTCGCCATTCTCGACAGCCTGGAAGGTGCGCCGGTGGAGCGGCTGGTTTGCAACATGAATGTGCCGTTTTTCCAGCGGCAGAAAAAGATTGTGCTGGAGAACTCCGGGGTCATCGATCCCGAACGCATTGAGGACTACGTGGCCGCCAACGGCTACGCGGCGCTGATCAAGGCGCTGACCGAAATGACTTCGCGCGAAGTCATCGACCAGGTGACCAAAAGCGGCTTGCGCGGGCGTGGGGGCGCGGGATATCCCACGGGGCTGAAGTGGAGCACGGTGTCGAAGTCGGTGGGCACGCAGAAATATGTGATCTGTAATGCCGACGAAGGCGATCCCGGAGCGTTCATGGATCGCAGCGTGCTCGAAAGCGATCCGCATCGCGTGCTCGAAGGCATGTTGATCGCGGCCTACGCAGTGGGCGCGTCGGAAGGCTACATTTATGTGCGCGCGGAATATCCGCTGGCCATCAAGCGGCTGCGCAATGCCATTCGCCAGGCCGAACGGGTCGGGCTGCTGGGTTCGAACATCTGCGGCACCCGCTTCAGTTTTCGAGTGGATCTTCGTCTGGGCGCCGGAGCCTTTGTCTGCGGCGAAGAGACAGCGCTGATTGCCTCGGTAGAAGGCAAGCGTGGCACGCCGCGCCCGCGCCCGCCGTATCCCGCCATGGAAGGCCTGTTCGGCCAGCCCACGCTGATCAACAACGTCGAGACCTTCGCCAACATCGCTCCCATTATCCGCAACGGCGGCGAGTGGTACGCGCAGATTGGCACCGAGAAGAGCAAGGGCACAAAGGTTTTTGCCCTGGCTGGACGGGTGGAGAATACCGGGCTGGTCGAAGTTCCCATGGGGATTTCGTTGCGTGAAATGGTATTTGAAATCGGCGGCGGAATTCCCGAGGGCCGCAAGTTCAAGGCGGTGCAGACCGGCGGGCCTTCCGGCGGCTGCCTTCCGGCGGAGTGCCTGGACATGCCGGTTGATTATGAATCGCTGGCCAAAGCCGGGTCGATCATGGGATCGGGCGGCATGATCGTCATGGACGAAACTTCGTGCATGGTCGACGTCGCCAAATACTTCATGGACTTCTGCATGACCGAGTCGTGCGGCAAGTGCATTCCGTGCCGGGTGGGCACCTACCAAATGCACCGCATTCTCACCGCCATCGGAAATATGAACGCCACACCCCAGGACATGAAGATGCTGGAAGAGCTTTGCGATCTGCTGAAACACACCAGCCTGTGCGGATTAGGGCAATCGGCGCCGAATCCGGTGGTAAGCACGCTGCGTTCGTTCGCCGACGAGTACAGGGCGCATATTGAAGATCACAAATGCCCGGCGGGCGTCTGCGGCGCGCAGCGCGCGGAAGCCGAAGCCAGAGAAAGAGAAACCGTATGAGCCCGGCCCCCGCCGCGGTTAAGACGCTAAAGATCGATGGCCGCGATTTGAGCGGACGCCAGGAAGAAACCATCCTCGATGTGGCTCGGCAGAATGGCATTTTCCTGCCGCGCCTGTGTGAGTTGGATGGCCTGTCGGACGTGGGGGCCTGCCGCATGTGCCTGGTCGAAGTCAAAGGCCAGAATAAGCTGCTCCCCGCCTGCGTGACAATGGTCGAGGAAGGCATGGAAGTCACCACCGACTCCGAGCGCCTGCAGAACTATCGCCGGATGATTCTGGAGTTGCTCTTTACCGAACGCAATCACGTGTGCTCGGTTTGCGTTTCGAACGGTCACTGCGAAATGCAGATGTTGGCCCAGCGGCTGGGAATTACCCATGTTCACTTTCCCTATCGCTATCCCAAGGAAGAAGTGGACGCGTCGCACGACCGTTTCGTCATCGACCACAATCGCTGCATCCTGTGTACGCGCTGTGTGCGGGTATGCGACGAGATCGAGGGCGCGCATACCTGGGACATTATGGGGCGCGGCATCGACGCCAAGGTGATTACCGATTTGAACGAACCCTGGGGGGCGTCGGAAACCTGCACCAGCTGCGGCAAGTGCGTGCATGTCTGTCCCACGGGCGCGCTGTTTGAGAAGGGACGGTCGGTCGCCGAGATGCTCAAGCGGCGCCAGTTCCTGCCCTACCTGACCATGATGCGGGAAGAGAACGAATGAAGAGCAAAAGCTTGAACCACGAAGGACACGAAGGTTCACGAAGGAAGACGCTGCGAGAGCCCTGACTGTGGAAGAGCGGGCCTTTAGGGCCGCGTAGGTCAGATGTCAAAAACGGGTTTTAGCCCTGGTGGGCAATCGATTTGCGGAAGGAACGAGACAGAGAAATGAATGGATCCAATGAGTAAGAAGAAACTGGCTACGGTCTGGCTCGATGGCTGCTCCGGCTGCCACATGTCTTTTCTCGATATGGATGAACGGCTGCTGACGGTCCATGGTCTCGCGGATCTGGTGTACAGCCCCCTGGTTGACGCCAAGGAGTTTCCCGAGGACGTCGACGTGGCGCTGGTGGAAGGCGCGGTGAGCACGGAAGACGACTTGCATAAAATCAATATCGTGCGCGAGCGGACTAAGACGCTGGTCTCGCTGGGCGACTGCGCGGTGACGGCCAACGTGCCGGGCATGCGCAATCCGTTCGGCGTGAAAGCGGTCTGCGACCGGGCGTATCGCGAGAATGTGACCTTCGATCCCGGGATTCCGAACCAGGTGGTACCCGCGCTGCTGCCGAATTCGCGACCGATCCACGAATTCGTGAATGTGGATGTGTTCGTGCCGGGCTGTCCGCCGTCGGCCGACACGATTTATTACGTCGTCACCGAGTTGCTGGAAGGGCGGCAGCCCGACGTGAGCGCGAAAACTCGATTTGGATCATAACTTGAAAGGAAGACTTTGTGAAGCAGGGCAGCATCGTCATCGATCCGGTTACGCGCATCGAAGGCCACTCCAAGATCACGCTCCAGTTGAACGAAGACGGCCGGGTCGAGGAAGCCCGCTTTCACGTGACGCAGTTTCGCGGCTTCGAGAAGCTGTGCGAGGGGCGTCCGTTTTATGAGATGCCGTCTCTGATGGCGCGGATTTGCGGTATCTGCCCGGTGAGCCATTTGATCGCGTCGGCCAAGGCCTGCGACTCGCTGCTGGCGGTGCGCATCCCGCCCACCGCCGACAAGCTGCGCCGCATCTTCGGGCTGGCCCAGGTCACGCAGTCGCATGCGCTGAGCCTGTTCCATCTGTCGTCGCCCGACCTGCTGCTCGGCATGGACGCCGATCCGGCGAAAAGCAATATCTTTGGCGTGGCGGAAAAAAATCCCGCGCTCGCTCTCGACGGCATTCGCCTGCGCCAGTTCGGGCAGCGCATTATCGAGCGGCTGGGAGGCAAGCGCATTCATCCCGCGTGGGTGGTTCCCGGAGGCGTGAGCGAGCCGCTGACCGAAGCCAATCGCGACGCGATTTTGTTCGCGCTGCCCGACGCGCTGGCCATCGCCGAGCGCACCCTGGAATGGTTCAAGAGCACCATGGAAAAGTTCCGGGAAGAGATTTCGACGTTTGGCAACTTTCCCACTCTGTTCATGGGCATCGTGAAAAAAGATAACGGGCTCACCTTTTACGGCGGCAAGATCCGCATCGTCGACGCCTCGGGCCACGTGGTCGCCGATGATCTCGACCCCACACAGTATGACGACTACATCGGCGAAAAGGTCGAGCCCTGGAGCTATCTCAAATCTTCGTATTACAAGCCTAAGGGATTTCCCGACGGCATCTACCGCGTGGGACCGCTGGCGCGCCTGAACGTGGCCGACCGCTGCGGCACGCCTCGCGCCGATCAGGAACTTGCGGAGTTTCACGAGCTGCAGCGCACCGCTGTATTAAGTTCGTTCCACTATCACCACGCGCGGCTGATCGAGATTCTGTACTGCATCGAGCGGCTGGAGCAACTGCTGAATGATCCCGAGATTTTGTCGAAGCACGTGCGGGCCGTAGCCCGGCCGAACGCGCTGGAAGGCGTTGGAGCTGCGGAAGCCCCACGCGGAACTTTATTTCATCACTACAAGATCGACGAGCAGGGCCTGATCCGCTGGGTGAACCTGATCATCGCCACGGGACAGAATAATCTGGCCATGAACCGCAGCGTGCTGCAGGTGGCCAAACATTTTGTGCACGGCAACCGGCTGACGCCGGGGATGCTGAATCGCGTGGAGGCCGTGATCCGCTGCTACGATCCCTGCCTGAGTTGCTCGACCCACGCCTTCGGCGAGATGCCGCTGCGGATTCAGTTGCTCAGTCCTGGTGGGGAAGTGCTGGACGAGGTGGCACGCGCGTGATGTGCGGTGGATTTTCTTTCGCCCCTCCGGGGCTAGTGCCATTTCTGCCGGGCCACCCACGGCTTGCGCCGTGGGCTGTAATCTTTCGCCGCTTCGCGGCTGAGAGCAGGGCCGCGGATTGGATTGAGGACCCGCCGCGGTAAACTCCAGACCCCATGCCGCCAGTCCTCATCATTGCCTACGGAAATCCGATGCGCTCGGACGATGGCGTGGCCTGGCGTGCAGCCGACCAGCTCGAACAGAGGTTTGCGGGGGCGAAAATCGAAGCCGAAGTTGAGATTCTGCGCTGCCACCAGCTTGCGCCCGAACTCGCCGAGACGGTCGGCCATTCGGAAGCCGTGATTTTCCTGGACGCGGCTTCCGCCAACGCAGGCGGGCAGCCTGGGGAACTGCGCTGTGAGGAAATCTTTCTGCCTTCCGGCAAGACGAGTTTTACTCACCAACTTTCCCCGGGCGCGGTGCTCGCCCTTTGCCGGCAATTCTTCGGTGCCACTCCCCGCGCCTATGCTATGACGCTAACCGGTGAATGCTTCGATCATGGCGAATCGCTGTCGCCAGTAGTGGAGGCCGCGTTGCCGGAATGGGTGGCGCAAACGGAAGCGCTGGTTCAGCAATTGTTGGGTTCTGTGCGGCAAGTATGAAAGAGCGCAAACCACGAAGGCCATGAAGGTACACGAAGGAATTCCATGAAGGGCGACTTCCTTCGTGTACCTTCGTGTCCTTTGTGGTTCATGCTTTTCTGTCAGGGCGTCCACTTCCGCAGGCCTTAGAATCGACTTGGGCCTCCGCCTTCGGCCCGTGTTTATGACGGTCACGGCCAAACCCACGCTGCAACGGCTGCGCATCACGCTGCGTGGAGCCGTGCAAGGAGTCGGCTTTCGCCCGTTTGTCTACCGCTTGGCCACGGAAATGGCGCTCACCGGCTGGGTGCTGAACTCCTCCGCCGGGCTGGTGGTGGAAGTCGAAGGGCCCGGCGATCACCTCCGCCGCTTCGAGCAACGCCTGCAGCGGGAGCGCCCGAAAGCTTCTGTGGTTACGGTCTCGGAATCGGCGTGGCTGGCGCCCGAGGGTTCCACACGGTTCGAGATTCTGGCCAGCGACCACGATTCCGGCAAGACCGTCAACGTGCTGCCGGACCTGGCCATCTGCGCCGACTGCCGCGAGGAATTGTTCGATCCCGGCAACCGCCGCTTTGAATATCCTTTCACCAATTGCACCAATTGCGGGCCCCGCTACACCATCGTGGTCGACATTCCGTATGACCGGCCCAACACGACGATGCGCGACTTCGCGCTGTGCCCGGCGTGCCGCGAGGAATACGAGAACCCGGCGAACCGGCGCTTCCACGCCCAGCCCAACGCCTGCCCGGTGTGCGGCCCGCGGCTCGACGGCACCATCGAAGACGCGGTCGAGGCACTGCGCCAGGGGCAAATCGTCGCTCTCAAGGGCATTGGAGGATTCCAGCTTCTGGTCGACGCCCGCAATCCCGCCGCGGTGGCGCGGCTCCGCGAACGCAAGCATCGCGAGGAGAAGCCGTTTGCCGTGATGATGCCATCGCTCGAAGTGGCGCGGAGCTACTGCGAAATATCGACGGCGGAAGTGCAGTTACTCGAATCTCAGGCCGCGCCCATTGTGCTGCTGCAGCCCAAGCGCGCCACCGACATTGCCTGGAATGTGGCGCGCTGTTCGCCGTATCTGGGCGTGATGCTGCCGTACTCGCCGCTGCACCACCTACTCATGGAGGACTGCCGGTTTCCGCTGATCGCCACCAGCGGCAACCGCAGCGACGAGCCCATCGCGATTGCCAACGAGGAAGCCACGGATCGGCTGAAAGATATTGCCGACCACTTTCTGATGCACAACCGGCCCATCGTGCGGGCGTGCGACGATTCAGTGGTGCGGCTGACGCGCGGTCGAGCCGGAATCCTGCGCCGGGCTCGGGGCTACGCGCCTCTGGGAATTCACGTTGCGCACCATCTTCCGCCGGTGCTGGCGGTGGGCGGACATCTCAAGAACACGGTCGCAATCGGAGTGGGCCAGGACATCTTCCTCAGCCAGCACATTGGCGATCTCGAAACCGTCGAGGCGCGCACGGCGTTCCAAAGAGCGATTGACGACCTGTGCCGTCTCTACAGTTTCAAGCCAGAGGCCGTGGCCTGCGATCGGCATCCCGACTACGCTTCGACCCATTGGGCGGAGCAGTCGGGGTTGCCGGTGATCCGCGTGCAACATCATCAGGCGCACGTGGCGGCCTGTGCGGCGGAGAACAACGTCGAAGGAGCGTACCTCGGCGTCTCGTGGGATGGTACTGGATACGGGCTCGACGGCGCGATCTGGGGCGGCGAATTTTTCCATGTGGAAGATCAGCACGTAGAAGGGAAGCAGTTCGAACGCATCGCGCACTTGCGTTCGTTTGGCCTGCCGGGCGGGGATGCGGCAGTTCGCGAGGGCTGGCGATCGGCGGCCAGCCTGATGTTCGAAGTCGATGATTCGCTGAGTGACGATTCGCCGAACGATGATTCGCAGAGGAGTGGTTCGCCGACCCCATCCCCTGAAGCCGGGGAGCAATCGCCGCGGAATTCCCGATTGGACGAGGCCAAGGTTCGATATATGCTCCGCCACGGCATCAACATCGTGCCCACCACGAGCGTGGGGCGACTGTTCGACGCCGTAGCAAGCATGGTCGGCGTCGCCCGGCAAAACCGTTTTGAAGGCCAGGCCGCCATGCTTCTTGAAAATGAAATAGGCGTTTTACGCACGGAAGAGGCGTATGCTCTAGCGGGTGGGGACTGGGCTCCGTTGATTCAGTCGGTGCTGGCGGACAAGCGTGCTGGGGTCTCCGTGCCTCTTATCGCGGCGCGGTTCCATAACGCATTGGTCGACTGGATCGTAGAAGTAGCCGCCCAAGCTGGGATGAAGCAAGTAGTGCTGAGCGGGGGAGTTTTTCAGAATCGGTATTTGACCGAACGCGCGGCGGCTGCGCTCGAGTCGCGCGGTTTTGTGGTGCACACGCACCAGCGGGTCCCGCCCAATGATGGCGGGATTGCGCTGGGTCAAGCGGTGATGAGCAGGCTGTAGCGCCGCCGTCCGGCGGCTGTTGCATGGGCGATCCGACCACGCAGCAGTTAAGTGGGACGAATGTGAGCGCGGGACGCCGGCGCTACGAGATCGGGAAGGGCACGAGTTCCACTCGTGCCCTGCTACGGCTTTAGCCGCTGAGGTTACCGGAGGCCACAACATGTGTCTTGCAGTTCCAGGCAAGCTGGTTGAAATCATGGACGGAGGCGACGTCGCTTTCCGCGTGGGCAAGGTCGACTTTGGCGGCATTCGCAAAGAGGTCAGTCTTGCCTACGTTCCCGAGGCGGAGATTGGAAAATATGTTCTCGTGCACGTGGGCTTCGCCATCAGCGTGATCGACGAGGACGAGGCGCAACGCGTTTTCAAATACCTGGAAGAACTCGGCGGGCTCAAGGAGGAACTCGGTGAAATTCCTCAGTGAATATCGCGATCAGAAGGCCGCCGAACAACTCTCGCAGCAGATCTGGAAAAAGGCAACGCGTCCGTGGACGATCATGGAAATCTGCGGCGGTCAGACCCATACCATCGTCAAGAACGGCCTGGAAGATTTACTGCCCCGCGAAATCACGCTGGTGCACGGGCCGGGCTGCCCGGTGTGCGTAACGCCGATTGAGTTGATCGATAAAGCGGTCGCCATGGCGCACCGGCCGGAAGTGATTTTCTGTTCATTCGGCGACATGCTGCGCGTTCCCGGATCGTCGAAGAGCCTGTTCGACGCCAAGGCAGAAGGCGCCGACGTTCGCATCGTGTATTCGCCGCTCGATGCGCTGAAACTGGCGCGCAACAATCCGGAGCGGCAAGTCGTTTTCTTTGCCGTCGGCTTTGAGACTACGGCGCCTGCCAATGCCATGGCTGCGTGGCAGGCCGATCACGACCACATCGAAAATTTCTCGCTGCTGGTTTCGCATGTGCTGGTGCCTCCCGCGATGGAGGCGCTGCTGTCGTCATCGAACTGCGTGGTGCAGGGATTTCTGGCGGCGGGGCATGTCTGCACCGTCATGGGATACGAAGAATATTTTCCCATTGCGGAGCGTTATAAAGTTCCCATCGTGGTGACCGGCTTCGAGCCGCTCGATATTTTGGACGGCATTCTGATGACCGTCAGCCAACTGGAAGAAGGCCGCCACGACGTGGAAAACCAGTATGCGCGGGCCACGCGGCGGGAAGGGAACCGTCCGGCGCAGGAGCGCATTATCGAAGTGTTCGAGGTGGTGAACCGGCAGTGGCGCGGGCTGGGCGAAATTCCGGCCAGCGGCTTCCAGTTGCGTGGACGCTTTCAGAAATATGATGCCAACCGCCGTTTCCCCTTTTCGGGCGAGCCGGCGCAGGAGTCGCCGGAGTGCATCAGCGGGCTGATTTTGCAGGGCCTCAAAAAGCCACACCAGTGTCCGGCGTTCGCGGTGAAGTGCACTCCGGAAAACCCGCTCGGCGCACCGATGGTTTCGTCGGAGGGCGCGTGCGCGGCCTATTATCACTATGGCAGACGCCAAGATCATGACCGAATTCAACCTGAGTTGTCCGGTACCCCGAGTCGCTGACGATCGCATCGTGCTGGCGCACGGCGGCGGCGGGCGGCTGACCCATCAACTCATCGAAAAGATATTCATGCCTGCGTTCGGCAATTCCATGCTCGAACAGCGGCACGACGGCGCGGTGCTGGCAGTGAATGGCTCGCGGCTCGCCTTTACCACCGATTCGTTTGTGGTGCGCCCGCTAATTTTCCCTGGCGGCACGATCGGCGACCTCGCCGTCTACGGCACAGTCAACGATCTCGCCATGTGCGGCGCGCGGCCGCTCTATCTGAGCGCGGGATTCATTCTGGAAGAAGGCCTCGCCATAGACACGCTGCGCACCGTGGTTGCGTCCATGCGGGAAGCGGCGGCGAAGGCGGGCGTGCAATTGGTGACGGGGGATACGAAGGTCGTCGACAAAGGAAAAGGCGACGGAATCTTCGTCAATACTTCAGGAATTGGATTAATCGAGTCGAACGTGAAGGGGACGATCGGACCGGCCGCGGTGCAGGTGGGGGATGCTGTGATCGTCAGTGGCGATCTCGGCCGTCACGGCGTCGCGATCCTATCCGTGCGCGAAGGCTTGGAATTCGAGTCGCCGATTCTCAGCGACACGGCATCGGTCTGGCCCGCGGTCGGTGCGCTCTTGAATGCCGGACTCGACATTCACTGCCTGCGCGATTTGACGCGCGGCGGCCTGGCCACGACTTTGAACGAGATTGCCGCCGACCGCAATGTCTGCATCCAGCTGGAAGAGACACTTATCCCGGTGCAGGAGACGGTGCAGAGCGCCTGCGAGATTCTCGGGCTCGATCCGCTGTACGTGGCGAATGAGGGGCGGTTCGCAGTATTCGTTCCGGGCGCGCAGGCGGAAGTGGCGATTGAAGTCATGAAAAGAGTTTCGGTGTCAGATGGCTCGGTCCGCGTGGGCAGAGTCGAAGAGACTCCGGGACGCACAGTCGTCCTGCAAAGCCGAATCGGGGGCAACCGCGTCGTCGATATGTTGAGCGGAGAGCAGTTGCCAAGAATCTGCTGAACCCGTGTTGCTGCGTGGCACTAATCCTCGTAGTCTTCGCACAGGTAGTCCCACGTATCCGAGCCTTTCGGATTTTCCTTCAGCGCCTTTAATCGCTTTTGAGTCTTTGGGTCCGGAGCCTGTTGGGTGCTGAAGTATTGCTCATATAGTTCTATGGCGCGGTGTTTCGCCCTCTGGGCCCCGGTCCTATATCGCTCGGGGTTCGTATACGCGTCGGGTTCCATGTTCGCCGCATTCCACCATGTGGCGTACGCATTCGCCATTTCCAATCGAACGCTATTTGACACTTCGGCGTGTGGATACATCGCAAGAAAGTCCTCCCCGTGTTTGATCACCATCCGGAACTGATCGGGGCCCTCCTGGCATGCTCCTTGGCTCCAGCCGAGTTGAGTCATCATCAAGAATGCCTGGCGCCCCCAACGAGAGTTCAGATACTGCAAGGCCAGTTCGTTCAGATCAACTGGATTCTTGGAAGGCCTCCAAGCGCCGTCAGGACCGTAGTAGTAGTACTCGATGCCGAGGGCATTGAACCTCAGGACTGAAGGCGTTGGTTCACGCCACACGGAGGGCGACGCGTCCTCGCTCCCTTTGTGCTCAAGTATGCTCGGTACGAGTTCGTGAAGGCAGAACGCCCGCGCTGGATACAGAGGTGATGTTTTGGGGGTTTCGCTCCATTCCTTCATTGCGCGGCCGATGACTTGAAGGATGTCATCTGGCTTGCCGCTGGCAACTGCTTTCGCAATCTGCGCACTCTGCTGAAAGCCAGCCTCCTGGCATGCAAGCGAGGCGACTGCCGGGTCAGTCCGGGTCAAATCCGGCCCATAAATAGCCGAAGCCGCGTTGGAAAAGCCGATGAAGACCAGAAGCCACAGGCAGTGTTTGCTCATCAGGCACCAGCTAAAGTGCCATGGTATTCCGATCTCCAATACCGATCCACGTTACTTCCGTGTGAAGCGGGATCGGGAAGGGAGTTCACTTTCGAGGTGTCATTGTCATTTCTGTAAGTGGGATATCTTTTCGGTCATCCCTCCCACGGATTGACCAGCCTTACGCCACATCCTTCGAAAACATAGGGGTCGCGCGTGGCCAGCGTTGCTCCGTGGACTCGCGCGATTGCCGCGATTTGCGCATCGATTTCGGAAATCGGTTTGCCCTGCCGGCGGCGGGATGACGCGATCTGTGAGAAAGCACGCGCGGCTCGGTCCTCAAAAGGCAGAATGCGATCCGCGAATACGTCCCCAAACATTTTTTCGGCGCCCGCCCTAACTCCGTCGCGACGCCGGCTCGACGAGATGAGCTCAATGCCGTAAAGAATATCTGCCATCGTGACGGCGGTGACGTGCAGGTCTTCAGCAGACTGGCTGCTGAACCAGCGCAGCACCATCCGCTCCGGCGCGGGGCGCATCAGTTCGGAAACGACGTTGGTATCGAGAATGATCATCGCCTGAAAGTTCGCATCGAGGGAACCGGCGTCATTTCAGATTGCAGATTGAGCACGTCACCGACAGAGGCTTTCAATCTGCAATCTCGCACTTACTCCCTCTGCGTGAGCCAATCTGGATCGCGTATGGGCTCGTGTGGAACGTGTTCCACTTCCACTCCACCGAGCGGGCCGAAAATCTCGCGAATGCGTTCGGCCAGGTTGGCTTTCTTCTTCGAGGTCTGGGCCAGCGCGCTCTTCAGGATCTCTCGCGCCTCCTGTTCCATGGAGCGTCCGTTCATGGCGGCCCGGATCTTGAGCCTGCGCTTGGTGTCGCCTTCCAGATTCCTGATAGTAATGCTGGCCATGCAATCAATGATAGCATTGCGATCAATGACTGCATACTTTAATCCATGGGCTTCAAAATCCTGGCACGCCCGCTCGATGTACCTGCGGAGTCACCCCTCGGCCAACCGTATCTTGCTGATTCCAATGTATGTACCCCTCAGTGACGGCAATCACTCCCGCCCGTGAGAATTATCACTGCGGCGTTCCTATGAAGCGGGACAATCAAGAACGGCATTATGTCTATGTTGTACCTACGGAGGTAGGACCATGTCTGTGTTGACGCACCCCGGAGTCAAAGCTCCCGGGGACTACATTGAATCCGTGATGATCACTGTAAAAGCAAAAAATCCCGCCGAGCCCGAGTTCCATCAGGCAGTAGCTGAAGTGTTCGATTCTCTCCGTTTAGTGCTCGCGAAGCATCCTGAGTATCAATCCGCACGTTTGCTCGAAAGAATTGTTGAACCAGAGCGCGTCATTATGTTCCGCGTGCCGTGGTTCGATGATCTGGGCAACATTCAAATCAACCGTGGTTTTCGCATCGAGATGAACAGCGCCATCGGCCCCTACAAGGGCGGCCTGCGTTTCCATCCCAGCGTGAATCTCGGCATCCTGAAATTCCTGGCGTTCGAACAGGTCTTCAAGAACTCACTCACAACGCTGCCCATGGGCGGCGGCAAGGGCGGATCCGATTTTGATCCCAAGGGCAAGAGCGATAACGAAGTCATGCGCTTCTGCCAGAGCTTCATGACCGAACTGCAGCGGCACATTGGTGCGGATACTGACGTTCCGGCCGGCGACATCGGCGTGGGCGGGCGGGAGATCGGTTTCCTGTTTGGCCAATATAAGCGGCTGCGCAATGAATTCACCGGCGTGCTGACCGGCAAGGGCCTGGGCTGGGGCGGTTCGCTGATTCGTCCTGAAGCTACGGGCTATGGCTGCGTCTATTTCGCTGCGGAAATGCTGAAGAGCAAGAAGGACTCGCTCGAAGGCAAGCTCTGCCTGGTTTCAGGCAGCGGCAACGTCTCGCAATACACGGTCGAGAAACTGCTCGATCTCGGCGCCAAGCCGGTCACGGTGTCGGATTCGAACGGCGTGATCTACGATCCCGACGGAATCGACCGCGAGAAGCTGGCGTTCATTATCGAACTGAAGAACGTGAAGCGTGGACGCATCCGGGACTATGCGGATCACTACAAAAAAGCGATCTTCATGCCCACGGACATCAAGCTGGAACACAACCCGATTTGGAACATCAAAGCGGATTGCGCGTTCCCGAGCGCCACGCAGAACGAGATCACCGCGAAAGATGCGGCGAATCTGTTGAAGAACGGCATCAAGCTGGTTGCCGAGGGCGCGAATATGCCTAGCACGCTCGAAGCGACCAAGATGTTCCTCGATGCCAAGATCCTGTACGGACCGGCCAAGGCTGCCAATGCGGGCGGCGTGGCGACGTCTGGCCTCGAAATGGCCCAGAACAGCGCACGGCTGAGCTGGACTCGCGAGGAAGTGGACGACCGTCTGCACAAGATCATGATCGCCATCCACCGGAACTGCTTCGAAACGGCCGAGAAATACGGCACGCCCGGCAACCTGGTGAACGGCGCCAACATCGGCGGCTTCCTCAAGGTAGCCAACGCAATGCTGGATCAGGGCCTGGTGTAGTTGCTTTATGTGGCACGGGCGCCCTCGCCCGCGTTGTTTGAAGAGTATGTGAAAACGGGCGCCCCATCCTAGCCGCGTTCTTTGCGGCTAGGATGGGGATTTTGAATTCAGGACAGGAGCTACCCGCTCTACGACACTGTACCGGGCGAATCGAAGTTGTAGCCCTCGGCCATCGCCTTCCGAAATTTTTCTCGCTCCTCCGGACTCATCTTCCGGCAGCCGCGTCCGAAGTGGCGCCCACCATGCCCGCCCGGTCCGCCATGCCGCAGGCCGCCGAAAAGGATCCGGCAGAGTGCGAGCAATCCGAGCGCTTGCCAGAAGCCAAGCGTCCGCCAGCCGAATAGCGGAGGCAGCAGCCAGTTCCATAGATGCATCACCACTTCGCCGCCTATGAAGATAAACAGCGGGATTCCGATAATCGCCAGCGGCACGATCCACCATTTCTTTCTCATGTTCGTCCTCATTTCTTCGTAAATTCGTCATACACCTGCTGCAATCGCTCCCGCAGATGCAGCACCGCATACCGCTTGCGTGACAGCAGCGTGTTCACAGTCACTCCGGTCTCGGCCGACAGCTCCTTGAAACTGCGTCCGTCGAACTCGTGTGCCACAAACACCTCGCGCTGCTCTTTCGGAAGTTCGGCCACCGCCCGCTCCAGTTCGTGGAGAAGCACACTGCGGGCGTAGAGCGCTTCCGGCCCGGCGTCCGGCGACGGCAGCAGATCTTCGAACTGCAGCAACCCGCCTTCGTCGTCAGACGCTTCGATCTCGCTGAAGTTTTCCGGCTCCTTCTTGCGAAACAGATCGGTAATGCGGTTCCGCGCCACGCGAAACAGCCAGCCGGTCACGTGTTCGATCGGCATCAACAGCCGGTTCGCCTCCACCAGCCGGTAGAAAACGTCCTGCAGAATGTCCTCCGCGTCGAGCGGATCGGGCACA
This sequence comes from Candidatus Sulfotelmatobacter sp., assembly GCA_052148475.1. Lineage (GTDB taxonomy): Bacteria > Acidobacteriota > Terriglobia > Terriglobales > Acidobacteriaceae > Sulfotelmatobacter. The sequence goes on along the minus strand of JBKQID010000030.1, from coordinate 93,786 downwards.
CGCCGGCGAATGAAGTTGCGCAGCCGGGATTGCTCCCGCTTCACCACATCAGAAATGCGCCGATCCTGTTCGAGTGCCATGCGCTCGGGTGCCGTGAAGTTCGAGCTCGCCGCCTCGCTCATCCACTGCTGTAGACGAATGAGGGGGTGCGGATATTGTAGTGTTGCGGGTGCCCCACCCTGTCCCTGCGCTTTTTGCAGGGACAGGGTGGGGATTTTGACTCTTCAGCCGCCGATCTGGAAAGGTCAAAACCCCCATCCTGTCGCAAAGAACGCGACAAGGATGGGGCACCCGGAGCTATGATTACCTGTCCAGAGTCCTGCCATGATCGTCCGCTCCATTGCCGAGCCGATTCTCGACGCCGAAGAGCGTTTCGAAGGCTTCGAGAACCTCATGCCGTTCCGGGTGCAGAATATTCTGCTGGTCTCGAGCCTCTACGATTCCTTCATCCTGCGCGAAGACGGACGGCTCAACGAACTGCTCATCGACGAATCGCTCGAGCTGAACCTGCGGCAGATTCCCGGGATCACCCACGTTTCCAGTTGCGCCGAGGCGCTCGACCTGGCGAGTTCCAATCCGCAATTCAATCTGATTGTGACCAATCTGGCGGTTGGCGACATCGATGCCGCGCAGTTGGCGCGCGAAGTCCGGCGCAAGGGACTCGACGTTCCCGTGGTGGTGCTCGGCTATGACTATCGCGAGATCAAGAACTTCGTCGCCAACAATCCGGTCACCGACATCGACCGAGTTTTCTTGTGGCAGGGCAACGCGCGCATCCTGATCGCGATCGTCAAGTATGTCGAAGACCGGCGCAACGTGCTGCACGACACGCGCGCCATGGGTGTGCCGGTGCTTCTGGTGGTCGAAGACAACATCCGCTACTACTCTTCGTTTCTGCCGGTCATCTATACCGAACTCATCCAGCAGTCGCGGCGTGTTATTCAGGAGGGGATCAATGTGGCGCACAAACTGGTGCGCATGCAGGCTCGCCCGAAAATTCTTTTGGCTTCGAACTTCGAGGATGCGGCGCAACTGGTGCAGGAATATCGCGACTACATTTTCGGGCTGGTGTCGGACGTGGAGTTTCCGTGGGAAGGCAAGCTCAGTCCCGAAGCCGGGTTCGAATTGGCGCGCCTGGTCAAGAGTCTGACGCCCGACGTGCCTGTGGTTCTGCAGACCAGCCGCACCGAGTTTCGCCCGCGCGCCCATGCTGAAGGATATTCGTTCCTGCGCAAGCGCTCGCCCACGCTGTTGAAAGACCTGCGGCGCATTCTGACCGATCAATTCGGCTTCGGCGATTTCGTCTTTATCAATCCAAATCCGCGTACGCCCGACCAGCGCGAAGTGGGACGGGCCAAGGATTTGAACGAACTTGAAGAGACGCTGCAGAAACTTCCGGCCGACAGCCTGATGTACCACGCGCAGCGCAACCATTTCTCGCACTGGCTGATGGCGCGGACGGAGTTTGCCCTGGCCGCCAAACTCCGCCCGCGCAAGGTCTCCGATTTCGACGGCCCCGAGCACCTACGCCGCGATCTGATCGAGTCGATTAACGAATACCGCCGCGAACAGAACGAAGTCCTGATCGGCGATTTCAAATCGGACACGTTCAAGCCCTCCGATTCCAGCTTTCTGCGAATCGGTTCCGGCTCGCTCGGCGGCAAGGCGCGCGGTTTGGCCTTCGTCCGTCATCTCTTGCGCACACGCCGCATCACCCGCCGCTTTCCGGGCGTGCGCATTTCGGTTCCGCCCGCCGTGGTGATCGCGACCGACATGTTCGACGAGTTTCTTGGGGAAAATAATCTGGGCGATTTCGCCCTGCATTGCGACGACGACACTGAGATCCAGCAGCGCTTTCTGGATGCGGACCTGCCTGTGCCGCTGCAGGAAAACCTGAAGGCCTTCCTCGGGGAAGTGGATTATCCGCTGGCCGTGCGTTCCTCCAGCTTGCTCGAGGATTCGCAATACCAGCCCTTTACCGGCGTGTACGAAACGTTCATGCTGGGCAACCAGCACGCCAGCCAGCAAGCTCGTCTCGACGAACTTTCCGAGGCCATCAAGCGCGTCTATGCTTCCACTTTCAGCCAGCATGCCAAGTCCTACGTGCGAGCCACGCCATATCGCCTGGAAGAAGAGAAGATGGCGGTGGTCCTACAGCAGGTCGTGGGCACGGTGCACGGTACGCGATTTTATCCGGACTTTTCCGGCGTGGTGCGGTCGCACAACTTCTATCCCGTCGAGCCCATGACGTTTTCCGATGGCATTGCGGCGGTGGCGCTGGGCCTGGGGCGCACCGTGGTCGATGGCGGCAAGTGCCTGATGTTCTGCCCACGCTATCCGCGTAATCTGCTGCAGTTTTCTTCGGTCGAAGACATTCTGGCCAACACGCAGACGGAGTTCTGCGCCCTCGACCTCGATGGCTCGCACATCGAAGGTCCCGGACATTTGCGCGAAGTCCGCTTCGGACTGGATGTGGCCGAGGCTGACGGCACGCTCGACCCGGTGGCCTCGACGTATTCTGCCGACAATCACGCAGTCTACGACGGGCTGAGCCGGCCAGGGTCGCGCGTCGTCACGTTTGCTCCCATGCTCAAGCACGGCCTCTTTCCGCTGGCCACGATTCTGGAGGTGCTGGTGCGGGCCGGCGAAGACGCATTAGGTAATCCGGTCGAGATCGAATTCGCCGTGAGGCTGCCGCGCAACGAGGAAGCCGCCGAGTTCGGCTTTCTGCAAATTCGTCCGCTGACTCTGGCTCGCGATCATCAGGACCTCGCCATCGACAACGTCGATCCGTCCGTGTTGATCTGCCAAAGCACGAAAGTTTTGGGCAACGGCCGCATTGAAAATCTGCATGACATTATCGTCGTGGATTCGCAGCGCTTCGAGCGCAGCCGCAGCCAGGAAGTCGGCCGCGCCGTCGCGCACTTCAACGCCGCGTTAAGCGCGGAGAATCGGCCCTATCTGTTGATCGGCGTCGGCCGCTGGGGATCGAATGATCCGTGGCTCGGCATCCCCGTGGAATGGGACGAAATCTCCGGTGCCCGCGCCATCGTCGAAGCCGGCTTCCATGACTTCCGCGTTACGCCATCGCAGGGCAGCCATTTCTTTCAGAACCTGACCGCGTTCCAGGTCGGCTATTTCACCGTGAACCCCGACGCCGGTGAAGGCTCGGTCGATTGGCAATGGCTGAGCGAGCAGCCCGCGGAGGAGGAACAAGGCTGCGTCCGCCACCTGCGATTCTCCGCGCCACTGCGCATTGTGATGAATAGCCGCAGCAGCCAGGGCGTGATTTTCAAGCCAGAAGTAATCTCAGGTAACGTCTGATTTCTCCGCACATCGTTCTGTGATTGAAATCACAGCCCGGTCGGCAGCCCACCGAACACAATAATCTCGTCGGCAATTCCGTCATTTCTCACGCCTGGGGGCCATGTGTTCAAAATCATCGACGCGCAATTTCTTGCGCCCGGCATCAAGCGCTTCGTGATCGAAGCGCCGCGGATCGCCCGGAAACAGAAGCCGGGACAGTTTGTCATTCTGCGCATTTACGAAGAGGGCGAGCGCATTCCGGTCACCATCGAGAACTCTGATGCCAAGCGCGGAACGGTCAACATCGTCGTGCAAGCGGCCGGAAAGACCACGCACCTGCTGAACTCGCTGAATACCGGCGACACGATACTCGACGTGGTCGGCCCGTTGGGCAAGCCTTCCGAGATCGCGAACTACGGTACGGTGGTCGTGGTGGGCGGCGGAGTGGGCACGGCGATGGCTTATCCCACAGCTGCGGCGCTGAAGCGTGCCGGCAACCGCGTGATCTCCATCGTGGGCGCGCGCAATAAAGAGTTAGTCATCCTCGAACCGGAAATGCGCGCGGTCAGCGACTCAGTCATGATCACCACTGACGACGGCAGTTATGCCGACAAGGGTTTCGTCACCGACAAACTGCGCCAGTTGATTCAGAACGGCACGCGCATCGATCTGGTTGTAGCCGTGGGCCCGATCGTGATGATGAGGGCGATCGCCGAGATGACGCGCCAGGAGAACATTCACACCGTGGTCAGCCTCAACCCCATCATGATCGACGGCACTGGCATGTGCGGCGGTTGCCGCGTGTTGATCGACGGCAAAAGCGAATTCGCCTGCGTCGATGGCCCGGAGTTTGACGCGCACCGTGTGGATTTTGCCGTGCTCGTGCAGCGCAACTCGATGTACCGCGACGCCGAACAGCGCTCGCTGGCGGAATTCCACCGCTGCAAAACGGAAACGGCGGCGCGGGAACTCGAGCCTGCGGCTGCCGCCGTTCCCACCGGCCGGCAAGGAGATCAACGATGAGCACGACTGCCAAGAAATCGGTTAACCCTTTACCGCTGAAAGAGCGCATGAAAGTTCCGCGCCAACTCATGCCGGAGCAGGCTGCCGAGGAGCGCGCCCACAATTTCACCGAGGTGAATCTCGGCTACAGCCCGGAACTCGCGCAGCAGGAGGCGCGACGCTGCCTGGAGTGCGCCAAGCCCACCTGTACCGACAACTGTCCGGTCGGCGTTAAGGTGAAGGAATTTGTCGAACTGATTGTGGTTGGCGATTTCTTAGGGGCGGCCGCTAAGATTCGTGAGGACAACGTTCTCCCCGCCGTGACCGGGCGTGTTTGCCCGCAGGAAGATCACTGTGAAGGTAAGTGTCTTCTTTCGAAGAAAGTGAAGCCGCTCGGCATCGGCTATCTGGAGCGCTTTGTCGCCGATTACGAAAAGCGCATGGGAACTCATGTTGTGCCCAGGGTGCCTCCGACAGGAAAGAAAATCGCCGTAGTAGGCAGCGGCCCTTCCGGGCTCACCGTCGCCGGCGATCTCGTGCAGAAGGGCCACAAGGTCCGCGTCTTCGAAGCCCTGCACGAACTGGGCGGTGTGCTGGTCTACGGCATTCCGGAATTCCGCCTGCCCAAACAGATTATCCGCGAACAACTCGATTACATGCGCGAAATGGGTGTGGAGTTTGAAACCGATGTGGTGGTCGGCCGAACCGTCACCATCGATGAACTCATCGAGGAAGAAGGCTACGACGCGGTTTACATCGGCACCGGCGCTGGGCTGCCGCAGTTCATGAATATTCCCGGCGAACATTTCAATGGCGTGTATTCCGCCAACGAATTTCTGACGCGCATCAATCTCATGAAGGCCTACAAGTTTCCAACGTACGACGAGCCCATGCTCGATCTGCAGGGAAAAGATGTAGCCGTGATCGGCGGCGGCAATACGGCGCTGGACGCGATCCGCTCCGCCCTGCGCCTGGGTGCCCGCAAAGCCTACGTAATTTACCGCCGCAGCGATGCCGAGATGCCGGCCCGGGCCGAGGAAGTGCACCACGCGCGGCAGGAGGGAATCGATTTCCAGATGCTGACCGCCCCGGTCGAATTTCTCTCCGACGGCAAGGGATGGCTCACCGCTGCCCGCTGCGTTCGCATGGAACTCGGCGAGCCCGACGCGTCCGGTCGCAGGCGTCCTGTGCCGAAGCAAGGCTCGGAGTTCGACCTGCCGTTGTCGGTCGCGATCATCGCCATCGGCACCAGCGCGAATCCGATTGTGCAGAGCACCACGCCTGGCTTAGGTACGAACAAGCGCGGATACATTCAAGCCAGCGAGGAAACCCAGCGCACCACACGCAAAGGCGTGTTCGCCGGAGGGGACATTGTGACCGGCAGCGCCACGGTGATTCTGGCCATGGGCGCCGGCCGCCGCGCCGCAAAATCCATTCACGAATATCTGACTAACGGCGAGTGGTGACGGCCACTCCGGAACCAGAGGGCTAAAGCCCCGGCAGATTATTGGCGCTTGACCCGGCCCTGAAGGGCCGCTCTTCCACACTCCCGTTTGAATGCACCGCTAAGAAAACGACAGCTCAATATACGTGTCGGTGCGCGACCAGACCAGTGGAAGCCGCACCAGCCAATACTTACTCTTGAGGGTCTGGCGGGCACGGGCATGTTCCTCGGGCGGCAAAATGCGCGCGGTTGCGGCGAAATCGGCTCCCGTTACCTTTCCACGCATGGTGCAGGGCGCAACGCGCACCTGCGGATTGTTGCGAATGCGCTTGGTCTTTCCCATGTCGCTGCGCGTCATCACATAGAGTTTGCCATCCCCTTCGCCAAACCATACGGGAGTCGCAACGCCCGCTCCGGTTTTGCGGAAGGTCGTCAACGAAATATATTTCTGACCCTGAATGGAGTTGGGAATCTGGCTGGGCATAGGTCTATTCTAAAATGACGGAAAGAAAAAGTCGTTGGATCCGGGCATTTCTAGTCGTTCTCCTATCATCTGTGGTACGTCAGCGATTGCCCCGGTCCGGTCATCTGTGTTACAAGCCTGAACATGCGTAAATGGATGCGCGATCGATTACAGCGCCGCAAAAAGAAAGCTCCCGAGCAGGGAAGTCAGGCTGCACCTCCGCCGCTGCAGCCGGCATATTTTGATGCGGACCAGGATGGGAGCCCAGAGCCGATTGGGGGCCCTTCCAAGTCGAGCGCTCACGAAGCAGAACCCGCAGCGGCTGCAGCACCAGAAATGGACGCGCAGCCGGTGCACGAAGAGCGCGAGTCCACTGACACAGACGCGGTCGAGCCGCTGCGCCAGCCCGGCGCGAGCAGCGAAGGCCAGCGTGGACGCGGACGCCGACGCCGCGGTGGACGTGGCCGGGGAGGCCGTGGCCGCGAGCAGGCGGTGGCCCAGGCTTTCACGCCGGCCGTCGCGAAAGGCATTATTCCAGACGTTCCCGTCGAAGGCGAAGAAGCGCCGCCAGAACAAATCGCAGCCGCCGAGGCAGAGGTCGCGCCGCGAGCGCCTGCGATTTCCGCCGCCGTGTCCGCAACTCCGGCGCGGCCCCCCAAAGGCATCGTGGTGCTCGCCATCGGACTTCCGGGCTCTGGCAAGAGTTCCTGGTTCAAGCGCCACAACGTGGTGCCGCTCTCCAGCGACATGGTCCGCTCGTTGCTATTTGACGACGTGCGCGAGCAGCGCTTTCAGGACCTCGTGTTTTCCAATCTGCGCTCCATGCTCAAGGCGCGGCTCATCGCCAAGCGTCCTATGAATTATGTGGACGCGACGAACCTGACTCCGCAGGAGCGTCAGCACTGGATCAAACTCGCCAAAGATTACAACTACGAAGTCCACGCCGTGTTCTTCGATGTGCCACTCGAAGTCTGCGTCGAGCGCCATCAGCGCCGCGACCGTGTCGTCCCGGAAGATGTGATGCGCCGCATGGCCGCCAAGTTGAAGGCACCGACCTTTGAGGAAGGCTTTGCGAAGATTACGGTGGTGCGGGTGAAGAAGAAGGACGAACTCAGCCCTTCAAATGCGGTAGCAACTCCTTGAACGCCGCCGACGAAGACGAACGCATCAATTCATAAATCATCATCTCGGTCGACGAGGTTACGGCGCCCCCCGCGCGCATGCGCTCCAAGCCGATTTTCCAGTTCCACTCCGTCCGTGAACTTACCGCGTCGGACGCTACGTGCACAAGATATCCCTCGCGCAGCGCCTCCAGCGCCGTCTGCGTCACGCAGATGTGGCTCTCCATCCCGCACAGCAGCAGAGTGTTGCGCTGGCCCGGAAGCCGCTTGAGCAAGGCGCAGAAAGCATCACTGCCGAAGCAGGAAAATAAAGTCTTGTCGATCGCTTCCGTTTCGGCCAGCAGGGAAGCAATCTCGGGCACGGTCGCTCCCAGGCCCTTGGCATACTGCGTGCTGACCAGTGCCGGAATGTTCAGAATCGTAGCTGCGCGAATCAGCAACTGCGCATTCCGCACCAGCTGTTCCTTCTGAAAAATCGGCGGCAGCAGCTTCTCCTGAATATCGATCACGACCAGTGCGCACTGCTCGGGCTGCAAGGGACGGCGCGCCATCTCAGTGGATTCAGAAGTGGTTGCGGTGTTTTCGAAAGCGATCACCATATCGATTCCTCCCTATTCGTCGCGGAGCAGACCAAAGCCGTCACAGGAATTCTAACCCGCTCTCCGCACCTTCGGAGTACTCCGCAGGCGCGTACCGGTTGACCGCGCTCTCCCCGAACCATAAAATAAAATTGAGTTGTGAGCACGGGCTCCAACGAAAGACTGCCCCCTCGTTCAACGGCTAGGACACCTGCCTCTGGAGCAGGTTATCGGGGTTCGAATCCCTGGGGGGCAGCCAAATTGTTTCAGTTCTCGCTCTGAACGACCTCCCGGTTTTCACTGGCGGGTCAAGCTTCCCATCCGGTACCATCTCACTCCGAGGCAGCCAAAGAATAATTATCTCGGTTTGATCCGCGCGCCCTTCTATTCATGCGAACCAATCGCCAACGCTACCGTCTCAGCGCCCTCGCGTTGGTCGCGATCCTGTGTGTTCCCGTCGTCTTTGCGAAAAATAGCACGCAAGTCATCGTCGTACCCGTCGCCAACATGTACTCGCACCCCAGCGACCAGTCCGACGTGGTCTCGCAGGCCATCTACGGTAGCAATGTGACGCTGCTGATCGCTCGCGGCGAATGGTGTCGCATTCAAACCGCCGACCACTACAAAGGATGGGTGCCCAGCCGGCATCTCCGCCTGGTTCAAATTGGCACTGGATATGCCACCACCGGACCGACCATCCGGGTCGAAAGCCTTTTCGCCAATATCTATCGCGAGCCCGATGTCACCCGCCATAAGCCCGTCATCACTGTGCCGTTTGAAACCCTCCTGGAACTGATCCCAGACGAGACCTCGCCAGACGAGCAGAGAACCACCGACAAAAAGGCCGCAGAGAACAGCCAAGCGAATAAAACCGACGCGAAGCCAACCGGAATGAAGACCTCCGGATCAAAGGAAACCGGGCCCAGGAAAACCGCAACCAAGACAGCTGCAACGAATCGCCACCACGACGGCTGGCTCCAGGTGCGCCTCCCCGGCAAGACTGTTGCCTGGATCCAGTCGAGCGACGTGGTGGCCGACCCGAAGCCCCTATCGATTCCAGAATCCATCGAACTGGCGAAGCGCTTCCTCGGCCTGCCTTACCTCTGGGGAGGCACTTCCAGCTTTGGTTTCGACTGCTCCGGCTTCACGCAAATGCTGCTGCGCGCCCGCGGCTTCAACATGCCTCGAGATGCCGACCAGCAGGCCGCGTGGAAGGGTCTGATCGTCGTCGAGCGCACCGACCTGCAGCCGGGCGACCTGCTCTTTTTCGGCCCGTCGCAGCGCAACATCACCCACACCGGAATGTTTATTGGCGACGGCCAGTTCATTCAAGCCGCCACCAACGGACATCCCGTCATCCAGATCAGTCACCTCGACGATCAGCCCTGGACGCGCCTTCTCGTCGCCAGCCGCCGGACAAAATAATCCTCATGCCCCAAACCCTCGATGCGCTGCTCGCCCGCCTCGAAGCCGCCAAAGGCCGCTTCGGACGAGGTGCAGCCGCGGAAACAAAAGTCCTCCTCGATCAACTCGCGCGCTGCAGCTTCCGCGACGCCAAGTCCCTGATTCGCTTTCATGAGGCGCTGCTTTTTCTTCGCGCCTTCCCGCAGTCGGCATCGCTGGTGCCGCGCATTGAGAAATTCCTGAATTCGTTCCACCAGCGGGTCGAGATCGTGCGCGCGGCCGGCGCGGACATGGCGGAGTTTGATGACTTCGACACCTCTGGCATCGCTGGCACAGTCATGCAAGACACGCTCAACTTTGAAGCCGCGCGCTGGCTGGCGCGCCGCATCCCGCGCTACGTCGAAATTGGGTGGGACGAGTATGCCGAGGATTATCCCGCCGAACGCGCCATGGGATCGACCTGGCCGCGCTTCATTCCTCTGCTCGCCGAAGACGCCGACGTGGAAGCCAACATTCCGTGGCGTCGCTGGCTCGACGCCGCACGGGGTCGGGAGCGCGACCTGGAATGGCTGATCCGTCGCTTCGAACAGCTAACGCTGACCGAGCGCGAGCGCGCGGAACTCTACGACTCGCTGCGTCTTCCCCTGCGCTGGAATCTCGCGAATCTTAAGTTTTCGCGAACTCGCAACTGGACGCGCCCCCGTTCGTTCTACTACCACACCGAACCGCTGATCGTGAGGAGCCAGGTCTCGCTGGCCACTGAACTCGCGCGGCCGGCTCCGCGCATCATCAAACTATCGCGGCGCGAAGGCGAGTCCACTTTGCACACGATTCGGGAAGTGATGGCCGTCCGTTATCGCGAACTCTACGGCACGACGCTCGGCGATCCGAATTCTGTCGTACGCGCCGATCTTCGTTCCGGTGACACGGACCGCGGCGTCGTGATGTATTTCTGGAACCTGCCTCCGACGCGGCGTTTGCCCTTGCGCGCCTATGTCGCGGGATTCACCGTCAAGAACGGAGTTCCCATCAACTACATCGAAGCCATAGGCCTCTGCGAATGGATCGAGGTCGGCTTCAACACTTTTTACACCTACCGGCAGGGCGAGACAGCGTGGATTTACGCGCAGGCGCTGCGCTGCCTCTGCGCCTTCACGGGCGCGACCACAATTTCCGTCTATCCCTATCAGATCGGGCAGAACAACGACGAGGCGCTCGATTCCGGCGCCTTCTGGTTCTACCGTAAGCTCGGCTTCCGCTCGGGCCGCAGAGATCTGGAACAGCTCGCGCAAAAGGAAGAGAAGAAGATCGCCGCCAACCCGCAGTACCGCACCCCGAAAAGAACTTTGAAGCGCCTCGCGGAGGCGCATGTGTTTTATGAGTTAGAATCTCTCGGCGAACTGGATCTGGATGGTCGTGGGCATGCTTCGTATCGCCTTGGGCAGAGTCCAGGGAAGGGCGCGACTTCCAGTCGTGCCGTAAAGACGGCCCTCTCGACGCCGGCTTCAGCCGCTGAGAGAATGTCGGGGCCTTGGGACATGTTTTCCACGCGCAATCTCGGCCTGCGGGTGAACCGACGCATGGCGCGGGACTTTAGCGGCGACAGCCAAATCATGCGGCGAGCGGCCGTGGCCAAGGTCTGCCGCGCGCTGGACATCGATTTGTCTCGCTGGAATTCAGCCGAGCGGCAAGCCCTGGAGAATTGGTCCCTGGCGCTAGCGCTGATGCACAATTTATCCCGGTGGTCACCACACGAAAAGCAACAAGCGGGCAAGATAATCCGCGCCCAAGCGGCTGCCAACGAAATGCGCTACCTGCGCCTGACCCAGCAGCATCCCCGGCTGCGCCAGGAACTTCTGCGGCTGGGGTTGAAGGAGTAACCGACGCGCTGTGGATGATCAATCCAACGCTATGATTTCGGCTTCATTCCGCGTATTCAATAATTTCTGTTGACGCTATTTAGCTAAATAGCTAATCTATAGGAAATGAAAGCCACGTCTCGCATTTTTCGGGCTCTCGCCGACCCTACCCGCCGCCAAATCCTGCAGGAGCTCAAGTTGGGCGAACTGGCGGCAGGGGAAATCGCGTCGCGCTTCCCCATTTCCGGACCGTCGATTTCCCGCCATCTCTCTCTGCTCAAGGGCGCGGACCTGATCTCCGAACGCCGAGAAGGGAATCGGATTCTTTACCGACTGGAACCGGAGGAAATTGCCAGCGCGGTCGGCGATTTTCTGAGCGCGGTTTGTCCCACTCAGGTTCTCTACAGGCATAGGGCAAAACGGGCAAAGCAGGAGTCAAGGTCATGAAAATCGCGATCACAGGCGGCACAGGTTTTGTGGGGAGCCACTTGGCAAAGAGAGCGCTGGTTGAGGGGCACGATGTCGTGCTTTTATCGCGTACGCCCAACCAGAAGGCGAATGCGCCGGATTACCCCGGCAGGGTGACTCGCGTTTCCAGCGAGCTCACAGACATCGACGTTCTGGCCGCAGCCTTCGCTGGTTGCCAAGCACTGGCTCATTGCGCCGGGATCAATCGGGAGATTGGCCGTCAAACTTACCGGCAGGTTCACGTCGAAGGGACGCGCAACGTGGTCGACGCCGCGAAGCGGGCAGGAGTACGCCGCCTTGCTCTGATGAGTTTTCTGCGCGCGCGGCCCGATTGCGGCTCACCCTATCACGAGTCCAAATGGGCGGCGGAGGAGATTGTCCGGAACTCGGGCCTTGATTTCACGGTTGTAAAGGCGGGTATGGTCTACGGGCGCGGTGATCACATGCTCGACCACCTGAGCCACGCGCTTTACACCCTTCCGATTTTCGCCACGGTCGGCTTTCAGCAAAAAGCAATCCGGCCGCTCGCGATCGACGACTTGATCCACGTGTTGTACGCGGCGCTGGTAAATGGACGCCTGACCCGGCAGACTATCGCGATCACCGGGGCAGAGGAGCTTTACCTCAGTGACGCGGCGCGACGCGTGGCGGAAGTGCTGGGCCGACGCATTTGGATTTTTCCTGCCCCGCTGTGGTTTCACTACGCACTGGCGATGGTCTGCGAGGTGACCATGAAGGTTCCGCTGGAGGCGAGAGCGCAGGTGCGCATCCTGTCCGAGGGAGTGGTTGAACCGGCGACAGCGTGCGACCCTTTGCCGGCGGACTTGTTGCCAGTGCAGCGCTTCACCGAGAAACAGATTCGCGGTGGCCTGCCAGAGCCTGGGCCATTCGGTGTGCATGATCTCCGGTGCTGCGCGTGACGGGGAATCTTTCGCCGGGAGGTTTCCCACCGGGCTCCACTACTCACCCGATCCTCCTCTACGACGGCGTTTGCGGGCTGTGCAACCGGCTGGTGCGGTTTGTGCTGCGGCGCGATCTGGCGGGGGTGTTTCGATTCGCGGCGCTCCAGAGTCCGCTGGCGGCGCGGATTCTGTCGCGGCATGGCGTGGATGCGCAGGATCTCGACACGCTGTATGTCGTACTGAATGCCGAGCAGGCCGACGAGATTCTGTTGCTTCGCTCGGATGCCGTGATCTTTATTCTGCGGCGACTGGGAGGCGTGGAGCGCCCATTCTGGCGGCTGGCTGGAGTTCTGCTGCGACTCGTCCCGCGGGCGGTTCGCGACTGGGGCTATGGGATGGTGGCACGCAGACGATATCGAATGTTTGGACGCTACGACGCGTGTCCCTTGCCCAGCGAGGAGACGCGCAACCGGTTTTTCGATCTGTAAATCGTCATTGGCGTCACTTAGGAAGGTTGGTGCCCCTGCCGTCACGCGCTCGCGACCGCAGGACTACTCGCCCGTCCCAATCATCATGACCGGCTGAGTGGAGTGCTCGACTCCGGCTTCGTTCTCCACCGTGATGGCAAACCCCTTGGCTTCAATGCCCGCCGGCAGCGGAGGATTCACCACGGTCGCGCTGCCATGCGCGTCCGGCTTGAACACGCCCGCCGCGATCGGCACCCCTTGCGCCGGAATCAGCCACAGTTCGTACGCTTTGTGTGGCGGCAGCACCGGCATGTTGTTGGCCACGAACACCAGGCTGCTGCGATTGCGCAGGTAGAAGGCCTTCCCCTGCGGCTGCGGCGGAGCTTTCAGCGCTACCACGGTGATGCGCTGCGCATCGGGCGCAATGATGGGCGCGGCAATTCTGCGCAGATCGTCGAGTTCGCGCGCGCTCTGAGCCGCCTGCGCGCTGGCCGAGGCGAGGCTTTGTTTCAGCGCGGAGTTTTCCTTCCACAACGAGGCCGTGAACACGATAACCACCGCAGTCGCCGCCCATCCCAACCCGCCCCACCACGACCGGCGCGCGATCACGGAAGGCTGCCCCATTTCTCGCGCGGTCTGGGCGCGAGAAGTGGGTGACGCTGCCACTTCCTTGGCTACCGCATCCAGCAACCGCTGCCGGGCGCGCAGCGGAGGCTTCGGTCCCATCGTCGAAAGCGCCAGCAGGGCGCCATCGCCACGCCGTTGTTCAAGCTCCAACCGGCACTCCGCGCACGTGGCCAGGTGTTTTTCGAGGAGCGCGCGCTCATCGCCCTCCAACGCGTTCAGCGCGTAGAGCGCGAGATCCTCAGCGAATTGTTCGTGTTCGGTCATCGTTCAAGTGCTTTGACTTCGTCTTTCAATCCCCACTTCTCGCGCAGAAAACGCGCGAGAAATGGGGCACCCGCGAACTTATGTCTGAAACGCTTTCCGTAATGCGATCAGCCCGCTGCGAATTCTGGTCTTAATCGTTCCCAGCGGTTCGCCCGTCTTGCTCGCGATTTCGGAATGGCTCAGGCCCTCGAAATAAGCCATCTCCAGCGCGCTGCGCTGCAGGGCCGGCATCGTGCCCAGCACGCCGCGAACTTTTTCCGCGGCTCGCGAGCGGTCGGCGTTTGCGGCAAGATCGGGAGCCACCGATACGATTACGTCTTCAATATCAGTTTCGGGCTTGCGGCGTCGCAGCGCATCAATGGCGCGATTGCGCGTGATCACCGCCAGCCACGCTCCCAGACTTCCGCGCGCAGAATCGAACGCCGCCGGGTTGCGCCACAACTGCAGAAACACTTCCTGCAGCACATCCTCGGCCGCTCCGGTATCGCCCAACACCCGCAACGCTACCGCATACACTACGGAAGAATAGCGGTCGTAGAGCTCCGCCAGGGCGCTCTGGTCGCCCGACTTCATGGCCGTTACCGTGGCCAGATCGGGCGATATCCCTTGTGGTTCAGGATTCGGCAAACGCTCTAATTCTCTTCCTTGTTAGAAATACGTACCCCAGCCCCTTGCCGGATTGACCCCATAAAAGAGCCTCTCTGTTGGTGCAACTTCTACTGGCTCAGCTTGATGGCCAGTTGCCGTTCGGCTTGCGTCATTTCGCCCCACAGCTTTTGGAGATCGCTCGCCACCGCCTGATTGTCAGGATCCTTGCGCAGCGCCAGCGCGAACCAGCGATACGCCGTGGGAAGATCATGCGGAGTGCACAACCCAGCCGAGTATAGCGCTCCCATCTCGATCATGGCCTTAGGATCAGACTGGTCGGCCGCAGGTTTCAGCAGCCGCAGACCCCGATCGCAATTCTGCGGCACTCCTCGTCCGTAAAGATATTTCTGGGCCTCGCTCACGGGATCAACCTTCGGCGCTGGTTTGATAGCCGCGGTCGGCTTGGCCGGAGGCGGGTCGGCCGACTTGCTGGGCTTGGCGCTCGTTGCCCGAGGAGTATCTGCCGTGGCAGGTGGGGGTGCTTTGGCGGCAGGCGGGGATGGCGTGGCTGTGCCGCTGCTCGGAGCCGCTACCGCCGCGGGCGCCGCATTAGCCGGTACGGTGTCGGGCACGAGGTTGGGAGTTGGGCTGGTGGCCGTCGAGGCCACTGCAGGCGGAGCTATGCTCGCGGGCTGCGAGGGCGCAGGTGTTGCTGCCGGCGCAGACGCTGCCGGCAGAGCGGCCGGAGCATCCGCGGTCGACGCTGCCGGTGTGCTCGTCGTGCTCGAAGGCGTCGTCGTCGAATTGGGCTGCGTCCCGTCCGAAGTCTGCGCGGCCGCCGACGGTTTGCCCGTTCCCGAACCCAGCCATCCGAAGCCTTGATTCCTCCAGCGCAAGTATCCGAGCCCCACGGCCAGCGCCAGAGCCAGCAGAATAAGGACGAATTTTCCGCCGCCGCCCCGCCGCTCTTCCTCCTCATCATCCTGCAGCAGGTAATCCAGGTTGTTCGAACTGGGAGCCGAGTTCGGATCAATGCTCAAACTGCCGCGGCGCCGTGTGCTATTTCGTACAGGCGCAGGCTCTGGCTTGTCGAGTCCGAGAAACGATGGCCCGCTGATGATGGGCGCAGATTCAGTTCGTGGCGCGGAAGTCGTGGGAGCCGCGGTTTGCGCGGCTACGACTTGAGGAGTTGAGCCTTGAGGAGCTGTGGGATTGGACAGCGCCGCTGAAGGCACAGTCACGGGAGTGTGAACCGCGGTCGAGCGGCTCGCCGTGTTTTCTGCTGTCGCGGAAGCGACGGGAACGCCTTCTGTCAACAGCTTGGCGCCGCACATGCCGCAAAAGCGGTTCGCATCCGAGTTCTCATTGCCGCAACGCGCGCAGCGCAACCGTTTCCTCCTGACCTCTGTCTATAGCTTACGATATCTTGCAGGTTCGTTGCAGAACGAATGCGGACGCCGGTCCTCGCCAGATACGAGGGCCGCATACGAGAAAGTTTGCGAACAAAAGTCTGCGGGACAAATTGCGGGGAGGCGGCGTCTAAGGTTTTACCGGCTCCAAGGCAAGCGAGGCCGGCGGCGCGTTTAGCGGCGTCATTTCTCCACATCCAGAGCAGGCCCCTCCTTCCACGGTCCCACAGCGCGTTCGCGCCTCCTCCGGCGTAGCGCAGGGCATGCTGGTCAGCAAAGTGGATCCCATCTATCCCCAGGAAGCCAAGGACTCCCATCTTCAGGGAACCGTCATTCTGCAGGTCATCGTCGACAAGGAAGGCAATGTGGCCAACGTTCGGCTCATCAGCGGACACCCCATGCTCGCCCCGCCCGCCATTGAAGCCGTCGAGCAATGGAAATACCGGCCCTACCTGCTGAATGGAACTCCGGTCGAGGTCGATACGCAAGTAACGGTAAACTTCACGCTCGCGCCGTAGGAATCAGCGGATGGGCCCGCACAGTGCCGGAGCGACGCTCGGTCTAAACCAAAGTCACTCCAATCTGCGCCGTAAACGATTTACATTTCTCCTTGACCGGAGAAACGATGCGGCGCAAGAACCGAAAATGGGTGGCGACGGTAGTGGCGTTGTATTTGTTGGTCATGTGGTCCGCCTACCGCTGGGGCGTCGCGCAACGCCCGGTCGATGGCAACATCTTCGACCACATCGAGCGTGAAGCCAAGCGCAAGGTGCTCGAAGAGCGCGCGAAAGAGGCCTCAGCCGCGGCCGCGGCTCAGCTCAAGCCCACGGGGGAGTCTCGCCTCGCCGCCGCCGGACCCGCCTTTGTGGCCGCGCGCTACGACGCGACTCATGTCGTCTTCATGGTCGCCCAAGAAACTGAATCTCGATTTGCGGCCTCTCCGCAGTTTGGCGGAACGCCCACCAAGATTGCCGCTCCCGCCCAGTCCGCCGCGCCGCTCGCCGGCCTGCAGGAATTGTGGGAGCCCGATTCGAAAGCCCTGCATTTTTTTCCGGAGATCGTGCAGAAGACGCGGCCGGGCGAGCAGTGGACGCTTGGCCTCTCCGCCGACTCCACCATCCCCGTGGTCATCGACCGCACGGTGATTGCGCCCATCGGCTGCTCGCTCGCTCTAGGATTCCTCGCGTCCGTGCCGGCCGATCAGCAGGCCGCTTTCGACGCGTCGTCGCAGGAATATTTCGCCGTCCGCCGCAACCCGGTCGAATCCGTCGAGACGCCCGTCCCGGCGCATATTGCCGAACTCCCCGACTGGAAGCCGTCGCCCGCCATGCGGAAGCAAATCGAGCAGCAACTGAACCAACGCATGCGGCTGGAACTCGCAAAGATTGACGCGCGCATGGTCGCCAACGCCTCCAGCCCCGGAGCAAGAGCCGGAGATTCTCCGGTAGGCTACGTCCCTCGCGCTAAGGAATGGATTCACGCTGACCACGGGCTCCAGCGCGGCGAAGGCGTGCTCGACTATGACATCCGAGCCCTCCGCATTACGCCGGACGGTGCGCCACGCCTTTTCGTGCGCGCCCGCTGGAAACTTGTCGACGCGCCGGTATTTCTGATGACTGCCTGGTTCAAAGAAGAAACGACAAAAGAAGAATCGGCGGGGAACTCGACCAAGACAGGAAAGCTAAACAGAGCATCGTTCGCGCCCGAATCGATGCCGACCGAAGCCCAGCCCGCTCTGCTCTCCGCCGACTCCAGTTGGTCAGACACGTTGCGCGAAGGTCAGTCCACGGGAGCGCTCGGCGATCGTCTCGACTTCCAATCCGTTCTCAACGAATTCGACGCCGACCATGACGGCTGGGCCGAACTTCTGGTCCATTCCAATGAAGGTGCGTCGACCGCGATCACGCTCTATCTCTACACTGACCTGGGCCTGGTTCCCATGAAGACGCCATTCCGCCGCGACAGCCAGTCGCCGGAATCCTGCGTCGACCCGTAGAGGCCGACGCCGGCACTACTTCTTCGCTTCCGGAGTCGCAGCAGTCGCAGGAACAGCCGGCGGCGTCAACACATCCTTCGCCGTTTGCGGCAACTTATCCGCATTAGCCAGCAACAGACTGACCTGCCACATTTGCGTGGTCGAGAGCGTCTTGTCGAATCCCGGCATCCCGGTCATGCGGATTCCGCCTGCCACTTTCCAGTAAGTTTCTCCCGCCGGATCGTCGGTCACTCCGGTGCCTTTCATCAGCATGGGCGGCTTGGGAAACATCCCCTGAGCGATCGCGGTCTGCGCCTGTCCGGGCAGGCCATGACACACCGCGCAATTCTCTTTGTAAATCTGTGCGCCGGCGACATAGGCAGCCTCATCGGCGGCGATGGGAACGGACTTGGGCATCTCCTTGTCGAGACGCGCGTGCAGCGCCATGCGCGCCAGGGCTTTCTCAAACGGCATGGGCTCTGCCGACGTCGCGACGGGCGCGCTTCCTGATGAAAAATAGAAATAAACACATACCGGAATCACGATTAACCCTAGGATCAGCCCAATCAGAAATTTGCGCATGCACGTTCTCCCTGTGGTTGTTCTTGGTCATCGATACTAACCCAAGAGCCGCAGCACGCGCAGGTCAACCTTGGTGATACCTTCGGTCGCGCCTGTTCAAAGTTCGATACACCGTGCATTAAGGGTGGCTAGCGGACCTGAAGAGCGTCGAGCAGATCCTTGCGGGCCGACACGACCTCAACCCGCGCGTCATTCACGCGCTCCGCAGAAGGTATGGCCTGCCGGATCGCCTCGCAGATGGATTTCGACTTCCCGTCGAGATCCGCCAGTCGCTGCTTAGTCTCAGATGCCTGCAGGCGCAAGGCGGACGCTACGTCGCTCATATATTCGCGATAAACCTTCACCTGTTGAGCGCTTGGCGGCATGCAGTCCTTCGGGGCGGCCTGCCCCATCAGCTTTTCGAAAAGCGTTGCTGGCTTTTGCGAGCGTTGCAGTTCGCCGAAAAAAACGTCTGCACCAGCTTCGTCCATTTCCCAAGCCAGGCCCCAGTCAAACCCATCTTCCGGCAAAGCACTCACTGCGGAGTACAGCTGTTTTCTCTGCAATTTGGTCAGCCGCCCCTGTTTTGCTTCTGCGGTAAGCGTGCGCATCTCCTGCAGAAGAACGCTTTTCGCCGTGAGCGCGAAAATCAACGAGCCCCCTTTGGTGAGATCCTGAGCAAAACGAATTCCTGCAATCCACGCGTCCACGGCGGCCTGCGAGTGTCCTTGCGCCATTTCGCGGACTCCCTGCAGCATATTCAACCGGGCTAGCACGTGCGCGCGCGGTACGAATGCCATCGACGCCTCCGGTCCGCGGGTATATTCCACTCCCCAATCGCAATCCGGGAGTTTGGTGGCGCGCTGCATGATCCCTAGCGCAATCTCATTCGCGGCCACAACTCCGCCCACCTTGGCCTCGTCCCACTCGGCCTTGGCGTTCAGAATCTGCTCCATCTCCGCTTGGAGTTCCTGGTTGGGCGGAGGATCCTTCAATTCCGCAAACGCCTGCCAATACCGCAGCGCCGCGTTATGCGTCTCAGGCAAAGGCTTCCCTTGGCCCCAAACTCCGGCGGGGACGATCAACTCACCGATCACCAGAAATGCAGCGTAAACCCAAAGTCGGATGCTCATCATATGTTGTCCTACTCCTTTGCAAAAACGCGCAATGAACTTTGTTCACCTTGAAAGCTGGGCAACACCAGCCGTGAGTCGGCATCAAGCTGCGCTTCAAATTGCCGGTCGTCTTCCAGAGCCAGCTTGGTCAATGCAAATGGATTCGGTCTCGCTGTTCCGGCGGGATTTTCGACTTGCGCAGTTGGCGGGTTCTCCGAAGGAGTGGGAGCCGCCACATTGTGCCGCCCGTACCAGAGTCCGCCCCCAACACAAAGCAGCACCGCGGCAGCGAAGGCCAATCGCCGCATCCATGCCTTCGCGGCAGGCCTGGGAAGTTCCAGCGGTCGTACCGACCGCGGCCGGAATTCACCCAAATACCGTTCCACTTCATCGTCATCTCTATCTCTTAGCATGACCTAACCTCTCGTCACTCTGGTTCGCACCGTCAATTTCTCGCGCAGTTTTTCCAGCCCGTACCGATAGCGCGACGCTACGGTATTCAGCGGTGTCTCCGTGGCATCCGCGATCTCCTGCAGCGTCAGGCCGCTCCATATCCGCAGAACCACTGCTTCGCGCTGTTCCTCCGGCAGTTCCCGCAATGCGGAATGCACGGAGAGCACCTCCGCCGGGTCGGCCGTCGGGTGCGTCAACCACAGTCCTTCATCGGGCAGTTCCACTTCGTGCTTCCGGCCGCGCAGCAAGTTCAGCGCAGCGTTCCGCACGGCCCGGTAAACATACGCCAGCGGCGCTTCGGTCGGGACAGCGTCGCCCCGCAGCAGCTTCAGAAAAATCTGCTGCACCATATCTTCCGCCGCGGCGAAGTCCAACCCGCAGCAGCAGGCGTATCCCGCCAACGTCGCTCCGTGTTTCTCGTACAGCAACTTGACCGACTCGGGCGTGAGTTTGTTCGTTGGCAACTCCCTCCGGCGCGCGCAACGTGTTCCCTGGTATGACACACGAGCCAGCCGTTCTTGTCTAAGAATCTTTGCGGCTGCGCAGGCTGGTCCGCCTGCGTGGCGAGCGCTTGCCGCTGCCCCGATGCTAAACTCAGCATCGGCATGCTCACCCACCTGGAATGCACCCGTTGCGGCGAACACTATCCCGCGGACCGCCCACAAACGGTTTGCCCCAAAGATGCCGGGATTCTGTACGCCCGCTACGATCTCCCGGCGATCAAACGTACGTTTTCATCGGCAAGCCTGTCCGGACGCGCGCCCACGATGTGGCGCTACGACGCCATTCTGCCCGAGGCCGATCCGGTTTCTCTGGGCGAAGGTTTCACGCCCATGCTGCCCAGCCGCGAATATCCCAACGTCTACATCAAAGACGAAGGCCTGAACCCCACCGGATCGTTCAAGGCACGCGGCCTCTCCGCCTGTGTGACCATGGCGCGTCATTTCGGCCTGAAGAAACTCGCGATTCCGTCCGCCGGCAACGCAGCTGGAGCGCTCGCCGCTTACTGCGCCGCATCTGGTCTCGAAGCGCACATCTTCATGCCGAAAGATGTGCCCATGGCAAACCGCATCGAATGCGACTACTACGGCGCGCACGTCACCCTGGTCGACGGCCTGATCAGCGACTGCGCCCGCAAAGTCGCCGAGCTGAAAGATTCTGAGTCCTGGAAAAAAGACGGATGGTTCGACGTCAGCACCACCAAAGAGCCCTATCGCGTCGAAGGCAAAAAGACCATGGGCTACGAAGTCGCCGAGCAACTGGGATGGAGAATGCCGCAAGGCATCATCTATCCCATCGGCGGCGGTGTCGGCTTGCTGGGCATGTGGAAGGCCTTCGACGAAATGGAAGCGCTGGGCTGGATCTCGTCGGGAATGTCCGGCTCCGAGCGTCCGAAAATGATCTGTGTGCAAGCCTCCGGTTGTGCGCCAATCGTCAAAGCCTGGGAGCAAGGCGCGGTTGTTTCCGAAATGTGGCCGAACGCCGCGACGTTAGCCTCGGGACTGCGCGTCCCCAAGCCCTACGGCGACTATCTGATTCTCGATATCCTCAAGAAGAGTCGCGGCACCGCAGTCAGCGCCACCGACGAAGAAATTCTCGAAGCCACGCGCCACTGGGCAAAAGTCGACGGCATTTTCGCCGCGCCCGAAGGCGCCGCGAGCCTGGTTGCCTATCGCAAACTCCGCGCCAATGGATTCTTCAAGCCCGAAGACCTGGTCGTGCTATTCAACACCGGCAGCGGCTTGAAGTATCTGGACGTGCTCGATGCCGAGAATGTCCATGTGGGCACGGGCGACTCGCCCGCGCAGCCAGCACAACCGAAGCCAGCCACCCGCCAAATCGGCGGCATCATCGGCCCTTACTGATTATGTAGGTGCGGACGCATTCGTCCGCCCTGCGAGCGAAACGAGCATATCGTCAGCGCCGGTCTCGCGAAGACACGGGCAGTCGAACCCCGCAATAATCGGCTCACTACTCCCGTCCCTCCGGAACGATTTGAGGGAAATCGGGATTTATCGACAACTACCGAAGCCAGCGCAATTGGGACAATAAAAGCCCAAGGACGACAGCGAGGAGCACGACCAAGATCACAGTTGCCAACGTCGTTGACCAGCTGCGGGAGAATAGATTTTTCTACCAAAACCGGGCATGGCTGCAAGTATAAGATCGGCTGGATTGTGAGTGTAATCGCAATGTTTCAACAGCTACGGGGCATCCTCGGTAGCGCGAAGCAGCGGCAATGCCCCAATCGCGCAAAGGCTGGGGTAAGCAGAGGTGCTGCAAAAGCAGGCCAAAAATGGGGCAATTTTGGAATGTGCTGGTGTGGGTGGCAGACCGTCGGGAGTGCTCCCGATGAAAATCGCTTTACAGTATGCGAAGAAGCGAGACGGGTGTACTATGGCACTGTTTTCAAAGGCAAAAAGGAAATTCCGCTTTACGAGTAAGGAGGCGAAAAATGGGTGGATTATTGGCTTTACCCGCCTATACTGTCGGACTCGATGCCCAAGGGCAAATCGAATTCTTCGCAGTTGGACCTAATGGCGCTCTCTGGGTGATCCAGCAAACTAGCCCGAACAACGGCTGGTCAGGTTGGCTATCGCTGGGGAGTCTCCCTGGACCGACGTTCGCCAGCGGGTTTCTCGTTGCGGCAAATGGTGCGGGTCCTCTGCAAGGCCCTGGGCGACTTGAGGTATTCGTGACGGGTTCGGATGGGGCGCTTTGGCACAATGTGCAAGTCGTTCCAGGCGAGTGGTCGGGCTGGTTCTCCCTCGGCGGCTCTATCGTCGGCACGCCGGGCGTGGGCAAGAATCCGGACAATGGTGGTCGACTCGAACTCTTCGCTAAGGGTACGGACTCAGCGCTTTGGCACATCTGGCAAATGCCTCCGACGAGCTCTGTTTGGTCCGTTTTTAGTTCATTGGGTGGACAGGTCAATAGTGATGGAGGGCCCCCGGTTGTGGGTTTGAATAGCGGTAATGGGCCTCTAAACAATTGTTTGCAAGTGTTTGTGTTTTCTAACCCCGACCCTTTCACTTCACACTATGATTACCTCGTTCAACCATCACCGGGCGGAGCCCCTTGGTCTTCGTGGATATCTTTTGGGGGGTGGCAGGGAGCTGGCTGTTCCGTCGGACAAAACCAGGACGGGCGACTTGAGTTCTTCGCTGTTGGGCAAAACGCGTTAAGCGGCGACAATCTCGCACACATCTGGCAAAATATCGGTCAAGCAGCTACTAACTCGTGGTCCGGATGGGATTCATTGGGCAATCCGCCTCCAGGACCTATTACCCCATGCGTGGCTCGGAACCAGGACGGGCGACTTGAGGTCTTCGGATTGGGAGCAGATGGAGCACTGTGGCACATTTGGCAGACCAGCCCGAACAACGGATGGTCTGGATGGGACACATTGGGCGCGCCGGGACCGGGAGTCGCTCCACCTCCCAGTGCCAATTGCTGTGTTTGTAACAACCAAGACGGGCGCTTGGAGGTTTTTGTCATAGGTGCGGATGCTTCACTGTGGCACATTTGGCAGACCAGCCCGAACAACGGATGGTCTGCATGGGGCACACTTGGCCAGCCTGCCTAGCGACTGGCTGCGAGTAACCCCTTTGACCATCGGAGAAGCGCCGTATCTCGTTCTGGCGTTTCCAGCAGGTCACAAGGTTAACTCAAATGTCGATGTCATCATGTTAAGACAGCCTCTATCACCTCCGACCGGAAGAAATATGGAGTGGGACAGAGTAGAGACAGGACTGAGCCGGACTTGCGAAGCCGACCCGATCCAACGAGAGCCATCAAAGTGTAGCCAACCGTGCGGGGCTTCCTTGGCTTAGGCATTTCGCGAAGATGATAATTGACGCAAACAAGCCTTTACACTCAGGACTCCGGGCGCGATTCCAATCCTACAGCGCCCGCCGCTAAAATGAAGGCTCGCAATGACCACGCGCCTCTACTACCACGACTCCTTCCTCTACGACTTCGACGCCGAAATCCGCGAACTCGTCGACTCCCCGCGTCCCGCGCTCATCCTCGACCGCACCGCCTTCTATCCCACCAGCGGCGGGCAAGTCCACGACACGGGATGGATCACTTCCGACGCCAACGCCAAATTCCGCGTCACCGAAGTTGCCGACACCGAAGACGGCAGGGTCGTCCACTACTTCGAAGCGGAGCGCGACTTCAACAAAGCAGCGCTGCAGCCGGGAACCCGCGTCCACGGCCAGATCGACGCCGCGCGGCGCCGCGACCACATGCAGCAGCATTCCGGACAGCACGTGCTCTCAGCGGCCTTCCTTCGCCTCCACAATATGCCGACCGTCTCGTTTCACATGGCCGACGACTATTGCTCGATTGATTTGGATACGCCGACGCTGACGAAAGAGCAAATCGAATCCGCCGAGCGCCTGGCCAACGACATCATTCTCGAGAACCGCAGCGTCGATATCCGTTTCGTGACCCGCGACGAAGCCGGGGAGCTGGGCCTGCGAAAGTTGGCGCCCACCGAACGCGATGAGCTGCGCGTCATCGACATTCGCGACTTCGACCTCAGCGCGTGCGGCGGCACGCACGTCGCGCAGACCGGGCAGATTGCCAGCATCCTGCTGCGCAAAACCGAAAAAGTTCGCCAGGGCTGGCGCGTCGAATTCGTCGCCGGACAGCGTGCGGTCGCGACCGCCCGCCGCGATTTCTCGACGCTCACCGAAACCGCCGCGCTATTCTCGGCGCACATTTACGACGTGCCGCAGCAGGCCCGCAAGTCGCTCGACGAGATCAAGTCATTGCGCAAGCAGCGCGAGCAGTCGCAAGAAGAACTCGCCGCAGCCCAGGCCGCCGCGCTGCTCGCCGAGACTGCTGAAATCAACGGCCGCAAACTAGTAGTCCGCACGCTTTCCGACCGAGACCTGAATTTCGTGAAGCTGCTGGCGCAGAAACTGACTCGACTTTCTGCTCACGCCGTCGCGCTGCTGGCAACGACTTCGCCGCAGCCCTCGCTGGTGTTCGCGCAGTCCGCGGGCCAGCCTTTCGACATGGGAGCGCTGCTGAAAGAAACCATGACCAAGCTGGGTGGGCGCGGCGGCGGAAGCAAGGACCTGGCGCAAGGCGGCCTGCCGAATGCCAATGGAATTGATTCCGTGCTGAAAGCTATGGCCGAGAAACTGGCGGCCTGAGTACTGGCGGGCGAACTGGAGAGGATTTCGAAGCGGTAACCGGGCAGGAACACGTGACTCAGAAATACTGTCCCCACGTTTCGGCGTTCCGAAACGTGGGACCTGAATTGGGGCCGGCGATTTAGGCCGGCTGCTGCGGTCTTCGTGAGCGCTCCCACCAGACCTTGGGATCGTCGGGACGGTTGAGGATCTTCGACAATTCCTGCTTGATCTCGCGCAGGCGATTGGTGCGCAGCTCAAGCGCGGTCTGATCGACCGCGTT
Organism: Candidatus Sulfotelmatobacter sp.; assembly: GCA_052148475.1. Lineage (GTDB taxonomy): Bacteria > Acidobacteriota > Terriglobia > Terriglobales > Acidobacteriaceae > Sulfotelmatobacter. The sequence continues at coordinate 68,350 of JBKQID010000030.1, read as the reverse complement.
GTGCCCACCTTTTTCCGAGAGTCGGGCATTCAGGTTGCGCAAATCGGCAATTTCCTGGCGAAGGCTGGAGAGATGTTCCGAGATATATGGCATCTCTTTGATCATACGCCCTATTTGATGAACCGCCGGTGAATTCGGGAGTGACGTTTGGACGCCGGTAACCCGGCGGGCTCGATGACTTGCTCCGCAAACGAGTTCCAGGTCTTTGCTACACTGACTGCCGCATGCCAGTTCCACGCAGAAAGATCCATGAAGTGCTGGTCATCGGCTCCGGGGCCAGCGGCGGATGGGTCGCCAAAGAACTTACCGAACGCGGACTCAGCGTACTCATGCTTGAAGCCGGACCGCCCCGGGTCCCCACGCGTGATTTCACCGAGCATATCTGGCCCTACCAGCTGAAGTTCCGCGGTTTCGGCAACCAGCAGCGCCTGCTCGAGACGCAACCGGTACAACGCCTGTGCTACGCCTGCGACGAATACAGTCACCAGTTTTTCGTCAACGATCTCGAGCACCCTTACACCTTTCCCGCGGACAAGCCCTTCATGTGGATTCGCGGACGCCAGGTTGGCGGAAAAACTTTCTGCTGGGCGCGAGAAAGCTATCGCTTCAGCGATAACGAATTCAAGGCCGCCACGCGCGACGGCTACGGCGAAGATTGGCCTATCTCCTACCAGGAAATCGAGCCCTACTACGATCTGGTCGAGAGCTATATCGGGGTCAGCGGATCGCGCGAGGGCCTGCCGCAATTGCCCGACGGACAATTCCTGCCGCCGATGAATCTTTCGTGCGGCGCGCTGCAAGCCAAAGACGTGATTGAGCGCAAGTTTGGCTGGCGCCTCATCGCCGACCGCGTTGCCAACCTGACCGTCCCGCACCGTGGCCGTCCCGCCTGCCACTATTGCGACCAGTGCCAGCGCGGGTGTTTCACCGCTTCGTATTTCAACAGCCCGTCGGTCACGCTGCCGGCAGCGGCGCGCACCGGAAGATTCACGCTGGTCAGCGACGCCATTGTCAGCGATCTGCTCATCGACCACAGCGGACGAGCCCAGGGTGTCCACTACATCGACCGGGTCACACGCCAGCATCGTGAAGCCTACGCGCAGGTGGTGGTCGTGGCCGCGGGCGCTCTGGAGTCGACTCGCATTCTGCTAAATTCACAATCGCCCGCACATCCGCAGGGCGTCGGCAACGCGAACGGCGTGCTGGGCCATTATCTGATGGACCACTTTACGATCGAAGATGCCGGCGGTCTGATGCCCGGCCTGCAATCCTCCACCCGCGAAGCCGTCGGCCGCCCTTGCGGATTCCTGATCCCCAAGTACGTCAACGCCGCCGGCAGCGCCGAAAGAGATCGCAACTCCAATTTCCTGCGGGGTTACCGTTTCGACGGGGACGGCAGCCAGGAACTCTACGGCCACGCTTTTCTCATGCCCGAACTGGGCGACGCCTGGCGCAAGCGGGTGCGTCAGGAGATCCCCTACTATTTCAGTATTGAAGCGCAGGGCGAGTGCCTGCCCCGCGCCGATAATTATGTTCGGCTCGATTCCACTCGAAAAGATGCGTGGGGCATTCCCGTGCTGCACGTCAATGCCAGCTACGGAGAAAACGAGAGAGCCATGGCCGCGGCCATGCGCGAAAACCTAGGCGGGATTCTCGACGCCATGAAGCTGGCCGACGCGACCCCGCCCAAGAACGACATCAGCATCTTCGGCAAGAACATCCACGAATGCGGGACGGCGCGCATGGGCGCCGATCCGAAGAAGAGCGTGGTCGACGCCAACTGCAAGGTGCACGACGCTCCCAACGTGTTCGTGACCGACGGCGCCGTCTTCACGACCCAGGGATGCTACGAACCCACGCTGACGATTATGGCCATTTCCGCCCGCGCCGGCGAGCACATCGCGCAAGCCTTTCGTCGAGGTGAACTGTGAAGAACGAAGGATGGGGGTTTTGACGTTCCCGCCGAGGTGAACCATGAGTGAAGAACAAAATCCGATCCCAGCGGCATCGCCGGAATCCGGCGACGACCTTTCCCGCCGCCAATGGCTGCTGCGCCTGGGCGAAATGGTCGTCCTCGCCGGCGTGAGCGGACTAGTTCCTGAATCCGCGACCGTTCTGTTGGCAGCTGGACAAGGCGGGGAACCGGCTGCCGCCATCGCTCTGCCGCCCGGACTCTACGACGCTTCGCCGGAACATCTGGTTCACGCCCTGAGCAGCGGCGGCAAGAACTGGTCTCCGCCTGCAGGCAGTGAGACGGATTACGTCCAGCCCAGCTCACTTCCGTTTCAGCCGCAGTTCTTCTCGGCGGAGGAGTTCCGTGTCGTTACCCGATTCGTCGAGATTCTGCTGGGCAACACGGACGCGGCCGCCTTGGTGCAGGCCACACAGTGGTTCGATTCGTGGCTGTATTCCTCGGCGGGAGTGCGGGCGGCGGCGCAGCGCCTTGACCCCATGCACCGGCTGCTCGCCGTCGCCTATTATGGGGAAGAATCGGTGCGCGAACTGGAAACCGCTGATCCCCAGTCTGTCGCGCGAGCCGGACTGTCGGCGCTGCGCGATCTTTCGCTGCAGGCCCACGGTCAGGAATTTCTGCAACTGAGCGCCTCGCAGCAAATCGATCTGCTGACTTCGGTTCATCCGACCTCAGCACAGTCCACCGCGGGGACGACCCAGGACCTGACCCCGCTGCAAAAATTCTTCGAGATCGCCCGCAGCGAGGCCATCCGCGGCTACTACACTTCGGCGGCCGGCCTGAACGAACTCGACTACAAAGGCAACGCCTACTACGGCGACAGCCCGGGTTGCGAAGCCAAGTCCTGACGGGCTGAGTGGTGCCCACCCTTTGCAGAGAAAGAGCGCAAAGGATGGGCCACCACTCATCTCTTCGAGCATATGCCCTATTTGGTGGACCTCCGGTGAATTCGGTCCGCCATTTGGGGGACTGACCCTAAGTTTTTTTTCTTCTCTCTTTCTAAAGTGTTCATTCTTTGTACACTTCTGGGAGGGGCGAGGGAGAAGGCTGTGCAAAATATTGGGCTGTAAGGATTTGCAGCCAAAATATTGCGAAACAAGGGCTTACGCTTGGGCTGACGGCCTCTCCCGAGAGGGGAGGGGGAGGGCTGGTTGGGAGAGGCCGCGCACATGGAACCAGCTTGCGCCTTTTGAAATCCTCGGTAAAGGTTGTTCGTCACACGAATGGAGAATTTGGCTGTGGAAGGCTGTGGAAAAGTCATGGTTCCGGCTCACAGGAAAACGAAAGCAGGTTCCCTTCGACTTCGCTCAGGGCAGGCTCTCCACTGCGCCGTCGCCTTCGCTCCGGCTCCGGTCGGAATGACAAGGCACTCTGGTTTCGCAGGTTCGGCTTGGGCACCCTTTTCCTTTGCCTTCGGCATGAAGAATCAGCTATCGTATATACATATTCGTCATGACGCAGGCTGACACGTGGAATTCACCTGGGATGAGCGAAAGAACCTGGCCAATCGGAAAAAGCACGGCGTCAGCTTCGAGATGGCAAGCTTGGTATTTGAAGATCCTTTTCACATCTCGGTGCAGGATCGCGAGGTCGAGGGCGAGGCGCGATGGCAGACCATTGGAATGATTGCCAATCTCCACCTGCTGGTGGTCGCTCACACGGTGGATGAGGACGCGGAGTTGATCCGCATCCTTTCGGCTCGCGGGGCAACCCGCCGGGAACGGAGTCTCTATGCACAAGGCAGTTAAGACGGGAGCACGACGGGCAGGCAAGGACCTGACCGCGAAGCAGAAGAGGGAACTGTCGGCTCTGGCGGCCATGTCCGACGATCAAATTGACACCTCCGACATTCCGGAACTCCCGGCTGCGGCGTGGAAGGACGCGGTGCGGGGCCGGTTCTATCGTCCCGTGAAACGGGCCGTCTCCATGCGCCTCGACGCCGACGTGGTCGCCTGGCTGAAGAAGGCGGGCAAGGGCTACCAGACCCGCGCCAACCGCATCCTGCGAGAGCGCATGCTGGATGAGCTTCGGCGGGCGTGAGAGCTCGGCACCCGTGGTTCCCACCCTTTCGCAAAGGGCGCGAAAGGATGGGGCACCCGGCGCCGAAGATGGGAACGTCCCGTCTGTCCCCGGTTTTCCCTGTCCGGTTTTCCCGGTTTTCAAGGATGGGTTACCTAGGATTCATGCTGGCGTCAAAGGGCGCGCCACCCGCCCGCCGGTCATCCTTTTGGAGTTGCTGCCTCGATGGTCTTTGGCCCGTGGCAACGGATGATCCGTCTGCCCTCTGAGTCGGTGAGTTGGTAATAAATCACACCAATCAATCGCTGCGACCACTGCACCTTTCCCTTCTCGGAGCAGTAAACGCGAATCTCCCAAAGACCCCCACCGCTCATTCCTCCGTAGCTTTTTATTGGAATGTTTGGAGGCTTGGCAGCTACTTCATCAAAATAATCAAAGTTCCCATTTAGATAGGGCGTTTCTAAGTCTGTAAACAAACCGTCGATACTGAAATCGGCATGTTGTGCAGTGAACGTGCCTAGCTCCTTGGGTGATCCTAGCAAGAGAGCGCCAGACAGATATTCCTTCCCTTCGACTTCTAGTTTTCCGTCCACCGACGCGCTGTAAAAACCCTTACGAGCTTCAATACTGCCTACGTACTCATTCGGCAATTTCAGGAATACAATGTCTGGCCCCCACTCTTCGTCTTTCTCCGGTTTTAGTTCACTGAGAACTGTGATGCTTTTGGTCAAAATGCGGAAAGCGTGAGTCGTCTCAGGAATTAACGGGATTCCCACGCTGTCAGAGTGCTGCAAGGCTTTCCATACATGAGAGGCGGTGAGGATGCACCGAGACTGTCCGGCTAACACGAGTGTTCCACTTCCTAAAGTCTTAAGAATCTCTTTTTCGCCCTTTCCGAACACTCCTAACAGCGAAACGGCAAATCGCTGCCCGATTTCCTTAACGATGGTGCCGTGGAGTTCTGACCTAACCTTCATCTCCTCGAACACCTTGTTCAGATCACACATGCTGACTCCTAGCACCCGATTGCCCTATCACAATTTGGGAGTATTGCATGTTTCTGACAAGAATAGTCAATCTCCAAAAACGGGAATGTGGGGACAGACCTCTGGACTGCACCCGTGCAGTGTTGTCTTAGTCGGCGCGAGATCCTTCGCTCCACCTGAAAAACGGCTGCGCCCAGGATGACGCCGCAGGGACGGGTCGGCGTCCTTTACGGCCTGCAACTCCGCGTGATATTCTCATAACTGTCACATAGACAAACGATTAAAGACAGGAGTGCACCAGGCAAGTGTTAGCCAGAGAGCACAAGAAATCCCTCATCGACCAATACGGCACGCATGCGAGCGATACCGGCAGCCCTGAAGTCCAGATCGCGTTGCTGAGCGAACGCATTGGCCAATTGACGGAGCACTTCAAGACGCACCAGAAAGACCACGGCTCGCGCCGCGGCCTGCTCATGCTGGTCAGCAAGCGGCGTAGCTTGCTCGACTACCTGAAGAAATACGATTCCGAGCGCTACAAGACGGTCATTACGAAACTCGGCATCCGCAAGTAATTGCCGCCCGGGGTATTCCCACTCTAACGTCGCAAAAGGCGCGCCGTTAGAATGGGCCACCTACAGCGAAACCGCTCCGGGCTATTTCTGGAAATCCGTCTCTGGGGAGACGGCCAGCATCGAGGAAATCTCCACACGTGCGTTTTTCAAGCGCTGATCCCTCGCCACAATCCGGCACCCTTCGGGTGCCCCGGGCTTCCCGTGCGTTTGCGGGGAGTGTGCGCCTGCCTGTGTCACTTTTGCCTGTCTCATCCCAAAGGAATGAATTATGAAACCAGAAGCAACTAGCGTTACCGTTCACCTCGCCGGCGGCAAACAGATTTCATTTGAAACCGGAAAGCTCGCCAAACAGGCCGGAGGCGCGGCTGTGGTCCGCCTCGGCGAAAACGTTGTGCTCGCCACCGCAACCGCCAACGCCGATCCGCGCGAAGGCATCGATTTCTTTCCGCTCACCGTGGATTACCGCGAATACACCTACGCCGGCGGACGATTTCCCGGCGGCTTCATCAAGCGCGAAGGCCGCATGAGTGAGCGCGAAGTGCTCACCAGCCGCCAGATCGACCGGCCAGTGCGGCCTATGTTTGCCGAGGGATTCAAGTGCGAGACGCAGATCATCGCGTTCGTGCTGTCGGCCGACAGTAATAATGATCCTGACGTTCTGGGCATCAACGGCGCATCGTGCGCGCTCACGCTTTCTGACATCCCGTTCCTCGGGCCCATCGGAGCGGTGCGCGTGGGCTTGATCGACGGCCAGTTCATTGTGAATCCCACATATGACGAAATGCGCGGGGGCCTGGTCAACATCATGGTGGTTGGCACGGCCGATGGCATTGTGATGATTGAGTCGGGCGCGAAAGAAGTGAAAGAAGAGACCGTGGTCGATGCGATCGAGTTCGGCCACACCGAAATCAAGAAGATTTGCAAGGCGATCAGTGAGCTGCGCGACAAAGTTGGCAAACCCAAGCGCAAAGTCGAGCCACCGGTGTTCGATGACGCGTACTACAACGATCTGCGAGGGAAGATTGGCGCCGAACTGGCTGATGCACTCGATACCAAGAAACATCCCAAGGCCGAGAGCTACACGCTGGTCAAAGACATCAAGAAGAAGCTGGCGGCCGCGCTGCCGAAGACGGGAAGCGACAAAGAGGACGAAGTCGCCAAGAAGAAGCTTGACCACTACTACGAAGCTTTGCGCGAGCGGATTTTCCGCGAGCAGGTGATCAATCAGAAGCGGCGTCCGGATGCGCGAGCGTTCGATGAAATTCGCGAAATCTGGATTGAAGCGGGCGTTCTGCCCCGCACTCACGGTAGCGCGATCTTCACCCGGGGCGAAACGCAGGCTCTGGTCACTACAACTCTGGGCACGAGCGACGACATGCAGCGCCTGGAAGGCTTCGAAGGCGAAGCCAAGAAGCGGTTCATGCTGCACTATAACTTTCCGCCGTTTTCGGTTGGTGAAGTGGGGTTTATGCGAGGGGCGGGACGGCGTGAGATTGGGCACGGAGCGCTAGCGGAGCGGGCGGTTTCGGCGGTGCTGCCGACCGAAGAGAAGTGGCCGTACGCGATGCGCGTGGTTTCCGACATTCTCGAATCCAACGGATCGTCGTCGATGGCGACTATCTGCGGCGCGTCGATTGCGCTGATGGATGCGGGCGTTCCGCTAAAAGCTCCGGTGGCCGGAGTGGCGATGGGGCTGGTGAAGGAGGGCGACGAGTACGCCATCCTGACCGACATCGCGGGCGCGGAAGATCACTACGGCGACATGGACTTCAAAGTTGCCGGCACGAAGGATGGCATTACGGCGCTGCAGATGGATATTAAAGTTGCCGGCATCACGGCGCAGATTATGCGCGAAGCGCTGGCGCAAGCGCAGCGGGGAAGGCTGCACATTCTCGGCAAGATGGACGAAGTGATCACGTCGGGACGGGAGAAGATATCCGATTATGCTCCGCGCTTCTACACGGTGCAGATCCCGGTCGACAAGATTCGCGATCTGATCGGGCCGGGCGGCAAGATGATTCGCAGCATCGTGGAGCAGACCGGAGTGAAGATCGACGTGGAAGATTCCGGGCTGGTGAAGGTGGCGTCGAGCGACCAGGAGTCGGCGGCGAAGGCGCTGCAGATTATTGGCGACATCACGGCGACGGCCGAGGTGGGGAAAACTTATCTCGGAAAGGTGACGCGGCTGGCGGATTTCGGCGCGTTCGTTGAGATTCTGCCCGGCACGGACGGGCTGCTGCACATCAGCGAAGTGGCGGAGCATCGCATTGCCGATGTGCGCGACGAACTGAAGGAAGGCGACCAGGTGCTGGTGAAGGTGCTGGCGGTGGAAGGTAACCGCATCCGACTGTCGCGCAAGGCGATTCTGAAAGAGCAGCGCGCGAAAATGGGCGGCGGGGAAGCGCCGGCGGGCGATGTGGCTCCGGCGCCTGAGGGGCAACCGGCACCGATACAAGCGTTGACTGGATCGCTGGTGATCGAGGGCGGCGGCGATTTTCCGGATGAGCCTTCGGACGAGCCGAACTTCAACCGTGACGGGCCACCGCATGTGAGTGCGGGCGGCGGCGATCGTCCGCGGGGTGGAGATCGTGGTCGCGGCGGGCGTCCGGGAGGCGGCGGAGGACGGGGTCGCGGTCGCGGGGGACGTCCTGGCGGCGGTGGTGGAGATCGCGGTCGTGGCGGGCGTCCTGGAGGCGGGGGCGGGGGCGGAGGGAGACACTAAACCTCTTTGCCACGGATTTTCGCGGATCTCACGGATCAATCAATAAGTGCTGAACGAGAAGGGCTGCGGCGAAAGTTGCGGCCCTTATTTTTTGTCTAATTCGATGATCCAAAACGATCCCCCACCCTTGCAGAGGATGCAAGGGCGGGGCTTCCCGCATGAGGCAGGTATACCTGAGAGGTGGGAGTTCACCGCACTTTTCAGGCTGCGATTTGGCGGTGTCGGGTGGTCGGCAGTGAGAAGGTCCTTCGGTCAGCGATTGCACTTGCTCGTTGAGATAGTGTTGCGAGATGCGAAAACGTTTCAGATCATAATCGGGGGAGCGATCGATGGACGAGAAAGAGGCAAAACGCTGGATCGAAAAGTTGCAACTCGAAGCGCATCCCGAAGGCGGGTATTTCCGGCGGACATATAAGGCCGATCTGACGCTGGCAAAAGAGGCGCTGCCGGCGGGGTTTAAGGGACCGCGGGCGGCCTCGACGGCGATTTACTTTCTGCTGGAAGGGAAGAACTTCTCGGCATTTCATCGTCTGCGGTCAGATGAAGTTTGGCACTTCTACACGGGCGAACCGCTGGTCGTGCACGTGATTGAGCCGGACGGGAAGTATTCTTCGATTCTCTTAGGTCGCGATCTGGAAGTGGGGGAGGTTTTGCAGGCCGTGGTGCGGGCGGGATGCTGGTTTGCGTCGCACGTGGCGGATTGGAAGTCGTTTGCGGTGGTGGGATGCACGGTTGCTCCGGGATTTGATTTTGAGGATTTTGAGATGGGGAAGCGGGCGGAGTTGGTTGCGAAGTATCCCCAGCATCGGCAGTTGGTTGAGCGGTTGACGCGGGAGTAGGAGCTTACCGGGTCTTCTTCTCTGCCTGCCATGTCGGGAAAAGATGTTGCGTGAGGCAATGAGCGCTATTGACACCCAGGCTGTCAGCATCAAGTAACTCTGGGGAGCGGCTAAACTGATCGTATCGCGACGAGTTCGCGTACGACTGGAGAGTAAGTCGATGTCCAGCATGATGGGGGCGTGGCGCTCCCTTGGACAAGATTCATCGGTACTAAAGCAAAAGGTCAAGGCCGGCACTGCGAAGCGGACCCTGCGGTTCGCCGCGCCCTACGCCAGGCTTCTGGCGCTGTTCCTGCTGGTCGTGATCGTCGATGCCACGATCGGAATAGTGAATCCGCTCATTTTTCGCCAAATCATCAACAACGGCATTCTCAAGGGGAACTCGGCGCTCATCATTCATCTCGCCTGCGTGGTAGCTGTGTTAGGGCTTTTCGACGGAGCGCTGGGCATGACCCAAACCTATCTCTCGTCGAGGATCGGTGCGGGGATTGTGCTCTCTCTTCGCACCAAACTGTTCGGACACATCCAGCAGATGCCGCTGGCATTCTTCACGCGCGCACAGACTGGCGGTCTGGTCAGCCGCCTGAATAACGACGTCGGCGGCGCGCGAACCGCCTTCACAGATATTCTCTCGAATGTCGTGGGCAATCTAATCACAGTCGCCCTGATCCTGGGCGCGATGTTTGTGCTCTCCTGGCGGATTACGCTGGCGGCTCTCGTGCTGCTTCCATTGTTTGTACTGCCGGCGCGCTTCTGGGGACGCAAGCTGCAAAGCATCACGCGCGAAAGCTTCGACCTGACCGCTAGCATGAACAATCTCATGGTTGAGCGTTTCAACGTGGCTGGAGCGCTGCTCGCGAAACTTTTTGGCCGCCCCCAGAACGAGGCTAGGTCTTTCGAGGAAAAGGCGACCAGGGTTTCCGATATTGGCGTGAAAGCGGCGCTCTATGGCCGCCTGTTTTTCACCGCTCTCCTGGTCATGGCAACGTGCGCCAGTGCCGTCGTGTATGGCTGGGGAGGAGTGCTGGCGGTCAGGCACCTGCTTGACGTTGGCACCGTGGTTGCCTTGGTCTCGTATTTGGCTCGTCTCTATGCTCCTCTGCTAGGCCTTTCGAACGTGCAGGTCAGCATTATGACTGCGCTGGTTTCTTTCGAGCGCGTATTCGAGGTGCTCGATCTTCCGCCGATGATTTCCGAGAAGCCGAATGCGGTTGCCATTCCCTCCGGCCCGGCGCGGATCTCGTTCGATCACGTTTCGTTCCGCTATCCATCGGCTGCGGAAGTATCGCTGGCTTCTCTGGAGTCGATCGGCGTTCCTGACACGCGGACGCAGCAGACCGTGCTGCAGGACATTAGCTTCGAGGTCGAACCCGGACAACTGCTGGCGCTGGTGGGGCCGTCCGGTGCGGGGAAGACGACCATTACGCATCTCGTGCCACGTCTTTATGACGTTCAGAGCGGGACCATCCGAATCAATGGGATTGACGTTCGCGACGCCAGGCTCGACTCTCTCAGCGAGCGGATTGGCGTGGTCACACAGGACGCTCATCTGTTTCATGACACCATTCGCGCGAACCTTCTCTATGCCAAGCCCGATGCAACGGAGGAACAAATCAAGAGCGCGTTGAGCGGCGCCCAAATCTTGGCTCTTGTGGAGTCCCTGCCGGACAAGCTCGACACCTTGGTCGGAGAGAGAGGTTATCGGTTTTCCGGAGGCGAGAAGCAGCGCATCGCCATCGCGCGCCTCCTTCTCAAGGCCCCCGACATTATGATCCTCGACGAGGCCACGGCTCATCTGGATTCCGAATCCGAAGAAGCCATCCAGCGGGCACTCGAAACCGCTCTCGCCGGAAGAACCTCGATCGTCATCGCGCACCGGCTTTCGACCATCCTCAAGGCCGATCAGATTCTGGTCGTGCAAAACGGAACCATCGTCCAGCGTGGCACTCATGCAAAGCTGCTGGCCCAGGAAGGACTTTATGCGGAGTTGTATCAGCGCCAGTCTTCAATGCCGCATACTGCTGTGCAATGATCCGCAGAAAACCCGGGGACGTTCCCCGGCTCGAGCCTATGTACCACTGATTTTGAGGTCTTTCTTGGAATTCTGAAATACTGATCACAAAGGCGTAGCCCACTTCGCGGTAATCCGTAATCCTGACCTGTAACCGCCCCACAAACGCTGGAGGTATCGACCATGTTGTTCCGTCCCGTACCCTTTGTCGCTGCTCTTGGTGCACATCTTCAAACCCTACCACTGCTCCTGCTGCTCACTATTCTTTGCGCCACTGTGTCCACCGCCCGTTCCCAGGATGTCCTTACCTACCACAACAACAATGCGCGCACCGGAGTGGTCAAAGAAACCATCCTCACATTCGCGAACGTCAACTCCGCGACGTTCGGCAAGCTGTTTATCGTTCCCGCGGATGGCCTGGTTGACGCGCAGCCTCTGTACGTCTCCGCCGTCTCCATTTCCGGCGTTAGCCACAATCTTCTGATCGTCGCTACCGAACACGGCACCGTCTATGCCTACGATGCCGATAGCGGCACGAACCTCTGGCACGTCACCACTCTCAAATCGGGAGAAACCACCTCCGACGATCGCGGATGCGGCCAGGTCGAGCCTGAAATCGGAATCACCTCGACCCCCGTCATCAGCCGGCCCAAGACCGGGAACCCTGTCATCTACGTTGTGGCCATGTCGAAGGACGGTTCCGGCAACTACCATCAGCGCCTGCATGCTCTCGATGCCACCACCGGCGCCGAACTTCACAATGGCCCAGTCGACATTGAGGCGAAGTATCCCGGTACTGGCGACAACAGTTCCGGTGGTAATGTGATCTTCGACCCCGCCCAATATAAAGAGCGCGCCGGTCTGCTCATGATCGGCAACACCGTCTATCTTGCCTGGGCCTCGCACTGCGACATCCGCCCCTACACTGGATGGATCATGGGCTACAACGCGACCACGCTGGCGCAGACCACCGTCCTCAACCTCACTCCCAACGGCAACGAGGGCGCGATCTGGGGCGCGGGTGCGGGTATGGCCGCTGACGGCAACGGCAACATCTTTCTCCTGGACGCCAATGGACTGTTCGACTCCACTCTGAATGCCTCCGGCTTCCCGGAACAAGGTGACTACGGCAACGCCTTCCTTCACGTCACGACCGAGGACGGACTCGCCGTCGTCGACTACTTCGAGATGGACAACGAGTCGCAGGAAAACGGCAGCGACACTGACCTCGGTTCCGGCGGTGCTCTGCTGGTCAGCCAGAAAGACTCCACTGGAAAGACCTGGCAACTCGGCGTCGGTGCTGGCAAAGATGGCAATCTCTATGTTGTCGACCGCACCGACATGGGCAAATTCAATTCCACCAGCAACAACATGTATCAGGAACTCTCCGGCGCCCTCCCCGGCGGAATCTGGTCCATGCCCGCTTTTTTTAACGGAAACATTTACTACGGGCCGGTAGGTTCGCCCATTCTCGCCTTCCATTTTCAAAACGCGAGACTACAGAACACTCCCGTAGCCAAGACCGGCAACGCCTTTGGCTATCCTGGTGCCACTCCCGGCGTTTCGAGTAACGCAGGGCGAAACGGCATCGTGTGGGCCGCGGAGAATGTGAGTCCGGCCGTGCTACACGCCTACGACGCACGCACCTTACAGGAAATCTACAACTCCAACCAGGCCGCGAACGGCCGCGATCAATTCGGCAATGGCAACAAATTCATCACCCCCACCATCGCCAACGGCAAAGTGTATGTCGGTACGACGAATGGAGTGGGCGTCTTCGGGTTGCTCTCGGCAAAGTAGGAAAGGAGTCCGGGAAAGCATGCCCCGCGTGGGCGCCAGGATTTGATTCTTCAGACTTTGAGTTGGGTAGCGCGCGGAGCGTGAGGCCAGGGCTTATGGGCGATTGGGTTAATTCGTTCCAGCGCCGCTGAGGGCAGAGGCAGTAGTTTCCAAGGTTGTGAAGCGCGCCTTGAAAGCCGGCTTCCGCGTGCTGTACATCACCCAAATGGCACCGATTAGACCGAACACGATGGAGATCACTCCACTGTCAGAATCAGTTTCTATTTTCCAGAAATTCGCAAGGACCGCTTTCAGTGCCGTTATGAAAGGAACGTGATCATGGCTCATCACGGTCAATGCATAAAAAATTGCGTCCCCGAAAGCCACGCTGGCCGCGGTAAGCACACCGATCAGGCCTCGGGCTGTCCAAGTGTCCAAGTGACCTTGCCGATTCCTGTGACGACCGCTTTGCTCACGAATAGCCCGACGAGAATGGCGCCCCACAGGAAAATGCGGCGAAGCAAGTAAGCGACGCCTCCCCATGCGATGCTGCCGAGCAGCGCGGCTGACGCACCATAAAGCAAGCCGAGCGGCAGATTGGTTTCAAGATTCTCGTACTCCATCGCCGCCGCATCCAGTTTCTGTTTCAATTGCACTTGGCAACTGGGACAGTAACGGGTGGGAACATCGTTTAGTAGCACGATCTGCGGTTCGTCCCGTCCGCAGTCCTCGCATTTTTCGCCGATCGGCGCTGCACAGGTTTTCATCGCAGCCAGCAGACCGGGCAGCGGTTCAGCGATGCTGGCAGCGTCCGGCTTGCCAAGGGAATAGGTTCGGACGAGATTCGCAGTTGTCTCATCCGTCGAAACCTGCTTGAACTTGCCTTTCGCAGGATCGAGCGCCTGCTTGATTAGCTTCGGATCTTGGGTCTTGGCATAGCGCAACAACATTTTGACCCCGGAATGTCCACCGTCGGCTTTGCCGAGACCGAGCGCAACAATGTATCCGTCACGAATACCGACAAGAGCGCCGCTCTTGTCGCCGAAGATCCGGTGTTCTTCGTAGTATCGCAATCCGGTGAGATTCGACAGCTGGCGAAGCCATTCTTTATTGTCCATAAGGAAAAATCCCAACGCTCTGAACCGATTCAGGTGCGGATTCTACCAGAAGGCCGCATCAAAGCGCCCCCACGCGACACAGCTTGTGGATCATTTCACCGCGGCGGCTTTCTTGGGGAACATTTCGCCGATGCGTTTGATTTGCGCGCCGACTCCCTTTAGCTTTTCTTCGATGTGTTCGTAGCCGCGGTCGATGTGGTAGACGCGGTCAATGATGGTCTCGCCGTCGGCCACGAGGGCGGCGAGCACGAGCGAGGCCGAGGCGCGCAGATCGCTGGCCAGCACGGCGGCGGCGCTCAGCGGAGTTCTGCCGCGGACTACGGCGCGGCGGCCTTCGATCTTGATGTTCGCGCCCATGCGCACCAGTTCCTGCGCGTGCATGAAACGATTCTCGAAAATATTCTCGGTGATGATCGACGTGCCTTCGGCCTGCGTGGCGAGGGCCATGAATTGTGCCTGGCAGTCGGTGGGGAAGCCGGGATGTTCTTCGGTCGACATGTCGGCGGCGGTAAAAGGATTGTCTCCCATCACGCGGACCGAATCAGGGGAAGATTTGGTTTTGACTCCGACTTCATGAAGCTTTGAGAGCAGCGCGCCGAGATGGGAGGGATCGCATCCGGCGATGTTGAGATCGCCTCCGGTCATGGCGCCGGCGATGATGAAGGTGCCGGCTTCGATGCGGTCGGGAATGATGCGGTGCTTGGCGCCCTTCAGTTTGCTTACGCCTTTCACGCGGATGGTGGGCGTACCTGCGCCCGTAATCTTTGCTCCCATTTTGTTCAGCAGATCGGCCAAGTCGGCGACTTCGGGTTCGCGCGCGCAGTTCTGCAGGATGGTCTCGCCGTCGGCTAGGGTCGCCGCCATGAGCAGGTCTTCGGTGCCGGTGACGGTGATTTTGTCGAAAACGATCTCTGCGCCTTTAAGCCGGTCCGCGCTGGCTTCGACGTAGCCGTGCTCCTGCGTGATCTTGGCGCCGAGACTTTCCAGTCCCTTGATGTGAAGATCGATGGGGCGAGCCCCAATGGCGCAGCCGCCGGGGAGCGAAACGCGGGCGTGGCCGCAGCGGGCCACCAGCGGACCGAGGACCAGCGTGGAGGAGCGCATGGTCTTGACGAGATCGTACGAGGCTTCGGGCAATGCTAGATTCGCGCAATGGATGGTAGTGCGGTGCTGGGCGCGTCCGTAGCCGAGTTCGACTTCGGCGCCCATGGCGGCGAGCAGGTTGCGTGTGGTCTGGATGTCGCGGACCTGCGGAATGTTTTCGAGGATGACGGGCTGATCGGTGAGCAGGGCAGCGGCCATGCAAGGGAGCGCAGCGTTTTTGGCGCCGCTGACGCGGACGGTGCCGAGCAGCGGCTCTCCGCCACGGATTACGAACTTGTCCATGAATGAATCCTTGGAAATTATTCTAGCGGGGAATGTTGGTGTTGGCAGGTAATCGAGAGGGCACGGCCTGCGGGGGCAAGAGAACCTCAACCACAGAGGACACGGGGGACACGGAGGAAAATCCCCCACTTCTCGCGCGAAGAACGCGCCAGGAATGGGGCACCCGCTAACGTTTGGCAGCTAACTTCTTACGGCGGCGATGGCTTGGCGGACGTGGCCTTTTGTTTTCTTCAAGGCGGCGGCGGCTTGGGAGCGAGTTACATTCGCGGCTAGCATTACGACCGCGACTGGGGTGCGATTGCCGCTGGCATCGAGTGCAGTGCTGGCGGAGTCGTGATCGGCTCCGGTTGCCTGCTCGAGGATGCGGATGGCGCGCTGCACGAGCTTTTCGTTTTTGGTCCAGACGTTGACCATGAGGTTGCCGTAGACGTAGCCGAGGCGAGTCATGGCTCCGGTGGAAATCATGTTCAGAACCATTTTGTGGGCGGTGCCCGCCTTCATACGAGAAGACCCGGCGAGGACTTCGGGGCCTACTTCGGTGACGATGGCGAAATCGGCGGCGCGTTCGAGCGGAGAGTCGCGGTTGCAGGTGAGGGCGATGGTGCGGGCACCGTGGCGGCGGGCGTATTCGAGGGCTGCGATGGTGAACGGAGTCCGTCCGCTGCTGGCGATGCCGAGAACGATGTCGTGCTTGCCGGGCTTGCGCTTCTTCATTTCGTTGATGGCGAGTCTGGTGTCGTCTTCGCTGGCTTCGGTGGAGGCGCCGAGGGCTTTGGGACCTCCGGCCATGATGAACTGCACGATACGCGGATCGGTGTTGAAGGTGGGCGGGATCTCGGAGGCGTCGAGAGCGCCGATGCGGCCGCTGGTGCCGGCGCCCACGTAGATGAGGCGTCCACCGTGGCGGACGCCGGCGACGACCACGTCGATGGCGCGGGCGATCTGCGGGAGGGCGCGGCCGACTGCGGCAGCGACGGTTGCGTCTTCGCCATTAATGAGGCGGACGATTTCGAGAGCAGACATGCGGTCAAGATCGCGCGCGGCGGGAAGGAGTTGCTCGGTGGAGAGAGAGTCGAGCTTGGAATTCGCAGAACGGGTTCGGGACAAGTGTTGCGCCTTTCTGGAATCGTGACGAGGAGCGGAACTATTCTAGAACATGACATCGGCCTGACGCGTCACGCTGAGGCCTGCCCTGGGCCTATCGATGGGACCTCTGGCGGGGAGTGCACAGGTTCTTCGCCGCACAGAATGCGGCTCAGGAGGATAACGCTTCCTCGATGAGAGGATGATTTTCAAGCGCCGCGACTATTGCATCATTGAATTTCGGGCGGACTTCTTTGACGGCTTCATTCGCGCAATCGGGCCATGTGCGGTTGGTCAGCAAAGTAATCGAAAGCTCGCGGTCCGGGTCGATCCATAACGATGTTCCCGTGTAGCCCAGGTGGCCGAAGGAGCGAGGGCCAAAATATTTTCCGGATTGCGAGGGCGCGGAGGGCGTGTCCCAGCCGAGGGCGCGGGATGTGCCGGGGGGCGAGGATTCGCGGCGAGTGAAGAGCGCGACGGTGTCAGGGCGGAGGATGGGGCGTCCTCCGTGGAGCATGGCGTGGGCGAACCGGGCAAGGTCTTCGGCCCTGGAAAACAAGCCGGCGTGGGGGGCGACTCCGCCGAGGATGTAGGCGTTCTCGTCCTGGACTTCGCCCTGGATAATCTTCTTGCGGAAGGTGCGGTCGTCGGCCGTGGGAGGAATGTATGCGCGCGTTGCGGCGGGCGGATTGAAGGTCGTGCTGGACATACCCAGCGGGCCGAAGATTTCTTGCTGACAGAAAATATCGAGAGACTTTCCGGCGATGCGTTCCAGAGCCGCTCCCAGCAGGATGAATCCGATATCGCTGTACTCGGCGTGCGTGCCGGGAGCGGTCGAGAGAGACGTGGTGAAGGCGGCTCGCAGCAGGTCGTCGCGGGTGCGCGTTTTCAGGAACAACTTCTCGTAAGCGGGCAGGCCGGAGGAGTGGGCGAGCAACATGCGGAAGCTGACGTCGCGGCGGCGAGGATCGGGTGCTCCGCCGACGGTGGCCATGAATTCGGGGACGATTGCGATGACAGGAGCTTCGAGTTCGAGCAGGCCACGTTCGAAGAGAATTGCCGCCGCAGTTGTGGTCGCGATGACTTTGGTGAGGGACGCCAGGTCGAAAAGTGTGGAGGGCGTCACCTCAAGATCAAATTCCCCACCCTGTCGCATAGAACGCGACAAAGGTGGGGCACCCGCGGAGTCGGCGTCGTACGTCAAATGGCCGAAGGACTTGAGCGCAACCAGGCGGTCGGTGTGCGTGACTGCGATGGAGGCGCCGGGGAAGGCGCGCTGGGCGATGGCTTCGCGCAGGATGAGGAATGCTGGGGCAAAAAGGTCTCCCTGCGGCTCGAAGGCTTGGACGAGAGGCGAAGGAGTTTGGGCGGCGAGGTTCAGGGCGACGACACTCTTCCAGAAAGTTGCTTCGACTGTCCGGTTTATAGCAGAGTTGCCGGGAGGGGTAAAGGTGTCGTGTAGTTCACTGCCGGAGTATCATCAAATGCCATGGGCAGCGTCGCGGAGTGGACAAATGCGCTGGAGGCTGGGGTAACCTTCGCAGTTTTGACTGCGTTCGCGGACGTAGTTTTGCGCTATCTTTTCGGGTCGCGCTCCTCGCTTCCGGGTCGTTGGACGGTTCCGCTAGTTGCTGGATATTTCTGCAGACAGGCCTTGCTGGGACTGTGGTTTGGCCTGGCGTCGAGTTTCGGCCGACGGATGTTTCACGGTCTGCTGGCGGTCGTCTTTGCCGCCTCGGTCGTGGGATGGCTCATTCTTGTGGTTTGGTTCGCTCGTGCCGTCGAACGACGAAACGTCTCCCGCTGATGAAGGCCCTGTGTTGTCCGCGGGCACCCCCTTCCATCAGTTTCTTGAGCAGTACAGGCGAGTTGTGTACAGTCAAGACATCATCTCACAATGAAATCAAATTCTTATTTCTCCCGAGTGGCGTGCGCTGTGGTCGGGGCGCTCGCGTTGTTCAGCATTCCGGCACAGGCCGATGCGATGCTTCCGTCGAAGCCCACGCGTCTGGGCGGGGTTGACGCGGTCATTGAGAAGGCGATTGCGGATGGGAATATTCCCGGGGCGGTGCTGGTGGTGGGCCACGATGGGGCTGTGATCTATCGCAAAGCCTATGGGAGCCGGGCACTGGAGCCGCGGCGTGAGCCGATGACGCTGGATACGGTGTTCGACCTGGCGTCGCTGACTAAGGTGATTGCGACCACGACGTCGGTGATGCAACTGGTAGAGCAGGGCAAGGTGCGAATGAATGATCCGGTGGCGAAGTATCTGCCGGAGTTTGCACAGAATGGTAAAGAGGACATCACAGTGCGGCAGTTGCTGACGCACTATTCCGGGCTGGCTCCGGACCTGGACTTGACGACTCCGTGGGAAGGTAAGAATACCGCCTACCAACTGGCATTCACCGAGCCGCCCGAAACGACGCCAGGCTCGGGATTCGTCTACAGCGATATTAATTTCATTATGCTGGGCGCGCTGGTGGAGCGCGTATCCGGGGAAACGCTGGATGTGTACACGGCGCAGCACATTTTTGCACCACTGAAGATGACGCGGACGCGATTTGTGCCCCCGGCAGCGTGGCGGCCGAGGATTGCGCCCACGCAGTATGACGAGAACGAGAAAATGCTGTGGGGAGTGGTGCACGATCCGACGGCGCGGCGGATGGGTGGAGTGGCGGGACATGCGGGACTGTTTTCGACGGCGGATGATCTGGCGAAATTTGCGCAGGCGCTGCTGAACGGGGGTGGAGGAATTTTGTCGCCGTTGACTGTGGAGAAGATGACGTCGCCGGAGACGCCGGCAGCGGCGCCGGTGCTGCGCGGATTTGGGTGGGACATTGATTCTCCGTTCTCATCGAATCGCGGCGATTTGCTGCCGGTGGGATCGTATGGGCACACTGGCTGGACGGGAACATCGGTGTGGATCGATCCGACGACCGAGACCTACATTATCCTACTGACGAATGCGGTGCATCCGCGCGGGAAGGGAAATGCGATTGGACTGCGGTCGAAAGTGGCGACGGAAGTGGCGGCGGCGCTCAATTTGACGGCCAGCGAGAAAGAGGCACTGCGCTGGAAGAGCATCACCGGATACAACGAAGCGTTCAGCGCGGCGCGGCGCATGGGCTCGCGGAATGGGACGGTCAAGACTGGGCTCGATGTGCTGGAGGAACACGGATTTGATGTGCTGAAGCCGGCGGCGCCGACGGGGGATGCGAAGAGCGTTGATGCACAGAACGTCGCAGCGAAGAGCCCCGATGCGGAGAGTGGCGAAGCGCAGAATCAGAGTTCGGAGAACCAGGGTGAGAAGAGTCCCGACGCGAAAAGTCCGGACCCCAGGAAGCACATCGGGCTGGTGACGAATCAGACGGGAGTCGATAGTGCGGGGCTGCGAACAATTGATGTGCTGGCCAAGGCGCCGGGAGTTTCTCTGGATGCGATCTTCAGTCCGGAGCACGGAGTGACGGGGACGCTCGATACCACCGACATTAATAACTCCAAGGACGAAGCGACGAGTGTGCCGGTGTACAGCGTGTATGGCGGGACGGATGCGGCGCGACGTCCGCCGGCGGACGTGATGAAGAATCTGGATGCGGTGGTGTTTGACATTCAGGATGCGGGGACGCGGTTTTATACCTACGAGACGACGCTGGGATATTTTCTCGAAGCGGCGGCCAAGGCGGGGATCGAGTTGATCGTGCTGGACCGGCCGGATCCGATTACGGGGTCGTTCGTGCAGGGGCCGGTCGCGGACGCGGGGCGGGAGAGTTTCACGAATTACTGGACCGTAGCGGTGCGGCATGGGATGACCATGGGTGAGCTGGCGAAAATGTTTAACGCCGAGCGCGGCATCAACGCGAAGCTCACGGTGGTGCCGATGGATGGGTGGCAGCGCGGGGACTGGTTCGATTCGACCGGGCTCGGGTGGGTGAATCCGTCTCCGAATTTGCGTAGCGTGACCGAGGCGGCGCTGTATCCGGGCGTGGCGCTGATTGAGGGCACGAATGTTTCGGTGGGGCGCGGGACGGACACTCCGTTTGAGCTGGTGGGCGCACCGTGGGTGAAGAGCAAGGAACTGGCGGCTTATTTGAACGGGCGCGGGATTGCGGGTGTGCGGTTTGTTCCGGTCACGTTCACGCCGACGGCGAGCGCGTATAGCGGGCAGGCGTGCTCGGGAGTGAACATTCTGCTGACGGATCGGAATGGATTTGACGCGCCGGAGTTAGGGATCGAACTGGCGGCGGCGCTGCAAAAACTTTACGCGGCGGATTTCAAGATCGAGCGCGTGAACCAGTTGCTGGTGAATCAGAGTGCGTACGACGCGCTGGTGGCGGGGCAGGATCCGCGGCGGATCGCGCAGGACTGGCAGGAGGGGCTGATGGCGTTTCAGAAGGTGCGGGAGAAGTATTTGATTTACAAATGAGGCGCTGTCGTCTGGGCAATCGTAGTATCGTTGCTTCACGAGCTCTCGCAGCCGACGCTACTTGCCTCCCGGGCCGAGTTTGGCGTGAAGCGCATCAATGTCCATGATGCCGGGCGGAGCGGCCATCTGCTCCAGAACTTGGGAAACTGCCCCTTGCCGATCCCGAGGATATTTCTTGAAGTAACGCGTAATTGTGTCCACGTACACATCGTAGTGTTGCGATTCGGCAAACTCTGGCAGGCTATGCAGACAGACGCTTTCCGGTAGCTTCTCCACCGGGACAGACTCGTGAGGAAGGTACGGAGTTATCTTCTCTGCGTAAAAGTAACATGCCGAACGCTTGCCTTCCCAAAAACCATGCAGATAGCCGTGCACGTACTCTCTCTTTGCCTCGGTACTCAAGAGGAGCCAGTATTCGGCTGGATTTTGGGGATCTCGTTCGCTTTGTGCCGTTGTCCACGATTGAGAGGTGATGATCGCGCACATGAGCGTGACAAGGGATACTAACATGGCAAATGGACTGGCTCGCATGGGTTAGCTCCTTGGTGAGGAGTATAGTTCACACCAAGTGAAGGAGGTGGGCATGTCATAGGATAACCCTCGCCGGAACGCCTGCATCCTAGCGGCTTAAGCGTGGTAATCTTGGCTTTGTTGCCGGAGGCGGGCGTCGCCTCGGGAGGTGTTGAATGCACGTAACGTGGGTCTTTTTGCTGGTTTCGGGGATGGCTTGGGGGCAGGCGGCGGATACGGCGAAGCCGGCTGACACAGCGGCCCCGGCTGCGACTGCCGCGCAGGCGAACGATGCGGTTCAGACGCAGGCACCGAGTGCTCCTCCGGCTGCCGCTGCTCCGGCCGACGATCCGAATGCCGCCGTGATTCCGGCGGGGACGAAACTTCCGCTGCTGCTGAAGCAGGCGATTTCGACCAAGAATGCGCGCGAGGGCGATGCCGTGTATGCGGAGACGGCGTTTCCGTTTGTGATGAATGACCGCATCCTGGTGCCGGCGGGAACTTATATTCAGGGAAAGATCATGCATACCGAGCGCGCGGGGCACGGGAAGGGGCGCTCGGAAATCCTGATCCACTTTACTTCGATGATTTATCCGACGGGCTACACGGTGATGCTGCCGGCGTCGGTGGACAATACGCCGGGTGCCGACAGCAACGGCGTGAAGGATAAGGAAGGGACGATCCAGGCCGACAAGGATACCGGCAAGCGGATTGAAGACGCAACGAAAGGCGCTGCCGTGGGAGGCACGGTGGGGAGCATTGGCGGCCTCGCCGCCGGGGGCTTGAACGGAGCGCGCTACGGTGGCCTGGCTGGAATCGCGGGCGGAGTCGCGTGGGCGCTGCTGAAGCGCGGTCCGGACGTGAAGCTCGACGTGGGGACCTCGATTGAGATGGAGATTCAGCGGTCGATCGCGGTGGACGCCAGCCGAATTCAGGTGGCAAAGGCGGGGTCGTAAGTTCAGCGGCAACAACATTCAGCAATTTGTCATTCAGCAATTTGTCATCCTGAGGCGCGTTCTTTGCGCCGAAGGATCTGTGCAGTTTTGTGGAGCTATCGACCGCACGATACGCACATCGAGTTGCATAGGTCCTTCGGCCCGCAAAGGACGCGGGACTCAGGATGACAACGGTTTAGACTTCTTTCGACCCACCACCCGTGCTTGTCTTACAACGCTTCGCGGCTGCATTTCCTGGCTGTTAGACTTTTGTCCATGCAACGGGCCGATGTGTCGGCGATGCGGGGAATCGTGCGGGCGCTTTGTCCGCGATGCCGCACGGGGAAAATCTTTCGCAAATCGGTATGGCTGTTTCCGGGGATGTATGAACGATGCCCGGCTTGCGGGTTGAAGTTTGAGCGCGAGCCGGGATACTTCCTGGGGGCGATGTATATCGGATACGGACTGGGCGTGGGCACTCTGGCGCTGCTTACGGCGCTGGTGTGGGAAATATTCAAGTGGCCGTTGCTGAAGAGTGTGGCGGGTGGGATCGTGTTGTTTCTGCCGCTGGCGCCGGTGCTGACGTGGATGGCGCGGGTACTGTTTATCTATCTGGACCAGGGGATCGATCCGGACCGAAGTTAATTAGCGCGACCCTGCGCCCCTTCTTTCGCCCCTTCGGGGCTGAGCTTCTCTGCTTGCCTGCCGCCCAGGGCTTGCGCCCTGGGCTTTATTGTTTCGCCGCTTCGCGGCTTGCTGCCGGCGAGCCTATCTGTTTGTGGCGGGCATCAAGGCAGGCAACCGGGCTGCTCGCGATTTGCACGCCGCCTGCTTCTGGCTGCTATACAATCCGCGGTAGGAGTGTTTCGTGCTCCCATCGTGGAGGTTCCTGTGGAAGCTTTCGGTATTAGTTTTGGTCTTTTGAGCGTGATCATCGTTATTGTCGCTATATACCTTCTCAGCTCCATCAAGATTCTTGCCGAATATGAGCGTGGAGTCATCTTTCGGCTGGGCCGGCTATTATCTACGGCCAAGGGGCCGGGGATCGCTCTGGTGTTCGCGCCGGTGGACCGGATCGTACGGGTTTCACTGCGGCAGGAGGCGCTGGAAGTTCCTCCGCAAGACATCATTACGCGCGATAACGTTACGTTGAAGGTGAACGCCGTCATCTTCCTGCGAGTAATCGATCCGAATAAAGCCGTGGTGGAAGTTTCGAACTATGTGTACCAGACTTCGCAATTTGCGCAGACCACTCTGCGCTCGGTGCTGGGCGAGCAGGAACTCGACGAACTGCTCTCGCACCGGGAAAAAATCAATCTGCGGCTGCAGAGCATTCTCGACACGCATACTTCGCCTTGGGGCGTGAAAGTCACCAACGTTGAGGTGAAGCAGGTAGATATGCCGGAGTCGATGCTGCGCGCCATGGCCAAGCAGGCTGAGGCCGAGCGCGAGAAGCGGTCTAAGATTATTCACGCCGAGGGCGAGTTCTCGGCCGCGCAGCGACTGGTGGACGCCGCCCATCTGCTCGCCACCGAACCGGTCAGCGTGCAGTTGCGGTATTTGCAGACCCTAACCGAGATCGGAGTAGAGAAGAATACGACTGTGATCTTCCCGGTGCCGGTGGACTTTTTCTCTGGCCTGCAAAAGCTGTTAGGAAAAGGCGACGACACGGCTGCGGCGAAGACGGCCTAGAAATAGAAATGAAGACTGCGTAGAAAAGGAGCCGGGCAAGCTGCGCGCCGCAAATTGCCCGGAGTGGAACTATGGCTTCGTCACAAGACACGGAAATTACACTGGGAACGGGCAAGCTGCTGGTCCTGTTTTTTGGCCTGGTGGGGGTGTGTGCGCTGTTCTTCGCGCTCGGGTATTCGCTGGGACGGAAGTCGGAGCCGATGATTCCGACGACGAGCGCGGCCATCGCTCCGCAAACGGCGCCGGGTACGGGCAAGGCGAGCAGCGGCGCTCCGGCGGCGCCGGCCATGACGTTTTATAAGTCGGTCGAGCAGAAAGACGCGAGCCCTGAGTTGACTCCGGCGGCCGACGCGAAAACGGATACGACGGCGGCCCCTGCTCCTGCTGCTGCGAATACAAATGCAACTCCGGCGCAGACGCCGCCAGCCAGCGCTCCTGACCCCACCACTACGCTGCCGACGGCGGGCTATTTCGTGCAGGTGGCGGCCGTGAGCAAACAGGAAGATGCAGATTCGCTGGTGGATGCGCTGAAGAAGAAGGAGTATCCGGCGTTTGTGGCGGCTCAGGTCGCAACCGACAAGCTGCTGCGGGTGCAGCTTGGACCGTTCTCCGACGTTAAAGAGGCAGAGGCCATGCGGACGCGGCTGATTGCCGATGGGTATAGCCCGATTCTAAAGAAGTAGTCCTACGCTGCAAGATTATTCACTTCGATTGTCTACTTTCGCACGTGACGGCGCCATCGCCTCTCGGGTTGCTCATCGGAAGGTGCTCAACCTGATCGACGGTGGGGGATTTCTTAGATTGACACTCGTCGATTTTCACGTTATTTCTAATCCAACCATGTCTTCCAGTGAAGAATCTCTCGATCGCGCGCTGCGTGCCATTGCCGACCCGACGCGGCGGCGGATTTTGCAGGCGCTGAAAGAAGGCGAGGAGGAGGCAAAGCTGCAGAAGGGTGGAGCCGCTGGATCATCCTTGTGCGCGGGAGACATTGAGGAACGCGTTCGCCTTTCGCAACCGACGATTTCGCATCATATGGCGATCTTGACGAAGGCCGGGCTAGTGGACGCGGCGAAGAAGGGGCAGTGGCGCTGGTACCGGCGGAATGAAAAAGCGATTCGCCTGTTGATGAAGACGTTGCGGGAGAAGATATAGTTCCTCAGCGGCTCAAGCCGCGAGTCTGTCTGCTTCTTACGGCCCGACTGAAGTCGGGTCCTTCCCGGCGTTCTTTGCCCGGCTGTGGTCGGGCGCCTCCCGCTGTTCTTCGACCTTCCGCGCTTCCCACCCTAACATCGCAAAGAGCGCGAGGTTAGGATGGAGCACCCAGCGTCAACTCGACTCTTATTCCCGACACATCCCCTACGGCGTGCCCAGTGCCCATTTTTCCAAGTCTCCGGTGGAGCGCAGGAGGCCGAGTTGGCTGCGCTCGAGTTCGAACGTCACGTCCTGTAGAGCGATGAAGCGCTCGCTGGCTTGTGACCGGGCGTCATCGAGATCGTGCAGCGTGGCCGTGCCGGCATCGATGCGAGTCTGGACAGCGGTGAGATTCTTGCCGGCAATTTCGTATTCCAGTTGAGCAACTTCGCGCGCGGCTTGCATCTGGGCCACGGAGCGCTGCAGGCGCAGGGTTTCTTCGGACACCTGGTTGCGCGCGGCTTCCGCCTGTTTGGTGGCCTTCACAGCTTCGGCATCGGCGGCCTGGGCGCGGGAGCGCTGCGTAAAATTGAGTAAGGGAAATCGAATGCTAACGCCGAGCGTCGCGTTGCTCTGCTGGTAGCTGCTGGTCACGCACAGAACTTCGGTTGTGAGTTGAGATGGGGTGCACGGTTTCGATGGGATGTAGTAGTTCTGATAGTTGTTGAAGCGCGATAGCAACGCGTAATGCGCGGCGAAATCGAGGCTGGGCCAGAGCGAGCGGTGCTCGCCTTGGGCTCGCAAGTATTGGGCGCGGGCGTGTTCGACGGCAGCTTGCACCGAGGGATTCGTAACCGCAGCGTCTTTGGCAGAATCTTCCGTCGGAGGCAGGGCGGGGGGCGCTGGGATCGAGTCGGGATCGGTTTGAAAGTTCGCGGCAGGAAGTCCGGTGAGTTTGGAAAGGTGATCGCGGAGCACGGCGGCGGCGCCTTGCGCCTCGGTGATGCGCTGGCGGACGCGCGCGGCGGAGAGGCGAGCCCGCAGGCCGTCGATCTCGCTGTCGACGCCTTCTTTGACGCGCTCAGCGACCGCGGCCTGCATCTGGTTGGCAGCGGCCTCGGTTTCCTGAAGGCGGGTCAGGCGCAGTTCCCATTTGCACAGTTCGGCATAGCTTAGGGCCGCGTCCTGGATGATCTGGTTTCGCTGGTCTTTGGTTTTCAACGAAGCGACGGCGGATTCGGCTTTGGCGGCGCGCATGAACTCGCGCAAGGCGGGATTGAACAGCGCCGATTGGGTGTTCACGTCGAATAAAGATGGTGCCGATCCTTCGAGGCCGAGCGGAAATCCGTAGGAGTATCCCAGACCCGCTCCGGTGGAAACCTGCGGGATGTAGTTGGCGCGGAGTTCCCGATAGCCAGCGGAGGCGTGAGCCTCGTCGGCGGCGGCAATGGCCGCTCCCGTGGCATGAGACAGCGCGAGCTCGACGACGCGCTTCAGAGACACAGGTTCGGCCAGCAGAGAACCGGGGAGGAGCACGACTGCCAGAATCCATTTTGCGGTGCGCGCACCGCGGCTCAAGGTCTTCATTGCGTTCCTTTCAGCGTGATCTGGAAATGATTTCATGAACCATTGGATGCCAGCGAGATTTTAAACGTCCCGGCCTTCGGGCGGAGCAGTTTCGGAGGCGCGAAGGGAGGGCCGAGAGACCCCACTTCTCGCGCAAAGGACGCGCGAGAAATGGGGCACCCGCCCACCTTGATCCACAGAGCCTCCAATGGCTTCAATGGTCGACTCGCTTCAAATCTTCGCGCGCGCGGGTGAAGGTGTGCGAGAGGGCGAGGGCGGCGTGGTATTGTTCAGCGGCAGCACGACGATCTCCCTGCTTTTCCAGCGCCTGGCCCAGCAGATCGTGCGCTTTGAAAGCCGGACCTGCCTCGACGGGAGAGGTGAGATAACGGCGGAGCAAGCGCACGGCCAGGGCATTGTCGCCACCGGTGCGGAGCAGAAGACTGGCGCCGTCCATGAACGCCTCGGGACGGTCGACCGGGCTCGACTCCATGGTTCGCACTGCCTGCTCCATTTCGTCGAGACGTTTGTTGTGTGCCATGAATTGCGCCAAGTGCAACCAGGCCTGCGCGGTTCCGCGACCGGTCTCAATCGCGGCGCGGTAGGCGCGTTCGGCAGTAGCTTTGTCTTTATCCTTTTCCGCGATCCGACCGGTTACGTAGTCCGCGAGTGCGGGATTGAAGCCGGCCAGCGCCTCGGCCTGGGCGCGGGCTTTGTCCTTGCCTCCCCCGACGATGCTGGGAGCTTCCATATAGAACTCGGCAAGATCGGCGCGGGCTTCTGAGTTTTCAGGATCGAGCTCGACGGCGCGCTCGAACTCGGTGCGGACTTTTTTCGCCAGGCCGGCTGCGGAAACGAATCCAGCGCGGTCGGCCTTCTCGCCATAGATTCGGCCCAACCATAAATGATAGAGACTGTTCTGGGGATCGAGGGCGATGGCGCGTTCGCATGCGGGAATGCCGCGGTCCCACTCGTCAATCATGAAGTGGGCGCGGCAGAGTAAGTTGTAGGATTCGGCGTCTGGAGCGGCGCCTATGTGCTGCTCCAAAGTCTGAATGGCTTCATCCACGTGACCGGAGGCGAGAAGTTCCTTGGGAGACGTGGCGGCTGGCGCGGCGAGCGAGAGGACAAAAAAGAAAACCAGCAACGGAACGGTGCGTAGTTGAATCAATGGGCAAGTCTCGTATCGGACGGAATGGGCCTTCCCGGAAATGATCCTTCCGCGAAATCATCTTCCCAGAAATCTTCTTCCGGAAATCGTCCTTTCCAGAAATCAGGGAACCACCTTGACGGCAGCGCCGTCGAACAGCGGCTTGTCCTCCGCCGGTAAAGCCACCGAGTCGCCCTCGGAAAGGCCGGAGGTAATCTCGACGCGAGTCAGATTCTGCAGGGAAACCTCAATCGTCTGGCGCTTCAGATGACTGTCGACCATGCGGTAGACGTACGGCTTGGCCTCATCGATGCGTAGAGCGTCGCGCTCGAGGGTGAGGACGTTGCTGTGTTCGGCAACCACGATGGTGACGCCCACGTTGACGTTGGGTAGCAGCCTGAGATCTTTATTGTCGAGAATGCAGGTAGTCTCGCCCACGTTTCTGGAGAGACGCAGTTTGACCGTCGAGGGGACGGTGCTGAGCGCTCCGATCCAGGCGCGGCCCGGAATGGCGTCCCATGTGATTTCGACGCGTTGTCCGGGCTGAAGGCGGCCGATGTCGGGCTCGTCGACGAAGGCTCGCACCAACACGCGCGACAGGTCGGCCTCCTGCAACAGCAAATCGCCGGCCTGGACGAAGGCTCCCTGCTTGACGGGAAGGGAATAGACGACTCCTTCGAAAGGGGCGCGCACGCTGGACTTACGCAGAGCGTCTTCCGCGGCGTCGTAGGCGGCCTGCGCTTCGGCGGCCTGCGCCTCGATGCGCGCCGCTTCCGGCTTGGAGTAGCGGTCTTTCTGCTTTTGCTCGATCAACGTGAGATCGGCCTGGGCGCTTCTCAGAGCGTCTTCTGCCTGGCGGACTTCGCCCGCCGAGGCGGCGCCATCTTTCTGCAGGCGGCGCAGGGCAGTGAGACTGCGCTGCGCCGTATCGCGGGCATCGCGGGCTTTGATCAGTTGCGCGTGCAAGGTCAGCACCTCTTCTTGCGTGCCCTCGGCCTTGAGATTGGATTCATCGGCCTGTGCGGTTTTTACTTGAGCCTGCGCACGCGCGGCCTGGCTGCGAATATCGGCGTCGTCGAGCTGCAACAGCAGTTGGCCCTTACGAACGTGGTCGCCCTCTTTTACGAGCAACTGCTTCACCGTGGTAGAGATCGGCGCGTGCGCTTCAAAGTTCTGAATGGGCTCGATCTTGCCGTTGGTGGAAACCACGCTGCGAATCGGACCGCGCTGCACGTTGACGACACGCACTTTCAGAGGAGTCTGGTGAAGATAGGAATACAGCACTGCCAGGACTACCAGAACTACGAGCGTGGGCCAGATCCACCGCGGTCGGGGCGGCGTATGCGAATTGTTCGTCAATGCCAACCAGTCGTTCTTTCAGGGTGCGGTGGGAATAACTGTAAGTAGTAATTTACCATCCCGCAGGCGGCAACAGATACACCGACGCGCCCCAAGCACCGTATCAGGTTGGATGCGGGCAGTGTGGTCCGGGGTGCAATGGTATGGCACTTCGATGGGGGAAATCTGGACAAACGCTACAATAAGGGCATGGCTAAATCGCCCCGTTATACGCCCGAGCATGCGGCTGCGGGTCTCGACGCGAAGTTTCCGGAGATCGAGACATGGCCCAACCAATTTCCAGGATATGAGATTGTGGTGGACGATCCGGAGTTCACGTCGGTGTGTCCGAAGACCGGGCTGCCGGATTTTGGCGTGCTGGCGATTCGCTACATGCCTGATAAGAGCTGCCTGGAGTTGAAGTCGCTGAAAGAGTATCTCCGGTGCTACCGGAATCTGGGAATCTTCCAGGAGAACGTGGTCAACCAGGTGTTGGAAGACGTGGTGAAGTGGGCGAAACCGGTGTGGGCGGAAGTGCGGGGAGAGTTCCGGCCGCGCGGTGGGATTTCGACGACGATTGTGGCGCGCTGGCCGCGGCCCAAGGGATGGCGAGGATAAGAATTCCGGCCATGCTATATTCGCCTGATCTGTGGCCCAAACCGATCTCCATCCCCGCACTGCGCTGATTGTCCTGACGGCGCTCAATCTGCTCAATTATGTGGATCGCAACGTGCTGTTTGCGGTGCAGCCGCTGGTGCAAGACGAATTTCACCTGACCAATGCGCAGATTGGATATCTGACCAGCGCGTTCCTGGGCTTTTACATGCTGGCGGCGCCGTTTGTGGGGCCGCTGGCGGACCGTTACTCGCGGAAACTGATCATCGTGCTGGGCGCGCTGTTCTGGAGCGGCCTCACGCTGCTGACGGCGGTTACACACACATACACGGAATTGCTGATCCGGCACACCCTGGTGGGCGTGGGCGAAGCGACCTTCGTGACCATTGCGCCGACCTTTGTCGCGGATCTTTTCTCGGAGAAAAAGCGCGGGCGCATTTTGGGCGTGTTTTACCTGGCGATTCCTGTGGGATCGGCGGCTGGGTACTTGCTGGGAGGAAATCTCGCGCCGCATTACGGCTGGCGGTTTCCCTTTTATATTGCGGCGGCTCCGGGATTCCTGCTGGCTCTGGCAGTTCTTTTTCTGAAGGAACCTGAGCGCGGGCAGTTCGATTCGCTGAAGGAAACTCCGGAGCGCGGGACGTTGCTCGGGCTGGTGCGGAATCCCGCGTTTCTGACTTCGACACTGGGCATGGCGGCGATGACGTTTTCTCTGGGCGGCATTCAGGTGTGGATCCCGAAGTTTCTGTACAGCGATCGCGGCTACACGCTGGAGGCCGCCAACTTTGCGTTCGGCATCATCATTGTCGTGGACGGGATTCTGGCGTCGCTGGCCGGAGGATGGCTGGGAGACTATCTGCTGCCGCGCATGAAGAGTTCTTATTATCTGGTGTCGGCGGCGAGTATGCTGCTGGGTGTTCCGGTCATGATCGTGGCGTTATTTGCGAAGGGCCGGTTGATGATTCCGGCGATCGCGGTGGCCGCGTTTTTCCTTCTGCTCAATACGGCTCCGCTCAATGCAGCCGTGATTAATTCTGTGGGGGCGCACATTCGCGCGACGGCGCTGGCAGTTAATATTTTTATCATCCATTTGTTGGGCGATGTGCCTTCACCGACCATGATGGGCTGGGTGGCGGACAGACGGTCGCTTCAGACCGCGTTTATTCTGCCGGTGATCGCGATGGGAATTTCTTCTGCCATACTGTTTTATGGGATGAGATTTGCGCCGCCGGTTGCCGTTACTGAAAAAAGCGTGAACCACTAAGGACACGAAGGCGCACGAAGGAGATCCGGAGACCGCTCCGCGAATGTCTTATTTTTATTGGATTGCGGGAGTAATTCTGGCGCTGGCCTGGTTCTCCCGCATTGTGGATGCTGCGCTCGGCATGCCCAGCGTGGCTGATGTTTCGCGTCCAGAGTGGGATCGGAGTCCGGTTTCGGCGGCGGGGAATCCGCGCGTTTCCATCATCGTTCCTGCGCGCAACGAAGAAGAGACCATTGAGCAGGCGCTGAACACGCTGCTTGCCCTCGACTACGACAACTACGAAGTGATCGCGGTGAACGACCGGTCGACCGACCGGACGGGCGAGATCATGGAACTGGTTGCCGAGAGCCAAAATCAAAATCCACGCTTCTCGCAAAGTACGCGAGAAACGGGGCACCCGGAGGAGAGTCCGAGTCAAAATCCCCACCCTGTCGCGGAAAGCGCGACAAGGGTGGGGCACCCGCGCCTGTTGCGTGTCCTGCATCACACCGAACTGCCTGCGGGCTGGCTGGGAAAGACCCATGCCATGTGGACGGCGGCGAATCATGCGATGGGCGACTGGCTGCTGTTCACCGATGCGGACGTACTGTTCAAACCAGATTCACTGCGACGGGCGCTGGCTTATGCCGAGTCGGTACCGGCCGACCACATGGTGCTGTTTCCGCGGATGATCATGAAGCAGCCGGGCGAGTACATGATGATCGCTTTTTTCCAGACCATGTTCATGTTTGGACACCGCCCGTGGAAAGTCGCCGACCCCAGCACCGACGATCACATGGGCGTGGGAGCGTTTAACCTGGTGCGGCGCCGTGTCTATGACGCGGTGGGCACCTATGAGGCACTGCGCATGGAAGTGCTCGACGACATGAAACTGGGGAAGGTCGTCAAGCGGGCAGGCTTCGCGCAGCGCAACGCGTTCGGCGGAGACCTCATCTCCATCCGCTGGGCCAAAGGGGCAATGGGCGTGGTCAACAATCTGACCAAGAATTTTTTTGCGGTGCTGTCGTTTCAGTGGTGGCGCACGGTCATCTCGGCATTCGGATTGGCGTTCCTGAACTTCGGGCCGTTTCTCGGCATATTTCTGGCGCAGGGATGGGCCCGCGTTCCCTATGCAGTTGCCCTGGCATCCATGTTCGCGATTTACGTCGGAATGTCGTGGCGGTCGGACGTTCCGGCGTATTATTTCTTGCTGCATCCGGTGAGCACCGCGTTGTTTATCTACACGCTGCTGCGGTCGATGATTCTCACGCTATGGAATGACGGGATTACATGGCGAGGCACGAAGTATTCGCTGGAAGAGTTGAGGAAGGGGAAGGTGTGAGCCGCAAGGTGAGCGCGGATGTCCGGCGAATGGGTATCATGCCGTTCTTCCGACACGGGTGCAAAACGTCCGAGTCACTGCGTGCAATTCAATTTATCGCTGGTCTAGCCCATCTCCGACCAAAAATCCACTATCGGGCGGCTAGTCCGGGAACTATAATCCTGACCCAGTCTGCTGGCATATCCTAAGTACCACAGGAGTGATCCATGCCCGTCGAGCAGGGAAGTCTTGAACTATTGCAGCATCCCGCATCCAAAGAACTTCTGCAATCGAAAATTCCCGCCCGTTTAGCCTATGTTTCGACGGATGGCAGTCCCAGGGTTATCCCGATCTGGTTCCATTGGAATGGACGAGATTTCGTGCTGGGAACGCCTCCGAAAGCTCCGAAGCTTAAGGCACTGGCAAAGAATCCCAAAGTGGCGCTGACCATTGATGACAACAACTTTCCGCACAAGGTGCTGCTGGTGCGCGGTATTGCGCGCTTGCAACCTGTGAACGGGATTGTTCCCGAATACGCGCTGGCGGCGGAGCGGTATTTCGGAGTCGAGCAAGGAAAAGCTTGGGTAGCGCAGCTCAGCTCGATGATTCACGATATGGTGCGAATCACGGTCACGCCTGAATGGGTCGGCCTTCTGGACTTTCAGACGCGCTTCCCCAGTGCCCTGCCGCTGTAAGCTACCCGAATCGCAACTTGGCGCGGGCGCTTTGGAACTCAACCGAAAGCCCTCATCGCGACTGCGCGGCCGCCAGCAAAATTTTGGCGACTTCGCCAGGACGTTCGACCTGGGAGTCGTGGCCAGTTTGCAGTTCGGCGACTTGCCAACCCGAAGCACGAGCTTTTGCGGCAAACGGAGCGAAGAACGGCCTCGCCGGATATCCTTCCGCAACGCTGGCAACGAAAGTCGCTGGAATGCTGGCCTTGCGATTGGCCGGAAGACGGAGGGGTTCCTCAAAGCAACGCAGACTGAAATCGCACAACCTCGCACGCACGAAATCACGTGCCTCGCCTGGCTTTAGTCCCCAGAGATCGAGTTGGCCCTCGCCGCCCGGTAACCGCCAGCCGTTTCCTTGTTCCTGCGCGACCTTGCGAAAATGGGTGCCAATTTCGGGCGGAAGCAAATCCAAAACGCTTTGCCCATCTTCTGGAATGAATGCATCCAGGAAAAACAGCCGCTGCACTTGCACCGGGTTTGTCTCAACTACACCGCTGATGATCATGCCCGCGTAGCTGTGGCCTACAAGGATAACTGGGTCCGGAGACTTTGAGGTCTCGACCGAAACGTCCTCTACATGTTGCGTGAGCGTAATGTTGGGAGACAGACAGCTTTGGTCCGTGCCAAGGCCGCTGAGGACTGGCGTGATCACCCGATGGCCGTGCTTTTCCAACAGGGGGACCAACAGGTCCCACGTGCCGGTCGACTGCCATGCGCCGTGCACAAGGACAAAAGTCGACATGGGGGAGAGTGTAGCAGGTTGAAACTGAAGAAATAAGGCGGCGTTCGATCACATGTTTTGGTTGTCCCGTCTGAGGTTCTATTTCGGGTCGTCGCCTTCCACATCGTAACCGTACGTAGCCGTGGTGTTGGGCGTGGCCTTAGTCTTCGCCGGCTTTTTGGTGGGGCGGAGGTGTCCGGCGCTGTAGTGGCCGCGGTTCTCGACGTCGTAGTTCTTGGGGAGCGGCGGGATCATGGCAGCGCCCCCGGTGATCTGGCTGATGTGGTTGAGGATCATCTCAGCGCGGCCGTCGTAGAGTTTGACCGGACCTTTAATTTCGATCATGCGGCCGGCCAGGCGGCGGACGTCGCCGACATCCTTCAGATCGCGGGAGAAGACCACCACTGTGAAGGGGCAAGCCATCTGATCTTCGCAAAAGTCGAGAAAGTGAACCCCGCTCGCGCCAACTTTAACTCTGAGCACCTTTCCGGCGACACACTTGGTTTCGCCGACGTGCTGGCCGGCCTCGTGGACGGCGATGCAGTCGGACGCCGAGAGCAGGCTTGCGCACAGCAGGATCACCAGTCCGAGGGGGGCCGTCTTCACAGGTGTGAATCGCCGCATGCTTCGATCTTAGGAATATTGGGGCACAAAGTCTGTGGCCAGGGAAAATAAATCCGCGAGTGGTTCCAGAATGAAACTGGTCCGGGGTACTGCTCAGACTGCGGCCTAGTCTTTCCTTACGGGCAGATGGGTGTCGTGCCCCCCTGAACCATGTATCTTGACCACGACCCACTGAGGGGAGCGTTTGCATCCGGGGGAGCGTAAGCCACAATCGGATCGAGTCCAGAAGCAGGGCACTCGAACATGAAGGGCTGAGTAGTCAGGGCGTACTGCGGGGGTGGTGGCGCCATGAGTTGAACGGACCACTCGACCGGGATCCCAGTTACCGAGGTCGGCGGGCTGGAAAAGTGGCCCGTCGCCACGAATTCAATCTGCTGGCCGTTCGTCGTTTGCGTGATCGTGATGGATTGCAGTTGTCGACCACTTCCGCTTCCGCAGGAAAGGGTGAGGGAGGCGAGGATTAGAAGCAAGAAGAGAACTGAAGCCTTGGGCATGGCATCCTCCGTTGATTCCATTTTAGACCGCACTGTCAACACGGGCTAGCCGAACGATCCGCGCGAAGCCTCGTCCTTCACTAAGGACAATTGAGTGCTGCGCTGGCCTGA
Source organism: Candidatus Sulfotelmatobacter sp. (assembly GCA_052148475.1). Taxonomy (GTDB): domain Bacteria; phylum Acidobacteriota; class Terriglobia; order Terriglobales; family Acidobacteriaceae; genus Sulfotelmatobacter. The sequence continues at coordinate 33,252 of JBKQID010000030.1, read as the reverse complement.
ACCATCGGAGTACTTGAGATCGATCCGGTGCTGGGCGCGTGCGGGTCGACGGGCGCCATTGCAGTAACTGTGGTTCCGTGAGGTACGACGCAGGGAGCGACGAACGGCTGCGTGGTGAGTTGGTAGCCTCCCGTTGGATCCTGACTGTACCAACTGGCCGGCAGAGGAGTAACCGTGATCGGCGAGGTGTTGTAGGTTCCGGTGGCTACGAACGAATACTGGCCGACGTTGTTGGAGACGCTAATGGAGATCGATTGGAGTTGACGATTGCTGCCACTGCCGCACGAAGACGTGAGGCCCAGGAGCAGGACCGCAAAGGACAGGCGCCGGACGTTATGCATAGCGACCTCCTGCGTTTCTTAAGAACCGTTCAACACGGGAGAAGTTGCCTGCTAGCAGCAAACAAGCTACGTTCGGGATTGGACCGAGACAAGTCGGAACGAAAACGAGCGGGGACTGGTAACATCCAGTCCCCCGAAATCAAAAGCTCCTGACGCCGGAAACTCGGCCCTATTTGAACGACTTGACCGCGGAGGCTTCGTCGTCTTTCACGTCGAACACGGTGTAGAGCTTGGTGATCTGAAGCAGGTCGTTAACCTTCTTAGTGAGGTTGAGCAGCTTGAGTTCGCCGCCCTGATTCTTGGTGGTGGTGAAGGCGCTGACCAGTTCGCCGATGCCGGAGCTGTCAATGTAGTTGACGTCCTGGAGGTTCAGAACAATCTTTTTGTTGCCCTTGCTCAGCAGGTCGCGCACTGTGTCGCGGAGAATCACGCTACCTTCGCCGAGGGTAATCCGACCGCTGCAGTCCACAATCGTAACTCCATCCACCTGCCGACTACCAACCTTCATGCTCACTGGGAAGCCTCCTTGCCGCCCGCGGTTGGCCCGTGGACGTGCTTGATTAATTTAAGTTCGGTGCCCGTTGCGGAGGGGCGAATTTCGACCGCATCCATAAACGAGCGCATAAGAAAAATTCCGCGGCCCGACGTTTTGAGCAGGTTCTCGGGCGCCAGAGGATTCGGGATCTTGCTTAGATCCATTCCCCGGCCCTGATCGCGAATGGTGATGATCAGGTCGCCGCCCAGTCGCTCAAAAACCAGAATTACCTTCTTGTCCGGGGCATACGCATTGCCGTGCAACACTGCATTGACCGCGGCCTCGCGCACGGCCATGGAAATCTGCATGATCTCGTCATCAGCGAAGCCGAGTTCGGTGGCGACTCGTGTGGCCTTCGCCTCCGCATTGTCGATCGTCTCCAACGAGGAGTCGAGCGTGTACGAGACCCGTTGCTCGGTCATGGCCATGGGACGAAGAGTAAGAGCGATTATACGGCCTGCCAGGCCATTCCGGCTTGCGGGCCGCAGCAGGCGCTCGCTAGAGGCGATTCCCAGCGAATGCGGTAGTTTGCCTGTCGGACGGCCGAGTTGTCAATGTGTGGGACGAGAGATCGCTGGGAAGCGCTGGTAGAACCTGGAGATATCCGGGGGTCATGAAAACGCTGTCACGAAACGCAGTCACGAAACGCAGTCACGAAACAAAGAACAGGGCGATGAGCCAGACATCGGCGATCAGACTCGCAGTTGCGGGATTCGCGCGAGAGCTTATAATTTTGCGCGTGACTCCGCCATCGGCGCCAAACTTGAGAGTACGGCTGCGACGAATGTTTGTCGCCGCCATCGTCATCGTGGCCGCGGTGACGGCTGTGGCGTATGGTCTGGACTACGTCGTTTTCCGGATCCGGGTGGCGACTAAACGGAACGCGTACGGCTCGGTCCTGGTGAATCACTATACCGCCGTGCTGCAGAAGAACGGGAAGACGATATTAACCTTCGATCCTCCGCAGCCCTGGACCTGTGTGAACGCTGCGTTTCCGCACGCAGGATCGTTGCCCTGCTGGTATTTGAGCCGCCATCCCGATCAGCGGACGAATATCTGACAATGCACGGCTCCATTGATCGATTCGTCCTGAGTACAGAAAGAGGGTGCGATCCGGCGTCCCTGTCTAGGGTACATTGATGAGTGCAATCGGGATGTTACGCCGAGTGTCCAAACGTCATCCTTCGATTGGCGGCTGAGCGAATCACGTCGAGATCCGGGTACTTGTTCGTGCGCAGCCAGAGCGAAAAAAGGATCCAGAGAATTACGAGCAGGGCGATACAGAGCCAGCTTCCTTCGGGCCCAGCGCTTCCGCCCGTTAGCCAGTCCGGTCCGAAAAAGGTAGGGTTGAACAGATGCCCCTTCCACACATATCCGCTGTCTGGCACGCCGTAGAAATACGTTTCGCCCCAATCCCACGCAGCATGAAATCCGATGGGCATCCAGAGATTGCCCGTTCGACGCAGCATGAAACAGAAAAGTAGTCCCGTGGCCCCCGCCTCAAGAGCGCCAACCCAGCTCTCGTTCGGATTAGTGTGATGAAGCCAGCCAAACAAAGCGGAAAGCAGAATTGCTGACGGCCAAAATGTCATGCCTGTGGTCAGCGTAAAGAGGGAATACCCTCGAAAGAAGAATTCCTCGAAAAAGCCCACAAAAAGAAAAACTGCGCCCCACACCATCGCATCTTTCCATAACTCGAAGCCATGCAGGCCGATGGTCCCAAAGCGGAAAACGCCAGCAAGTCGCATACTAGCTAGCAACACGGTAATGGCTGCAAAGCCGGTCACGATTCCTTGCCAAAACTGGCTTCGAAAGGCGCGGCGCAACGGCAGCCCATAATCGGCAATTCTACGGTGTTCCATTCGCGACATCACCCAACTGGCGAACAGAACGATGAGGAACGGCACCACTTCATTCTCCAACGGTGATGCTACGCGTCCTGATGTTCTCGCCATGAAAGTCGCGCCTGCGATAAGGGCGATGATGATCGCAAGAAAGATCGCAAGGCGCCAGCCAGCACGAACGCCGCCAGGGCCAATGAACAATTGAATTACAAACCTTTGGAGACGTCCCTGTTGCGGCGGTGGCTTTGGAGGCGACGGGGGCGAAGATTCAAATTCCAGTGAAGGAGATGGGGAATGGGGACTTGTTTCGCTCATGCTACCGATTCTGATCGTTGTCCAAGTAGCAGCTATTGTCTGTGATTTGCGTCACGGGCGTTTGACTCAGCAGTTGCCCGTGGCTGACGGACCAAGCGGAAGTGGACAAAGTCAACTGCCGTAATCAGGCCATATCACTCAGTGACCCGCGGCGGGGCCGGAGCATGGGGTAGAATGTTCCGGCATCGATACCACTGTGAGGATCTTCATGCAAAATAACTTGGCGCGCCGTGCCTATGCGGTCGCGATCTTGTTCGCCCTGACCTGCGCCGCGTTCGCCGCAGCCAACCAGTCCGATCCCCGCTTGCAGAAGGCGTATCGCTTCCAGCAAGGGGGCTGGACGTATGTCCACCTCGAGGGGTCGCCGGCGGACATTGGTTATCAGCACGGCTATCTGCTGGCGCCGGAAATTGCCGACGCGTTTGAGGCCATCAAGCTATTCGACACACGAGAGACGCAGCGTGATTGGGAATTCTTTCGCACCACGGCGCGGCAGATGCTTTGGCCGCACCTCGACGCCGAATATCAGCAGGAGTTGCAGGGCATTGCCGAGGGTCTCAAGGCGCACGGAGTCGATCTCGATGTCTACGACATCGTCGCGCTCAACGCGTTCGAGGAAGTGCCCGACTACTACGTGCCATGGCTGAATAAACAAAACAAGTCCGCGAAGAATCCCAAGCTCGCGGCCCCTGGCAACTGCAGCGCGTTCATCGCCACCGGCAGCATGACCAAAGATCACCAGATCGTGATCGCTCACAACAATTGGACGAGCTACCTGGCGGGCGAGCGCTGGGTCATTGTTTTCGACATCAAGCCCGAGCACGGCAATCGCATTCTGATGGACGGCTTTCCGGGCGTGATTACCAGCGACGACGATTTCGGCGTGAACTCCGCCGGCATCATGATCACGGAAACGACCATCACGCAGTTTGAAGGTTGGGATCCGGAGGGCAAGCCGGAATTCATGCGGTCGCGCAAGGCGCTGCAATACGCCAACAGCATTGATGACTATGTGCGCATTATTAAAGAAGGTAACAACGGCGGATACGCCAACGACTGGCTCATTGGCGACCGCAAGACAGGCGAGATCGCGTATCTCGAGCTAGGCCTGAAGAACACCCCGCTATGGCGGACGAAGGATGGATATTTCGTCAGCTCGAATTTTGCCCGCGATGCCAAGCTCATTCACGACGAGACCAGCGGCTTCAACCCCGACGATGCTTCGTCTTCGCCCAATGCGCGTCATATCCGCGCGGAAGAAATCATGCAGCAGGCCAAGGGAAAGATCGACGTGGCCCTGGCGGAGCAGTTCTTGTCGGACCATTTCGACAGCTTCGAGAAAAAGGAGCAGGCCGACGAGCGATCGCTGTGTGGCCACGTCGATGCATCAGAGCGTGGAGTGAAGGAGTGGGAGTGGGCTCCATACAATCCCGGCGGGGCAGTGCAGGGGAAGGCAACCGACAGCGCCATGGCCGCGAAGATGAGCTTTGTGGCGCGGGCGGGGCATCCCTGCGGCGCGGATTTTCTGGCCGCGGATTACCTTGAGCATCATCCCGAATTCGCTTGGCAGAAGCCGTTGCTGCACGACATGAAGGCGGGACCGTGGACGGTGTTTACGGCGGGTCAGAAGCAGTAGACAGTACCGAAGGAAAGCGGATTCCTCCGCCCCTCGCTTTCGCTCGGGGGTCGGAATGACAAACGGTTCTAATTGGCATGGAGCCCGCCGAAAACTGAATCGTCTCGATAAACAATTTCGATTGGACTCCGGGGCGGGGCGACCCCTAAAGTCCTATGGGTGCAGCCTAGCCGTACCCGAACTCGCGGACTTGTGCGCCGGATGAACCCTCCGGAGCCGCTCACGCTATTTCGTCCCCCGTTTCGAAATTACCAGTTTGACGCGGCGTACGATGAGATGTTCGCGGCGCCGGGTACGCCTCGGGCGCACTATCAGGCCCTGTTCCAGACCCTGCTGGAACTTCCTCCCGAGGAATTGCGCAAGAGCCAGCAGGCGGCCGACCTCTCGTTTCTACACCAGGGCATCACTTTCACTGTTTACGGGAACGACGAGGGCACGGAACGAGTTTTCCCCAACGATCTGCTGCCGCGGATCATTCCCCACAAAGAATGGCAGAAAATCGAGAATGGCCTGACGCAGCGCATCGCCGCGCTGAATCTTTTTCTTGAGGACATTTATCACCACGGCAGAATTCTCGCGGATGGCGTTGTTCCCCGCGAACTGGTTTACAGTTGCCGCCACTTCCGGCGCGAGATGCGTGGACTGACGGTTCCGCGCGGAATCTATGTGAGCATCTGCGGCACCGACCTGGTGCGGCTGCCGGACGGCAGTTTTGCCGTGTTGGAAGACAATCTCCGCGTGCCCAGCGGCGTGTCGTACATGCTGGCGAACCGCAAGGTGTTGAAGAAAGTTTTCCCCACGCTGTTCCGCGACTACGGCGTGTCCCCGGTCGATCACTACGCGCAGGCTTTGCTGGCCACGCTGCGGGCGCTGGCCCCGGCGAGTTCAACGGCACGGCACGAACCGAAAGTCGTTCTGCTGACCCCGGGAGTTTTCAATTCCGCTTATTTTGAGCATACGTTTCTCGCGCAACAAATGGGTATTGAACTGGTCGAGGGCCGCGACCTGCTGGTGCACGACAACATCGTTTATATGCGGACGACGGCAGGCCTGCGGCGCGTGGACGTGATCTACCGGCGCGTGGACGACGATTTTCTCGATCCGCTCTGTTTCCGCCAGGACTCCAGCCTGGGCGTGCCCGGATTGTTCAACGCTTACCGCGCCGGGAATGTGGTGCTGGCCAACGCTATCGGCACCGGCGTGGCCGATGACAAGGCGCTCTATGCCTATGTGCCTGCGATCATCCGCTACTACCTGGGCGAGGATCCGATTCTCGCGAATGTTCACACCTATCTGCTCAGCGACCGTTCGCAAAGAAGCTACGTCCTGGAACATCTGGACGAACTGGTGGTGAAGGCAGTGGGCGAGTCGGGCGGTTACGGCATGTTGATTGGCCCGCACAGCACCGAGGCGGAAAGGGAAGACTTCCGGCGGAGAATCGAGGCCGAGCCGCGAAATTATATTGCGCAGCCGACGCTGAGTTTGTCGCGGGCTCCATGTTTCCTGGAAGGCGAGGTGCAGGCGCGGCATGTCGACCTGCGTCCTTATATTTTGTATGGCGAGAATGTGACGTTGGTGCCGGGCGGCCTGACGCGTGTGGCGTTGCGGCGAGGGTCGCTAGTAGTGAACTCATCGCAAGGCGGAGGCAGCAAGGATACGTGGGTGCTGCGCGCATGATGAACGAACGGAGGCAAACCACCATGCTTTCGCGGGTCGCGGACAGTCTTTACTGGATGAGCCGCTACCTGGAGCGCGCCGAACACACGGCGCGCCTGATCGATGTGGATCTGCAGTTGCGGCTGGATCAATCGCCGGAAGCGGGCGCGGGGCGCTGGCTGCGGCTGCTGCAAGCTTCGCAGGTCCCGCCCCCGGAGGACGGAAAAGTCGACGCCGAAGCGCTGACTCATGTGCTCACGCTCGACCGGACGAATCCATCTTCCATTTTGTCGTGCGTGGCCGCGGCTCGAGAAAACCTGCGCCAGGTACGCGAGCAGTGCAGCACGGAAATGTGGGAGCAACTGAACCGGCTGTATCTGCAAGTCAACAGCACCGCGGCGAGCGAAGCCTGGCTGCTACATTCCTATGTCTTCTTTCGGGCGGTGCGCGAAGGCGCGCATCTGTTTCAGGGTGTAACCGATTCGACCATGTCGCACGGCGAGGGATGGCAGTACATCCAGCTAGGGCGATTTGTCGAGCGCACCGACGAACTGGCGCGGCTGATTGGCACGCACTTCGGCCGGCTGCCGCATCCGCTCGATCAGGCAGTGGAGAGCGAGGAATATCTGGAGTGGGTGGGCCTGCTGAAATCGTGCGCGGCCTTTGAGGCGTATTGCAAAACCTACACGGCTGAAATCCGGCCGTTGCGCGTGGCTGAATTTTTACTGCTGAATCCGGACTTCCCGCATTCCGTTCGGTTCTCTGTGGACCGTGTGCATGCGGCCCTGGTCGCCATTGGAGAACTGACCGAACGCAAGGCCGAGCAACCCGCGCGCCTGGCGGGTCGCTTGTGCGCCACCCTGAGTTTCAGCCAGATCGAAGAGATTATGGCGTCGGGTGCCAACGGCTATGTCGACAGCGTGCGCTGGCAATGCGCGCAGGCCCATACGGCGATCCAGCAGGTCTATTTCGATTATTCCGTTGAGGCGGCTCTGGTTTCGTGAGAGTGGGTTGTGGAAGGGCACGGCTTCAGCCGTGCCGTCTAGGCTCTCAGGAAGACTGGGCTTTAGCCCCTGAGGGCAGCGACCATTTGAGATCGAGGAGCGAAGATTGATCTATTCCGTTCGGCACACGACAACGTTTCGCTACGAGCCCGCAGTGCGGGAAAGCGTGATGGAGGTGCGCCTGCAACCGCGCAGCGACGGGGAGCAGCGCTGTCTCAGCTTCAACCTTGCGGTCGATCCGGCAGCCAACGTGATGCAGTACCGCGATTTCATGGGGAACTCGGTGCATCATTTTGATATCGCCGGAAAACATACGGTAGTGAAGGTGACGGCGCAGTCGGCGGTGGAAGTGCAAAGCGTGGCGGCGCCCAGGGCGGCCGACAGCGGCGACTGGGCCGACCTCGACGCCCTGGTCGCGGGCAACGATTATTGGGAGATGCTTCTGCCCAGTCACTTCGCGCAATCCAGCGCGTCACTGGAACGACTCGCCGGCGAACTGGGCTGCGAGCGGCGGGGAAATCCTCTGGCCCTGCTGGCGGAACTCAACGAGGCCATCTACAAGTTATTTGCCTACGTACCGAACAGTACAAAGGTTGATTCGCCGATTCAAGAAGCGCTTGAGACGCGCCAGGGCGTGTGCCAGGATTTCGCCCACATCATGATCGCGCTGGTACGCCGGCTGCAGATTCCGTGCCGCTACGTCAGCGGCTACATGTTTCATCGCGACGAAAATGAACATGACCGGTCACTCGAAGGCGCGTCCCACGCCTGGATTGAGGCGCTGGTGCCGAGACTGGGCTGGGTCGCGTTCGATCCGACCAACAATCTGGTGGGCGGCGATCGGCACATTCGCGTCGCCATTGGCCGCGATTACGCCGACGTCCCGCCGACGCGCGGCGTCTACAAAGGCGAAGCCCAGAGCGAGTTGAGCGTGGCCGTGACCGTCAGTCCGGCAGACACTGCGCCTCCCGAGCCGGTGATGCCCAGCTTTGTCGTTCGGTCGAGACCGGTACTGGTGCGGGCCACGGCGCGGTCAGACCAGGAACAGCAACAGCAGCAATGAATCAGATGGGAGTCAGCCGAGACTCACTGCAAGATTGCCGCCTTCTTCCGTTCTCCTCTCAGCCGCAAATTCGTAGAATGCGAATGGTCTATTGGCGAGGTGAACTTATGAAGAATGCCCTGGCAACGATGAGCGTGGTGGTGCTGGCGCTTTCGGCGTTGGTGCACGCTCAGGAATCTCCCGCTTCCATTTCGAAGATACCTCCGTGTTTAGTGGTGGCACGGTACGGCACCGATGGTCCGTTCTTCTACCGGGACCAGTACGGAGTCCCGCTTGATCACCTGCAACTTGCGTACACCGTGGACGAACTAAACTACGTGATGAAAAACGGCGGCGTGAAAGTCGTCGTGTACGACGTAAGAGAACACGAGTCATTTGCCGAAGCGCGCGAATCCTGCTTCCTCACGCGAAGCGGGCCCATCAAGGATTAAACCATCGATACGGCTGCCTCCGAATTTTCCTTGCGCCGGGCCCGTCGCCGCTGAGCGCGCGGTGGCCGGACCTTTTATTGCGTTCCGCTGGCCGGGCGCGGCGGCGCATTCTTCACATATTTGTCAAACCAGCGAAGCATCTCGTAAATCAGTTGCTCGTTCGATTCCATGGCGGTATACCAGTGCGGCTCGTGGGGCAGCATCACCAGGCGAGCGGTACCGCCGTTGCCGCGAATGGCTTCGTAAAGCTTGTGCGCCTGCAGCGGGGTGGTGCCGGGATTCGCGTCTTCTGCGCCGTGCATGATGAGGAGCGGCGTCTTCAATTTATCGGCGAAGAAAAATGGGGAGACTTTCAGATAGACATCGGTGGCCTCCCACACCGATCGGCGCTCGTTCTGGAAACCGAAAGGCGTGAGGGTTTTGTTGTAAGAGCCGCTCGTGGCCGCGCCGGCGCGAAACAAATCGGAATGCGCCACCAGATTCGCGGTCATTAAAGCGCCGTGGCTGTGTCCGGTGACTCCGATACGGTCGGGATCGGCGACGCCGAGCCGCACCGCTTCATCGACCGCCGCTTTGGCGTCGGCGACGAGCTGATCCAGATAAGTGTCATAGGCTTTCTTGGGATCGCCGATGATGGGGAACGCAGCGTTGTCGATGATCGCGTAACCTCCCAGGAGCAGCAATTTGTATTCGAACAGCTGGGTGAAGGTCTCCTGCGAGCCCGCGACCTGGCCGGCGGTCGAAGCGCTGGCGTAGTCGAGAGGGTAGGCATAAAGAATGGCGGGGACGCGGGTGCCCTCCACATAGCCCGGCGGCGTGTAAAGGGTGAACGACAGGTCGAGCCCGTCCGCGCGTTTGTATTTGACCAAGCGCTTCTTGATGGCGCGAACTTCGGGCGTGGGATCGGGAATGTGGGTGAGGGCAACGCTGGTGGATGAGAAAGCCGCTTCACCCGCACCTGAATCGACAGGCTGTCCCAGCGTTCGTGTAAACGCATTCGGCGGATCGATGGGCGATTGATGCCAGGTGAGAAATGTTCGCGTGTCCGGTCCGGTAAAGGAAAGAAATCGCTCGTAGGAAGTTTTATCGCTGCGGAACAGGCGTTCGGTTTTCAGCGTTTTGAGATCGAGCCGATCGAGGAATGGCCGGTCGCCATCGGGCGAAGAGCCGACTCCGGCAAGGTAGGCCGAATCACCCTCCTGAAGAACTACCCAGGCACCGTTCGCGAGCTGCCGCCTCACGGGCGTTCCCGGATTCGCATAGCGTTCATCGGTCGAGAGATCCCAAAGCAAGCGAGGCTTTTGTTGAGGATCGTCGACGTTGGTGATGAAAGTCTTTCTCCAGTGCCGGTTGTTATCGTACTCGGTGACCAGAGCGACGCTGGGTTGCTCGCCCCAGGCAAAGCCGACGTAGCGCTGCTCGGTCTTCGTGATTTCGACGGCGGGCGAGCTGAAGGGTGCTTTGAGAAGCAGAAGCTTGTCGCGAGCCGGGACGTTCACATTCCAGTCGCCGCCATCGAGCGCTTCCGCATAGACGAGTGTCGCCGGCTCGGTAGCCCGCCAGGAAAAGTCGCGCGGACCTGTGGGAACGCCTTCGATGGGAACGCGATCCGCGAGTGGAAGCGATGCGATGGAATGGCTGAGAACGTGGGCGGGATGGGATACGTCCCAGATTTCCACTTCCTGCGGGAAGCGCTCGTAAGTAACGACGTAGGAGTAGGGCTTGTGGATGGCGGTGACCAGGACGTGCTGGCCATCGGGCGCAGGATCGAGCGACTCGTAATTCGCCGGCTTGCCAATCGGCGTGATGGTCGCGGTGGCGGCACTGACATTGACCAGGGCGAGTTGCGAGGACGCGTAGTAGTCGAACAGATCCTCGTCGTGCTTGTTGTTGAGCGTGTCGCGATTTTCGTAGGTACTACTCTGTCCTTTTTCGCCCTCGGTCTCCTGGATGCTCGGGCCAATGGGCAGGATGGGTTCGGGCGGCGGCGCGCCCAGGCCCTTAGGCACCAGCTTGACCAAGAGCGTCTTCTGGTCCGGCATCCATTGCATCTCGTCTCCGAACATGGGGTTGAGACGGGCTCCGGGCACGCGGTGCACTTCGCCGGTCTTGGCATCGCCGATCCAGAGGTCGACGGACTCGGAAGCGATGTTGGCGAAGGCGAACCGTTTTCCGTCCGCGGCCCAGATGGGCTCGCCTGGGCACGCGCCGGCGGGAAGCGCGATATGAATTTGAGCAGCCTGATTTTTCGCAGGATCGGCAATGTGCACCAATTCGAAGTTGGTGGCGCAGGGAGTGATGCCGTAGCCGCCCGGAGTGTCGTGCTTGCTGTGATTCTTGGGCTCTACGCGCACGCCCGCCAGGCGCAGGAAAGGCGTGGCCACCCGGGCAATCGACGGGTATTCCTGCCACGACACCAGCAGAATCGAGTCGTGCGTCGGGCTCACGCGGGGAACTGGCGGCAACGGCGCCCGCATCACGTCCAGAATGTTTTTGGGCGGCTGGTTATATCCCGATGTCTCCGCGGCCGGCGCCGCCGCGGCTGCGGGCACTTTCGAAGAAGTTGGCGTTGACTGCGCCGCGATGGGCGCACACATCGTGCAGGCAACCAGCGCTCCGACCAAAACACAGTTCCAGGCGTTCCGGACTCGCATAGGCTTCCTCCGCTTCAATTGAATAGCAAGAACCCAAGATCAAGACTCAAGACAAGGATAAAGACGAAGACCCGGGGGCGTAGTGAGCCAGTTTACTGGGGCAGACCGACTTTGTGCACGAGTTCGACAAACCGCGGATCGGAACGCATGGCGTCGAATTGGAAATAGGTGTTCAAACCGAGGAGCAACCAATCGTGCTCCCGATAAGCGATGTCGAGCCAACGGAAAGCCTGCTCTTTGTCTCCCATGTCGGCGTAGAAGCGGGCTATGATCAAGGCGGAGTAGTAGCCGGTGTTCCGTTGTGCTTGGCGGAATTCGATGGCTTTGGTAAGAGCGCCGTTCCAGCCTGCCGAACGATATCCTTGTTCCAGGGCGGAAGCGAATCCAGAGTCTTCCGCGTCGCCGGAGAGCTGGGCGTAGGTTTTCCATTCCTCAACGACTCGCGGGTACATCCGTTTTCCCCAATAACCGTAGGCCAGGCAGTCGTGCGCGATGGCGAACGTGGGGTTGTCGTCGGCCAGCTTGCGGCAAATCGCAAGGGCTTCGTCGAACTTCCGCGCCGATCCGCGAACCCCTCCGACTACCCGGGAGATGACGAGGGACTGCGGATCGAGCCGATGCGCAAGATCGGCTTCCGCGAAGGCTTCCTGTTCCCGGCCGCCAATCTGGCCAATTTCATCGCCGTACCACTGGTGCGCCGTGGCATCGTTGGGGTCGAGTTCGAAGGACTTCTTGAACTCAGCCTCGCCCGCCGCAAAATCCCAGTCGTACTCCATCTCGTTGCTGCCCAGCACGGCGTGAGGATGGGCCAGGGTCGGGTCCAACTCGAGCGCCTTGCGGGCGGCGGCGTTCGACTTGGGAAAGTCTTCGTTTTGATTGCCGCCGTAATCCGGCAGCACAGAATAAACATCCGCCAGACCCGAGTAGGCCAGAGCGTACCCGGGATCCCTGGCGATGGCTTGATTGAAAGCGGAGATGGCCTTGGCTAGTTCACTTGACGTCCGGTGGTTCCAGGCGTAACGCCCCTTCAAATACAGCTCATAGGCCTCTGGATCTTGCGTGCCTTGCCGGGTGATCTGCTGCCTTTCTGAACTGCTGAGGGTGGAACGCAACTTTCCGGCAATGTCGCCCGCGATTTGCTGCTGCAACCAGACCAGGTTGGCAGTCTTGCCCGTGTAGCGGTGTCCCCAGACTTCGGTGTTGTCCCGGATGTCGGTAAGTTCTGCGCTGATTTCGATGGTGTCGCCCTTCAGCAGCACACGCCCGCTCACCACGGCCGATACGCCGAGATTGCTGCCGATCGTCCGTATGTCAACATCCTTTCCCTTGTAGCGAAAGGCCGAGTCGCGGGACCTGACCCTCAGCTGGGGCACATGGGCGAGGTTGCCGATCAGGGACTCGGTGATGCCGTCGCTCAGATAATCCGTGTTGGCATCTTCACGTACGTTGGTGAAAGGGAGCACGGCGACCGAGTCGGGACCGAGGTAGAGATCATGGGATTCCGCACTTGCTGGCTGACGGCTGGCCAGAGCTTTGTAGCGGGGTCCGGTTTGGCCGATCGAGAAATACGTAACCAGCCCGGCGACCAGCAGAAGCGGAACGATCCAGGCAGCGAGACGGGACGCCGGCCAATTCCTTCTTGCTGCCGGGACTGGCGGCGGAGTTATGCCCGTGACCGGTGCCGGAGGGGCCGGGGCGGGCAGCACGGCGGCTTCGGCTAGATCCGTCCTGCGGACCTCAACCGCTGCGGACGCGGAATCCTCGGCATCCAGTTCTTCGCTTCGCCCCTCGAGCCAATCGGCCAACTCATTGCTGTGGGCGAAGACCGCGCTCCGTCCGCCTCCTGGTACGCGATGCACGGGAAGCCCGCGCTCGGTTTCCCAGCGCTTGACCGTGCGTTCGGCGCGGCCGAGGAAGGCAGCAATCTCCTTCCACGAGTCAAGGCGTTTCCCAGCGAGCGGTTCGCGATGAGCTGCCATAAAGAGAAATGACACGTCATGGCCCGAGTTGGCCCGACTTGTCTCTTGCCGAAGGTCGGACAACGCGGCCATAGTATAGCGCGATTTCCAAACATTCCATCCACCACGAATGGGCTTTCCAGATGGGAAGAATGGGCCAGAGCGGGGCAGTAGAAATGCGTGAAATCAATCGTTTAGGAGAAATTCCAATGTCTAGAAGCCGCCTCTCAGACCGCGTTCTCGCAACAATTTTCTGCGCTGCGCTCGCAGGCATTCTGCTGAGGGCGGTTCCTGCCCAAGCTCAAACCCCCACCACCGTTTACGCTTTCCCTGGAGTCCCTGGACCGGTCAATCCAAATATCGAAGCAATTGCGCAGGGCCGCGACGGCAATTTGTACTTCACAGCCGCAGGCGGGGACGGCGGAGCGCTTAACTGTACCGTGACGTACTGCGGCGCGGCGTTCAATATTACGACCTCGGGAGCGGTAACCGATGTGTTTGATTTCAGCAACAACAACTGTGGCCCTGTCAATTGCGGTAACGGCGCATACGGCGGGTTGACCCTGGGCACGGATGGGAACTTTTATGGCGCATTCTATTACGGTGGCACCACTACCGACAACGACGGAGAGATTTTCAAGCTGACGCCGGCAGGCGTGCTGACTTCCCTGCACAGTTTCACGGGTGCTGGCGACGGCTCTCGTCCCTACGGGGCGCCGATCCAGGCTGCGAACGGCACCTTCTATGGAACGACGACCTCGGCCACTGTGGCCGACAGCACCGCGTACTCGGTTACCTCCGCCGGTGTGTTCAAGACGCTGCACACGTTTACCGGCACCGACGGCCAGAATATCTACGCTCCTCTGGTACAAGGCACCGACGGAGATTTCTATGGTGACACCGCTGCGGGGGGGACGAGCAACGATGGTGTGATCTTCAAAATGACGGCGGCCGGCGCGGTGACCGTGCTGCACAACTTCGACGGCACCGACGGGTCTGACGGTTCCTTCCCGCTGATCCAAGCCAGCGACGGAAACTTCTATGGCAGCACCTACGCAGGGGGTACTTCCGGGGCGGGAGTCATTTTCAAGATCACCCCGAGCGGCACCTATACCGTGCTTCACAACATCAACGGAACCACGGATGGGAACGGCCCCTGGGGCAGCCTGGTGCAGGCCACGAACGGGAAACTGTACGGCGTGACATCCAATATAGGCATAGGCCTCGAGGGCACGATTTTCAGCGTCACGACCACCGGGACTTTCACGACTCTCTACACCTTTGCGGGCAGCACCGACGGCGGCTCTCCGCTGTCTCCCCTGCGACAACACACCGACGGCCTTCTCTATGGCACCACCGAAATTGGCGGTGATACCAACTGCGATAGCGTCGTGAATGAATACGGCGAACCGACGTTGGTTTTTGGTTGCGGCGTGATCTACAGCCTGGACATCGACGCGGCCCCGTTTATTAATTTGAATGCGACTTCGGGGAAAGCTGGATCGACGGTCGGAATCTTTGGCCAGGGATTCAGCTCAGCTTCAGTGGTGAAGTTCAACGGTGTGGCGGCCACGAAGACCGTGCTGAGCGGAACGACGTATATCACGGCGACTGTGCCGACGGGCGCGTCGAGCAGCTATGTGACGGTGACAACGGGATCGACCACGCTGACCAGCCTCAAGACCTTTACCGTGCACAACTCGTGGAGCAGCGGCGCAGCCGTTCCTGTAGCAGTGGCTGCTCCCGCGACGGGATTGATCAGCGGCAAGATCTATGTGGTCGGCGGATTCGCGGCGTACAACGGCGCGCCCGTTAGCGACAACCAGATTTACAGCCCATCGACCAACAAGTGGACGACCGGAGCAGCGATTCCGACACCGGTTTGGGGAGGGGCCAGCGCCGTGGTCAGCGGGACGCTTTACGTGATTGGCGGCTACGAAGGCGCCAGCCAGACTGCGAGCAATCTGGTGCAGGCCTATAACCCCACCACCAACACGTGGACCACGAAATCGGCCATGCCGACGGCACGCGGCAGCATTGCGGCGGCGGTGGACGGCAACGCCATCTACGTGATTGGGGGAAACGGATCCACCCTCCGGCTCGCCAATGTCGAAAAGTATGTTCCGTCCACCAACACCTGGACGGAAGAAGCACCGTTGCTGGTGGGGAAGTCGGAGCCGTCGGCCGGGCTGGTGGGAACTACGATCGTGGCGGCGGACGGCTTCACCTTGTCCGGAGAAACGGGCGACAACGAGGGCTATGCCGTCTCGACGAACACATGGAGTTCGTTGACGGTGGACCCGACACCGCGAAATGCGAGTTGCTACGGCGTGTTGTCGTCGCAACTTTATGTCGCGGGAGGTTATAACAACTCAACTTCGACGACCACGAACGAGTCCTACAGCGTGTCCTCCAAGAAGTGGACAACTCAAGCTGCCATGCCAACCGCGGCTTTGTGGCAAGGGTCGTTGGTGGACAGCGGTCTGCTGTACTGCATTGGAGGTCAAGCCAGCTTCACGGGGGCAGCCATCAACAACGTGCAGATTTATCAGCCGTAGGACGTCAGCCGCGAAGGCCATCCGCCCCGGATGATTCCTGGGGCGGGTGGCTGCGGGCCCTATATCAGATCTGATCGAACGAGGAACTGATGCGCCAAAGGACCATGTTCAATTTCATGGCGACAGTAATCGCCGCTGCAATTCTGGCCTTATGCGAAGCGGTGACAGCGCAGACGGTCACCTACACCGACCTGCACGACTTCAATCCGAGCGCTGGGGACCCGGCAACCCTGTTCGACTCCGGCCTGATTCCGCAAGGCCGCGATGGCGAGTTCTATGGGACTTCGCAGTACGGTGGAACTTCGAACCAGGGGACGGTGTTCAAAGTCTCTCCCACCGGGACGCCGACCATTCTTGCCAGCCTCGACTCCACCGATGGCGAATATCCTACCTGTGGCTTGACCTTCGGCACCGACGGAAACTTTTACGGCGCCGCTCCGCAGGGCGGGACCTCGAATGTGGGAACCGTCTTCAAGATCACTCCCACCGGAACTCTGACCGTGCTGCACAACTTCACCAACAACGGCGACGGTGGGGCGCCGACTTGCCCTCCCGTGGAAGCCAGCAACAAAAACTTCTATGGCGTCACAACCGGCGACATCTCGGGCGTCCAGGGCGTGAGCACGTTCTACGAGATCACTTCCAAAGATGTTTTTACTACGATTCACGTTTTCGCCAATTCCGAGGGCACGCACTGCAGTGGCATTACCCAGGGCACCGATGGCAACTTCTACGGCGCGTGTTTACTGGGTGGAACCAACAATATGGGCACCCTCTACAAAATCTCCAGCGCGGGCAAGGTCACCGTACTTCATAGCCTCGACGGAACCGACGGGATGAACGAGCAGGGCGATTTCTTCGTGCAGGCCAAAGACGGCAACTTCTACGGCGTGGGCTACAACGGCGGCACCTACGGCTACGGCGTCATCTTTCAGCTCAAACCCAGCGGAACCTATACCGTGCTCCACGACTTTACGGGAGGCGCGGACGGTGGTAATCCCAATGCTGATTTCACCCTGGGAACTGACGGCAACCTCTACTCCACCACCTCTGTTGGCGGCTCTTCGGGGAACGGCGTGATCTTCAAACTCACGACCGCCGGGGTTTTCACTGTGCTTTACAACTTCGACGGCACGCACGGCTCCAACCCGCAGAGTAACCTCACGCTCAGCACTGACGGGCTCTTTTATGGCGAGACCGAGAGTGGCGGCGCTCACGGCGACGGAGTTTTCTACAGCTTCGACGTGGGACTGAAGCCGTTCATCAGCATTTACCCGACCTCGGGCACGGCCGGCACTGCGGTTGGCATCATGGGCCAGGGCTTCGATAGCACATCGGTCGTAACGTTCGGCGGCGTTCCGGCCACCAAGATCACACTGACGGGAACGACCTACATCACAGCGACCGTGCCCGCGGGAGCGGTTAACGGCTATGTGACCGTCACCACTGGTTCGACCACGCTGACCAGCCTCAAGACCTTTACCGTGCACAACTCCTGGAGTAGCGCCACGGCCATGCCGACGGCCGTCTATGGCTCGGCCACCGGAGTGCTTAGCGGCAACATATATGTTGTCGGCGGGTACACTACCGCGCCCACGGCAGACGTTCAAATTTACAACCCGGATAACCACACCTGGAGCACGGGCACGTCGCTGCCAACGGCGACCAGCGGGGCGGCCGCCGCGGTGGTCAGCAATGTCTTGTATGTCTTCGGTGGATATACAGGCTCGTACACCAATGCGGTGTGGGCGTATAACCCGACCACGAAAACCTGGACTGCGGAGGCCGCAATGCCGACCGCAAGAAACGGGGCGGTAGCGGTAGTGGAAAAGAATATCGTCTACGTCGCCGGCGGCTACAACGGAACTGATTTTCTCGCCACCGTCGAAAGCTACAATCCCACAACCAAGACATGGACCGAGAAAGCTCCGATGTTGCAAACCAAGGACTTTCCTGCGGGAGGTCTGATCGGAACCAAGATCGTGATCACTGGAGGGGCGAACGCCGCCGGGTCGGTCACCGGCGACACCGAAGGCTACGACGCCACTACGAATACATGGACAAGTCTGACGGCCGACCCCACGGCGAGGGAAGCTAGCTGTTACGGAGTCAGCGGCGTCCTTTATGACGTGGGCGGCTACATCAACAATGGCGGGGCAGCGACGACGGTCAACGAATCGTTCACTTCGTCGTCGGACAAGTGGACAACCACGCTCGCTTCCATTCCGCAGGGCACTATGTTCCCCGGCTCTGCTGTCTATAACGGGCAGCTGTTTTGCTTTGGGGGAGAGTCCACGTGGACGGGAAGTCCCATCGGCAACGTCCAGATTTATCAACCGTAAGACGTCAGCCGCAAAGGCCATCCGCCCCGGATGATTTCTGGGGCGGGTGGCTGCGGGCCCTGTGGCGCCATGGCCTGCGTCTATGGAGTGGGAACCGCTGCTTTCAGCAGTGCTGAGGCTACGGCTGAGACTTCAATCGCGACGAACACGCTCGCCTGTTTATCGCCAAAGTTGATTTCGGTTGTACCGCTTCCGTAATCGCTGATGTGGTTAACGCGGTCCGGGTTAACGAACGTCTCCCTGCCATTAATGTCCTCGAACCTGACCAGCTTCATGTGAGCCTCCTCAGTTGTACGTACACATGTTCCACTTTGTCCTGTTTGTCGGAATCAAGATCCTGCGGCTGTGAACTGCTGCCGCCATTGAGATCTCACAAACACAGCACATAAATTCCCAACCCAACAAACACCACTGGCACAGCCCAGTGGCCCCACTTATCTGTCGTATGCCGATCAACGGACCGCAGAATCAGCGGGCGGCTTCCGAGCCATCTGCCGACGAAACACCACAATGCAACCAGCGCGGCATACGCCACCAGGATCAACCACAGCTTCGATCGTCCGATGACGAAGAACGGCACGTATACGCTGATGTTGTCAGCCCCGTTCGACAACGTCACCAGAGCGATGGACGCGACGCTCTCCGGGCTGATCGACGGCTGCTCGGCGCCGGTTCGGCGAGCCTGCAACAGGCGCTTGATCCCGATCGCGAGCGGCAGCACTCCGAGCCAATGAATCCACCGATGCGGTATTGCCAGTGCGCCCCAGGCTGCGATCAGACTGATGCCAACGATGCCCGCAAAACCAGCGTACTGACCTGCCACGATGCGCCGCATTGGAATGCGCCGCGCAAAAAAGAACGTCAGCAGAAACGCATCATCAATATTCGTGGCGGCGAAGGTCGTGATGCTCGCAATCAGCACCGACAGATATTGATTCACAAAAGGATTCTATCTTTCTGTGGCGTAAGCCGGAGAGGGAATCGAGGTTCTTCAAGAGCGATTTTCCGCCGGGCGCGTTCCGCCCGCGTGCTCAACGGTCGCGAGCGTTGCTAACCGACTCCAGGAACCGGCGGGCGAGCTCGGCGATGCGATGCGGCTGCCGCCGGCGGATCGCCTCTCTCGGAATCAACTCTCCGCCCACGCCCAGTGCAATTGCCCCCGCGGCAATGAAGCTGAAAGCGGTCCTCTGGTTTACGCCGCCAGCGGCAATCATCGGAACGTTGGGAAACATTGCCTTAAGATCGCTGATGTAACTGTACCCACCGATGTGTCCGCAGGGCACAACCTTGACAAAATCTGGACCAAGCTTCCACGCACTAATGACGCCGGTCGGGGTGAGGGTTCCGGGGATCACGACGACGTTCTGCTGTACGGCAAACTTCACGGTCTCCGGATCGAGTCCGTCGCTGGAAAGAAACTTGGCGCCCGCATCCAGGCAACGCTGCGCGGTCTCGACATCATGCACGCTTCCCGCGCCCACAATCACTTCGGGCGTGTGCTGTACGACTTGTGCAATGACTTTGATGGCTTCAGGGACGGTCAACGTGACTTCGAGAATGGGAATCCCGCCGCGGGCGATCGCCTCGGCAGCGAAAAGCGCATCCTCCGCCGTCGACACGCGGATAGAGGGAATGATTCCGAGTTCTTCGATCCGGCTCCGTACGTCTTGCTTATTCAACGATCCGGCTCCTTGGGCGATTGCTGCAATGTTCGCCGAATGGACGTTAAGTGAAAGTGGCCACAAACCTCAATTGTCGAATCAGGGCAGAGCCCTCGTACCGACCGCCTGCCGCAACTGCTCCAGAGCGAGCAAGTATGAAGCCAGGGCCTGCCGGTAGGCAAGCTGCGTAGCCCGGTAGCTGCGCTCGGCATCCAGAAAATTGAGCAGGCTGGTGCCTCCATGCCGGTAAGCGTATTCGCTGATGTCGCGCGACCGCGTGGCCGCATCCAGATACTTCGAAATGTACAGCAGCACCACCTTGTCATTGGTTCGCAGGCCCTGATAGGCATCATAGACGTCGGTCAGGGCCTGACCGTTGGTCGCTTTCTCCAGTTCTTGCGCCTGGGTAACGGCGAAGCGCGCCCGAGCAATTTCGCCCTGGTTACGATTAAAAATCGGTAGCGGAATGCTGCCATAAATCGTGGCGGTGTTGATTGCGTTGACGTGCGAGTAGTTGCCTTGAACGGTCACATCTTGTTTGCCAATCGCTTTTTGCAATATCAGCTGGCTGTTCGCAGCGGTCACGCCTTGCTGTGCTGCGCGCAGGTCTGGGCGATTCTGCAAGGCCTTCAGCTGCAAGTCCTCGAGATTGCCCTTCACTGGTTGGTATTCGAAAGGCCCAGCTACGTCGTAATTCTGCGCCACGGATTCGTATCCCAGTAGTTGTCGCAGGTCCGAGAGCGCCTGCACCTTGGCCAGTTGCGCCTGTTCGACGTCGCTTTCGAATTGCAGCAGCTGCAGCTTGATCATCAGGTAGTCGTTCTCGCTGATGCCGCCTGCCTTGTATTGGTGCTCGCTGATATCGACGGTCCCCTGAAAACTCTTCACGTCCTTCAGGGCCAGTTCGAGCGTCGATTCGGCGAGCTGCACGCCGTAAAACAGTGTGGCCACCTGGAACGTAAGACCGCGCCCGTTATCCTCCACCAGCGAACGGGTCTGCGCCGTGATATCTTTCTGCGCTTGCAGGCGGGCGTGGCGCTTCCCGCCACGTTCAATCAGGTAGCTGAGGCCGA
The DNA here is from genome assembly GCA_052148475.1 of Candidatus Sulfotelmatobacter sp. Lineage (GTDB taxonomy): Bacteria > Acidobacteriota > Terriglobia > Terriglobales > Acidobacteriaceae > Sulfotelmatobacter. Next base: position 12,181 of record JBKQID010000030.1, on the reverse strand, counting down.
TGTCGCCTTCTGTGTTGTTCTTCAGATAGTCGTCGGTTGACTGTCCGCCGTAGATGCCAGGATTTTGGCTGGCAGGCGAACCGAGGGGCAAATACTCCCAGTCGGCAAAGAGCGTGGGATTAGGGCGCAGGTTTTGTGTGATCTCTTCGGCTTCGCTCTGCTGAATGGTGGTGCGTGCCGCCAGCATGTTGTGGTTGTGCTGGAGCGCCATTTGGATGGCTTCGTCCAGCGTGATACTGGTTGGTCCATTGCTTTGGCTGAATGCCGTACTGGCTAGCGCGAACGCCAGCGTTACGGTCGCGACTACACGGGCGCCAATCTTCCGGAAGAACACAGGGCTATTCAAGGGCGGCCTCCGGCTCCGGAAGTTGATCGCCATCTCTGGCGATCCAGACATAAAACGTGGGGAGCAGAACAATGCTCAGCAACAGATCGGAAATCAATCCCCCCACGATCACGATTGCGAAAGGCCTCTGCGAATCCGATCCGATGTCGTGCGACAGGGCCGCGGGCAGCAGCCCCAGAGTTGCCACCAGCATGGTCATCATGATGGGGCGCAGCCTCAGGACCGCGCCCTCCACTGCGGCATCCGGAATCGAGTAACCGCGGGCGCGAAGCTGGTTAATGTATTCCAGCATGATCACACCGGTTTGCACCGAGACTCCGAACAGAGCGAGCATGCCCACGCCCGAAGACACGCTCAGGTAGGTCCCGGTTAGCAGCAGCGCCAGAAAGCCACCGACTCGCGCCAGCCCCACGTTCAGAAGAATAAGAAGAGCCCACTTATACGAGCGAAACATGGTGTAGAGAATGATGAAGATGACGAGGATCGTCAGCGGAACGATGAGAGCCAGCCGGGCTTCCGCCCGCTTTTCACTCTCGTATTCACCCGACCATCCCAGGCTGTAGCCCGGTGGCAGTTTCACTTGTTTACCGATCTGTTTGATCGCGTCTTCAACCGTGGTGCCCAGATCGCGACCTCGCACGTTGAAAGTGACCGCCACGTATCGGATATTGCCTTCGCGGAAGATGTCGTAGGCGCCATCCTTGACTTCCACGCTGGTTAATTGCGCGAGTGAGACGCGTTCGCCTGTGGGTGAGAGGAGCCGAACTCTCTCGATGGCCTGTTGCGTGTTGCGGAAGGGAGCCTGGTATCGAACTACAACGTCGTAGCGCTGCTCGCCGATGAGCACCTGACTCACCGCGTTTCCGCCGACCGCGGTCTGAACCGCGTCCTGTATGTCGGCGACGTTGATTCCGAACCGAGCTGCCTGGCGGCGGTCGATCGTCAAATCGAGATTCGGCTGTCCGAAATCTCGCAACAGTTTGACGTCGTGCATGCCCGGGATGTCGGACATGACCGCGGTGACTTCCTCGCCCTTCTGCTCGAGAAGTTTCAGGTCGTCCCCGAAAATCTTGAGAGCAAGCGAACCTTTCGTGCCCGTCATGGTTTCGCCGACGTTATCTTCGATGGGCTGGGAGAAGTTCCAGATTGCGCCCGGGTATTTCTCCAGTGCACGGTTCATGGCGGCGATCAGTTCTTCTTTATTCTTGTGAAATACGGGACGCCATTCGTCGTGCGGTTTCAAGTCGACGAAATATTCGGTGTTGCCGAACCCGCCCGTGTCGGTTCCGTCATCGGGACGGCCGGTTTGCGACACGACTGTTTTCACCTCGGGAAAGGAAGCGAACACGTAGCGGCAGTTGGTTGTGAACTTCTCGCCTTCGGAGAGGCTCGTGCTGTTGGCTAGAGTGCCACGCGCCCAGATAGCACCCTCGTCAAGGTGAGGCAGGAACTCCGCGCCGATGACGCCGCCGAAGCCCAGGTAGAGGGTTCCAGCGAGGGCGGCAATGCCAACTCCGGCTACGACCCAGCGATGCTGGATGGCCCACCGCAGCCGCTCGCGGTAGCGCGCTGTCAAATAATCCATCACCCGGTTGCGCCGCTCATGGACACCTTTGCGAAAAAATAAGCCAGCCAGCACGGGTGCGACCAGAACCGAAAATGTCATCGCGCCCAGCAGGGCGAGCGCGACTGTCCAGGCCATGGGCCGGAACAGCCGGCCCTCCACGCGTTGCAGCGTGAAGATCGGCATATAGGCGGTGATGATAATGGCGATCGCATAAAACACCGGTCGCTGCACTTCGTGCGCAGCTTCGCGAATCGCCTCCGCCGGCGTTTTCTTGCTCCCCGATCCGTGCCCGTTGTTCAGACGGCTCATGTGGCGGACGATGTTTTCGACCATGACCACCGCGCCGTCCACCACCATGCCGAAATCGAGCGCGCCCAGCGAGAGAAGATTGGCTGGAATATGGCTCAAGTCCAGCCAGATCGAGGCGAAGAGCAGCGAGAATGGAATTGTCAGCGCGACGATCAAAGCGGCGCGCACGTTGAGCAGAAACAGAAACAGGATCACGCTGACCAGAATCATGCCCTCAGCCAGGTTGTGCATGACCGTGTGCAGCGTGAAATAAAGGAGATCGCTGCGGTCGAGCATGGGAACGACTTTCACGCCGGGGGGCAGCAGGCCGTTGTTCAGTTCGTCGACTTTCTTGTGGATGGCATCGAGCGTGGGCTGTTCTTCCGCGCCTTTACGCATCAGCACTGCGCCCTGAATCACGTCGGGCTCGTCGATGATCCGCCCGTCCTCCATGTGATTGGCTCTCGCCATGTGCCCCAACCGGATCTTGGGGCCTTGTGTAACTTCAGCGATATCTTTGACCCGCAGGGCAGTGCCAGTTTGAGTCTTTAGAACGGTCTCCTCAATGTCGCGCACGCTGGAGAACAGGCCGAGCGCGCGGACATTCATCTGCTGCATTCCGACTTCGACAAAGCTGCCGCCGGCGTTGATATTGTTGTTGGCGAGTTGTTGCTCGACCTGGCCGATGCTCAATCCGTAGGAGACCAGCTTGTTGGGGTCGACGCGCACCTGGTATTCGCGCACCGTGCCGCCGAAGTCAGAAACGTCCACGACATTCGGAACGGACTTGAATTGCTTTAACAAGACCCAGTCTTCGATCGACCTGAGTTCCATCAGGTCATAGCGCGGATTCGTGCTTCTCAGCGTGTACCAATAGATTTGGCCGGTAGTGCTCCAGTCGGTGCCGATTTGCGGTTGAAGATTCTGACCCGGCGGGAGGTTAACCTGAGTTAACCTCTCGAGCACTTTCTGGCGATTCCAGTCGTTGACCGAGCTGTCGTCGAAGATCATGATCACGAACGACAGGCCAAAGATCGATTCTGACCGCAGAAACGTCATGTGCGGCATTCCCGACATCTGAATCTCAACCGGGATCGTGACCTGCTGTTCCACCTCCTCCGCGGAACGGCCCGGCCATTGGGTGATGACCGTCACGTAGTTGTCGGCGATATCGGGGTAGGCTTCGACGGGCAAATTGTGGAACGAGATTGCACCCCAGCCGGCCAGCAGAGCCGCAATGGCCAGCACCACAAACTTGTTATTCAGTGCAAAATCTACGAGCGCCCTAATCATGCCTTGTCCTATTTGGTCTGCCGATGCACCGGCTTAGCCGCCCCTGACGGCCCCTGCTTCAGAATTTCCGTGAGCCGTACTCGCGAGGCCGGATATACGTTCGCCATCCGTTATTGAGCGAGCACGTGGTCCAACACCAGAGCATTGGTAACGACTTGTTGCCCTGGTTTGAGGCCGGATTTAATTTCCTGCAAATTCGTGTTGTCGGTCAGTATGTCGCCACTGACGACTTCCACGCGGCGAAACTTATTGTCGGGCGCGGGAACGAAAACAAAATCGCGATCGTGCATCCGCAGCACCGCAGAGGCCGGAACAATGGTGTGCATCTCGGTGGTCTGCCCGCGGAAGGTTGCCCGCGCGAACATGCCCAGCCGCATGATTCCCGGATTCTCAACTTCGATGCGCACCTTGGCCGTGCGAATGCTCGGATCGAGAATCATGCCGATGTTGCTGACCTTGCCTTTGAACGGGTGATCGGGATAAGCATTCAGAGTGATATCCGCAGTGTCTCCGAGTCGCACATGGGGCATGTCATTCTCGTACACGTCGCAGACAATCCATACCGACGAAACGTCTGAAATCGTGAACGGACTGGGCGATGAGTAGGCCTGCACCAGCGCCGCATTCGTCACTTCCTGATCGGTGATCACGCCGCTGGTGGGCGCAACGATGTCCACCATGCCCATCGGCTTATCGGGGTCATTGCCCAGGAGCCGAAGATGCTCGGTCGCGGTCGCCAGAGTAACCTTGGCGTCATCCTCGGTGTCTTGCGCGACTTCCAGGTCTTGCTCGGCGATAGCGCCATGGGCATACAAATCGACAGCTCGATTCAACTGCTTGCGTGCGAGAAGCTCGTCGGCCACGGCCTTGCGATAAGCGTCGAAACCTCCCGCAACGTCGTCGCTGCGGATGGTCAGCAATACATCGCCTTTTTTCACCGAGTCCCCGAGGCGTGTATGAATGGCGACGACTCGCCCAGAGGCCAACGAGACTACCGGGACATTGCGAGCGACATCAGGCGTGACCGTTCCGGTGACCACCAACTCAGACTTCGTGGGACGCTCGACCGCGGCGGCCAGCGGAAACTGCTCGGGATGATCCACCGTGAACAGCGCGGGATCTGCTCCCGGCACGATGTTTGGTGGCGGCGGCGCCCCGGCCGCCGGGTCAGCATGCGCGGTGCAGCCGGCCAGCGCAAGCAGGGCTGTCGCACCGAGCAAACAAAAAAATATCCCCCACACTCTTCTCGTCTTCATCAAAGTTCAATCTGCCTCAGCGTCATGCATCGTGCTTTGAAACATCACTTGCCGACTGATGGACGCACTCGCACACGGGATTCCGTCAACTCTTTAACATCCAGTTGCCCCTTGTGGTCGGTGTCCAGCCTGTCAAACTCTGCTTCCATAAACTTCATCCATTCTTCCTTGGAGATCTTGCCGCTCTTGTTCGTGTCCATCGCCAGCAACAGTTCTTTAGCCGCCTCGGTGGCAGCGGCGAGCTTCTGTGTTCTTTGGCTTTCTTCCGACACCGGCGGCGAGGCGGGGACTGACGATTTCCCGCCTTGAGCCGCCGCCCCATTCCCTAACAATGGCCCGGCAAACAACGCCGCCGTGGTGGCGAGAATAACTGGCCGAAGTTTGAACATGATTGACCTCCGTTTGAAATCCCCTTCCCATGTGACGCGGGCCTTTCCCCCTAGAACTTGACCATAATGGCCATGCGCAGGCTGGGCTCATCCTTCCGCAGGTCAGGGAACCACAAGCCGCCGTGCCCGCCCGAACTGCAGGCCGTCTGCGCCGCTCCGAGATTGGCGCCTACCGGGTCGAACGGATTGCTGGGGTTGGCCGCCCATCCAATCCCGGTCGAGCTTCCGTCGTTGCAAGCATAGAATTGCGGAGCTCCGTTGTTTCCCCCGTTAGGAGTGATCCCACCTCGGCCCGTGTAGTACGGCTGCTGTGCGGTCCGATAACCGAACTCCCACAGAAAACTGATGTACTGCCTGGGCATCCACATGAAAGTCGCCGAAGTATCCCAGGCCTTGAACGGCAACCCAGGAGACCCCGGGAAGTATGCCGATCCGGAGATGGCATCCGCTCCGTTGATCGGGGGGAGCAGGGTCAGGTAGCGTCCGGGATTATCCAGCACACCACCGCCGACGGTGACTGCGTACAGATCCTTTTTGAACCACGTCCGGTCGTACAACATCCACCCGGCGAAATCCTGTTTGGGCCCACCTTTCGGCGAGCCATTCGCGGCGAAAGTGAGCGGCTCGTTTTTGTGACAACTCACGCCGCCGCCGTATTCGCATCCCAAATCGCCAGTAAGGGAGAAGGCCATTTTGTCCACGAACTTGGTCGGCTTGTCGTAATACTTGATCTCGATGCTATCGTCGGTGTGAATGCGCGACCGGCCGAGCGGAACGGTCCCAGTCCACAGCGTGTCTTCTCCCATGCCGTAGTTGTTGAAGACCATGGAAACCCACGGCTTCGGACGGTACAAGATCTGCCCACCGAGCCCAGGTTTCGTGCCAAGTCGGCCATAGGACTGCCATCCGTTGATAATCCAGGGCTCAATCTTCAGTTTGTCCGTAGGGAACCACTGGATACGAAGTCCATTGAAGAACCACGGGGTATTGGAGGAAACATAGGACGGCTGGTAGGCCCAGTTGTCGAAGTTGTAGTAACTGAACAGGCCGATGTACGACACAAAAATTCCGGCGTCGACGTTGAGCCCGTGGTTCACGTTGAAGTGGTAACCGCCGTAAGCTTCCGCGAAATATTTGTACGCGCCTCGCAGGTCCCACTGGCCGCGCCCGGCGCTGGCGTCGTTCCTTGGGGTTGTGACGCCGAACATGCCCCCCAGAGTCAAGACCCGGCCGCGAACGTCTTGCCAGTGGAAGTCGCCGCCGAAGCTGATCTGCTCTACCTGGATTTCGTTCGAGCGGAAGATCTCGGTCGAGCCGCCCAGGCTGTCATCCTTGGGGTGGTTGAAGCTGCTTACAAAGTCGGTGTCGAATCTGATTTCCGGAGTAAAGAATTTCGAATCCCAGACCGCGTCTTTGTTGCGAGCGTTGCCGTTCAGCCAAGTCCAGTCGGCGTAGGCAAACGGCGCTGTCGGTTCTGGTTTTGCGGGCTTCGCCGTCGTATCGGCCGCTTGCTCCACCACAGCGACAGCCGGATTGGCAGCCGTTGTCGCGGGAGCGGACTCCGTTACGTTCGCTGCAGGCATAGGGATTGCCGCGGGCGCTGTGGCAGGCGCTTCACGACTCTTCAGTTCTGCTTCCAGTTGTTCGATGCGCGCCTTCATGACCGCCAGTTCCTTGGCGATATCAACCGACAGTTCCGGATCGGCTTTGACCGCGGGTTGCCCGGGCGCAGGCGCAGGCGCAAGCGGCGTGGTCTTCGTCGCGCCTGTGTCCTCAGGCGATGGTTGGTGCAGAACAGCCACTTTCGTCGGTGCATCCGGTTCAGTTTGAGCCTGTGCGTAACAGCGCGCACCTTGACCAAAGCCGAGACCCAAGATAAGCATCGGGAGGAAGGCTGAAACCGCTACGGGCTTACACGATGGAGTTCTCATGATTGTCAAAGTGAAATCCTTTCCTTATACGAAACTGCGGTTCTCTTTACTCCGCAACTATTCTTGTTGGTCCCCAGCTTGGTCAAGTCACCATCACACCCGAAAACCCATAAGGAGCGGGTAAGAAATTCATAAAGAACGAATAAGGCGTTTCAACGGGGAACAGCCCATTCTCAGCCGGAGCGTGTGTCTCATCGCGGTGCATGCATGACGGCTGCCGGTTCCGCTAAGCCTGTTCCGCACTCGTCATCGCAGTTAATGCAGGTAGCCAACGCCCCGAACTTGGTCAGAAGATTAGAATGCAGGGCATGAAGAAGCCGTGAAGATGGAGATGAATAATTCAACTAGAGTGGATAAGTTCCTTGGATTGAAAGCAGCGAACGAATCCGGACAGGGGCCGGAGTTCGATCGGGAAGAGGCTAGGCCGATGCGTTCCATGCGGCGCTGGAAGACCGATCGAGCGGATTACAGAACCGGTATCCCAGCCAGGGCTCAGTCACAATATATTTGGGTTTGGCGGGATCCTTTTCAATTTTCTGGCGCAGAGTTTTGACGAACGAGCGGAGGTAGTCCAGTTCGGTGCCATATTCCGGCCCCCAGATAGAACGCAACAGTTTCGTATGCGTAACCGGAGTTCCTTGATTCCGCATGAGCAGGGCCAGCAGGTCGAACTCAGTGGGCGTGAGGTGGACGACTTCTCCCTGCCGAGAAAGCAGACGACGATTGATATCAAGTTCCAGGTCACCCGCCTGCAACAAAGTGGGCTCGTTGGCATCGTCGATATGAAGCCTGCGCACCACCGCTTTTAAGCGCGCCACCAGCTCGCGAAAGCGGATCGGCTTGGTAATGTAGTCGTCCGCGCCTGCTTCCAGGGCTCTGACCATTTCGCTCTCGCCATCCTGCACTGTGACCATGACTATGCCGATCTTCGGCGAGTGCGTACGAATCTCGCGGCAGGCTTCTACGCCGCCCATCCCTGGCATGTTCATGTCGAGCAGGACGAGATCAAAGGCATATTTCGAGAGAATCGCGACCGCCTCTTCACCGCTCTGCGCTTCGTCGATGGCAAACCCGCTCTGGGTCAAAGAGGTTCGCAGCACCCGGCGAAAGGACGCCTCGTCATCGACAATCAACGTGTTGAGCCGATCCGTGGTCACGATAACCTTGGTCCTTTCTTAGTTTGCTGCCCTTGGGGAAAAACTCGATTGCAGACTAGCGCGCTCCGACGCATCACGACTGCCAGACGCGCGGGGCAGCGCCAGTCGGAACACCGTATCCTCATCGGTGGTTGTCCCCACCTCCAAATCCAGGCTCCCGCCGTGCGCGTGCACGATCTTCCGAGCCACATACAAACCCAACCCTGAACCTGGAGCCCAATATCGCGTTTCACTCCCACGGTAGAAACGCTCGAAAATGTGGGGCCGCTCACTGGGCCGAATGAAACTGCCGCTATTGGATGTCCGAATCGCCACCCACTCATCCTGCGAGTCGATACTGACGGTGACCGCGGAGCCTGGAACGGAATATTTGCAGGCGTTATCCAGCAGCTGCCGCAAAGCCAACTGCAGCAACTCCTGATCGGCCATCACTCCGGTGGCTCGCGCTTGTTTCCGGATGAAGAGCTTTCTGCCGGTCCATTGTTCTGCGTATTGGTCCGCCACGACTGCAACCAGATCGGCCATGTCCGTGAATTTCAGTTGCGGCCTCAGTTCCTCTCGATCGAGCTGCGCCGTTTGGAGCAGGCGAGAGGTCAGCGAACTTAAGCGAGAAGCCTCGGTTTCGACAATATCTGTCAGGTCCAGCTGTTCTGGACCCAGAGGTCCGAGTTCGCGAAGTCCCCCCGCTGCGGTCACGATGGTCGCGAGTGGAGTCTTGAACTCGTGCGCCAGAGCATCCAGAATGGCTCCGCGAAACAATTCCGCCTGGGCAGCAGCCGCAGCATGGCTGGCAGTGCGAAAAGTGTGCGCCCTCTCCAGCAGGGAAGCGGCTAGCGCGGAGAGAGGTCCCGCCGTCAGTTCTGCATCGCGAAGACCTTCGAAGCCGATCGCGCCAATGGTGTTTCCCCCAGCGTGTAAACACCGAGTCAGAACCCCGGAGCCAGCATCCTCGCTGTCTCGGCGAGAGGAATAGGCTGCCCGGGTTTGATCCACGAGACGTTCGTGGGTCTCGCCAGTGCAGTAGGTTTCTGCTTTGGACGCATCGAACAAGCACACCGCCCGAAGATGAAAAACATCTTGAAACAGCTCGATCGCGTTGGCGCACGCGGTCTTGTCCGGATCCAGAGCCAACAGCTGTTGCGCCAACTGGTAGAGCCAATCCACCTGCTGCCGCTGGTGATCCGAAACCGCAGCCTCCTTCCGAACGCGGGTAGTGAGTCGAGTAATGACCAGCCCCGTAATCAAAAAGGAGATCAGCGCCAGGATGTCCAGGGGATCGGTAACCTCGAGGGAAAAAACAGGAGGCGTGAAGAAAAAATCCAGGCACAGAACGGCAACCACGGAAACCACCGCGGATGACGCGAAGGTCCCCATGCAGGACTGCAGCACCACAACAATCAGGAACACGAAGCCGGTAATGCTGAGATTCAGTTGCAGGCGATAGCAGACGAGAGTAATGAGACCGATCAGAAGACAACCGGGTACGGTTCGAATGAGGGAAGGCGAGATTCTGTAGATTCGTCTCATACGCTCCTCGTGTTTGAGATCATTCGAAGGCGACCTCCGCACGCTTTCTGAATGCCTGGCGATCGCGTGCTGTCGAGCGGGCTGTTTCGAATCGCGCACTCCTAACCCTATTGCAATAAAGGAATTACTTGGCTCCATCGGCCTCTCGACGATGCGCCGACAGTATATTTGGGAGCCAATCGAGTCCAATTGATATTTCTTATTGCGGCTATCAGGCTGTCCAATACCGCCAGTCAGGAGCTACGCGATGTGTGAGGCCAGCGGTTCAGGGATGGTGGGAATTCTGCAGGAGAACGCGTTCTTAAACAGAGAAAACAGAAAGAATGGCGGAGAGGGTGGGATTTGAACCCACGATACCCGTTAAGGTATGTCCGCTTTCGAGGCGGATCGTTTCAACCACTCACGCACCTCTCCGGAAAGCAGCTATCAGCCGTCCGCTCTCAGCCGTCACTAAAAGCAGATTCCTCCGCCTTCGCGTCCGCTCGGGAGTCGGAATGACAACCCTTGTCGAACGACTAACAGCCAACGACTAACGACGGCTTTTAAAGAACGTCTGCAGCACTTCCGCGCTGCGGCCGGCCAGCACTCCGCTGCGAACCTCGATCTGGTGGTTCAGTTGCGGATGATTCAGGACTTGCATCACCGAATGCACGGCTCCGGCCTTGGGATCGTCCGCGCCATATATCAAGCGCCGGATGCGGGCATGTACCAGCGCGCCCGCGCACATGGCGCACGGTTCAATTGTAACAAACAGTTCGCAGCCTTCCAGACGATGGTTACCAACGGTGGAACCGGCTTCGCGTAGCGCCATGATCTCGGCATGGGCCGCCGGATCGAAGCCGCTGATGTTGCAGTTCCATCCCCGCCCCACGATCCGGCCCTCGCTTACCACGACCGCGCCCACCGGAACCTCTCCGGCTTCCAGAGCACGCTGGCCGCAGCGCAGGGCCTCTTCCATCCACAGCTCGTCTGAGGCGGTCTCTGGTCTTGGGTCTTGGGTCTTAGGCCGGTTGCCTGCCGATGTTTTTTCTACGGGCACGAGGAGTAACGCTCCGGCAGTATTTTAGCGGTTTAAGGGGAAGCAGTGCAGGCAAGGCCGGACAGAGAGTTGCAAGTCTCTTGTCGTTTTCGGGGGAAACTAGATCGGCGGGAACTAAATCACGCTCAGCACGGTTCTGACCACTTCGGGCACGACCGCACGCACCACCGCCGGAACCACGATGCTCACCACCGGATAGCCGATCGCAACCGCGGGCAGGACGATCAGAAGCCAGGTCCGAGTCGGCAGGTTGGTGAAGTAGGCTTTCATGACGTCCTCTCTTCCTGTAAGTACGGGTGGAGGGCTGGAAAAGTTCCCCAACCAACTCTTCCTTCCGATGCCATTGACTCAGAATGGTCTAAACCCGTGCTGTTGAATTAGACGCGCGGCAAAGAAAATGGTCAGCGGCGGTGGTGGCGTCTGCCGGGCGGGTTTCGGCGATGGGCCGGTTAATGGTATGCTAGCGGCGTCATGGGCTTGCCGAGTTTGCTCCGCAAAGTCTTCCTCGTCGATCTGCTGCAGGGGCTGAAGATCACGTTCCGCTACCAGGATCCCAAGGAAATCTATACCGAGCAGTATCCGCTGGAGCGGCCGCAAGTGGCTGAGCGCTACCGCGGGGCGCCGCGGCTGAACGTCAATCCTGACACCGACGAGACCATGTGCATTGCCTGCGACCTGTGCGCCGTGGCGTGCCCGGAGAATTTGATCGTCGTCTCCAGCGCGCGCAATGAGCAAACCCGCCGCAAGGAACTCACCGACTTCACCTACGACCTGAGCCGCTGCATGTTCTGCGGGCTATGCGAAGACGCGTGCCCGGTCGACGCCCTCGAACTCACGCAGGACTTCGAGCTCGCCAGCTATACCCGCGAAGGCTGGATCTGGGACCGCAAGACCCTGGAAAAAGGTCCGCAGCCGACGATGTATCAGAGATAAAAGATAACAGTCGCCTAAGAATCCTTGTCATTAAAGGTTTGTCATTCCGAATCGGGCTGAAAGCCCGGTGAGGAACCTGCTTTCGCCGATACTTTCATCACCGCCGCTTCGCCCCATCCCGCGGCCAGATCCTCCCACGTAGGATTTTCCGCATGAATCAATGCGACCTTTTTCTCCCGCCGCCACTTCTTGATTTCCGTCTCTCGCGCAATCGCATCGTCGACATTGTGAAATCCGTGAAAGTAAACCAGCCGGTGCACACGATACTTTCGCGTAAAGGCTCCTCCCTCGCCAGACCTGTGTCGCAGCACACGAGACATAAGGAATCCGGTGACGCCGATATAGATCACGCGGCTCTTGCTCGCCAAGATGTACACGTAGTAGAGCTTCTGAGTCATTGCCGCCCTGGAGGCCAGCAGGTTCCTCCGCCCGCTTTCAGCGCGCGTCGGAATGAC
>JBKQID010000029.1:0-149282 GCA_052148475.1 Candidatus Sulfotelmatobacter sp. | reverse complement strand
CGGGCCGCGGCTGATATGACGTCCGCAAGATGTGCGGTGGATCGTATCGGCCGCGACCGGCAAATGGCTCTGGCGATTCTCCGCGACCTCCTTTCCTCTCCGAATTCGTAAATCACATCGGCAAGCTGTCGCTCGTCGAGGTGGTTTACCACTTGTTCGGCGGTACGCTCGCCACGCGGGTCCATCCGCATGTCGAGCGGTCCATCCGCCTGAAAACTAAATCCGCGCGCCGCATCGTCCAACTGCAGGCTGCTCACGCCAATGTCGGCCAGAATTCCGTCGACCGTTGCTGCTTGTACGCCCTTCGCAATCTCTGCGAAGGATCTATGCAGCAACGTGATCGTCGGCCAATCGATCTCGGTTTGACCCTGACCTTGTGGCGCAAGCTTCTCGCGCGCGATTTCCAGCGCTGCAGGATCTTTATCGAGGCCAATCAAATGTCCCGGTGCGCCGAGGCGTTTTGCGATTTCGTAACTGTGTCCTCCCAAACCCACCGTGGCGTCGATATAGGTCCCACCCCGCCGCACGGCTAAAAAGTCGATCGCTTCTTTTAAAAGAACCGGAACATGGTTTGCTGAAAGGCGGTTCGCTCTTCCACCACCATGCCCAACCCCCTGAGGGGTGTCTGTTGATCCCCCGTCCGATAGATGGTTCACTAGATGCCCAGCGTGTCGAGCGTCTTCTCATCGTCAGGCGTAAACTTTTCGTCCTGCATCTTGCGCCGGTACGCGTCCATGTTGCGCACCTCGAGATAAGTCTGATATCCGCTGACCGCAACCTCGCCCTTGATCTGGGCCGAGTCCCGCAACAGCTGCGGAATCAGCAAGCGGCCTTGCCCATCCATCTCGACCACCTGCCCCCAGTAATTCACCTTGCTCAGGAACTTCTTCTTCGTGGGATTGAACGTGGAGAGCCCCGCCAACTTCTGCTCGATCCGCTCCCACTCCTCGAAGGGATACACTTGAGCAACATCGCCATCGAGGCTGGTGATGTAGAATTGCTGACCATATTTCTCGTCGATCACCCGCTTGAACTCGGCCGGGACCTTGAGCCGGCCTTTCTCGTCGACTCGGGTTGGATGATTGCCGCGAAACATGTTTTCTCGTTGTTACTGCGACTGCTACGAGGGAGGTCAAAAGGGTGCGAAGTGCGGTCAAAGTCGGGCGATTCGGGCTGTTTAGCGATGTTCTGGGTCGGTTTCCCACCGGCTCCTCGTTTTCAGCTCCAGATTCCCACGGCTCCTACTACCGCTACCACTTCGTACCACTTTGTACCACATCTTAACCGTAAGTCGTTGATTGTCAAGCAGAAACTTGAAGGTGGCAGTCCCACTCCAGCATCGATTCGGGAAACTACGAAGGCTTGTGGTTAACCAGTCGAACGACCACAAGGGGTTGGGTTTACGCTCTTGGTTCTTTCGCTATTCTTTCGCTGAGATTTTTCTTGCACCGCGCCACTGGCGCGGATTTTCCTGTGGAAAAGAGTGGGTGAGGCCCGGGAACCCGCATGTTTTGGGATATTCAGTCGCCACCTCTGTCATCGAGAAAGAAGCTCTGTCATCCTGAGCGCAGCGAAGGATCTGTGCAATGCCAGACCGTCACGGTCTTTTAACCTTGGCAGGCGTTTGAGGATAACCCGTTCCGGAAATGTGATGCTGAATCACGCCTTGCTTCGGCTCTTGCACGTCCGGCGGCATAGGGAATGGCTTTTGTTCACCAAGCAAGAGATTAGACAGCAGAAAGTCAACCAGTTGTGGCTGGTACTCAAAATCTCCCGTCGCGACGGCGGCGCTCGCTATCTCTTTCGACCACAACGCTTCTGAAACTTCCGCACCGCCCGGTACGCTTTTCAAAGTAAGTCGATATACAGGTTGGCCAGTCCAGCTGCGATGCAAGAACAGGTGGGGCTGGTCATAGTAAATGAACCATTTGTCCTCCATCTGCCGCGGAATCAAGCCATTCTTCAACCGCGTAAGCTGCGCCGTATCGAAGGTGGCATGATAACCAATCGGCAAGCCCTCTTTGAAAGGTTCACGTTTCCAAGATGTCGCTGTCGCGGTCATCCGGGATAAAGAGTAAAACAAGATTGCGATCCAGGGTAGCCGATTATGTCTCACCACCTCCAATTCGAGCAGTGGGTTCCGTTCCCGCTGGAGCACGTGTTCGCGTTCTTCTCGAACCCGGAGAACCTGCCGCGCATCATGCCCGCCGCCAGCGGCACGAAGTTGATCGCGCTCCACCGGATGCCAACTCCGACTCCGCCCCTGGGCGCTGCCAGCGACAAGGCCGCCGGAGTCGGGTCGACCATCGTCACCTCTTTTCGGGGCTTCCCTTTTCTGCCGCTGCGGGCGCAGTGGATTGCCCGCATCACCGAATTCGAATGGAATCATTATTTCGCCGACGCGCAGGACAAAGGGCCGTTCCAGCGCTGGCGTCATCGCCACGAATTTCAGGCGGAAACCCGCGCCGGCGTGGCCGGGACGCTGGTCCGCGACGTCATCGACTATGAAGTTGGATTTGGCTTCGTGGGGACGATCGCCAACGCAATATTTGTCCGCCGCCAGATGGAAAGCACCTTCGCCCAGCGCCAGCAAACGCTGCCTAAACTCCTCGCTTAAAAGTACTTCCTGCCGAGTGATTGGTGTACACTTCGGCGCAGATCGGCGTGGGCTATATTTTAAGACCCATCATCGAGGAGGCTTTGGCATGGCACTGAACCGAGGCAGAATCTGGTTGGGCGGTTTGGCGGGAGGCGTGGTCTGGAACTTGTGGAGTTTTTTCGTATACCACTACATCACCAGCGCCCGCTACGTTGTAGCTCAGAACGCGGGTTGGTTCCTGAAAACGCCGCGCTATCCCTACTTCATTGCGCAGTGGACGGTGCTGCTATTCATCCTGGCGATCGCAGTCGCCCACCTATATGCCTGGGCGCGTCAGGGTCTGGGACCGGGTCCGGGCACGGCGCTCAAGATCGGCTTTCTGGTGGGCTTCTTTGCCGGCTTCCCGGAAAACTTCGCGCAGGCCACATGGTCGGCCGTGGGCCGCGCGCTGCCTTTTGGCTGGATGATCGAGATGTGGCTGGGCGCGATTCTGACCGCCCTGGTGGCGGGCTTTCTCTACAAAGAATAGTTCTTTACCAATGAAAACCGCCGGGGACGCGAAGGACGCCGAGAAGGAAAAGGCCAGCGAAATTCTGAAGCCGTTCCCCTTGTTTCCTCCGCGTCCTCTGTGGTTTTCATTTCTCTCCAGCATTCTGTTGGCCGCACTGCTGTGC
The DNA here is from genome assembly GCA_052148475.1 of Candidatus Sulfotelmatobacter sp. Classification (GTDB taxonomy): domain Bacteria; phylum Acidobacteriota; class Terriglobia; order Terriglobales; family Acidobacteriaceae; genus Sulfotelmatobacter. The sequence goes on along the minus strand of JBKQID010000029.1, from coordinate 146,009 downwards.
TCTGCTCTAGCCGAATCCGCCGGTTGGATCAACGTCAGTCGTGACCGGCTGTGCGTGACCGAGGGCGCGATTGAGCAGGCTCCAGATCATCGCTTGTCGGTGAATGTTCCCAAGATGCGCGCGTACGTCAACCACTGGACGACACAATCGGCCGAGCTGCGCTTCACTTATCTTGGAGGCACGAGCCAAGAGTCGAAGCTGGGCTCGGGCGCGATCCGCCGCCAGTTTGGGTTGAAGCTGCACGCCGAGGATCCCTGCAACCTGGTGTACGCCATCTGGCGCGTCGTTACTGAGTCAACGCCGCCCGAGTCGAAGCTGGTCGTGTCGGTCAAGAGAAATCCCGGACAGCACACCAGCGCCGAATGCGGGAACCGCGGCTACGTAAATATCAAACCGCGCAAGGCTTCCGCCGTGCCGGGTTTAGATTCCGGACAATCGCACACGCTCCGCGCCGAGATGAAGAACGCGGAGCTGCGAGTGTTCGTTGACGACCAAGAAGTTTGGGAAGGCGACGTGGGGCCGGATGCCGCGAAGCTGGACGGGCCCGTGGGCATCCGCTCCGACAATACCCGGCTCGAATTCGAACTGCTGACCCGCGAGCCCGCCGGACCGCATCCCAACTACGTGAAGGCCTGCCCAGCGGGCGCCACGGAGGAATAGTAAAACCAAGTTACAACACAGAGGACGCAGAGGGCTGACGTAGAAAGTGCCGAATCGCGGGCGTACTGTCCGGGGATGATATGAACTTTGGATAGCCTGAACTTGGAGAATCTGAAGAGATTCCCCTTCACTCCTCTGCGTTCTCTGTGGTTTTCATTTTTGCATTCTCATGGGGTGTCACTTCGACGGCTCGACGAAGACGGCGGTGCCGTAGGCCAGCACTTCGGTGACGCCCTGCATCACCTCGGTCGCGTCGTAACGCGCGCCCACCACGGCATTCCCGCCTAACTCCGCAGCGTGTTGCAGCATCAGGTCGAAGGCCTCCGCGCGCGTCTTCTCGCACAAGTTGGTGAGCAGCGTGATGTTGCCGCCGACCAGAGTTTGCAATCCCGCGCCGATGGTTCCAAAAATCGAACGCGAGCGTACCACGATGCCGCGCACCACTCCTAGCGTGCGCGTCACCCGGAAGCCGTCCAGTTCAAACTGCGTGGTCACCATGTTGTGGGCCACCATCCTGCCAGCGGTGTTGCCACTTGCCATTGCGGTCCATCCTTTCTGTGCTAACTATATCGCGCAGGGAGATTGGGAGCGAGTGAATCGACAGCCGGCCGAGGGCGTGAGACCGCGGGCGTCGGACTTCGACCTTGGACCGGGCCGAACCTAGACTTGAAGGTAAGTTGCAAGGCAGGCCGACAGAATCGTTCCGGCAATGCAGGAGGAAGACTATGGCAACAGGTTCGATCGCACTCATAACGCGCTGGATTGCTCGCGTATGGAGCATTCTCAGCATAGTTTTTGTTCTTGTGTTCGCCGTCGGCGAAGGCAAAGCCGGAGGCGGTCCAAGGCCGGGGCCTCAGGAGTGGCTTGGTCTGGCTCTGTTTCCCTTTGGACTTGGCGTGGGGCTGCTCGTGGCTTGGTTCCGCGAGGAACTTGGCGGGATACTCGCGTTGGGATGTCTGATCGCATTCTACGTTTGGAATCTGCTCCGCTCCGGACATTGGCCTCGGGGGCCGTATGGCTTTTTGGTCGCGGCGCCAGGACTCCTGTTTCTCATGGCGGGATTTCTGTCGCACCGTAGTGCTATCCGGCCGTAGTCATCACCGATTCCGTACTACCGCAGACTTCAACCCTATTCGTCTGAGGTTCAGGGCCTGAGGCCTGAGGTCCGACGTCTGACGTCCGCTTTCTCACTCCAGTTCGGCGGTGATGAAGAATTCCTGCGACGACGTGTCGTACTCGACGCGCAAGACGTTCGGCTTGCAGCAGACCTGGCAGTCTTCGACGTAGCTCTGGCGGCGTCCGGCGGATTCGTCCACCGAAGTCGTATTCCATTCGCCGCAGGCCGCGCATTGAAAACCGGATTCCATGGGTAGGGAGAGCAGCGATGCGACTCAGGCTGCCGGTCGACCAGTCAATGAGTGCTATTGAGATGTTACGCCAAATGACCTGCGGGGCCACCAAAGGTGTCTACGCGCCTTCCACTTGGCGGCATGACGCAGACGTGATTCACCAACGTGCAAACGGGAATGGCGCACCATCGCGCTAGACCCTGCCTTGCCGGAGCTGCTTTCTGACTTGTCAACACAATAAGTGCGCATCGCGATGCAGAGGGCCACCTAAGTGCATCGGACGGGACTTGCACGCCGCCCAGGAGGGAGCCCATGACCAATCCAAAGACAGACCCAGCGGCTTACACAGATGAGGAGTTGAAGCAGGCTCTGGCTCGCGTGATCGCGCTGGCTCGTAGTGAAGTGCTGAACGACGCCGAAGTGGAGAAATTCTGGCAGCTCTACGAAGAGATTCTGCGACGGCGTGCGCCATCAGGAACCGCAGCGTAGCGCCTAGACGGGACTCCGGGGCGGGATTCACTGGCTCAAACAAAAGCGCTTGGCCCTAACATTTAAGTTAGGTTAGAGCAGGGCCGAACCAGCAGCAAAAGGTAACCGAATCGATCAAAAGGTCAATGAGTGTAACGGCGATGTTACGACAGCGTCGAGCGAGACAGTCTCATTCGGGAACGTAGAAGCCCCACACATTTGCTGAAAGCTCTCCCGCCGCGAACCGAATGTCCCTGCCGCCTGCTTTGATCTCGTACACGTTCATCGAATGCAGTTGAGAAGGATAGCTGGGGTGGGACAATTCGACCGAAGGCTCGTTCAGTCGAGTCCATGTGTAGTCCCAGACATTCACATCGCGAATCCGAATGGAGCCTCCCTCAACGACCACGCCGACCGCTTTCCACTTGATTCCTGAGCGCGTCATATGATTGATGAGTGTAATGGCGATATTTCAACAGCCGTGCGGCTCCGAGGAGCGGGCCGCCACCGTCGCGGACCTGTCCGCGTTCTCTAATGAGCGGGGAAGAGCCAGACTAGCTGATTCACTCGGCGCACTTGCTCTCCTCTCATCGACTTAGAAGCGTTGCCATCTTTCGTTGCTGGAGTAGGGCTGTTACTCGCAGCGTCGTCGAACCAAATGAACACGTCGCCCCCACGCCGTAGATCGGTTCCAAGCAGACCGCCATTCCAAGAAAGAACCACGCTACCCTGTTCGCCGTCACTTATTGGAAACGGCTTGCCATTCAGACGCTCCAACTCCTTGTATGACATTCCCAACGAAACGCCGTGGACGGCGTGCCAACGACTCGCTTTGCCAGAGATCGTTATTCGACTCGGGCCTGCTTTCTTCTCAAACTCGCGCCATAGGATTTCCACTGTGCGCGTTGCATCATTGGGGAACAAAACCGTTCCTTTTGCTGTGCCGCCCTCGTCCTCGCCTGTAGCTACGTCTCGATCTACAACATTTTCTGCCCCGTATAGTCGCACCAGATCATCTCGGGTTGTTCGAGCATTGATTGGTCCCTTTTCCCCGCTCGCCGAGATCAGCCAAGGGTCGGAGTCACCCTGTCCGAGAGCAGCCGCAGGCAGCACGACGAGAATCGCAGCCAACCAGAGGAAATATGCATAGCAAATGGAGTTCAAGGTTGCGTTTCGGTTCATCAGAGTCGTTCGCCCCTCTTTCTGGTTTGCTGTCTGTGATTGTCCCAGAAAGGGCACTATCCGGTTAATTACCTTGGAAACCACGGAATCGGACGGGCGGCGGTACGGGTGGTTGTCGTAATCAGGCCATTACACTCAGAACCCCCGGTCAGGGGCATGATGAGTGTAATGGGGATGTTACGCCAACAAGTGTGCCCGTCTTATGACTTGCAACGTTTCATTTGTATTGAACTCGCTGCTTGGCTTTCAGAACCTGAAGACCACACCACCTGAATAGCGAAGGCCCTTGGCTGCTGCATTGCTGGGCACGTGGACTGACTCGTAATCCAACTCTGCGAAGCGAACTGCCATTCGCTTCCTCACACTCACGTCCAGGCCGCCACCAATTGCCCACGAAAATACGTCGTAACTCGCAAAGGCCTCGTTGGTGCGCCCCAAGAGGACATGCATAAACGGCGTCACTCTCCGCGTCCGCCATGCGAAAGTGGGCCCGAACATGTAGCTGTATCGCGAGGCATCTTGGTTGAAGGAAGGGTTCCCGTAGGGACCGTAGTGACCGCTGAAATCGGCTGTAGCGCCAAGGAACTTGGAGAAATAGCCAGTGAGCGATACGTTCCACCCGTTAAAATTGCTTGTGCCCGGTACCTGCTGATCAGAGCCGCAAGGAAAGAATCCTGAAGACGGCGATCCGCAGGGGGCAATGCGCTCGAAGGAATACCCGCCAAACACCTCGAAAGTGGGTCCTATCTTGAGCTGCCATGGTTACGCAGAGGGCCATCATAGCGGGAACCGCCAATCGCAAGTAACCCATTTTTCCTCCGGGCCGCCTCGGCGCGACGGTCTATCATCCTTGTGGGCAGATGCCCCCCGTTAGTGCCGAGATGTCCGACGCAGGTCGCCTTTTTCTCATGCCCCAGTTAGTGCGGAGTGAAGTTCGCGAACTGTTGTAATCAGGCCATTTCACTCATCGACTCCATCCTGAGGCCGGGCAGTTGAGCAGAAGGCCGCCTCGCCGAAGCGTTCTCTTGTAAGTCGTTAAGTCTCCGTGGAAGTCGTTGAAAAGTCGTAGAAGCGTTCTGGCAGGCTGCAGGGCGGGGTAGTTTTGCCGCGTACGACCTTCCGACCCACGCTGGGATCGATCGTCGGCGCTAGGGCCGTTTCCGGCCTCGCAAAGGGCATCCTGGGTGCCGAGCAGACGCCATTTCCGCGCCGGCTTTTGCTTCAAGAATGCGTCTCAAATTGCTACACTATATGTACATAATTGTATGTATACTGGTTAACTTCCGCAAAACCAAATACTTGCGTCTGGCTTAGCATTCCAGTTCACGTCTTTCCCCGCTCCCGACTGGCCCCCTCAGATCGTCGATGCCCCTATAATTGCCTGATTGCATTCATCTTACGGGGAGGGGTCCATGATTTCGCGGCGACGGTTTTTGCAAGTCGGGGCCGTAACGGCAGGGATAACGGCGGCGGCATCGCATTCGCTGGCGTCCGAGGCCACGACCAAGAGTGCCACGAGGAAGACTGACGATGCTTCGCTGCCGCCGTCGCTGGCGCAATTGAAGTCGCGCAAGAGCGAGGCCACTCCGATCACGAAAAACGAGCGCGCCGGTCGCCAGGAACGCGCCCGCCAGCTGATGAGCGCGAATGCGCTCGACGCCATCGTGCTGATGGCCGGAACGACGCTGCAATATTTCACCGGCATCCGCTGGTGGGGCGGGGAGCGCTTGTTCGCGCTGGTGCTGCCGGCCAAGGGCGCGGCGTTCTACGTCTGCCCGGCGTTTGAAGAAGGCCGCGCGCGCGAACAACTCTCGAATGCTCCGGATGGTGAGTACGCCGATGTGCGAGTGTGGCAGGAGGATGAGAGCCCCTATCAACTCGTCGCCGACGGATTACGGCAACGCGGCATCGCGACCGGCAAGCTTGGAATTGAAGAGACGATCCGCTTCGTCTTTGCCGATGGCATTGCCAAGGCCGCGCCGCAGGCCAACATTTCCAGCGCGACTCCGGTGACCGCCGGATGCCGCATGATCAAGGGCGCTCACGAAATCGCGCTGATGCGACTGGCAGCGCAGGTCACGCTCGCGGCCTACGGGGCGGTCTATCGCGCGCTGCGGCCGGGCATGACCGAGCGCGATGCTTCTGATCTGATTGACGCTGCCTACCGCCAGCTGGGATTTCCTGGCGACGCCAGCATTATGGTCGACGAATCCACGGCGTCTCCTCACGGATCGTCCACGCCGCAAGTGATTCGTGAAGGCTCGATCCTCATGATCGACGACGGCTGCACCGTGGAGGGCTACCAATCCGATATTACGCGGACTTTCGTTCTGGGCAAGGCTTCCGGGGCCGCTGGAGACAAGATGAAGAAAGTCTTTGACATCGTGCTGCGTGCGCAGTCGGCAGCGCTGGCCGCGGCGCGTCTGGGCGCCGAGTGTGGCGCAATCGATGCGGCGGCGCGCAAAGTGATCACTGACGCGGGATATGGCCCCGACTACAAGTACTTCACCCACCGGCTCGGCCACGGCCTGGGGATGGATGGGCATGAGTGGCCATACTTGGTCCGCGGCAACCAAACTAAATTGCAGGCGAACATGACCACCAGCAACGAGCCGGGAATTTATATTCGCGGCGAGTTCGGGGTGAGAATCGAGGACGACATGCACATCACGGAGAAGGGCGCGGAACTGTTCACGCCGCAGACCTGGTCGCTGGAAGATCCGTTCGGGAAGGGCTCACAGGTTAATGACGCTCAGACCCGGATCGAGCGCCGCCACTTAGCGTGCAGCCAGCCCAGGATGCCGAGCGCACAAACCTCGACGGGCCCCGGCGGCATGATTTGCATGCGCCAGAGACTGTCGTAGTCCGTGGTCGCCACGTAGACCGCCCAGATCGTGCCGGCAGCGGCAACCAGGCTGCCCAGCATTTCCTCGTGGCGAATGCTGTCGAGATTATTGGGCGCCGGGCCCTTCTTCTTGACAGCCTTTGGGATGGCAACGACGGGCAGAAACTTGTTGGGAGACTCGACGTAGCCTTCGCGGCCAGCATCCCAATCGATGAAGTCACTTGGATCTGATTTCGGCACACTTCAGAATGCCACAGGCCAGGCTGCGCAGGCTCGTTACTTCAGTGCTTGTCCTCAGCATGTCCCTCGCGAGGCGTAAATGCGCACCCTTGCCGAAGGCTTTTCGCGCCCGACAGTGGCACTACACAAATCCCCACTTCTCGCAAAGGACGCGAGAAATGGGGCACCCGGCACCCGGGCATCCGGTTACCCTGACTTTTGTTCGGAATTAGGCGTGGAGCGGCGCCAAGGTAGGCGCCAAGTCGTCTTCGGTCCGAATCGCCGCCATAAGAACCGAAACAGGCGCACCGCAACCACGAGCAGGAAGACGACGGAGAATAGCCAGACGGCAATCAGGGGCAGATTGATGATGAATGCGACCACCGAGTCGACCCAGTCGGTCAGTCCCGAGACCATTTCATTCACGGCCACCTTCGCCTGACGCAGAGGCCGCCAGCGGATTCCGGCGACCGTTTCGTCGGCCTCGGCGCGAAGCGAGATTTCCAGAGTCGACAAGTCGATCTGCGACGTCAGGAACTTCATCTCGCCTTGCATTTGTTCGATCTGGCCGCGCACATCGCTGAGTTTTTCAGTGACTTCGAGCGTGTCTTTGATGGTGGTGGCGCGTTTCAGGATCTGCAGGTATTGCGCTTCTTCGGCTTGAGCGTTGCGCAGGCGCGCGTCCAGATCGATGTATTCGCGGGTGACGTCGCGGGCTTCAACGCCCTCCCGGTCAACACTGATCGCCAGCGTCTTAACCTGCGTGATGACCGAATCGAGGCGAGCGGCTGGAATCCGAACGGTGACGGAAGCGGAACGGCTGCCACTATTGCTTTGCGTCGACTTCTCGACGAATCCACCCGCACCCTTAACGATGGAGCCGATCTTTTCGATCGATTGCCCGACGTCGTTGACCAATAGATCGAGTGCCCCATTCCGGACGATCTTGCGGGCGTCGAGAGCGTTGGGTTGCCCGGGGGACGCGGGTGAAGAATCGGGTGGATATTTGTCGTAGCCACCCTCCACGCCTCCGCCCAGCATGGCTGTGGCAAAGGCAGAGGTGGACTTCGCCTGACCATGGGCCGTTTCGTTGAAGGTTGAATACGCCAGCGGACGTCGGCCCTGCATCAACTCGCTCGCCGGCGGCGCGGCTTTCTTCTCGCAGGAACTGCTCAGCAGGAGGAAAGCCACTGCCAGCCCGGCAAAAACGATCCGGCGCGAGCCCGATCGGAGTGCGGTAGTCGACGTCATGGGTTCCACCTTCGTCGTGGTTCTACCTCAAGGTTAGACGCTGACGTTCCGCGTAAAGTTCCTGGCATAAATCCCCACTTCTCGCAAAGAACGCGAGAAATGGGGCACCCTGGTTCGTTCTGATTGCAGCTGCCGAAACCCTACCAGCGCAGCTTGCTCAAATAGTCGTAGCTCTTGGCGATACTGTCGATGGGCTGCTTGGGGTGATCGTGCTCGACGATGTAGTGCTTGATCCCAGCCTTCTCGGACTGCGCAAAAATCTTTTTCCAGTCGATGAGGCCGCTGCCGACTTCGGTCAGGTCAACGGTATCCCCATAGTTCTGCGCGCCTCCGGCCGTGATGTGGGGAAGCGTCTTGAGGTCCTTGACGTGAACCAGCGGGAAGCGTCCGGGATAGGCGTTGAAATATTTCAGCGGATCGCCTCCGGCAGCGGTGATCCAGCACAAATCCATTTCCATCTTCACCAAACTGGCGTCGCATTCTTTGAGCAGTTGATCGTAGGGCAGCTTGCCGTCGACGGGAAGGAATTCGAACCAGTGATTGTGATAGGCGAACTGCATGCCGGCCTTCTTGCTCAGTTCGCCGCAGTGATTGAATTTCGCCGCAGCCTGCTTCCAGATGTCAGCGGACTTGCGGAGTTCCTCGGGAATCCAGGGACAGACAATGTATTCGAGGCCAATCGCCTTGGAGGTTTCGATGACGGCGGGAAACTTGTCGTCGAGCTCGTCGTATTGCACGTGGGTAGAGACCGCCGCGAGACCGTTCTTGTCGCAGACGGCGCGGACTTGTGCCCCGCTGCGGCCGAAGTATCCGGCAAACTCCACTTCCTTGTAGCCGATCTGCGCCACTTTGGCGATGGTGCCGTCGAAGTCGTCTTTCATCAAGTCGCGCACGGTGTAGAGCTGCACGCCGACCTTGTTAATTTTGTGATCGCCGGCGGCCCAGCCCAGGCGGCTGGTCAACAGCGTGGCGGCGGTGACGGTGCTGGCGGTTTCAAGAAAGGTGCGGCGGTTCATGGACTGAAGACTCATGATGACGTTCCTCCAAGTGCTCAGTTGGGGCGGAAGTGAAATCCGGGAGCATTATACGCGGGGAAGGGGATTGCAAACTGGCTAAAAAATCGATTTTGGACCCTCTGAAATCTTTGACCACAGAGGACACAGAGATCACAGAGGAACGAAAAAGACGCGAGGACGCAGGGATGCGTCCCTTTGTGAAAATGGGTTGGGTTTTACGGTTTTTCGACTTGCAGATTGTTGGTGACCGAGAAGACGTTGGAAACGCCGTTGGCGCGGATGCCGGCGATACTCTTATCGCCTTCACTGTCGACCACGCCTTCCAGAGTGACGTGCCCACCCTTGACGATGATGCGGATGGGCCTCTGCGGGACCATCGCATACCTTTCCAGCGCGGGATAACGGTAGATCGCGCGATACACGCGCCGGCGAATGCCGTCGTCCATGGGCGATAGTGGAAGAACCTCGATCTGGTCGTCGACCTTCTCGACGCCTTCAATGTGCTTCACGGCGTACTCGGCGTCGGACTTGTTGATCGGCTTCACCACCTGCCCGAGCAGGGTCACGGTGAAACCATCGACTTTGTATGCCATGTAATCGAAGGGGCCGACGTTAGGCAGCATGCGCAGCCGGTGACCGACCTCTTTGACGATGCGCTCCTGGGACTTGGCAGTGGCTTGATCGCGTTGCGCGTCCTGAGCGGAGCCCAGCGTGACCAGCGCAAACATACTCAGCAGCAGAATCGGCAGTTTGACCTTCACGGTTGGTTGCTCCTTGCGGATGAGATTTCCAGGGGTGTGGGAGAGATTCTACTCCCAGACGCGGGCCTTTGACGACACGAGACACTGGACGGTGGGTTGACGCTGAAAACAGGAATACTCAACCACAAAGGATACGAAGTATCACGAAGGGTTTCAGGTTCATGTGTTTCCTTCGTGGGACTTCGTGGTTGTCTTTGGACTTGCCAGGTTCGGCAGTGCTCGGCAGTGCAGCAAGCGGGACCGGGGGAGGCACCCGGCGCCGCTCGCTCGCACTCCGTCGATCAAACAATCAGCGAGCAAAACAATCTTCGAAGCCAACATTCTTCGAGCCAACGATCAGGCAGTGACGTTGACGCCGCTGCCCTGCGCGGTGCTGCTGCTGGAGGTGCTGGCAGCGCTGTTGAGCAGGTTGAGGATGATTTCCTGGTTGCTGCTCGGATTCAGGTTGAGGGTGATCTGCTCGGGGGACTGGTTGGGTTGGTTCACGCCGATGGTGACCTGCTCACTCCCGTTAGCGCCGTTGCTCAATCCGATCGAGATCTGCTCTCCCGGAGTCAGGGTGCCGAGATTCAGCACGATTTCCGCTCCGCTGGCCGAGGCGGTTGAACTGGCGGACGCGGGCTGCGTAGCGGAACTGCTCGCAGCCGAGGACGGGGTCGAGGAGGATGCAGAAGACGATGAGGATGACGCTAACAGTCCGCTCAGGTTGACCACGACGGCTGGCTGGGTTTGGCTGCTCTGCTGTTGCTGCCGTGGCTGGAACGTGCTCTGCAGTTGGGCGAACGCTTGCTGCGCGCCCGCCAGGTCGCCCGATTGCAGGGCCTGACCGATGGCGGTGAAATCCTGCTGGCGCTGGTTGTTTTTGAAATCGTTGCCATTGGCGAATGGGCCGCTCTGGCCCAGGGCCTGGAGCGCGCTGAATTCCTGCTGCGCGCCCGCCAGGTCTCCGGACTGGAGGGACTGGCCAAGCTGTTGCAGATCGGATTGGCGCTGCTGAAAGTAGGACTGAAGTTGCTGATAAATTGAACTGCTGGAAACGGCTGCGGTGGACATGAGTTTCTCCTAATGACGGAATGCGGCGCTGGAGAATTGATCGGCAGGGGCGGGACGAACTTTAGGCGGGTGCTTCGATTTCGGTGGTCTCAGAGAAAACTAATCTCAACACAGAGGACACAGAGGACACAGAGGAACCATTAAGAGCGCGGCGGCGTGCTTGCTCTCGCTTCGGTGGGGCTCTAATCTCAGATCTCGTTTCAGATCGTTAGTTTCAGAGGCTGGTTACGATCGAGCAAGTGAATGCCGGCGCAGTTGTTCAGTATCCAGTCGGCGCCCGCTTCCCGTAATACTGATTCCTGCACCGTGGTTCGGAAGGCGATTACTTTGGCGCCGGCGGCCTTGCCCGCGCGAACTCCGGCGGGGACATCCTCGAGCACGATGCATTCCTGCGGAGGGAAGCCGAGAAGGGACGCGCCTTTCAAATAGGGCTCGGGATGGGGTTTGCCGTGCGTGATGTCGTTGGAGGTGATCATTTGTTTGGGCAGCGGCAGGCCGGCGGCCCGGATGCGGACTTCGGCGAGCGGGCGCGTGCACGACGTAACAATAGTCCAGCGATCGGGGGGAAGGCTGGCCAGCAGGTCGAGCGCGCCGGGCAGCGGGACGACGCCTTCGAGGTCAGCAATTTCGCGGCGTTCGACTTCGCGGTTCTCGAGTTCGTGATCGGAGCTCGGGAGATATTCGCGGACGGTGGTGAGACTGGGGCGGCCGTGCGCCCGGGCGACGACTTCTTCAGGATTGAAGCCGTGCTCGATGGCCCAGCCGCGCCAGACGCGGGCCACGGCAGGAGTGGAGTTGATGAGGACTCCGTCAAGGTCGAAGAGCAGAGCGGCGCAGTGGATTTCGATCATATTGCGGTCATGTTTTCAAACATGTTAGGCGAACATACTTTTGAACACATTTCGCGAGTATATTTTCGAACAACGAGTCAGAAGCAGGTCGTCGCTACCAGGTCCGGCGGATGGGGTGGGCCTCGGTGTTGAAAACGGTTTTGCTGAGGTCGATGGTGTCGGGCGGGGCGTAGAGCAGAAATAGATATTTGAGAGTTTCGGCGAAGAAGAAGCTTTCCATTTCGTCCTTCTTGGTTTTGTTCGCCACGCTGCTCAGGGCGGCGTAGCCGGCGTCGGTGCGGCAGTATTTCACGAGGCTGTCGAAAAATGTCTTGCCCATTCCGCGGTAACGCGGGTCGCTCGTGAAGTGGCGGAGATAATACGCGGACTCGATGATCTCGGGACGCAACTCGTATCCCTCGTAGGTAATCTTCATCGTCATGTAATTCATTTCTTCGGGCTCGATGCCGAAGGTGGTCCACATCTTGTAGGCCGAGTCTTCGAGTTTCCGCGCGCGATCGAGATCGCCGGAGAGTGCGAGCGTGCCGGGGAAGAACGCGTCCAGCGCGCCAAAATCGGTGCCGGTGCGGGCTCCGGTATTCATGTTGGCCTGGCCATACCAGAAGCCGGTGGGAGCCTGGTCGGCGAGGTATTTGTTCACGGCTTCGATGCTCGACTTCCACATGCGCTCACAATCTTTGTCGTCGAACAGCAGCCATGCCTTCAGCAGGTATTCGTAGTACGAGTCGATGCCGCCGCTGATGTGGCTGACGGGATCGGTCCACTTGCCGGTCTTGACGTTGATGGACGAACCGACCAGGCCGATGGGCGAACGCCGGTTGTAGAGTTCGACCACGGCGTGCTTGGCTTTCTCGTAATAAATTGGCTTGCCGGTCAGCTTGCTGAGCGTGCCGAACTCGATGAGCAGCGTGCCCACTTCGGCGGGATTGGTCGATTCGCCGCGCACGGCGCCGGTTTTCAGGTTGACGTAGACGTAGGGCATGCCAGTCGGAGAATTGAAGGCGGGCAGCAGGCGCGTGCCCAGATCGTCGGCCAGCGCGAGCAAACGCTTGTCGCCGCTGAGTTGATAGCTGCTGAGCAGTCCGCCCAGCAGGCGGATGGTGATTTCAAAATTCTTGACATAGATGTCGCGATCGAACGACAGGTTCTGGTCGATATACTCGCGGGTGGTGGCGGCCTCGTCGGTCATGCCCATCAGGATCATCGTGTCGAGGCCGTCGACGGGCGACATGAGCAGGGGCACGCCATACCAGTCGTGATAGCTCTTACTCAGCGGCTTGAGGGCATCGTGTCCCCAGGCATATTGCTTGTAGCCGGCCCAAGAGTAGCGGAATTCCTGGCGAACGCGTTCGGCCATCTCGGCGTCGGTTGGGAGGGCCTCGCTCGGAAGATCGGTGCTGGCTGCCATCAATTGCGGAGGCGCTGGCGAAGTTGCGGGAGCGGAGTTTGCCGGGACGGTCTGGGCCGCGCTCAAAGGAAGCAATGCAACGACCAGACAAGGAGACAGCAACTTCGACAGATGCAGGGTTCTCATGGCGGTGTGACAGCGATTGTAAACCAGAGGGTAAACAGGGCCGTGGTGGTCGATGAGTGATATGGCGATGTTACGCCAACCGACCAACCACCTGATCCGTCATTTCGTTTTGTCTACGATCCTTGACACCTTCTGTCGGAGCAATTGCTCGAACGCCTGCCGCTGTGACAGGCTCTCAAAGACGCGCTTGGGGATAACCGTAAATTGCTGGGAGCCGTAGTAGAGAATGAACGAGTACGCATCAACCAATGCCCACGTGTACATGTCCCATTTAAGGTCGGAATCGATATATATCGTCCGAAAGTGGATTCCCTCGGGCGAAAAGCTCAACGAGTATTCATCGCGGAACTTTGGCTGCCTGCGAAACGCGATACTCGGAATGAAAGCGAAGGCAGCGACGAGCATTAAAGCGAGAACGCCAGACAGGCAGAGCGAGAAGATTCCGAATACATTCGAACCTGACCGCCATTCGTAAACGCCTATGATAGCGACTCCCACGATGACGGCTATATCGAAGGGCAACCTAAGCCGTCCAGCGTAGTGGGCACGCAGGGCACGAACGTAGTCCTGTTCAGCGTAGCGAAAAGAAACATTCACAGTTTCCATGCGCAGCTATCATAACTGCTGTTAACAGGCGTTTACACAAGCTTGCGCCGTCTGTTCGCCTCGGAGCCGGGTCGGTGAGTGATATCGGGATTTATCAACCCCTATCGGCTTGCCTCCCGAGCGTGGGCTGTCAAACCGGGAGGGACGCACCGCTCGGGTTGTCGAATACAGTCATCATTGGCGTTTCGTAGTTCTTTTCCGATGCTGTCGGCGAACAATTGCTTTGCCTGAAGTTGGTCATAGTGTTGGAGAATTTTTCCGTCCTTCAGGCTTATTTCAAACGCGCGAAACGTACCCATGCTGGCACAACTCGAATGGGGCGGCACCTCAACGGCAATGACGATTCTCGACGAGTCTGCTCCCCACTTGATAGCGCCTACGTTCGGCTCTTCAGGATCGAAACATGTAGGCTTGAAAAAGACGCGACCACTGGGGAACGGCTCCACAACGCGCAGTCCCTTCGGTTCTACATAGAAAACTTTCAAGTGATATGTTCCAACGTTCCCACCGTCGCTGTAAGTGACGAAGAAGGCCTTGGAATCAGGCGCCCATGCTACCTCAGCATTCACCCACTCCCCGATTGGAGTCTTGTACTCATGCCCGTATGCGCGAACCGTAACAACATCCGTGGCGTCCCCTTGCGGATGCTCGATGGGCTTAACAGTGATCTCCTTCTCCTTGTCAGGTGATGCGATTGTGAATGCGCCGCTCCGAGCCCAAGTAGATGTGGCTGTCTTGGAATAGAGTCCCGAGTCCTGCCCGAAGCAAGTCCCGAACACGAATAGCAGACCGACTGCAAAGATTGGTTTCACGAGAAGAGTCTAGCCCCTTGCATGGACGCTTTCCAGCTTAACTGGCGAAAACAGGCGATTACACTCAAAACCCTCCGTTTCGGGGTCATCGAGTGTGCTATGCAGATATTTCAGCACCTGCAGCATGGCGTTCAGAACGGCTGAACTAGGTCGACGAAATGAGAGTGATGTCGTCCTGCTGGTCTACGGAAGCAGGATAGTGATGAGGGTCACCCGATTTTGTGTCTGCCGTCACCTCATTCCTGGCGGAGGCGGCATAGTATTTTGACTGTACGGCTGGCAGGAGTGCGCCATGCTGTCGAAATGCGCCAATCCCGAATGTATCGAGACCTTTCGATATCTCCATCAGGGGAAGATTTTCCGCCTGTCTCCCACCCCTGAAATCCAAATTGCGACGAGAGCGTTCAAGCCGGAATTGCAGGAGCGATTCTGGCTGTGCACTGGCTGCGCAAAGAAAATCACATTGGTTTGGGAGGGAACGCAGGTGAGCATGGTGCCCGTGCCGATCAAAGCGCTGGTGCTGCTGCCGCCTGCACCGAAGGTCAAGAAGACTACAGGGTTAAGGCGGCTGCGGGCCCGGGCTGCGTCGGCTGGCCGCGAAGATCGCGATGAAGGCAAAGCGGCAAGGAGGTAAGTATGTCAGTCGCAGAATTAAACATCCCCATAGAAACGCCCATAGAAACGAAGGAATCGAGTGCGGGTTTCCGGAACATTCTTGTAGCCACCGATTTTTCGGAACCTTCGCGGCGAGCCCTGTGCGACGCCCTGTTGCTGGCGGCGGAAAATCACGCCCGGTTGTCTATCATTCACGTGCTGCGTGTGGATCGCAAGTATGCGGCGCTGGAGAATCCGCCCGATCTTGACCTGGACTGGATCGCGGCGAAGAAACGAATCAAGGCGCTGGAGGATGAATTTGCGCCGCTGCAAAAGATTGATTCCGCGTTCGTGCGACGCGGGCCGGTGGCGGAGCACGTGAGGTCGGTGATCGAGGAGGAGGCCATCGACTTGCTGGTCATCGGAACCCACGGGCGCGGAGGCCTGACGAAGCTGGCCTTGGGTTCGGTAGCGGAAGAACTGCTGCGGGTAGCGCCCTGCCCGGTGATGACGCTGGGGCCGATGGCAGAGATTCCCGCGGCTCATCACGAGACTGATCCTCGCGAGCCTGGATTTCACAGCATTCTGTTCGCGACCGATTTTGGCAAGGGGTCGAGGAAGGCCCTGCCGCTCGCGCTGGCGCTGGCCAGATCGGGGCACGCGAAGCTTACGTTGCTGCACATGATGCCCATGCCCGCGACGTCGAATCTGTCAACATACGTGCCGGCAGCGGAGGCCGCCAGCGAGTTCGAACAGTGGGAGAGCACATCCCGCAAGCGTGCGGTGCAAGAGCTGAAAGATTGTTTGCCCGCGGAAACGGGCCTGGAGCAGGAACCCAGGTACGTGGTGGGAACGGACTTCCTGGCCGAGGGAATCCTGACGGCAAGCGTCAAATTCGGGATCGATCTGATTGTGATGGGAGCGAACCACGCTGCGTCGGCCAGAATGGCGGCTCATACTCCGTGGACCTCTGTCCATGAGGTCATACGGCATGCACCGTGTGCGGTACTAACCGTTGGCGGATAAAAAGAGCACGCTCGCCGGGAAGGGAGTCCTCTCGGCGACAGAGTCGAACGCCCCACTGCCAAACGCCTCACTGCGTTCGGTGGACGGACGAATGCGTCCGTCCCTACATGTCTTAATCGCCCAATCAGGATTGGACGATTTTTTCCAGCGCCGGCCGGTTGCGAATGACCAGGGTCGATCCCTTGAGCTGCAGCAGCTGTTTTTTCTTGAATTCGGAAAACAGGCGGCTGACGGTCTCGCGGGTGGTCCCGATAATCTCCGCAATCTCTTCGTGAGTCAGCGTGAGCTTGACCTGCGAAGACCCGTCGTTCTGTGCCCCTTTGGTCGACCAGGACAGCAAGAGCTTGGCAAACTTTTCCGACGGCGAAGTGCTGAGACCGAGCGTGCGGATCTCCTCGTAGGCGGTGTAGTAGTTGCGGCTCAACTGTTCGGCGACGCGCAAGGCCACTTCCCCGTTGTCCTTCAGAAACTGAATTAAAGATTCGCGGGGAATAAAGTTGGCCTGGCCGGGCTCCATCATCTCGGCCGTCACTTCGTAGGGACGGTTGGAAACCACCGAATTCAGGCCGAGAACATCGCCGGCTTCGGAGATTTTCGTGATGATGGTTTTGCCTTCGCGGGACGAGGTGGAAAGTTTTGCCTTCCCGGCACAGAGTACAAAAACGCCACGGGGTTGCTGCCCTTCAATGAAGAGCATCGCTCCCTTGGGATAGACCGCGGTGGATTTAATTTCGTTGAGACGTTGTCCGGCGTGGACCGAAAGATTGCAGAATAGATGTTCTTCCCTCACCGGACAAGTGAGGCAATTATCAAGAATATTGAGTCCATAAGGGGCGCGCACTGGAGCACCTCTTTCTGGAAGAATTGTAGCACCGCATTTACGGTTGTGATCGTCATCACCAAGGCTCGTGATCAGGGGCACAGTGCGATCACTGACGCGCGGAAGAAACTGTGACAACATGGGTGGATTGTTTGTCGGAAGCCTGGTTCCGGCGCTCGCTAGATTTGTGAAAAAATGTGGGCAGCCGTTCGCCGTTCAGAGAGGAATGCAGTGAGCGAGGTCCCATCCCCCATCGTGCCGTCGCCGGTCGGCAAGCTCTACACTGCGCCTCCGGCACAAGCGGGGCTCGATTCCCTGTTTCGGCCGCGCTCGGCAGCGGTGATCGGAGCCACGGATCGTCCAGGAACGGTTGGCCGCAGCGTGGTTTCGAATCTGCTGGAAAGCAAGTTTCCCATCAAAGTTTATGCGGTGAATCCCAGTCATGGTGAAGTGCTCGGCCTCAAAACTTATAAACATATCGGGGACATTGCCGGAGGAGTGGACCTGGCGCTGGTGGTGACGCCGGCGCAGACTGTGCCTGAAATTATTGGAGAGTGCGTCGACGCAGGCGTGAGATCGGCGGTGGTGATCTCGGCGGGATTTCGCGAACAGGGGCACGACGGCGCACGGCTGGAGGAAGAAATCCAGAAACACTTGCGGCGCGGTGGGCCGCAACGCGGAGGTCTGCGGTTGATTGGACCCAACTGCATGGGGTTCATGAATCCGACGATTGGACTGAACGCGACGTTTGCGAAGGCGATGCCGCAGAAAGGCAGCGTCGCATTTCTGAGCCAGAGCGGAGCGCTGATGACTGCGATTCTCGACTGGAGCCTGCATGAGCAGGTGGGCTTCAGCGCCTGCGTTTCGACCGGCTCGATGCTTGACGTGGGCTGGGGCGATCTGATCTATCACTTCGGGGACGACCCGCATACCAAGAGCATTCTGCTTTACATGGAGTCGGTGGGAGACGCGCGCGCGTTTCTTTCCGCGGCGCGGGAAATCGGGTTGAGCAAGCCCATTATCGTGATCAAGGCCGGGCGGTCGGAGGCGGCGTCGCGGGCGGCCGCATCGCATACGGGAGCGTTGACCGGAAGTGACGACGTGCTGGAAGCGGCGTTCCGTCGTGGCGGCGTGCTGCGCGTGCAGAACATCGCAGACCTTTTTTATATGGCGGAGGTGTTGAGCAAGCAGCCGCGGCCGCGTGGTCCGCGGCTTACCGTCGTAACCAACGCGGGCGGGCCAGGAGTGCTGGCGACCGACTCGCTGATGGCGACCGGCGGAGAACTCACCGTGCTCTCGTCCGAATCGCTGCACGAGCTGGACACATTTCTTTCGCCGTACTGGAGCCACGGCAATCCGGTGGATGTGCTGGCGGATGCCGACGCCGAGCGTTTCGTGAAAGCGGTCGAGATCGCATCGAAAGATCCGGCGAGCGACGGATTGCTGGCCATCATCGCGCCGCAAGGGTTGGCAAATCCCACGCAAGTGGCAGAGCGCATGAAGCCGCTGGCCCACTCCACCGGCAAGCCACTGCTGGCCAGTTGGATGGGGGGCGACGGCGTGGCCGAGGGAACTGCGCTGCTCAACGCGGCCGGCATTCCAACATTTTCTTATCCTGACACCGCAGCGCGCGCCTTCACTTACATGTGGCGATACACCTACAACCTGCGCGGGCTCTATGAAACTCCGGCGCTGGTGGAAGCGGCGGAGGCGGCCAGCGCTCGCAACAAAGTCAGCGAAATGGTCCAGCAGGTGCGCGCCGCTGGGCGGAGCATGCTGAACGAGTTTGAAGCCAAGCAGTTGCTCTCCTACTACGGAATTCCGGTGGTGGAAACGCGCACGGCCGAGAACGAAGAGCAGGCGGTCGCGTGCGCCGCGGAGATTGGATATCCGGTGGTGTTGAAGTTATTGTCGAACACCATCGCGCACAAAACGGATGTGGACGGAGTTCGCCTGCGACTGCAGACTGCGGAGGACGTGCGGCGCGCTTACCGCGGGATTCAAGCTTCGGTAACCGAAAAGGCCGGCGCCGAACATTTTTCCGGCGTGACCGTGCAGCCGATGGTGCGGCGCGACGGCTACGAATTGATTCTGGGCAGCGCCATCGATCCGCAATTTGGGCCGGTCATCTTATTTGGGTCCGGTGGAGTGATGGTCGAAGTTTACCGCGACCGCGCACTGGCGTTGCCTCCGCTGAACACCACGCTGGCGCAACGCATGATGGAGCAGACCAAAATCTACGCGGCGCTGCAAGGCGTGCGCGGACGCAAGCCCGTGAACCTGACCGCACTCGAAGCACTACTGGTGCGCTTCAGCCAGCTGGTGATGGAACAGCCGTGGATCAAGGAGATCGACATCAATCCGCTGCTGGCGACACCGGAGCAGTTGCTGGCGCTCGATGCGCGCGTGGTGGTGCATGATTCGACGGTGCAGGCGGGGCAGTTGCCGCGGGCCACGATCCGGCCCTACCCGCTGCAATATGTGTGGGAATGGAAATTGAAAGATGGCACGCCGGTGACGATTCGTCCCATACGTCCCGAAGATGAGCCGCTCATCGTGCAATTCCACCACACCCTATCGGAGCGCAGCGTGTACCTGCGGTATTTCTGTTCGCTGAGTCTGAGCACGCGAGTGGAGCATGAGCGGCTGGTGCGCATCTGCTTTGGCAGCTACGATCGCGGATTCGCGCTGGTGGCCGATCGCAAAAATCCCGAGACCGGGCAACACGAAGTGCTGGGCGTGGGCCGGTTCAGCGCCATCAATCGCGTGGAGGCCGAGGCGGCGGTGCTCGTTTCCGATCGCTGGCATGGGCGCGGGCTGGGAACCGAACTGCTGGCCAGCGTGGCCCGGGTAGCCCGCGAAGAAAAATTCCAGAAACTCTCGGGAGAGATCCTGCGCGACAATTTAGCCACGCAGGCCATCTTCAAGAAAGTGGGATTCAAGTTGCGGACGATGGAGGACGATCCATCGTCGGTGTCAGCGGTGCTGGAGCTCTAACGGAACGCAATTGTCGATTGTTCCAACAGAAAAACTTAAACCACAGAGGACACAGAGGCGCACAGAGGAATCCGGAGGCTTAGTCGGAGCTTCCCTAACTCGGGCAACTTGCTCAGGCAACCTCGTTCATACGATCTTCTTCACGCGATGGTGGCGGGCTTGTTGATTTCGAGCTGGGGCTCGAATTTCACGTTCGTGCCCAGGGCGCGCGAGACCAGGCAGAGCTTCTCGGCGCGTTTCAGCAGGTCGAGGGCGCGGTCGCGTTCGTCGGTGGACGCGATCTTGAGGTTCGGACGCACCACAATCTGGGTGAAGGTGTACCCGGACTCGGCTTTGCGCACCGTGCCGCAAGCTTCCACCTGCAGGTCGGTAAAGTCGAATTGAGCGCTGCCCGCAATCGCGCGCAAGGTTGTGGTGTAGCAACCGGCGACGGCGGCGAGCAGAAGTTCCTCCGGAGTCCAGCGGCCTTCGAGGCCGCCAAATTCGATGGGAGCGGTGAAGTGGATGGCGTTGGGCGCGGAATCAGATTTGGCTAAACCGGTGCGGCCGGAAGTCCACCAGGCTGCGACTCGATATGCGTGCTCTTCACTCATGATCTTCAGTACTCCTTGGGGGAAGATTTTGGTGCCTTTCATTTGCGCGAGAAAAGTGGAGCGGCGGGGCTTGATCACATTTCCGCGCAGGTGCGGAGCTGGCGTCTAGGCCACTCCCTGCTTGGGCGCAATCCCGCGCTCCTGCTCGATTTTCTGGATCTGTGCGCGCAACCACCCGGCCAGGGCCTCTTCCATATCAGCCTGAGTGGCGGTGCGATAAAAATCCTCAACCGACTGGCCCTCGGGCGTGAGTTGGATGAAGCGGCAGGGCGAAGCCTCGCTGCGGCGCTCGGCCGGAACAAACTGCTCGAGCCGGCAACTTTCGCACGGAACCTGGTGGGAAGGATCGCAGAAATTCGGACAGATGGGGGAATCCTCGAAAATCGCGGGCGCCCGCCACGGCGCGTGCGGAGAGCGTCCGTAGCCTCCGTCCTGCAGAAAGCTCAGTTCGAACCGGAGCAGTTCCAGAATGTCACGACCGTCTTGAGCCATAAGGCACCTCGATTGAAGGTAAGAATGCCAAAAGTGCTGGGGGAACTCCGTGTACTTGGTCACGAGGATTAGTGATTGGGGTCACACCGGAATAGCGCCGCTTTGCGAACTTCACTTTGAAATGTGGCCATTTGGGGAGATTCCAGGGACGAAGCGTGTGATTGAAATCACAAGGCCGCGTGATCTGGTACACGAGCCCCTGCCCGGAGCCGAGGGCCAGCAGGGCGGGGCTCTCCTGCCACTGAACGAGGGATCACACCTGGACGAGATCTTGGTCACGACTGTCGAGATGTGTTCCGTAGGAGTCGGCTTGGAGATCATCACACGAAGGTGAGCGCGGTGATCGGACCGATCCCTAGGGTTTTACGGTAACCAACACGACGCCATGCGACGCGACCGGTGCCGAGAAGTTCCCCGTGAACTTTCCCAGATCTTTGTGCAACCACAAGTCGCGCACCGAAGCGCTGACGCTGTTGGGATAGCCTAGATCCTCCCAGTTCGCCGTGATCTTCTGTTCGGTCCCACCGCGATTCAGCAGGATCACGGCGCGGCTTCCGTCCTTGAGTTGCTTCGCCCAAACTTCCAGATCGCCGTTTTTCGCGACGCGCTCGCCTTCGCGACCGAGTGCGTCCTGATTCACTGCAATTACTTCTTTATTGGTGAGAATGTCGTGAATCTCCGGCCGCATGTTGCGCAGGTCGTTGCCCGCGATCAGCGGCGCGGCCAGCAGCGCCCACAGACTAAAATGGGAGCGGTACTCCACGTCGGTCATTCTCCCGTTGCCGACTTCGAGCATATCCGGATCGTTCCAGTGCCCCGGCCCTGCGTAAGATTGCAATCCAACTTGCTCGTCGAGAATGGCCAGCACGCCATTCGAGCAGCAGCCGCCGTCGGGCCACTTCTCTTTACCTCCCCAGCGGTCCTGGATGTCGCCGGTGGTGCGCCACAGGTTGCCGCCCACTTCGTTGCCCCACAGCCACGGCTTGGCCGTGCCCCACTCGCAAATGCTCAGCACGATGGGCCGGCCGGAGGCGTCGAGAGCCGCGCGGATGTTGGCGTACGAAGCCTTCGCATCCTGCGTGGTGGTGTTGCACCAATCGTACTTCAAGTAGTCCACGCCCCAGGCCGCATATTGCAGCGCGTCCTGATATTCATGACCGAGGCCGCCGGGACGGCCGGCGCAAGTTTTCGATCCGGCGTCGGAATACACGCCGAACTTCAGTCCCAGCGCATGAATGTAGTCGCCCACGGCCTTCATGCCATGCGGAAAGCGTTGCGGGTCGGCGACGATGTTGGCCTGGGCATCGCGACTCACCTGCCAGCAGTCGTCGATGTTGACGTAAACGTAGCCCGCGTCTTTCATGCCCGACTTCACCATGGCGTCAGCCATGCTTTTGATCATGTCTTCGCTGACGTTGCAGCCAAACTTGTTCCACGAATTCCAACCCATGGGCGGAGTCAGCGCAAGATTCGCGGAGGGGGATGAACTCTGTTGCGCGGCGAGGCCGGTGGCGAAAAGCAGTGTGCAGAAGAATGTTGTTAAGAAGGCTCGACTCGTTTTCATGCAGACGTTTTATCAGAAGCGCCCAGGGATTGGTAGATAGATAACGTGAGGCACGTTCTCATCAATTGGTTTTGGGAAGGGCACGGCTTCCAGCCGTGCCACTAGCATTCGCAGAGTTCGAGGGCTTTAGCCCCTGAGGGTCGCGTCGTAGAGCGGCGCTTCAGCGCCGCGTAAGCCGCCAATAAAATCAATATGGGCTTTAGCCCCTGAGGCCTGCTTGCATTGGAACTCTCCGGGGAACAAGTAATGGTGCAGTATGAAGATAATGATCCGTATCAGGGCATCGCTTTAGCGATGCCGCCAGAGGGGCGTGAAAACGTAAGGCTTTAGCCGCTGGGGCTCGGCTCAAACAGCGGCTAAAGCCTAGTGTGAAGCTGTTAACGGTGTGGCATGCCTGAAAGGCATGTCCTGATACGAACCTTCTCTCAAACCGCACCACTATCGGGGAACAAGGCCACCCAGCAGCGTGCGGTCGATCCCGTTTACAATGCACCGTTGAACCAGTTCTGAATCACTGCCGTCGACGGAGGACTTCATGCGCAGGCTACTACCTCTTATTACATTGGTCGTTTGCAGTTGTTCACTGCTCTGCGGACGCGTTTACGCCCAGAATGCCAGTTCTCCCGTCGGGATCTTCGAGGGTCACGGCGATGTGGGCACCGTTCTGCACGCGGGCTCGGTCGACTACGACGCCGCGAAGAGAACTTACACCATCAGCGGCAGCGGCGAGAATATGTGGCTCGCGGCCGACGCGTTTCAGTTCGTGTGGAAGAAAGTTTCTGGCGATGTGACGTTGACGGCCGACATTTCTTTTCTCACGAAGACTGGAAATGAGCATAAGAAAGCGGCGCTGATGCTGCGGCAGACCCTGGACGCCGATTCTGTATACGTCGACGTCGCGCTGCATGCCAGCGGCCTGACCTCGCTGCAATTTCGCGACGAGAAGGGCGCGGTGACACGCGAGATTCAATCGAACTTGTCGGCCCCGAAGCGCCTGCGCATCGCTAAACGAGGAGAATACGTCTACATGTCGCTCGCCGCCGACGGAGGAGAGCCCACAGTGGCCGGGGGATGGCTGCGCATTCCGCTGCAGGGCTCGTTCTATATTGGTCTTGGCGTGTGTTCGCATGACAAGGATGTGGTGGAGAAGGCTGTATTCTCCAACGTCGAGTTGACCCAGCTTGCTACTGCCGATGCCGGCAAGCCAGTTGTCTACAGTACACTCGAAACCATCGCGATCGATTCAGCGGACCGCCGCGTGGCCTATCTTGCGCCCGGACGCTTCGAAGCGCCCAACTGGACGCGCGACGGCAGCGCGTTTCTGTTCAACCGAGATGGCCATATCGAGCGCCTCACAATCGGCAGCGACAAGCCCGTGAGCATCGATACTGGAATCGCGAACCGCTGTAACAACGATCATGGCATTTCGCCGGACGCCACGCAGTTGGCCATCAGCGACAACTCGCAGGGGAATCACGAATCGCAGGTCTACATCGTCCCGATTGCCGGGGGCGCGCCGCGGCGCATCACGCAGAAATCTCCGTCGTACTGGCATGGCTGGTCGCCCGACGGCAAAACGCTGGCCTTCGTTGGCCAGCGCGACGGCGAGTTCGATATCTATATGATCCCCGCGGCCGGTGGCGATGAGACGAGGCTGACGACTGCCAAGGGACTGGATGACGGCCCGGAATATTCACCGGACGGAAAGTATATTTACTTCAACTCCGAGCGCACCGGCCACATGCAAATCTGGCGCATGAAGCCCGACGGCAGCGAGCAGGAGCAAGTCTTCTCCGACGACTTCAATAACTGGTTCCCGCACATTTCCCCCGACGGCCGCTGGATGGTCTTCCTCACCTATGGAGCCGATGTGACCGGGCATCCGGAGAATAAAGATGTGATGCTGCGGCTCATGTCGCTTGATCCGAAATCGAACGAGAAAAAGATTACAGTGCTGGCGAAATTATTCGGCGGGCAGGGAACGATCAACGTGCCGTCATGGTCGCCCGACAGCAAACAGGTGGCGTTCGTGAGCTACATGCTCATGCCGGAAGAGAAGACGAACCAATAGCTGAATCGATCCCGAAGCCTCATTCCGGCGCCTGAAACGGTGATGCGGGCAACCCTTCTTTATTGAACAGATTGCAGACCGGATTGGCAGCCCATCCGTAGCGAACTGAAACCGGAGTGGGCACTGCGGCGCTCGATACGACCACGGACTCGCCTTCGATCTTCGCGTCCGCCGGAGAATATTTTCCATCGGCGCCGGCGACCTCGAAGCCGGTGAGTTCCGCGCCCTTCGCCATCAGTCCGCCCGCGTGATCGAACCAGACGCGCAGGGCATGTTCTTCCTGCGTGACCTGGCGGACGAGCGGTCCGGACCACTCGAGTTTTTCGCCGAAGGCAATCGCGCGCGCGGCCAGCGCTAGCCGCAGGCCGACATCCTGCTTGTTCTTGGGATGAATATCGACCGCATCGCCGATGTCGATGGTGACGGCCATGCCAGTGTTTTTGAGCGCGAGCGCTTGCCGCTGCGCGTCGCGCACCTCCGGCCACATGCCGTCGGGGGCGGTGTTCCAGTTGGCGATCTGCACGAAGAGAAACGGAAAATCTCCCTCTCCCCAGGCATTGCGCCAATCGCGAATCATGGTCAGAAACAGGCGGGCGTAGAGCGGGGCGCGATCCGGCCCAGAGTTGGATTCACCCTGGTACCAGATGACGCCGCGGATGGCGAACGGGGTGAGCGGCGCGATCATGCCGTTGTAGAGCGCAGCCGGGGCCCACGCCGCGAAATCCGGATGCCATTGCCGTCCGGGCAGCGGCCTGCCCTCGGCCTTGGCCTGCTCGACCGCTTGTTGATACTCGTGCTCCTCGCGCTGCTGATGCAAAACCGTTGTAGATTCTGCGGCCAGAGTTTTTGCGCGCGCCGCGAAAACCGGCATCAGCGCGGCGTCGGCAGAGAGCGAGTGCAGGCTGGTCCAGGACTCGGCTGCGGTGCCTCCCCAGAATGATTCGACCAGGCCGATGGGCACCCCCAGCTTCTGCTGCAGATGGCGCGCAAAGAAATAAGCGACGGCCGAAGAGTCGGCAACGGTTTCCGGAGTGCATGCGCCCCAGCCTTTGGACTCGACATTTTCCAGCGGATAGTCGGCGGGCCTGTGTTTCACCATGAAGATGCGAATCTTGGGATATTGCGCCGCGGCGATTTCGGTTTGCGCGTTGACCAGCGCAGTCATCGGAAATTCCATGTTCGACTGGCCCGAGGCGACCCAGACATCGCCAACTAGAATGTCGTTGAGCACGAGCGTGTTCGTTGCCTTGATGGTCATCGGAAAGGGACCGCCCGCTTCGCCCGGAGAAAGGTAAACGCTCCAGCGTCCGTTGTCGTCGGTGGTGGCGGACTTCGTCTCGCCGCGGAAAGTCACGGACACCGCCTCATGCGGCGCTGCCATGCCCCAGACGTGAACGGGGAAGCCGCGCTGCACCACCATGTGATCGGCGAGCAAGGCGGGCACGGAGACATCCGCGCGGACAGGAATCGCTAGCGAGGCCAGCGTGGTCAGGGCGAGCGCGATTTGCAGAACAGACCGCTGATGCTTTCGGATCATGAGTTCTCCACCTGGTTCTTATCCAATCGAAGTAATTCGTTGCGCCGTTTGTGCAGAGAGGTTCGTATCAGAGTATGACTTCAGGGTGCCACACCGCCGTGCAGCGCACGACAGGCTTTAGCCGCTGCGGCCGTGACGGGCACAACCCAGCGGCTGAAGCCGTTAGAAGTGTCAGTGCCGTTTAGCGGCATCGCTAAAGCGAAGCCCTAATACGAACCGTTTTTTTCAAACTGCATCGTTGCCAATCTCGCGGAACCGCCAGATTCTACCGTGCCAGCTTGTCGTCAAAGAATTTCGCCATCAGTTCCAGCGCTTCTTGCGTTTCCGGCAACTGGAAGTGATACCAGAAAGCGTGGGGCAGCGCCTCAAACACGACCAGTTGGGCATCGTCCCCGGCACGCAGCAGGGCGCGATGCAGCACGGTCGTGTCGCTTAGTAAGATGTCGCGCGTGCTGGTGACCAGCAGGCTGGGCGGCATGCCATGCAGGTCGGCGAAGAGCGGCGACAGCACCGGGTCCTTGCGATCGGTCTTGCCGACATATTGATCGTCGGGCAGATGGTTGGGATCGACTGGCTCCATCCGCCCGGGAAGGCCGTTGAGCGCGAACAATTGGCGCGAGTCGCCGACGCGGCTGAAATCGGCAAGCCCGGAAAAAATTCCGAGTGCGGCAGGCAGCGGCAGCCCGAGTTGTTTCAGGCGGACAGCCACTTCGCAGGTGAGGATCGCGCCCGCCGAGGTGCCGAAGATTCCAATGTTACGCGGCGGATATGTTTTCAGCAGTTCCTTATAAACCGCGACCACATCGTCGACCGCGGCGGGAAACGGATTCTCCGGAGCCAGGCGATAGTAAACCGAAACGACTTTTATCCTGGCCAGGTTCGCGATGGGGACGCCCTCGATCAGCGAGCCTGAGTCAGAATTGAATCCACCGCCGTGAAGGTTGATGAGCACTCGTTTGGCACCCGCGCCCGATAGAGGCGTGATGATGTCGGTGCGCACGTCCGCGATGCTCGTTTCCTCAACGTTTACCGGATAGAGTTTGCGCGCCTCGGCGGAGTCCATTTTGCGCCAGGCGTCGGTGTGAGTGCGGCGTTCAGCAAGGGTTTCCGGCGGGCCGACTTTTTGCTGAGCGAGCGATTCCAGCCACTTCTGCGCTTCCGGACTGACCGTCGCCGGCATGGGAACGACGCGCGTGATGTGCGCGGTGCCGTCGGCGTCGAAGGTGGCTGAATCCTGCGGTGCGGGCGGATTGGACTGCGCCGTCAATACAGTCGGTGCCAGGAAAACAGATAAGACGAGCAGAGCGTGGCCTGCCATTCTTTTTTTCATCGGGGACATTTGTATCAGAGCAGGTGTATCGGAGAAAAGAAAAGATCGGAGGCAAGGCGAGCGATCACCGCTCGCGCATCACGGCAGAAGGCCAAATACGGCCACGCCGTCAGGCGTGCCGACAAATACTTTTCCATTCACCACGATCGGAACCATGAACTTGTTTCCGTTTCCGAAGTGGTCGCGACTACTGGCAGCCTGATTGCTGTTGTAGAGTTCGGTCGCCAGATTGGTGGCGTCATAGGCGTGCAGAACCGCGGGGCTGGTGTTTTCGACCGCCCAGAGAATCGCATTGCTCGAGCCATTGGATGAAATCGTCGGCGTAGTACCCGGATAGGTGAAGGTGTGGCTGGTCGTGGAACTTGGCGTGGTCGCGAGCTTTGCGTTCGCGATCGGAAATGCGCGAATCGAATCGCCCACCGCGCCGTAATAAACTGTGTCGTTGAACACGGCTGGTTTGGAAAATACCTGGCCGGCCAACGCACCCGGAATTTCCTGATAGATGTTGTCGGCCGTGGGGTTGAATTTCCCCATCGAATTGCGGTCCACGACATAGATCACGGAATCCTTGCCTGCGCCCACGGCCAGTTGGTGTACGTGCCCGCCGGTATCAGTCAAGTCCAACAACACCACCGCGCCGCCCGACCCGAGGTCTTCATCTTGATTCGACTCCATGACGGTTTCTGACATAGTGAAATAATCCGCCACGGTCAGGATGGGCGAGGTGGAGAGCTTGAGAAAGCTGTTGCCGAAGTCGCCGTTGATGGGGAAGCCGTTGCCATCGGGGGTGGTGTCGAAGGTGCCGTTGGCGTCAAGAAAATAAATGTCCCCGTTGAGATCGGCAGCCGGAGCGGCGCCCGACATCCAGATCGCGCCGTCGTTGCCGTTGGGAGTTACGTTGAGCACCTGCGTCTGCTCCAGAGTCAGGGCGTCGTAGCCGACGATCCATCCGGTGTAAGGCCGGTCATCGCAGTGCGAGGCCCACATGGTGTAGAGCACGCCATTCGAAAGCAGCAGCCCGGCGCGCTCCTTGTATTGCGCGGGATCGAAAATCACGTTGCCATTCTGGCTGCCATCGCCCGTGCCGGGGAAGGTTGCTTGCACTGCGACGGGCCCGCCGAACATCTCCGCTCCGGTCGTCAGGTCCAGCGCATGCACGCGCTGGAAGTAGTTCGAGCCATTCTTTGACATCGCGACTGTGTAGAGGGCGCCATTGGGCCCATTGCTGCGGTCAATGACTGGCGTCGAGGTGATGCCGATCTCGGGCGACACCTGCGAGCAGCCGCGCGTGTCGCTCGTCATCTCTCCCGTGCCCAACAAAGAAACTTGCCACAGAGTCGCTCCGGTATCGGCGTCGAAGGCGTAGACGCTGTCGCCTTCGGTCACCACGTAGAGAACGTTGTGCGTCCCTTTGCTGGGAATGCTGAGTTGCGAAAGGTATAGAGGCTGCCCGTCCACCAGGCCGTCCACGCTATAGAAGCCCAGTTTGCCGAAGGTTGTTGAGTTCACGTTGGCGGGCGTGAGCCTGGTCTCCGCTTCATTGGCGCCGTCGCGACCATTGTCGTACTGGTAGGTAATCACATCCACGGGCGCGGCCGTCTGCGTCACGGTGAGGGTCGCTGGGTTGCTGGTCGCGTTGCCCAGGGAATTGCTGACCACCACGTCGAATTGCGATCCGTTGTCGGTCAGCGCCGTGGCGGGCGTGGTGTAACTGGCCGAGGTCGCGCCAGAAATGTTAGTGGTGCCCTTTTGCCACTGATAACTCAAAGGCGCCGTGCCGGCAGCAGCGACGGTAAACGTAGCGGTCGCGCCCACCGTGACGCTCTGATTGGCGGGCTGCACGGTGATGAGAGGGGCGGAGTTCACAGACAGCGTTGCCGCATTGCTGGTGACGCTGCCCCCAGGGTTGCTGACTGTTACTTCGAACTGGGATCCATTATCGGTCGCGCTGGTGGCAGGCGTGGTGTAACTGGCCGCGGTTGCCCCGGAAATGCCGGTGGTTCCTTGCTTCCACTGGTAGGTGAGAGAGGTTCCCGTGGCGACCACGGTGAAGGTCGCGGTCTGGCCGCTGTTGACAGTCTGATTCGAGGGTTGGGTGGTGATGACCGGAGGAGGCGTGTGCGATTTGGTGGAATTCGACCCGCATCCAGCGAACAGCCAGACCGCCAGCAGTGCCGCGCTGGTCGCCGCTGTCCTTCGAATTCTCATCCCCGGATTCTCATGCAAGAGGTGAAGGGCAGCGGGCCCTCAGCGGCTAAAGCCGCCAACCGTTTGGCAACTCTAACGGTGCGGCTTGAAGCCGCACCCTTTCAAAACAGCAGCCGGTTTTATGCCAGCGTATATTTCCCGCGTTCGATCATCTTCTGCGCGATCTGCTGGCGCAGTTCGATGGTGTTGAACGGTTCGTATTTGGCCAGCCGGCGTAGAATCGCAAGCTGGGTGCGCAGCATGTCGCCGTCAGCGACCGCGGCAATCACCTTACGCGCCGCCGACTCGACTTTTTCGAAAGCCTGCGACAGGTACACGCGCGTCATGGCAATCGGCAAGGCCGCGCCGGCTTCGCCTTTTGCGTCCACAATCTTCTGTGCGCGCAGCACGGCTGACTCCATGGCGTAGGCCTCAATTGTCATGTCGGCGATCGCGCCCATGATTTCCTGCTGATCCTGAATCGTCTGCATATATTTCTGCGTGGCCGCGCCGGAGGCAAACAGTCCCAGCTTTTTGGCTTGCGCCACTACCTTGCGTTCTTCGGGCAGGGCTCCTTCGAGTTCCTCGGCCGCCGACGGACCGGAGAGCACCTCGTCCATCAGCTTCTTGATGGCCGGCATCAGCGGCAACTGCCCGCTCATGGCGCGCTTCAGCAGGAAGCCGGTAATGATCAGCCGGTTGATTTCGTTGGTGCCTTCAAAGATGCGATTGATGCGGGCGTCGCGGTAAGCGCGCTCGGCGGGATACTCCTCGACAAACCCATATCCTGCGTAAATCTGCACCGTCTCGTCGACGACGTAGTCAATCATCTCCGAGCCCCAGACTTTAATAATGGAGCACTCGACGGCGTATTCTTCAATGGCCTTGAGCGTCTGGCGGGCGGCGTCAGCGGCCGCTTTGTCGACTTCGCCCAGAGCCGTGTCCATCATGCCAACTGTGCGATAAACCATCGACTCGCCCACGTAGAGCAGGGTCGCCATGTTGGCAATCTTCTCGCGCACCAGTCCGAAATCGGCGATGACTTTGTTGAACGCCTTGCGCTGTTTGGCGTAGCCAATGGCATTTTCCATCGACACGCGGCCGCCGCCTACGCACATCGCGCCCAACTTGAAGCGGCCCACATTCAAAATGTTGAACGCGATCACGTGCCCCTTGCCGATTTCGCCCAGCAGGTTTTCGACCGGCACTTTGCAGTCGTTCAGAATAATGGGACAGGTCGACGACCCGCGAATGCCCATCTTGTGCTCTTCCGCGCCGACAGAGAATCCGGGAAAAGTTCTCTCGACCAGAAACGCGGTGAACTTCTCGCCATTGATTTTGGCGAAGACGGTGAACAAGTCGGCGAACCCGGCGTTGGTGATCCACATTTTTTCGCCGTTGAGCACGTAGTGTTTGCCGTCGGGCGAAAGCTCGGCGCGGGCGCGGCAGTTGAGCGCGTCCGAGCCCGAGGAAGCTTCCGACAGGGCATAGGCGCCGACAATTTCGCCGGCGGCCAGGCGCGGCAGGTACTTGTGCTTCTGCTCTTCGGTGCCGAAGTAGACGATGGGCAACATGCCAATGCCGCTGTGCGCGCCCCAGGTGGTGGCAAAGCCGGCATATTTCGCGATGTGGTCGGCGATGACGGCAGCGGTGACCTTGTCCATTTCGAGGCCGCCATAGGCTTCGGGAATCTCGACCGCACTCAGCCCGAGTTCGCCCGCCTTTTTCAGCAGCTCGCGGGAAACCGAGAAGTCTTTGTGCTCGATCTTCTCGGCATTGGGCAGGATTTCGTTGACGGCAAACTCCTCCGCCGTCTGCCCGATGAGCTGATGCTGTTCGCTGAAATCTTCCGGCGTGAATATGTCTTCGGGCTGCCGCACTTCCAGTAAGAAGCTGCCGCCGGTTATCCTGGTCTTCAAAATGCCGGTCTTGGGAACTGCCGTGGTCGTTGCCATCTATCTCCCTCGCGAAGGAAACCGCCGAACCCGCGGCGGAAAGAATATCTGTCATTCTAATGCGGGAAGGAAGGGAATGATAGGAGGGAAACTCCGGTGTTTGGGGGTGTTTCTTACCGGTATCTTCGCGGTTCTCGACGTTCGACGATCGCACCACTGCCGGAGGCCCTCGCGGAGTCGACGGCTCTCCGGCATGACCTTCTAATGATGATCTTTTAGTGATGATCCTCTAAGTGATGTTCTTGCTCAAAGCTCAGAGAGTTAAGCGAGAGCCCCGCCGAATAGCCTGGGATCCGAAAGCCGCTGTAATGAAGACCGGTCGGCGACCTCCGCTGGCAGGCCAGATATCTGTTTTGCAGCTGCTGGTAGAAGCCGGCTTCGCTCTCCGCTGAACTGGTCAACGCAGAGCATTGCTGCCAAGGACCCAGAGAGCATGTGATTTGCCGGTCCAGTTGCGCCGCTCGCATGCGTTGCGCCTGCCGTTCCATCATCGTGCGCAACCCGGCACACTCATCCTGATACCAGGTCTGCTGCAGGCAACCGCCGTTCGCCCAATATTCTCCCGCCGGGCAGACACGCCGGATACGATCGCGCACGATCGTTCCTCCACATCCGCTTCCGCCGTGCAGTTGTCCGGCAGGACAGACCGGGCACGGACCCTTGAAACAGAGCGGGGGGCGCACTTTGGCGACCGGTTCCTTCGGTTCGGGTTTGGGCTCCGGCTTGGGCTCAGGCTTCCGAACGGGATGCCGCAGGAAGGAGAAGAAGCCGCGTTTTTGAGACGTTTGTGTCTGGCCGCGCGCGTGTGTGGAGTGTAAGTTGTTGGAGGCCGTATTGGAGTGCGACGCGCCGGGGTGAGACGAGTTGGAGCGCGACGAGG
Organism: Candidatus Sulfotelmatobacter sp.; assembly: GCA_052148475.1. Taxonomy (GTDB): domain Bacteria; phylum Acidobacteriota; class Terriglobia; order Terriglobales; family Acidobacteriaceae; genus Sulfotelmatobacter. The sequence goes on along the minus strand of JBKQID010000029.1, from coordinate 113,356 downwards.
CTGCTCCCGAACTCGAACTGTGTCCAGCCGAGCTGTGCGAAGCCGACCCGGCGCTGTGCGAACTCGACCCGCCGGAACTGTGGCCGCCTCCCGAAGAAGCGGATCCGCCGCCCCCGCCCGAGGAACCACCGTGAGAACCGCCGCCGCCTCCACCGCTCGACCCGGCGCTGGCCGAACCGCCGCCGCCTCCCGAATGCTGTGCGAATGAATTGGGCGAGAACAGCAGGATGATCGCAAGAGCCAAAGTGAATCGCGAGGCCGCAACACCAACCGCGGAGAGCCTCATACAGCACCTCCGTACCGACCAAATCTTACTCGCCGAAACTTACTCAACGAACCGGGGTGGGATGCCTTGTTTTCTGGACCCTTTGCGTCCAATAACAGGATACTCCTGGACCGTGTCAAGGAGCGTAGCAATCGGGTAAAGATGGGTAGAAAATTGTGACGAAAGATCGCTCAGCGGTCGGCCGAGCGGATCTCAGTGGTCTTCAACTGGTAACGCGCCGCTGGTTGGCAGGTCGAATAGCTGACCGGGTGCGTGGAGTCGGAATACTTGGAATCGCGCGCGACCACGTAACTGCGAATGGCGTAACAGACCGTCTCGGTGTTCAAGGCGTCCTCCTCGAAGCTCCGAAAGCGCGGATCACCCTTCATCTGATCAAGACGGTATTGGTCGAGGCGCGCGCGATCGAGAAGACTTTCTCCAGAGCTGAGGGCCGGTTGTCTCGGGATGATCCTCCAAGGCTCCGCGGGTGTGGCCGCCGTCGCCCGGTCAAGCGGGAAGAAGCTGCCAATCTGGACATTGTTACCCACCAGGCACCCCGTCGCTGAACGCACCCTACACGGCGAGGTTGAGGGCCGGGAGCCTTGAGATTGCCGACCTTGAGCGAAGGCTGACAGAGAACACAGTACCAGCGCGGCGGCGAGAAGGCGGGCGAGAGTCATAGGAACCCTCCTGCCAGCAAATTATAGCGCCGTTCTTAGTTCAGATTTTCGAAAATACCGGCAGCGCCCATGCCTCCGCCGACGCACATCGTCACCATGCCGTAGCGGGCGTTGCGGCGTTTCAGTTCGCGGATCACACTCGCAGTCAACTTCGCTCCCGTGCATCCCAGCGGATGTCCAAGGGCAATCGCGCCGCCGTTGGGATTGACTTTCTCCGGGTCGAGCCCCGCTTCCTTGATCACGGCCAGCGACTGCGCCGCGAAGGCTTCGTTCAACTCGATTACGGCAATGTCAGCCAGCTTCAGCCTAGCCATTTTCAGCGCTTTCGGGATCGCGAACACCGGGCCGAGTCCCATTTCTTCCGGCTTGTAGCCAGCGGTCGCGAAGGCCACATAGCGAGCCAGCGGCTGGATGCCCAGCGCCTTCGCCCGCTCCGCCGACATGACCACGGTCGCGGCTGCGCCGTCCGACATTTGCGATGAATTTCCGGCCGTGACCGTGCCCTTCATGTGAAACGCGGGCTTGAGCGCGAGCAGCGCTTCGAGCGACGTGTCGCCGCGCGGTCCTTCGTCGACGTTGAAAGTAATTTCCTGACGCTTCGGCTTCGAGCCATTGGGCGTGCTGAAACTCACCGGCACGGGCACGACTTCGTCAGCGAATTTTCCCGCTTGAATCGCCGCCAGCGCCTTCTGATGGCTGCGCAGCGAGAACTCATCCGCCGCCTCGCGGGTGATGCCCACACGCTGCGCGACTCGTTCGGCCGTCAGCCCCATCGTGAGATAGGCGTCGGGATAGTGTTCGACGAGCCAGGGATTGGGTGAGACTTTGTGGCCGCCCATCGGGATCATCGACATGGACTCAGTGCCACCAGCGACGATCACTTCGGCGCCGCCGCTCATGATGCGCTCGGCGGCCATGGCAATCGCCTGCAGTCCCGAGGAACAGAAGCGGTTGATGGTGAGCGCTGAAACTTCGACGGGCAGACCTGCGCGCAGTGAGGCGATGCGGGCCACGTTCATCCCCTGCTCGGCCTCGGGCATGGCACAGCCCAGGATGACGTCTTCAATCTCTTTGGCGTCGAGTTGCGGAACGCGCTCGAGCGCGCCCTTGATGGCGATGGCCGCCAGTTCATCGGGACGAGTGGCGCGGAGCGTGCCTTTGTAGGCGCGTCCCACGGGCGTGCGAACGGAAGAAGCGATGATGACTTCACGCATGGGATTTATACCGTGATGTATTCCGTGGTGGCGCTGGGCGCCGGGATTGGGTCACCGTGCTGGCGCATGCCTTCGAGGTGAAATTCGATGGCCTCGCGGATGAGTTCTTTCACCTCATCCAGCGCAGTGCCAGCGACGCCAAGGCCGGGAAGATCGGGGGCATACGCGCCCCAACCTTCGGGTGACTTTTCATAGATGACGAGATATTTCATTTCAGTCCTGCCTGCTTCAGGATATTGTTCAACGTTCCGGGTGGAATGTCCACTGACGGATCACAGATCCCGTACACAATTCGCTCCCTCAGCGGCTAAAGCCGCTGTTGATTGTGCATACTCACGGCGCGGCTAGAAGCCGCGCCCTTTCAAAACAGTCCACCTGCGTACGTCTTCTGCCAGGCTACTTGGCCGGCGCGAAAAAGAAATAGTCGGCGGTGTAACTGCTCTTGGTTTCCGCGTCCTTGTGCGACTCGTCGCAGGCGTCGTCGCCCGGCTTTCCTCCGTGGGTGTGGACGCGCTGAATCGTCGTCACCTTCGCGAGTTGGCCCTTACCCGCGTTGCTCACTACATTCACCAGCAGCCAGGGGATTGACTCCGAGTCGAGCGCGTCGACGTGCGCTGCGGCCTTACCCGAGACTTCGCTGCCGTCTTTCAGCTTCCAGGTCGGCAGCTTGGAGGTGGGATCGGCGAGGTGCTGCCCAATCACTTTGTCTTTGCGGTCGCTGAGCTCGGCCTCGGGGCCTTTCAGCGTCCAAGCGAACTTGCCGTCCGCGCCAGCCTGACAGGTGTAGATCTGCGAGCCCTTGGCGTGCAGGGAGAGCACAGGCGTAAGGCCAGTGGGAACGGCAATCGCGTCGGGCACGTCGGGAGCAAATTCCTGCGCGGGCGCGTCTTTCTGATCTTTGGATTGGGCGCTGGCGAATGGGTTTGAAGACGTGAGGGCCATCAGCACAAGGGCCGAAGCAGCGGCTAGAAGTTGTCTGCGCATGAGGCGATTGTAGCGCAGGGATGAAGGTCGCCACAAAGCTTGACTCCTCGTAGCGCGTAGCGTTACGCTATACGAGTGATCAAGAGCTTCCGGCATCGAGGCGTCGAGAAGTTCTTCCACGCTGGATCGAAAGCGGGAATTCAGCCGAAGCATGCGAGCAAGCTTCGACTGCAGTTGTTCGCCCTCGATAATGCGAAGCAGGCGGGCGATATGAACGCTCCGGGATGGAAGCTTCATTCGCTGGCTGGGGAACTCAAAGGTCACTGGGCAGTCAGCGTCAGTGGAAACTGGCGTCTGACGTTCAAGTTTGAAGGCGAGGACGCTGTCCTCGTTGATTATCAGGACTACCACTAGTTAGGCAATCAGGGTCCGCTGGACCTACACAGGAGCAAGTACAATGCGCATGCACAATCCACCGCATCCCGGGCTGGTTCTCCGCGAATATCTTGGGGATCTGGCCGTATCGACGGCGGCAGCCCATCTGCGGGTTACGCGTGTGACTCTTTCTCGCGTACTGAACGCTAAGGCTGGAATCTCGGCGGCGATGGCCATCCGATTGTCAGCGGCCCTGGGAACGACGCCAGAGCTATGGATGAATATGCAGTCGCAGTACGACCTCTGGCGGGCGAAGCAAGCGCGACAGCCAGCGGTGCGGAGGTTTGCGCACGTGGCTGCGGGGTGAGCGGTTACTCGTCCTGCACTATTTCATGGATTCTCAGCAGGATGTTTCCGGTCCTAGCAGCATGCTGCTTTTTACGCAGCAGAAGGCTTACGAAGTCTATCCGACCCTCTAGGACAGCCATCAGATCCTCACCGGTCATCAAGAGCGAAAGCTTCCGTCCCGTGGAATGAGCTTTCACGCCGTCTTCCGAGAAACCGCTGATCGAAAGGAACAGACCTAGAGTATTGTCCAGTTTGCGCTGAATGCGTCCGGAGAACTTATCTAAGTCGCCGCTGTCGACTGGATCCTTCTGCCATTTGCCCTCGAGCAAATATTCGGTCCCTTCAAGGCTGAACGCGCCGTCGATCTGTTCTCCGACGATTCGAAACGAGGCTTTGGGGTCGAGCTCAAACAATTCGAATAGTTCGTAGAGCACGCGTTCGAGCTCGAACCCCCGTTGCTGACTAGTCAGCGTCCTTGAGGTCACGAGATTCATATAGCTTTGGCAGACTTGCTGAAGTTTTTGCAGTACCGCGCTGCTATTCTTGAGCTTTTCTGCGTGCTCCTTTCGGCGCTTCTGAATCGCCTCTTCCTCGCGCTTAGAATCGTCGTGGGCATCGACTAGCTCTTTGAGATCAGCGACGGCCCTACGTGCTTTATCCGCTTTTGACTCGCCGTCCTCCAATTCCTCCAAATGACGAAAACTTTTCATCCCAACGACTTCATGGCACAGGCGGGTCAGATCGCCGATGTGCCGATCTTGATCTGTGGTCAGCGAATCGACGATGTCAGAGGCGATCTGCCGTTTATAGCCTTGCCAATCGACATGGGAAATGACCGACTTGTCCGCCAGACAATTCTTCAGGAAGCTTCTTAGATCGCTCTTGTACCAGTAGATGCAGGTCAGTGCTTCCTTAAGCGCTTGCAACGCGAGGGCGGACATTCTCTTTGGCATTTCGCGAAACCTTTTAATTCCTTAGCGTCTTCCCCGTCTTCAGCGTGAACTGAATTCTCTCCTGCGTCTTCTTTTCGCCGCACAGGGATTTGAAGGCTTCGCGCTCCAGGTCGAGGATGTATTGCTCGCTCACCGGAGTGCCGGGGGTGACGTTGCCGCCGCTCAGGACTTCGGCGATTTTTCCGCCTAGCTTCACTTCGTAGTCGGTGATGAAGTCGCCCTGGCGCATGAGGTAGACGCCCATCTTGAGCGCGGCCAGCAGGCTTTCGCCGGGGGCGGGAATGGCGGTGCGCGGCACCGGTGGCTCGTATCCTCCGCGGGCCAACTCCAGCGCGCGGGCTTTGGCGTCGGAGAGGACGCGTTCGCGGTTCATGGTGATGCGGTCGGCGTCGGAGATGAATCCCAGGCCGCGGGCTTCGTGTGCCGACATGGCGACCTTGCCGGTAGCGATGGTTTCGAAGGCTTTCTTCATGGCTTCCATCATTTCGACGGAGCCGGCGAGCGCTTCGCCGGAGGCCTTGGCGCGCGACGCGGCCGCGCTGTCGACGGCGCGCAGCAGCATTTCTTTGCAGCCTCCACCGCCGGGCAGGAGACCGACGCCGACTTCGACCAGGCCAGCATAAAGCTCGGCGTGCGGCTGGCGCGCCGCAGCATGTAGAGAAATTTCCGTGCCGCCGCCCAGGCATTGGCCGAAGGGCGCGGCCACGACCGGTTTCGACGAGAATTTGATGGCCTGCGTCATGCCTTGAAACTGGCGGATGGCGAGGTCGACTTCGTCCCACTCGTCTTCCTGCACGCTCATGAGCAGCAGCATCAGGTTGGCGCCGACGGAAAAATTCGTGGCGTCGTTGGTGATGACGAACGCGTCAAAGGCGTCACCCGGGCCGCCGGGCTTCAGGGACTGAATAATCAAGCTGATGATGTCAGCGCCCAGCGAGTTCATCTTGCTGTGAAATTCCAGGCAGGCCACGCCGTCGCCGAGATCGATGAGCGACGCTCCGGAGTTTTTCTTCACCACGCCGTTGGATTTTTTCGCGACTGTGGTGGACCACACGCCCGCCGGAACGCGAACCAGTTCCCAGTTCTCAGTTCTCAGTTCCCAGTATTTGCTCCCCGACGGAGATTTTGGATCGTCGGCGTACCAGGATTTCTGGCCGGCGGCTAAAAGCTTTTCTACGTTGGCAGCCACCGGCTTGCCTTCTTTTTTCATGCGGGCCACGGTGGCTTCGATGCCGGCGGCGTCCCAGAGTTCGAAGGGGCCGAGTTCCCAGTTGAAGCCGAGGCGCATGGCGCGGTCGATTTCGACGATCGAGTCGGAGATCTCGGGAACGCGATTCGCCGAATAAGTCCAGAGATCGGAGAGCGCGGCCCAGAGAAACGCTCCGGCTTTGTCGCCTTTTTGCGGGCCGCTGCCGTCGAGGCCGAGCAGCGTGCGCAGGCGGGTTCCGGTGTCGTCGATATTTTTCGCCATTTCGAGCGCGGGGAATTTCGGTTTCTGGCGAGGATGGTATTCGAGCGTCTTCCAATCGAGCGCCAGGCGTTCGTCTTCTTTGCCGGCGCCGCCTTTTGCTTTTTTGTAGAAGCCGCCTTTGGTTTTGTCGCCCAGCCATTTGCGTTCCAGCATCTGTTGATAGAAGTCTGGAAGCTTGAGGTCACTGCGCTCGTCGAGAGCGGTGGGCGAGTCGCCCGCCTCCACACTGGCTTTCCTGGTCATGTTGCCAACGACATGGCCCAGGACGTCGAGGCCGACCAGGTCGATGGTGCGGAAGGTGGCCGAACGTGGCCAGCCCACGGCTTGCCCGGTGAGCGCGTCGACTTCTTCAATGGTGAGGTCCATTTCCTGCATGAGGCGCATGACATTTAAAACCGAAAACGTGCCGATGCGGTTGCCGATGAAGTTCGGCGTGTCTTTGGCGAGGACGACGCCCTTGCCCAGATGTACATCGCAGAAATGCGAAACCGCGTCGATGAGGGTGCGATCGGCTTCTGGAGTAGGAATGAGTTCGAGCAGGCGCATATAGCGCGGCGGATTGAAAAAATGTGTGCCAAACCACGACCGGCGGAAGTCGTCGGAGAATCCTTCGGCGATCTTGCCGACGGGCAGGCCACTGGTATTGGTGGTGATGATGGTCCCGGGCTTGCGGATGGTCTCCGCTTTTTTCAGCAGGGCACGCTTGAGGTCGAGGTTCTCGACCACCGCTTCAATGATCCAGTCGACCTCGGCTAGCTTCTTGAGGTCGTCGTCGAAATTGCCCACCGTAACGAAGCGGGCGAGCGACGGTTCCATGAACGCTGCGGGCTTGGATTTTTTGGCGGCGTCGAGTCCGGCGGCGGCGATTTTGTTTCGCGCGGGGCCGTCGGCGTCGGGGGGAACGATATCGAGCAGGTAACTGGGAACGCCGGCGTTGGCAAAATGCGCGGCGATGCGGGCGCCCATGGTTCCGGCGCCGAGGACAGCGACTTTATTGATGCGCTTCATAATCAGGGCCTCGGATATAAGAAAATCTTCACCACCCTTCGACTACGCTCAGGGCAGGCTACGGACACGGAGTACACAGAGGATTTTGAATGACTTGCGAACTGGTTATGGTAATCGCTCGGAGGTCAATTTATCTAGCGCGTAGAATCACAAATCTGGGTGGGCCTCGAGATACTCCAGCGCTTTGCGGGCCATTTGTTTTTCGCCGCGGTAGGCCAGAAGCTTGGGCGCGTCTTCCAGGCGGAGCCACAGCGCGCGCGCGACCTCGACGCGCATCTCGTCGGTGATGTTGTCGATGCGTCCGGATTCGTAGCGCAGCAGGTAGAAGCTGACGATCTTGAATACGCGCTCGCCGTCGCCCCAGGACCGCACGTAAACATACTTGCTGTCGCCGAGCTTGACGACGGGCACGGCGGTGATTCCGGTCTCTTCGAGGACTTCGCGCAGGGCTGCTTCCAGCGGCTTCTCGCCGGGGTCAATCAGTCCCTTGGGCAGGCAAAGCACGGCTTTCGCTTTCGAGCGAACCACGCGCTGGCCGGGCGTGGGCGGGGCAGACGGGGCGCCGGAAGGCAGTTCGATGGCGGCCATCCACCAGGCCCCGTTCCGCTGCCGGAGGACCACGCCGCCGGATGAAATCTCGCGCACCATACTGTTTGCAACTTAACAGGAATACAGGAGTTTCGTCACGGGCCTGCGGCTCTCACGGAAGCTGGCTCCATGGTAACCATTACTGTCCCTGGGGTCTCTCCAGCGTAATGCCGCATGGCACCCTTGTGCCCTTACACCCTCCGGCGCGATTGTGGCATCTTATATAGCATGTGGGGGTTCCGGCCGACCTGCGGGCCGGAGATGTGGGGTTAGCTGTGAAGAGTCTGGGGAAGATTATTCGGACGGTGCAGGCTTTTCGGCGGGAACTCTCCCGCAAGACTGCCCCGGTTCCGGCGCCCCGAGTCCCCGCCATTGGCGTGGCGTTGGGCGGGGGATTCGCCCGCGGCATCGCGCACATCGGAGTTCTCAAGGTCCTCGAAGAAGAAGGCATTCCGGTGCGCGTCGTTGCCGGAACCAGCGTGGGCGCGCTGATTGGCGCGTGCTATTGCAGCGGGCTGTCGCTTGCGGAAATGAAGGAGGTCGCGCACAACACCCGCTTCACGACCTTCGCGCGCTGGACGCTCTCGCGCTACGGCTTTGCCTCGAACGACCGCATGGTCGCGTTCCTAACCCGCACGTTGAAGTGCAAGACTTTTGAAGAGCTGCGCATTCCTCTTGGCGTGACCGCGACCGACTTTAATACTGGCGAAGGCGTCGTGTTCCACTCGGGCTCGATCATCGATCCGGTGCGCGCCAGCTGCGCCTATCCGGGAATGTTTCTGCCGGTGGAAATTCGCGGACGCTACCTGGTCGATGGCATGCTTTCGCATCCGGTGCCCACACGGCCGGTGCGGGAAATGGGCGCGGATCGCGTGCTGGCGGTGCATTTGAAAGGCACGTGGTCGAACGGCGGGGCGCCGCGGCATCTGTTTGACGTGATCGGACAATCGTTCGCCATCGCGCAGGATGCGATGTCGAGTTTATGGAAGGAATCGGCCGACCTGGTGGTCGAACCCGATGTCGCCGGATTTGGCTATGACGACTTCAAGCGTGCCGACGATTTGATTCGCGCCGGGGAAGTGGCTATGCGGAAGGCGCTGCCGGCAGTGCGCCAGTGGATGGAAGCGCCCGCGGACGAGCCAGCTACTGCAAGTACGAAGGGAAGCCCCACGACAGCGCGCCCTGCGCCCATGCCGGCGGACTGAAAGCCAATCCGTAGCGCTCCCGCAGATCCAGAAATTCCGCTTGACGAGCAGGTCTGGCAGGGTCAAACTATGTCTAGTCAGACTAGTCAGAAAGAAGAGAGAATCATGGCCAAACCCCTCAAAACGGCGAAACGCAGAATCAGGTCCGCCCCAAATGTGAGCCTAAGTTCTGCTGGCGAATCATGGCAGGTTCAAAGTGCGAAGGCCCGGTTCAGCGAGGTGTTTCGGCGGGCGCGAACCGAGGGGCCGCAACGCATCACCCGGCAGGGCAAGGAAGGCGTGGTGATGGTGGCGGAGGAGCAATACGACCGGCTGGTGGGCAAGTCGCATCAGCCGAGAAACCTGGTGCAGTTTTTCCGCCGATCCCCGTTGGTGGGCGTTGAGCTTGACCTGGAGCGGGATCGCGATCCGGTCCGGGACATCGATCTAACGTAGGTTGATCTATGAGCGGATTCCTGCTGGATACGAATTGCATTTCCGAAGTTGTGCGCACCAAGCCGGAACCGCGCGTGTTGGAGTGGATGGAGAACGCGGAGGAAAGCCTCCTCTACCTGAGCGTCCTCACACTAGGGGAGATTCGAAAAGGCGTCGCGGGATTGCCGCAGGGAAAACGCCGGACGCAGCTGGAAACCTGGTTGGAGCTGGACCTGCAAGCCCGTTTTGCGGGCAGAATTCTATTCATTGACGGTACCATCGCCGACCGGTGGGGCTTGCTCGCTGCCGAGGCCAAGCGCAAGGGAAGAACGCCATCGGCCATCGATGGCTTGCTGGCCGCGACCGCGCTTCACCACAACCTCACGATCGTGTCGCGCAATGTCAGCGATTTCATGCACACTCATGCAGCGGTTCTCAATCCCTGGGAAGGCTGAGATTGATTTCGCCGCTCATCGTTCCAAGATTTCCTTGTACACATTCAGCCCGACCTTCTTCGGCGCGCTGGGCAACTCCGCGTCGGCGGTGCGCGTCGTGTTGCCTTTGATGCCAAGCTGCCCGATCCGAATCCAACCCTTGCCAAAATCGGCGAAGACCGGCACCAGCATGACGAAGCGATCGTCGACGTCGCTCTCGGTGAGGGTCATATGCAACTTGACCTTCCCGCCGTCCGCCGGGCTAAGCTGATAATCGAAGTGATAGCGCGGAACCTGAGTGCCATAGACCCACTCGTCGAAAAACCAATCGAGACGATGGTCGCCCCGCAGGTCCATCAGTTTGGTCATGTGCTTCTCGGCAATCGCTTTGAACGATTCGGTGCAAGCCGGCCGGTCGCGATGGCTGTCGACGAAATCATGCATCATCTCGATGAACGCCTTATCCTGATCATCCGGGTTGTACATGATGGAGCGCATCATCGCCAGAACGTAAGCGCCCTTGGGATAGGTCACATTCTGGTACGCGTTCTGTGTACGCGGAGAAATCAGACGCGTTCCCATCCACAATGGGCCCGCATCGTTGGGAGCGATTCCAAAATTATTCTTGTCAAGCAGCCTCTGGCGCAGCCGGTCCCAGAATTCAACGTAGTCTTTCCGCCAGTCTTTGCCATACGCCTGCTGCAGAAACAAGCCGGCGGAGAATTCGGCAAAGCCCTCCGAAAGCCATTGATCGTGATAGGACGACCAGCCCACAGTGTGGCCCCACCACTGATGGGCGACTTCGTGCGGGGTCACCTCCTGCACGAAGCCGGTGAATTTGTTGTCGATGTGCCCGAACAGCATCCATCGCTCGGTCGAATCGGTGTAGGCGGAAATGGGAAGATAGACAAGGTTCGGCCACGATTGCCCAAAATTGAAGTCGGGCTGCTCGGTGATGGAAATGTCGTCATAGGCGCTTCTGCCGAAGTAGGAGGTGCAGATCTGCATCTGCGCCCGAGTCTGTTCCAGCGCATATTTGGTCATGCCGCCGGGCGCCATCGTCTGCAGTGCGCGGAATCTGCGCAGCCGGTCCGGCAGTTCACTCAGGTAATAGCCGGAAATCTTGTAGTGTGTGATGTCATCGGCCAGTTCGACTTTCTTGTACTCGCCATAGTTGAATCCTGCGACCGCGACCGGAAGCGGAGTCACCCAGTGGCTGACCGCGAGGTCTCCCTCGACCGATTCTTCCTGCAGCTTTCCGATGCTGACCACCGTGTATCTGTGGGGAACTTTGAAGGTGAGGTCATAGAGTGCGTGTTCCCCGAATCCGTTGAGATTGGGATACCACGAGGTGCGAGCCAGGACGTAGAAGCTGCCCTCGCCGGCGCTTTCCAGAACTTTATCGCCGGTATATTCGACTGTGATCGAGGCCTCTTTGCCTGCGGCCGGAGCCTGCGACAGCACAACGTAGAACGATCCATCTTCCTTGCGGCTCTCCTGAATGAAATGAAGATTTTGGCCTTGTTCGTCGGCGACGCGGGTCACCCGCAGATTCGGCAGCAAGCCAAACTTGAGAACGCGCTCACCGGCGATCAGCGGCTTAAAACGGATGGTGGCGCTGCTGAATAAGTGATCGTTCCTGGCGATCACCGTTTCAATCTTGTACCCAATCGTGGCGAAGAGCCGCCGGTCTTCTTGCGAACTGGCCGTGCGGTTCACATATTCGGATTTCAGATGCGCCAGATACCAGACGCCATCGTTCATGCCTTCGGGATCGTAGTTAATGAGCGCGACTTCCTCCGGCGAATCCAGCTGAGGCAGCGCTCCCACCCGAGTTCTCACAAAAAACCGGAGATCCTTATGCTTCTTGCCCCGGATGTAGGCGTTGAAAAACGGCGGGTGCGCGCGGTTGTAAATTGCGGCGAGGACGTCGGCATCCACATTGTCCATCGTCTCGCCATGCAAAATGTACTCGCTGAAGCCCAGCGGGTATTCGCTGCGGCGCCGCACTCGCTCCTTCCAATGCTCAAAGGCCGCGCCGGCCTCGGCCAGCGGTTCAACGCGATCCCCCAATCCGGGAAATAATTTCATGCGTTCGTCGGGCGTGAAGCGGAAGACAATGTCGGTGAAGTCTTCGTCTACCTCCTCGGCCCCGGTGCGCCGGCTGATTTCGTGGGCGTCCAGTTTGCTCACCGCCTCGAGATGGAAGTGACCTTCGCCGACGAAGATGGCGCCGGTCACGACTCCCACCACCGGGCGCAACCAGGTCAGCGTGCCTTTCTGAAAGTGAAAGGTGGCGACGTCGTAATTCAAGGTGAAATTGTCGAAGCGAAACGTTTCCCCGAATCCAATTCCGCGCAATTGCCGGTACACCGGATCGGAATTCGCGAATGCCAGCGCTTGCCCAGGAACGACCACCTTGGTCTGCTGGCGCGCGATGGCCAGCGTGAGCTGCAGATCGATTGGCTCTTCGTGCAGATCGAAGGTTTTCTCCAGCGCTTCAAAGCCGTCTCGTGCAACGCGCACGACATATTTCCCGGGCTTCAGATCTGTGGAGGCGAATTTGCCGAGTCCGTCCGAAGTGAGCTCCACGGGCTGATGTAAGTCTCCTCCCGTGATCTGGATGTGCGCTTCGGCAATCACAGCGCCCGACGGATCTTTAACCGTTCCTGAAATTGTTGCCGCATGCAGGCCTGCGGGCAAGGCCAGCCATGAAATCAAGAGTGCGAATCTGAGCCACCAGGAGGCATGGCATCTGGGGCTCACGCCGCACCGTCCGCGGCGTTCGCTTCCTCTCGAATTCGCTTCCACGCGTTCGTTACGTGCCGCGCCTGCGTATGGGTCTGGCCCACGCAGAGACGCAGCGTGAGCTTGCCGTGCAGCTTGGTGTGAGTGAGGAATAAGTCGCCGCTGCGGTTCAGATGGTCCATGATCGCCTGATTCGCCGCGTCTCCGGCTTTGTGGCGGAAGCAAACTAAGTTCAGCGGAGCAGGCGCGGCCAGTTCGAAGCGGTCGTCGTTTCGCACCCACTCCGCGAACTGCTGCGCCAGTTGCACATGCTGACGAATGTGGTGCTGCAAACCGTCGACGCCGTAGTGGCGGATCACGAACCACAATTTCAGCGAGCGGAAGCGGCGTCCCAGCTGGATATGCCAGTCGCGGTAGTCGATCACGGCTCCGGACTCTGTGGCCTGATTGCGCAAATATTCCGGCAGGATGCTCAAGGTCTGAATCAGCGCTTTGCGGTCGGCAACCCAGAAACAGTTGCAGTCGAAGCTGGTGAACATCCATTTATGCGGATTGAAATTGTAGCTGTCGGCGAGTTCGACGCCGTTCTGCAAGTGGCGGAATTCAGGGCAGAGCATGGCCGTGCCTGACATGGCCGCGTCCACGTGCAGCCACAGATTGTGCTGGCGGCAGACTTCGCCGATCGCGGCAATCGGGTCCATCGCGTTCGAAGAGGTTGTGCCCACCGTCGCGCACACGAAACACGGAGTCAGCCCGGCACGGCGGTCGGTTTCGATCTGACGTGCCAGGGCGTCAGGCCGCATGGCGAGATTTTCTCCGACTTCGATCAGCCGCAAATTATCGACGCCGATGCCGGCAATCATGGCCGCCTTTTGCAGCGAAGAATGGGTCTGCGTGGAAGCGTAGGCGATGAGACGTCCATCGCAGCCTTTCTTGTTGCTGGCGTAGTTGGTGGCGCGTTCGCGCGCGGCCAGCAGGGCGCAGAGCGCGGCGCTCGAAGCCGTGTCCTGAATGACGCCGCCGCCCGTGTTCGACGACAGGAATTTTTCGGGCAGCCCCAGCATGGCGACCAGCCAGTCCATGATGTGGGTTTCGAGTTCTGTGCAGGCCGGGCTGGTCGACCACAGCATGCCCTGCACGCCCAGGCCGGACGAAAGAAGGTCACCGAGAATTCCGGGCCCTGACGCATTGCACGGAAAATACGCGAAGAAATTGGGCGACTGCCAGTGGGTGATGCCGGGCAGAATCAGATGCTCGACATCTTTTAGCAGCGCGTCAAAGGGCTCGCCCTGCGCCGGAGGATGCGCCGGCAGCGACGCGCGAATCTCTCCCGGCTTCACCTGCGAGAGCACAGGGAACGACTGCACCCGAGCCTGATAGTCGGCGATCCAGTCCACCACGGCATGGCCGTGGCGGCGAAATTCCTCGGGCGTCATGTGAAAAGATTTTTCGTCGGACAAGTTATTCTCCCGGTCGCTTACTTCAGCCGTCCAAAGTACACTCGCGTTTTATAGTCGAAGGTCGCGCGTTCGGCGACGGCGTGCGCGTCGAAGATATGGCGCAGTTCGCGCAGCATCGGTGCATAGTTCGGATGCTCCGGCCCCGGCGCGTACGATGATGAGAGCAACCGGCCCTCGATCCCCGCGTAGTCGAATTCCTGCCGCATCGGGAACACGCGCTCCTGAAATGGCGCCGGATCGAAAAATTGATTCACCTCGTCGGTGGTCCGCTCATGGCGCACGTCTGCATAGTCCGTGCCATAAGTCAGCAGGAGTTGTTCGTAGTCGTGCAGAAACGGAGTCGAGTCGGTGAGGCGCTCATTCCACAGCAGCACCAGCCATCCGCCGGGCTTCAGAATACGTACAAACTCCTGCCGCGCCCGCTCGCGATCGAACCAGTGTGCCGCCTGGGCCGCGGTGACGAAATCGACGCTCGCGCCGGCCAGCGTGGTCGCTTCCGCGGTTCCCGCTACACTCGTGAACTTCGGGAACTCTGCCAGCAAGCGCTCGCCGGCCTGGCGCATCTCGGCGTTGGGTTCGACTCCGTAGGCGCGATTGCCGTTCTCCAGCAGCATGCGCGTCCAAATTCCCGTGCCCGAAGCAATGTCGGCGACAGCGTGATCCGGCGCCAAGTCGCACTCGTCACGCAACGCGCGCAAGGCTTCCGGAGGATATCCCGGCCGGTACCGAACATAGTTTTCGACGCGATCGGAAAAGCGGCTGGTAGCGTTGGAAGCAGGCATATGGAGTGCAACGCGGCAGGATTTTCACCTTGCCAGAAAATCATTCTAACGGCAGGATAGAGATGTTGTCCCTTCCTGCCGGGGTCCTTTCTGCACGCTGGATTCTCCAGGCTGGAGTTTCAGGCTGGGTTTCATAAACTGGAGTTTCGCGGCAACCGAAAATAGTGAATTCGCCCCGGCCAGCCATACCCTTTATGCGAGTGGTCATCAAAGTCGGCACCAGCTTGATAGCTCCCGGCGGGCACATTGATATTCACCTGCTGCGTGGCATCGTGGATCAGTTCGACCTTTCGAAGAACGAATACCTGATCGTAACTTCGGGCGCGATTGCCGCGGGGATGTCGGGCCTCGGTCTGCAGAACCGTCCCGGCCATGCTCCGACAAGCCATGCTTCGCCCAACGATGCTTCGCCCAATGACGTTCCGCGCATGCAGGCCTGCGCCGCGGTCGGACAGAGCAAGCTGATGCACACCTACGAGCGGCTGTTTTTCGGTAAGAAAGTGGTCGCGCAACTGCTGCTGTCGAGCGACGACTTCACCTCACCTGTGCGCTACCGCAATCTGCAGAACGCGCTGGCCGAGTTGCTGGCCCTGGGCGTGGTGCCCATTGTGAATGAGAATGACAGCGTTTCAGTGCGTGAGTTGGAGGGCGCCTTCGGCGACAACGACGAGTTGAGTTCGCTGCTGGCCACGGCCGTCAAAGCCGACTGGCTGCTGCTGCTGACCAACGTCGACGGATTGCTGATTCCCAAAGGCCGCAAGAAGCCGCGTCTGCAGCGCGTGGTTCGCAAACTTACGCCCGCGATTGAAGCGCTCTGCGACGGCAAGAGTTCACTGGGACGCGGCGGCATGATTTCGAAGCTGCGCGCCGCCAAACTCGCGAGCGACGGCGGAGTTCATGTGGCCATCGTGAACGGGCGGCATCCCCAGGCCATCCCGGCGGGGATGGAACGAAAAATCGGCACGTACTTTCCGCCGAAGTAAAAGGCCGAGTAAAGATAGACCGAAAAGAAAAAGCATAAGAAATGACAGGCAGTCTCACCTCCGCTGCTTTGACGCAAGAGAGGTTGCTGCGCGCCCGCGCCGCGTCGGCGCGGCTGGCTTTGCTTTCCACGGCAGAAAAAGATGTGCTCCTGCTTGCTATGGCCGAAGCGCTTGAAGTGAACGAGAAGAGCATTCTGGCCGCAAACCGCGAAGACGTGGAAAATTCCGGCCTCGAAGGCGCGATGCGCGACCGCCTGCTGCTGACTTCGTCACGGGTGAAGGATATGGCGCGCGGCGTGCGGGAGGTCGCGGCCCTGCCCGATCCCATCGGTCAGACGCTGGCGGAATGGACCAAGTCGAACGGCCTGCACATCCGCAAGGTTCGCGTGCCGCTGGGCGTGGTAGGAATTATTTACGAATCGCGGCCGAACGTTACGGTCGATACCGCCGTGCTGGCGCTCAAGACTGGCAATGCGATCGTGCTGCGCGGCGGCAAGGAAGCGGCGCAGAGCAACCGGCGCCTGGTGGAGATTATGACCGGCGTCGCTGGCGTGCCCGAAGGTGCAATCGAACTGCTCGATTCGTCGACCCGGCAATCGGTGCAGGAACTGATCAAGGCCCGCGGACTGGTTGACGTCATCATCCCGCGCGGTGGCACGGGGCTTATCACATTTGTCACCCAGAATTCTTCCGTTCCCGTGATCGAGACCGGTGCGGGAAACTGCCACATCTTCGTCGACGAGTCGGCCGATTTCGACATGGCCGACCGCATTGTCATCAACGCCAAGACCCAGCGTCCATCCGTGTGCAACGCCGCCGAAAAGTTGCTGGTGCACGAGCGCGTGGCCGCGGAATACCTGCCGCGCATCGTAAAGAGGTTAATCGAGGCTGGCGTCGAAGTGCGCGGCGATGGCAAAGCGCGCACGCTGGCTGCTGGATTGCCTGTCGGGCCCGCGGCCGAGCAGGACTGGTACGAAGAATATCTGCGTTTGTGCATGGCGGTGGCTGTGGTCACCAATGTCGACGACGCGATCGCCCACATCAACCGCTATTCGACGAAGCACAGCGATTCCATCGTGACGGGCGACGACGCGAATGCCCGCAAATTTCTGCGTGGTGTGGATTCGGCTGCTGTCTACTGGAACGCCTCGACCCGCTTCACCGACGGTGCGGAATTCGGCTTCGGCGCCGAGATGGGCATCAGCACCCAGAAACTCCACTGCCGCGGCCCCTTCGCGCTGGCGGAACTCACGTCGTCGAAGTATGAGATTGTCGGGACGGGGCAGGTGCGGTAGTCCCCGAGCCTGAGCTCAGTTTCTTAGGCAGCAGGCCTGTCAGGTATAGGTCGTGCTTCTCGCTCACGTCACTGTAACCGCTTCTGCCTTGTGGAGTGATCTTCAACGGTTTAAATGGACGCTTCATAGGGTTCCTATTGTGAAGGTCAATTGTACCTGTGCTACCTTACTACCTTTCACCGCGCGAGCCCATGAAACTTCTCTTAGCCGCTGTTGTATCTTCAGTTTTATTCCTTTCGGGATCTTCTCCGACGGCGAAAGGTAGCGGGGCATCTTCCTCATCGACTCCGGCCATCTTCGGATTTCGCGACGCTGCCACCGAGCAGGCCGTGGAATCGCAATTTCTGGGCGTGCCCGATTCCAAGCTGGCGGAAGAGCACTTGCGCATTCTGACCAAGGTTCCGCACATGGCGGGCACTATCGAAGACAAAGCGACCGCCGAATATGTGGCGGAGAAATTCCGCGCCGCCGGACTCGATACCGAGATCGTCGAGTACAAAGTCTGGATGAACTATCCCGCGGAAATCAGCGTCGATCTGATTGCGCCCGCGGGAGCCGAAATGCACGGCCCCACGCGCGAGCATGTTGACCACGATCCGTATCAGGACGATCCGCGCGTGGTCATGCCCTTTAACGGCATGTCGCCCTCGGGCGATGCCGAGGGCGAAGTGGTCTATGCGAACTACGGCAGTCCCGAGGACTTCGAGAAACTCGACCGGCTCAAGGTCGACGTGCGCGGCAAGATCGTGCTGGTGCGCTACGGGCAGAATTTTCGCGGCGTCAAAGTTTTCGTGGCGCAGGAACATGGCGCGGCAGGGGTGATCCTCTACTCCGATCCGGCCGATGACGGCTGGCGGCGTGGCGACAAATATCCTGAAGGCCCGTGGCGACCCGACACCAGCGTGGAGCGCGGGTCGGTGGGCTTCATGTTCGAGTTCCCCGGAGATCCAACTACGCCGGGCGTGGCGTCGGTGTTGGCGCTGCCCGAGTCGCAGCGCATTTCTCCGCAGCAGTCGAAACAGCTGCCAAAGATTCCGGTCACGCCCTTGTCGTATCACGACGCGTGGCCCATCCTGCAGCATCTGAGCGGACCGGACTCGCCGCGCGAGTGGCAAGGCTCGCTGCCATTCACTTATCACGTTGGTCCCGGCCCGGCGAAGCTGAAGATGCATCTCAAGCAGGATTACCAGTTCCGCACGCTGTGGGATGTGATTGGCCGGGTGCGCGGCAGTGACTTGCCGCAGGAATGGGTGGTCGCGGGCAACCATCGCGACGCGTGGGTCTATGGCGCGGTCGATCCCAACAGCGGCACGGCGGCCATGCTGGAGGCGGTGCACGGCGTCGGCGACTTGCTGAAGTCGGGCTGGCGGCCGAAACGCACTTTGATTTTCGCCAGTTGGGATGGCGAAGAAGAAGGCCTGATCGGCTCGACCGAGTGGGTGGAACAGCACGAGTCGGAACTGGCGAAAGCAGCGGCGTATTTCAATATGGATGTTGCGGTTTCCGGATCGAAGTTCGGCGCGTCGGCGGTGCCAAGTCTCAAACAATTTCTGCGCGACATCACCAAAGTTGTGCCCAGCCCGAAAGGCGGGACTGTCTACGAGGCGTGGCAGAAGGCGGCGCAGCCGGACGTGTTCTCGGCGCAGTCTCCTGGGGAAACGTTGTCGGACAACCGCCGGTTGCCGGTGGCGCAGGTGAAGGGCGACGTGCCGGTCGGCGACCTGGGCAGCGGTTCCGACTACACCGCGTTTCTACAGCATTTGGGTGTGCCCTCGACCGACATGAGTTCGAGCGGGCCTTATGGTGTGTACCATTCGGTGTTCGACAATTTTGCCTGGTTCAGGAAATTCGCCGATCCTGAGTTTGTGTACGTACAGGAGATGGCGCGTGTCTTTGGATTGGAAGCGGTGCGCATGGCCGATGCCGACGTTCTGCCCTATGACTTCGAGGAATACGGGAAAGAGATTGCCGTGTATCTGGAAACGGCGCGCAAAAGGGCGGAAGATAAGTTCGGCAACCACGTGCTCGATTTCAGCGTGGTGAACGCCTCGGCTCGCCACTTCGAGGCTGCCGGGGTGAAGATGTTGGTGAAGCAGAAGAGTCCGCTGGCGGATGCGGCTCGGCTGAATGAGGCTCTGCGCGAGACTGAGCGGGCGCTGCTGGCGCCGCAGGGACTGCCCCATCGTCCATGGTTTCGCCACGTGATTTATGCGCCCGGCGAATATACGGGGTACGCGGCGGTGGTGATTCCCGGCGTGAATGAGGCTCTGGACAAGGGCGACAGCGATCGGGCCCGCCAGCAGTTGGCGACGCTGGCGGCCGCGCTGGAGCGCGCGGCGAGGACGCTGGAAGGATCCCGCTAGCGCCATGAACTCGGCTCACATCCTCAGCCAGTTCCTGCGCACGCTGCCGGCTTCGGCGGCGGCGACGTTTCTGGCGCTGTTTCCGATTGTCGATCCCTTCGGCGGCATTCCGATTTTCTTCACCATGACTTCGTCGTGGACGCCGCGCGACCGCTACCGCACTGCCGTCAAGACCGGTATGTGGGTGTTCCTGATCCTGATCACGTTTCTTTTCTTCGGGCGCTTCGTACTGCAGTTTTTCGGCATCTCGCTGCCGGTGATCAAAATTGCTGGCGGCTTGATCGTGGCCAATACCGCCTGGGGAATGGTGACGTCGACGGCTCGCATCACGCCCGCGGAGAGCCACGAAGCCGAAAGCAAAGAGGATATTTCGCTGACTCCGCTGGCCATGCCGCTGATGTCGGGGCCGGGCGCCATTGGAGTGGTGATGGCGCTGGCGGCTCATGTGGACAATGCCGCGGCGTATCTGGGGATGGTGATCGGCGTGGCCGCGATCGCCCTGAGCGTGACTCTCTTTTTCAGCATGGGCGGGCCGCTGGTGCGGCGCCTGGGTCCGAGCGCGGTGGGCGCGATCAACAAGATTTTCGGCTTCCTCATTCTCGCCATCGCCGTCCAACTGGTGTGGAACGGCGTGGCCGACTTCCGGAACTAGGGTCGAACTAGTGTGGGGCGGGCTCTCGTGTCAGGCGGGCACTCCTGCCCGCCAACTGCCGGAGGCATCTCAAACCTTTCGTGGAACCGAAACGACCACACCCGCGTACCACCAGCAGGCGCTCTTGCGCCCGAGAGGTGCTTCATGCGTGGAACGTCTCTTGTCCGGTGGCATGCGTTCTACAAAGCAGTTCTTGTTTGTCTAGTGCTGGTTCCGTTCGGCGCAGCTCCGTTGCGGGCGGCCAGTGGCTCGAATCATGATTGGGATTATGAAGAAACGCGCAGTGATGCCCGCGAGTTTACCGCCGGCGGCTTCGTGCACGTGCGCCTGAGCGTAGGCGACATGCATATCAAGCGCGGAGATACCAACAAGATCAGCCTGCGCTACACCATCAAGTCACGGCGCGAGAGAAACGTGAAAGAAGCGACTGTGGATTTCGACGTGCACGGCAACGAGGCCACGATCGAGTTTCACGCGCCCTCCACCTCGAACACGTCGTTTGACGTGGAACTGGTGGTGCCGCAGAGAACGAATCTCGACGTCCATGACAAAGTCGGCGACGTAACCGTGGAGGATGTTGAGGGCGACAAGGATCTCAGTTTAGCCGTTGGCGACATCCGCGTGGCCAACGGCCATGCCGGATACCGCCTGGTGAACGCGAGTACCGGCATCGGCGACGTGAACAGCGACGGCTACGACGGCGAAACCAAAGGCTGGCTAGGCAAGACGCTGAAGTATCACGGCGACGGCAAGTACGAACTAAGAGCGCACGTGGGGGTGGGAGACATTAATTTGGAAGGGAAGTAGCGAGCGACGACCGATTATCCCCGCTTAGCTTGTATTTCAACTGGTCGCAAACGCGGCCCTGAAGGCCCGCTCTTCCACGTTATTCGACTACTTCAGCGAGACTAACTTGTCTACTAACTCCGAATAATCTTTCTTCTCAATCCCGTGGACCTGCTTGTTGTATTCATCCACCTTCGACGAATAATTCATCGAGCAGAATTTGGGGCCGCACATGGAACAGAAGGCGGCTTCTTTGTAGTAATCGTCGGGCAGGGTTTCGTCGTGCATCGCGCGTGCGGTTTCCGGGTCGAGGGACAGCGCGAATTGTTTTTCCCAGTCAAATTTGTATCTGGCGTAGCTGAGGGCGTCGTCGCGGTCGCGGGCGCCGGGGCGTTGGCGGGCGATGTCGGCGGCGTGGGCGGAGATTTTGTAGGCGATGATGCCGTCTTTCACGTCTTTCTCGTTCGGGAGGCCTAAGTGCTCTTTGGGCGTGACGTAGCAGAGCATTGCTGCGCCGTACCATCCGATCATGGCCGCGCCGATGGCGCTGGTGATGTGGTCATAGCCGGGAGCGATGTCGGTGACGAGCGGGCCCAGCGTGTAGAACGGGGCTTCGTAACAGAGCTCAACTTCTTTTTCGACCTGCTCCTTGATCTTGTCCATGGAGACGTGGCCGGGGCCTTCGATCATGACCTGCACGTCGTCTTCCCAGGCTTTTTTAGTGAGTTCGCCTAGAGTTTTGAGTTCGGCGAATTGGGCTTCGTCGCTGGCGTCGGCGACGCAGCCGGGGCGCAGGCCGTCGCCGAGGGAGAAGCTGACGTCGTACTTTTTGAAAATCTTGACGATGTCGTCGAAGCGCTCGTAGAGGAAATTCTGTTTGTGGTTGTAGGCCATCCACTGGGCGAGGATGGCGCCGCCGCGGCTGACGATGCCGGTGATGCGCTTGGAAATCAGCGGCAAATACTGGATGAGTACGCCAGCGTGGATGGTCATGTAATCCACACCTTGGGCGGCTTGCTCTTCTATAACTTCGAGCATGACTTCGGCGTTCAAGTCTTCGACGCGCTTCACGCGCGCGATGGCTTCGTAAATTGGCACGGTGCCGATAGGCACGGGCGAGTGGCGGAGGATGGCTTCGCGAATTTCGTGGATGTTGCCGCCGGTGGAAAGATCCATGACGGTGTCGGCGCCGTAGTGAACCGCGGTGTGCAGCTTCTTTAGTTCTTCGTTCACTTCCGAGGTGACAGCCGAGTTGCCGATGTTGGCGTTGATCTTGCAGAGGCTGGCCACGCCGATGGCCATGGGCTCGAGTTCGGGATGGTTGATGTTGGCGGGGATGATCATGCGTCCGCGGGCGACTTCGTCGCGGACTAACTCGGGCGTCAGCTTTTCCTTGTGGGCGATGAGCGCCATTTCTTCGGTCATGACGCCCTGGCGCGCGTAATGCATCTGCGAGAAGTTGCCGCTCGAGTTTTCTTTCTTGCGGCGGGCGAGCCACTCTGCGCGCGGTTGAGGGACGTTGTAACTATTGCCGCCGTTGCCATTACCGTTGCCATTGGAAGTCATGATCGGACGCCTCTTGGGAATTGAGTATCGATTATAACCGCGTCTGGGCACGCGGGAGTGGGCCTGGTTCCGTTTTCAGCTGACCGAAAAGCTTTTACCACAGAGGACACGGAGGGCACAGAGGCTTGAGGTTTGCTCATCGAGAATTCCGGGCTTAGAATTTCCGCGTTGCCTAAGGAGAAATCTCGCATGCATGTGTTCCGTCTTCTATCCGCTTTCTTGTTGCTTATGACCGCTGCCAGTTTTGCGCAGTCTGCCTCTTCCTCTTCCGCCAAGCCCGGCCCCGGGTTCAGTCTCGACAACATCGACAAGAACATTGACCCGTGCGTGGATTTCTATCAGTACGCGTGCGGGAACTGGATCAAGAATGCGGAGATTCCGGCGGACCGGCCAGCATGGCAGAGCTTTTCTCAACTCCAGGAGGGCAACCTGGCCATTGAGCGGAACATTCTGGAGAAGGCCGCGGCGGGTGGGGCTTCGCGCAACGTGATCGATCAGAAGATCGGCGACTTGTACGGGTCGTGTATGGATGAAAAGGCCGTGGATGCGAAAGGAATTGCACCGATCCAGCCAGAACTGGAACGCATCGCGGCGGTGAAAGACAAGGGCGCGCTCATTGAGGAGATCGGGCATCTGCACCTGGTGGGGGGAACATCCTTGTTCAGTTTTTCTGCGAGCTCCGATCTGCACAACGCCGACCAAGTGATTGCGTATATCAATCAGGGCGGACTGTCGCTGCCCGACCGCGATTACTACATCAAGGACGATCCCGATAAGGTGGAGATGCGGAAACATCTGGCTGAATTTGCCACGCAGCTGTTCACGCTCGCGGGCCAGACTCCGCAGCAGGCGGCCACTTCGGCGCAGACCGTCATGGTGGTGGAAACCCTGTTGGCGGCGGATTCGATGGACCGCACTAAGACGCGGGATCCGAAAAATCGCGACCACAAGATGACTCGCGACGAAGCGGTCGCGCTGGCGCCGGATTTCTATCTCAATCGCTATTTCGCCGCGGTGGGCGCGCCGGGCTTTACTTCGCTGAATGTCACCAACCCCGATTTCTTCAAGCAGGTGAACGGCGTGGTCGCGGCCCTGCCCCTTGATTCGCTCAAGACCTATGTGAGTTGGCATGTGCTGCGGACGGCGGCGCCGTGGCTCTCGCAGCCGTTTGTGGAAGCCGATTTCAAGATGCGGCAGGTGCTGACCGGGCAGAAGCAAATTCAAGATCGCTGGAAACGTTGCGTCAGTCTGGTCGACGCATCGCTAGGCGAGGCCCTGGGGCAACGCTATGTCGAGACGACTTTCGGGGCGGAGGGCAAGCAGCGCATGCTGAAGATGGTGGACGCGCTGGAAACCTCTCTGGATAACGACATTCAGAGCCTTTCGTGGATGTCGGACGAGACCAAGAAGCAGGCGAAGGTGAAGCTGCAGGCGATCCGCAACAAGATTGGCTATCCCGACGTTTACCGCGACTACAGTTCGGTCACGATCAAGGCCGACGATCTGTTGGGAAATGTGCAGAGGACCACCGAATTCGAATCGAAGCGGCAGATTGCGAAGATCGACAAACCGCTCGACCGCAAGGAGTGGGGAATGACTCCGCCGACGGTGAACGCGTACTACAACGGGTCGCTGAACGAGATCGTGTTTCCGGCTGGCATTCTGCAGCCGCCGTTTTTCGATAAGAGCGTGGACGATGCCATCAACTTCGGCGGCATCGGGCTGGTGATAGGACATGAACTCACGCACGGCTTCGACGACCAAGGGCGCAAGTTCGATCCGGCGGGCAACCTGCGCGACTGGTGGACGGAGCAGGATGGGAAGGAATTTGAGAAACGCGTGAGTTGCGTGGCCGACGAATATTCGAACTTCGTGTCGGTCGACAACCTGAAGCTGAACGGGCGGCTGACGCTGGGAGAAAACACAGCAGACAATGGCGGGGCGCGCATCGCTCTCGCGGCGCTGGAGCGCTTGATCGCGGAAGACAAAACTGGGAAGGAAAGGCAGAACATCGACGGCTACACTCCGGAACAGCGCTTCTTTCTGGGATTCGGGCGGGTGTGGTGTGAGAAGCAGCGGCCGGAATATTTGCGCATGCAGGTGAGCACCAATTCGCATTCGCCGGGAAAGTATCGCGTGGATGGCGTGGTGCAGAATATGCCGGAGTTCCAGAAGGCTTGGGGCTGCAAGGCAGGGCAGCCGATGGTGGCGGAGAACGCCTGCCACGTGTGGTGAGAGCAAGCATGGAGGGGCGGACGCCTCGTCCGCCCAGCCGTATCGGGGTGCTGTTAGCTAACCGGCCGATGATCTTGTGTTCATGCCGTCAGATCGACAAGACTCTTCTGGATCTGGTCGGCGGTCTTGAGGGTAACTACGTTTTCCGAAAACAAATTCTGCGCGGACATCAGCGCTACCATTTCTTCGCTGAGATTGACGACGTCTGGACTGCTTCCGTTGGCGGAGCTTGCGCCGGCGATCTCGGCTGCCGTGGCATTGAGCTGAGCTGAGGCCTGATTCATGCCCTGAAGAGCAATCGCGGAAATATCCATAGCTTTTGTTTCTATCGGCAAGAACGGATGTGAACTTTAGTCGATGGGTGCGATGGGATAATCTTGGTTACCTCAGTGACTAAGCGGCGTTTCTGATTGTCGCCGCTCAGAGCCGGTGGCAGTCGCATTAAAAGCCCCACTTCTCGCAAAGGACGCGAGAAATGGGGCACCCGGCTTAGACTTCCCCCGCAACGATGACTGTAACGCGGCTGGCGCCCGCGCCCTGACACGCATCAATCGCCTGGACGAGTCGCGCAAACGTCACCTGGCCAGATGCTTTCAGAACAATGATGCGCCCAGCACGATTGTCGAAGAGTTGGGCCAGCCTGCCTTGCAGCGCTGAAGGAGCAACTGTTTCGTTGTCGACCTTCATCGTGGCCGATCCCTGGTCTGTGCCGATCTGAATCGCAACGAAATTCGATGCCGCCTCGCTTCCGACCCAAACGTCGAGTCCCTTCGGCGGCACGATCGTCCCCGGCTGCGCCGTTTCCGGTTGTGCTGTGAGCAGGACCACGTCATCGAAAAGATCCACACGGGCCGCATGCAGAACCTGCCGCACGCTGTTGAACGGTGCGCCCGCGTCTGCCTTGACGTATAGTTTTGCGTCACGGCTGCGTGGATGAATTTTCATCTGCTCGGCCAGGCCCTCGACCGTGACTTGGTCCGTGCCGAAATACACTTGTCCATCAGATGTGACCGTCACGATCCACGCGTTTTCCTGGTCGGCCTCCGGCATTGGCATGGCGTGATTGCTCGGAGCCATCTGCACGCTGATGCCCCTCTGCAAGGCCGGTGACTGCCCTGGTTTGCTCGCCGCAAAGATTGCGACTCCTGCCAACACGCTCAGACACACGGATAGTAAGCACTTCATATTCGTTCCTCCTTTAGACGCTGTTTGTGGGATTTGTTTAAGGTTTAGCGCCGCCAAGCGAAGCGGTGGCGAGGGTTCCGCCCAGGCCCATGGTTTCGACGGCAGTCGAAGGCACGATCACCATTGCGCCTTTTTCCTTGACCGCTTCGTAGAGCATGTTCATGGCGCGCAGGTGCAGGGCGACAGGGTTTTCCGCATAGGCGGCTGCGGCCTGCACAAAGCTGTTGGAGATTTCCTGTTCGGCCTGGCCGAGAATGATGCGGGCCTGGCGCTCGCGCTGGGCTTGCGCCTGGCGCGACATGGCGTCTTCAAGGCCGGCAGGAATTTTCACGTCGCGAATCTCGACCGATTGCACGGTGATGCCCCAGGGATTGGTCTTCTCGTCGAGAATGCGTTGCAGTTCGCGGCCCATCATTTCGCGCTCGGTGATCATCTGCGCCAGTTCGTGGCGGCCAATCGATTCGCGCAGCGCGGTTTGCGCGCTCATGTTGATGGCGTCGATGAAGTTCTCGACTTCGAGAATGCACTTCTCGGCGCTCCACACCAGCCAGAAGACGATGGCGTCCACGTTCACGGGAACGGTGTCGCGGGTGAGCGTGGACTCGGCGGAAACGCTGGCGACGCGCACGCGCTGGTCCACGTAAGGGCTCAGGGTTTCGACGATGGGAATAATGTGACACAGGCCGGGGCCGCGCAGGCCGACGTAGCGGCCCAGGCGGAGCACGGCGACCTTTTCCCACTGGCGCACGACTTTGATGGCGAACAGAAAGTAGAGTCCGACCAGAGCTCCGACGATGGCTGGAGCGGGGTTGTGAACGGCCGCAGACACCGCGAGGCCAACCGCGAGGCTGATTGCGAACAGCAAGCGGGCGATGCCACTCACTTCGTTGATTCGGATTCTTGCCATGACGTTTATCTCCTTTTGGGCAACAAGTCGCGCAGACGATCGATCAAATCTTCCAGGGTGAATCCGGCGGCGCCTGCGCGGGCCGCGAATTCTCCGGCCATTTGGCCGAGCTGACGTTCGCGTTCAGGGGAATTCTTTTCCAGCTTTTTATGGGCGATGAACGTTCCCGTGCCCTGATGGGTTTCGAGCAGGCCGCCGAGTTCCAGTTCGCGGTAGGCGCGCATTACGGTGTTGGGATTGATGGCAAGGTCGACGGCGAGCTGGCGCACGGTGGGGAGTTGGTCGCCGGCCGCCCACGAGCCAGAGGCGATGCCGCTCCGCACCTGATCAATCAGCTGGCGGTAAACCGGGACGCCGCTGTGCAGGTCGATGGAGAAGCGGGACGGCGCGGAGTTGGTGTTCCTTCCCATGTGTGTCAGTGTACTACACTGCTAGTACATTATGTCAAGAGAAAAATGCAGGTCTTCCTCAAATTCAAAAGAAAAAGCCCGGCTACGGGCCGGGCTTTCTCCGCGAGTGGTGAAATGTTGTTACCAGTTATTCTGCCGGATCAGGTGATCGACAATGCGGTGGGCCTCGTCGATGTGGTGGATGGCGCGATCGCGCAAGCCGCGGACGGAAGGATCATCCTCTTCGCGGGCAATATCGTTGTGGGCCTTGTCGAGCAGTTCGAGAGCGCGGTGGAAGCGGCCTCGGCGGTCCATGTGGGCGTCGACTGGCGGATGGTCTTCCAGGTTCTTGCCGTCATCAATCGCGGCATTTTTGATTTCCCAGATGGCCTTATCGATTTCTTCGATGGCGTGCTGTTCTTCACGGTCCATATGCTCGGTCGCAGCCAGTTGGCCGAGGTGAGCGCGGGCGTGCCGCAGGTCCGTGAGCGCGTGCAGGTAAGCCGGATGTCGTCCGGGCTCGTCGGCGAAAGTCAGAGCGGTGCAGATGGCGACAAAAAACACGAGTACGGCGCAATGTCGTAGTGTTTTCATAATCTCCTCATGGTTGCTTCTGGTTGTGGCCTTTCGGCAGAAATTTGCTTCGTAGGTAATAACCCGAGCGTGCAGTTTTTGACTCGGGCCAATTCTAGGTCGGCTGCAACGACTTGGCAAAGGTTACTTTGGTACACAACTTGATTCGTCCAAGTTCCCGATCAACGAGAGATTAAGGGAAGGCCGAAGAAATCAACTTGTCTTCATTCGTCTGCAAGGGAAGACAACGGGCTACTTGGCGACCTTGAAGCCTTTGCGGCGTTGTTCGCTGTAGCGGTGCAGGGCGTCGAGGATGATGGGGTAAGCCTCAGCTGGTGGGCGTATCTCGTCGACCTCGACGGCCTTGCGTTCGAGCTGTTTGTAATCCTGAAAAAAGCGGCGCAGCATGAGCAGGCGGTGCGGCGGCATTTCCGAGGCCTGGCGATAGGAGTTGAACTCGGGATCTTCCGTGGCCACGGCGATGATTTTGTGGTCTTGCTTGCCGGCGTCGATCATGGTCATCAGGCCGATAGTGCGGGCGTGGATGATGGTGAGCGGAACCACCGTCTCCTGGCAGAGCACCAGCACGTCGAGTGGGTCATCGTCTTCAGCGAGCGTCTGCGGAATGAATCCGTAGTTCGCCGGATAGTAGACGGCCGAATAGAGGATGCGGTCGAGGCGGATCAGTCCGCTCGACTTGTCTAGTTCATATTTCACGCTGGAGCCGAAGGGGATTTCGACCACGCAGTCGAATTCGTGGGGAAGCTTGTCGCCGGGAGTTACGTCGTGCCAGGGATGAATCATAGGAAGATGAAGTGTTGTGACACTTTCATTCTATGTGACACTTTCATTCTAGCGGATGGAAATGAATTCCTCTCGCGGCCCCGGACGAGGGCGTCCGGGGCTCCATTCTGAGGTGACCGCCTCGCAGATACTGCGGCTTACCAGACGCGGCAGCGGTTTTCGCGGACCATGGGCTGTCCGGCTTTGCAGCCGAAGGCTTTCTGGAATTCATCCATGTTCACCATCAGTCCGTTCACGCGATACTTGCCGGGGGAGTGAGGATCGGTGATGGCGGACACGCGCAAGTTCTCGGGGCGATCGTTCTCGCAGGCCCACTGCGCGTAGCCGACGAAGAAACGCTGTTCGGGCGAAAATCCGTCACGCGGCTCCAGGGTCATGTTCTTGGTCTGATCTTTCCAAGCCATCCAGGCCAGGATGAGGCCGCCGAGGTCGGCAATGTCTTCGCCTTCGGTGAGCTTGGAGTTGATCTTGATCTCGTCGATGACGGTGTACTGCGCGTACTGATCGACGATGCACTGGGCGCGATCGGTGAAGTTTTTGGCATCGTCTTTCGTCCACCAATCTTTCAGGTTGCCGTGCGCGTCGAACTGGCGGCCCTCATCGTCGAAGCCGTGGGTGAGTTCGTGGCCGATGGTTCCTCCAGTGTTGCCGTAGTTAGGTGCGTCGTCCATCTTCGGGTCATACAGCGGCGGTTGCAGCACGCCGGCGGGGAAATTGATGTCGTTCATTTGCGGATCGAAGTAGGCGTTGACCGTGGGCGGAGTCATGCCCCACTCGCCGCGGTCGAGTGGTTTGCCGATCTTGTTTAAATCGCGTTTCGACTCAAAAATGGTGGCCCGCTGCACGTTGCCGACAAAGTCGTTGGGCTTGATGTCGACCGAACTGTAGTCGCGCCATTTGTCCGGATATCCAATTTTGTTCACGATGGTGTGCAGCTTTTCAAGTGCCTGCTGGCGGGTGGCAGGGCTCATCCAGGCAAGAGTTTCGATGTCCTCTTCCATGGAGTGCTCGATCTGCCGGGCCATGAGGCTGGTTTTTTCTTTCAGTTCGGGGCTGAAGGCGCGAGCCACGAATTCCTGGCCGAGCGCCTCACCCAGTTGCTGGTCGACCAGCGTGACGCACCGCTTCCAGCGCGGACGAAGCTGCGGAACTCCGCGCAGCGTCTTGCTGAAGAAATTGAAATTCTCATTCACGAAATCGTCAGATAAGTAAGGGGCGACCGCGTGCGCTGTGTGCCAGCGCAGAAAAGTCTTAATGTCGTCGAGACTGAGCGTCTTGAACTGTTTGTCGAGTTCGGCGTAGAACGCGGGCTGATCGACGTTGAACACGTTCTGCGGGCCCAGTCCGACGCCGTTGATATAAACCGACCAGTCGAAATCGGGCGTCATCGCCTGTAGGCCCTTGAAGTCAACTTTGTGAAAGAGCTTGTAAGGATCGCGGCGTTCCACGCGAGTCAACGATGCTTTGGCCAGCACAGTTTCGATCTCCAGCACTTTGGCGGCTTCGGCCTTGGCGCGGTCGGGCGGGTCGCCGAGCAGTTCGAACATTTTCTGCACGTGCAATACATACTTGTTGCGAATGTCGACGGACTTCTCGTCGGTGTTGGTGTAGTAGTCGCGATCGGGCAAGCCCAGGCCGCCGGCATTGGCAAAGGCAATTACGTTCTGCGAGTTCTCGAAATCCTGATTAGAGCCGAAGTTGAAGAAAAGACCTCCGGATTGCAGCGAGGTATGCAGGCCAGCGAGCAGCGCGGGCAAATCTTTCGTGGATTGCAGGGCCGCGATCCGGTCGAGGTACGGCTGCAGCGGCTTGGCGCCGAGGCGGTTGACGGAGGCCTCGTCCATACAGGCGCCGAAGTAGTCGCCGATCTTCTGCTGGTTGGCATTGCGGCCGCTGGCCTGCTTTGAGAGTTGGTCGAGAATGCCCCAGAGGAATTGCTGGTTATCCTGATACAGCTTGCCGTAGACGCTCCAGCGCGCCTGGTCGGCCGGGATGGGATTGTTCTTCCGCCATCCGCCGCAGGTGTACTGGTAGAAGTCGACGCACGGGTCGGCAGTCTTATCCATGGCGGTGAGGTCGACTCCGGGCGTGTAGGGGAAAGAGGTCAGCGGCTTTTCGTTTTGTGCCGCCGCGGTCAGGGCGGCGGCGAGGAGGAGGAACAGCGGTAATAGAGTTTTCATGGGTTTTTCCGGCGAAAAGGAAGTGTAGCCGGGAAGGAAGCAGCGGGGCAAGGCGGAGGGACGAGTGCCCGTAGTTCCGAATTGCCGGCGGGAGGAAATCGGCGGCGGCGTGGACCTTCGAATCTTGATTCTCAGCCGGGTGGCGCGTAGAGTCTAGCTGTGGGTGTATGCCTTCGGGGTGCTTCGTGTCGAGCCAATTCAATATCTATCTCAAGTTCGGCGGGGTGACGGCTGTCATTTTGGTGCTGCTCGGTTACCTGGCCTACAGCGGCGTGCAGGACAGCAAGAGCTACTACGTCACGATTAAAGAACTGCACAAGATGGGCGACGGCGCTTACTCGAAACGCCTGCGAGTCGCCGGAAATGTCCAGCCGGGCTCGATCAAGCGCGTGGGAACGCATGTGCAGTTTGTGCTGATGGAAGAAGACCAGACTCTTCACGTGGACTATACCGGGACGGAAGCGCCGCCCGACACGTTCAAAGACGATTCGCAGGCGCTGGCCGACGGACGCTTCGATCGCGACGGCGTGTTCCATGCCAAGCAACTGCAGGCCAAGTGCGCATCGAAGTACGCTCCGCAGCAGCCGGGCGCGCCGGCCAACGGGACGCCATCCAGCGAACCAGCCAAGAGCATGACACAGGTGCAGCCTGCGGGTGCGAGCGGAATTTCGAACTAAATATTTATTCTCTGTTTCTGTGGGTCTCGGCTTTCTGTCATCTTGAGCGCAGCGAAGGACCTCTGCACTTGCCGTGCGCCGATGCAGAGATTTCCCGCCTCCAGTAAACTCATGGCTGGACTGCGATCGCTCGAGATCGCCCTACGCCTGTGACCGACCCGGCAACTCCCATCATCACGGTCCGCAACGTCATCAAGCAGTTTGGACGGTTTGCCGCCCTGCGCGGAGTTACGGCGGAGTTTGACGCGGGACGCTTTCACGCCATTCTCGGCGAGAACGGGGCGGGGAAAACCACGCTGCTGCGGGCGCTGGCCGGGCTGGCGCAGCCCACGCGCGGCGAGATCTCAATTCTCGGCAAGTCTCCGCGGGAAGCCTGCCGCGACATTGGATACATGGCGCATCCGTCGCTGCTTTACGACGAGATGAGCGGGATGGAGAACCTGCGCTACTTCGCGAGGCTATACGGCATTGGAGGCAGTGGTGGCAAGAAAGACGGGCGCAACAAAGACGCGTGCTGCATGGAAGAAGACGTGATTCGCGAAGTGATTCGAAGCGTGGGGCTCGATCCGGAGTTGACGCGGCCGGTGGGGCAATATTCGCAGGGGATGCGGCAGCGGATGTCTTTGGCGCGAGCAATTCTGCATGATCCGCGGGTGCTGCTTCTGGATGAGCCGTTCTCGAACGTCGACGTGCATTCGGCGCGGGCCATGGTGGAGTTGCTCAAAGGCATGCGCGACGCGGGGAAGACCGTTTTCGTAATCACACATCAGGCGCAGCTGCTTGAAGGCGTGGCCGATGAGTTTGTGTGGATGCAGGCGGGTCAGATTGTCGACCGGACGGCCAGCCTGGCGCGCTCGGCCAGTCCTGCGGGTGAGGACGTTCAGTGACGAGCACATTAATGCCCCCCGCCAAGCCTGCCACGAATTCGCTTTGGGCGGTAACGCTGGCGACGCTGGTGAAGGATATCCGGCTGGAGTGGCGCTCGAAAGACGCGCTCAATTCCATGCTGTTTTTTTCGTTGCTAGTGGTGGTCATCTTCAGCTTCTCGTTCGATCCTCTGGCGGAAGAGTCGCGGCACATCGTGGGCGGATTGATCTGGGTGGCGTTTCTGTTTGCCGCCGTGGTCGCGCTGAACCAGACCTGGGCGCGCGAGTTGCGTAATCAGGTTCTGGATGCGTACCGGGTTTCTCCGGCTCCGGCGAACGCGTTGTTTCTGGCCAAGGCGCTGGGCAATTTTATTTTCGTGAGCGTGCTGGAAGCGCTGATGACCCCGCTGTTCGTGATTTTTTACAACCTGCGAGTGCTGGGTCCGGCGTGGCAGTTGATTCCGGTCGCAGTGCTGGGAACATGGGCGCTGGTGGTGAATGGGACATTCTTCGCGGCGATGTCGGTGCGCACGCGCAGCCGCGAGCTCATGCTGCCGCTGCTACTGTTTCCGATTTCGATTCCCGCTGTGCTCGGGATGGTGGCGGCCACGACCTCGATTCTGACTGGAGAAGAGTCGGCACACTTCTGGATCGTGTTGCTTCTCACCTACGATGTGGTGTTTACTACAGCTTGTCTGGCGCTGTTTGGCATGGTTCTGCACGCGGAATGAGAAAAACCTTCGCCATTCTATCGGTGATCACGGCGGTTCTGCTGGCTTACGCCCTGTATCAGGCACTGGTGGTTGCGCCGACGGATGCGCAACAGGGCGAAGTCTACCGCATCATTTATTATCACGTGCCGTCGGCGTGGACGGCGTTTCTGCTGTTCTTCATTAACTTCATTGCGTCGATTCAATATCTGGTTAGCCGCAAGGCTTCCACGCAAACTGCGGCGAAATGGATTGTGCTCGCGATCGGGGCGGTGGGGGTTGTGGCCTGTTTTCTGCCGCCGGTGCAGCGGTTGATTCCCGCGGGCATGCGGCCCAGCGCGGTGGCGACGACGGTGCTATTGATTCCGATATTTTACTTCCTGATCGGGTGGCTCTTCTCCGGAGATCGCTTGGACGTGCTGGCGGTGACAACCGCCGAAGTGGGTGTAGTTTTCTGCACCATCGTGCTGGTCACCGGGCCGATCTGGGCGCGGCCGGTGTGGGGCATCTGGTGGGCGCCGGGAGACATCCGCCTGACTTCGACGCTGGTGTTGTGGCTGATATATGTGAGCTATCTGGTGCTGAGGCGGTTTTCGAACAGCGCGCAGACCCAGATGATGGCGGCGGCCCTGGCCGTTTTCGGGGCCTTGGATGTGCCGCTGGTTTATTTTTCGATCTGGTTTTTCCGCACACAGCATCCGCAACCCGTGATCGGCGGTGGCGGGTCGATGGATCCGCGCATGCTGCGCACGTTGCTGGACAGTTGGATAGCCTTTCTGTTCTTCGCATTTTTGGTGTGCTGGTCGCGCTTCCGGCTGGAACTGCTGCACCGCGAAGTGGAAGAAGCTCACGCCATGGAATCGCTGGCAGGAGAAGGAGTGGCGGCCAAGGCCAGCCTGCCGCTCAATCGGAGCCCGCGATGAACGCCGTCAAATTTCTCTTCGCCGCTTACATTGCCACCTGGGTGATTCATGGCGTGTATCTCGGAAGCCTGGTGCGAAGATTCAGCCAGCTGCGCCAGCAGTTGAAGGACGTGGGGAAAGCGAAGTAGCGTCGGTTCCCAGTTTGAAACTCCTTCTAGCAATAATTTTTCGCCGGGTGATGCACGTCACATCCCCTGCGGCCTCGTCGGGCGAAGACTCGTATCAGGGCACGCCTTCAAGGCGTGCCGCCGATCCCGAACAAAAGGAATCGGCTTTAGCCGCCGGGTATGGCCATCCCCATTCGACACTCCGAAGCCTCACGAGTCCTGGCTGGCGCCCGGACTTTCTTTATAACGTCCTCGATCGCCGGCAAGCGGAATCTTCTGCAGTCCGACAGGTCTGCAGGCCTATTCGTTCAGATTCTCCGCGACTATCGTGCGCAAGGAAAATTTCGTCTCCATGAATTCGTCGTCATGCCCGATCATTTCCACGTTCTGCTGACGGTCGACTGCGATATGACAATCGAGAGGGCTGTGCAGTTCATTAAGGGAGGATTCGCGTTTCGAGCCGGACGCGAACTTGGGTTCATGGCGCCGGTCTGGCAGAAGGGATTCTCGGAGGTGCGCATTCTGGACGCTGAGGCCTATCGCGGCGTTGCGGAATACATTCGGGGCAATCCGGTGGCGAAACATTTAGTGTCCAATGCTGTCGAGTTCCGTCATTCGTCGGCTCACGCGGGATTCGAATTAGATGCAGCGCCGCAGGGGCTAAAGCCCGTCGAATTTCGGGCTGCTGAACGGCATGGCTGAAGCCATGCCCTGATACGAACCTTCCGATGGCAACGGCTGACGGACAACGGCTGACACTGCTCAGTTCGAGGATTTCCACTGCGACTGCAGGGCGGCGAGGAAGTCAGGGCTGCCGTTGGAGCGGAGGAATTCGTAGTCTTCGATCATAGCGGCGGTGCCGATGCGGGCTGAGGGCAGCGGATGTTCGACGCGGATGACGCGGGCGGTGAAACGGACGCGGACCGCGTCGGTCAGCGTGACGTGGGGCGGGAAGGTCAGAGTGACTTCGAGCTTGGTGCCGGCTGGGACTGCGCGGTCGAGGTAAAAGAACACGCCGCGCG
Organism: Candidatus Sulfotelmatobacter sp.; assembly: GCA_052148475.1. Classification (GTDB taxonomy): domain Bacteria; phylum Acidobacteriota; class Terriglobia; order Terriglobales; family Acidobacteriaceae; genus Sulfotelmatobacter. Next base: position 78,264 of record JBKQID010000029.1, on the reverse strand, counting down.
CGCTCACGTTCTGGGTTTCGGTTTGAACTTCGTCGGTGCCTTCGACCCGGACAATGGCGGGCAGGCGCATGTCAAAGCGCCGCATCATCCGCCGTTCCTGTGAATTCGGTTCCATGGCTGAGCTCCCTCGCCGGGAGCGTATTTTTTCCAGAAAGGCCCCTGCAGACGTCAAATGCCCCACCCTAGCTGAGGGCGCACGCCCTCAATGTATAGAAACGTCAGCAGTTTGCAACAGCAAAATGCCGCTTCGAACTGATTCGGTTAATCTGTCCGGAATTTGGAACGGAGCCCGTCCAGGAGCCGCGGGAGGGACGCGAGGTACGCGCATGGCTCGAGCTGGTATGGAGCAATCCTGCTGCCATCTCAGGAGCGGGCGAGTCGGAGGTTTTCCGCGCAGAATGAGTGGCTTGCGGAAGCGCTGCGCGAAGATGGCCGGCGCAGCATGCAAGCGATTGCGCGGAGTGGACCGTTCTTTTGCCACCACCTTTTTCCGCCCCGCCTTTTCCAATTCTTCGCGGTTTGGGAGATGGCGAGGTAGCCGCAACTTGGTTCACCCACTTTTGTGCCATGGCGCGGGCTTTGCCTAACAATTCTTTCTTGCCCATAAACTCTCGGTCCTGCCCAAAAACCTTCCGGAGACAAGAAACCGGATACTGCTCATCAATTTCATACTTGACTACAGCAATCGGGCCGTCGATGGATACGACTTCCATCTTTAGACCCCCGCTGTTGAGTTGTACAATGTCGCCAATCTGGAGCATGTATGCCTCAATTTCAAGTCGGGGATGTCGTGCAGCTAAAGTCGGGCGGCCTGAAAATGATCGTTACCGATGTCGGGGATTTTGAGGGAAAGCCTACCGTTTGGTGCTCTTGGACTTACCGCAAGGATCAGAAGCGCAGCAATTACCCGCCAGAGGCTTTGAAACTCGCAGAGGAATAAGGCGGATTACTCAAAAACCCAATTCAGAAATCGGTACGAGAACACAACGACGGAGCCGAAGATAACTGCGCCCAGAAACGCTAGAACTAGCACTTGACCCCAGATATATCCAGCATCAATTGCTGTGCCCCACGCGGGCAACCATGTTCCCAGATCGTCCGCGAACTCCAGCCATCCGAGATATAACCCGAGTCCCGCGATAATCGCCCGTTTCATACCTCAAGGCTAGAACTCAGCGTCGTATCGAGCAACCCGCTTCCGTGCCACTACCAAGCGTGTTTTTGGGGCTAGTCCTTCTGCGGACAATGACTTCCGTACCGTTGTCTGTTTTTCGTACCGACTTAAACTCTTAGAAACGGAAAGAAGAGGACAAATGTCGAGCGTAAAAACCCTCATAATCGGAATAGTTGCTGTTTGCAGCAATCTGTTTCTCGCGCCTAGATTTTGGCCCACTCACCCAATAGCAGTTCCCGTCATAGCGGTCGTCGTGACAAGTATTCTGCTGGGGCTGCTCTGGCCAACTAAATCCGCCTCTAAACAGCCGAACTCTCCCGCTTCTTAGGAGAAATTTACGGGGAATACGACTATGAACGAAGCGAGATTGAAAGAACTGGCCAATAGGATTCTGGCGCTGCGAAACGAAGGGCTTCCGAAAACCAGTAGCCAGACTGAGATAAAGTACAGGATTGCCGTTCTGAGCCTTTGCCGAGAGATCGAAGAGCCGCTAAACGATGATGGCCAGATTGCCCCCGGTTCTACGGTTATGGGACCAAATCTAGGCTAACGGTTTGTACGGGCGCATCTCCCAAGTCTCGATCCGCGCAAACCTCGCGCTCAGTCCGTTGGGGAGGTTGACACGCAGATTTTGAATCTTCCCCGGATTCTCCCAATTATCCCGTCGCATTTCGTAAACGAATTGCTTCCGTACTATGTCGTCCGTTTTCCGGATTCCGGTTACGTTAGTAACCAAGTTGACAACATCCGAATTCTGGGATAAAGTCTCGTCCGTTACTTGCGCGTTTTGGGTTTCTGGCGCGGCGTGTTCCAGTACGGACTCTTGCACTTCGGGCAGACCTTCGGTTCTTCCGTTGTTTCCTGTCGTGGCACCCACGTATGTTGGCACCTTTCGCATTGAAATCCCTGTAAAGTGATTTTTGCCATGCACAGAGAATATACCACTAGGAATATACTGTCAATATTTTACTTGACATCATATATACCTATTGGTAATATACCGCTATGGACATCAGAGAACAGCGCGGTATCGTACTCGCGGCAACCAAGCAAATCCGCCGTCAGGGTATCCGGTGGATGGTTCCGTCGCAGACAACTGAAAAAGTCTATTCCGTCTATATCACGCATCGTCAGACAGAATGCACCTGTCCCGACTACGAGACTCGCCGCGAGAACTGCAAACACATATACGCGGCAATGTACGTCATGCGCCGGGAAGAAAACGCTGATGGGAGCACGACCGTGATGGAAGCGGTCGCTATTGCCGAAGTCTCGCAGCGGATTACGTATCCGCAAGTCTGGCCCGCCTACAATGCCGCGCAGACAAACGAGAAAGACAAGTTCCAATCTTTGCTTTTCGATCTTTGCCGGGGCATTGCAGGCCCACAGGTTAAGAAAGCCGGACGCCCGAAACTCCCGATGTCTGACGCGCTATTCAGCGCAATTTTCAAAGTCTATTCAACCGTTAGCGCCCGTCGCTTTATGAGTGATCTTCGGGAAGCGCAGGGCAGGGGATTCATTACCAAGACGCCACATTACAATTCGATTTTCAATTACCTTGAGAAGCCTGAGCTAACGCCCGTCCTGCGAGAGATGATTATTCAAAGCAGCCTTCCGCTACAGTCCGTAGAAATTGACTTCGCCGCCGATTCGTCGGGCTTCACGACTTCCCGCTTCACCCGCTGGTTTGATGTGAAGTACGGCAAAGAGCGGGTCAAGCACGAATGGGTTAAGTGCCATCTGATGTGCGGAGTCAAAACCAATATCGTGACCGCCGTTGAAATCGGGGGCAAGCACGCTAACGATGTTCCGTTCCTTCCGCCACTAGTCGAAACGACAGCGCAAAACTTTCTAATGTCGGAAGTCTCTGCCGACAAAGGCTACGGGAGCCGTTCCACTACTGACGCCATTGCCAGAGTCGGCGCTACACCGTTTATCGCTTTCAAGGGCAACGCCACAGGCGGTGTCGGCGGAACGTGGGAAAAGATGTTTCACTACTTCCAATTCAGGCGCGAAGAGTTCCTAGCCCATTACCACAAACGCAGCAACGTTGAATCCACTTTTAGCATGATGAAACGGAAGTTCGGAGATTCCCTGCGAAGCAAGACTGATGTAGCGATGGTCAACGAAACGCTCTGCAAGGTGCTCTGCCATAATCTGGTCGTGCTCATCCACGAAATGTACGAACTAGGAATTGACCCGGTGTTCTGGAATAAACCAAGAGTAAACTAACCGACTACGAGAAACGTATGTAGGGCATTTTGTACCGCAACATCGGCGCATAAGTCAGGAAATACGCCCATACTATTTCCCGCGCCATCGGTGTAATACCATGAGCCCAGAGCGGCCCCTTCACTTACTTTCACTACTGACTTAAACTGTTTTGACTCTGAGATTTTGAAAGTAGCGGTACGGAGGGCGGCGTCAAATACGAGAGTTAAGGTCGCTCCGCTATCCTTCCTCGTAATTTTGTAGCCGTTATCCGTTTCCGTACAAACAAGCAGATCGGCAGTTGGGGCCTCGGCATTGACCTCCGAGCACCGACCCGCTGTAATTTCCATCAAAGATTTACGCAAGCGGTTGAATCCTTCGTCCAGCCCTTGTTTCTTTTGCATCTCAATAGCACTCAGGTTAGCCTTTTGTTCTTTGGCCGCTTCAAATTGCTGTGCCAGAATCTTTGATTGCTGCGACATGCCTGACCCCCCCTCCCCTAGATTACGCCCGAAAGAAAAATCAACCAGTATTCTGAGCGATACCATTTTTCAACGTCTCGCCCTCTTTTGCCCAAAAACACTTCTCCCTGCCCAAAAAGGGCCACTTACGTGCCGTGACTCTAGTAATTTATTGGGCAAAGCCCATGGCGCGGCATCTTTCCTGTCCGGCGCGCGCATCTGACAGAACTTGGAGCGAGGGGCAGGGCGGAGGGTCGCTTGACTTGTCTATCCGTCAGATGTTTAAGTAGTTATTTAATTTTTTCCGCCAGTTCCAGTGACAAGCAAGCTGCGGGCCGGTCGCCCCGGGAAATTCACCGGCGCGAGGCCAGGTTGACTTGTGCGCCGTAATGAATCTCTCCAGACCTTAAGTTCGGGCAGATTTTAGTAGGGAAGACTCTGAGTCAGGAAGATCTGGGCTAGAAATGATGGGAGCCCGGAAGGATTCTGAGCGAACGCGCGGGCTGGGCGGAGAACCAATCCTGAACAAGGTCGATCGCTAGAATAATCGATCGCAAGAATACTGGTTGGACTGCATCGGAGGAACGAGTGATGGTAGATCGCAGTTGGTTGGGAACATCCGTGGTACGAGTTCGTGTTCTGGCCGCCGGGCTGGTGGTGCTCGGGGCAGGATGCGCAGTTCTCGGGTGGGGTTCCCGTTCAGGCCAAACCGCCGCGGGCTTTGTCGCGAACGACAGCGCTAACGTCACGGCCTATCCGCCCGCTATGGGGATGGCGGGGTTTGAAACTCCGGCCGCCGCGCCGGCGACGGCGCAGGAGTTGCCGAGCATGGTCAGCGCCGAAGTGAAGTCTCGGGCGCGCTCGCTCTTTGCCGGCCTGCCGCTGATCTTCGAGCCGAACCTGGGACAGGGGCGCCTCGATCCTGCCGATCGGCGCGCGAAGTTTGTGACTCGCGGCCCGGGATACAGCCTGTTTCTGGGGCCCGAGGGGGCGATCCTGAGCACGGTTTCGCAGGATGGCTCGAAGCCCGATCCGAAGGCGCAGAAACGCGACGCCTCCCTGGCCCGCGTGAATTCTTTGCAGATGAAGCTGGCGGGAGCGAATCGGAATGCGAGCCTGACCGGGGCGGATCTGCTGCCGGTCAAGAGCAATTATTTTCTGGGCAATGATCCCGCGAAGTGGCGGCGGGGCGTGCCGCAGTTTGCCCGCGTGCGTTATGAAAATATTTATCCCGGAATCAATCTGGTGTTCTACGGAAATCAGGGACGGCTGGAGTATGACTTCCAGATCGAGCCCGGCGCCGATCCGGCGCAGGCTGAGCTGGAATTCAACGGCGCGAAACAGCTGCAGTTGAAAGACGGCGCGCTGGTCATCCGCAGTAACGGCCGCAGTAACGGCCGCAGTAGTGGCGGTAGCGACGGGGGCAGCGTGCTGTTGCAGGCTCCGCGAGTCTACCAGGAGATTGCGGGGCGACGGCAGCCAGTCGAAGGCCGCTTCGTTTTGCGCGGCGCCAACCGCGCGGGATTCGCGATCGGGGCCTATGACCACTCGCGCGAGCTGGTTATCGATCCGATCCTGACCTTCGCAACCTATTTCGGCGGCAGCGGAGACGAGCGTGCGACTTCGATTGCGGTCGATGGCAGCTTCAATATTTATCTTGCGGGCTCGACCACTTCGCCCAATCTCCCAGCGGCTGGCGTCTTTCAGACAGCTCTCGCCGCCGGGGCGACGCAGAACGTTTACCTCGCCAAGATCACGCCGCCCTTGGGCCAGACTCCAGCAGCGCTGGAGTATGTGACTTATCTCGGAGGCAACGGAACCGACACGCCGGTGGGAATCGAAGTCGACAGCGCGGGCGATCCCTACGTGGCCGGTACCACTTCGTCCTCCAACTTTCCGACGACCGCATCCAATGCGTATCAGACCTCGCCTGAGGTTCCGGGCACGCACGTATTTGTGACTGAGTTGCTGTCCAGCGCAGCCACGCTGCAGTATTCGTCGTATCTCTCCGGCAACGGCACCGACGTGGCCAGTGGGATGGCCATTGACGCGTCGGGCTACGTTTACGTCACGGGAACGACCACGTCGACGGTTGTCAACAATACCGATCAATTTCCCGCAAGCACCCTGCCCGAGGCGCTGCCTTTTCAGACCTTGCCGAAAGCGTCCATCCAGTTCTTCGTGACCAAGGTGAACACGAACGCCCCCCGCATCGGTAGCATTGCCTACTCCACCTACTTTGGCGGCGGCGACTTCATTCCTCCACTTCCTCCCCCGGCGCCGCAGACGCCGACGGTGGTCGGCGGCGGCATTGCTGTCGATACCAACGGTAATGTCTACTTCAGCGGCACCACGAACTTCCTCTACACCGGGTCGGCCAGCGCCACCGATTTTCCCATCCTGAATGCTTACCAGCCGTGTCTGGATATAGCGCCTATTGAGCCTATCTACAATCCTCAGACATGTACCTATCCGACGACGACACCATCAGCGTCAGATGCTTTCGTGGCCAAGCTCAATCCCAACGCCCCTCAGGGAGAACAGTTGCTCTGGTCGACCTACGTCGGTGGCTCGGGAACGGATTCAGGCGCGGGCGTCGCGGTCGACACCGGAGCGGCGAACGTCTATCTGGTCGGAACCACGAACTCCATCGATATCCGGAACAGTGAGACGCTGAACAACTCCTCGGCGTATCAACTGTGCCTGGACCAACCGATTAATCCCCCCAGCGGAACGCCCTGTACGGCGCCGGCGGGGAGTCCCCCGCCGAACGATGCCTTCGTGGCGCGCCTGAGCAACCCGACTCCGACCACCGGATCCGTTCAGAACAACGTGTCGCTCAATTATTTGTCCTATCTCGGCGGAAGCGGCAACGAAACCGGACTGGCGATCACGGTGGACTCCGCCAGCGGCGCGTATGTGACGGGGTGGACGCAGTCCTCAGGCGCCGTGGGCTCACCCACGGCCTTCCCGGTTTTCCCGACAGCGACGATTCAGAGCACTCTCACCGGAGCCCAGGACGCGTTTCTGGCACGGCTGAATACGGCCGCCCAGTTAGGGCAGACCAACGGTTCCTGGGCCACCTACTACGCGGGAGGGAGCGCGGACGTCGGGAATGCGACGGTGTTTACCGAGGGCACGGGGGTTGCGCTCGACGTGAACCAGAACTCCTATTTCGTGGGCGACACCAATTCGCCCAATCTGCAGGTCCAGGGTCAGCTGGGTGCACCAGCAACTGGGTACAATGGCGGCTACGACGCGTTCGCAGCCCAACTGTCGTCGGCGTTGAGCTTGTCGATTACTGGAGTGCTGACGTTGGGCCCGAACCAGTCCTTCGTCGACGCCGGCAATCAAGCCACGTTCACTTACACCATCACCAACAACGGTCCCGATCAAGCCAGCAATATCACGGTCGTGGACGATCTCAGCTCTCAAATTACGGGAGTGGCGCTCAACTTTGTCTCGGCCAGCGCCAGTGCTGGAACCTGCGGAGGAGGTTCGACCAATGCCAGCGTAAGCTGCAGCCTTCCCACGCTGCAGTCGGGCGCGACCGCAACCGTCACCATTGTGCTCACCCCCACTCCGAACAGCGCTGGGACTCAAGCCGCCTTTAACGGGGGCTCGGTGCAGGTCATGGGGACAGGCAACAATGTGCTGGCCCGTGCCCAGGTACCGGCGCAGATGGGCGACTACACGATCGCGATCAATCCTGCGGATTACAGCGTGCCCGCCGGGCAAACCGCTACGTATCAGGTGGTGCTGTCGCCGCATCCGGTATATTCCTCGAAGATCACTCTGGCCTGCACCGGTCTGCCCACGGGAGCGGCGTGCAACTTCACCAACAGCCCGGTCACGCTGCTCGGTCCCGGGTCTTCCACGCTCAACATCACGACCACGGCTCGGCCGATCAATCCAACCACCGGCAGTTTGCTGTCGCGACACTTCTATGCAGTGTGGCTGGCGTTACCGGGATTAACTCTGCTGGGAGTGGGCGCCGGAAGCAACCGGCGCCGGCGGCGCATCCTGGGAGTATTGCTGTTCTGCGCGCTGTTTGCCATGCTCCTGCTGCAACCGGCGTGCAGCGGCAGTAACACGCAACTACCGGTCAGCGGTACGCCCGCAGGTCAGTACAAGATCACGGTGACAGCGGTCTCCGGCAGTGACACCAAGAGCGGCGTTGTCAGTCTGAATGTTCAGTAGGGGACGGGATCTCTGCCGGCGGCTCTACGCGAGGCGTGGGAGAACTAGTTAAGCTCCCGCTGAGAGCTTGTGGTGTCCTTTGGACTCGGCAATCCCATACTGCCGGATCTTGTAGAGCAGAGCCTTGTAACTGATCTGGAGAATCGCGGCCGCCTGCTTGCGGTTCCAGTTGGTCTGTTCCAGCGCTTGTGTGATGGCCTGAGCTTCGGCTTCGTCTTTCGCGGTGCGGGCCAGAGACTTCAACCCGCCGGGCTCGGCTGCGCGGGTCGACGAATCGCCATGCACTCCGCCATTGCCGTCGTTTCTGGGAATCAGTTCGCTGACCGCCAGGCTCTCATCCCCCAGAATTAAGTAGCGCTTCAGGAAGTTATTCAGTTCGCGGAGATTGCCGGGCCAGGAATGATTCTGACAGGCCTGCAGCAATGCCGGAGAGAGCGGCAGTGGGGCGCGCGCGTAACGCTCGGCCATGCGCGTCATCGAGTGCTTCAGCAGGATGGGAATTTCTTCCTTACGCTCGCGCAGCGGCGGAATCTGCATGGTGAACGCGTTGAGGCGGTAGTAGAGATCCTCGCGCAGGCGTTTGCTGGCGAGCGCTTCCGGAATGTTGATGTTGGTGGCGGCCAGAATGCGCACGTCGACCTTGATGATGGAACGACTGCCGAGGCGCGAGAACGTCTGGTCCTGTAGCACATGCAGGAGTTTCGCCTGCAACAGCGGCGGCATTTCTCCGATCTCGTCGAGTAGAATCGTGCCCTTGTTGCACAACTCGAACTTGCCAGGTTTGGCGTGGGTCGCGCCGGTGAATGCGCCCGGCTCGTAGCCGAACAATTCGCTCTCCAGCAGGTCGCCGGGAACGGCGGCGCAATTGACTTTGAGGAAAGTGCGGTGGGACCGCGGCGAAAGCTTGTGGATCAAGCGCCCTAGAACTTCCTTGCCGGTGCCGCTCTCTCCCAACAGGAGCACGGGAATGTCGACATTGGCAACCAGCGCGGCCTGCGAGCGGATCTTGCGCATCTGCGGGCTGGCCGCGATAAAGAAAACGTCTTCGGAAAGTTCTTCGACTTCTCCGCTGTAGGTCTGCTTTCCCTGGCCGAGGCTGAGATCGATGACGGCGTCGAGCTCGGCTTTCTGAAACGGCTTGGTCAGGTAGTCCTGGGCGCCCAGCTTCATGGCGTGTACAACTTTGCGGGTGTCGTTGACGCAGGACAACATGACGACCTTCACGCCGGGCTGAATGCGGCGCAACTGCTCGAGAGTCTCCAGGCCATCGATGCCGGGCATGAGCACGTCGAGCAGCACCAGGTCCGGCTGCATGCCCTTTTCCACGCGCTGCAGCGCTTCTTCGCCGGTGGTCGCAGTTTCGACTTTGTAGTCGTCCACTTCGAGCAGCGTCTTGATGTAACGCAGCATGCCGGGTTCGTCGTCGACCAGCAGGATCTTGGCGGTTGGCTTCATCGGTTTTTTCCCTTGCTGGCGGCGACAACGGGCTTATATGGAATGAGGAAAGAAAACTTGCAACCCGCGCCGGGATCGCTCTCGACCCAGATTTTTCCTCCCATGCCTTGGATCAACCGGCGCGCGATGGCGAGCCCTAGTCCCATACCTTCCTGACTGGCGGTGTTGGGGAGGCGGAAGAAATCGTCAAACACTTCCAGGTGAAACTCCGCGGGGATTCCCGGGCCGGTATCGGAAACGCTGACCTTGACGGAGTTGGGATGAGTGACGTTCTGGCGGCGGCGCTCGGCCGACGAAGGCTGAGCTGCGGCGCGGCGCTCCCACATGTGCGGCTCGGCGTGCAGCCAGACCGTTCCGCCCTGGGGCGTGAACTTGAATGAATTTTCCAGCAGGTTCGAGATGATGCGCTCTACCTTCGGAGAATCGAAGGGAAAAATCGGAAGCTTGTCGTTGGCCAGAAAATATAGCGCCAGCCTTTTTTCCTGAAAACGATTGGACCAGAGCCGGCAAACCTCAGACAGGCAATCGTTGATGTTGCCGGTTTCGAACTGCATGCGCAGACCGCCGGTTTCGAGGGCGCTGTAGGTGAGGAAATCCTGAATGAACTGTTGCAGACGTTTCCCGCTGGCCTGCATGTCGCGCAGGACTTCGCGCTGGCGGTCGTTGAGCGATCCGAGTTTCTCGTTCTGCAGCACTTCGACGTAGCCGTTCAGTATCGACAGCGGCGTTTTCAGATCGTGGGCGGCGGAGGCCAGAGCGTTGGTGGTGCGCTGGAACCGATCACGCAGCTCTTTGTACTCCTGCAGCAGGTTTTCCGGGCTGGGCACATCGCCGGCGGGACGGGCCGTAGCAGTGGCTGGCATGGGTTGAGTAGTTCCTCCTGCGTCGGAAACACACGTGTTCTTGTGGGCAGAGGCCATTGAGGACTACCACAGGTTGACGGGGAGAGGAGACCGCACTCGAAAATCTCCGTCGAGTGCTGATGACAAAATCCTATTTCAGAGCCAATTTGTTGTCAACGGAAAATGCACGGGAATTACCCAAGTGTAGCAAAAGCTTGCACTTTTGCCGGATGACGGCCGCGGAAGGCAGGTTTTTGGAAAGCGAATATATAGCGAACAAAAGAGCCGAAAACTCCTGCTGCTTTGCCGGTTTTGCAGTCCGAGACGGCCGGACTTCGGTTTTCTCTCCCAGTTTTGCTGGGGATTTGCCGGACATTTGGCCCCTCAGGTGCTCCCTGAGGCCCGGTCGAGAACGACGGAGAGGTCTGCATGAGCGGTGCGAGGGCGGGAAGTGAGCGGCGGAAGTGGGCTCGATTGCCGCTTGCAATCCCCGTTTTTGTTCGCAGCCGCGATGGGAAGGGCACGGAATTCCTGGAATTTGCCACTGCCCTGAACGTGAGCGCCGGGGGAATGTTGGTCGCGATCCGCCGGGTTCTGCCTGCAATCGCGCAGTTGCGGCTAGAAATCCCCAGTGCGCCGGTGGCGTCGTTGGCCCTGTTACCGAGAGCTTCCCGCACCCTGCGCGCCAAGGCGCTGCGCAGCACACCCGCCGACGGCTACTATTTGCTGGGCCTCAAGTTCACGCGCCCGCTGCTGCTGGCGGATGCCGTCGCTCCCCGGCGGCGGAAAACTGCTTCTGCCGTGTGAAAATGTTTGCGCATAATCCTGCCCTGAGTGTTACTGTAGTCCTCATTCCCTGATTACCGGGGCATGCCCGCTTGGCTCTTTGGTAAGTTGATACCCTTCAACTACATAAGCTAGATTTGAGTGGTCCGTGTCAATGCCGGGCACCTTTGGCTCTCTGGGTGCTGGTTTAAGGTCTCTCCCCAGAATTGGTAAAAATCCGCCATGACAACTAGCAGTGTGAATACGCTGGCCCAGCCTTTGGGGGAGATGCCACCCGACGCCGTCGTTTTCGGGCGTAGTGAGGCTATGCAAGCCGTCCGCGATCGTCTGATGAAACTGGCCAGCGCCAACGTTCCGGTCCTGATCCAAGGAGAGAGCGGGACCGGCAAAGACATTATAGCGCGCATGATTCATGCTGCTTCGCCGTGGCGCACTGGGCCCTGGGTGAAAGTGAATTGCCCGGCGATTCCGGGCACGCTGCTCGAAAGCGAGTTGTTCGGATACGAAAAGGGAGCGTTCACCGGCGCTTATGGGATGAAGCCGGGGCGCGTGGAGTTGGCGCATCGCGGCACGCTGTTTCTGGACGAGATTTCCGAACTGGATATGTCGCTGCAGTCGAAGTTGCTGCAGTTGCTGCAGGACGGGCAGTTCTGCCGCATCGGCGCGCAGGAAGATAAGAAAGTGGAAGTCCGCGTCGTCTGCGCCACCAACCGCAAACTGGAGCAGGAGATTGAAAACGGCACCTTCCGCGCCGACCTGTTTTATCGCATCAACGTGGTGAACCTGCACCTGCCTCCGCTGCGCGAACGGGCGAATGACATTCCCGACCTGGTGACATATTTTCTCGAGTATCACAACCGGAAATACAATTGCCGGGCGCGCGCTCTCTCCAGCGAGATGATGACGCAGTTGCGCAAGTATCATTGGCCGGGCAACATCCGCGAACTGGAAAACCTTGTCAAACGCTACGTGATTCTAGGCAACGAAGAAGTGATCTCGACCGATCTGACGCCCCCGGCAACCGATTTCTTCAACGCGGAGATTCCGGTCGATGGTCAGGTCAATCTGAAGAAGCTGACCCGCCAGGCGGTGCGCGAACTGGAGCGGAAAGTCATCCTTAAGGTTCTGCAGAATTGCCACTGGAACCGCAAGCAGGCGGCGCGCGCATTGAGCATCAGCTACCGGGCGTTGCTTTACAAGATTCGCGACGCCGGACTGCCCTCCAACCGGGTCGTCAAACGGCGGGAAGCCGACAATCCCAAGCCGGGCGTAGCCGCCGACTGAGCTGTGTAGTTTGGCCGGCTAGCCGTGGAGTTCCGACAAGGCCTTGCGGGCATCGGAGTCGTCGGGGCGTAACTTGACGGCCTTCTCCAGTTGCTGGCGGGCCAGCGCGTTCTGGTTGGCTTTCTGATAGGCCAGACCGAGGTGGTAGTGAAGGTCCGCATCATCGGGCTGGCCGAGTTTTTCGCTCAGCCGCAAGGCTTCCCGAAACTGATCGATGGCGGACTGGTAGATGCCCTTGTGATAGTAGGCCCAACCCAGTGTGTCGGCGGCGTTGGGCGAGTCGGGCATGCCACGGCGAGCGGTTTGCGCCAATCCCATGGCCACGTCGACGTTGCCGCCCTGCTCGAGAATCACATAGGCGAGATTGTTGGAAGCCAGAGGATGATCGGGTGCAATGCTGAGCGCTTGCCGGTACATCTTCTCGGCATCATCCCAGTCTCTCTTCGCTCCGTACAGTTCACCGGAAAGAATGTAGAAAGTGACGTCTCGCGGATTGTCCTTGATGGACTGCAGGTAAAGAGCGAGAGCTTTATCCGAAGCACCCTCCTGGACTTGCACCTTGCCGAGCTTTTCGAGGGCGTCGGAGTTATTTTTGTCAAGTTCGACGGCCTTGCGCAGGGCGGCTTCGGCGCCCGGCAAGTCTTTCTTGCCGTTGAACAGCGCCGTGCCCAGCAGATCATAGAAATTGGAGTTGTTGGGTGACTTGGCGATTTGAGCATTGGCTGCGGCGATTGCCTTGTCGACCTGTTTCTCCACGAAGTAGGTGTTCATCAGACCGCTCAGACCTTCGGTGGACGATGGGTCCTTGTCGAGCGCCTCGCGGTAGAATTTCTCAGCGTCGGCGTAGTGCTTCTGAGCCAGCTGGATGGTCCCCATTTGCGCCAGGGGTTTGGGACTCTGAGGAGCCCTTTGCATCGCTTGCTGGGCGTCCTGCTCGGCATCGCTGTATTTCTGGCGGGCGATCTCGGCAGCCCCCTTCAAGAGGAAGCCCTCCGGCGAATACGACTGACTGGTAATCATCTGCTGCGCGATCTGCAAGAGGGCATCGACGTCGCCGCGGCGCACGGCCAGGTCCGCCAAAGCGCGCTGCGCATCGATCAGATCAGGACGAAGGCGAACCGCTTCGCGCCATTCCGCTTCGGCTTGCCCGTCATTGTTTTGCTGTGCCAGGGCGAGGCCCAACTGGTAGTGCGCGACGGGGTTGTCGGGGTCGTTTTGCAGGGCGTTGTGCAATGACTCGATGGCCCCGCCAGCGTCGTTGCGCCGGAGTTGGATCTGGCCTCTGTACACCAGAGCCTCCACATCGCGAGAGTTGACCTTGAGGATCGTGTCGTTCAGCTTGCCCGCATCGTCGAGGCGGTTTTTCAGAATCAGGAGTTGGATGTAGTTCTTCTTGACCTTTGGATCGTTGGGATGGTCGCTGTAGAGCGAACCGTACTCGGTGGTGGCCCGGTCGAGATCGCCGCTGGCGAAGTAGTAGTCGCCGAGCATGCGATAGCCTTCCGGATTATCGGGAAGATCCTTCTTGGTTTGACGGAGAAAAGATTCGGTTTCGTCCCGCTTGCCTTCCTGCATCATGAGGCGAACCAGCGCGGCGCGGGGAGCCGGGTCTTTCGGATCCACGTCGATGGCGTGCTTGAACTGCTGTTCAGCTTCGGGCAGGCGGTTGCGCGACTGATAGAAGCCGCCCAGGGCCAGTTGGGCGTTCATGGCTTTGGGGTCGACTTCGGCTGCCTTCTTGAAATTGATCTCGGCTGGATCGGGCAGGTTCGACTGGAGCTGAAGGATGGCGAGCAGCAGGTAGGACTCGGAGCGATTAGGATCAACGGCTACAGCTTTTTGCATCTCCAGCAGGGCTGCCGCCAGGTCGCCCTGGGCAGAATAATAATTGGCCCAGGCCTCGTGGGTGTCCGCGCTATTGGGCTGTTTTTGACGCAAGAAGTCCAGGTGCGGCTTGGCCTCGGTGAAGTCGTGTCCGGAGGTCAGCAGGTTGGCCAGATCGACGCGGGCGGCGTAGTTGTCGGGCGCGAGTTCGATCGCGCGCGAGAGTTCCTGGCCGGCTCGCTGCCCGTCTTGCAATTTGAGATAGGTCTCGCCGAGTTTGAAATGGGCCTGAGCAAAACGCGAATCGACCTGGATCGCGTTCGAGTACTGAATGGCTGCCTCGCGATATTTGCTCTCGGCGAAATATTTGTCACCGCTCTCCAGATATTTCTGTTTTTTAACATTGGGATCCCGGGAACATCCGGAGAAAAAAGCGGCGAGCAGCGAGCAGGTCAATAACAAGCGCACCGAAGTGGAACGACTCATCGAGTTTCTCCAATTACAAGCACGGTTCCAGGCACGGAGGAATTGGGGCAGCGCCGCGAAACGACTCATCATACTGCAAACCGCAAGGCAGGAGCGCGGCCAAAAGCGATTCCAGTTACCTTCGTGCCGGCGGAATTTCAAAGAGCTGCAACTGCGATTGCATCAGCGGGGGATATAGTCATCGAGCAACGCAACGACCCGGCTGCAGAAGGGCATGACGCGTTGTTGCGCCGCTTCGGAAGTTTCTCCGGGAACCATGGAAATCACGATCCGCACCAGAGCGCCGTCGCTGCGGTTCATGCGGATGGCATCGGCCACCAAATAATACTTGGCCCAATATTCGCTGGCGACTCCGCGATCATGGGCCCAATACCAATACAAGACCAGCAGGCGGGAGTCTCCCTTGGTGACGACGTAACGGTTCGCGGGGAAGGGGGCATGGCCCGGCACAGATAGCGTGATACGCTCGTTCTCGGCGGGGAGCCATCCGTTGCCCGGCAGACAATTCCTAGGAGAATGAATGGTGTCGCCGGAGCGTTGGCTGGGAAAGTACGCGATGAAGAGATTGACTTCCGGCTCAGTGTCGACCTGTGGCGAATAATCGCGCAACAGGAAATCGCCGGCGCCTAAGGTGTCCCTGGTCTCTTTGTCGATCTCCCGGTCGGACCCCGTCCATGCGCCCAGCTGCCTCGGGAAGGACTCAAGGGGCCGATGCTCAAGGACGATTTCTTTGCGATCGCGGAGCAGGATCGCGGTGAACCCGATCAACACGGCCGCGCAGACGAAACGCAGGGTCAAGGTTTCTCTTCCGGCCATAATAGGCACAGGCCCCGGTGCAGAAGATACAGCATGATCAGAGCAATCACAAAGATGAGCACTCCCCACGAAGCGTGGAAAAATCCTTCTGCTTTGTCGGGGTTCCAGTACTCGACCAGAAGGCCAGTCCCGATAATGCGCAGGCTGTTGGCGGCGACCGCAATCGGGATCGACGCTACAACCAGCAGAATGCGTACGATGGTCCGGCGATCCATCAGGAAGCCATAGATGATGGACATCGTAGACAGGGACAGCAGCGAGCGTATGCCACTGCAGGCCACGGCCACATCTAAATCCAGGTGCGGTATATGGATGACATTGCCTTCGCGGAACGTGGGCACCCCAAACCAGGGCAAGACCGTGGCAGCCAGACGTGAGTCCAGCAACTGGAGCGGGAACGTGATCTGATTGAAGATGATGGCGGGTATGGGGACCATCAGAATCAGAAACGCTAAAGGAAGCAGAAGGGCGCGGAAATAAGTCCATCCCAGAAAGAGCACGATCAGGCCGGCCAGAACGAGTAACAGGGACGAGCGCGCCAGAAACAGCTCAGCTCCCAGTTGACCGACCGCAAACTCGCCCAGCCCGAGGACCAGCAACGCCAGACCAGACCAGGACGGCTGCACCGCGATGCGCGCCAGCCGCCGCCGCTTCAGCCAGACCACGTAGGCGGAGAACAATGGTACGAAGAAGCCGTGGGAGAAATCCGGATCGTGGTACCACTGGCCGACCAAGTGGACGAGAGTGGAACTATAGAGCCACAGTGACAACGCTGCGAGTGCCGCAACCTGAAGCCACCAAGTCACGCTGTGTGACCCCCAGCGCGGATATTCGGCGACACTTTCCGCGACACCCTCGATTTGCGTCTGTTGATCCAGAATCGGTTGATCCAGAAGCAGGAGCCTGTCATTCCCGGGGAACTCTGAGCATAGCGAGAGCCGACGGATCATGCAACGGCAAATTCATGGATTGCAGTGGTGAGGACAGCCGCCGTTTCGCCGCAGGATCTCAGCCGTTTCAGCGATGCAAAATGCAGACCAAGAAACTGCCGCGATGCGGACCGCTCCGATGTGCGTCCAGCGCTTCCCCATGGTCGTGGAGTTAGGAGGGAAGAGAAACGGCGCCTGTATGAGGCTCCGAGCGAGGCGGGTGCGCAAACCGTGAACCCCGGTCCGGCGGAGTTCGAGCGCTGCTATTTGGATGGGGGAGCAGAGCTGGTTGAGGGGGTAGTCGACGCACTCTTTTGCGTAACGATTCCGATTCCGAAGCCCCCGATGGCTCCCGCCAGCAGTCCCATTATCGCCAGCACGGCGACGCGATCCAATAACGAACCCTTCTGATTACTATCGCGGCTCATGTTATGTCCTCCCCAGCGTGTTGCAGGTGAGGAATATTGTACCAGCTGAGCAGGCGCAGTCCATGATTACAGCCGCATTAATTTCACGCATGAAGGGTCTGTCTGAGGGCTATGGAAAGAGAATGCGTGAGATACTTGGTTCTCAAGCAGACTTCAATGGGTTTGCGACCTCGACGAATGGGTTATTGCGACGAAACTGGAGCCGGCGATGGGCGAAGAGGGAATCCACAATGAGCAAGAGTTTTCCTACAAGTCCCAGATCGTAGGTTCCTCGATCCTTGGCGAGGGTCTCGACTCACTCCCTAACCCTCTGTACATGCTTGCTGTAAATTATTGAAAATAAGCAGTATATTGTAAGGCAGGATTTCGTCCGCCGAAGCGTGGGCAATGGCAAGCTTCGTGCTCGTAGAGGGGCAGACATTGTGCCGGACTCTGGCTATGGGGCGACTTCGAGCGAAGGGTAAATGTGGGCAATTTATTGCCTAAGAGTGAAAAATACGTTGCGAAAGACGCTCCTGCGGAACCCGCTGGCCTCGCGTTTGTAGAGGGCGTGAGCGCAAGCATGCGCTCGGTGGAGGCGGTGATTCGGGAACTGGCTCAGAGCGACGTTCCAGTGCTGGTGCTGGCCGAGCCGGGCGCGGGCAAGCATGCCACCTCGGAGCGCATCCACCAGATGTCGCAACGGAGCACGCAGCCCTTCCGTTGGTTTCAGTGTTTAGGCCTGAAGCCTGAGGATCTGAAGGTCTTGCGGCAGAATGAAGGGGGCACCATCTACCTGCAAGAACTCGGCGATTTAAGTGCCGACTGCCAGGCGCGCCTTCTGGAAGCCCTGCCGGAATCGCCGGGAAGCCGCTCCGGCGAGTGTGAGGGAGCCCGGCTGATTTGCGGCAGTGCGCGCGATCTTGGAGTGGAAGTCAAACGAGGGCGGCTGCGCGAAGATCTCTATTACCGGATCAGCGGGGTCTGTCTGCGCCTCCCTCCCTTGCGCCAGAGGAAAGAGGACATTCCTTTCCTGATGGGGCACTTCCTGAGGAAATACGCACGAGATTTTCGCCATCCCGTCCCCGACTTGAGCGCCGAAACGCTGCGTTTGTTTCTGGATTATGCTTGGCCGGGAAATCTGCGGGAACTGGAAGATGCGGCCCGTGTGCTGGTAGCGCTGGGAGACGAACAAGTGGCTTTGGGAGGGTTGCGAGCCCTGTTGCGCAAGCCGGAAGCGGGCGGCAATGAAGCGGGAATCTCGCTGAAGGCGGCGTCGAAAGCCGCGTCGCGCGAGGCGGAAAAGGAATTGATCCTCAACACGCTTGCGCGTACCCGCTGGAACCGCAGGCGGGCCGCCGAGGAGTTGCAGATCAGCTACAAGGCGTTGCTTTACAAATTGAAGCAGATTGGGTTTGAAGGATACGGAGCGTCGTAAGCTCCACGGAGAAGGTATGAAGAAGGCGATAAAGTTCGCGCTGTTGATGGGGATCGGCCTGCTGGGGCTGGGAATGCTGGGGTTGAAAACGATGGCGCAGACCAGCGATTTGGCCAAGAGCGAGGGAACTGCGAACAAGCCCGCGGCCACAACCGCAGGAACTCCAGATAACAAGCCCGCCGCCGACGCCGTGCAGGGCGCCGCGAATGCGCCGGATTATGTGATTGGGGCCGACGACACGTTGCACATTTCGGTGTGGAAAGAGCCCGATCTATCGGAGACGTTGCCCGTGCGTCCCGATGGCAAGATCTCGATGCCGCTGCTCGATGACATTCCGGCAGCCGGCATGACTCCCGAATTGCTGAAGGAGGTGATCACCTCCAAACTGAAAAAATACATTGCGGATCCCAGGGTGACCGTAGTGGTGACGGCCATGAACAGCCGGCGCATCTTCGTGACCGGGGAAGTGGCGCACACCGGGCCCATGAACCTGCTGCCGCACATGACCATGTTGCAGGCGCTGTCGCAGGCCGGCTTTACCCAGTTCGCCAATGTGAAGAAAATCTACCTGCTGCGGACCGAGAACGGCAAACAGGTGAAGCTGCCATTTGATTACAAGGCTGTGATTAAGGGCGATCACCCCGAACAGAATATTGCCCTGAAACCGGGCGACACGCTGGTGGTTCCGTAAGGGAACACGATGAACAAATTTCACAGCATCTGGACCGTGGGAATGCTGGCGTGCGCGCTGAGTGCGGCTTGGGCTCAGGACAGCACCACACCCGCGCCCTCGACTGAGGCTACTCCACAGAGCAGCCAACAGCAGCCTGTGCCGGCCTACGGCCAGGAGGGAGCACAGACACCGATCACTGAGAATCCGCCGCTTTCCGGATTGGACACGCCGTCGCTGGAACCGCACGCCGCGCCGTTGAGCTACCTGCAACCGGGAGCGACGTTCAGCGAGTCCGCTGACTCGAACATCGACACTACGCTGGGCGGTCAATCGGTCAAGTCGGTCAGCCGCGGGCTGGGCAGCCTCGTCCTCAAGCGATTATGGAGCCACTACGACCTGGCTCTCGATTATGTCGGCGGCGTCGGGTATTACGACACCAAGGGTCAAGGTCTCAAGCAGCTGCAACAAATGGATCTCGAACAGAAGATCATCTGGAAGCGCGGGCAATTCGCCGTGCGCGACTCCTTCAGCTATCTGCCGGAAGGCAACTTCGGAGGAGCCTATGGTTCCCTGGGCTCGCTGGGGATTGGGTCCTTGGGGGGCACTGCCTTTTCTGGTTTCGGCAGCGGCGCCGCCTTTGGAACCTTTGGGCTGGCTCCGCGCATTTTGAACATCAGCATGGCCGATATTACGCTGAATCTCACGCCCAAGTCGGCGCTGACGGCAGCCGGGGGATACGCTTTCACGCACTTTCTAGGAAACGAGACGACGGGCGCCCAGTTTATCGGCAGCGCGCAGACTTCGGGGCAGGTGGGGTACGACCGCATTCTCACGCCCCATACCCAGATCGCCGTGGTTTACGGATATCAAGATTTCGATTTCAACGTTCTCGGCGCGACCTTTCATTCCAACGTGGTCCAGGGAATGTATGGACACCGAATTTCCGGCCGCATGGATTTGCTGCTCGGGGCGGGGCCGCAATTTACCAGGATCGAATCGGCTTGCACGTTGGAGGATGCTTTGTTCGGAGTTGCTGGCTGTACGGTGGATCAGAGCGGGAATCCGGTCGGATCCATTCCCAATAACAAGATCGGGGTCGCGGCCCAGGCTCGGCTGCGCTACAAGTTTCCAAAGACCAACCTGGATTTGTCGTTTGTACGCTTCGAGAGCAGCGGGTCGGGATTGTTTGCCGGGGCGGAAACCAACATCGTACGTCTGACCGCGGAACGTCCGCTGACGCGGGTGTGGAGCGCGTTCACCGATTCCGGCTTCGCGCACAACAGCAGGCTGCAGAGCCTGTCTCCGGCGGAACTGAAAACGTGCCTTCTTCCCGGGCAGACGTCTACGGCACAACCTCCGCCGCCGCCGTGTCCGGGAGCCGAAGCCAATATCTACTCGTATGGTTTTGTGGGCGCGGGGGTGCATCGCGCGTTTGGGCGAACCCTTCACGGCTATTTGAGCTATCAATTTAACGAACTGGCGTTCGACCACTCCTACTGCGGAGGGCTTCCCGTCTGCAGCCGGATTTCGAACCGGAATGTGGCCACGTTTGGGTTGGATTGGACCCCGCGGCCCATCCGGCTGGACTGAATTTTCCCCGGCTGCCGTCTGAAACCAGCGGCGGCTAGAACAGGATACTGAGCGATGATCCAACGTGAGATGACCTTCGACGATTACCTGGCGATACTGCGGCGGCGCGCCAAGCTGATTCTGATTCCCGCCCTGATGGCGCCCCTGTCCGGCTGGATGGTTTCCTATGCCTTTCCACCCAAGTACACCTCGCAATCGGTGGTGCTGATCGAAAGCCAGAAAGTGCCCACCGGCATGGTGAAACCTGTCGTGACTGAGGATCTGATGGCCCGCGTGGCCACGCTCCAACAACAGGTGCTCAGCCAGTCTCGCCTGCAACCGATGGTCGAGAGGCTGCATTTGGTGAAGGGCAACCAGACGCCGGACGATGTGATCGAAGCCATTCGTCTGAACACCGACGTCGAGCCCGTGCCCGATCTAACGCCTCCCAGCGTCCATGTGAAGCCCGAGGAAACCATACCCGGGTTCTACGTCAACTACACGTCTCAAAATCCGCAGCAGGCGCAGCAAATTTGCAATGAACTCACCTCCATGCTGATTGAAGAGAATCTGAAGTCGCGGGAAGGCGCGGTGCAGGGGACCACGGCGTTTCTGGGCAAGGGCCTCGAAGATGCCAAGCGCAACCTGGATGACATGGACGCCAAGCTGGCGGCCTTCAAGAAGCAGTATGCCGGGCAACTTCCCGGCGATGAGGAGAACAACCTCAAGATCCTGACCGGCCTGAATTCGCAGTTGGAATCGAACACCCAGACCATGAATCGGGCGCAGCAGGACAAGGCCTATACCGAGTCGCTGCTGGCACAGCAGTTGGCGGCCTGGAAATCGTTGCAGTCGTCGACCAATCCGGTGACGTTGCAGAAGCAAATCGAGGAACTGCAATCGCAGTTGCTGCAACTGCAGGCGCGATACACCGAGGATCATCCCGATGTGATCAAGGTGAAGGCCGACATCGCTGGAATGAAGGCCAAGCTGGACGAGATCAATAAGGCGTCGAACCAGCCCGCCGATCCCAAGGAGAAAGCAACAGCGGCGCCCGATAGCACCAGCGAGAAAGCCTCGGCCACGGAGCCGCCGGAGATCCGGCAGTTGCGGGTTCAGATCCACCAATACGACGACCTGCTTACGGCGGGGACGCGTGACCAGAAACGGCTGCAGCAGGAGATCGCGGGCTACGAGCGCAGCGTCGCGCTGAGCCCGGCGGTGGAAGAACAGTACAAGCAACTGGCGCGCGAATACGACAACGCCCAGAAGAACTACCAGGATCTACAGGCGGACAAGAGCACGTCCGATCTGGCGCTCAAGATGGAGCAGGAGCAGCAAGGCGAGCGCATGCGCCTGCTCAATCCAGCGAGTGTGCCCGCAGCCCCGAGTTTTCCGAACCGGATTTTGTTTGCCGCCGCTGGCATGGGCTGTGGCCTGGTTCTGGGACTGGCCCTGGGAATCTGGAATGAATTCCGCGACACATCCATTCGGAACCAGGCCGATGCCGAGGCCGCTCTGGAGTTGCCGCTGCTGGTGGCTGTTCCCTGGGTGGGCGTGAACCCCGACGACAACGGCGGGGGCGGGTTCTGGAGCCGGAAGAAACCAGAGAAACCCAAGGAGACGGTAGGAGTCTAGGCGGACTGTATGTACAAAGAGTTCTTCGGACTACGAGCCAATCCGTTCAACGTCAACCCGGACCCGCGTTACCTGTTTCTGACGCGGCACACCGAGGAAGCGCTGGCCTGCCTGACTTATGGCATTCAGAGCCGCAAGGGCTTTGTGTTGCTGACCGGCGAAGTGGGCACCGGCAAGACCACGCTGATCAACAAGCTGATGGAGTGGCTGCGGCTGCAGCAGGTGGCGACCGCCTTCATTTTCAATTCGCGGATGAATACGCCGCAGTTTCTGGACTACATGATGGCGGATTTCGGCATTCCCTGCGACTCGAAGGCCAAAAGCCAGGTCCTGTTGCGGCTGTACAACTGGCTGCTGGACCGCTACCGGGCGGGCGAGACGGCGGTGCTGATTGTCGATGAAGCGCAGAACCTTTCCGACGAAGTGATGGAAGAGATTCGCTTGCTCACCAACCTGGAGACCTTTACCGAGAAGTTGCTGCAGATTGTTCTGGTGGGGCAGCCCGAGCTGGAGCAGAAGCTGAAACAGCCGCAACTGCGGCAACTGCGGCAGCGTTTGACGCTGCGTGCCAAAACCCATGCGCTCACGCTCGACGAGACCAAGGCGTACGTGCAACAGCGGCTGCGCATCGCGGGCTCGGACGGGCAGCAGATTTTCGATCCGGAATCCGTGGTCGCGATTCACCGCTACGCCGGCGGGATTCCGCGCGTGATCAATCTGTTGTGCGAGCATTGCCTGGTGGGCGCATTTGTCGACCAGCAAAAAATTATTCTGCCGGCTGTGGTGGATGCGGTGGCTCGAGATTTTGATCTGGCAGACAACCACGCGCCGGCCGTGACGCCTGCGCAAAATGCGGGCGCGGGGAAGCTCGACCTGGTCGAAGCCTTGCGTTCCCTGGCCACCCTGGCCGACCGATTGCGATTGGAAGAAAAAGACCTCCCCAACGAAAGGAAACTATGAGCCGTATTCATGAAGCGCTAAAGAGAGCGGAACAAGAGCGGGCGGCCAGTCAGGGAGGTGCCGTGCCGGCCTATACTGGGGCTCCGCTCGCGGACTCGCCGGTGTATACCCCGGACGCCACTTCCGCAGGGGTGCCCGTCAGCGCCGCAGTGCATGCGGCGACCCCTGCGTTTGCCAGCCCGTTCAGTCTTGAGACCCTGATGGCGCACAGTCCGCAATTGGAATGGAACCCGGATTCCAGCGTCGTGCTGTTCACCAACGGCGACGATAGCGCCCGCGGAACCGAAGAGTACCGCACTTTGCGATCGCGTCTCTACCACATTCGGGAAAAGATGCCGCTGCGCAAGCTGCTGATCACCAGCGCCCTTCCCAAAGAAGGCAAGTCGTTCACCGCGATGAATCTGGCCCAGGTTCTGGTGCGGCAACAGGGGCGGCGGGTGCTGCTGATCGATGCCGACCTGCGCGGTCCTCAGTTGCACCGGATGCTGGGAACGGAGGTGGGTCCCGGGCTTTCGGATTACCTTTCCGGGCAGAACGACGAGTACTCGATTATGCAGCGCGGCCCGTTGGGAAACCTCTTCTTCATCCCCAGTGGAAGCCGCTGCGAGAATCCGGCCGAGTTCGTGGCGAATGGCCGCTTGAAGTTCCTGCTGCAGCGTGTGGAGGGGGCGTTTGACTGGATCATCGTGGACTCGCCCCCGGCCGTGCCGGTGTCGGATGCGAGCGTCCTGGCCAAGGCGTGCGACGGAGTGCTGATGGTGGTGCGTTCCAACTCCACACCTCTGGATATGGCGCGCCGGGCTCGCCAGGAGTTTCCTGACGAGGCGCTGATCGGCGTCGTGCTGAACGGCACCCGGGAGGACGCGGCGTCCTACGAGCGTTACTACTACGAGGCGTACGAGAAGAACGGAACCGGAAAAAAGGCTTAGGGACGGGCAATCGTGATCAGACTCTTCAAGGTTTATTACCCGCTGCGAACGCTGGTTCTGTTGGCGGTCGAAGCTCTGATCATTTGGTTCTCTTTCATTTTGGGCACCATGCTGCGCAACCAGGAAAGCAGTTGGCTCCTGCTCAACGTGGAAGGAGGCTACCTCAAGATTCTGCTGGTGACCGCGGTCGTCCTGCTGCTTTCACACGGGTTCGATCTGTACGATTCCTCGAGCCTGGGCGCGCGCTGGGATCAGATCGTGCGGATGTTGCTCGTACTGGGCATCGTAGCGTTAGTGCTCTCCGTCGTGGCCCTGCTGTTTCCCAGTTTTATGCCCGGGAACGGCTCTGCGCTGACGGGGCTGGTCATCATGACGTTCCTGCTGTTTGGCTGGCGGGGCACGTACTTCTGGCTGGTCCGGCGACCCTACTTCCGCGAGCGCGTCTATGTTCTGGGCACCGGGGAGCGGGCGCAACGGTTATTGAATGGATTGCGCCAGCGTTCCGAACTGGGGATTGAAGTGGTGGGCTGGACGGGCAACATTGAAGGCGAACTGTCGCGTGACAGCGTGGCTCAGCATCTGCTCGGGATGGCCCAGGACAACGGCGTGCATCGGGTCATCGTGGCGATGCCGGAGCGGCGCGGGACGCTGCCGGTGGACGAATTACTGAAGCTGCGGCAGGAAGGCGTGAAGGTAGAAGAGGCGACCAACTGGCTGGAAAGAATTTCCGGAAAAATCGAGGTCGAAAACCTGAATCCAAGCTGGCTGATTTTTGCCGAGGGATTTCGCTTTAGCACATTCTTCCGGGTGGTGCGGCGGGTTCTGAATTTCTCGGTGGCGTTGGTTGGGCTGGTGCTGGCGCTGCCCTTGCTTCCATTCATTGTGCTGGCGGTGAAGCTGGGCTCGCCGGGTCCGGCGCTCTATCATCAGCAGCGCATGGGCCGGCGGGGAAAGATTTTTTACTGCTACAAATTTCGCACCATGCGGCAGGACGCGGAAGCCGATACGGGCGCGACCTGGGCCACCGACGACGATCCGCGCATCACGCGAGTGGGCAAGTTCCTGCGCGCCGCCAGGCTGGATGAGATACCACAGTTGTGGTGCGTGTTGAAGGGCGATATGCACTTTGTGGGTCCGCGCCCGGAGCGGCCGGAATTTGTCGAGTGGCTGAGTAAAGAGATTCCTTTTTACGGCGTGCGGCACATGGTGCGCCCCGGCATTACCGGCTGGGCCCAGGTGCAGTACAAGTACGGCAACACCATGGAAGACGCGCGGGAGAAATTGCAGTACGACTTGTTCTACATCAAGAACGCTTCGCTCGGCCTCGACCTTCTGATCATGTTCCAGACCATCAAGATTGTGCTGCTGGGCCGGGGCGCGCAGTGACAGTAATAGTAGTAATGATCTGGGTGTTCTGGATGGCGGCGGTCCTGATCGCCTATACCTACGTTGGTTACGCCGCCTGGTTGTGGCTGCGGGCCCGCGTGCGTCCCTGGCCGGTGCGGCGGGGACCGCAGCAGCCCTCAGTCTCCATCCTGATGGCAGTGCGCAACGAGGAGCTGGTGCTTCCGCAAAAACTGCGGAACCTGTTCGAACTGGAGTATCCCGGGGAACTCCGCCAGATCGTGGTGGCTTCCGACGGGTCGACCGACGGTACGGAGGCTATTCTGCGCGAGCATGCGGGGGATTCGAGATTCTGCGCGGTGTTGAGCCAGCTGGCGGCGGGCAAGGCCTCGACCCTGAATCATGGCCTCGAAATGTGTCAGGGAGAAGTTGTGCTCTTCACGGACGCGAGGCAGAAGATTGAGCCGGGCGCGCTGCGCTTCCTGGTGGAAAATTTTGCGGACTCTGAAGTGGGAGCGGTCAGCGGCGAGCTCATGCTGGGCGATCCTGCACACGGCGAAAAAGAGCACGGCGTGGGCCTGTACTGGCGCATCGAGAAACGCATCCGCGAACTGGAGTCGGCGTCGGGCTCGGTGGTGGGCGCAACCGGGGCGTTGTATGCGGTGCGGCGGGAACTGGTGACACCCTTGCCGGAAGGAACGATCTTGGACGACGTGTACATTCCGATGCAAGTCGTGCGCCAGGGGAAACGCGTGGTGTTCGATGGGCGGGCGCGGGCCTGGGATCGTCCCCCGGTCGACCAGGGCCAGGAGTTTTCACGCAAAGTGCGGACGCTGAGCGGCAACTATCAGTTGCTGCAGTTGGCTCCGTGGCTGCTGAGTTCCAGCAATCCGATTCGCTTCGAATATGTCAGTCACAAGTTATTGCGGCTGGCTGTGCCGTTTGCCCTGCTGGCGATGCTGGTTTCCGCCGCTTGCATTCCCCACACGCTCTATCGCGTTCTGCTGATTGCACAACTTTCGTTTTACGCGCTGGCCCTGCTGGGTCTGTCCTCGGTGAAGATTGGTCTGCTGAAGCGGCTGGGGGACACGGCCCTGACGTTCGTGGTTTTAAACACAGCGGCGGCAGTGGCCTTCGCAAACTTCGTATTTGGGAGAAAAGTCGCATGGACGCGATAAGGCCGGCGGTTCCCACGAAAGCGGATAGCCGGTCTGGTCGCCTGGCCAACACCTGGCGGGCGGCGAAAGCCAACCGGAAATCGCTGGCCTATAAGGCCTTGGTGCTGTTTTCCTACGCTTATTTCGTGCGTCCGGAAGATTTCATTCCGGGTCTCCAGTACATTCCCATCGGAAAGATCACGGGAGGAATTGCGCTGTTTGCGCTGATCTTCGGCTCCCAGCCGAAGGACCGCGCAAAGCTCCCGACCGAACTGAAGGTTCTGGCTCTCCTGTTGTTCCATATGACGCTGGCCATGGTGTTTGCGTCGTGGCATGGCGGCGCCTTCGACATGGTAGTGAACCGGTTCTCGAAGGGAGTCATCGTCGCGTTTCTGATTTATCTGGTGGTGAGCAGGATTGACGAACTGCGGAGGCTGCTGGTGATCCAGGCCACGACGATTGCCCTGATCGCCATCGCCTCAGTCATCGTCCACCACACGCAGGATGGGCGGTTGATGGGCATTCAGAAGGGGATTTTGGAAAATCCGAACGATCTGGCCATCAACATCGTCATCAGTTTTCCGCTGTGCCTAGCGTTCCTGCTGTCCGGCAAGGGAGCGGTGAACAAGGTGTTCTGGAGCTTCAGCATGCTGGTCATGATTTACGCGGTGATTGCCACGTATTCGCGCAGCGGACTGATCGCTCTGGTAATCACCTGCATGATCTGCTTCTGGGAATTCATCGTGAAGGCCAAGCGGACGGCGTTACTGGTGGGGATTCTGGTGGTCGGCGTGGCGGGCATCGGCATGGTGCTCGCGACCCCGAGCTATATGATTCGCGTGCGCAGTATTTTTGAGGGAAACATTGCGGGCTCGAAGGACAAGGGATCGCTGGAAGCCCGCAAGCAGCTGCTTGTGGACAGCTTGTTGCTCACGGCGCACCACCCGATATTTGGAGTCGGTCCGGGCGGGTTCCCCGCGGCGAGCGGAACCTGGCAGCCCACCCATAACACCTACACCGGGTTGAGTTCGGAGGCCGGGTTACCCGCGGTGATCTTGTTCACGATCGTGATGTTCATGTCGCTGCGCAAGACCAAGAAAGCGCAAAAACTGCCGGGGTACCTGGCGGATGCCGATCTTCGATTGTGGAACAGCGCTCTGCGCGCGGGCATGGCTGCCTATATCGTGGGAGCCATGTTCGCCACCACGGAATACAACCTGTTCGAGTATTTTATTGTGGGGTACATCTGCGTGCTGTACAAGATCGCCAGCCAGTCGGCGCAGCCCCAGAGTCCGCCTCCGGCTAAGAAGCATCACTGGCTAAGGGAAATCAAGAATGGGTCCTACACAAACCGAGAACTGGCCAGGACTCGCTAGAGAAGTTCTGGCGATTGTTCGCTGCCTGGAATGTCAGTCCGAGCTGAGGCAAGAGGACGACGCACTGGTGTGCGTGAGCTGTGCGAAGCGCTATCCCGTGGTCAAGGGAGTGCCTCGCTTTGTGGATCAGCAGTTCTATACCGGCAGTTTCGGATTCCAGTGGCTGAAGCACAACAAGACTCAGCTGGACGATGAAAACAGCCGGCGCTCGGAAAAAGATTTCATCCTGAGAACGCGGCTGGAACCGGCGGACCTGGCCGGCAAGTTGGTGCTGGACGTGGGCTGTGGCATGGGCCGGTATGCCGAAGTGGCCACGCGCTGGGGCGCGCGGGTGGTAGGGATCGATCTCAGTCAGGCGGTGGAAGCCGCCGCGGCCAACCTGCGCGAGCGCGATGCTTCCATTCTGCAGGCGGACGCGCTTCGGCTACCGTTTGCGCCGGAGAGCTTTGACTACATCTACAGCCTGGGCGTGCTGCATCATACGCCGGACTGTGAACGAGCGGTGAAGGGCTTGGCGCGATACCTGAAGCCGGGCGGCACGCTTTCGGTATGGCTCTACAGCGCCTACAACCCCTGGTATCGCATGAGCGACTTCTATCGCAAACTGACTCGCCGCATGTCTCCGCGTGTGCTGCACACGCTCTGCCAGGGAACCATTCCTCTCTATGGCATCCACCAGATACTGCGCAAGATTCCTCTCTTAGGCCGGCCGATGAGCGGCGTCATCCGCTATTTAATACCCATGTCATTCAATGCCGACCCCGAGTGGAGGGTGCTGGATACGTTTGACTGGTACTCGCCGTGGTATCAATCGAAGCATACCTATGAGGAAGTGTTTCGCTGGTTCGAGAGTTGCGGCTTGCGGGACCTGACGGTCGGGGACGTGCCGATCGCCGTGCGTGGGCGTAAACCGGGCGCCGCGCGCCTGGACTCGACGGCACCGGACCGGGAGACTGAATCGTGTGCGGGATAGCGGGAATCGTTGGCCGACGCGGCGAGGTGGTCGAGGCCTCCGACGTCCACAGGATGTGCCAGGCCATCCTGCACCGCGGGCCCGACGATGAAGGGCTCTACGTTCGCGGCTCGGTTGGTTTGGGCATGCGACGGCTCAGCATTATTGATGTAGCCGGCGGACGACAGCCCATTCACAACGAAGATCGCACCGTGTGGGCAGTTTTCAACGGCGAAATCTACAACTTCCCGGAACTACGCGCCGAACTGGAAAGCCGCGGTCACTCGTTTTACACGCACAGCGACACCGAAGTGATCATTCACCTCTATGAGGAACTGGGCGGTGAGTGCTTCCGCAAACTGCGGGGGATGTTTGCGATCGCGATTTGGGATGAGCGCACCGAATCCTTTCTTCTCGCTCGCGACCGCTTAGGCAAAAAGCCGGTCCATTACGCACTGCACCAGGGCAGGTTGCTGTTCGGCTCCGAGATCAAGGCCATTCGCGCCGTTGCCCCGGAGTTGGCCACGCCCAATCCCGAGGCGCTTCTTCAATATTTCTATTTCGGTTATATCCCGGATCCCTTGACCGCGTTTTCGGAGATTCAGAAGTTGCCGGCCGGGCATTTCCTGGAATACTCGCGGGGAGACTTGGCGGTCCATCGCTACTGGGATGTTCCCGCTTACGGCAACAAGCCTCCGAAATCGGAAGAAGAATGCCTGGAGGTTTTGGAAACCAAGCTGGCCGAGGCGGTCAGGATCCGTCTGATGAGCGAGGTGCCGCTGGGGGCGTTGCTCAGCGGAGGCGTGGACTCATCCATCGTGGTGGCGCTGATGGCGCGGGCCAGCTCGAGTCCGGTGAAGACGTTTTCCATCGGATTTGCCGAAGACCGGTTCAACGAATCTCAGTATGCGCGCATCGTGGCCGAACGTTTCGGCACCGAGCACCATGAGATGATCGTGGACCCAGACATCGAAGAGACGATCGCTTATCTGTCCAGCATGCTGGAGGAACCGTTCGGCGATTCTTCGATGCTGCCGACGTATTTTGTCTGCCGCATGGCCCGAGAGAAAGTGACGGTGGCGCTTTCCGGCGATGGCGGCGACGAAATGTTCGCCGGCTACGATCGCTACGCTCTGGCAATGCAGCGCCAGCGTTTCACTGGGATTCCGCCGTGGGCAGGAAAGCTTTACCGGCGGAGTGTGCATCCCATGCTGCCGGCGGGATTTTACGGCCGAAATTTTGCCTGGAATGCGTCTCTCAGCTGGCGCGATCGGTATTTGGACAGCATGACATTTCTCCCCGCGCGCGACCGGGAGCGATCTGTCTTCAGCAAAGATTTTCTGGCGACTGCGGACCGGCTGCCTGACCCGCTGCAAGAATTTCAGAATTATTACGACCGTGCGCCGGGAGCGACGGATGATTTGAGCCGGTTGTTGTATCTGGATACCAAGACGTACCTTGCGGGCGACATCCTGACCAAAGTGGACCGCATGAGCATGGCGACGTCGCTCGAAGTAAGAGTTCCGATGCTGGATCACGAATTCGTGGAATGGGCGGCGTCTCTGCCGGTCGAGTGGAAGTTTCGCGCCACGCAATCCAAGTACTTGCTGAAGCGGCTCGCCGAGCGCTTGAAGATTCCGCGGGAGCTGCTGCACCGTCCGAAACAAGGTTTTCAGTTGCCGCTCGAACAATGGCTGAGGGGCGAGTTGAAGCACAAGTTTCTCGCGATCCTGACCGAACCGCGGACGCTGCAGCGCGGGTACTTCCGGCCGGACGCGGTCCGGGGGTTGGTGGATGAGCATGTGCGGGGCCGGCGCAATCGTTCCGGAGTGCTGTGGAAGATGCTGATCCTGGAATGGTGGCACCGAAATTATCTGGAGGGCGAGGCTGGGCATCGTGCTCCTCCGCGTCTGGCATTCAAGGAGAGCCCGATGGCGCCCGAACCGAAGATCGTTCCGCAACGTGATCCTAGGCACGGAGTGGAAGCAGGTCAGCGCCTTAGTCTTTAGTGTGTAAACGCCGAACAATGATCTGTAGACGCCAAACATGAGTCTGCAAACGCTAAACATGCAGAATGCGGAACTGAGCACGGAGCTGGTGCCGAAAGGCAGCGCAAGAAGCAAGGCGCCGGTGTTCGTGCTCGGCTGTCCCCGTTCCGGAACCACGTTGCTTTATCACATGTTGCTTTCGGCGGGGAATTTTGCGGTTTACCGCGCGGAGTCGCATGTGTTTAACGTGCTTGAGCCCCGCTTCGGCGGATTGAGTCTGCCGTCAAACCGGCGCAGGTTGCTGGCGGCCTGGCGGGATACGGAGCTGTTTCGGCGAACCGGCCTGGAGTGGAACGAAATCAGCGAAGAGGTGATGGCGAAGTGCCGCAATGGCGGAGACTTTCTGCGCATCGTCATGGAAGCGATGGCACGGCGTCAGGGCGTGGAGCGGTGGGCGGACTGCACGCCCGAACATCTGCTCTATCTGGATCGCATCAAGCGGACGATTCCCGATGCCCTGGTCATCCACATTATTCGCGATGGTCGGGATGTGGCGCTATCGCTGGAGAAACAGGCTTGGATCCGCCCGTTTGCGTGGGATCGTCACAAGACGCTTGAAGTGGCAGCTCTGTACTGGGAGTGGATGGTGCGAAAGGGGCGCAGGGATGGCCGCGATCTCGGCTCGGACTATCTCGAGGTGCGCTATGAAGATCTCGTGCTTGCGCCGCAGAAGATTCTTGGAGAAGTGGGCAGCTTTGTCGGGCAAGAGCTGGACTACAACTCAATCGAACGTGTGGGGATCGGTTCGGTGAGTAAACCCAACAGCTCGTTCCTTGAGGAAGTGAAGGATGGGGAGTTCAGTCCGGTGTGTCGATGGAAGACCAGCTTGTCGCCGGCTCGACTGGAGCAGTTGGAGACTTTACTGGGAGGGACTCTGAGTGAACTCGGGTATTCGCGGGAGGGTTCGGCGGAACCTTCGTCCATGTCTTCGTCAGCCAGCGCGTCGTCAGTCAGCGCGTCGTCAGCCAGCGCATCGTCATCGAGGACCTCGTTGGGAACGATGCGTTTCGTCTACGAGTCTTATTTCGATTTGAAACTGCTGCTCAAGAAAAAGGCGCCCTTGAGCAACCTGCTGGTGTCCTCCGATTTGCCGCGGTTCGAGTAGAAGGACGAGTCAGGCCATGAAACAGAGGGCGAAGATTCTTCAGATCGGAAATTACCCGCCGCCCATGTGCGGCTGGGCGATCCAGCTCAAGCTGGTGACCGAGGAACTGCGCCGGCGCGGCCACACTTGCGAAGTGCTAAAGATAAACGAAGGCCGGCAGATCAAGAGTCCAGAATATGTTGATGTGCAGAGCGGTAGCGACTACCTGAAGAAAATCTGGCGCTACGGTTGGCGCGGTTACCGGCTCAACGTGCACGTCAACGGCATGTCGAAGAAGGGCTACTGGCTGGCGATGGCTGCGGCCCTGGCTGGCCGGATGCTCTTCCGCCCCGCCCTGATCACGTTTCATGGGGGACTCTCGCAGGACTACTTTCCACGCCATGACCACAGCGTGGCGCGCTGGGCATTTTACGTTTTGTTTGTGCTGGCAGGGGGAATCGCGTGCGATAGCGAGCCCATCAAGCAAGCCATCGAGGGCTACGGCATTGCGCCCGGCAAGATTGAAACCATTGCCACGTTCTCGCCGCAATATCTCGAGTTTGAATCTGTGCCGTTGCCGGAGGAAGTGGAGGAATTTTTCGGCCGGAGGCGGCCGGTGATTCTTTCTTACGTATCGTTTCGTCCGGAGTACGGTTTGGAACAGCTTCGCCAGGGCATGAAGCTTTATCGCCGGGAACAGCCGGACGCCGGATTCATCTGGCTGGGTTTTCCGGAAAAGGAGATGGTCACGGCGCGAGAATATGTACAGGACTGGCCAGCCGAGGAAAGAGCCAGCCTGCTGCTGCTGGGAAATCTGACGCATGACCAATTTCTTACGCTGCTGAGCCGTTGCTTCCTCTGCCTGCGGACGCCGGCCTGCGACGGAGTGGCGGCTTCGGTTCTGGAATCGCTGGCGTTGGCGGTACCGGTGGTGGCCAGCGAAAACGGACGCCGGCCTGCCGGTGTAGTCCGCTACCGCGACGCGGACGCTGCGGACATCTGTGAAAAACTGGTCTATGTGACCCGGCACTACCAGGAAGTAAAGGCCGGCTTGGGCGTTGAGGCCGGAGACGACAACGTCGGGAAAATGGCGGACTGGCTGGTGGGGCGGCCTGCCGCGACCTCGGAGGTTGGCGTTCTAACCGCGCGATAGGCAACATCCTTTGGTGCAGAGTCGCTTGTCTGAAAAGGATTTGCTACGGCGGAGGATGGCCGCCTGCGGGCCATCCATCGCCTACGGCGACGTGTTTCTGTGGTAAATTTCTTTAGCCCGCCATCTTTTCTTGAGGTATCACCCCTATGCCTGGGACCCCGGAACGCACGCTGGCCATCAGCGCGACCTTCACCGCTGAACCGATCAACGACTCGCTGGAGTTCTGGTTCGAACGGCTGAAACTCTCGTTCAAGATAAGGCATGCGGCATTCCACCAGGTCTTTCAGACCCTGCTCGACCCAGCCGGGGTGTTTGCCACCAACCACGACGGAGTGAACGTGGTGCTCGTACGTTGGCAAGATATGGGTGAGGGCCAGCAACTGCAGGCGAACGCGGCATCGTTCATCGAAACTCTAGGCCGGGCTGCTTCGCAAATGAAGGTTCCGCTGGTTGTGGTCTCATGCCCGTGTTCTCCATCGTTTCTGGAGGTTGAGCAGCGGGCGGGTTTGGCGGCGGAGCTGGACACACAGTTGGCGAAGCTGGTTGAGTCCGTTTCAAACCTGCACCTGTTGCCGGCGGCTGTTATTCAGGATCTCTACCCCGTGTCGGAGATAGACGACCCGATCGGCGAACGTTTGGGGGAGATTCCTTTTACCGGTGACTTCTTCGCAGCCTTGGGTACTTGCCTGGTGCGCAGGGCCCTGACCTTTAGCCGGCCACCCTGCAAGGTCGCCGTGGTGGATCTGGACAACACGGTGTGGGGAGGGGTCGTCGGGGAGGACGGCTGGGAACATGTTCGAATCGAACCAGCGCATCGAGAGCTGCAAGAGTTTCTGCTGGAGCAACGCCGCGACGGGCTGCTGTTGGCCATCTGCAGCAAGAACAATGAGAGCGACGCCTGGGAAGTTTTCGAGCGGCGCCCGGAAATGCTGTTAAAGAAGGAACACTTCGCGGCGTGGCGGATCGACTGGAATCCCAAGTCCGCCAACATTCGCGCGCTTGCCAAAGATCTTTCCCTTGGCGCCGATAGTTTCATTTTTCTGGATGACGACAGCAAAGAGTGTGCCGAGATGCGGGCCCATGCGCCGGAAGTTCTGACCATACAAGTGCCGAAGGATGGCACGGATCTGGGGCATTTTTTGCGGCACGTGTGGGCGTTTGACCGCGCGAAAGCCACGACAGAAGACCGCAAGCGGGGCGAGAGTTATCGGCAGGAGATCGCCCGCAGCGCGGAGTTGAAGAAGGCTGCCACTCTGGAGGATTTCGTTGCCGCTCTCGATCTGAAAGTTACGATCGAACCGTTGCAGGCCGAGATGCTTCCCCGGGTTGCGCAGCTGACCCAGCGCACCAATCAATTCAATACGACCACGATCCGGCGCACCGAAGGCGAGATCCGAAGCGCGCTGGAAGCTGGAACGCTGCACTGCATCACGATTGCGGTGACCGACCGGTTCGGGGACTACGGCAACGTGGGCGCAGTGCTCTACAGTCTTGACTCTGCCGCGCTGGTGGTTGATTCCTTCTTGCTGAGCTGCCGGGCCCTGGGACGCGGAGTCGAGCACCAGATCGTCCGCTATCTGGGGGCGGAAGCCTTGCGCCACAACCTGGGCGAAGTGGCTCTGCGGTTTATCGCCTCACCGAAGAATGCTCCCGCCCTGCAGTTTCTCGACAGTTTGGAGTCGACCGGCGAATCGGGCGGGCTCTATGTCCGGCTCTTCCGGATTAAGGCGGACTATGCGAGTCAACTGGCCTACCGCCCTGTGTCCTATACAGGCCTTAAGGAAGTTGAGTCCCAGGCCGAATCGACGCCCGAGTCGACACCGCGGGTGCTTGCGTCTGCCGCGATCGATTACCAGGGGATTGCCTGCGAATTCAGCACCGTGGCCGCGATCCGCCGTGAAATCCGAAAGGCGAGAACCAGCTTCGGCGGAACGCCAGTGGGGAGCGATCCGACGGCGCCGCGAAACGCGATTGAGGTAAAGCTCGCCAATATCTGGGCAGAAGTGCTGCAGGTTCCGAGTGTAGGCATCCACGATGACTTCTTCGATCTGGGCGGCGACTCCTTGCGGGCGGTCGAACTGTTGGTGCGAATCCTGGATTCCCAGGTACTGGACTCCCATGACGTGCCGGAGATGACGTTGAGTACGTTGCTGGAATCGCCGACCGTCGCCAGTTTCGCGGCCATACTGGGTCAGCGCCGGGAAGTGCGTTGCCTCGTTCCTTTACGCGAGACCGGTTCACGGCCGCCATTTTTTTGCGTTCCGGGCGGTGGCGGCAACGTCTTGTCCTTTCGAACCCTGGCCATGAACCTTCCGGATGATCAGCCATTTTGGGCGCTGCAGGCTCCGGGCCTCGATGGTTCGGCCACCGTGGACGATGCCCGCGAAGTGGCTGCTCTCTATCTGGATGAGGTTCGCACGGTGCAGCCTCGCGGACCCTACTTCCTGGGTGGAGGATCCTACGGCGGGGTTATTGCCTTTGAGATGGCTCAACAACTCGTAGCCCAAGGGGAGCAAGTTGCGTTCCTGGCATTGCTCGATACCTACAATCTGGCTTACGGGAAGATGATTCCCAGAACCAAGGCAATCTATTGTCATGCGCGTTTCTTCGCCCAGCGGGCGGCTGCGGCGACCTGGCGCTTGGCGAAAACGCCTGCGAAGCAATGGCCGAAGCATATGCGACAGCTGAGCCGGACGTCGGCAAAACTTGCCGGCGGCATATTGCGCATGGTGGTTTCGCCCCCGAAAAACCAAAGTCAGCCGAAGCCCGCCGGTCCGGTGCGCGATCTCAAGGCCGAGCCGAACCGGGCGATTGAAGTTCTCGAACGCGTGCGCGACGCGAACATGCGGGCGGTCGAGCGCTACACGCCCAAGCCGTTTTCGGGAAAGATCACTTTGTTTCGCGCATCCATACGGATGTCGGAGCCTTATCAGGACAAGTTTCTGGGCTGGAAGCCGGTGGCCGCCGGCGGCATCGAGATGGAGATCGTCCCGGGACACCACAGCGGGTTCGATCGCCGCGAACTGGGAGAAGCCCTCGATCGGCACCTACGCCGTGCGCAGAATCAGAGTCTGGCCGGAAACGCCGCGGGGAACGGCGAGCTCGATCGCAGCGCCGAGATGCACATGGCGTGATTGTCACGGAGCCAGTTCGTACAGCGCGTTTCCGAATTCCACGTTGCCGCTGGCCCCGCGAGTCAGCGAGTACAGCCCGTGCAGTCTGAACCCAAAGCTCTCAAGTTGCCGGTGCAGGTCCCAGATGAGCGGCATGGTTTCGTAAACGGGATAGAAATAGACCTCGGTGAAGACGAGACGCACCGCTTTTTTCCGGAACATTTCAACTGCCCCGTTGAATAGTTTCGCCTCCATGCCTTCAATATCAGCTTTCAATATGTCGATATTGCGAATGGAGTTCTGTGCACAGAAACCATCAACCGTATTAGTGCGAATTTCGATCGCTTGGCTAACGCGATCCTTTCTGACCAGCATGGAGTTTACCTGGCTGCCCTTGGCAAGATAGAAGGGTTGCTTGCCCGGCACGTCGCCCAGGCCAATGTTCACGGGATGAATCTTGTCGCTGCCGGCAAACCTCCGCTGCAATCGGTCAAAGTTCTGTGGAGCGGGCTCGAAAGCCCAGATCTGCGCGTTGGGATACAGTTTCTGATAGGCCTCAGCACTTTGCCCGATGTGTGCCCCGACATCGAAGATCACGTTCGCGTCCTTGAGCAATTTCTTCTGGTCTTCGTGGGAATTCCAGCGTTCGTGACCGATGACTCGTTTTAGAAGCGCATCCAGCACCGTACCCTCCCTTCGCCGCAACGCGGCTTATCTTACATGACTTCCAGCGTATGATTTCCGGCGATTGCGACGGCGCTCATCCCTTGCGAAGTGGATTCAGTTGTGGATCGCACTGCAGCAGAGCGTGCTGCACCGGATGTTATACTTTCGGCGAAGCTGCTGAGATTTCACCAGCGGCGCCAAGTTTTATGGACTCGGACGCGCAAGCCCGCACGATGATCGAGTATCTCAAGAGCAAGGTGTTGCAAGACAGCTCTTTAGACCTTGAACTGGACACTCCCCTGGTCACTTCGGGACTTGTGGATTCCTTCGCCTTGATTGACGTACTGCTCGAATTGGAGAAGGTCACCGAGCGGCGAATCCCCGCCAGCCGCGTGAACCCAAAGGATCTCAACACGGTTCGTGAGATGCTGCTGACGGCCGATCGTTTGGGCAAGAAGAAAACCTCCTAGCAAACTGCGGTATTCCTGTCTAGTTTCAAAGTTTTCTGCGAAGTTTTTCGCGGCGCATCATTTCGCGTGAGCCGGTTTTTCTGGCCCTGGGTCGCGGATATCCTGAAAAATCGTTCCCGCCACGATCTCATTCGCCTCCGGTGTGACATGGGAGAAGCCGATGAATAGCCGTTCCGGGTGATTGTTGAAGATGTCGCCCAGATAGAAGAAATCGGGCTGCCGAATGCCGCGAAACAGGCTGTATGTGGTTTGAAAGAGAAGTCGAATTCCGGGGTTGGTGCGCTCGGCGTTCTGACGGATGTGTTCTTCCTCTGCGGTGAGAGGCTTGGCGTCGATCAGAGCCGTGGGTTGCACAAAGAATGCGCAGCGGAAACCGAATTTCTGGCCCAGGGTTGCGGCAATCTCCGCGTTCTTCAGGTAGTTGTCGAACACTTTCTGGGCCGACTCGGACGCGACCGCCGGGGAAGTGGGCGGTGGCGGCGCAGCTCCCAGGCGGCTCCATCGCGTGGCCAACCTGAGCAATTCACGATAGGTGTTGGTTTTCTGCAGGTAGGCGAAGCCGGGATTCTGCAAGGCATGAGCCTCGGTGAACCACGACCGCATGGTTTCGTAATTCCCGTGCACGTCTCCCGCAGTCGTTTCGTAGGGTAGGAATGTGTCGGATACACCGTCATAAAAAATGACCAGATTCGGTTTCACCGGACTAGCTTTGAGCGCGAGCACGAGCTCGACGAGTTCCTGGGTTCCCACCCATCCTCGATCGGCAAAGTTCTTGACGCATGCCGGGTGTCCGGATTCTGCATAGCGCTTGGCTAAGAGGGAGGGTATCGTCTCCCAGTCACGCGATCCCTCGCCCAGGAGCGCGGAGTTTCCGAACATCCAGATCGTGTACGCACTGGGGCTGCAGTCGGTGTTGTAGGTGCGGCGCAAGCCCTCGGTGTCGATGTTGACCATCTCTCCGGCAAACTGAGGATCGCGCCACACCACGAATGCTTTGTACTCCGATTCAGACTCCATCTCATGCCACTCCCGCCACAGTTCGCCTGCCCAGGGCTTATTCGCGTAGAGCGAGCGGGGAAAGCTCTGTTCCTCTCGCGAGGGGGAGATTTGCCGGCGCAAAATCAGATAAGAGAGCGTTTCCACGGCGGCCAGCAACAGCGTAAATAACATGATCGCGACCGCAAGCCGGGGCAGGAATTTCCTGAGGCCCGACCGGTATCCGGCAGAGTCCGGGATGACGGTTTCCGGTGGCATGGACGGTGGCGTAGACGTGGACATGGATGAAGTACGTTCCATCTCAAAACAGCCTGTACAAGAATGCTGAGCTGAGGCTGGTTTGCTGGATTTCAGTGATCACATAGCCGTAGACCGCCGCGGCCGCAATCCCCGGAGCCAGCCAGACCCACCGTTCCCGGAGCACCGCTCGAAGCGCCGATGGAGCGGAAGGATTTTGTTCAATCCTGGTCAGCAGATCGGTCGCAGCTACGACCGCAAAATATCCCAAGGCTGCACCAGCCGTCAGCAAATAAAACTGTATCGGCAAGTGCCGGTGCAGATAACCAGCGGGGGTGACGAGCGCTTTTACCATCGCCCCTGCCTGAACGAGGCTCGTGGAGCGAAAGAAAATCCAGCCCACGCTGATGCCCGCAAAAGTGAGCAGCCAGCCCAGCGGAGTCAAGACTACCGACGGAATGTTCAAGCGGAAATCCTTCCGCAGTTTCTGCCACTGCCGGTGCAGCACCAGGAGCAGGCCTTGCAGCGCACCCCAGATCAGAAACAGCAGCGTTCCCTTGTGCCATAGCCCGAACATCACCATGGAGAGGAACAAAGCAAAATTTCGCCACCACAAACTGCGGCGAAGGCTGGCCAGCGGGACGAACAGGAAGTCGCGAATCCAGAAGGAGAGAGACATGTGCCAGCGGGTCCAGAATACCGACGGAGTTGTAGACAAGTACGGACGATTGAAGTTCTCCGGCAGCTCGAACCCGCAGAGCCGCGCCGCGCCGATGACCAGGCTGGAGTAGCCGGCGAAATCAAAAAACAGATTGAATCCGTAACCGACCGCTAGAAACCAGACGTCGATGCCGCTCCAGTTTCCGTTGAGCCGCGCAAACCCGGCGTCCACACCCTGGCCGGGTCCCAGACCGGCCGCCAGGAACCGCGCCAGGCCGAGCATCAGCAATCCAGTACCGATCCGCGGAGCGCCGGCGCTCAGGTCGTCCCAGGACGGCGGTTCTTTCCGTCGAAGCTGGGGCAGCAGACCGGAAAGTCTGCAAATCGGGCCGGAGATGACGGTTGGCCAAAACGCCATGTAGAGACAAAACTCCAGAAGGGACGGGTCGATCTCCTCGCCACGATAGATCTCGTAGTGAAAGCTGATCGCCTGGAAAGTCCAGAAAGAGACTCCCAGCGGCATGACGATATGCTGAAACCCGGCAAGAATCGAGTGCGAGGGCGCCGAGGAAGCCAGAGCCGGGAAGTACTTGAAGACGCCGAGGAAGATGAGATTGAACCCGATCCCGAGCCATAATCTTCCCCCACTGGTCCGGCGCCGGAGGTATTGCCCAAGACCGTAGTTCACCAGGGAACTGGCCAGCAGAGACACAAGAAACCATTTTCCCCAAGTGATGTAGAGGGCGTAGCTGACCAGCAACAGGATGAGCTGTAGAAAGCGCAGGGAACGAATCGCGAAAGCGGCTGCCCACGAGAGAACCAGACCGAGACTGTAGAAAAAGAACGTTTCCATGTCGTCAAGCTGCCGAAGGACACACCAGCGCGAACACAGGAAAAAACAGGGGCGTCACGAGGCTGGAACGCAAGAGGGATGATACACCAGTTTCGAGGTTCGGGGCCAATGTCCGGGCCAATTGCGGACCAGTCTTTGATAACTAGTCTGGGCGTTTGTCCGCGCCGACGAGAATGGGTTATGCTCAAGCGTCGAGTCCTCCCATCGGGCGGCGTCTCCACACTTCTAGTTTTCTTCTGATTTGGATCGAAAGAATATATGGCCTTCAAGGTGTCGTTTGAACTGGGAATGCCGTTTCTGGGACGATGCAATCTCTACGAAAATGCGCTCCTGAAGGCCATCGGAAACGATCGCTGGAGGCTGATCCAGGAGTTGGGCGGGATGCCCACCGCGCTGATCCGGGACGATGCCGGATCGCGCCTCTATGCCACGTTCTACTTCATCGAGATCCGGTTTTCTCCCCAGCGGCCGCTAAGCGCGTTCGGTGAAAACGAAGTCATCGAGTTCGATTCCGACTTGGCGCACTATGAGAAAGTCTACTTAGACGGCACTCATAACCTTAAGGGCGCCAACAACGGCGGACTTTTTATCCGCAGCAGCAACGTTTTCATCTATCAGGAACGCGGGCCGTCGAAGCTGTCACTGGCCGTGCCTGAGAACATGGATTTTGCAAAGATTGCTGAACTTCCGGCGCACCCGGATTCGTTGGCACTTTGCCGGCAAGCGAAGACGCGCGGCAGCTTTCTGGATCCCGAGGCCGACGACGTTCCCGTCTACGAAGGCTGGCGCGAGTGTACTTATGAGCTCGATCCTGACCGCGACATGAACGGTGCTGGTCTGGTCTACTTTGCCAATTTCATCTGCTTCATGGACGTGGCCGAGCGGCGCATTTTGAGTTCTCTGCCCATCCCGATGCCTGCGTCGTTGCTGGATGCGCGGTCAACCTATCATCGCCGCATCGGATACTATGGCAACGCGCAAGCCCACGAACGTCTTCACATTCAGCTCAGAACGCGAATGCGTACTATCGATGTCGAGGATGGCCGGCAGTTGCTTGATTTGGGTTTTGACTACCGGATCCGCCGTTCTTCCGACGAGAAGGAGATCGCGGTCTCTTCCTGCCGCAAGGTAGCTCCGTTGGAAGCTGGATCGGAAGGCAAGGAGTGGCTGGCCGCGTTTATAGCCTCAAGGTAGCCGAGCGATGCCTCGTTACTACGTGTTGATGGGGGTAGGTGTGAGAATCGTGCTTCCGAGACTTGGCGCCAGCTTAATACTACTTTCTTGTTGCGCCCTGGCCGGGCTCGCCCAAACTTCGGGCACCGCGCGTTTCGATGGTCCTGCGGAACTTCCCCGGGCTTACATCAGGAGCAGCCTCTCCGACACTCCCGCGCCTGGGAAACCTCTGATGGTGAAGGACGCTGAAGAGCTGCAGTCGGCGCTCGATGCGGCTCATTGTGGAGACCGGATACTGCTGCAGGCCGGGGCGCGGTTTGCCGGCAATTTCCGCTTCCCGGCGAAAGAGTGCGACGACTCGCACTGGATCATCGTCCGCACCAGCGCCGACGACTCTGCCTTGCCGCCCGAGGGGACGCGCATCACTCCCTGCTACGCCGGGATCGCCTCACTTCCGGGAAGGCCAGCGTACGCCTGCCCAGCGCCGAAGAACGTGATGGCCATGCTGATCTCGACGGCGAAAAACGGTGTGCCCGTCACCCTGGAGGACGGCGCTAATCACTACCGGTTTCTAGGTTTGGAAATCACACGGGAATCGCCCGGCTTGGTGTACAACCTCATCTTCATGAAGGGTAAGGGCACCAATCATCATCTGGTGTTCGACCGCGACTGGATCCATGGCACGGCGCAGGACGAGACCAACCGCGGCATCGCGCTGGGCAGCAGCACTTATGTCGCCGTGGTGGACTCTTACTTTACGGATTTCCATTGTGTTGCGGTGACCGGGGCGTGCGGAGATTCCCAGGCCATTGCGGGCGGGCTGGGCGATTACCCGATGGGACCGTACAAGATCGTCGACAATTTTCTTGAGGCTGCCGGAGAGAACGTCATGTTCGGCGGAGGGCCCGCCACCATGACTCCGGCGGACATCGAGATCCGCCGCAATCATCTTTTCAAGCCCTGGATCTGGCGGAAGGGAAGCGATGGCTTTGTCGGCGGCGCCTCGGGAAAGCCGTTCATCGTCAAGAATCTGTTCGAGGTCAAGAATGCAGAGAGGGTGCTGCTCGAGGGCAACATCTTTGAGAACGTCTGGAGCGGCTTCAGCCAGGTGGGCTTTGCCATTCTTTTCACGCCAAAGAACCAGAACAATCATTGTGCCGCCTGCAAAACAACTGACATCACTCTTCGGCTGAGCCGCGTGTATCACGCCGCCAACGGACTGGTGATGGGAACGGGATTGTCCGATGCGGGCGGGGTGGCCAGCGGCGGAGGGCGATACAGCATCCATGACGTGATTCTTGACGACATTGACGGCAGGGCTTACGGCGGACTAGGCGCCTTGTTTCAAGTCACCTCGACGATTCCGGCGCTTCGGGACATCAGCATCGACCATGTCACCGGCTTTGCTTCGAAGGCGCTGTTTATCATGGGAGTGAACCTGGACCACGAGAAGATCATCAACTTCAGCTTTACTAACAATCTGGTGGGAGCGGGAGATACCGACATTTTTCCGACTGGCGGAGGGCCCAAGAATTGCGCTTTCCAACCCCAGCGTCAGGGCCCGGCAGGAGTGCTGAAGAGTTGTTTTGCCAGCTTCAACTTCACCCACAACGCGCTGGTCGGATCCGGAGGAGGATGGCCGGCGGGAAATTTCACTCCAAAAAATGACTCGGCCGTGAACATGCGGGATTTTCGACAGGGCAAGGGCGG
This sequence comes from Candidatus Sulfotelmatobacter sp., assembly GCA_052148475.1. Classification (GTDB taxonomy): domain Bacteria; phylum Acidobacteriota; class Terriglobia; order Terriglobales; family Acidobacteriaceae; genus Sulfotelmatobacter. Next base: position 35,190 of record JBKQID010000029.1, on the reverse strand, counting down.
AGACTACCGGCTTTGCCGGGAGGAAGGCAACTCCTGCAAGAAGAAGTCGCCGTTTGCGGGCGCTGGTTCCGACGGCAAGGATTTAGGAGCGGACACCGACGCCGTGAGAACCGCAACCGAGGGAGTGGAATAGAACTTCGCATGCCATTGCGGGCACTCATGCTGGACCCCCTGAGCGCCGTTCCTCTCCCGCGAACTCCTGCCGATCATGAATAGCCCCGACAGCCTGGAACAATTGCAGGAAGGACTGAGCCGGCCGCGCTTGCCCGCTCTGGACGGGTTGCGGGCGATTGCCGCCTTTCTGGTGGTGTTTTCCCACCTGGGCTTCCACGGTGGCGGCGCCAGCCTCGGGGTGCTGGTCTTCTTCGTTCTGAGCGGCTTTCTGATTACCCGGCTGCTGATTGCCGAAGAGGCCGAACACGGGCAAATTTCTCTGCGCGCGTTTTACGCCCGACGCAGTTTGCGGATTTTTCCTGCCTTTTACGCGTACTGGTCTCTGCTGGTGATTCCCCTATGGCTGTTTCACAAGCGGCTCTTGCTTCCACAGGCGCTGTGCTCCTTTTTCTACGTCAATAACTACTATCAGGGTTTATTTGGCGATCCTCAGACCGGCTTAAGTCACACTTGGTCGCTGGCGGTCGAGGAACAGTTCTATCTGATTTGGCCTTTTCTCTTTCTTGCCTTTAAACAGAATCGGCGCCGACTGCGATTCCTAATGGTGGCCATTCCCTGCCTTTGGGTTTACCGCGAGATCATGGTTTTCGTTTTCCATGTGAATCAGGGTTATGTCTACGAAGCGTTTGATATGCGGGCCGATCACCTGCTGATAGGGTGCTGGCTGGCGGTGGCGCTGGCGCTAGGGGCGTTTCAGAAGCTGTGGCGATTCCTGTGCAGCTTCTCCGGGATGCCCTTCATTACCGTTGCTTTGCTGGCCGCTGAACAAGTGGTTGCCCACTCCAATATTCCACGATACCGCGACTGGGGGGCTTTTCTGCTCGAGCCGATTCTGGTGGCAGCTCTGCTGCCGCAATTGATTGCATTCCGCAACGGACCCATCACGCGCGTACTGGAAATGAAGTGGATGCGTTATCTGGGAAGGATCTCGTATTCCATTTATCTTTACCAGCAGCTGGTCATCTATCCGGTGGAGAAGATGTTTCGGGGCCGGCCGGTCGTGACTGTTGTGGTTTCAGTGGGGGCCGTGATCGCGTGCGCGACCGCTTCGTATTTTCTGGTGGAACGCCCCTTCCTGAAATTAAAGGACCGATTCCGGCGCAGCCGGGTGGAGGGGACGACGGCGGTGCTGGAAGGTCGCACCGCCGACACCAAGGTTTAAGCTTCTGCTTACGGGGCCACGCCGGCGATCAGGCTGTTCAACGTGTTTGTATCGGCGCCCAGGTCCGTGCCATCCGTGCCGGCATTTTTGTAGGGACTGTTCGATTGCAGCTGGTAGTTGCCGCCCGATCCGTTATTGTAGTTGACGAACTGGACCGCGCCGATGGTTGCGGGAGCATAATTTCCAGTCGGCCACTTTCCGGTAGCGGCAATCAGCGCGTTTTGACGGAAAGCATAGGGGTTGTAACAGTTGGCCAGGATGCCGCCTGGTCCGCCCGCGTGAAAGGCACAGTTTTCGCTGCCGCCGCCTGTGGAGATGACTCCGAAGCCGGCGGCAAGGATGTTGTTGGTCCAGGTGAAATGGCTCATGGGCGGATTCGTCAGATCGTTTCCACTGACCAGCATCGCCCCGACGTCAGTTCCCACGGCGGTGACATGGTTAATGGCGACGTCGTGAAGTGCCGACAGAGGATTGCCATTCACCTCCTCGAAGAAATAACCGCCTCCGTCGTAGGCGGTGGCATTGACGTCGTCGATGACGACGTCATGGATGCTTTCGTTCCACGCACCTATGGGGAGAGCGCCGGAATCCGATTTTCCATTGCCCATTACGATGCCGCCGCCAACGTGGCTGATCGTGCTGTAGCGGATGGTGATATCGTGCACGACACACACCGCGCAATGACCATTCTGGTTCTTGGGCGTCAAAAGAATCGAATAGCCGATCTGGCTGAAGCCACCCCATGCGTTTTGCAGCACGTTGCCTTCAAACAGCACTCGCCCCGCATTCTTGAATTCCAGATGGTTCTTGACGATGAAGGGGTTGCCGCTGGTTCCGCCGACAAAGCCGGGCCGGCCGCGCATCCACATGAGTGGCTTGAAGAAATAATTCAGGCGGATTTCGATATCCTGGGGAGTCTCGGTGGCGGGTCCACCCCCGAACATCAGGTTCTCGCCGGCGGCTTCCAGGTAATTGTCGACTATCTTGTAAGGTCCCATCGGCAGGTCGCCCAAGCCTCCGTTGATGGCTTGAGAATCTCCGCAGGCGCCGGAGACGGCCACGCAATGGAAGTCGGAAAAGAACGAGTCCACCACCGCGACATAGGTGCTGCCGCCCAGCGCCAGTCCGCGCGTGGTTTCGTCCTGCGCCGTGCCGTGGATCCAGACGCGATCAAAGACTAGGTGATCGGCGGGACCGCCGTTTTGCAGAGAGACCAGATCGTAAATCACGTTTCCGGGCGAGCTGCGCGTGATTTCAAGTCCAAGGAAGCGGACGTAATTGACGCCCGAGGCGAGCTGGATGGGCTGGCTGCCGATGCCCGTAAAGACGATTTTGGCCATCACGTTTTTCGTGGACGAGCAGGCGAAACTGGGCCGGCCGGGGAGAGATGCAACGCCAGCAAAGCATGGAGTAATGCGCGTTCCCTCGGGCGGCAGCGAACTATCGGCGGCGCTGGTGCGTAGGATGATCCAATGAGCTGCATCGCAGTTCTTGGCTGGAACCACGAAGTTTCCGGAAAATGTCGCGCCGGCTTGCAACGCGATCGTATCGCCGCATTGAGCCGAGTTAAGCGCCGACTGAAAATTTCCGCCCGCTGCCACGGTAATGGTCGCACCCGGAGCTGGCGTGTCCGCCAGGGCGCTCTGCACGTAAACCTGAGGCAACTCGGCGGGTCCGTCAAAGCCGCTGGTGTTGCCAGTGCTGGTGTTGCCAGCAACTGTGAGGGAATAGGTCTGGGTCGCCTGCTGGTTTGAGCTGTCGCTGACGCTGGCGACAAAGGTGAAAGACCCAGATCGTGATGGGGTACCGGTCAAGACTCCGCCGGAGTTCAACGTGAGACCCGTGGGCGGTGTGCCGGAGGCGACTCTCCAGCTATAGGGCGCCAGGCCGCCCGACGCGCTCAGGTCCGCCGCATACACCGAGCCTGTGGTCGCTGCCGGGAGAGAGGTTGTTGCAATCGCTAGTTTCACAGGGACCGCCTTGGCTTGCACGGTCACCGGCACCGTCCCAGACTTGGTGGGATCTGCCGTGCGCGCAGCGGTTACGGTCACCTGGGTTGTGCTGCTGACTTTTGGAGCGGTAAACAGCCCACTGGCGGAGATGGTTCCCGCGCTTGCTTTCCAGATCACGCCCGTATCCGCCGAGTTGCTGACGGTCGCCGTAAACTGCAACTGGCCACCGGACGCAACTACCGCCTGGGAAGGAGACACTGTCGGTGCGGCGCTGGACCCGTTGTTCTGCTGCGGCCCGTTTTGCGATCCAGAGGCCGGAGCGCTAGAGATCGAGGAGCAACCTGCCGCGGCCAGCAACAGGGCGAGAAGGCAGCAAAGAGCAGCATTATGAGCAAATGAAGAGGCCTTAAAACGATAAGCGGCGCGCTCGGTCAGTTCGGCAAAGCCCGGGGTCGGCATTTACCCTCCTCATGAGTCTGTTGCGGGACTGAGCTTGCTGGGTCCTGGGTACGACTTTAGAGGGCAGTGGGTTAAGCAGGTAGGTAACGGGCGGGCATTGTCCCTACTCAGGAGTACATGTCGCGAGCGAGGATTGGGCCGATATTCGATTCGGCAAGTGGCCTTGGCTGGGATGACACTTGGCAGGGTCAACCTGGCAGAGCTAACGAGTGGCCAGGCTAGCGTGCTCCGCGATTTAGCAGCCGGCCTCGCAGTCGGTCATAGGCTGAATTGCCGAGGGCCCGCTTGAGCGCGGATCTCGCCGAATCGGAAAACCGGATCTTCCACAGGCCATGCCCACCAGCCAGGCGGCGGAAGTCTTCTAGTTGAGTCTCTCGCATGACGGCAAGCCGGCCGAGTGGGAACGGTTGAGCCAGCGCCGTCGAGTTTGCGATGGCGCGACTGCTGGCGACCGAGCGGTACCCCGCTTGCCTCGTCGCCGCGATCACTTGCGAATTCCAGCGGCCTCCGGGACAGGAGAAATGATCGATGGACTGCCCCGTGATTTGTGCCAGCTCCGTTCTTGAATCCGAGATTTCTCGAACCAGTTGTTGGGGAGCTAGATCGGAAAGGTAAGCGTGGGTCATGGAATGACTTCCGATCTCGCACCATGCCAGCCCCGCGAGTTCACGGAGTTGCGCGCGAGTGAGAAAGCCCGGCCTGCCCAGAAAGCCGACCGTGATATAGAACGTGGCGTTGTAGCCAAGTTCGCGCAGCAGCGGCGCCGCGGTCAGCAGGTCGGTCTCGCAGCCATCGTCGAAGGTGATCACCACTCCCGGAAGGTGAGGGTTGGCTAGGCCTTCGCTGACCGACTGGCCACGCCAGCCTTCACTCTTGAGCCAGCGCATTTGCGCCTCGAAGTTGGCGTTTCGGACGACGTAACGCTGGTAGCCGGGTTCGTCCTGGCACATTGAGCGCCCGGGCAATTCAATTTCGTGATACATGAGGTAGACCATGGACGGCCCGCTCATAGGTTCACCGGCCCGTCTCCGTCTCCCCGCATCAGGTAAACCTCGTGCTGGCAGGACGCGAATGGCTCAAGTTTCTGGGCCAACGGCTTGGCGGCGGCAAAAATGAAGTTGGAGGGAGCCGACAGAAATCCCGCCGCCCGAAACGCGTTTCCCCAGGCCGAGTGGGAGTGGTTGCAGATGATCAGATCAGCCCCTCTTTTCTCCAAGATTCCGGTGGCGGCCTGCACCACGGCAGAGGCGTTCTCTGGAGTCGCCAGGCAATCCACGATCGAGCCAACTCGCAGGTCGCCAAAATACTTGTTCTTACTCATCTGGGTATCGAGCAGCACTGCCCAACCCAAGAGCTCCGATCCGCGCGTCACCTTGAAACAGAGAAAATTCTTGCCTCGAGGGTACAGACAGTTCAGCACGTCGCTGCCTCGGCAGCCGATCATGGCGTAGAGCGGCGAGCATTCCCGCCACAACTCGTCGGCCCATGCTCCAAACGAAGTCACGGGCTCGGTTTCGAGGCCGCGAATTGCTTCCCGCGTCCGCAGTCGTTGAATGGTCTTGATTCCTGCCCAGCCCGCACCCGTGAACGCCGCGAGGTTCGCGATCAGAGCGCGGGAAAAATTCGCACGCAAAGGCCCGATGTTGCGCAGGAAGGAAAATGCATGATTGACCCGGAAGTAGAACGGAACGGCGCACAGGCTCCAGCCCATGGCTTTCAGCATGGTCGGCAGCGGATTCTGGAAGCCTCCCATGCCCAGGGCGTACAACATGGGTTGCATTTTCATGGCGCTGCGAAGCATGAGCACGCCCGTGGAGGCATAGGCCTTATTGACGACTCCTTCCGAAAGAGGAAGGTGATAGTAGGTGACCGGGCAATTCTGGCCGCGCAGAAAAAAATCCTGATACTTGAGGATGAATCCGCCGCGGACGAACTCACCGTCGACCGCTAAATAGTATTCCTGAAAAATGGGACGGCCGTCGTTCTTCGGCAGCCAATGCGGGACATTCGATGCGGGAAAGCGAAACTCCGCGGGGTACCCGCCCTGCGCCAGGCGCTGGTTGAAGGCCGAGACTGCTGGGATGCGATCTTCGGTGTAGGGCTGGATGGAGATTCCCATGGTTTAAGAGAGCTAACGCCTACTCGCCTCTGGTAAAGCTCTAGCGCGCAAAAACCAGCGCCTAAAGGCGCATTCATAACACGGCACTTACGATATGCCTGAAGGCATACCCTGATACGAACCGTACTTGATACGAACCGCACGTGCACCGCGGACTGCTAGGCGCCCGCGTTCACTTTCCTGCTGATGAGCGCCACGATTTGTCCGACGTTTCCGATCTGGTCAATCTCCTCCGGCTCGAATTGGAGATTGAATTCCTGTTCGAGCGCCAGCACGAGATTAAGGTGATGAACGGAATCCCACGTGGCGATGCTTTCGGGCGAGGAATCGGGGACGACTTCGGCCACTGGGACTTGAAGAATATCGGCCGCGATTCCACGGACTCGATCGAGAAGGGGCGCAGTCATTTGGTTTGTCCATTCATCGTCAGGGTTCGCAGGCTGATCCAGTCCGGACACGGAATTGCATTTTGCGAAAGCTCCAGGGTCCAGAGCGTCGCGTCACCCTCCTGTTGGTCGATCTTTTGCTCGACGACGAAACCGTGTCCGGAGTAAAAATCGCGGGCGGGCTGATTTTTTGGGGTGGGCCGAAACCAGCCCTGGAGGCGGGAAGCACCGCCTTCGCGGGCATGGCTGGCCAGGAACGAAAGGAATGCCGTTTCCACGGTACGGCCAATCACGCGGCAGCTCAATAGCAGCGTGTCAATCTCGCAATAGTCGCGTTCGCGATGAAGGATGGCAACCCCCACCAGTCCGTTGTCGCCAAAACGGTCACGAACGCGAAGTGAGAAACAACTCCACCCGGAAGATGCACACTGATCGGATGAGCACAGATCGGCAATCTGCTGCTCAGTCCAGCGACGCGTGGTGAGATTAAACTGGTTGGTCTTGTTGGTCAGTTGCGCCACCCGAGCCAGTGTCGACTTGGTGACGGGAGCAATCTCCACTTCCTGTTGCAGAGAGCGCAGGAAATCTTCGCGGGAAAGAGTTCGGTGCTGTTGTTCGCGCTCCTGTTGTGCCTGGTACATTGCGCCGCGCTGCTGATCTTCCGCCGACAGCGTCAGGCGTTCGAACAGCGGACACTCGCGGACCGTCCGTGCGAACAGCATGGGATCGTCTGGCAGTTCTACGACCGCGACTTCGGGCACCGCGCCACGCAACTGACGGCGTTCCACGGGATTGTCATCGAGGAACGCCAGCGCATCGAGGCCGATATTGAGCTCACGGGAAATCTCGCGCAGGTTCGCGGCCTTATCCTCCCAATTGATACGCATGGCAGAAAAATGTTGCGGCTGCAACTTCATGCCGGAGTGATGCTGGAGCACTTCCCGGGCATCGTCGGGATTGTTCTTGCTGCAGATCGCCAGCAAAATTCCTCGCCGATGCAGGTCCAGCAAAGCGCGCTGCAATTCCTGATACGCCGCACCGGGATATTCCGGGCCGAGGCGGATGCCGTCCATGCCGTCCTCGCCGATGATTCCTCCCCACAGGGTGTTGTCGAGATCGACGACCAGGCACTTCGCGACCTTGCCCGTCAGCGGATGAAGGAACCTCATCCATTCGTCCACCACATGATTCAGGTTCGCAGCTGCAACGGGAAGCCGGGCGGTGAGCCATTTCTGCTCGCTGTGCCAGGTGTTGCGTCCGTAGCGCGTAATCAGGGAATCATAGTCCAGGATGTAAACGCCCGTTGGCTTCATGGCAATGCCGCGCAGTTCGTGATTGATCTGTTCCAGAGTGAGCTTCTGGCTGTGGTTGCCCTGGGCATCGAGAAGGCCGTTGGAGGGGAACAGTGGCTGCTCAAGATTGTGGATGACAAGGTGAGCTCGGCAGTTTTTCCGGAAGGCGGCGATCCAGTCTCGAAAATCGTTCGTGACTCGCGACGCAGTAGAGCGAATTTGCTCGGGCTCAAGGTCGGTGAATCCCTTCCATAGGTCCGGAGCCACGTCGCGAGTCTGCACCGCCAGAAACGCAGCGTCCGGCTGGAATTGATACAGAGGGCTGTCGGCGTCGAGCATTTCCTGCGGGTAAGCGTTGAAGTCCGAGACATAAACGCTAAGATCCAGGCCTGCGCTGAAGGCAGCGGCCCGCAGCAAAGGGACCATGGGCTCGACCGTGAACGAGCGCAGGATGGCGACGCGGAAGGAACGCAAGGCGAGTTCGTGGCGCAGCCGTTCGTAGCGGGGAACGGCGAAGGCTGCTGCGGAGGGACTCTTTTCCTGCATCCACAGTTCGGCCAGAGCCGCCGAAGCAGCAGCTGGGTTGCCCTCGGCGACCAGACGGTCAATCTTCAGACGGTCAATCTGCTGGCGAGTTTCCTGTGAATTCATAGACGCAGAGAAGGCTCAAGGGCCGTAAAGATTCAATGTTCCGGGTTCAACGTTTCAGGTTCAACGCTCCAAATACTCCACCAACAGTTTTTGCCGCGTATACACCCAGGCAATCTTCCTCCCGCCAAACGCGACGGCCGGCAAGGGCTCACGCACGACCAGACATCCCGCGCCCCTGCTCTGTTGCAGTTGCGTCGCCAGGGAGTCTACTTCATAACAGACGTGATGGAGGCCGCCCCCCTTGGCGAGAAACCGGTGCAGCGGCGACTTCTCTCCGGCGGGTTCGACCAGTTCCAGGGAAGGACCTTGCCCGTTGCCCGAGAACAGGAATGTCACCTTCGCTTCCTGCAGCGGATCGTGAATGATTCTTCCATCCCACTCCGCGCCGATCGATTTGCGGAAATCTTCGCCGACCTCGGCAATGGATTTCACGACATACCCGACATGATGAAACGTGGCCGGTCGCGAGCCGGAATGCAATGAGGTTTCGGGCTGGCGAGTGCTGTTGTTCATGGGCAATCGATTATCGTCAAATGTTTATCGTCAGACCTGCACCACGGCGGGTGATTCCACCCCACGCTCGCTGGAAGCGGCGTTCATGGTGAGGCGCAGGACTTCGACAAAACGCTCGGTGATTACGGACCAGTCGAAGTTCGCCGCCGTAGCAGCGGCCGCGGCCTCCAGACGGCGGCGAAGCGTCTCATCCTGCAGAACCGAGCTTACCGCGCCGGCAAAGTGAACCGGATCATCCGCCAGGAGAATGTCGTGTTCATGCTGCACGTCCAATCCCTCGGCGCCCACCCCGGTGGAAACCGTGGCTTTCCCGACCGCCATTGCTTCATAGATCTTAATGCGCGTGCCTCCGCCGATGCGCAATGGCACCACAAACACGGCCGCTTCCCGGAGATGATCGATGATGGAAGGGACGGTGCCCGTGACCTCTACCGATGCGGACACGAGCTTTTTCACGCGGGGATGGGGATCCCGGCCGACAATGCGAAAACGCGCTGCCGGAATCTTCGCGAGAACCAGCGGCCACACTTCTTTGCAGAAAAATTCTACTCCGTCAATATTCGCTTCCCAGTCCATCGAGCCGGTGAACACGACCAGCGGGCCGGAAGGCTTGGCCGCCGGATCGTATTGATAGCGAGCCAGGTCAACTCCGGTCGGGACCACGCTGATGCGCGAGGCCTCCACCATATTCTTCATCAGGTCTCGATCCTGATCGGAAACGGCGATCACGTGGTGGAAGCGGCGTACCTGTTCCGGCTCGAAGCGCCGCATCTTGGCATATTCGATTTTCGAGATCAAGCGATCGAGCCAGCGCGGCTCAATCTCCGCCTTGCGGCGCCACAGAATAGTTTCCACATTGTGCTGGAACAGCGCAGTGGGAGTGTCCAGCTGATCGGGAAAGTTCAGCGTACTGGATAGAAAATCGCACACTGCCACGTCAAAACGGCGTTGGGCGATCCAGGGGGCCAGCAGCTTGCGAACTTCCGAATCGGTGAACTTGCTGACTGCGTACGGCGCGCTCCAGAAAAATCGCCGGGCATAGTCAAGATAGCGTTCCAGAGGAGTCGAGTCGGGCGCGCCGGTGTGCAGAGCGATGGTTCCAGGAAGGTGCGCAACGATCTCCCGTTCATAAGTCTCATCGCGCAAGCCGCCGTAATACGAGAGGTAGGTGAGTTCGTGGCCGGCGGACAAATGGCGCAAAATATTGTACGTGCGCAGCTTCCCGCCGGCATCGAGCGGCAGCAGCTTCCCCGGTTTTACCCAAAGTATCTTCATGATTATGAATGCAGAATCTTCATGACCGCTTACCAGCAGATCCCGTCATACGAGCCATTCACGTTAGCGCGCCGGGACCGCTCCAGATTCACCAGATCGATCACATGCTGGCCCGGCCGAATATGCTTCCGGAGAACTTCGCGGTCCAGGCCCCGCGTCCCAACCACGACGACCTCGGCCCGTTCCAGTGTAGTTTCCAGGCTGGAGCACAGAAGCGACCCGATGTGCGGAATTGCACTCTCGATGTACTCCCGATTGGAGCCAATGAGCCGGCCCAGCGAGACATTGTCATCCCAGATGCGAATTTCGAAGCCCTCGCCGAGTAACCGCTTCACCAGTTGCACCTGGGGACTTTCGCGCAGATCGTCGGTGGCGGCCTTGAAGCTCAGGCCGAGTACCGCTATGTTTCTCTTGCCGGTGGCAAGAATCATTTCGACCGCCCGTTCCAGATGCTGCTGGTTGCTGGCCATCAACGATTCGATCAGCGGCAGATTCAAATCAAGTTCTTTGGCCCGGTAGTTCAGAGCGCGCACGTCCTTGGGCAGGCAGGAGCCCCCGAACGCAAATCCCGGTTTCAGATAGGAAGCGGAGATGTTCAGCTTGGTGTCGGCCGTGAAAATCTCAACCACCGATTCGGCGTCCACACCCATCTGCTTGGCCAAGGTTCCGACCTCGTTGGCAAAGGCTACCTTCACGGCGTGCCAAGTGTTGCAAACGTACTTCACCATCTCCGCCGATCGGAATGTCGTTTCAAATACCTGCCCCGGAGCCCAGCTATAAACCTCGCGCAAGCGGCGGCTGTGAGTGGCGTCCGACGAGCCGATAATGGTCATGGCCGGTTCCAGGAAATCCGCGACTGCCGTACCTTCGCGCATGAACTCTGGATTCACGCACACGCCAAATCCCTGGCCCAGCCGTTTTCCGCTGGTTCCTTCGAGAGCCGGTATGACGATGGTTTCGGCGGTTCCCGGCAGGACCGTGCTGCGCAGCACGACCAGATGAAAATCTTTCTTCTTTTTCAGGATGGCGCCGATTTCCTCGCACACGGGTTCGATGTGCCCCAGATCAAGTTTCCCGTTGCGAAGGCTTGGGGTTCCGACACACAGAAACGAAATCTCGCTGTTGAGGACGGCGTGTTCCGGGTCCGCAGTCGCGAGCAAGTGGCCCGCCGCATGTTGTTCAGAAATCAGCTCCGCAACCCGCGGCTCAACGATCGGACTGCGGCCTGACCGCATGGCCTCAACTTTGCCCGGACTGGGGTCCACGCCGATTACATGGCAGCCCTTATGGGCAAGACAAGCCGCAGTGACCGTGCCTACATAGCCCAACCCGAAGACGCTGATGGAATGAGTCATAGTCGGAGAATGCGCCCTGCAAAAACGCTAAAGAAAACTAATCCCCGGGAAACACCGCCATGGGATTGGAAAAGAAATGCGCCCTGGAACTACGGGCAGAAGTCGGCGAACCAAAGGCAAGCCTTTTATTATCAATGCGCTAGGGGGATTACGCTGAATCGGTTTGATCACCCGCAAAGCGTTTGTGAACGAGGCGTCCGGGCGCGGTTCAAATTCATGTTCCTTACATCTCCCGAATGTTACAGCCCCATATAGTATTAAAACACGAGCGCCAATTCGGCGAAAATGTTTCTTTTGCAGTGATTCATAAGTTGATGAGTTTCAGCAGGTTGAGTTGGTAGTGGTGCAATTTGAGAAGAGTGATCCGTATCAGGGCATCGCTTTAGCGATGCCGCCGAAGGCCTTGAGATGTAGCGGCTTTAGCCGCTGAGGCTTGGCTTGACAGCGGCTGAAGCCTGGTGTGAACTGCGTAACGGTGCGGCATGCCTGAAGGCATGCCCTGATACGAACCTTATTCCCAAACTGCACCACTACCCTTGAGCTCAGCAGGTTGAGTTTAGCAGGTTGACCAGAGTCATGATCGCAGGCGATCGAGCCTCGGAGCAGTGCGAAGGGGAGACCACGGCAGGCATCCGCCGCCTGCATCCAGCGCGGCGTGTTTTCTATCTGGTGGACTCTTTTGATGTAGGTGGAACGGAGACTCAGGCGGTCGAGTTGGCGCTGCGAATTGGAGCGGCCGGCTACGAGGTCACGTTGGGCAGTTTGCGAGCGGAGGGGCCGCTGCTGGAGCGGCTTCAGGGAACTCCGGTTGTCGTGAAGGAGTTCCATCCCACGGGTGGAATCGATTCGCCGCGAGGCCTTTATCAAATCCTGCGGTTGAGCTGGTTCTTAAGGCGGGGAAAGTTCGACGTGGTCCATACCCACGATTTGTGGTCGAACCTGATGGGAGTTCCGGCGGCGCGCCTGGCGGGGATTCCGGCTGTCGTTTCCAGCCGGCGGGACTTGGCGCACCTCGATTGGTATCAGGGCAAGCGGCGCGTCTGGCTGCGGAGAATTCAAGGCCTTTCCCACGCCATCGTAGCCAATGCAACGCCGGTGCGGGATGACCTGATCGCGCAGGATGGATTCGCTCCTGAGACTTTGCATGTGATTCGGAACGGAGTGGACGTCGGAAAATTTCAGGGTCGGAGTGAGCGGGAAGTATTGTTCCCCAACGCTGGAAATGGGAAGCTCATCGTTCTGGTCGGGAACATGCATTCGAATGTGAAGGGGCACCCCTGGCTGATTGAGTCTGCATCCGCGGTGGTTCGCGAATTTCCTTCGACGCGATTTGTGCTGGTTGGCGACGGGGAGGCGCGAGAGACCTTTGCAAATCAGGTCAGGAAACTGAGTCTGGAGGAGCACTTTTTGTTTCTTGGCCGGCGCAGCGACGTTCCCCGAATTCTCGCCAGTTGTGACATTGCGGTGTTACCGTCGCGTGCCGAAGGACTTCCCAATGCGGTTCTTGAATATATGGCCGCCGGATTGCCCACCGTGGTCAGCCGCGTGGGTGGGAACGAAGACTTGGTGCAGGACGGCGTGACTGGACTGCTGGTGCCGGCCGAGGACTCCGCGTCGCTTTCCGCGGCTCTGCTGAGGTATCTGCGAAACCTGGAGGAGGCGCGCGCGATCGCGCTGACCGGGCGCGAGTTTGTGATACGCAACTTCAGTTTCGAGCGGCTGGTCCGCGAAGTGGACGAGTTGTACTCCGCGATCTTGCGGCAGGGGAGGGATGCTTAGCTGCATGGGAAACTGGGCCAGCCGGCTGCGCCGCCTGCGGAGCATGGATCGCGGCGAAATCGCGTCCCGGATGCGGCAGTTCGTGACTGCCCGCGCCGACGAGCTGCGTTATCGCGCCGGCCACGACTTTGCTGGCGACTCGCGGACGGTCGACATCCAGCCGGCGGGACGGTTCTTCTTCGCGGCAGGAGAAGCGCCAGTTTTGTGCGCGCTGTTGCAACGCACTCTGCCCGCGCAGGCGGCCGAGATTGTTTCCCAGGCTCATCGTTTATGTGAGCATCGTTTCGATCTGCTCGGCTATTCCGGCCTTGACTATGGAGGCCAGATCGACTGGCACCTCGACGTTGTCCACAGCAAACGTGGGCCTCGCGTGCCCTGGTTCAAAATCAAGTATCTGGATTTCGAGCAGGTCGGAGATTCGAAGATTACATGGGAACTCAACCGCCATCAGCACTTCCTCACCTTGGCTAAAGCTTACTGGCTCACGGGAAACGAACAGTTCGTCCGTGAGATTTTCGCGCAGTGGGAGCAATGGCAGCGGGAGAATCCCTATCCCATTGGCATGAACTGGGCCAGCAGCCTGGAGGTCGCATTCCGCTGCCTGTCGTGGATCTGGACTTTCTTCCTGTTAGAAGATTGCCCGCTTTTCACCAGCGACCTGCGCCGGCGATGGCTTGGAATGCTAAATCTCAGCGGCCGCCATATCGAAACCTATCTCTCCACCTACTTTTCGCCGAACACGCACTTGCTGGGCGAAGCGCTGGCGCTGTTTTTTCTGGGAACACTTTTTCGGTTGCCCTCAGGCGGGCGATGGCGGGAGCAGGGATGGAATGTTCTGGTGCGCGAGGCCGGCAGGCAAGTGCGGGCGGATGGATTCTACTTCGAGCAATCCACCTACTATCACGTCTATGCCCTCGACATGCTGCTGCACGCGCGAATCCTAGCCGAATTAAACCAGGCCGGACTGAACAAAGTTGCCATTCCTGACGATTTCGACCAGACCCTGCAACGCATGCTGCGCGCACTCGCGCTGCTGAGCCGAGCGGGTGTGCCCCCGATGTTTGGCGACGACGATGGGGGCCGGTTGTTCGATCCACGCCGGGTTCGAGCGGAGCATATGCTCGATCCCCTGGCGACCGGGGCCATTCTTTACCGGCGAGAAGATTTCAAGTTTACTGCCGCGACTCCATGTGGGGTGCCTACTGAAGAGACGATGTGGTTGCTCGGCGCCAAGGCCGTAGCCGACTTCGACCCGCTGCCCAGCAGACCTGCATCCGATTCAACGGCGCTGGCCGACAGCGGCTTCTATTTGATGGCAGATGCTGAATGCCGGCAACAGCTAGTGATGGACGCTGGACCGTTGGGAGCGGGAAGCGGTGGCCATGGACATGCCGACGCCTTGGGTGTGTGGCTGGTGCGGAACGGCAAGAACCTTCTGCGGGATTCGGGAACGCTCGAATACGTCGGCACAAACGGCGAGCGCTCGCGGCTTCGTTCCACCGGCGCTCACAACACGCTGCGAGTCGACGGACAGGAGCAGGCTAAGTCCGCCGGCCCGTTTTCCTGGGAAAATTTTCCGGCAGTTCAGGTGCGACGATGGATCGCAGGCCAACAGTTTGATCTGCTGGAAGCGGAACATGATGGTTACGCGCGCTCGTCTTTGGCTGTCACCTCGCCGGTTACCCATCGCCGGCTCGTATTCCACCGAAAAGGACTCTTCTGGCTGGTGCGGGATATCGCCGAAGGCAGCGGGTCGCACCAACTGGAATTGGCTTGGCATATCGGTTCCGGATTGTCGCAGGTTCCTACCGGCGGCGATGTCTTTGCCGGCGCTGTCTTTGCTGGGGCTGGAGAGAGCCTGGCAATCTTGACGGCTGAAGCCAACGGTTGGTCGCGAGAGGTCTGGAGTGAGCGTTGGTCCCCGGTGTATGGATCCTCCGAAACCGCGCAGGTCGTGCGGTTCGGCGCGGCGCGGGCGCTGCCGGCAGAGTTCGTGACTCTATTGATTGCGGGCGCCGCGGGTGGGGAACAGATCGGCCAACTGATTTGCAGCGATCGAGGAGAAGCCTGCGCTTCGGCCTATCGCTATCTTCTTCCAGATCTTTTTCCTGAACTTCTTCCTGAACCCCGCCGGCAAAAAGAAAGCCACAGCTTTGTTTTCGGAGGTGAGAGCGGAGCGTGGACCCAGGGAGCATGGACCAGCGACGCCGATTTTCTGTATTCGCACCATGACCGCGCCGGGCGGCTCTGTTCCCTGGTGCTGTGCAACGGCACCTATGCGGATTTCGACGGGGAGCGGCTTATTTCCTGTGATCGGCGGGTAAGTTATGCTGAAGTCTCGCGTGTGAACGATCCTCGCTTGAAGGAGCAATGGGAACTGGCCGGTCCCGACGCGAAGCACGTAAGGCTGGGCGCAACGCTGCAAAGCAGCCTGGCCTAGCAGCGATTCGATGTTGGTGAATGATGTTGGTGATCGATATTGGCAATCAGTGTTGGCGATCGAGATTGGGGTACGATCCAAAAGGGAAGGTTTTCTAATCAATGTGTGGAATCTGCGGAATCTTTTATCCCGATCAGCAACACAGGGTCGACCGGGATATCCTCGCGGCGATGAACCAGCGGATTGCCCACCGGGGCCCCGACGACGACGGTTTCTTTGTGAGCGAGAACGTCGGGCTCGCTATGCGCCGACTGAGCATCATCGACATTCAGACCGGTCACCAGCCGATCTGCAATGAAGACGAAACCATCTGGATCGTCTTCAACGGGGAAATCTACAATCACCGCGAACTCCGCCAGGGTCTGGAATCGCAGGGCCACCGCTATCGCACGCGCAGTGATACGGAAACCATTGTTCATCTCTACGAGCAGTATGGAAAAGATTGCGTCCAACACCTGCAGGGGATGTTTGCCTTCGCCATTTGGGACCAGACCAAACGTACCCTTTTTCTGGCCCGTGACCGGTTGGGCATTAAGCCTCTGTACTATTGCTACGACCGCGAGCGCTATGACGGCGAAACCTTGTTGTTCGGCTCTGAGATCAAAGCGCTGCTGGCTTATCCGCAATCGCGGCCGGAGTTCAACCGCAAAGCGCTGGCGGAATATCTCGCATTCGGTTATCTGGCGGGCGAGGAAACGATGTACTCCGGCATTCGCAAGCTCATGCCCGGCCACACGCTGACCATCGATGGAGCTGGTGAAATCAAGATTTCCGCATATTGGGATCTGGAAGTGAATTCCGGCGAAGATGGCGAAACGAACAAAAACCATGGCCGCGAATATTATGTCCACGAATATCGCGAACGCCTGGAAGACCGCATTCGCACCCATCTGATGAGCGACGTTCCGCTGGGTGTGTTTCTGAGCGGGGGATTGGATTCGAGTGCGGTCGCCGCTCTCACCTCCAAGATTCGAAAAGATCGGATCGAAACGTTCGCCGTAGGCTATGGAGAGGAAGAGTTCAGCGAACTTCCGTTCGCCAGGACGGTCGCCGAGCATATTGGCTCGGAGCACCATGAGGTGCGGCTGAGCCGCGAAGAGTTTTTCCAGGCTCTGCCGGTGTGCATCTGGCACGAAGACGAGCCCATCGTATGGCCTTCGAGCGTCGCATTGTATTTTGTTTCGCGGCTGGCGCGGGAGCGCGTGAAAGTTGTGCTCACCGGGGAAGGCAGTGATGAGACGCTGGCGGGTTATACCCGCTACGCGTGGACGCTGCTCAACGCGCGAATGGATGGGGTTTACCGTTCGCTTACTCCTTCTAGCTTGCGGCGCGCGCTGCGCATGGGGATTCTTGCCAGCCCGCTCTCGGCGACGGCGCGCAGAAAGCTGGAACACACATTCCTGTTGCGCGACGGTTCCTCGTGGTCCGCCTTCTACTTTGACAACTTCTATTCGGCATTTTCCGCCGCGGAGCAGGATGAGTTGTTGACCC
The DNA here is from genome assembly GCA_052148475.1 of Candidatus Sulfotelmatobacter sp. Taxonomy (GTDB): domain Bacteria; phylum Acidobacteriota; class Terriglobia; order Terriglobales; family Acidobacteriaceae; genus Sulfotelmatobacter. The sequence continues at coordinate 18,142 of JBKQID010000029.1, read as the reverse complement.
CCGAGTCAAAACTGGATACGAACGATGCGTATTCCGGTTCCATGTTTTTCTGGGATCATTCCAAGGGAGAAATGCTGCACCGGCTCTTGTACACCGACATCAAGACCTATCTCGTCGAACTGCTGATGAAGCAGGACCAAATGAGCATGGCCGCGTCCATTGAGAGTCGCGTACCGTTCCTGGATCACACGCTGGTGGAATTCACGGCGAGCATTCCGGCAAAGTACGCCACCAAGGGCATGGCGGGGAAGTTCATCTTAAAGTCCGCAGTCGAAGATCTGCTGCCCAAGTCCATCGTCTACCGCCAGAAAATGGGGTTTCCAACGCCGTGGGCTTACTGGCTGGCGGGGAAGCAACTTGAAACCATAGAGGAGTTGCTGACGGAACCGCGGACGCTGGATCGCGGGTATTTCCGCGCGGACGCGATTCGGTCGTTGTTCAGCGATCATCGCGCCGGCCGCCGCGACCATGGCAATCGCATCTGGCGTCTGCTCAATCTGGAGTTGTGGATGCGCGTCTGCCTGGACCGCGACCCGGTCGAACCCGCCATCGAACTGGGTACGGCGGTAGCTCGCCGATGAGCCTCAATGGTGCTGGTGCCCCCAGTCGATGGCAGAGGTTCCCATGCTGAGATCGCTGAAACTGACGGCCCTGCGGCTGCTTCGTGGCGGCCGAATGTTCGAATTGGTTGCGGGCAGTCGCTGGCGCCGCCAACGCCTGCTGATCCTGTGCTATCACGGCACCTCTCTGGACGATGAGCATCTGTGGCGGAGCGCGCTGTATATCACTCCGGAGACGTTGAGGGAACGGCTGGCTTCGCTGAAACAGGGGGGCTACGCTGTGTTGCCTCTGGGGGAAGCTTTGGAGCGGCTGCAGGCTCAGAGTCTGCCCCCGCGCAGCGTAGTCCTTACCTTTGATGACGGTACCTACGACTTTTATAGCCAGGCTCGTCCGCTGTTGCGGGAATTTGGCTTTCCTGCAACCGTCTATTTGACTACGTACTATGCGCTCTGTGAGCGCCCAGTATTTAATCTCATCTGTTCCTACATGCTGTGGAAGCGTCGCGGGCAGGCCATCGCCGATGCACGGGAAATCGGGATAGAGGGGGCTCTGGATTTGCGCAGCGAGAGTGGCCGCCACAGCGTCGTGCGCAGCCTGATTGACCTGGCGGAGCAGGAAAAAATGACGGGAGTGCAGAAGGACGATCTCGCGGGGCGTCTCGCCGGTTTTCTGGAAATCGACTACGGCGCTCTCAAGGCGAAAAGAATTCTGCAAATTATGAACGCGGCAGAGGTGCGGGACGCTGCCCGAGGCGGGGTTGACATCCAGTTGCACACTCACCGTCATCGCACGCCCGAAGACGAAACTCTGTTCAGGCGGGAGATTCGGGACAATCAAGCCCAGATTCTTGCATTGGCATCGACACCGGCGGTTCATTTCTGCTATCCCGGGGGCGTGTACCGGCCGCTGTTCCTGCCTTGGTTGCAGGCCGAGCGGATCGTTTCGGCAACCACTTGCGATGCCGGACTGTGCACCCGCCAGAGTGAGGGTTTGTTGCTGCCTCGCTTCGTCGACAGCCAGGGCCGCACTCAGTTGGAGTTTGAAAGCTGGGCTGCCGGGATCGGGGATCTGTTGGCCTTCCGGAGAGCCGCGGCGCAGAAATATGTTCCGCGAGACTGAGGTCAGAATACTGAGAGAAGTAATGAAGAGAACGGGCTGCAAGCTCGCACCAGCATGAGGGACCTAGCCAAGAGAATATTCCTAAGGAGCGGGGCTCTGCGCCTGGCGGCGGCATTTCAAGGCACGGGGGCAGCGATCCTGATGTACCACTCCGTGCTGGAAGATCCGTCGCAAGGGGCCGATTCCCTTGGCGGAATCATTCACTCCCGCACCGTGTTTCGCCAGCAGATGGAATTGCTGGTGCGCAAGTTCCATCCTCTAAGTCTGGATGAGCTGGCGATTCTGCTGCGCAAAAAGGAAGAGATTCCCGACCGATCTGTCGTAGTGACGTTTGACGACGGCTATCGCGATAATTTCGAGAATGCCATGCCCATCCTCGACGGAGTTGGCGTACCGGCGGTGTTCTACGTCACGGTGAATTGCATTGCGAACGGCCAGCTTCCGTGGCCCAGCCGTGTACGTTTTGCCCTGCGCGCCACCGGACGCAAAAGCTGGACCGATCCCGCAGGCACGGTGTGGTCCCTTGAGAATGCAGACAAACGGGATCGCGCGTTCGCCAAAGCCTGCGAGTACTGTTGCCGGCTGGCCGGTGCCGCGCAAGAGCAGTTGGTTGCCGGCATCGAGAGAGACCTGGACGCAGTTGTTCCGCATGGCTTCGGACAACTCATGATGAACTGGGATGAAGTGCGGAAGCTGGCCGAGCGCGGCCACGTGGTTGGGTCGCACACCCTGTCGCACCCGAACGTCGCGCAGATTCCCGTGGCAAATGTGCGGATTGAGCTGGAACAATCGCGGGCCTGCCTGGAAAAAGAGTTGAATGCACCGGTAACGCATTTCTCGTATCCCTGTCCAGCTCTGTCGCCGCATTGGAGCGAGCAAACGGTGGAAGAGTGCAGGCGAGCCGGATATGAGACGGCGGTGGTTACCGATGGCGGTCTGGCGCGCCAGCAGGACAATCCGCTATGCCTGCGGCGAGTGCGTCCCTCGAAGATCGTCGAAGGATTGCGCTGGAATCTCGAGTGGGCATTCGCCGGACGAAAGATGTAAGCCGGCTGATTCGCGGTTCACGGAAAACAGCTAGGACAACGATTTGGCCAGAATTCTGATCCTCGATGGACACAGTTCCGCAGCCCTGGCGTTTACACGTTCTGCCGGCCGGGCCGGACACTGGGTTGCGGTGGGCGCGAATGCGAGTATGTTCGCGGCCGCCAAGCTTTCGCGCTACTGCAAGCTCGACGTTTCGTATCCGATTCCCACCGACGATGCGCGAGGTTTTGTCGATGCCATCCTGAAGTTCGTAAGCGATCAGGCCGTGGATCTGGTGGTGCCAATTACCGACTGGACGATTCTGCCGCTCTCCGAACACCGCGAACTTTTCCACGAGAGTTGCAAGGTCGCACTTCCGTCCCGCGCGTCCATCGAAAAAGTATCGGACAAATATCAGACGTTGCAGATTGCGCAGTCGCTCGGCATATGCACGCCGCAGACCTGGCTGATCGAGTCGGAACGCGACCTTGAATCTGTGCCCGGAAACCAGTTTCCGCTGGTGGTGAAGGACCGCTTTTCGATTCGCTGGCGCGACGGCAGGGCGATTTTCGGTAGAGTGTCGTACGCCTATTCGCGAGACGAACTGCAGCGCAAAGTAAACGACCGGTTGGCGGCCGCTGGAGATGTGCTGGTGCAGGAGTTCGCTGCCGGGACGGGAGTTGGATTCTCTTGTTTCGTGGCTGGCGGAGAGGTTCGCATCCCATTTCAGTGGAAACGGATTCGCGAAGTCGACCCTCGGGGATCGGCCAGCAGTTGCCGTGAGTCCAGTGCGTTGGGCGAACGCATCAGGAATGACAGCAGCCGGCTGATTCGGCGCATCGGGTTCGAAGGGATTGCGATGGTCGAGTACAAAGTTGAGGACAAGGTCGAGCACAAGAATGGCTCTGGCCAGACCGGCCCAGTGCTGATGGAGATCAACGGCCGGCCGTGGGGCTCGATTGCACTGCCCATCGCCAGCGGCGTGGATTATCCGCGGTATTTGATCGAATGGTGCCTGCGGAGCGAATTGCCGCCGAAGGAAATACCTTACCGGTCCGGAATCACATGTCGCCGCATGGTCGGCGAGCTCACCCATCTCAGCAACGTTCGCGCAGGAAAGCCCGCCAACTGGCCCCTGGCGTACCCCAGCTTTTGGAGCAGCCTTTTGAAGATTGCCGTGCCCTGGTATCCAGGAATGCACTACGACGACTTGTGGCTGGCGGACCCGAGGCCTGGGATCGCAGGATTGGCGAACTGGTTTCAGGTTCGAACTTCCTGGTCGGCACGGACTGAGAAAACCTAGGGTAAGCTCTGATTAAGTTCCAGCAGAAAGCGTAAACCACAGAGGACACAGAGGAACCCGGAGGCTTGCCCCGGAGGCTTGATCAGTGCTTCCCTAGGGGCCGCGACGGATCATCCGCCGGATTATCCGGCGAAGATGCGAAGACGTCTGCCGCCAGATTCCGAACGCAAGTTTGCAGCAACCGGTAGCAGCTGCGCGTGGTCTCGACATCGCCATAATACGGATCGGTAAACTCCCGATTTCGCCCGGGGCCGTCGAGATAAGCGCTGAGCATAAAAATCTTGTGCTTGGAATCTGGGTACAGAGCCCGCAGCTCAGCCAGGTTCTGAAAATCCATGGCGAAGATTGCGTCCATCTGCTCGACCATTTCTGCGGTAAGAAGCTGCGCCCGGTGATTGTCGAGCGAGATTCCGAAATCCGCTGACGCCGCCAGGGCCCACGGATGCGCCGCATTGCCGGGCGTGGCGTGCAGGCCCGCCGAGGCGATACGAACAGAGTTTGGAGTACGGTGTCTTACTTCCCGTTTCATGAACCGCTCAGCCATGGGGCTCCTCATGATGTTGCCGAAGCACACAAAGAGGAAAGATTTCGCAGTTTTCGGAACCACAGACCTTGCCCCTTTCAGTCCCAGCGTATCGAAAAGCCGCAGCCGAAGGTAGGTAGCGCCCGCCTTGCGACCCAGACGGAGGTAGATGCCGCGCTCCTTCAGCACAGATTCGGGGACGAATCTCCGGAGAAGCGCTTTGTAGCCGGGGGATGGTTCTGTGGTTTTACTCATCAGGCAGGTCCCGGGAAACTGTTGGCGAGCACGTCATTCGGCATTCAGCGCGTTTCGCTGAGGTTTGCGATCGAACTTTCACCGCGGCGCGCAGAGCTGCCGCTGGCCAGTTCGTAGCCCAGGGACCGCATGATCTCCCCCCAGGCCGATTCGATGGCGGCTACCGATTTTTCCGGCAGGGAAGACTTCCAGCCTCCCGCCGTGGCCGAACGTACAAAGGGCTTATCGCTGCGCGTCGCCCGGGTGAGAACCCAGTCGCGGGCTTGCAGTTGCTCCAGGGACCGCATGCGTTCGGGCGAACTCAGCTCGACGGCTCGCCGCAGCTTTTCCGGGCTGGCGTCAATCGAGCGGAACGCGCAGTTTTGCAGAAAGGCAGCCACCCGGGTCAATTCCGCTTCCGGCTGTTTCTTCATGCTCTCGTAGCGTAGAAGGATAAAGCCGGGCGCGTGTTCGCGCAGCCGCAGCCAGCTCAGAACGTGATCGGCCCACGATCCCCACTTGGCGTCAAACTCGGCGTTGATGAAGCGCGGAACGAAATCTTCAATCGGATAATCGTCCGCGATATTTCCCGCCTTGATGTTGTGATGGTAAAAGGACACGGCAACGTCGCGGGGATCGCGGACGATGTAAATGATTCGGCGGTAGTGCGGCTGGAAACACTCGTGGCTTTTCAGGATGCGCGGACGCGGCAGCCGGCGCATCTCATGGTCGGAATTGAAATAAATCTCGGGGAGCAGCGATTCCAGGTTGGCGAAGGTGATCGGTTCGTCCTGGTGGACGAGATGGCCGATCAGAAAACGAGTCCAGGTATTGCCGGAGCGAGGATAAGAGACGAGAAAAACATCATCCGGGAAAACGGTGAGGTTCCTTCCGGCCATTTGACGGCCGGTCAGCACCCGTCCCACCTGCGTAATCGCGCGCACCGCCCGCTGCCAGTTGCCGCTGGGATTCTCCATAGTTTCAAGTTTCACGAGTTTCAAGTTTCAGGGCGCGGCTATAGTTTCTCCATGGGAACTTCGAAAGAGGTTGTTTCGATCGCCGCTAACTCCTTTTTTGCACTGATCCCGTCGACCTCCCAGAGGCGCCCTCGGGAGATGGCCCAGGCCAGCCCGATCCCATAGGGAGCCAGGCCAATCAGAATTTGCAGACCGACCTGCCCGTACGTGCGCGCGAAAAACCAGTGCCTCATCAGCAGCAGCGCTGCCACCGAGGGCGCGCACAGCAGGATGGGTAGAGTATAGGCCGTTCGCAGGAAAAACCCGATGCGGACATTCAGTCTTCGGCAGAGGTGACGAGGCAGGAAGAAGAGCGCGGTGCAGGTAAGAGGGATTGCCGTTCCCAGCGCGTCGCCGACCAAGCCCAGACGCGGAATAAGAGCCACACTGAGGATCAGATTGGCGATCGCCTCCATTCCCGTGACCCATGCCAGGCTGCGATGCTTGGCCATGCCGTACAAGATCCGGGGAGAAGCGGCTTGCGCCAAAAGGAAAGTGGACGGGATGAGCACCGTCAACATGACCGGGTAGCAAGCTTTTACGTAACGTTCGCCCACCCAGGCGGCGATGACCGACTTCCCCAGGATGATCAGGGTGGTCGCGATGGGAAAGACGATCAGCGCGCAGGCCCGATTGCCGGCAATCAGGATTCTTCGGAGCTGTTCGGTGTCACCCTTGGCGTCGGACTGACCGGACATGGGAACAAAGATTTGCGCCAGGCTGCTGACCAGTTCTCCGGTGTAGTCGACGAGGCGATCGCCAATGGAAAAGTAGGTGACCGCGGCCACCGAAAGCATCTTGGCGATTACGATTTCATCGGTCTTGAAGCGTAGTTTGTACGCGATCATCAGGATGAAGCTGACGCCGCTATAGCTTGCGATTTCGCCGAAGGCGCCGCGGGCTATGTACTTGCGGCCAAAGCGGAGCGGCAGCACGCGGAGGGCAATGACGGCCCGCACCACGGCGCCCAGAAGTGGAAGGGCCACGGTGATGGAGGCGACCGCGATTAATCCGTAGCCGAAATTCAGAGCCAGGACGATCAGGACGGCGCGCAAAAGCGTGGCCGCGAGGTTGGTCACATTGACGAAATAGAAACGATTGAGTCCCTCCAGGATTCCGGTGAAAACGCCAGCCGGAAAGCCCAGGGCGACGGCTGTACCCACCATCAGAAACAGCACGCGGGCAGTGGGCAGGAAACCGGGTGGCATATGGAAGAACGATTCCAAGAATCCGCTCACCACCAGAGTGGTCACGAGGGCCGCCGTGCCGATCGCCGTATAAACCGCGAGCGACGTATTGATCAGACGAGAGACGCCCTCGATGTCGTTGGTCGCGGTGTAGGTGGAAACGTAGCGAATGATGGAGGAACGAATGCCGAGATCGAACAAGCCGTAGTATCCGGTCACGGAAAAAACCAGTATCCAGGCCCCGTAGGCGGTATTTCCCAGGCGGTGCAGAATGAAGGGCGAGAGAAAGATGCCCACCAGGATGTTGCAGCCCAGGCTGAACCAACTCGATCCAACGTTCTTGATGAGTTCGCGTTTTCGCATCGTGATTGAGTGGGAAGCCGGGGTGCGGTTTTATATCGTGAACCGTTTTCTATCGCAAACTGTTTTTTATCGCGAACTGTTTTTTATCGTGAACCGGGGAGAACCGGGGCAGTGGTCAATTCGTATCCCAGCGTGGTCATCAGATCGCCCCACGCCGCCTCGATCTGGCCTACACAGGACTGCGGCAGCGAGGCTTTCCAGCCTCCTGACTTCGCCACCCGGACGAAGGGAATGTCCTGGCGGCGATTTTTCGTGGCAATCCATTGGCCAGCTTCGGATTTTTCCAGTTCGCGCATGCGGTCGGCCGAGCTGCGTTCGACGGCGCCCTGCAAACGTTGCGCATCGGCCTCGATGCCAAGAAAAGCGGCGATGCGCAGGAGTTCTGCCGCCGTGTCCTTGATCATGTCTTCATAGCGCAGAAGCAGAAATTCTTTCCTATTCCCTCGCGTGTAGACCCAACTGGCCACGTTCTCAGCCCAGGTGCCCCAATCGGCCGAGATCAGGCGGCCGCAAACGAAATCGTCTACGTAGCGGTCCAGCGGATAACCGTCTTCAATCTGCCGGTACTTGCGCTGAAAATCGTAATAAGAAAGGGCCACGTCGCGCGGGTCGCGGACGATGTAGATGGTCCGCGGATAACGGTGATCAAAATACTGGTGCGTCTTGATGATGCGCGGCCGGGGCGTGCTCTTGAGGGCGCGATTGGATTGCGAGGACGTGTCGGGAATGAGTTTCTCGATGTTGGTGAAGCTCACCGCCTTGTCGGGATGCACCAGATTTGCGATCAGAAACCGGGTCCAGGTATTTCCCGACCGCGGATAGGAAACCAGAAACGTATCGTCCGGGTACACCCGGAAGTTGCGCTCGGCCTTGTCGGTGCCAAGGAAATACGTGATTGCGACTTTGAGCCCGTAGATCATGCGGAGATTTCCAGGAGCACGGCAGCCGCCTGAGCCAGTGGGTGCGCGGAGCCGTTACTTTTCCCTTTACCTTTCTCGAATTTGATTTCGGTCATGGAACCTCGTCGGACTGTGATTTCGAAAGCGTTTCTGATTGGAGGGTTTCTCATTTAACCGGTTCTCATTTAACAGCGCGCTGGCGGATCCACCCCTTTACATCCACTGGTTTTCCTTCTACACGGACTTGTTGTGAGGAGTTCGCCTCCTGGCGTTGGGCGCTGCGCTCTTGCCGTCGCGTGTAAGCTCGATAGGTCCAACCGACGGCCGCCGGAAAGTAGCGCAGGCCCAGTTCGGCCCAGCGCAGCTTGGGCTGATTCATAACGGTCCGCGCCATCCTCACCTCGCTCAAAGCTTCGCCATAGCTTCCGGTAAGAATCCGTTCCTTGGCGCGTTCGAGGTGAATTTCGAAATCGAGAGCTTTCAACTTGGCTTCGATCACGCCCCGCTGTGCATCGAGGGCTGCAGCACTGGCGGCAAACTTCTGGTAGGCGCGGGCGCGACCTCTTTTCATGAGTTCGCGACTTGCCGCCAGGCCGTTGCTCACACGATGTCCCACCTGCACTTCGCGAGCATATTCCATGCCAGTCCCGATCGCCGCCAGACGCAGCCAGAGATCGAAATCCTCACAGTAGCTCATGCTTTCGTCGAACAGCCCAGCCTGCAACAGAGCACTTCGTAGAACCACGACCGAGGATGTATTGATCGTACACTGCTCACTCAACAGGCTCTCCAGGTTAACCTCGCCCGACTGCGGGACCCGTTCAAAGGCGGTTCCGATCAGCGTATCGCCGCGCAAATGCAAGGCATCGGAGTAGACCAGACCAAGTTTCTTATTGTTCTCCAGACGCTCGACCTGGCGGGAGAGATGTTGCGGCAGCCAAAGGTCATCGGCATCGAGAAATGCTACGTAAGAGCCCTTGGCCTCTCGAATCCCCAGGTTGCGCGCCGCGCTCGGCCCCCGGTTTGCCTGCCTAAAGTAGCGAATGAGGGAGAGATATGGCTGCAATTCCTGTTCCAGACGGTCGGTGTCAGGAGAGCCGTCGTTGACCAAAACAACCTCAAAATCTGCAAAAGTTTGCGCAAAAACGGAGTCCAGCGTTCCGGCCACGTAGGCGGCCGCATTGTAGGCTGGGATTACCACGCTTACCTGCGGCGGTTTGGCCGACGGCTTGCTAGGTATAGGACTGGGAATCGTGGTCATTGCAGGTGTTCCAGTCGGGAATTTAACGCGGTTTTCATATTCGCTTTGAGAGTCCAAGATTACACTTTTTAGGTTACAGTATGGCTTTAGTTGTCATTTTGAAAGTTACCGAAAGCTTTGCTTCAGGCCCGGTATTGTGCCCTGCCCATGCGAGGTAATTTGAAGAATGATTGACAAGCTCGTCTCCGCAGCGCGGTATTTTACCAACCGGGATGTTCCGGGGCCGGGGTTGAGCGTGAATTCCGACGACACGTTTCTGGTGTCGTACCCGAAGTCGGGAAATACCTGGATTCGCTTTCTGGTGGCGAATTTTGTCTACCCTGAAGCCGGCGTGACCTTGCTGAGCGCCGACCGGCTGGTCCCTAACGTTGACGGGCAATCGAAGAAGTACTTCAAGCAGATGCCGCGCCCGCGGATCATCAAAAGCCACTATCCGTTTCAACACGCTTACAAGCGGGTGATTTATGTGGTGCGCGATCCCCGCGATGTGGTGTTATCGCAATACCACTACCAGATCAAGCGCGGAGTACTTCCGGTGGGCGCCCCGATCGAGCCGTTTGTCTCCAGGTTTCTGGCGGGAGACGTTTGTCCCTACGGTTCGTGGGGAGAAAATGTAAGCAGTTGGTTGGCGGCAAGGGGAAAGAATCCGGACTTTGTCTTGATCCGTTACGAGGACCTACTGCGGCAGACCTCGGTTGAGTTGGCCCGGATGGCCAAGTTGCTCAAGATCGAGCCCACGCCAGATCGCATCGCGCTGGCGGTCGAGCGGAGCACGGCAGATCGTATGCGCCAGTTAGAGAAGGCGGAAGGATCGCAGTGGGCCTCTACCAAAGGGACCCGGCAGGACATGTCGTTCATCCGTGCCGCCAAAGATCGCCAATGGAAGACCGGCCTGCCTCAGGAGTGTGTGGCTCAGATCGAGAACGAGTGGGGGGAATGGATGGGGTCGCTGGGATATACTGAGGACGTCGGCCAGGACGCGGGACTGCCCGCTCCGGAGAGCGTACCTGCTCTTATTTGAGGACGCCGGTTCTCGCGTAGAAGCCCCCTCCGCAGAGGAAGCGGAGGAAAAAGAAAGGCCGGTTCGCCAGGAGATGCACATGCTGCTGCCTAATTTGAAAACGAGAGCGTCTGAGACTGAATCGAGCAATGGGAGCCCGCGATCTGCGAGAACCCTTCGTACGCAGTTGTGCCTGGCGGCGATGCTCATCTGTGCGCTGCCCGGTTTAGCAGCCTCGAACACCTATACTTCGGCGCACCACAGTTCCCCCTCCAACTTTGGGAAGCTGCTCTCGCCCACGACCCACACCGGCGGCTACAGCAAGAGCGGCTTACCTCGTTCCACTTCCAGATCAACCGGTCCAGTTGCCAAGCCCATGCGATCAGGTCAGGATCGCGCCCTCGACCAAATGATGAAACAGGACGTGTCGATAGTGGGCAAGGCGAACCGGGATCGCAGCAGCACTGCGAAAAGCTACAAACCGCTGTCTTCTGAGAGATCGGGGCAGGGATCCGGAATTAATTTTTCGGGGCGTTCGAATCAATCCGGCCGAGCCCGACGGCATTAACGAGTTGGTTTAGCTAGTTCGCTTAGCGAGTTGGTTCGGCGAGGCGCAGATGCGGTTCCACCAAGGCCAGCACTTGTTCCTTTAGCAGCGGGCCGCTGGCCAGCAGTCCCGACAACAGTGGATTGCGGCGATTGGCGGTCAGGTCAGTCCTCTCCAGAGTGCTCACAAAACCACCCCCACTCAACACCAGAGCAGCCCCAGCGACCACGTCCCACTCATTTTTAGGCGTTAGAGTGAACGTAATGTCTGCCAGGCCCGCGGACACCAGCGCGAGTTTGTAGGCCACTGAACCCATCGGCCTAACCTGGAAGGGGCTCTGTTCGAACTGTTTCCATTCGCCGCGCTTGACCTCACTGCGGCTGGCGAGGATGAGGGCTCCCTCGAGGCTGGTGCGCTGGCTGGGATGCGCGGGCTTCCCGTTATAGAGCAGACCCACATCGACCGCGCCGAGGAAAGTTTCTTTGGTGGCAGGGTTGTAGATTCCTCCCGCGACCGGTTTGCCATTCTCGACGAAGCCGATCGAAACGCAGAACTCCGGTAAGCCCATCACAAACTCGCGCGTGCCATCCAGGGGATCTACAACCCACACGCGAGGTTTGTCGAGGCGGGAAAGGTCGTCCGCACTCTCTTCTGACAGCCAGCCTTCGCCCGCCCGCAACAGATTCTGGCGCAGCGCCGCGTCGACCGCCCGGTCGGCTTCGGTGACAGGATCGTGCCCGGCTTTAAATTCTGTCTGGACCTCTCCGGGAGTGAAACGGTCAAAAATTACGCGCGCCGCTTCCAGCCCGGCCTGAATGCGATGCAGAATGTCGGAATACGAGGAAGTCATGAGGTCCTTATGGATTTAAAATTCCAGGATTCAAAATTCTAAGATTTAAAACTCCAGATTTAAAACTCTAAAGTGCAGGCCAAAGCATTCTCGCCCCCGTCAGCAGCAACAGCGTACAAAGAATGCGGCGCAACCACAGCATGGGTACACGGGTGCTGAGATGGGATCCGAGCAGGCCGCCAGGAATCGATCCGATCAGCAGCGACATCACCAGCTTGGGATCCACGTTGCCCAGCCGGAAGTGCAGGAAACCGGTGACCCCGGTCAACACTACTGCGTGCACCACGTCGGTTCCGACGTTCACCTTGGGAGGATAGCTGTAGAAAAGGAGAAGCAGCATCATGATGACGCTGCCGGACCCGACCGAAGTCATCCCTACCAGAAAACCCGCCAGCAGGCCGATTACACTCATCCCGATGAACGACTTCATGGTCGGACGGCGATTGGCGACTCGTTCTTCAATGCGTCCCTGAAACAGCAGAAGCACAGGAATCACAAGCAACAGGATTCCAATGGCGATCTTGATGAAGTCGTTCACGCCGTTCCCGTACAGATGACGGATGTGGGTCAGCAGCGCCACTCCGCCCATCGATCCGGGTACGCTGCCGACGGCCAGAGCGATTACGACCTTGCGCCGGACGGTGCCCTTGCTCAGGTGCAGCAGGCCGGCCGGAATTTTGGTGAAGAAGTTGAAGAGCGCGTCCGAGCCCACCGCCATGATGGCTGGAACGCCCAGCCCATAGATCAGAACCGGCAGGAGCAATACGCCGCCCCCCACGCCGGTGAGCCCGATGAGAACGCCGACCACAAACCCTACCAGAATCTTGGCCGCAATCAATACCATGACAATGAAAATCCCTGCCGCATGTTTGTTGTACCTGATTCAGCCTAAGCTGATTCAGCCTATGCTGGTTCAGCCTACGTGGTTCACGCCGATGAAGCCTTCGCGCTCCAGGTGCAGAATGATCTCCTGCGCCGCTTCCTCGGCGGACAGTTCTCCGGTGTTGATCGTTACCTCGGCGTCATTGGGCACTTCGTAAGGATCCGAAATCCCGGTGAACTCCTTGAGAATGCCGGCCCGGGCCTTGGCATACAGACCCTTGCGATCCCGCTGCTCGCAGACTTCCACCGAAGTAGCGATGTGCACCAGGATGAACCCGCCGTAGGGTTCGATGGCCTGACGCACATGCTTGCGGGTCGCATCGTAAGGCGCGATGGGAGCACAAATCGCGATGCCGCCATTCTTGGTGATTTCTGAAGCCACATACCCAATGCGCCGGATGTTAATGTCGCGGTGCTCCTTCGAGAAGCCAAGTTCCGACGACAGGTTTTTGCGCACCAGGTCGCCGTCGAGCAGAGTAACCGGCCGTCCGCCGACTTCGAGGAACTTGGTGAGCAAGACATTGGCGATGGTCGACTTTCCCGAGCCCGAGAGCCCGGTGAAGAAGATGGTCACACCCTGTTTAGCCCGCGGCGGAAAGCTGCGCCGCAACTCGTGTACCACCTCTGGATACGTGAACCAGGAGGGAATTTCCCGGCCTTCGTTCAGCCGGTCGCGCAGTTCGGTACCCGAGATATTCAGAACTTTGTCACCCTTTTTGACTTCATCGTCGGGCACGTAGCGGTCCTCATCCTCCAGATAGACCATCATGTTGAAGGGCACCATGGTTACGCCGATATCGGCTTCGTGCTTCTTGAACACTTCCTGGGCCTCGTAAGGACCGTAGAAAGGCTTGCCGTCGGTGTCTTTGCCCGGGCCGGCGTGATCGCGGCCCACAATGAAATGGGTGCAGCCGTGATTCTTGCGGATCAGCGCGTGCCAGATGGCCTCGCGGGGTCCGCCCATGCGCATCGCCAGGGGCAACAGCGACAGCTTCTGGGTGCCCTGCGGATACTTCGAACTGAGCAACTGGTAACAGCGCACGCGGGTGTAGTAGTCGACGTCGCCAGGCTTGGTCATGCCCACCACGGGATGGATCAGCAAGCTCGCCTCAACCTGTTTTGCGGCCCGGAAGGTGAGCTCGACGTGGGCGCGGTGCATGGGATTGCGGGTCTGGAAGGCGACCACTCGTCGCCATGCCAGGCGTGAGAACTCAGCCCGCAACTCGGCGGGGGTAAAACGCAAGGTGCGGAAGTCGTAGTGCGACGGGGCCTGCAGTCCCTCGATTTTTCCGCCAGCGTACCAGGGGTTCGACTTGTTGATTACGTAGTCGGCGCCGGGATGAGCTTTGCTAGTGCTGTTGAAGACCGCTTGGGCCTCGGCTTGCCGGTCAGGCTGCCACAGTTCTTCCACATGCAAAACGGCCAGCATGACGCCTTCCGGATCGCGCAACGCCACCTTGCTGCTGCCCGCCGTCAGTTTTTTTGCAAACTCTTCGGTGAGGTCGAGCGTGATGGGCATGGGCCATAAAACTCCGCTGGCCAGCCGAATGTTGTGGCATACGCCCTCATAGTCCGCGCGCGTCATGAAACCACGCAGAGGGGAGAAGCCTCCGCTCATCAGCAGTTCGAGATCGCACATCTGACGGGCGGTCAGGTCCCACGACGGCCACTCCTTCGAGTGCGCTTTAAGTTCTGCAATTCGTTCGGGTTGGGCGACGAGTTCTACAAGTTCTCCGCCGTGGGGCGGGATGAGATGGCCGGTGGGCGCAGTCAATTGCGTAAGCCTCCTGAATTTTTGTCTTGTACGTCTACAGTATTAATAGTAATTGCGTGGATTCCTATGTTCGATCAGCTGAACAACACGAAAGAGCCGGATGCAGAGTTAATGACGGAGAGGGCCTTTGCAGCTGTACCCTTCAGATTATCACCCCACAGCACACTTTTGAAAGCGATTTTGATCGAAATAACCAACCCTGAATAGCCTGCAATCCGGCGACCAGAGCGACTTTTGGACGCCCATCCAGACGAAGCAAACAGTGAAGTTGCAGGCTCTTCCGGACTGCCTGCTGTCGTGTGTCCGACGGCGTGCAGGTTCTGGTCGAGGATGTGCAGTTCTTGTGCCAAAAAGACACCACGGCCAGCCTGGGGAACCAGCCCGGTGCAACGAAATAGTCCGCCTCACCCAGACAAAAGACTGCCCTTCTTGGCCCTGAAGGTGCAGGTCCATGAGAGGCGCCTCTGAATAAATTAACCTTCTATTCATTTTTCTGTAGTCGTAAATCAACATAGGGTGGGATAGATTCTAGTTCCGATCGGAAAGGTGCTCCGACTCATCGGAATGGTTTTCAGCACGGGAAGAAGCGCTGGGTGTCTTTGGTCATTTTTGCGAACCACAGAGCCAACCATGGCATCGTGGAGTGAGGTTTCTGAGGCAGAAGACAGCCCCTGGGAGAGTGCTCATGCTCGTTAGTGAAAACAGGAAAACGCTTGGTCGTCGAGAATTTGTCTGTCAAAGCAGAGCAGAAATGCAATTGCTGTGCTTAATTATGGAGCACGAATCGAAGATCGGTCGACTCGCGGCGGACGTCTTGCAGCAAGAGGAGTTTGGAGTCCTTGCGCTTCCGATGACTACCGACACAATTCCAGACGTGGAGCGGCTGCGCCCGTCGCTGGTGATCATTGAAACGGCCAGTGCAAGGGGGTCCTCGTTGGGCCTGTGCCTTGCCATTCGAAGAACTGGGACGCCGGTGATCCTGCTCTCGGCGAACGCGTCGGAGGAGGAACGGATCCTGGGGCTCGATTCGGGCGCGGATGACTACATTACGGAATCGTCAAGCGGACGCGAGATTGTAGCGCGAGTGCGAGCGGTGCTCCGCCGCTTCACGCGGCGAGACCCTCGCGATCGGATGCCGCGCACACAACCGCCGTTTGCCCATCCCGCGACAGGAACGCTGATTCCCAACATGATGACCGGGGACATTGAAGTCGATCCTAGCGCGATGAGGGTTTCGGTTCGTGGTAGTGAGGTGGAGACTACCAATCTAGAGTTTCGCTTTCTGTATTATCTCGTCCACAACCAGGGGCGTGTGTTCACCCGCGATCAGTTGCTCGATAAGGTGTGGGGCGCGCACAATCATGTAGAATTGCGCAGCGTAGATGCGTGCGTGCGACGTCTTCGCCGCAAGATCGAACCGGACCCGGTGCGCCCAAGCTATCTGAAAACGGTTCGCGGGGCCGGTTACCGCCTGCAAGTCGCCGCCGACTAGATTCCGCCCCAAAATAATTTTCCGGGTCCGCGAGTTAGATCAACCCGGCTTCTTCGAAGCCGCTGGAAATGTGCTGATATTCAAAGTACTCAAAGCAATACACTGCGGAGATTCGTTCCCCGACACCGAGAAGCGTGGAAGCCATATGTCGAAGTTCAGCACCCGCGAGGTTGCACCGCACCGGGATGGTTCCCGGAAGGAAGCCGTTGCCAGGCCCTCACTGGTAAAGCATTCCGCGCAGGCCGTAGCTTTCCTTTCCGGCGCCGTAGTGCTTCTGTTGGAGATTCTGGGGGCACGGATTCTCGCACCCCACTTAGGAGCTTCGTTTGCGGTCTGGGTGAACGTCATAGGGACGATCTTAGGTTCGCTCTCGCTTGGCTACTACCTGGGAGGCGTCCTCGCCGATCGGAACCAGAAGCTTCTCCCCCTGATCTTGCTACTAGGCGCCTGCGCTGTTGCTCTAGTCCACTTTGAACGGCCGCTTTTGCCAGAGTTCGGCGATCTCGGGTTGGAATGGGGGTCGCTTCTGGCCGCGATTCTTCTTTTTGCTCCCGCCAGCGCCGTGCTGGGCATGGTCTCGCCCTACCTGTTGAAGATTTCCGCCAGCGATCCCGCCCGGATTGGGCGCATCTCCGGAGGCATTTTTGCCGCTTCCACTCTAGGCAGCATTGCTGGGACGTTCCTGGGCGGCTTCTACCTAATCCCCCACTTCACGGTGTCGTCTATCCTGGGCGGAATGGTCGTCCTGCTGTTGATCCTATCCGCCTGGACCGCGGCTACGATTCGCCCGTCTTGGCTTGCGGTATCGGCCGGGCTTGTCATTGCGATTGCCGTCCAGGCCCTGGGGACGCCCGAAGGCGAGTGGTCCGCCTATGTCAGACACGTGTTCGAAAAAAACAGCTTGTATTACAACATCCGCATCAACGACGGGGTTGGGGTCAGCAAGTTCCGGCTCCTGCTGCTTGACGGCAAGGTCCAAAGTGGACGCTTGCTTGATCAACCCGGCATGTTTTTCCCCTACGTCGAACTCTCCGCGAAGATCTTGCAAAAGGTGAAGCCCAGCCCGCAATCAGTCCTCGTCATCGGGGGCGGCGGCTACACCATACCCGAGTTCGTCAAGACCTACGCCCCGACCGCCGAAGTCACGGTAGTCGAAATCGACCCCGAAGTAACTGCCGCTGCCAAGCAATTCTTCCTGCAGGATCCCGGTATTCAAATCACAACTTTGAACGAAGACGGGCGCGTCTTCCTCAACCGCAATCGGCGCCAATTCGATGTCCTCTACACGGACGCCTACGTAGGCCTTTCTATTCCCCCCTTTCTGGCTACCCGCGAAGCTTTCCAGCAGGTCCGCCGTGCTCTTAAGCCCGACGGGATAGCGGTCTTCAACATCGCCTCGGCGCGCGCCGGAAAGCTGGGAGCGGTCTATGAGGCGCTGTTCACCACCATCCGCGAAGTTTTCCCTCAAACGGCTGTGTTCTCAACTAACCCGGCCGAGCCCAACGAGCCGCACAGCATCATCGTCATCGGCACTGGCGGCCAACCTCTTCCGGAGGACGGCTTGCATTCCTTCGAATCCTCCCGTGTACGCGATCTCCCCGCGCGCGGCCTGCTTCTCACCGACGATTTTTCCCCCACCGACTATCTTGGGTTGGAGCTCGCCCGTCAGTCCTATGAGAAGGAGCGCGCGTTTCAATAACAAGATTTTGGTTGGCCATGACTAAACCTCGCGCAAAAGCCAAACGTAATGAAGCACGCCAGCACTTCACGGCATCCAAGGGCGGTGCTAGAGCGCAAGGTGCCGGGGCAGCCCCGCAACGATGGACCCTTGCGATCTGCATCCTGCTGACTGGGTTGATCGTTTCGCTGTATAGCCCGGTCATCAAGCATCCTTTTACCAACTACGACGACCAAGATTATGTAACGAACAACCAGCAGGTGCAGGCGGGCTTGAGTTGGCACACCGTTGGTTGGGCATTGACGGCAACGGAGCAGTCGAATTGGCATCCGCTCACCTGGCTTTCGCACGCTCTCGATTGCCAGTTGTACGGCATGAATGCCGGTGGCCATCACGTAACCAGCGTGCTTTGGCATGCTCTCAATGC
>JBKQID010000028.1:0-75372 GCA_052148475.1 Candidatus Sulfotelmatobacter sp. | reverse complement strand
CCGGGAATCAGCCAGCCCACGGCGGGAGCGACCACCGACATCATGTTCACGGGTTCGGCGGGCGCGGCTTTCGATTTTTCTGTGGTGGAGTTGGCCATTTCAGATGTTCACAATCTCGCGTTGGATTTTTCCGGTGACTTCGGCGGAGTTGGCGCGCACCAGCACGTTGACTTCACTGCGCACGCCAAACTCCGGCAGGTAGATGCCGGGCTCGATGGAGAAGCAGGAGTTGGGAAGAATCTGCCGCTCGTCGTGAATTTCGAGATCGTCCATGTTGGCCCCGTTGGAATGGACGTCGGTGCCGATGGAATGTCCCGTCCGATGAATAAAATAGTCGCCGTAGCCGGCCTTCTGAATATGGCCGCGGGTGGCGCGGTCGACTTCCCACCCGGCGATGCGGCGGCCGCCGTTAATCGCGTCAAGAACGGTCTTCACGCCGGCGTCGCGCGCGTCCCGTACAATGTGGAAAATTTCGTGCATGCGGCCGGAAGCGGCCGCGCCCACGAAGCCCACCCAGGTAATGTCGTAGTAGACCGCGCCGGGCGTATTCTTTTTGCCCCAGACGTCGAGCAGGACCAGATCGCCCTCGCGCATGGGCACGGGATGGCTGGCATGAGGCTCGTAGTGCGGGTTTCCGGCGTTTGCGTTGACGGCCACGATGGGCGGATCGTCGGTCAGCAGGTTTTCGCGGGCGAAGGCTTCCATGAACCACTGCTGAATTTCGTGTTCTGTGGTGCCGCCGTTGCGAACACGCTTGCCGATTTCTTTGAACGATTCGGCCACAATGGAGTCGATGCTGTCGCGGGCGGCGAAGTGGGACTGGATCTGTTCCTCAGTCCAGGTGGATTCGAACTGCGCCACCAAGTCCGCCGAACTGACGATGTTTTTTCCCAGGCCGCGCAGCAGGTCGATGGTGCCCCCATCGACCAGGGAAATGGTGAAGACGCTGTTGTTCGGGGAGTATTGCATGGCGAGGTCGCGGTGCCGCGCCAGGATGGATTTGAGCTGGTCGAACAATTCCTGCCAGCCGGAATACAGATGCTTTTTGCCGGGCAGGGAATCAAGGTGACCGGCTTCGATCTTGTGCACCAGCTTGACCGGTTCGCCATCAGCGGGGATCAGGTAGAACCAGCGCCGCGTCACCATCAGACTCGTAGGCAGCCCGAGAACGCGGTAGGCAATGGGATCGCGATGATGATGGTCGTAGAACAGCCACGCGTCAATATTGCGTTCACGCAGCGCAGATTGGATGGCGGCGAGGTCCATGGGCAATCTCCTATTGTAAACAAGAGGGCGGATTTGGGCGAATCCGTGAATGTTTTTGTTACACTCCGCAGATGTCCGCGATCGCTGAGGCCGCTCCCGTCAAACGCGTCCGCATCGAGTCGATCGACGTGGTGCGCGGGGTCATCATGATTATCATGGCCCTCGATCACACGCGGGATTTTTTCGGTAGCTCGGGTCTGAATCCCACCGACCCGGCTACGACCACGATTCCGCTGTTTTTCACGCGCTGGGTTACTCATTTCTGCGCGCCGGTGTTTTTCCTGCTCACGGGCACGGGCGCTTATCTTTCGCTGCGCAAGAAAACCAAGAGCGAGTTGTCGGGATTTCTGTTCACCCGCGGACTGTGGCTGATTTTTCTGGAGATCGTGGTGACCAGATGTCTGGGATGGGAGTTCAATTTCGACTATCACGTGATGTTCCTGATTGTGTTGTGGGCGCTGGGCTGGGCAATGATCGTGCTGTCGGGGCTGGTTTATCTGCCAGCCTGGGCAGTCGCAACATTCGGAGTGGTAATGATTGCGGGCCACAATCTATTTGATTCGGTGCAATCCGATAACCCACTGTGGGCGATTCTGCACTCTCCGAATTTTCTGCTGAACCAGCCGGGGCGCAGCATTTTCGTGGGGTATCCGCTGATTCCCTGGATTGGAGTTACGGCGGCGGGCTACGGACTCGGACAGATCTATCGTTGGCCGCCGGAGCGGCGCAGAGCGTTCCTGTTGCCGCTAGGCTTGGGGCTGGTGGCGGCTTTCGTAATTTTGCGCGCGCTTAACATTTATGGCGATCCGCAACCTTGGGCTACTCAGAGATCCGCGGCGTTTACCTTGCTGTCCTTTCTAAATACGACGAAGTACCCGCCGTCGCTGCTCTACCTGCTGATGACGCTGGGCCCGGCGATGCTTTTTCTGTGGGCGGTGGATGCCGGGACTCCGGGCTGGCTGCGGCCCGCGCTCACTATCGGCAAAGTGCCGATGTTTTATTACCTGCTGCATGTTCCGCTCATCCATCTGATCGCCGTGGTGGTGTGCTACGCGCGCTACGGGCAAGCGCACTGGATGTTCGAATCGCCGACGCTCGCCCAGTTTCCCATCACGAAGCCGCCGGGCTGGGGATATTCGTTGCCGATTGTTTATCTGGTGTGGGGTTGTGTGGTGATGGCGCTGTATCCGATGTGCCGGTGGTTTGCTGGGCTCAAGCAGCGGCGGAGCGATGCGTGGCTGAGCTATTTCTGAGGCTGCGAGGCAGACTACGTATCACGAGCCATAATACGCTTCTTAGCTGCCGCTGGTAATGTCTCGCACGCGGTCCGCAATACCAGGCGAGGAGCACGGGCGCGAATTTTCATCAGATACGGTACAGTGCGCTTGGGATCGAATTTTGCGGTTTCGCGCAGGAGCCAGCCGAGGCCTTTCTGGACCATGTCGTCCTCGTCGGTGAGCAGTGAGTCGGAAAGCTTAACGATTTTAGGGAAGAACATTTTCGCCCGGGCCCCGCGAATCAGCGCTACGCAGGCCGCGCGGCGGTGCCAGCGATTCGGTGACTTGGCCCAGCGGAATGCGTCTTTGACCCGGGCCGGCTTGGCCGCCACCATGGGCGCGATCAGGTAGTGCACCAGGCCGTCGTGGTCGGCCCAACTGCCGATGCGGTCGAGCCACGACTCGAACATGCGAAACTCGGGATCGCCGAACTGCGCGTCCATGTTCTCGAGCAGGAACACGGCTGCAACTTTTTCTTCGAGGACGGAGCCGGTGAACAGTTTGTCGGCGACTTTCAGTAGAAAATCGAGGTCGCGGTCGCGCAGAATTTCGCGTCGGCAGCGGCGCACAGCCCGCCGCAAATCGGCGGTATACCAGCCGTGGGACTTGACCTCATCATCTTTAAAGAACCACTGCACTCCGGCGGCGTGCTTGGCCGAGCCGCCGCCTTTGAGCGCGCGTCGAATCTGCGCAGCGACTTCGGCCGGGGTGGGGTGGAGTGAGGACATTGACTTCCAAAGGCTATCAAAAAAGGCGGCCTGCGGAGGCCGCCTTCTGGTCTTGCTTGGTGGCCACGAGTTACGCAGCGCGGGTGGTGACGGTGGCCGGACGGTAACCGCACTCCCGGGCCTTTTTGAGCGCCTGGGTGGCCTCTTCGGGCGAGATCAACGGAATGGTTTGCACCGACTTGCAGGCGCCGCCCGCGGCGAAGGCCATGGCGATGGCCGCGGCGCTGACGTTGTCGGGCAAATCTGTGATCACGACCACGTCGTAGTCTCCGAAGGAGAACCACGCCGCTTCAATCTTGCCTCCCAGTTTCTCAATCGCAGGCCGCACGGCTTCGATCCGGTTCTGTGGGTTCGCTACCAGCGCTTCCCATCCTTGTTGGGAATACGCGACTTGCTGAAGATAATGTGGCATACACCCTCCTGTGCGATTCGCTTGCTGGGGGCGAATGATCCCAGAGGCGGAAGCCGAAGTCAAGTCGGGGTGCTGCTACAATTTCGCCGGCATGGAACTCCGATACAAGTTCACGAACGAAGACATCAAGAATATCCTGCGCGTCTCCTCGAGGCCGCTCTGGGCCCTGGTCCTGTTTGCGTTCTTGCTGGCTGGAATGTTCTCCGTCGGGATTTACCTGGTTGGCCACGACCTCGCTGAAGTTGGGTGGGTCTGGCTGGCGATAACGGCCCTCCTCGGCGTTGCCGTGTATGCAGTTCCACCCATTCGGATTCGCCGGGAACTACGTCGGCGTCCGGACCTGCAGGGAGAAATCGTGCTTCTTCTCAGTCCGGAGGGGATTGAATCCACTTTCGCGACCGGCAGGTCGCAGTTACAGTGGCGAGCCTACACCAAATATAAAGAGACGGCCCACTTGTTCGTGCTAAACACATCGTCCTCTGGCTCGAGATGTATTCCGAAGAGGGTGATGTCTCCACAACAACTGGAGGAACTGCGCGGCTTGTTGCGGGCGCAAATACCGTCGAGAGTCACGAACTAGACGGCATAGCTTCTCCAGATGTCCGCAGATGCCGGTCGTAGATCCAGAGCAGCAGCGTGGTAACGACGCCGACTGCGATCACTGACCACCAGACGAATTCTGGCCGGTGCATTTCTTCTCCGAAGTGGTGCATGAGCCATCCGCTGAATGGTCCGGCGATAAACGATCCGACGCCGAGTGGGAGAAACGCGAAGCCCATATAGGTGCCTTGCTGGCCGGCGGGGGCGAGGCGCGAGATGTAGTCGTAGTAGCGCGGCTGTTGCACGATCTCACCGATCGCGACCACAACCAGCGTGGCTACGGCCATCCACACCGAAGGATGCACGATCAGGAGAATCCAGGCGAGACTCGTGATCAGGGTGCCCAGCACGATGGCGTGAAAGGCCTGCATGCGCTTGGTGAGAAATCCGATGAGCATGGTGAAGCAGATGACCACGATGGGATCGGTCGCGAGGATTTTCGCAGTGTCGGCCTTGGGGTCGATGTAGGCAGAAATGTAGAGCGGCAAGGCGATGAACTCCTGCCAGAAAACGATCCAGTATCCGGTGAAAATCAGCAGAAACAGCATGAAGCGTGGGTTTGAAAGCACGGTGAGAAAATTCTTGCCTACCTGGGCGAGACTTGCTTTCTCGCCTTCGTCGGCGTGGCGCGGCTCTTTGAAGAGCAGCAGTACGACAAAGAACATGAGGAATACGCTGAGCGCCGCGATGCGAAACACGTTTTCCACGATGCCGTGCTTTAGCGCCCAGGAGGCGAGCAACGGCCCCGCGGTGCTGCCTACGTTGACCAGCGTGTAGTAAATCGAGTAGCCGACGGAGCGAACATTTTCTTTGGAGGCGCGCGCCGTAGTTCCGACCACGGAGGGTTTCACCAGTGCGACGCCCAGCGCTGGCAGGATCAGGATGAACCCGACCAACGCAACCAGGGGCACGTGATCGCGCAGCGGAGCCAGCCAGGCCGAGCCGATCGATCCCAGCATGAAATAGGCGAAGGTCAAAAGTAGGTAGGCCAGCGAGAGGGCGCGCCGGAAGCCGAGCCGGTCGGCGAGCGCTCCGCCGATGACGGCGAGGAACCAGACCCAGCCGCCAAACATCCCAGTGAGACTGCTGGCGCGCTCGACGTCAAAGTGCAGACCCTCGTGCAGGTAGCGCGCCAGGACGGCAAAGACGGCATAGTATGAGAGCCGCTCAAACAGTTCGCTGATATTGGCGACCCAGAAAGGACGTTCGAACCCGGTGCGGATTTCCTCGAAGCGTTGTGAGATCAAAAAATGCTCCTCTAACCCAGCCGCTCTCGCGCTTGCTGCGCTCTCAGCCCGGCGACGCGGATGACCTTGTTCCGGCTGCTCTGGCCGGAGGCAATGGTAACGGAAGATCGCGGCACCTTCAAAAGTTTCGCGAAGAATTCGATGCAGGCTTCGTTGGCCCGGCCTTTGAGCGGCGGCGTGGTCAGCGACAGTTTAAGCGCGCCTCCGAGTTCGCCGGTGATGGCGTTCTTCCGGGCGCGGGGATGGACCTTGACGGCGAAGGTGACTCCGTCGGCGGTTTCGTGAATTGCAAGCATAAGGTCAAAGAAACTTCTTGTCATCCTGAGCGAAGCGAAGGTTCTATGCAGTTTGCCTGCAGCGAGGGACTTGCATAGGTCCCTCGCGGCCAAGAACGCCGCTCAGGATGACAAAATACGCGGAAGGGAAGAGCGACGACTTTGCGCTGCTCAGGCCTTCGGTCTTTCACCGAAGATTGCGGTCCCTACGCGTACGCAGGTCGAACCTTCTTCGATTGCCACTTCAAAGTCATGCGACATGCCCATGGAAAGCAGGTCCATGCTAACCGCGGGGAGCTTGCGCGCGGCAATGGAATCGCGCAATTGGCGCAGTTCGCGGAAGTAAGGCTGCGCGTGCTCGGGATCGTCCGTGAACGGTGGCACGGTCATCAGGCCGACAAACTTCAAGGCTTCGAATCGTGGAGCGGCCAGCAGCAGTTGTTCCAGTTCGCGCGAATCGGGCGCGACGCCGCTCTTGGCGGCCTCGCCACCAACGTTGATTTCGATGAGCACGGGCAATCTTTTCCTAGTGCTCCGCGCGGCTGCGTCCAACTTTTCGGCCAGCTTCACTGAGTCGACGGAATCGACGGCGCCGAACAACTCCACCGTTTTGGCCGCTTTGTTCGACTGCAAGTGGCCGATCATGTGCCACTCGGCTCCGGCCAGATCGGCCAGCGCGGCCGCTTTCCCGGCAAATTCCTGCACGCGATTCTCTCCGAACAGGCGCAATCCCGCAGCATAGGCTTCGCGAATGTGCTCGGGCGGATGCGTCTTGCTGACCGCCATCAGCGCGATTTCTTCGGGACTCCGCCGTGCGCGCTGCGCTGCCGCGGCGATGCGTTCGCGCACTGCAGCGATGTTCTTCAAGATGGACATGAAACACGAAACCACAGAGGACACAGAGTTACGCCGAGGAACGTGTTCATATCCTCCGTGTAACTGAGGGGTTCCCCCGGGGTTGTCAGACTCACATAATCGCCGCTGGGGGCGCCGGTTCGTCGGGGCTGCCCGCGTTGGCCAGTGGGACACGCACCATCGCCAGGATCAGAACGAGGAAAGCCGCCAGTGAAACCCAGATTGACGGAGTCCCATGAAGCAGTGCCACATCTTTTCCGGAACCAACCAGACCGGCGATTACCAGCCCGCAGAGCGCCTCACCGGCAATCAGACCCGAAGCAGTAAGCACGCCGGCATTGTCCACGCGCGCTTTCTGGGCGTCGTTCAAGCCGCGGCGGTCGCGCAGTTTGTCGGTGATCCAGCGAATGACGCCGCCGATGAAAATTGCGAACGTTGTTCCCAGCGGCAGGTACATTCCCACCGAGAACAGCATGACACTTTTTACTTCGATCAGGATCATGGCGATGCCCAACAGGATGCCGACCACCACCAGCGGCCACGCCATATCGCCGCCCACGATGCCTTTCGAGAGCATTGCCATCAGGCCGGCCTGGGGAGCGGGCAGGGCTGAACTGCCGAAGTGGTAAGCCTTGTCGAGGACGGCGAGGGGGAAGAACAGCACCAGCGACGCGACCAGAACGCCCAGCAGATCGCCAATCTGCATCTTCGCGGGTGTGCCGCCCAGGATGTGGCCGACTTTCAAATCCTGCAGCATTTCCCCGGCCACGGCCGACGACACGCAGATCACCGCCGCCACGCCCAGCACCGCCGCTACGCCGCCGGTGCCGGAAACTCCGAGGGCAACCATGAGCAGAGCGGCAATGACCAGGGTACAGAGCGTCAAGCCGGAGACGGGATTGTTGGACGAGCCGATCATGCCCACCAGATTGCCCGATACGGCGGCGAAGAAGAAGCCGAGCACCACCATGACTACGGTGGCCACAGCGGCTGCGGTGATGACTTGCGAGTTCGACAGATTTCCGGCGCCGCCGATGAAGAAGTAATAGAGCGCAAACATCGCGATCATCACCGCGGCCACGCCGGCGAAGATCGCCTTGGCGGGCAGGTCGCGTTCGGTGCGGTTGGTGGCGGCATGAGCTGCGGCGGACTTTTTCAGGTCAGAAACCGCGCGCGACATGCCCACGCCTAATTGCTTACGCATCTTGAAGAGGGTGTAGGAAGCGCCGACCAGCATGCCGCCCACCGCGATGGGGCGAACGATGGAGTAGTAAATGGCCTGCGCCAGCAGCGGCCAAGCTATGGTTTGTCCGGCGGGAAGCGATGCCTGCACGTAGGGCCCGATGGTGAAAGTCAGGAGCGGAACCAGCAGTCCCCAGGCCAGCACGCCGCCGGCGAAATTTAGTGCCGCCAGCCGCGGACCGATGATGTAGCCCACGCCCAAATATGCCGGGCTGATGTCGGGCGCGGTGAACAGCGTCGTTCCGCCCGTGATGGTGGTGGCCACGTTCGGATTGGTGCTGGTGCGCAGCAGCAGCTTCTTGCCCAGGGCGCTGATGGTGACGGGGAAAGTATTGTTTGCCGAAAACAAGTTGACTGCGCCCAATAGGTACATGAGGCCGCCGAATCCCATGTTGGCGAACAGAATCTTTGCCGCCTTGGCGCCTTGCTGCCCGGCTTTGTGAATCTCCGAGGCCGCGACGGACTCAGGGAAGGGAAGGTCGGGGTCTTCCACCA
This sequence comes from Candidatus Sulfotelmatobacter sp., assembly GCA_052148475.1. GTDB lineage: Bacteria > Acidobacteriota > Terriglobia > Terriglobales > Acidobacteriaceae > Sulfotelmatobacter. Next base: position 66,975 of record JBKQID010000028.1, on the reverse strand, counting down.
TGACACGGCGTAACAGGGTCACAAAAAGAATGCCGAGTGTGCCGCCGATCACCATCAGCGCAACCGAATTCCAATATTTTTCACGGGTGAGGCCGGGCCATAATCCTGCCATCACGAATGCTGGGATCGTGAAGACTGCGCCGGCTGCGACTGACTCGCCGATCGAGCCCACGGTTCGGGCGATGTTTTCTTCCAGCAGCGAGCCTTTCATCAGCCGCAGCAATGCCATGCCGATGACGGCTGCGGGATAGGTCGCCGCAATCGTCATTCCGGCCTTCAGCCCGAGATAGGCGTTGGCTGCGCCGAGGATCGCGGTCATCACCAGCCCGATCAGCACGGCCTTGAGAGTGAACTCCCTCATCTCCATGGTTTCGGGAACATACGGCACGTGCTTTTTCTTGGCGGGAAGGCCGGTCACTGGACTGCTCATAGGTGGAATCCTTTTAGGGCGCGGGATGGAAGCAAACTCGTCTGCGTTGCCTTCTCCAACGGATGCAAAACCGTGGATGCAAAAGCATGAACGGAGAACGGCGAACGGCGCACCTTAGCACGCGGCGAGGCCGGATGACAAGTGCGCAGTGGGCTGGGCCGTGCGGTTTCGGCAATGGTATAGTGCGATGATCGAGAGATGAAATCCATCGTAATACTCTCCGGTCCGATCGGCGCGGGAAAAACCACCGTTGCTCGTGAGCTGGTCGCTTTGTCCACCGCGCCTATAGCCTACATTGAGGGCGATACGTTCTGGTCTTTTATTGCCAAAGGGGACAAAAAGCAGGCCCTCAATAAGAGATTCAAGATGATCATGACCGCCATGACGGCAGCCTCGTTGCCCTACGCGACTTCGGGGTACGAAACGATTCTGGATTTTTCGATTCCGCCCTGGTTTCTGGACACCGCGCGGGCCGTGGCCAAGGTACGGGAGGTGCCGCTCGACTACGTTGTATTGCGTCCGAGCGAGGCGGTGTGTGCGGCTCGAGCCGCGGCTCGGGCTGATGGTACGATTTCCGATTATGCGTCCTATCGCGAGCTCTATGCGGCCTTCGATGGAGTCGAACGCAACACGATCTCGGACGATGCCTGCGACGCGAAGGTGGTTGCGGTGCGGATCCGAGAAGGACTGGATGCTGGGGTGTTTCGGATGTCAGCCTGAACCAAACGCTTAGGACGCGTTTCTCAAGAGTCAAAACCCCCACCCTGTCGCAAACTACGCGACAAGGGTGGGGCACCCGCTTCATTTTCCGCCGCGTTCCGCGATCAACTGCATCGCCGGCTGGCTTATCCAAGTGTGGCCGTAGACGCCGGGCCCGTGGAAGCGTTGGCCCCAGGAGAGCGGGGTGACGTCGCGGTACTCGTGCATGGATTCGTCGGGGATGAAGCGCAGGCGCTTGCGCAAGGAGGCGCGCGCGTTGGGATCGGCGCCGTGATCGAGCAGCAGGCGGGCGAAGGCAGCGTCCTGCTGCAGGCGGCACATGTAGGCCTGCGAGACGACGCAGCCGAACAGGGGCGTGTGTCCGCCGAAGCCGTCGGCGTCGATTTCGGCTTGGGCGTTTATGTCGGCGCCATGATCGATGAGCCAGCGCGCGATCTCGATCTCGTCGTAATCGACGCAGATGTGGAGCAGCGTGGTTCCGGCCAGCGGCGTGCCGTGCAGGGCGAAGGAGTGGTCGGAGTGGCATCCTAACTCGGGCGGATAAATCTCTTCATGGGAAAAGGTGCGAGCGACGAGCTGCGGATCACGCCGCAGATGGGCTTCCAGCAGGTCGATGCGGCCACGATGCAGGGCCATGACTGGAGTGTCGGGAAGAGCAATGCCGCGCTCGGCTACAAGCTCAAGACAGCGATGCTTGCTTTCGGGACCGCGACAGTAGGTTTGCAGAAGCAGGGCAACCGGGGCGAGGCGGTCGCCGTGGTTGTCGGCAAGTTCGGCGCCGAGTTCGAGCAGGAACGCGAGGCCGTCGGGATTCAGCGTTTCACACGGGCCCATCACGCAGCCGGCCGTGGGACGCGCGCCCATGGTGTGCAGGCGGTGGGCGGTTTCGATCTGGCCTTGCAGGCAGGCGCGGTCGAAGGCGTGCTGCAGGTCTTCCGCGCCCATCTCGCGCAGCATGCCGATAATCGCATCTTGCCCGACGTTGGCGGCATACGACAGGGGCGGACCCCAATTGCATTCGGCCACACCTCGCGCGCTTTCGTGCAGGAGGCGCGGATCTTTCAGCACCAGGGCGCGGACGGCGTCGACGTCGCCGCGCCAGATGGCGTCGGTCATGCGGCAGGCGGTGACCAGGCGTGGCCAGTTCGGCAGGCCGTAGCTTCGGGCCAGCGCGGCTTGGGCGTCGGCGAGCTTGACGTCTGCCAGTTTGAGTCCGGCCAGATCGACGCTGGCGGGGTCGATTCCTTTGGGATGATTCTTGCGTAGCTCGGAGATCGCGGCCGGATCGCCCTGCTTTACCGCACGGAGCAAATCCTTGGCCTGGTTTCGGAGTTGATCGAGGTTGGGACGGACGGGAAAGTGACGGACTGGGATGTGATGATCTGGGGATTTGCGAGCTGCCATGACGGACCTCCTTCGGAGCCATGCCCGGGGTCCGCTGCGGCGGGCGAAAAGGAGGTTCGTGAGAACCTTAGAATGCAAGCACTTCGTCAGGTGGACTCGGTCCTGTCCGCGGACGGGCGGCGTCCTGTACGCCAGAGGAAAGTATACCGCAGGAAGTGAACATGGATCTGCGTCGTGATGGGGCCGGAATGAAGATCTTGAACCACGAAGGTCCACGAAGGAAACACATACGAGGAGCCAGAATTCGACTTTGGTCGACCCGCCTGGTGTAAAATGTAAGCAATCTGTTTGCCGCCCGTCTCAGTTCATATTTCCGAGGTGCCAGCGATGAGTAACTCCCCCGAGTTGTCTTTGTTTCCAGCCTATCGATGCGACGATTGTGGCAGTGACGTGGGCTACCGCTCGCGGCGGCGTACGTGGGCGGAACGGTTTGTCCTCCCATTGCTTCTGCTGCGGCCCGTGCGTTGCGGGGAATGCTTTCGTCGGGATTACCGGATGATTTTTACTCCGGTGCGCGACCGGCTGACGGTAACGCCAATGATTTTGCCCAGTAAACCATCGGGTACGTCTACTCGCGACGTTGCCTAGCGGCGGGGGTCGCCGCTATACTGCAGGAAGTAGCGAGAAGCGGAAAAGATTGGCCGCGGGCGCTTCGGCGACTGCGGGGTGATGGATGAAGGAGGCCGTCTTCAGCAGTAGCGAGGACCGAATCCGGGCTAGCCAAGCCAGTGCTGCAGTTGCAGGGCGTCCTATTGTTGTGCGAGAGAGTTCCGGGCCTGCAGGAGTCTGGGCTGGACGAAATTGGGCCCGGCGAGTGTCTGCAGGGCTGTTCTCCGTACTGTTCCCATCCGATTGCCGCATTTGCGGCGAGCCGCAATTGAACATCTCCCGCCTGCCCGTGTGTCCCGATTGCCTGGGCGGCATCCATCCGGTGCGCGGCAAAATGTGTTCGATTTGCGGGGAGCGCGTGCTCTCCTCGTATGCGGAGAAGGATTCCGAGGGGCTGCGGCGCTGCCCGGTTTGCCGCCGTGTGGTGCGTCCCTTTGCGCGGGCGGTCGCGTATGGCAGTTATGAGGGTGGGCTGCGCGAACTGGTTCATCTGCTGAAGTACAACGGCGTGCGCCCGGCGGCAAAAGTCCTGGGTCGCATGCTGGCCGAGGCCTTGACCGCGCTCGAACCTGAATTTGAGCAGGCCGCGCTGGATCGGGGCATGTTTGATCAGCAGCCGATTCTGGTGGTCCCTGTGCCGCTGTACAAGACCCGGCGGCGGCAGCGGGGATTCAACCAAGCGGAGCTGATTGCGTGCGCAGCGCTCAAGTTCCATCCCATGCGGGAGCGGTGGCAGCTTGCCCCGGAGTTGCTCGAACGCACTCGCGACACCCATTCGCAGATCGGCTTGACCAGCCATCAGCGTCGCGTAAACCTGCGCGGAGCTTTCGCCGTGACGCGTGCCGCAGAAGTCACTGGCCGCGATCTAATTCTGGTGGATGATGTTTATACGACGGGTACGACCGCGACGGAATGTGCGCGAGTGCTGCGCCGGGCCGGAGCCCGCCGGGTATGGGTCGCGACCGTGGCGCGCACCTTGAAGATGGCAACGCAGTATGCGGAAATCGCGCCCGATGTGGATGAGGCGACCGACGAACTTGCGAATGACGAACCGGCGAATGAGGACGTTCTCGCGAAGGCTGTAGGAAGCTAGTCGACGACAACGTCGGGAAGAGCACGTTGGGAAGGGCACGACTTCTAGTTGTTGCGACGGCATAAGGTTTGGGCTTTAGCCCCTGTGGGCAGGCAGTTATGTCACTGAGTATGGAACACGATGCAGGATCCCGGTATGCCGCCGGCCTGTTCTCGCCGGCGGCTATGATGCACCGGCCCGGGGATGGCCATGCCCTGCTCGCGCCTGTCCTGGTGTTGAACGCTTCGTACGAGCCCATCAACGTTTGCGCCGCGCGCCGCGCGCTCGTATTGGTGCTGAAGGGCGTGGCCATGACCGAGGAAGAGAATGGACACTTTCTGCACTCGGCGCGGGTGGCCATGCGGCTGCCGTCGGTGATCCGGCTGCTCGAGTATCGCCGCATTCCGCACCAGAGCCGGGCGCTCTCGCGCAAGAACATTCTGCTGCGCGACCGCAACACCTGCCAGTACTGCGCCACGGTGCTGTCCTCGGGCGAACTGACGCTGGATCACGTGATCCCGCGTTCGCGCGGAGGCTCGTCTACCTGGGAAAATCTGGTCGCGTGCTGCCACGCCTGCAACCGCCGCAAGGGCAACCAGTCTCCTGCCGAAGCCCACATGAAGCTGATGCGCGAGCCTCGCGCCTTCAACCTGCATACCAGCCGGCACATCATGCGGCTGATGGGGCGCTCGGATGATAAGTGGCGCAAATATCTGTTCTACTAGCGTTCTGCGGACAGGGCCCTCATCTTTCCTGCAGGAGGCATCGCCTTGAAAACCTGTTTTCGCTTATTGGTCGCGCTGATCTTGCTTTCTAGCGCAGTGGTCCTCGCGGGACAAAGCGACGCTAACCCAGTGCACCCTACGTCGTTCATCGAGAGCCGCCAGGGAAATCACCCCGACGGGCCCGACATGATCGGCCACGCAACCATTTCGAAAGACGACACTCTGATGTGCATGCTGGTCGAGGTCTACGACGAAACGCACCAAGCCAAGACCGCGTGCGTGGTCACCTTCAAAGGCGCCGGCAAACTAGTATTGGCCCAGGGGCAGTTCGTGAAATCAGGGGCGGATAGCGAAGTATCGCTCGAGTGCTCCGGTCGCGTGCCGCGGCGTTGCATGATCGAGGTCAATGACCCGGTAAATCAACCGCCGGGTAAGCAGGCGGCGAAGTCATCGCTGCAATGACCTCCTTATGCTTTGCCAACTGAAATTCGCATCACGCGGCTGATCGGAAGGTCGGATGATAATTGGCGCAAGTATTTGTTCTACTGAGCTATCAGCTGTCAGCTTTCAGTTAAACCTTGGATGTCATCCTGAGCGAAGCGAAGGACCTGTGCACTCGCAGCCATTTGCATAGGTCCGCGGCCAGGAACGCCGCTCAGGATGACAACGCTGTGGTGGGTGTACAACTGGGTGTACAGCCTGCGGGTACGACCGTTCCTCAGGCCTTCGCGTATTTCAGCCACTTCAGGATTTCTGGCAGGTTTGGGCGCTTCCCGTAGATGAGGATGCCGATGCGGTAGATGCGGGCACACATCACCAGGAGGCCGGCGATGGTCGCGATCAGCAGGATCAGGGATAGAGCAATCTGCCACAGGGGCGGGGTTTGTACGACGATGCGCGCGTACATGACCACCGGCGCGAAGAAGGGAACCATCGACATCCAGACCATCGCAGTGGCGTCTGGGTTGCGCACCACCGGAGCCAGCATGAAGACGGAGAGAACCAGGGGAACGATGATCAGGAACTGGAGTTGCTGCCCCTCCTGTTCGGTGGTAGTGATGGCGCCGACTGCGGCATACATCGTGCTGTACAACAAGTATCCGAGAAGGAAAAACGCGGCAAAGGCCACCAGCACGCCGAGCGGAATCTGCAGCTCACTAAAGGAGGGTTGCATGGCCATCGCGGGCAAAGCGAATGCGACCGCCATCACCACCCAGACCAGGATTTGAGTCAGGCCGACCGCGCCCACTCCCAGCAGCTTTCCGGTCATCAATTGCGTCGAGGAGGCGGAAGAGAGCAGCACTTCCAGAATGCGCGAATTTTTTTCTTCGAGCACGGAGCGCATCACGGAAATGCCGTAGAACAGCACGGCCATGTACAACAGCATGACCATGACCACGACCTCGAGAAACTTTGGGGCGCCGCTGCCCTTGGCTTCCCGCCCGCGCTCCATGCGGACGGCTTCGATTTTGATGGGCTTCAGCAACTTGTCCACTGCATCGGCGCTCAAGCCGTTCTTGGACAGTCGTTCCGATTGGATGATGCGGTTCAGGGTCTCGCTGAGGCGCGACCTCTCTGAGAAAAAGGCCATGTTGCGGCTGGTCCAGGTGACCTTGCCGGAGGCGATGGCATCGTCGCTCAGCCACAGGAAGCCGTCGATGGCCTGGGACGTGACCTTGTCGCGCAAGGCGGCGCGCTCGGCTTCAGTGGGATTGGCGTCTACATCGATGGTGTATTCCGGTTCGGACGGCTGTTTGGGCGAACTCGCGTCTGGAGTCGCTTCGTCGTCGAGATCGGTCGCGGCGCTGGCGGCGAGGAAACGCTGTCGCACCATCTCGCCGAACTGCGGTGTGGAAGTGACCACGACTAAATGCTGAGCCTTCTCGCCCATGGTGGCCAGTTTTGCCGGCAAGATCATGACCACGGTCATGATGCCGGGCAGCAGCAGAGTGAGGATGAGGAACGAACGCGTGCGAACCCGTTCCAGATACTCGCGCTTGATGATCAGCCAGAGGTTACGCATTTGTTTTATCCACCGATGGTTGACTCACCGCCGGCTTACTCACAGCATCGATGAAGATTTCTTCGAGCGAAGGTTCCATCACCTCGAACTTGCTGAGCCGGGCCCCGGCGGACGCCAGCTTCATCAATTCCTGGGTGTCGGCGCCGGGCGCGAGCCGCACTTCGACGTAGTTGCCGTAATCGTTGAACGATTGCACCAGCCGGGATTCCTGGAGAAACCGGGCATCGCCGTCGTACTTGATCTGCACGTTGCAATTTCCATAACTCGCTTTGATCTGGTTCAGATCGCCCTCGAGAACGGCGCGGCCATGATTGATCAGGCAGATGGAGTGGCACAATTTTTCCGCCTGATCCATGCCATGAGTCGAAAACAGGATGGTCTTACCGCTTTTTGCCAATTCGAGCAGAACGTCTTTGAGCAGAACCGTGCTGGCGGGGTCGAGCCCGGAAAAGGGTTCGTCCATGACAATCAATTCCGGATCGTGCAGGATGGCGCTAATAAACTGCACCTTCTGCTGCATGCCCTTGGAGAGTTCTTCGACTTTCTTGCCGGTCCAGGCGCTCAATTCGAAGCGATCGAACCAGGTGTGCGCCCGCTTGAGAGCCTCCGCGGCGCTGAGTCCCTTGAGCTGGGCCAGAAAGAGCACGTGTTCGAGCACCTTCATTTTTTTGTAGAGGCCGCGCTCTTCGGGAAGATAGCCGAAGCGGTCTTTGTGCTCGCGCGTGAGAGGCTCGCCAAAAACCGTGATCTGGCCGGAGTCGGGGACGATGATGCCGATGATCATGCGCAGCGTGCTGGTTTTGCCGGCGCCGTTGGGACCGAGCAGGCCATAGATTTTTCCGGGCTTGATGCTGAGGGAAAGATTATCGACGGCGACAAAATCGTCGTAACACTTGCGCACAGCGCTCAACTCGACCGTGGCCGCGCCATTGCGGGCAGCGCTCGGAGAGACTGGAACGGTCGGCGGAGTCGGCGCCATGGTCACTACAATAAACTAATTTTGCGGATTCGGGGTGTCCGGCTTTTTCGGGTCGGGCGGTTTTTGGTCGGGCGGGGTCGTGCCCTTGGGCACTTCCTTGCCTTCGTACAGGATTTTGGTGTTGGCGCCGAAGCGCCGGTAGTCTTCGTACTTCACGATTTCCTTGATGTGGACGTCTTCCAGCTTGAAGTGCAGTTCATCGTCGGCCTTGGTGTAGACCGGAAACCAGTACAGGCCGTCGATTTGTTGGCGCCAGGTGGTGAACTTGGGGAACAGATTTTCGTCGTCACCGTGATTCTTGCGGATGTCGGGAACGGTTTTGCCGTAGGTCTTCACGATCTGGAGGTCGTGGCTGTCGACCCAGACGCGTCCCTGAAAGTAGCGCTTCTTGCCCTCGATTTTCTTGGGTGCGATGTCGAATACATAACAGTGCAGTTCGTCTTCCTGCTGCTGGCCGACGTAGAGGATGTTGTATTCTGGCAAATCTTGGGTGGTCAACACAAAGGGCAGGCGGTGGCGGATGTCTTCAAAATCCTCCTGGGACATGTAAATCTTGCTGAGGCTGGACTGGGGCGCGAAGACCACGTTCTCGATGCGCTTGCCCTTGTCGTCGAACATGACGTCGAAGACTTCCTTGTACTCTCCGTCGACGGTGTCGCCCTCGAGGGTCTGGACCTTGACGTCCTGGCGGTAGGTGTACTGATCGCGGGCCTTGGCAAATTCGGTTTCCTTGGCGGCGAAGTGCTGGATGATCTCTTCGGGCGTGGTGCCTTGCGGGGGAGCAGTGTCGAGCGGACCCTCTTGGGCGCGCGCGGGCAAAGCGGCCAGCCCGCAGGCCAGCAAGGTCAGAGTCAATATCGAGCGGGAAGCCGGTGTCATGCTGTCTAGTTTATCGGATCGGAGCAGAGCTGTCGTGGAGACGTAACTTGATTACGTCTCTGGCTGGCAGAGTTCCTATCGTGCGCCGGAGAGACATTGCTAGCTACGTCCCGACGGAAATTATCACCGCAGCGGCCCTGCCCTCCAACCCCTCTCCGCTCAGTGAGGCGGGAGGGAAGGGCGCCACAGTTCTGCCAATTACTTGGATGCGGGAGCGGGAAAGAGGTTGCCGGAGCGGTAGCGCTGGCGTCTCGCCGGCTGTCCTGAGGGCAACTTGCCCTCGGCGTCGATAAGCTGATGACGGCAGCGTAATCTGATGGAAGCTTGTTTGATGGAACCTCCGGCAGCAGGAGTTTGTCCAGGCAGCGGGCGAGGCGCCCGCTGGACAGCCGCCGCGACGGCGGCGCTACCCAAACCCTGCTACACTTTTCCGTTTGCCGTAGGAGGCCCTATGCGCCGTCTTCTTCTTGCTCTTCTCGTTCTTGCCTTTACCCTACCCACTCTCGCCCAGGCCAAGCATCCCTTTACGTTTGATGACATGATGAAGCTGAAGCGGGTGGGCGATCCGCAGGTTTCGCCCGATGGCAAGTGGGTGATCTTCAGCGTGGTCGATGTGGATATAGAGGCCAACACGAAGACGCCCCACATCTGGATCGTGCCCTCGGCCGGAGGTCAGGAGCGGGAAATCATTGCAGATCAGGACGCCGACCGTCCGCGCTGGTCGCCGGGTGGGAAGCGGTTCGCGTTTATCTCTACGAAGGAGGGCGGCTCGCAGGTTTGGACCGCGGATTTCGAGGGTACGAGTGGAATCGTGACAGGTGTATACAAGCTGACCTCAATCGCGACTGAGGCCAGCGGTGAGCTATGGTCACCCGACGGGTTCAGCATTTTGTTCACATCCGATGTTTATCCAGAGTGCGATAACCGCGATGCAATCGCGGAAACGAGTTGCGACGCGCGGAAGCTGAAGGAAGAGGAAGAGTCGAAGGTCAAGGCGCAGATCTTCACGCATCTGCTCTATCGCCATTGGAATGCATATAAGGAAGGGAAGCGGACACATATTCTTGTGCAGCCGGTCGTCGAACCTAATCGGTCGGCGATCCCTCCCTCGCCGAAGGTGGGCATCGTGGCGCTGTCGGCGCCTCGCGATCTCACTCCTGGCGACTACGATGCTCCGGTGTTCTCTCTGGGCGGGCAGGATGACTATGCTTTCTCGCCGGACGGGCAGGAGATTTGCTATGCGTCGAATCACGACAAGAATCCGGCGGCTTCCACCAACAACGATTTGTGGATCGTCCCGGTCAGTGGAGGCGCGGCGAAGAACATCACCGCCGACAATCCCGCCAGCGACACGTCGCCGCTCTATTCGCCCGATGGACGCTACATCGCCTACCGCGCCCAGAAGCGTCCGGGATACGAGAGCGACCGCTTCCGCTTGATGCTCTACGACCGCAAGACGGGGGAGAAGAAGAATCTTTCGCAAGAGTTTGACCGGTGGGTAGATGGATTCACATGGTGGCCGGATTCCTCCGCGATCTTCTTTACGTATGCGAATGCCGGTGAGTCTCGGATTGGCGTCATGTCGACCGTGGGCGGTAAGCTTCCGGTATATGTGATCGCCGAAAAGGATTCCGATTGGGTCCCGATGACATTCGCGACGAACGACAACCTCTCCGTATCTCCAGGCGGGCAGGACCTGATATTCACGACTAATTCGCTTCAAGCGCCAGACGAAATCCTCAGGCTCTATCTCTGCCGCGCTCGAGAGCGCTGCGATCCGCCTCCCGCGCCGGCGCAGTTGACGCACTTCAACGACGCTGTCCTTTCAAAAGTCGCCATGTCCCAACTCGAATCCTTCTGGTTCACGGGCGCTCACAACGACAAGGTCGAAGGCTTCCTCGTCAAGCCCCCGAACTTCGATGCTAGCAAGAAGTATCCAGTGAAGTTCCTCATCCATGGCGGGCCGCAGGGCGCCTGGGGAGACGACTGGAGCTATCGCTGGAATGCTGAACTGTTCGCGGCACCAACTTCATCGACGCCCAGCGGATACGTGGTCATCATGATCAACTTCCACGGCTCGACCGGATACGGGCAGAAGTTTATTGACGCCATCAATGGCGACTGGGGCGGGGCTCCGTTTGAAGACCTGATGAAGGGGCTCGACTACGCGGAGAAGACTTATCCGTTCATCGACAAGAACCGGGAATGCGCGCTGGGCGCCAGCTACGGCGGATACATGGCCAACTGGGTGCTCGGCCACACTGACCGCTTCAAATGCATCGTGTCGCACGACGGCATGTTCAACGCCGAGTCGGCCTGGGGCACGACCGAAGAACTGTGGTTCAACGACTGGGAGTTCAAGGGCACGCCTTACGACAATCGCGCGGCGTATGAGAAGTGGTCGCCGCACCAGTACGCGAAGAATTTCAAGACGCCGACGCTGGTGATTCATGGGCAGCGCGACTACCGGCTCGACGTGAGCGAAGGCTTGCAGCTTTTTACCACGCTGCAGATGGAAGGCGTGCCGTCGAAGATGCTGTACTTCCCGGACGAGGGGCACTGGGTGCTGAAGCCGCAGAATTCGCGGCTGTGGTACCAGACGGTGAATGACTGGGTGGACCAGTGGACGAAAGATCAGGGGACGAAGTGAAACCGTGCGACCTTGGCTTTTTCTTTGCTCTGTCATCTTGAGCCACTGTCATCCTGAGCGAAGCGAAGGACCTATGTAGTCCCCGGCCAGTTGCACAGGTCCTTCGCGGCAAAGGACGCCGCTCAGGATGACAGCGCCAAATTGCGATGACAGAGCTCTTGCTCTGACGAGAGCGCTGAGGCTGCGGTTGCAAGTTGCTTTCCCTAGCCCAGGGCGGCGTCGACGGTTTTAAGCAGGTCGGCTCTGGTGAAGGGCTTTTCCAGGAGGCGGATGCCGCCGTCCAGTCCCTGATTCGAGACCAGTTCGCCAGTGTAGCCTGACATGTAAATCACTTTCATGGCGGGATGGGAGTCGAAGAGCCGCAGCACGAGTTCGGGGCCGTTCATGCCTTTCATCACGACATCGGTGAGGATGACATCGATGGACGCATGGTTGGAGCCAATCACCTTTAGAGCCGAATTTCCGTCTTCGGCCTCGAGAACTTTGTAGCCGTGCTGTTCCAGCATTTTTCGCGTGAGCTGGCGCATGACGGCATCGTCTTCGGCCAGCAGGATGGTTACGCCGTCCCGTCTGGGCGGCAGCTCCTCGGCGTGAACCGCCGGCACGGTTCCCAGCTTGTGTTCGGCGCTGGGCAGGTAAATCTTGAAGGTGGTTCCGTGTCCGGGTTCGCTATAAACCCAGATGTGGCCTCGGTTCTGCTGCACGATGCCGTAGACCGTGGCCAGGCCCAGGCCGGTGCCTTTCCCCATTTCCTTGGTGGTGAAGAAGGGCTCGAAGATGCGGGAGCGGGTGGCCTCGTCCATGCCGGCCCCGTTGTCGCTGACGGCCAGCATGACGTAGCGGCCCACGTTGATGGAGGGATGCTCGCGGGCGAAGGATTCATCGAAGTCGAAGACGCCGGTTTCGAGAATGAGTTTGCCGCCGTGGGGCATGGCGTCGCGCGCGTTCACGGCCAGATTGACGACGATCTGATCGAGTTGTCCGGGATCGGCTTCGACGACGGCGGTGGCCGTACGCGGCAGCAGCACGACCTCAACGTCATCGCCCATGAGCGGACGCAGCAGCTTGCTGACTTCCTTGAGGCGCTCGTTTATATCCAGCACCTGGGCCTGAACGGGCTGCCGGCGGCCGAAGGCCAGCAGTTGGCGGGTTAAGTTTGCGCCGCGCTTGGCCGCCTCGCGAATGTTGTCGATGTACTCGGCGCTGCCGGCGTCCACGCGGTCTCGCAACAGCTCGGAACAGGCGGTGACAATGCCCAGCAGGTTGTTGAAGTCGTGGGCCACCCCGCCAGCGAGGCGGCCGACGGCCTCCATTTTCTGCGATTGGCGCAGCTGGTCTTCAATCTTTTTCTGGGCGGTGATATTGCGGGCGATGGTGGACGCTCCGACCACCTTGCCGTCGGCATCGTAGATGGGCGAAACCGAAATCGAGACGTGCAGACTGCGTTTGTCTTTGGTGACGCGCACTGACTCGAAGTATTCGACGCGCTCGCCGTTGCGGATTTTTTGCAGGATGGCGGGAATCTCGTCTTCGCGCTCGCGGGGAGCGAGGATCGTAATTGGCCGGCCAATCATTTCCTGCGCGGTGTAGCCGTAGATGTGCTCGGCGCCTTTGTTCCAGTGGGTGACGATGCCCTCAAGATTCTTGCCGATGATGGCGTCCTGCGAGGAATCGACGATGAGCGCGAGGCGGTTTTGCGAGTCGCGCAGCTCGCGGCTTTTGCGCCGGTCGAGTTCCTCGTTGGCGCGGCGCAGTTCTTCTTCAATGCGCTTGCGGTCGCTGATGTCGCGGATGACGCTCAGCACCATGGTTCCGTCTTGGGTTGCGATGGGGCTCAGGCTGATCTCCACGGGAAATTCCGAACCGTCGCGGCGGCGTCCGCAGAGATCGAGGCCTGATCCCATGCGGCGAATCTTGGGTTGCTGGTGGAAGTGCTCGCGATGCACGTGGTGCTGCGGGCGTTGGCGGTCGGGTACGAGTATTTCTACGCTCTGGCCAATCAGCTCGTCGCGGGTATAGCCGAACAGGGTTTCGCTCTGGGAATTGACCTGAATGATCACGCCCTGCTGGTTTACGGCGGCGACGGCGTCGGGAATCGCTTCGAGGATGCTGGGCGACAACAGGGTCTCAGCCACAGTCTTCGGGCCTGGTTCACGGTTCTGGTTGGGGACGGATGGTGGAGTCATGCTGCATCCCCTGCGGGACGGTCTGTTTAATATACGTTAAAAAATGTTGGGAGTCAGCGCTCGGAAGAGCTTACTGAAAAGTGCAACTTAAGTGCAGTCCAATCTGGGTCAAGGCTTTCGGCATGTGGCGGAAACCTTGGGTTGCGACCACGGCAATCAACATCTGGGTCCCGTTGAAGCCCACATGTACCAGGAAGCTGGCCGCCACCGAACGGGTGGCGGCTCGGACCGCACCGCAAATCACGCCGACTAGAAAGATGACCAGAGCGGCTCCCCATGCCCAACCGTACTGCGGCAGATGAACCAACCCGAACGGCAGCGCCGTGAGCGCGATCCCCCAGGCTACGCCCGTGCGGCGTGCCAGCACGGGATACAGGAATCCGCGAAAGAACAATTCTTCCATGAGCGGTCCGATGCTCACGGCAATAATGGCCAGCAGATAGGCGTCGCGTGGCCGGTCGAAGAGATGCTCGAAGGGTGTGTCTTTCGGCATGGGCAGCAAACTTTGCAGCAGGCCGAGGATTACGAACGTAGCCACGCCCAGCGCGAGCAGTTTCCACTCCGAGCGCGGCCAGTTCCAGCGGATCGCCTGCCAGAACTGCACGTGGTATTTGCCCTCCACCAGCATGACCATGCAGGCTGCCACCGCGAGATAGATCAGGAGCTGTGAACCGAGCAGCAGAATCGGCTTCTGCAAAACGTCGGCTAGCCCCTCATTTGGATAGCGAAGCCACTGCGCCACCTTCGCGACCCCCAGCTGCAGCACCAGCATGGTGACAACTGTCAACGCCGCGATCAGCAGCACGTCCCAACCGCTCCACACGGGATTTTCCACGGGCGGCGGGGCGGTGGGAGCGACGGCCGTAGCGGTGGGGGTGAGAGCGAAAGAATCTGGCGCGCCCGCCACTGGCGTCTGCGGCTCTAGAACCGGCGGTTCGGTGCTCACGACTGGCTGAGGTTCAAACTGCGGATTGTCGGAAGATGACAGAGATTCCTCACTTGAAAACGATGTGGCTAATCTCGGCAGCAAAAATGCACTCAGGACAATTCTCTTGAGTCGCTCCCGGAGCTTGGGGCGCAAGTTCAACCCAAGCCAACAGCATTGACTTGCCGCCGGACATCTTGCTGAACAACTGGACGAAGAACTGTGTAAACGTTGCGCCCCTGCGTTTTATCGTCATGACCAGGTTCGCTTGGCCATAGCCCGTTTGCTTCCCAGCCGCGACATAACTCTTACCGTCATTCTCCGAAGCTACTACCACGATGGGCGCGGTCGATTTTCGGATGATATCGCGCAATCCGTCGGACGATCCAGCGATGCGGCCATCGGCCTCTACGTGAGCATAGATCATCAACACATCGCACATCGGAGCAGTGGCGCTACTCTCGTCTACAGCAGCAAACAGCGGCCTAAATGCTACTTTGTCCTCGTCTAGAATTCCCTGAGCGACCGGACCTAGCAGGTTGAGGAAACCAATTCGCGGTGACTCCACGACGAGCGGTTCGTCGACCGTTATCCGGCGCGTAGGCGTTGAACCCAGAAGCCGCTTGAGCCAGTTCATGTGAACTCGGTCCGTACCATCAAGAACTTCCATTCGCCTGCTGGCCACTAATCACGAATCCACTCGCCACTTTCTTTCCATTCGAAAAGTATCCTGCCAGCGCCTGCCCCGTGTACGACTTCTTCACTCGCGCAACGGTTTCGGGCGTGCCCTGCGCCACGATGCGTCCGCCTTCTTCACCGCCTTCGGGACCGAGATCGATGATCCAGTCGGCGTTGCGGATCACGTCGAGATTGTGTTCGATGATGATGATCGAGTTTCCCAGGTCGGTCAACCGGTGGAGTACGTCGAGTAACTTCTTGACATCGTCGAAGTGGAGTCCGGTGGTGGGCTCGTCGAGCAGATAGAGGGTCTTGCCGGTCTGGCGCTTGCTCAGTTCGCGCGCCAGCTTGATGCGCTGGGCTTCGCCGCCCGAGAGCGTCACGGCCGACTGTCCTAAATGAATGTATCCCAGGCCCACGTCGACCAGGGTTTGCAGCTTTTGCTTCACCTGCGGGATGTTTTCGAGAATCGGCAGCGCGTCGGAGACTGGCATTTCCAGCAGGTCGGCGATGGAGTT
The DNA here is from genome assembly GCA_052148475.1 of Candidatus Sulfotelmatobacter sp. GTDB lineage: Bacteria > Acidobacteriota > Terriglobia > Terriglobales > Acidobacteriaceae > Sulfotelmatobacter. The sequence goes on along the minus strand of JBKQID010000028.1, from coordinate 51,177 downwards.
TCCGTTGTACTTAACCGCCAGGGTCTCGTGGTTGTAGCGCCGTCCGCCGCAGACTTCGCACAGCACATAAACGTCGGGCAGGAAATTCATTTCGATGCGGCGCTGGCCTTCGCCCTGGCAGGCCTCGCAGCGGCCGCCGGAAACGTTGAACGAAAAGCGTCCTGCCTTGTAGCCGCGCTCGCGCGATTCCGGCAGCATGGCGTAGAAATCGCGGATCTGGGTGAAGACTCCGGTGTAGGTAGCTGGATTCGAGCGCGGGGTGCGGCCGATGGGCGATTGATCGATGCGGATGACCTTGTCAATGTTCTCCGCGCCGGCAATCGACTTATGCTCGCCGGCCTTTTCGCGCGAGCGGTAAAGCTGGCGCGCCAGGGCGCGATACAGGATGTCGTTGACCAGAGTCGACTTGCCAGAGCCGGAGACTCCGGTCACCACGGTCATCACGCCCAGAGGAAACGTCACATCCAGATTCTTGAGATTGTTTTCTTTTGCGCCCAGAATCGTGAGCGCCGCGCCGTTGGCGTGGCGGCGTTCCGGACGCATCGCAATTGAAGTGCGGCCCGAGATGTAGGCCCCGGTCAGCGAATCCGGATCGGCCATGATTTCTTCCGGCGTACCGTGGGCCACCAGGCTGCCGCCATGCCGCCCCGCACCCGGTCCGAGATCGACCACATAATCGGCGCGGCGGATGGTCTCCTCGTCGTGCTCGACGACTAGGACGGTGTTGCCCAGGTCGCGCAGATTTTCGAGCGCGGTCAGCAGGCGATCGTTATCGCGATGGTGAAGTCCGATCGAGGGCTCATCCAGCACGTAGAGCACGCCGCGCAGCTTCGACCCAATCTGCGTGGCCAGGCGGATGCGCTGTCCTTCGCCGCCCGACAGCGTCGCCGCCGAGCGATCGAGCGAGATGTAGCCCAATCCGACGGCATTCAGGAACTGCAGGCGCTCGACGATTTCGTGCATGACGCGACCGGCAATCGCCGCCTCGCGCCCGGCCAACTTGATCCCCTGCGCCGCGGCGAGGGCCCGCTCGACCGGCATGGCGGTGAAATCGGCGATCGACATGCCGTTAACTTTGACCGCCAGGCTCTCCGGCCGCAGGCGCTTGCCGCGGCACGCGGGACACTCGGTTGCCGACATGTGATCCATCAGCCAGTCGCGGTAGCCTTCAGAAGTGGACTCCTCCAGGTTCTGTTTCAGATATCCGAAGATGCCGTGGAATCCGGTCTTGCCGCCGCGTCCGGGTTCGCCGTTCAACAGAAAATCCTGCGTCTTCTCGGGAAACTTTTCGAACGGCGTGTTCAAATCGATGCCATAGGCGGCCGCCGAAATCTGGAGCATGTGAATCAGATTCTGCGACGACGATCCCGGGCCCAGTCCGCCATCGAGCAAGGGCTTCGACCAGTCAGTGATCACTTTCGCGGGATCGAAATCGTAGCGGCTGCCCAGGCCGTGGCATTCTGGGCACGCGCCGTACAGGCTGTTAAACGAAAACGAGCGCGGCTCGAGTTGCGGCACGCTGATGCCGCAATCCGGACAGGCCAACTTTTCGGAATAAAGTTGCTCTTCGCCGCCGACCACCGCGACCTGCACCAGGCCGCCCGCCAGCTTCATCGCCAGGCCGACCGACATTTCCAGGCGATGCTCGATGCCGGGCTTGACCAGCAGGCGGTCGATCACGACTTCGATGGTGTGATTTTTCCGCTTGTCGAGATTGATCAAGGCCTCGTCGTCCAGGCTGACTAACTCTCCGTCGATGCGGGCCCGGGTGTAGCCGTGCTTGACCAGAGTTTCCATCTCTTTTTTGAACTCGCCCTTGCGCCCGCGGACGATCGGGGCCATGACCATGACGCGATCCTCCGGACTGAGCGCCATGACCCGCTGAACGATCTGGTCGGCCGACTGGCGGCTGATGGCGCGGCCGCACTTGGGGCAATGCGGAGCGCCGATCGAGGCGAATAATAGTCGAAGATAGTCATAGATTTCGGTGATGGTTCCGACGGTCGAGCGCGGGCTGCGGCTGGTGGTCTTCTGCTCGATTGAGATGGAGGGGCTAAGTCCATCAATTGCATCCACATCCGGGCGTTCCATCTGGTCGAGAAACTGCCGCGCGTAGGCCGATAAAGTTTCCACGTAGCGGCGCTGGCCCTCGGCGTAAATCGTATCGAAGGCGAGCGAAGACTTGCCCGAACCGCTCAGCCCGGTAACCACGGTCAGCGCGTTACGCGGAATCTCAACGTCAATGTTCTTGAGATTATGCTGGCGGGCGCCACGGACGGAAATCTTGGTAATGGCCATCATTCGCCGGGGTTCATGCCCCTTCCGTAACGTCGACAGGGTTTCAGAATTGAAGGAAAGTGGAATTGCACAGCTCTACTCCGTATCTTAGTCGTCAACAGCGCGGAGCGTCAACGCGGTTAGATTTGAGAAGCCTGGATTTGATAAGGCATGAAGTTCGCGCTCAGGCAATAAGCTAAGGATGGGAGAGGCGCCGCAACAGACTCTGGATATTTCTAAGGTTGGTCGATCGTGATCTCGTTCTTGATGCCCGTTATCCTCTTCTTCACCGTCATCGCATCCGTGAGCCTGGGCGTTTTCGCCGCCTATGCCGCCGTCATCTGCATTCTGCGGGCATTCGGCCGGGCGTCGCAGCAACAGGCCGAAGCGGGCCGCCCGCGCCTGGTCTTGGTGCCCACGCAACACCACGCCAGCGGCGACTAAGCACGGCTTCGCCGTCTAGACTCCTCTCCCCAAAGATCTGCTCAATTCACCGTCTGTGTAAGCCCGCTCGAACTCGTAGTGAAGTCCGTACTGCCGTTGTAGGTTACTGTGATGTTGTGCGTTCCCACAGCCAGCGTGGAGGTTGTATACGATGCCATGCCTCCGCTCAGTCCAACCCTTTTAAGCGTCGTCGTTCCGTCCATGAAAGTAACGGAGCCGGTCACCGTGCCGCCGAACTGCGGCACTACGGTTGCTGTGAACGTTACACACTGCTTGTAGTTCGATGGGTTCACCGATGAAACCAGGGTGGTCGTGCTGCTGGCTTCGCCGACGACCTGACTGAGAACCTCTGATTTGCTGCTGGTAAAGTTCGCATCGCCTCCATAGACCGCCGTGATCGTTTTGTCGCCCACACCGAGCGTTGAGATAGAGATGGAAGCCACACCGCTGCCAAGGGTTCCTGTTCCCAGCACAGTCGAACCTTGTTTGAAGCTTATCGCTTCCCCGTCTGGCGGAGGGCCGATGCTAGAGGTGACCTCCCCGGTAAAGATCACAGCCTCGCCGTAGGCCGACGAATCTGGCGAAGAGGTGAGCGTGATGGTAGTCGGGGCCTGCACAAGTTGATTCACGGTCCCGGAGGTGTTGGCGCTGTTGTTCGTATCTCCGCTGTAGACCGCCGTGATCGAGTTAGGACCCGGTGGCAATTGGGACGTGGTTAATTTCGCCGTGCCCGACTTGAGCGCGACCGTCGCCAGCGCCGCTGTGCCATTCAGGAATTGAACGGTCCCAGTGCGCGTGGCCGCCAATGATGAAACGGTTGCCGTAAAGGTCACCGACTTGTCCTCCACCGAAGGATTGATGGACGAAAGCAGCGTTATTGTGGTCGCGGCCCTCACGACCTGCGACAACGTGTTAGACGCGCTTCCAATGAAGTTCGAGTCGCCGCTGTAGACCGCAGTGATGGAATGAATGCCAAATGCGAGGCTGCTCGTGGTCAAACTGGCTGCATTGCCGCTAACAACACTGCTGCCCAGCGTCGTCGTCCCATCTTTGAACGTGACTGTGCCTGTAGCTTGACCGCCGTACAGCGGCGTGATCGTGGTCGCGAAGGTTACCGGTTGCCCAAATCCCGATGGATTGACACTAGGAATCAGAGTCAGCATCGTGTTTGCTTGAGTGATGACCTGGTTGAGTGATCCCGCATCGCCGATGAAATTGGAGTCGCCACTGTAAAAGGCGTTAATGGGATGGATCCCACCCGCCAGCGCTGAGGTAGTGAATGTGGCCGTGTCTCCGCTGAGCGGTACAGTGCCTAGAATGGTCGACCCGTCACTGAATGTCACGGTGCCGGTGGGCGTGCCGCCGGATTGGTCTGTTACTGCAACGGTGAAGGTGACTTGCTGATTGAAAAGGGATGCGTTCAGCGACGACGTTACCGTCATGTCGGTAGTCAACCCGTTGCCGCTGCCCGGTGTGAGCAGGAACCCGTGTGATTGCCCGTTCAGAGTGCCCGATCCTACGATTTGGCCCCAGATGTTGATCCCGGCCACTGAGCTAAGCACCCAACCTGAGTTGGCAGGGATCAGGGTGTTTAGATCTTGCATCCCAGTCGTCTGGGTCCAGATGAAAGGACGGCCAATGACTTGCAGCGGACCCACAAATGAAATTGCCGGGTTGCCCCCGGGTGAGGGCGAGGTAATCGTATTGCCAGACGATCCGATGACTTGTCCAAGAACGTTGATTCCCAAGGCCAAGCTAACGACATCACCGGGGAGTGTTCCCAAGTCGCTCATTACTCCACTTGCACTCCAAATTACCGCCTGCATCGGGCAATCCGCGGTCGACAAATCAAAGTAGCAATCCTGCCCATAATCATTAACTGGGGCCATGGTGGCCCACCCAACAATCTGCCCGAGATCGTTAACTCCATTTGCCGAGCTTACGTAGAAGTCCGGAAAACCTACCGCATCCGCTGGGCCTAAGTCCGTTGTAATACCACCCTTCCATGAAGTTGCGTGACCAGACCCATAATCTATGCCATTTTGGCCTACTACTTGCCCCAAGCTGTTGATTGCGCTCGGGAGTGTTGGAGGCCAACTATCGCCAAATAGGCCTAGATCACCCACACTCAAAGAGAAGGTGGCGGGCAAGTTCTGCGATATGCCGTTAGTCCACAGAAACCCCCATTGGTATTGGTTTGGATATTGTGAGGTGTATCCGAGTACCTGACCGAACACATTGATTCCTGCGGCGTAAAATGGATACTCGCACCAATCAATAATCTCTTGGAAACCAACCGTACCCAGTGCTTGGATGGCTCCGCCATTCCAAACGACAGGTTGAACAAGATCATTGCACTGTTGATCTGGAATGCCTGCGTACGGCGACAATACCGTGCCGGGTCCATCGGCAGTGCCCACTATTGCTCCAAGGTCATTTATGCTTGAAGCGTAACTGGAAGTGCCGCCAGTTAATATGCCCAACCCCTTCGGGCCTGCAGATTGCGTCCAAAGGAAAGCCTGTCCATTTTGATTACTGACAACCTGCCCCCCGTCGTTTATAGCTGCTGGAGATAGCTGCCCGAGATCCGTCACTTGGTAGACCTGTGTCACCGCAAGCGTTGAAATCAAACAAAACAGGAACAGCCATATAGCGAAAGCGCGTCTGGATTGCATAGGTGACTCTCCTCCTGGGAGCGACGGTACAGAAAACTGATGGTGATATTCGGAGTGTCAGGGCCTAGATGAAGCTGCTAGATGTGATAGAGGGGGGAATATCGAAATACGAGAATATCTTGCCTGATTTCTTGCCGCAGGGCAAACTTATTCTATCGCTGACCTTCGTGATCGAGGCCACCATATTCTGGCGCAATAATCCAATCCGCCTCGCTGTCCTCTTTCTCTCAAGCCGTTTATCGCTCAGTAAATCACTTTCAGAGAGAACTGGATTTGGCGTGACGTTCCCGAGGTCTTGCTGATGATCCCGAATCCGCTGCCGCGCACGATGTTCGAGGGCAGGCTGAAATTCACGATGTTGAATATGTTGAAGAACTCGGCGCGAAACTCTACAGTGCCCAACTCTGCGTTTCCGCGATGTCCGAACGTGGTGTCTTTGATCATGGCGAAATCAAAATCGTGATATCCCGGACCGCGAAAAGTATTGCGCCCCAGCCTTCCGAAAACTCCCTGATTCGGTCCCGACCCGCCGGGGACGTTGATCGGGATATTGAAGAAGGTAAAGTTATTCTTTCCCAGTCCGAAGTAGTCATCGCGCACTTCCCGGCTGGTTGACAGATGCGGCATCGAAACCAGATCGGGCCGGTCCGCGCCGCCCGCGCCTACGCCCGTCTGCTGGATGCCGGAATATACGCTGAACGGCGATCCCGTGGTCAGCGTTGTGATGTTCAGAACCTGCCAACCTTTGATGAGCGGTGTGGGCAGAGGCCGCAGAAAGCCAAGCCGCTCCAGCGGTAACAACTGGATCAAGCTCACATTGAGGGCGTGGGTTACGTCGAATGTGGACGGACCTTTCTCTGCCGATGGATTCCACGGATCCTGCGGCACCGTCTGCAAAATCGTCCCGCTGTTGCCGAGCAATCCACCCAGCACCGCGCTGGTGTCATCGATCGACTTGGAATAGGTATAGCTGGCCTGAAGCCCCAGCCCGGCCCGCGCTGAATTCTTGCTGACGCTGGCCTGCAATGAGTGATAGGTGGAATGCGATCCGCTGGTCATCAGGAGTTCGTCGCCATACCCACCGGTGGCCTTCCCCGAGGCGTTGAATTGGGTGAAGGGCGCGTGCGCCGCGTCGGCCCCGCCATAGCTGTTCGGCGAATAAACTCTCGCTAGATGAATTCCCGCCGTGGCCACGTAGGAGACGTTCACCTTCACATCGCGAAAGTCATGGTCGACGCCCGCCGTCCAACTGCCGATGTAGCCGTTGCCAAAATTCCTGGCAATGCCGGTAATGGCAAGCAACTGCACTTGATTGCCCGGCGTGTTGGTGGTCAGATCGGCCTGGAATCGCGGCAAATCAATCTCGGTATTGGCTGGAACATCCTGCGATCTTCCGGTGGCAAAAATCGGTTGCCCCTGAACGTTGTACGCGGTGGGCAGGTTTACCGGCACAAACGCATCTTGAAATGGAACCGGACCCTGCAGCGCGGTGACGTTGGGCGAGAAAACAAAGGGAATCGCGGCGGTCAAAAAATTGTCCTGCCACAGATTCGGAATCATCGTGGTGATGGCTCCTCCGGCGTGCAGCACGGTGTGCTGGCCCACGGCGTAATCGAGACCGAGGCGCGGTCCCCAGCCGTTCCAATCCTGGTTATACGGAGGCTGGGGATTGATCAGCAGAATCTGGGTCGCCGTCCGGTCCGCGTAAGAAGCAGGCTTTCCATCCGCGCCCAGGAACACGGGCAGCGAGGTGCGCTTGGTGGCTTCGTGAATGCGGCTGTTTACTTCGTAGCGCAGTCCGTAGTTGAGGGTGAGCTGGGGCGTCGCTTTCCAGGCATCCTGAAAATAAAAGTTGTAGGCCTCGCGGCGGACTCCGGCTTCGTCGAACTTGTCTCCCACGGGCGTGATACTAGCGGCGGCGGTGATGTTGTAGGCAAATGGGGTTGCGGTTAGCAATCCGGTCAGCGAGTCGGGCAGCGGATCTCCGGGACCAACATTGTGGGTGCCACTCGCCGACGTGATCGTCACCGTCGTACTGCCGTCGCCGCAGCAATACGCGGTGCCCCCGCCAAAGGCATAGATTCCATTCGGATTGGTGCCGAAGATCGTGGAATCGCGGTTGGCGCGAAACTCCACTCCCCATTTGAAAGCGTGCGAGCCGCGGATCCAGGCCATGTCTTCTTTGAACTGATACAGATTGCTGTACGATCCAAAAATCGAACCGGCGGGAGCGTTGAAGTTTTGAAACAGGCCGTCGCCGAAAGTGATCCCGGGCTGCGTGTGGTTGATGGCAGGAAACATCGGCGTGCTGCGGATGTATCCCAGGGAAGTTTCTGCAGTGAGATGCGGAGAAATCGTGCGGGTGTAGCGCACGCCCGCGTTGCGTTGGTGATCGAAAAACCGCACCCCGAAACTAGGGTCGATCGCCGTCTGGTCGGGATTGGTGAGTGGCCCCGTGACCTGATTCAGACTGAACCGCGTGAGCAGCGAGGCCTGGTTCGAAATCTGGTGGTCGATGCGTATCGAAAACTGGTCGGTGACTGTGGAGACCTTGGACGATGCAGCATACGTGCGATCGCCAAAGGCTCCCGAGGGCTGGTTGGGCAAGGGATACTGATTGAGTATAGGCAAAACCGCTGGGTTCACCGGAATGGTCAGCGTGTCGCCCGGAAATGTTGTGGTGTCGATTCCCTGGCGCTCCGCCACGCTCGGCACTGGAATCACCTGCGTCGTCCCCAGCACCTGGCGAAAGCCCTGGTACTCGCCAAAATAAAACGTGTGGCCGCTCCCGTCATAGATGCCCGGAAGCACGACCGGGCCTCCGTTGGTAAAACCAAATTCATTGCGCACAAACGGCGGGATGCGGCGCCGCCCCGTCGGGTCGATGTAATCGAAGTAGTTGCGAGCGTCGAAGGCCGCGTTGCGCAGGAATTCAAATAGACTGCCGTGCACCTGGTCGGTTCCTGACTTGGTCACCACATTCGTAAAGCTCGCTGCCCCGTGCCCGATCTCAGCCGGCATCACGCCCGAACTAGCCTGCACCTCCTGAATTGCGTCCACGTTGAAATTGGAAAACGTCGCCCCGCCGAGTTCGGGATCGGTGGTATCGAAACCATCCGTGGCAAACACCGTGGCCACCCCACGCTGCCCGTTTACCGCAAACTGCTGGGTAAAATTAGCTGCGCCGTTCGCGTCGGTCATGGTTCCCGCCGCCAGCAGCAGGAGTTTGCTGAAGTCGCGCGCATTGAGCGGAAGACTCGAAACCTCGGCGCTGGAAAGATGTTCGCCTCCGCTGGCTTGCGCGGAGGTTGCGGTGCTGGCTTGCGTAATGCCGAGCTGATCGCCCTGCAAGGGAAGTTGCAGATCCAGCGCCAGTACAGCTGAATCCTTGACCACGAAAGCAGACGCTGCCCTCCATTCCTTCCATTCCTTGGCCGCAGTCTTTACAGAAAGTTCGTAGGCGCCGGCAGCGATTCCGGCAAACACGAACTTGCCATCCGCCGCGGTCGTCGCCGTGTAGTCGCGGCCTCCGGAAGCGGAGTGCAGTTTGACGACGGCCTCAGCCACGGCTTTGCCCGATCCGTCCTTCAGCGCGCCGTTCCATGATGCGCCGGAAAACGCGGCTGCGACCGGCGCTGCCAGCAGCATGGCCGTTAAGCAAAAAGTGCAAAACCGATTTCCGGGACGTGGAACCATGAAACCGGAATTATACGGTGAGGCCTGCAGCGATTGCCGAACCCGCGTGATAGCATTTCCTTGAAGCCACTCCGCTCTCCGGCGCCCTCATGCCTCGCGTCCGCTCCATCCCGTTTGGCATTGCGATGCTGGCGTGGGTCTTCTGCGCTGTGGCGCCTGCGGCCGAACCGACTCCCTGGCTCGAAGTCCATTCGGCGCACTTCACCGTCATCACCGACGCAGGGGAGAAAAGGGGACGCGAGGTCGCGCTGCGCTTCGAGCAGATGCGCGCCGTGTTTGGCGTGCTGCTGGGGAAAGAGCGACTCAACCAATCGATCCCGCTGACCATTCTCGCCTTCCGCAACGATAAGTCCTACTACCAGGTCGCGCCGCTCGTACATGTTCCCGCAATCGCGCCCGGCCAGGCGGTCACATTTCAGCCGATTGACGTTCCAGGATTTTTTCTGCCCGGCGACGATCAGGATTTCATTGTGCTGAACCTGTTCGAAGAGGAATCGTGGCGCGCCGTGGCCCACGATTTCGCCGAAATGCTGCTGAGTTATAACTATCCTCCAGCGCAGGGGTGGTTCGACGAAGGCCTGGCCGAATATTTCAGCTCGGTTCGCGTCGACAACAAGCAGGTCGAACTAGGCAGCGACCCCGAACTGCGCGCTACCCTCAGCGAGGACCTGCTCGGCAACCAGCAAGAGACGCAGCCCCCCAAGTCGCTGACGGAATTGCTGGGTGCGCAGGTCTGGATGCCCCTGCCCGACCTCTTCACTCTCAGTCATGACCCGTCGACACGTAACCGGGGCACGCATCACACGCTCTATTATGCGGAGTCGTGGATCGTGATGCACTACCTGCTACACGAGAAAAAGCTGCCAGAAACTGGCGCCTACTTCAACCTTGTGCTGAACCAGCACGTTCCCGTGGAAGAAGCGATTCAGAAGGCGTACGGCATGAGTTCCGCGGAGATGGAAAAGGCGGTGAAGGATTATTTCCATGCGCAGACTGGGCTGTTCATGGCGCTCGACGCTGCCCGGGTGACGACGCCGAACCCGGACCATCCTGCGAACCCTACCGGTTCGCAACCGATTTACAGCTTCCCGGTTCCGGTGGGACCCGGCGACAGCGCGATCACCGCCAGGCCTTTGCCCGAATCCGATGCCCGTGCTCTCTACGCGGAGGTTGAAGTTCGCATCCCCGAACGGCGCGAGCGCGGTCTGGCGGATTTGCAAGCCCTGGCCTCGGCGCCGACCCCGGCCGACAAAAAATTCGAAGCCAAGAAACGAGAGAAACGACCCAGCGAAGATGAGGACCTGCTGCCCAGCAATGCGATGGGCAGCGAGCTGGCGCATCGCGTGCTGGCCTGGGACCACATCGAGCACGGGGAATTCGATGACGCGGCGACGGAAATCACCGACGCGGCTGCGCTCGATCCACGCGACATGTGGCTGCGCTATTACGTGTCGGTGCTGAAGTACCGCATGGCGCAGTCCAAGCATGGCGATATGCAAGGTCTGGCCAACATGATGATCGACCTGAAGGCGGTGCTGGATTGGTATCCGGAGTTCGCGGCCGCCTATGATCTTCTGGCGATGGCGCGCAACGAGGGCGGGGGCCCGGTAGCCGCTCTGCAGGCTGAGCAAGCCGCTATAAACCTGAGTCCGCGCGATGAGATGTATCGCTATCACAAGGCGCAGATTTATGTGGCTAGCAAGCAATGGGACGCGGCGGACGCGCTGCTCGACCGGTTGAAGGCCAGCAGCGATCCGCGAATTGCCAGGCTGGCCCGTGAGTTAGTGGAGCGGGCCGGGACCGAGCGCAAGTACGGCATCCGGCTGGGCGCAGGAGGCGAGCCGCAACCGAAATTCGCGCCGCAGAAATCGCCCTTCGATGTTTTGGAGGAAGACGCCGCCAAGCGCGCCGCAGCGGAGAAGGCTGAGCAATCGAGCGGACCGGGCGATGCGCGTCCTACAAAATTTTTGAAAGGCCGCCTGGTCGCGGTCGATTGCTCACAAGCTCCCGCCGCGGTGCTCACCGTCATGGCCGGCGGCGCGACGCTGAAACTGCGCGCTGCCGACTACAAGTCGCTGGTCCTGATCGGCACTGACGATTTTTCCTGCGATTGGACCGATCGCCAGGTCACCGTGAACTACAAGCCCGGCGGATCTGTGAACGGCGACGTGATCTCACTGGAAGTGCGCTGAGAAAGTGGGCTGAAGTGAGTTCCAGCCGCAGCGACGGGCTTCCGCTCTGCCGATTCTAGAAAATGAATTTCGTGGCGACTTGAAGCAGACGTGGAGCCGCCGCGCTTACGACCTGTCCAAAATGAGGGTCATTATTTACTTCGCCATCGACCGATCCGGGGCCGTAGAACTGGGCATGATTGAACACGTTGAAGGCCTCCAGCCGGAATTCGAAGGATTTTGATTCCGTGACGCGCAGCAGTTTGGTCAGCGTCATGTCAAAGTTATCGATGCCGGGCCCATGAAAGAATCGCCGAGCCACATTTCCTAATTGGCCGGGCGCCTCGGTGGTGAAGGCCGCCGAAGAATTATTGAACGCGGGCCGGCCGTTCCGGGGATTCGTATTGAGCGCAAATGGCGCGCCGTGATACTCGGGCGTATCCAGCAGGTAGTTGTTGATGCCATTGCCCAGCGTGCCCAGCAGCGAATTGTCGGAGTCGTCGTAGAGCGTGACGGGAAAACCGGTGCTGAACCGGGTGGTGCCAGCGATGCTCCAACCTTCCGTCAGGCGATCTGACCGCTTCAAGAGTAGATCGAAAGGCAGGGTCAGCTTGTAGCTGGCGACAAAGTTGTGCGTCATGTCCCAAGCCGAAATTGCGCGGGTCGCGCGCAGGTCCAGGGGATTGAGCTGTTCCCCCAGATTTGAACCTTGATCAATCGACCGGCTGTAGGTGTATCCGAGAAGAAAGTCCGACCGCTTTCCGACATAGCGCAGGTTGGTTTCGAGCGCGTTGTAATTTGAATTTTCGATTGTCTTCTGCGAGGTGTTCTCTCCGTAGTTCGGTCCCAGGCCGGCTCGCGTTCCGTGATAGACCTGGCCGGCTCTGCTGGTGATGACCGCGTCTTCGCCGAACGGGCCGCAGGTGGGGCTGCCGGGGGCCACTTCACTGTGTCGGCTCAGGCTGAGGCAAAGCGCCTGATTGCTTGGGTTGGTCGAAACCACGGCGAGCAGGTGGTGGCCTTGATTGCCCACATAGCTCATGGTCAGCAGCGTGCTGGTCGTGAGCTGCCTCTGGAACGAGAGCATGTAATTCTCGGTGTAGGGAACCGCGTTTTGATAGTAAAAGTAAGGGTCGCCTGAGACGCGAGGTACATTCGCCCAATTGAACGAGGTGTCCGGATTGCTGGCGGAAACATTGTGGGGAGGAAATGTCAGGGGGAACGGATTGGCATTCTGGCCGCCGTCCGCGGCGTTGGTGAAGGGCGTCGCAAACAACGGTCGTTCGGGAGTGAGGTAGGTGAGGCCAAAGGGGGGAACGGCATACATGACGCCGGCCGACAACCCCGGAAATGCAGTGTAGAAGATTCCATAGCTGGCGCGAAGGCTGCTCTGGCCGCCGTCTCCGAAAATTGCTTTCAGAGGTCCGTTATCAAATTTCGGTGCGTAGGCAATGCCGATTCTGGGAGCGAAGTTGTCTGCCTTCGAAGGTGAAATCGTGCTCGGGATTCCGGGGTCACCGGGAACCACCAGTCCTTGCGGCGCGCCCGGATAGAGCACCGACTGCCGGCCCGGGATGATGGTCGGTACCTGGTTGTATTTTTCCCAGAAGGGCAGGATGTAGTCCCAGCGCAGTCCGGCGTTGATGGTTAAGTTGGTGCGCACTCGCCAGCTGTCTTGCGCGAACACTCCCTCATATCGATTTCGCAAATAGAAAGGTTGGCCGGAGGATTGCGTGAAATTGCTGGGCACGCCGATCAGGAAGTCGGCAAAGGCCGAGCCGGTTTCGGTTCCAGTGATGTTGAAAGTCCCGTTGAACGTCGCGTTGGGATGCTCGTTCACCTGGTCCGCGTGAAACTGGCCGCCAAGTTTCAGAGTGTGAGTTCCGACCACCCTCGAAATCGTGTCACTCGCATACAGCGTGTTGTTAACTTGAGTTTCATTGGTGATGGGCAGGCCCATTGTGAAGGAAGGGAAGACAATGTTTTCGACGCCCGCAAACTGCGGCGCCTGCACCGTGAAGCCGGGAATGCCATTGGTCACAAAGCCTTGAGCTGCCAAGCTCACTCCGAGGCCGCCCTGCGGCAGGCCAATCACATTGGCGTTGCGGAGATAGCCGCTATGGAATTCGTTGACCGTGGCGGCGCCGAAAACCTTGGTGTCCGCCAGGCTGACGAGTTGGGCGCGCCCAAACGTCAGCGCGTCAAATCCAGGGACGCTGGCTCCACCCTGCTGTTCCGGATAGGGATTGTCGAGGCGGTAATCGTCAAAGAAATAATAGGCGGAGAGCTGGCCCCACCGGCCGCCGTTGGCGTCGATGCGCCCGGAAGTCTTGTCGTCGCGCACGGTCTGCGTGTAGGCCGAAGTGGAAAACTGATCGCCGCTGATGTTTGGGGATGGGATATAGGGCAGCAGCGCCAGGGCCGGGGCCGACCAGGCGCTCTGCGGAATCATCGCGTTCGGGAATACGCAGGAGTTCGTCGTGCATCCATTTGTGTAGTATGCCTCTCCCTGCGAGACTGTGTAACCCAGCTTTCGCGAGAGGATGCCCGCCAAGTACCCACCACTCAACATCGTGGGGACCGTGTTTCCCTGGGCGTCCGTGGTAGTGAATGGATTCGTCGTGGGCGTAATCAGATCGGACAGATTGCCGGCGCGGTCTGCCATGGACGGGACCGAGATTTCTCCCGTTTCCACGCCTTCGTTGGTTCGTGTGCCCTGGTAGTCTGCAAAGAAATAAATCTTCCCATGCTTGACCGGACCGCCCAGGGTGCCGCCGAACTGATTCTGCCGGAACGCCGCTCGGCTGGGATCGAAGTAGCCGCGAGCATCCAAAGCCGTGTTGCGCAGGAATTCGAAGACGTTGCCGTGGAACGAATCGCTTCCCGACTTGGTGATGACGGTGACCACGCCGCCGTTATAGTTGCCGTATTCGGGATCGAAATTGTTGGTGAGCACGCGGAATTCGTCGATCGAATCCAGGTTGGCCACGACCGACGTTCCACCATTCATGTGTTCCTGCACGTTAATGCCGTCGACCAGAAAGCCGTTGGACGATTCTCTCTGGCCGTCGATGGACAGATTTCCTGGATTCAAATCGCCCGAGGGCGAAAGACCTCCGGTCGTTCCCGCCATGATCACCGAATTGGGCAGCAAGGTTGACACCGGCGTGACTCCGGGCTGTATGGGCAGCAGATCGGTATAGCTGCGCCCATTCAAAGGCAGGGCGGTCATCTGCGGAGCCGTCACCAGTTCGCCCAGATGAGTAGCCACCGTATCGACTTGAGCTTCCGCGGACGCTCCTGGGGCTTCAACGGTGACCGCCTCCGATTGCTGGCCCAAGGCCAGCACGGCGTCCACTCTGAGCGCGGCGTCGGTGTCGACCGTTAAGTTGGTTTTGATTTGAGTCCGGAACCCGGTGACTGCAATGGTCAGGTCGTAGTGACCGACCGGAAGCGCGGGGAAGGAATAGAATCCCTGTCCGTTCGAGGTCGCTTTGTATTCCGATTTAAGAGTGGCATTGACCAGCGTAATGGTCGCGTCGGGGACCACTGCACCAGTTTGGTCGGTCAGCGTTCCAGAGATGCTGCCGTTGGCTGATGCCCACGCGGCCGCCGGGCGAGCCAGCACGATGCTGGCCGCGAAGCTCAGAAGCAGGAAAAGAATGCCAGCCGTGATCCGGTGCATAGCAGATGCTTGATCTAGATGCGGGCGCGCGGTAAAGGAGAATGTTTTATATGAGGTCGAGTGAAATGAGTTCAAGTTGTATGAATTCAAGTGATATGAGTGCAAGGGAGCCGGCCTATGGTCTAAATGAAATTGAATTTCATTTTCATAATGCCGGAGAACCGCCTGCCACGCTGTGATTGGGATCACACGCTGCTGTGAGCCGTACCCGCGTACCGATGCCAGGGATCTGCGATTTCACGATTTTTGATAGGCACAAGAAAAAACCCTCCCGCTGGGATCGGAAAGGCTCTCGGGAGGGCTCTGGAATGGTTCGCGGGTTATGTGCGGACGACGTTGACCGCCTGGAATGTGGTCTCGCTGGAAATGGTGCGACAGCCGGACGCGGGGTGACCACGATCACTGACACCGCGGAACCTCGCGCCGAGAATGTCCGCGTAAATCTCTCGCCTCCCCGAAGAGCACGCCCCACCATCGGGACGCCACACCCCTAGAGGCGAGCCGCCGCAAGATTCTCTCTGAAATCGGGCTGTTCAATATCGTCACGGAGGCAACATGAAACGTATCAGCATTGTGCTGTTGATTCTTTTCACCTTCTTTGCTTCGGCCGTGTGGCCGCAAGCACAGCCAAGAGGTAAAGTCGCAATTACTAAGTTCAATGTCGGCGGCGCGGGTACGGAGGCCGGCCAGGGCACCTTTCCCTATGGCATCAATCCGCTAGGCGCCATTATCGGATGGTACGTGGATGCGAACAATGTGGATCACGGTTTCGTGCGCGATCCGTGGGGCAACATCACCGCCTTCGATGTTCCCGGCGCGGGCACTGGCGCAGGGCAGGGAACCATTGCTTACGGCATGAACATTTGGGGCGTGATCGTAGGAATCTCCACGGACAATGGCGGCGTAGTTCACGGCTTCGTGCGCAATACCTGGGGCAAGATCACGGTCTTCGACGCTCCCGGCGCAGGCACTGGCGCAGGGCAGGGCACATGGTACACCAACATCAACGATGAGGGCCTGATCATGGGAGGCGGCGTCGATGGGAACAATGTGATTTACGTCTTCCTGGTTACGCCGGGTGGCAATTACACCACATTTGAGGCTCCCGGTTCAGGCACCGGTTATTTCCAAGGTAGTGACACCCCAACCTTTTACGCCCTGAATCCAGCTGGGGAGGGAACCGGATGGTACACAGACGAAAACTACTGTGTTCACGCGTGGATACGCTCCCCGGGTGGCAAGGCAACAACTTTCGATGGTCCTAACGCGGCCTGCTTCACCCAAGCTTATAGCGTGAATCCGGAAGGGGAGGTCACCGGAATCTACATAGACGCAAACAACGTGACTCACGGCTTCGTGCGGGATCCCTGGGGAAAAATTGCCCCTTTAGATGATCCCGGCGCAGGCACTGGCTCCGGGCAGGGCACGGCTGTAACGAACAGCAATCCAGCAGGGTCGATAGCAGGCACTTACGTGGACGCAAACAATGTGAATCATGGTTTCGAATACACTCCTGGCGGCAGGTTCATTACTTTTGACGCTCCCGGCGCGGGCACTGCTGCTGGGCAGGGCACAAACGCCTGGGGGGGCATCAACCCAGCGGGCATGATGACCGGATGGTACACGGACGAAAAAAATGTGAATCACGGCTTGCTGGCTGTCGTAAGCCCGTAGTGGACGCGATCGCAGGCAGCAGCTTGTTCTTACATTGATTGCTCCCCGCGGGCCTGCGCTCGTTTGAGAGCGCAGCTCGCGGGGTGACGTCTCTGGGGCGTGGTATTCATTTCCTCCGCGCCTCGCTCTCGGTAGTGACGGGAGAGAATTCTATGTCAAGTCTACGAGCGTTCTCGATTAGCGCGACGATTAGCGTTGCGACGTCATGCCTGTCCATAGCTTTATTTGCGTTTTCAGCGGTGGCCCAAAGCAACTCCGCTAATTACACCTTCCTGGTGGCTGCGGGGTTCCTTTGCGCATCCGGTGACTCTGCCGCTTGCCCAGCCGTGGTTAAGTCAGCAAACGACGACAGCTACGAGATGAGCGGTGCAGGAATGTTCGACGCGCAGAACAGATCGGTAACGGCAGCCGGAACCTACACCCACAAGTCGGCAAATGGATATGTGCTGGAGACGGGCGTGTGGTTCGCCAGCGAACTGGTGAGCTTCGACTCTTACGGCATCGCACCGGGCGTGCTTCGGCAGCAAGAAGCAGCCCTTGGCCCTCAACCCTTTGGTCCAAAACGGTTCCCGATGTCCCTTGGCTCGATGCCAACAGGCGGTCTCGCGGTGTTCCGTATCCGTCTGGTGCCCATGTCGGGCGCATCAAAGACCGCAGTGCTGCAAGTGAACTGCGCCTTGGGGAAAGTGCCTTCTGAACGCCAGACAGAGGGCATCCGACTCTCCTTGGAAAGAAATGGGCCCGAATTTTCTGAGGAGATGGCCGGGCGCGTGATGTTCCTCCCGGTACCGTCCGATGTCAACACACCTGTTAAGACGCCGCCGCAAGGGGGCCGTTGAATAGGCCCTTCCAAGGCCTCCGCGGGGCGCTAGCAACGCGACTGTCCGCGATGATGGGACGCCGCCCGATCTTTGGGCGGCTTTTTCCGGATCACGTGGAGGTAGGCCGGCGGTGACTGCTGTTATCGGGCGATTACGCGCAAAGCCCGACCACGTATCGCCCGGCCTTTTTCTCCCCTAACAAAAAAAACCCTCCCGCTGGGATCGGGAGGGTTCTCGGGAGGGCTCGGAATGGTTCGCGGGTTAAGCGCGGACTTTCTATGCGCGAACTACGTTGGCCGCCTGGAAGCCCTTGGGGCCCTTGAGCAGGTCAAACTCCACGGTTTCACCCTCGTTCAGGGTGCGGTAGCCGTTCTCCTGGATTGCGGAGAAGTGCACGAATACATCTTCCCCCGTGGAGCGCTGGATGAATCCATATCCCTTCGCCCCGTTGAACCACTTGACTGTACCTTTCTCTCTCACGGATAAAACTCCTTTCACCAATCGCGAAGAATTATTTCTCCGGATTGCTCGGATCGCGCTTCGATCGATCGAAGCTCCCCTCAAAGCACCCGGTAGAAATTGGCGCTGCGCTTACGATGTGCGGAAGAAGTACTTCCAAAATAGAAAAGACTCCTCAGTTCTCCACCGCGGCATGCATCCGCTGCGTGAACCTCGGAGCCCCGACAATTTGGCGCGTTTCCACCACACCCAACAAAAAGGTCAACTGCTGCTAGTCTCATTGCCGGCAGAAATCCCGGCATTGAGCAACAGATAATAAGCACTATTAAAACGATTCGCAAGAGAAATTAGAAAGGAATCGTAAGGTGACTCGTGGTCATTCTAGATAACTTTAACGCAGGTAAAGAAATAATGCAGTAACCGCTTCTGGAACTTCGGTTTACCCGGATCGAAGTCCGGAATGCCGCCCTCTGTTACGATGGATGGTCGCCGTGGCCGACCCTCCCATTCCGACGCTTCCCAAGGCGCCAGGCGCGCCGCCGCGGGCAACCCCGGCGCCGGTTGAGCCCAGGTTTCTATCTTCTCTTCGGTCGCGGTTCCGGTCCTTATTCCGGCCTATGCTCGGAGCTCCGGGTCGTCCTTCGGGCCTGGTCGTTTCCACCGTGAAGTACCTGATGCAGACCGAAGTCCACACCTTCGCCTTCTCGGTGGCGGCTAACTCGATTCTGGCGTTCTTCCCCTTCGTTGTCCTGCTGATGACGCTGATCCGCCGCGTATTTCATTCGAAGGTGATGTACGACGTGATCGTGGAGTTGCTGGGCGACTATCTGCCTGCGGGTCAGGACTTCGTGATTCGCAACCTGAACGCCATGGTGAACTCGCGGCAGCGGGTGCAATTCGTTTCGGTGATTATTCTGCTGGTGACGTCGTCAGGGGTATTTCTGCCGCTGGAGGTAGCGCTGAACCGCATTTGGCGCTTCCCGAACAATCGCTCCTACCTGGGCAATCAGTTGATTTCGTTCGGCCTGGCCTTTGCTTGCGGGGTGCTGGCGCTGCTTTCGATCGCGCTGTCTGCCGGACCGGTCACCTTCATGAGGTTCTTGCTGCGCGGCTACGGCGCCGGATTCGTCCACGATTTTGGATTTCTCATGGCGAAGATTTTCGCCATCCTGGCCAGCATCGCCATCTTCTTTCTGATTTACTGGCTGCTGCCCAACGGGAAAGTTCCAGCGCGGACGGTGCTGCCCGCGGCCATCATCATGGGACTGCTCTCCGAGGCGTTGAAATACGCGTATATCCTGGCTCTGCCGTGGCTGAATTTTCAGGAAGTCTATGGTCCGTTCGCGCTCTCGGTGACCATGATGTTCTGGGCGTTCCTGTCGGGATTGCTGCTGCTGGCGGGCGCCAATCTTTCGGCGGAAGAACATCTGCAGCAGGCGCTGTAGGAGTTCAGTCGTGGAGGGGAACGCTGGAAAAGGCGATCCCGCGCCGGCGGTTGATGCGGCAGATCACGTTCTCTAGTTCATTGGGCAACATATTGATTCCCTTGCCCGGCATCAGCGCATTTTTTTCCAGATATTCTTCGGCACCCTCGTCCAGCAAATGCTGCCGGTTCTTTTCGGAGAGGCTGCTGACTACGACCACTGGAATCTCTGCCGTTGCGGGCTCGCTTTTCAAATGCTTCAGAACTTCCGGGCCGCTCATCTTGGGCAAGATCATGTCCAGCAGAATCAGATCCGGGTGCTGTTCTCGCGCCATCTGGAGAGCCGATTCGCCGTCTTCGGCACAGATCACTTCATATCCTGCGTTCTGCAGAGCCGACTCATTCTCGCGCCGGATGGTTTTGCTGTCCTCGACTAAGAGAATTTTCACGTTATTCTCCCTCGCTGCCATGTCTATCGGCAGCGCGGGGAGCCGACTTTAGGGCGTGAAGCAGCAAGAGCGCGCGAGCCAAGAAAAAGGCCGCCCGCTCATCGCAGACGGCCAGTTCTTCTATTTAATTTAGGGAAACTCTGATTAAGGCCCAACGGAAAGCCTAAACCACAGAGGACACCGGAGGCTAAATCAGAGCCTCGCTAGAGGTAATCTCGATCTTCTTGACGGCCGGCAGCAATTCCTATTTCTTCTGCTCCCCGATCGAGATCAACTCCACTTCAAAGATCAGCGTTTCGCCGGGACCGATGTCGGCGCCGGCCCCACGGTCGCCATAAGCCAGATCCGGGGGAATAAACAACTGCCACTTGGAACCAACCGGCATCAGTTGCAGCGCCTCGGTCCAGCCTTTGATCACTCCACTGACCGGAAACGATGCGGGCTGGCCGCGTTTGTACGAGCTGTCGAATTCTTTGCCGCTGATGAGCGTTCCGCGATAGTTGCAGGTTACGGTGTCGCTGGTGGTGGGCTTCGGCCCGGTACCTGCGGTCAGGATTTTGTACTGCATCCCGCTGGGCAGAGTGACGACTCCTTCTTTGCTCTTGTTTTCAGCGAGGAAAGCCTCGCCGGCTTTGCGCGCCGGTCCGCTGGCCTCTTTCGCTTTCGCTTCCTGAGCGGCACGGACCTCGGTCTGCAGTTGGGTAAGGGCGGCCTTCTCTTGATCTTCGGTGAGCAAGAGCTTGCTGCCGGCCAGCGCGTCTTTCAAGCCGCGCGCGGCGATGGCCGCATCCACCGACGTTGCCACGCCCTGCCGCTTCAGGTCGCTGCCAATCTTCATTCCGAGGGCGTAGCTGGCTTTTTGCTTCTGGGTAGTCAGCGTGAGGCCGGTGGCGGGTTTCGCGGCGGTGGTCGGCTTTTTGGCTGCGGTTGCCGATTGCGGCTTGGCTGGAGCGGCGGCTTGGGAGGAAGCAGAGGCGGGCTGACTGGGTTGAGCTGTCGTCGCTGCCGGAGTCTGCTGCGCCCGGGCATTGCCCAGCAGCATCATCCCGGCAGCCAATAGTTGGAACACAGTGGTAAGCGATTTTTGCATATACCTGTATTGTCCCATTGAGCATGAGAGATGGGCAAACGCGGGTTTTCTCACTACCTCACTACTGCACGGTTTGTGCGACCGACGCCGAGCTCCTGGCAATGTTGGAGTCTCCGGTGTAAGTCACGGTAACTGTTGCGGAGCCCGCGGCGAGCGTGGAAGTTGTGAACTTCGCTTTGCCGCCGCTCAGCTGAGCCGTTCCCAGCACCGTCTTGCCCGCCGTGAAGGTCACCGGGCCGGAGGGGACGACTGTCGGCGATGTGATCTTTGTGGTGAAGGTGACGGCCTGTCCGAATGTTGATGGATTCGCAGAAGAACTCAGAGTGGCCGAGCTGGTAGTTTGCTGGACGACCTGGTTCAGGATGGCAGACGTGCTGGCCAGGTTGTTGGCATCGCCGTTGTAGATGGCGGTCAGCAGGTAAGAGTCTGCATTCAGGTTGGAGCGAGTCAGAGTGGCTACGCCGCTGGCGTTGAGCGTCGCCGTGCCGACGGTATAGCCCGACCAGATAAAATGCACTTTCCCCGTCGGCGGGACCGGTCCAGTGGTGGCGACGGTCGCCGTCCAAGTGACGGGCTGGCCGTAGATGGAAGGATTCAGATTCGACACGAGCGCAGTCGCGGTCGCGGACTTGGTGGTGGAATTCACTACCTGGCGGAGAGTGGGCGAGGTGCTGGACGCGAAGATGGCGTCGCCGCCATAGGTCGCCGTGATCGTGTAGATGCCCGCTGGCAACGAGGACGCGAAGGACGCGACTCCTCCGGTAAGCGCGGCGGTTCCGAGCGTGGCCGAGCCGTTGTTGAAGGTGACGATCTCGCCGTTGGGCGGGGTTCCCGAGGTCGAGGTTACGGTTGCGGTGAACGTGATCGTTTGACCGATCAGAGCCGGGTTGGGCGAAGAAGCGAGTGCGGTGGTGGTGGAGGCGATGACCTTCTGATTCAGAATGGCCGACGTGCTGACGAGATTGTTGCTGTCGCCGTTGTAGCGAGCCGTAATCGGGTAGGTTCCTGCGGCCGCGAACGAGGTGGCTAGCGTGGCTTGTGCTCCAGAGAGCGGGGCGGTGCCTAGAGTTTGCGATCCGGAGAGGAATGTTACGGTACCTGTTGTTGTGCCGCCGTATTGGCTGCTCACCATGGCAGTCAGGGCGACAGTCTGGCCGGTTCCGGCGGGATTCGGTGATGAGGCCAGAACATTCGAGGTGGCTGCAGCGCTCACAGTTTGAACAATTGGAGACGACGTGCTGGAGGCAAATGTAGCCGAGCCCTGATAGGTAGCGGTGATAGAGTGCGCACCTGCCGCGAGCGATGAGACGGGTATGGAGGCAGTCCCGCTGACCAGCGTTGCGCTGCCAAGTGTGGTTGAGGTTGAAGTGTCAGTGAAAACGACGCTGCCGGTCGGCGTCCCCGATGACGTGGTCACCGCGGCGGTGAAGATGACGCTCTGTCCGTAGACCGACGGGTTCAGCGAGGACGTCAGCGTGGTGCTTGTCGGGCTGGATGGGGCGCCACCACACGCCGCTGGAGGCGTAAGGGAGGGAGTCCAGATGCTGCTGTTGTAGAAGCAGAGCGTCTCCACCTCGGTGACTGTCCCCCCTGTGAAGCCTCCTGTCGGACTCATGAGTAGGAAGGACGAGACATTCGTATTCGTAATCCCGTCGTCGTCATTGTCGACCCACAGTTGCGCCACAATGGGGTTTCCCTGTGGGTCGGTGGAAGGATTCCGTTTGACTACCACACCCTGAAGCGTATTGGGGTTGTGGATCGCGAACCAACCCTGCGTTGCATCCCAAAGGGGACTCAATGCCGTGGCATCCGGGATCACAAGCGGGCCGGTGCAGCCATATCCGCAGTTGTAGACATTGAGGGTCGCCAAGGCACCGGTGGTGTCGGGGTATAGCACCTCCGTAAAGCCCTCATCGAGACTCAGGCGGGCCATGTAGGGCCGAAAGTCATGGGCGAATGTGGTTGTCGTGAAATCGAAGGCCCGCTGAACTCCGAACCAGTTGGTACTAGGATCGCCCGGGTTGGAGAAACTGTACGTGGTTTGCACGTTGATCCCCGCTGAAGAGGGCGGGCAACCAGTGGAGCTAGAGTTGATGGTGACCTGGGCGGTTCCGGACGGGAGGATCTGGCCTGCCCACGCCGTTGTGCCTGGTGGGGTCGTGGTACCGCCGCCCACTAACACGAGTCCTCCCGCCCACGGGTCCGGCGGTGCGTAGCTATTCCCAAAGTACTCGACAGACCCGGGGGCGGAGGGAAAGCACGTGCCGATGCCTTGGTTGTTAGTCAAGTTCTGCCCGCCGCTCCAGCTTATGCTGGTGATCGCTTCCGTGTCTCTGCTGGTACTCCAGGAGACGGAGAAGCTGCTTGTGGTCACGGTCCTGTTTGTGGGGTCAATCTGGGCTGTTGCAGGCGCTGCGAATACTGTTAGAGCGACGAGAACCGCAAAGAACGGAGCGAGGGCGCTGAGAATTCCGAGCCTCATTTTTGCTTCCAGTGTGTGCTGGCCAGTCATGGACGGCCTCCTTAGTTGCGGACAGTTAGCTGCGCCCGCGGGAAACACTGCTATTGCACGGTTTGGGTCACCGAAGCCGAACTCTGGGCGATGTTCGAGTCTCCTGAATAGGCCGCGGTGACCGTGGTCGTTCCCGCCGCCAGCGTGGAGGTGGTGAACATGGCCTTGCCATTGATGAGCTCGACACTTCCGAGCGTAGCCTTTCCTGCTGTGAAGGTCACGGGGCCGGTGGCTTTGACCGTGGGCGAGGAGATCTTTGCCGTGAAGGTGACGGCCTTGCCCGCGGTAGAGGGATTGGGCGCAGAAGTGAGCGTGGCTGAGCTGGTGGTTTGCTGCACGACCTGGTTCAGGATGGCGGACGTGCTCCTTTCGTTGTTGGCGTCGCCGTGATAGACAGCCTCCAATGGGTAGGTATCTGCATTCAGAGTGGGCCGTGTTAGAACTGCCACTCCCCCGAACAGCGAGGCCTCGCCGACGGCATACCCCGACCAAGTAAAGGTAACTTGGCCAGTGGCAATGCCCGGGCTGTCTACGACGGCGACAAAGGTCAAGTGCTGACCGTAAATCGAGGGATTCAAAGTCGGGATGAGAGACGTTGAAGTGGCGAATTTAGTGGGTGACTTCACTGTTTGCTGAAGTTGCGACGCACTCGGCCCAAAGTCGGAGTCGCCGCTGTAGTTCGCACTGAGGATGTGAGCACCGGCGGGCAACGAGGAGGTGGTCAGGATGGCCGTTCCACCGTTCAAGGGCGAAGTGCCAAGCACCGCGGGTCCGTTGTAGAAGGTGACATTCTCGCCGTTCGGAACGGTTCCAGTGCCGGAGTTTACAGCGGCGGTGAAGGTAGTCTGTTGATTGACGGTCGACGGATTGGACGAGGAGGAAAGAATGGTAGTGGTGGCCGCCTTAGCAAGAGGAGTATCGTTGATTAGGACAGTTGCCGGGGCGCTGCCCAGATTAGCCAGCACCAGATCGGGCCAGCCGTCTCCGTTGACATCAGCACTGACCACGGAGTTCGTCCAGTTGACTCCTGCGGAGAAAACGACAACGGGCTGAAATGTGCCGTCGCCGTTTCCCAAGAGTACTCCAGCCAATCCGACAGTGTCGCACCCAGGGCCGTTGCAGTGATCCCCCGCAATCAGATCGAGATTTCCATCCCCATTTATGTCGGAGATCGCTACCGAGAAAGTGTCGTTTCCCCCTGAGTCATAAGTTGTTGCTGGTTGGAAAGTACCGTCGCCATTGCCCATCAGGACGCTGATCGAGGCACCCGCGGTGCACCAGCAAGAATTGGCCACGGCCAAGTCGGGCTTGCCGTCTTTGTTTAAATCGGCGACAGCCAGCGCCCAGGGGCTCGGACCGACACTGTAGGTCGTAACGGGCTGAAAAGTCCCGTCTCCTTTGCCCAGTAGTACGCCGACGTTGCCTGAATTGACGAACTCGCCATAGTTGGCCACAAGCGCGTCGAGCTTCCCGTCGCCATTAACATCTGCAAGAGCAACCGACATCGTCCCCAATCCACCCGAGTTATACGCTAACGCCGACCGGAATGTGCCGTCTCCGTTGCCCAATAGCAAGGTGACCGCGCCGTTGGGGCATGCGCTGTTGATGCAACTGTTGGCGACGACGAGATCAGGTTTACCATCGCGATTCATGTCTCCAACCGCCACGGAAGTTGCCTGAAGTCCCCCGGAGGGATAGGTCGCAGCTGTTTCAAACGTGCCGTCACCATTTCCAAGAAATACGCTGACCGCCCCGGATTCACAGGAGCCTATAAGGCAGGAACTGGCGACAATCAAGTCCGGCTTCCCGTCTCCATTGACATCCGCAACGGCGAGCGAGGCGGAGTCAAATGAGCTGGTCGATCCTCCTGTCAAATAGGTCACAGGCGGACGGAACGTGCCGTCGCCATTGCCGAGCATCACGCTGACCGCCCCGAACTGGCAGACCTCAAGGCTCTGGCACGCACTGGCGACGATCATATCCAGCTTCCCGTCGCCATTCACATCTGCCACTACGACTGACTCGGGATTGTATCCGCCGCCGTCATAGATCATCGCCGGCAGGAAATTGACATTCGCAGATTCCCGTTGGACGGGGTTCGTTTTCTGCGAAAGCAGTGCGTGCTCGAAACGTACCCCCGGCTGCTGTGCTTTGGCGTCAATGGCGGTGAGCATCGTGAGGCCTGTGATCAACAGGGCGAGCAGAGTGAAAATGCCGGCTGAGGCGGAAGCTTTGTTGGTCATGGGAGACCTCCTTGGATACGGCAACCGTCGGGGCTCTTGCGCACAGAATACTTCTGACGAACCGCCACGCTGGGGGCTCGCCTGCGGGCGGGAGGATGAACCTGGGGGCTGGGTTAACCCGAGGGCAAACTTAACACTGGGCCGGGAGATCGTCAACGCCGATATTTAGCTGTAATCCCGGTCACTGGCTGCCCGCTGGAAGAGACACGCCTTGGGGAGCGGAGTTGACTTGGTGGGATCCTCGACCTAGTCCGATCATGGAGCGCTATGATCCCTAGAGGATGCTAAGCACGCGAGTCGTTGGCGCGCCTTCTTAATTCTTGGCCAGGGCCGTCAACGCTGCCAGTTCGCGGCGGGCTTCCTGGGCGGGGATGAAGTCGGCGTCGGCGTTCTTCCAGATATCCAGCAGTTGCTGGTAGCTCTTGGCGGCCGTCGACTTGTCGAATTGCGCCTGGGCGCGAGCCGTTCCCAGCAGACAGAGAGCATAGTCCGGGGCCTGGGCCGCGCCGACCGGGCCTTCCTGCAAGACCACGCCACGGTAGCGGATTCCGGGCTGCAGATCGGCTACCGCCTGTTGCCCCTGACCCATCTCGAGCGAGGCGCGGCCTAATAATTGCGGAACCTTCGACACCAGTGTGTACGAAGCCGCCGATGACAATATTCCCGCCACTTGTTCGGGATGATGCTGGGTCAGAGCGATGGCCGCTTTCACTTCGGGAAGATAAACGTCGGTCACCAGCGTGTTCGCGGGAGCGCCCGCGGCCAGTTGCTCCATCTCGTGCAAGGCCGGTCCGCCTTCGCCGCACAATGCCAACGCCAGCGAAGCATCGGGAAGCGTCGCCAGGGAGCGATCCAGCGCCAGACCCTTGTGGGCGGCATCGCGCGCGTCGGCACACTTGGAGATCAGGGCGTCGTGCACCGCCTTGAGGGCATAAAAGCTGCCGGCGGTATCGGGGAAGTGTTGCTGCTCGGCCCGCTGCGCGGCGTGTTCCCACTGCTGGGAGGAGGCATGATTCTTTCCGGCAAAGAAGTTAATGTTCCCCGCAACCAACTCCACCATGAAACCAGCGGGCTGAGTGGCGGCCCACTGCAATTCCTTTTCCCAGTCCGGATGCCCGGATTGAAAATTGAACAGGAGCATGTTGCCGTGGTAGTTGACGTCGTCGCCGCCGCCTTGCCCCAGTGCCTCTTTCAGATATCTATCCGCCTCCGGAAGTCGGTCGAGCGCGAGCAAGGTTCCGGCCGCGTTGTCGGCCGCCACATTGTCCCACTTGGCAATTTCCCAGGTTTTCTCATAGCCCTGCAGGGCCTTGTCAAACTCCCCCATGAAGACATAGGTTTGCGCGAGATTATTCAAGGCCGTGGCGTCGCGCGGGTAGGTGGCAACGTAAAGCTTGTAGGATTCGAGCGACTTGGGCAGATCGTATTGTTGCAAGGCCCATTGCGACTCGATGTACATCCGCTCGCGCTCGGTCACGCGTTCGCGCAAGTCGTAGGCCTTCTTCATGTTCAGCAGGCCCTTGGCAGCCGATCCCTGGTTGGAAAAAGTCACGCCCAGACGCGCGTAGGCCATGGCGAAATTAGGATCCAGTTCGATCGCCTGCTGGTAAAACGACGACGCCTGCGGAAAGTCGCGCCCCATGCGGTGCTCGTCTTCTCCCAGCGAAAAGGCGTGAAAGGCCTGCAGAGACGTGGTCGTGACGTTGGTGTAGGGAGTCGTCAGCTTTTGGATCGACGCCATCGACTCGCCCAGCCGCGCCCGCATGGCCGTTGCCGCTTTGGAGACGGCCTGCAGCACAGCCGTTTTGTCGGCAGCGGTTTCCTGCTCGCGCGCGAACACTTCTCCGGTGGCGCAGTTCACGGCGTTGATGGAGATCACATAGGACGTTCCCAGATTGGCGATGGTCCCGGCCAAGTACGCCTTCACGCCC
Organism: Candidatus Sulfotelmatobacter sp.; assembly: GCA_052148475.1. Lineage (GTDB taxonomy): Bacteria > Acidobacteriota > Terriglobia > Terriglobales > Acidobacteriaceae > Sulfotelmatobacter. Next base: position 23,627 of record JBKQID010000028.1, on the reverse strand, counting down.
AGGCGCTGGCCGAGCTGCTGCGCCAGTTCCGGCGTGATCTTCTGCTCGCGCGCCTGCCCCAGATATTGCAGATTGCTGTGCAACTCCGCATCGCTGACCAGTTGCAGCAGCGGCGACTGCTCCAGCTGAATGGCCAGCGCTTCCTTCAATGTGGAATCGAAAACGGTGTCGCCGGTCTGGTTGGTGAAATCGGCGAGGATGAGCTGATCTTTGTCAGTCAGCTCGACCGTGGGATGCTTGCGCGAGTAGTAGGCGAAGGCCACAACGGCCAGCGTCAGCAGGACGGCGGCTGGGACCATCCACTTCACCCAGGCTCGCGACGGATCATCCTCTTCCCCTTCCTTTTTGGCTGCGGCCGCGTTTGCCGAGGATGCCGTTACTACCCGCGCGGATCCGCCGGTCTTCTGCGTGTGCGCGGCAGCGGGCAGCGGCTCAACCTGAGCAGCGCTGCCGCCATGCGCCGATTCCTGCGAAGAACTCACGGAGGAACTTCGCCCCGAATCCAGATCGCGCTTTAGCCGCAGCAACTCTGACTTGATGTCGACCGCATGCTGGTAGCGCAGATCGCGGTCTTTCTCCAGCGCACGGTTGATCACATCCTCGAGCTTAGTCGGCAGGTTCGGATTCAGCCGCACCGGGGCCAGCGGCACGCGGTTCAGGATCGCGTCGAAGATGACTCCTGAAGTTTCTCCGCGGAACGGGACCGTGCCCGTAGCCATTTCATAGAGCACAATGCCAAAAGAAAACAGATCGGTGCGGGCATCGAGCGGCTTGCCCCGTACCTGCTCAGGCGACATGTAGGCGACCGTGCCCAGCGCCGAACCGGGGCTGGTCAAGTGTTCCGGGGTCGCGCCCTCGGTCTTGGTCGCTTCCGAGGGATCGAGCGCGCGGCTGGATTCCTGCGTGACCTTGGCGAGCCCGAAGTCGAGAATCTTCGCCGTCCCGCGCTGGGTGACGAAAATATTCGCGGGCTTGATGTCGCGGTGCACGATGCCCTTGGCGTGGGCGGCGTCGAGGGCGTCAGCGACGTCGATCGCAATCCCGAGCAGTTTCTCGATTTCGAGCGGGCGCACGCCGATCATGTGCTTCAGCGTCTCGCCTTCCAGGTACTCCATGACGATGAAGGCCTGGTCGCCCTCCTCGCCGATGTCGTAGATGGTGCAGATATTGGGATGATTTAGCGCGGACGCCGCCTGGGCCTCGCGCCGGAAGCGGCTGAGTGCGGCCGGGTCGCGGGTGACGTCTTCCGGCAGGAACTTGAGGGCGACAAAACGGCGCAGGCGCGTGTCTTCGGCCTTATAGACGACGCCCATCCCGCCACCGCCGAGCTTTTCGATCACCCTGTAGTGAGAGATGTTTTGGCCGATCATTGTTTCGTTATGGCGTTTCGTCGCGTGGTTTCGTCGCGATGATTTCGAGGTGGCGCTGCCCGAAACTCAAGCTCCAAATTTCAGGTGAGCCATCTTAGGGGCGGGAAGGAATCAAAGTCAACGGAAGAGAGGGGAGAAGGGAAAGACAAAGACATGGTCCGTACGTCGACTCCAGCTTATTTGGACAGCAGTGAGTGACCGCACATCAAGATGTGACAAAACTCACTGACAGGCCGGGCCATTCGTGTTTTAAAGAGCAGGCCTCGCCTTTCCGAAGAGCGGTTCCCCCCCGTTGAGACGCAGCACCCTCTGAGGCGAATGATAAGAATTCCATCACAGCAGTTCGACGTCGGCCCGCGCTCAAGCAGGAAGGGCGGGGACCGCGAAAAGGAGAACTTTCGATGCGGAAAACAGCACGTTTCACATTCACGGCTTTGTTGCTGTGTGCGTTTGCCGGCGCATTGGTAATGCTGACACTCTGTGGCAGCGCGTGGGCTTCGGACACACTCATCTTCCAAGACCCGTCTGGGGTAACTCCCGGACAGGTCAATATCACGGTGATTGTCGGTAACTCAGCCTATTACTATGTTGTGAACAACGTTAGCGCTCCGCCAGTGCAAGAGTTTGATTTCAACAATCCTGGTTCCCCTTTAGTGGGTCCGGGCTATCCCTTTACACTTCCGGGCGGTTTTGTCCTGGCTGACTCTGCATACACCCAAAGCTTACAGGCTCTCGCATATTATGAAGGCACCACGTGTCTACCCTCGGCAAATAATTGTGCAGTCACCGTCGGTAACCTGACCATAACTGGCGGAATCCCTGCAGGATCGCAGGCCGTTTTTACCTTTGTATTACCGGAAACTGGCCCGACTAGCCCGCAAGCTAACGTGGGGGGCGGGGTTTTGGGCTTTACTTATGCACCCTTCTGTGACGAAGACAATGGGACTGTCCTGGGTCCTGGAAGTGTTGTTTATACTGATCCGAATGCCCTATGTCCACTCTTGGAAGGTGGTATTCCCACCCCCGATGGCTATGACATTGGAACATTGATCGTACCGGAATCTTGCCCTTCTGGCATATGCCCCGGTAGCTACGAGATGAGTGAAACCTTTGGGACGATATTATCAGTTACCGGCACAGTGACACTCACCACTGCCAGCGGAAGTGCCCCAGCTGTCCCAGGTGACGCGATAACATTGCTCAATACACTCACCACGAGCAAGGATGGCACGGTCGTGATAGGTTCGCCCGACGGGTCCCAATCTACGCTGTACCCGAACAGCGCTGTCCGTGCGTCTGGGCTATCCGCCGAAACGCGTTACCTGAAAATGCTCTTGGGGAAGATATGGGCCAAAGTCACACCAAACCCGGACCGGTGCGCGAAATGGGATAACGGCCAAGGCATCGTGGAACCATGCGATGCGACTGACGTCACCACCTCCAATGTTGCGGTAGGCATCCGGGGCACGGACGTTGTGATAGAGGCGACCGCCACCACGACGACTGTGACGGTCAATGAAGGCACGGTGGAGGTTGACAACCTGGCCGGAGGAACTCTCAATTCCATTAACTTCGTGTCGGGCGGTTCGACATATACGGTCACCGACTACGAGTCGTTCAGTCCGGCCAGCCACACTTTTGCGGAGCAAGCGATCAACAAAGCCAGCCCGAACGCCAAGGTGACGTTCAAGTACACCGGAACTGGCACGCTGACCCTAAGCAGCCTGGTGGCGAGCACGAACTACTCGGTGAACACCACGGGAATCACCGGCGGCGCGTGCAATCTGACTGGGAACACATCGCTCGCAACCAATCAAACCTGCGCGTTCAACGTGGCCTTTACTCCCACGTCGCTGGGCACGATAACGGGAACGGTCACCGCAAACTTCACGGGCGACCCGAACGGGCTCACGTCGCTGCAGTTCCCCTTGAGCGGAATCGGTACCGAGGTGACCCTGACGCCGGCCGCGCTGGCCTTCGGCGCGGTGACGACCAGCAAAACCCTGTCGGTGACGGTCAAGAACGTAAGCACCACAACCCTTAGCTTCAGCAGTACTCCGACCATAACCGGCGGCGGGGCGGCCAACTTCGCCATCCTGCCCTACAGTCCGACGGGGCCGGTGAGCACGTGCCTCAACGGGACGGTAGCCCTGGCTGAAAACGAAACTTGTACATACACGGTCACGTTTACCGGCGGGGTCGGCACCACGTCGTTCGCCGCCAACCTCAACATTTTCGACAATGGTGGAGGCAGCCCGCAATTGGAGAAGATGACTGGAACAGAGACCGAGGTGAGCCTGACGCCGGCTACGCTAGTCTTCGGCACCGTAGCGGGAACCGAAACACTGTCGCTGTCAGTCCAGAACCTGGGCACCACACCGCTGACCTTCAGCAAAGCTCCCACCATAACCGGCGCTGGAGCGGCCAACTTCGCCGTGCAGCCCTACATTGCAGGAACGCAGAGCACCTGTCTGGAAACCGGGTTGACGCTGACCCAAAACCAAATCTGTACGTACACCGTAACTTTCACCAATGCAGGTGGCACCACGTCCTTCACCACTCACCTCAACATTTTCGACAATGGTGGAGGCAGCCCGCAATTGGAGAAGATGACGGCTAAAGACTGAAACCGGGAAGATCAATCAGACGCGGGGAGCGCACGCCAGGCTCCCCGCTTACCGTTTGCCCTGTGCCACACCGGAAGCTGGCACCGAAGGTTGTCCCGAATTCGGTTCTGGGGAGCTGGTGCCATAGAGATCTTCGTTTTCTTCCGTGATAGTAACTCAACGTCTTCCCAACTCTTGGCTGATTCCGGCATGTGAGCCCTCCGAGCAGAAAGCATGTTTGGTGAAAATCTCGATTTCACGCAATGTAGAAGGCGCCAAGAACTCAGAATCCCGGTGGACGCTGGTCAAGCACGCCGAAGGCGCGCTCCAGGGCCAGGCCGGCGTTGACCATCGCTCCTTCCTCGAACAGGCGGCCGATCAACGTTACGCCGTGGGGCACGCGGCGCGGCGGGTTGAAGGTGGGCATGGGATGCGCCGGGTCGGGCGCCCAATCGCTGCGGGCTTTCGACACTTCGATGAATCCAGCGCGCAGCACTAACGCAGGATGCCCCGTAAAGTTCGTGATAGTCAGCATTTCGTCACGGACCGACGGCACGAGCAGCAGATCCACCTGGGAAAACAGGTGCGCCATCTCTTCCGCCACTTTGCGACGCAAGCGGTCGGCCTGCACGAAATCGACCGCTGAGAGAAAACGCGCCTGGCGGAAAATGTTTGGCCACGCGTCGGGCACCTGGGCTTTGAGTTCCCTCAGCCCGCCGCTCAGAGTGAGTTCTTCAAACGCCGCCGCGCCTTCCGCGAACAGGATCAGATTCAGCGAGTCATAGGGCCAGTCGGGAATCGAAACTTCAACCGGAACCATGCCCACTTTTTTCACTACGTCCACGGCAGCGCGGTCGACGGCGGTCGCGGGATTCTCGTTCATCCACTTCGGAAAATAGCCGACGCGCAGTCCGGCGACACTCGCGCCCGCATCGAAATCAAGATGGCTGGGCACGCTGGCTACGTCTCCGGCGTCGGGCCCGGTGATGGCTTGCAGCACGAGCATGGCGTCTTCCACGCTCCGCGTCATGGGGCCAAGTTTGTCGAGCGACCAGCAGAGGGTCATGGCTCCGGTGCGGGCCACGCGTCCATAGGTCGGCCGCAGGCCGGTGATTCCGCAGCGCGTCGCTGGACTCACGATGCTGCCACCGGTCTCGCTGCCGATGGCGAAGCCGACTAATCCGGCAGCCGTAGCCGCGCCCGGCCCCGCGCTCGACCCTGACGACGCTTCCTCCAGCAGCCACGGATTCATGGTCTGCCCGCCAAACCAGATGTCGTTGAGAGCGAGCGCTCCCAAGCTGAGCTTGGCCACCAGCACGGCTCCAGCGTCGTGCAGACGCTTCACCACGGCGGCGTCTTCAGTGGGCACGCGATTGCGGAAAGGCTCCGCGCCATAGGTGGTCGGAATACCCGCGGTGTCGAGCAGATCCTTGGCGCCCCACGGGATGCCGTGCAGCGGGCCGCGATATTTGCCCGCCACGATTTCTGCATCGGCTTGCTTCGCCTGCTTCAACGCCAGCTCGCGCGTCAGCGTGATCACGCAGTGCAGTTTGGGATCGAACTGCTCCAACCGCTTCAGATAGATGTTGGTGAGCCGCTCGGAAGTAAGCTTTCGGGTCTCGATCCAACGCGAGAGATGAGTGACCGGAGCGAACGCAATGTCCTCATCGCGTGCGGGCCGTGACGTGGAATCGATCGGACTGCGTACAAACCGGTCGTCCTCCGGACCTGACTTCTGTCCGGGCAACACCGGATTCCAGCGCGTGGCCGGAGCCAGCGTCGTCTCGAGCGCCAGTTTGCGGGGCCCTGTACGCCGCTCGTACAGTCCGGCCATGGTCTTGCGCCAACTGGCGGCGGCCACGGCTCGCTCGGCAGCAGTCATCTCAAACTGCACCAGCTTCTCGGCCTCGGCGAAAGTCGTCACCGACACTTCCGGACCGACGGCCGGCCCGGTTCCAAATGCAGGCGGAGCGCCGGGCGGAAGCTCTTGCTGGCTTTGCGCCTCTGGGTTCTGCATCCCCGGATTTTGCGTCTGGCCGCGCAGCGCGGCCGCCGTGCCAAGCACGCCAAGAGACGCCTCCGTCAAGAATTGTCTGCGTGATTTCGCCATGATTCCTCCGCAGGGCATTGTAGCGGCTGCCCTGCGGAGCGCGCACGAATCCGAGATTTGAGAGTGGGGAGATTGAGCTAGCCGCCAGAGGCAGAAGCCTCACGGCTTCTCGACATGATCGATGACGAGAACCTGCATGGGAGCGGTTTGCGGTACCAGCTTCAGGCCAAGTTGGTCCTCAATCGCCGTGAACAGCGTAGGCCCAGAAGAGACCGACGATGCGCCCTCGGTGACTGGAGCGCTTCCCATCAACTTCATCATCCCAGCTTCGCTTTCTCCCGGCGTCCAGCGCACGGAAAAGTCATAGTTGCCCTTGAGCCCGGTTTTATCGACAACGGTATGGCCGAGTTGCCACGACAGCTGTTCCACCAAGGGCGCCAGGGTGGTCCCGTGGTCCGTCAGTTCGCCCGGCCCCATCTTCATCATGCCCTTTGGAGGAAGAGGGCCCTCAGGCCCGTTGATTCCGTTGGGGTTGATATATGAAGTGGCGGTTTCTTTCAGTTTAGGACCGCCCTCCGCGACGACCAGTTCGTATATCGGAAGATTTCTGATCTCGCGGTGCACCGTTAGCTTGAAACGCTCCGCTAAAACCGCCTGCAGCGTCGATTGGAGCTGCTGGACGCCAATGGCGCCGCCAGGTGGACAGTCGTGGGTGCAGGCGAAAGTCATTTTCGACGTATCCGACTTCGGCGAGTCCGGTAGTTTGAGGTCGATATCATATTTTTCAGCGCTGACCCAATCCGGTGCACCTGAAATCAGATCGGCCTGGACTCCGTACGCCAATCCAAGCACAGTCTGCAATGTTGCGCCTCTGGCCGTGACTCCGTCGGGGCCGAACATGATGCCGACGGGGTCGTTCGCGCCGTTCCCAGATTTGTGCGGTTGGATCGAAGCAGATTTGTAGAGCGGCGCACTTGCGCCCGTGTTTTCTGCCTGCTCTTGAGCCCGGACTGACGGCGCGTTCACCACGCCAAAAACGATCGGCAAGGTCAAGGCCAGCAACCCGGCCGTGCTCAGCAATAGTTTTCTGCCGAAATCCAGTTTCCGTGCAATTCGTTCGGTCATGATGTTCACCATCCTTTTCTTAAGATCGGAACCCGTAACCCCAGAAACACAAGTCAGCGGAGATCCCAGACAGAACTCACACACCTTCAAAATGCTCTCGGCATAGAGCTGCCGCTGGCTGCCCATGGCCACAACGGCTTCGTCGCAGGCGCGTTCGCGTTCGTCCACCAGCCGCGCTCCCAGCCACCACACCAGCGGATGGAACCAGAACAGAGCTTCGACCACCATGTGGAGGGCGGCAGCCAGGTTGTCGCGACGGCGCACATGCCACAGTTCGTGTGCGAGAATCGCGTCCAGGTGCGCATCGTCAAGATGTTTGGAGATACCTTCCGGCCATACCAAGACCGGCCGCGCTATGCCGAAGATTCCCGGTTCCAGGGAAGCGCGCGACCGTTTGATCGCAATCGGAGTCCGAATGCCAGCAGGGCCTTCGATCCGGCGCAGAGCTTCGACCTCGCGCCCTTCGCGCAAAGGTGCCGCTGCCCGCACGGCTGCGGAAACCCGCCGCCAACGCGCGCACCACACCAAGAGAACGACTACGAATCCGCTCAGCCAGACCGCGGCAAGAATGAGCGGAGGCAGATGAAGCAGACTCGCGAAAACCGCGGACGGAGCACTCTGAGAAACCGCCGGCGCCATCATCGGTTGCATGAAAGGTTGTGTGAAGGGCTGGCTGATCTGTTCCACGGCAAAGTACAAGCCAGTTTTTGGTCCCTCAGAAGCGCGTGACCGTGCCAGAAGGTTGCCGACGTTGACCAGCAATGAAAACGGAACGAGGAATTTCGCCGATGCGGCGAGCCATAGCCCGTAGCGAACTCGAGCGTGCTGTTTTCGCATGATCAACGTCAGCCCTCCGGCGGCGGCGGCAAATAGCGTTGATTGCCACAGGTGATTGCCCAGGCTGGGCGCGCTGGCGTTCCACATCGCGGACAAGTGTGCCGGTGTCATTTCACGCGGTCCTTTCTCTCCAGGTTTCGCAGAGTCTTCTCGGCTTCCTTCACATCCTCGAGAGTGAGCTGGCCGGATTCGATCAGGTGTGCCATGACGGGCTGCGTGCGGCCGCCGAACAGCGCCAGCAGATCGTCGATCAGTTTGCTCTGCGCGGCGTCGCGCGAGACTGCGGCCTCGAAAATGTGAAAGTTCCCGACCTTCTTGACGCGGCGCACTGCCTTTTTGCCTTCCAGCCGATACACCGTAGTCTGAATGGTGGTGTAGGCGGGCCTGCCTCCTTCCGGAAAAGCTTCCTGAATTTCGCGGATGGAGGCTTGGCCACGAGTCCACAGGGTTTCCATGATCTGCAGTTCGAGCTTGGCTAGTTTGGGTCCGGCCATGGCATCTCCTATTGGTGTATGCAGTACTACTATATGTGTAGTTTATGTGTCAAGTCCTTTTTAGGTCTCGCCCCGGAAATCCACAGGTGGTTGTGACATCCGTCACCGATTTTCTTGTTGCCGGTGGTTTAGGCTGACTTGTTTCCCCGGTGGCCTTCCGAGCAGACGTCACATTCTTGAGGTCTCCCCCATGTATGGGAGAAGTTGCAGGTGTCTGCTCGCGGTTTCGGTTTTGATTCTGGCTCCGGCTGTCGTACCGGCTGTCGCGCGCGGGCAATCCTCGCGCGTCGAGTCTGCGCCCGATCTTGCTGTGTCGCTTGGGACTGACCTGGCTCAACCGCCAGCTCGTGACCAGCTCCGGCCGCACTTGCCCATCAGCCCGCCCATCCCGCCGCCGGGTAAGCCGCCGGCCACACCGGCATGGACGATCGGTTTCCCGGTGATCGCCCGCGCTGCGGGGACTATCTTTTCCGGTACCGTCACCGCGATTGCGCGTCGGCCTGCAAGTTCGAGTCAGGCGGTCGAAACCGTTGCTATTACCTTCCATATAGAGAATGCGATTCGCGGAGCCACTCCCGGCGAAGACTTGACCATCGCGCAATGGATCGGCCTGTGGTCGAGCGGACAGCGTTACCGCGTCGGCGAACGCGTTCTTCTTTTTCTCTACCCGCCGAGCAAGCTGGGACTGACCAGCTGCGTCGCCGGAGCCATGGGGCGTTTCACGATCGATCCGCGGGGCCGCGTCTTGCTTTCAGCGCAACATCTTTCAGCCTTTCGAGGGGATCCCATCCTCGGCGGGAAGTCGCAGGTAAGTTTCAGCGACTTCGCCTTGGCGGTGCAGCGGGCCCGTGAGGAAGAGGAGGAATGAGTGCAACCGGACGTGACAATGACAGCGACAACGATGTGACCATGAAAACTACCATGGCATTAACTGCGCGCTCATTTCTCCTCAGGCTCGCTGCGGCCGCGGCGATGATCTTCTTTGTCGCCCTGCTTTCACGCGCCGGGGGCCCCAAGTGTGTCGCCGGAACCAGCTATTTCGACGCGGCTACCGTGGGGCAGCCACTGGTCTGGCCGCTGGGGGTGGTCACCTATTACACGGATCAAGGCGACCTCAGCCCGATCCTGCCTAACGCTTCCGCCAACACCTTTGTGGCCAGCGCGTTCAGCATCTGGACCTCCGTCCCCACAGCGGCGATCACTGCGGGGAGCGGTGGCCAGCTGGCCGAAGATGTGAACGGCACCAACGTCATCCGGAATAGGGACGGCACCATCACGATGCCTGCCGACATTCAGCCGACGGCAACCGGCACGCCCGTTGGCGTCGTTTACGACTACGACGGTTCGGTGACTGATGCCCTGATCGGAAGCGGCGCGGGCGACGCCAGCCAGTGCTTCTTCAATGCCGTCTTCGGAGGGGACGACAACTACGGTGAACTGGCAACCTACCAGCATGCGCTCATCGTGATCAATGGCCAGTGCGCGCTCCAGACGTCGCAACTCACTGACGTGGAATACCGGCTGGTGCGGGTGATCGGCGGAGTGATGGGTGTGGGCTGGTCGCAGGTGAATCCCAACGTGCTCAGCGGCACGCCGCCGCCCACGTCCGGCGATTACGCGGGATTCCCGGTGATGCACTTCACCGATCCCTTGATCTGCGTGCCGATCACGATCTGTTACGCCAATCCCTACCAGCTCGCGCTCGACGACATCGCCTCCGTTTCCCGCCTTTATCCGGTCACAGCGGAAAATCAGTCGAGCTTTCCGGGTTCGCAGGTATTTTCAGCGGTCACGGCGCGCATCCACGGATCGGTATGGTTTACCGACCTTCAGGGAAATCCAGCGCAGGCCATGCAGGGGGTCAACGTGGTGGCGCGCTGGATCGATCCTTCAACCGGGCTCCCGTCGCGCCAGTATGCCGCCGCGGCCGTATCTGGTTTTCTGTTTACCGGCGACGCGGGCAATCCCATAACCGGCTTCGATGACGCGCTGGGAGATCCGCTGGCGGACTGGGGATCGGGCAGCCAATCTCTGGAAGGCTTCTTCGACCTGGCCGGGCTCGAACCGCCAAGCGCGAGCGCGCAGTATCAGCTCAGCATCGAAGCACTCGATCCGACCTGGTCGGCAGAAGTTGGTCCTTACTCTCCAGGTCCGGTCGCACCTTCGGGATTGTCCCAGCCGATCATGGTGACGGTGGCTCCGGGAAACGACGTCGAGCAGGACATTCTGATGAGCGGCAGTAGGCAGCCGTTGCCCCAGACTCCGTCGACCTGGACTGTTCCGGCTGCGGTGCCCGTGGCGGGAGATTGGATGGCATCGCTGAGTGATTACGGCGACATGGCGTATCTCCTTCTGCCGGCGCGAGCCAATCGCACACTGTCGGTGGCCGTGACGGCGCTGGATGAATCCGGCAACCCCAGCGTGGTCAAGGCTCAGCCCGTGGTCGGCATATGGGCCGCATCCGACGCGCCCGGCAGCCCGCCTGAGGCGTTCACGGCTTCATCGTTGAACCAGCCCATCTATGGAATGACCCGACTGGACGCACAGGTCGCCACTTCCACCAACTTGCTGATCGGGATTTCGGATGTGCGGGGCGATGGCCGACCCGACTACCTTTATCACGCATACGTGCTGTATGCGGATTCCGTTTCTCCGGCGCGCATCGGCGTAAGTGGCGGCGCGGTCGCAGTGCAGGGCACCGGCTTCTATTCGGGACTTACGGCCACTATCGACAACACAGCGGCGACTCCGCTCGCGGTCAGTGCAGGCCAAATAATCGTGGCCGCGCCCCCGGAAGCCGACGGCACCCACAGCATCATCCTCAGCGATGCGGCCAGCGGCGGGTCCACGACAATGACCGAGGCACTGACGTATGGCGCTGCCGCCAACGACACCCTGATCCTGCTGAGCGGGTCCAATCCTTCTACTGCTGTAGGCACGCAAGCGCCAAGCCCGATGAGCGTGCGCGTGCTGGCATCCGATGGCGTTACGCCAGTCGGCGGCGCAACCATCGGATGGAGCGCCAGCAACGGTCTGCAACTTTCAACCTGCGGGGGTGGCTCGACGTGCTCGGTTACGAGCGATCAGAATGGAGATGCTGCAACCTGGCTCACGCCTACGGCGGTTGGCGTGGCAACCATCACCGCAACCCTGGCCCCGGGAGTTTATAGCCCATCGCAATCGGTGAGCGCGCAGCTCAACGCGACGGAATCGGCCTCTGACCTTGGAGTGCTTACTCCGTATCTTTATATCTCCCAGGGCGCTACCGTGAGCGTCCCACTCACCGCCCGCGTTTTGAGCAATGGTGTGCCGCAGAGCGATCTGAACGTAAACTTCAGCATGATCAAAGGCTCCGGAGTGCTCAGCGCGCCCAGTGCGCCAACTAGTTCCAGCGGCTACGCCACGACCACGTTGACGGTCACACAACTGGCGTCGTTGGTCCAGGTGACCGCCTGCGTGGCTCCCGCAAACGCCCCTTGCCAGACGTTTTATGTGAATCCGGTGCCGCTCCCGCAACAGAATTTGCAGCCTGTGGCCGGAGGCGGACAGGTGTCGACGGGTCAGGCGTTTCAACCCGTAATAGTGCGGGTCACGGATTCCTCTTCGCCGCCCAACCCCGTGATCGCCGCCGGCGTGGGGTTTCAATCGACTGTGCTGCGGCCGGTTGGAACATCTTCCGCGGGTGGTGGAACGAATCCGACGAACCCTGTCTTGCCGGTGATCCTGCAGGTAAGTCAGGAGAGTGCTACGTCTGACCTGAACGGGTTGGCAAGTCTTGTGCCCTCACCCGGTGGGTTCAGCGCGCCGGTGGAAGTTGACGTGACGGTTACGGCCGGAACGAGTGCGTGGCTCGACTATCCGCTCGAGGTGCTGACCGCGCTGGCCCAATAGAGACACCCGATGATCCGCGGCAGTAAGTACGTCGCCGTTTTTCCGAGCCGCCGCCATTGCTCCGGAAGGCATGCATTTGCGATACTCGGGACGCTATGAAAGGTAATCCTAAAGTTATCGCTGAGCTGAATAAGGCACTGCGGGAAGAGCTGACCGCGATCAACCAGTATTTTCTGCACGCGGAGATGTGCGAAAACTGGGGATATCACAAGCTCTCCGAATTCATCAAGAAACAATCCATCGGCGAAATGAAACACGCCGAGGTGCTGATTGAGAGGATTCTGTTTCTCGATGGCAGCCCGTCGATGCAGCCGCTGGATCTGGCGGTTGGGGGCACGGTCAAAGAGATGATTGAGAACGATCTGAAGCTGGAGATCGGGGCGGTGAAGCAGTATAACGACGCCGTCGCCATCGCCACGAAAGAGGGCGACAACGGATCACGCGATCTGTTCGTGACCCTGCTCAAGGACGAGGAAGGTCACGTCGACTTTCTCGAAGCCCAGGTGCACCTGATCAAAGAGCTGGGCTATGAGCGGTACTTGACGCAGCAGATGGGCGAGCACGAGGAAGAATAACTCGAAAATTCCAAAGCCCCACTCTCGCAAGGAACGCGAGACATGGGGCACCCGGTCGTGCCCGCAGGGGCTAAAGCCCTTCGTCAAAATTGGGCCGCTAACGGCACGGCTAAAGCCGTGCCCTTCCACAAATCAAGACCAGAAAATCAACAGGAGAAAATCAACACCAGAAAATCAAACGCCATAGCCACAGATCAAAACCCAGCGTCCCGTCACGATCTACTTCACCGTGACGGTCAGTAGCTGCGCGCCGCTTACTACGTAATCCAATGGCGGGGTCGCGGTTTCGTCGACGTTGGATTCGCCGCTGACGATCATTTCCTGGTTGCCGCGCATGCCGTCCATGATGTTCATGACTGAGATGGGCAGCGTCGGCATGACTTTGTCGGCCACGCGGGCTTCTGGATCGGCTTCCAGCAGCGACACGTAGAGGCGATTGTTGGCGTGCTCTTTGTTGAGCAATGCAATGGTGGACGCGAGATCGAGCTTGCGTCCGAAGACCGGATTGGCGCGGCCCACGCGGTCGAGAGTTTCGCCGTCGCTCACCAGAATACGCAGCGTTCCTTTGCTGGCTGAGGTGGGAATCTTCACCGGAATCTGGCGCACCACGCGTTCGCCGCGATAGGGAGCGAGCACGGTTTCGACCATGATCTCGTCGCCCGGCCGCACTTCGGTCACGTCGGTGCGGGCGCTTTCGAGGCGCGCCCAACGGCGCTCCCGGACCAGGTCAAAGTCGAGCTTCACGCTCCTCACGGCGGGCGCGTTGTAAGGGTTGTCGTAGATGCGTCCGAAGCGTTCGCCGAGCGACAGCGCGGCGGCCATGGCGGCGGGCTGGCCGTTGTCCGCGGGAACGAACATGTTCTTCAGCGCAACTTCGGGAAAGCCCTTGACGTTGATGCTGCCGTTGAGCCGATACGTGATTTCTTCGCCGTATTCATTCACGCCATGCAGGGCATTGAAAACCGTTGCCATGATCGCGACCGGACTGAGGCGCGGGTTGTTGAGCACTTCGAAGTAGAAGTCTTTTTGAGGCGCGCCGCTGGCGGTGTGGATGGTCAGCGTCACCGGAATCATCTCCGGTTGCTTGTTAAACACGCCCAGGATGCCGGTATGGCGATCCTGCACGAAGACTCCCGCCTGCTCGGTGGTGTTGACGATCTTGAAAGCATTGAGCGGCGAGGCCAGCGTAGCCAGCACCTGCGCTTTATTCATGGGCAGATCGACGGAGCCGAACTGCAGCAGTGGATGTCCGCAGGCCAGCAGGCGCTGCGGATCGATGTAAGTCACGGTGCAGGTGGCGGCGATATCCATATCGCCGCGAACCAGAATCGCGCTGACGGCGGAACCGGCTTCCAGGGGCTCGGGCTGCTTATCTTCGCTCACCGAGCCTGCGCCCATTACCGGGATGACTCCGGCCGAGGCGAACTGAGGGGCGAAGCGGCGCACCGTATCTTCGGAAAATCCGTTGAAGACCAGGGGTGCCTCGATGGGCTGGAGGTAGTTGGCGAAATCCTGCGTGGAGACCGGGAGCGAGGCGCTGTCGCCGGGAGCCGCGGTTTTTCCGGCTGCGGCGGTCACGGCCGGTTTGGTGGCTGCAGTTTCTTCTGCCGGCGACTTGTCGAGGGCGCTGATCTCGAGCATGTCAGCGATCGGGGTGACGCCTGCGATCGGCTCTTTGGAGAATTCGCCGATGCGGAAGGCGAGTGCCCCGGCGAGTTTGCCATCGAGATACACGGGGCTGCCGCTCATGCCGGCGACGACGCCGGTGTATTCCACCTTGGCTCCATGCAGGCGGACCAGGATCATGTCGCCTTTCGGTCCATTCACGTTGTGCAGAACGCCGAGGACTTCCACATCCATTGATTCTGGTTTCACACCCTCAAAGACGGTGAGGGCGTAGCCGCGCATGCCAGCGTGGATCTGGTCAACAGGGATGGTCGGCTGCGGGGCTTGGGCGGCCAGATTTGTAAACAAAGATAGAAAGGCGACGAGGAGCGCGAGAACTGCTTTTCTCATGTGAATCCCACGGAGGACCCGCCAACGGATCCCACCACAGATTAGACTCGGACCAACTGTGATTCGTTGCCAGGATGGGCCAGGCGGGGAGAGATCTGGGACCGGGCAAAACATCCCAATTGCGAATCCTTGCGTCTATACTAGCACAGAGAGTTTTAGGGGTTCCCCATGTTCAATCATCAAAAAGACCATTCAAAGCTCAGAAGTCGCAAGGGTGTTGGAGCGGCCTTGGGGCTGGCAATGTTCGTGGCGTTGCTCGCCGGTTGGCCGGGCGCAGCCCAGGACCAGTCGGGCCAGACAACTTCGTCGCAAACTCCAGCTACCCAGGCACCGGCGACCCAGACTCCGGACAACGGCAAGCCCAAGCAGGATGTGCCTGACGAAGCTGGAGGTCCCACGGACAGCGTGGGTCCCTATGCGATCCCAAAGAAAAAGACCGATGACGCCCCGCCGCCACCGCCGCCGGTCACTCCGAAGAAGATCGAGGATATTCCCGACTATTCGCTGAAGGTGAACGTGCCGCTGGTGAATGTGGATGTGTTGGTCACGTCCAAAGACGGGCAGTTCATTCCTGGATTGAAGCAGGAGAATTTCCGCATCATGGAAGACGGTGTACCGCAGCAGGTAACACACTTCGGTGTGTCGCAGGCTCCGATTACGGCGGTGCTGCTGGTGGAATTCGCGTCGACGAGTTACAGCTTTCTGAGAGATGCCCTGCAGGCGTCTTACGCCTTTGCGAATACGCTGAAGAAAGACGACTGGGTCGCGGTGTCGTATTACGACATGCAGCCGCACATTCTGGTGGACTTCACGCAGGACAAGCGGGCTGTGATTGGGGCGCTGAATGAGTTGCGCATCCCGGGCTTCTCCGAAACCAATCTCTTCGACGCTCTCTATGACACGCTCGATCGCCTCGACCGCGTGGAAGGGAAGAAGTACGTCATTCTGGTGACGACTGGCGTCGACACGTTCAGCCGGCTCACGCTCGACAAGATCACGAAAAAAGTGAAAGACACCAAGGATGTGACCATCTTCCCGATCAGCGTAGGGTGGATGTTGCGGAACTATTGCGAGACGCATCCCGGCTACTGCCGGAACGCGCACGGCATGGGCATTCCGGTTGGGCACATGGACTACCTGCAAGCCGACAACGAGATGAGAAACTTCGCGGCCATGACCGGGGGCCGCGCCTATTTTCCGCGCTTTCAGGCGGAGTATGGAGAGGACTTCCAGGACATCTCCAACGACATTCGCAACGAGTACACGCTGTCGTATGCCCCCACCAACTCGAAGCTGGATGGAACCTACCGCAAGCTGAAAGTCCAGTTGGTGGCGCCGGATGGCGGTCCGCTGAAAATAAGAGACCAGAAGGGCAAAGATGTAAAAGTCGAAGTGGTCGCGCGCGACGGTTACACGGCGAAGCACACGGTGGACTAGCCGTCTTGCGATTCTTCGTTGGTCTTTATACTTCGACTGCCTCGCGCTAAGTTATACTTGCGAATCATAGTATCACCTTGTACGACGACTACAACAGTCGTGGTATAATGCCAACTATGGGAATTGAATACGCAACCGTCAAGGCTAAAGGCCAGGTCGTGATCCCGGTGGATATCCGGCGCAAGTTCCAGATCGATGAGGGAACGCGCGTAGCCTTCCTCGAAGAAGAAGGCCGCCTGTTTATCCAACCCGTGACGGATGAGTTCATCGAGGGAATGAAGGGAATTCTCGCGGGGCGGGGACTTCCGGCCCGCATCGAGCGCGGCCCTGATCGGAAACTGGGATGAAGATGAAGGTGCACGTGCTCGACGCCAATGCCCTCTACCGCTTCCTGACCGGTGGACCCGGGGCGGATGCGGTGAGCCGGCTCTTCCGGGAAGGCCGGGATGCCGAGCAACCGCTGCGCATGTCGGTGGTCAACTGGGGCGAGGTCTACTACACGATTGCCCGGGCCCAGGGATTCTCAGAAACGGGCAAGATCATGGACCGCGTCAAGATGCTTCCGCTTACGATTCTGGACGCGGACGAGTCTGTCACGACAAGGGCTGCCAGGTTGAAGGCCGGACACGGTTTGCCCTACGCCGACTGCTTTGCCGCGGCCACTGCGGGGGCTGGCGACGTTCTTGTAACCTCAGACGCGAAGGACTTCAGGAAAATTCCTGCACTGCACATCCTGGCTCTTCCGGAACACAAAGGGTAGCGCGAGGAAGGCCGCCGGGCGACTCAGAGTCCGTGGAACAAGTGATCGAGCAGGAGAAAGACGCCTGCGCCCACGAAAACCAATAAAGCCATTTTCATCGCCGGTTCTTTGTTGACCTCGGGAATCAGGTCAGATGCCGCGACGTAAATCGTGACTCCCGCCGCCAGCGGGAGCCCGGCGGCCACATGATGTCGGAACAGCGCCATAGTCAGAACGCCCGCCAGGGTTGAACCTCCCAGAACCACCGATGCGCCCCAGGCCGTGCGCCGGCTGCGTCCGCTGGCCAGCATTACCGAACTCACGGTGAAACCTTCGGGAATCTTGTGCAGAAAAATCGCGAAGAAAATCAGCCAGCCCAGCCAGTTCGAAACCAGAAATCCCGAAGCGATGGCGATGCCGTCGAAAAACGTGTGGATGATGAGGCCCAAGAGCACGGAATATCCCTTGTGCGAATGCATGAACTCGTCGCGATGCGTCTCTTCGCCGAAGTGGAAGTGCGGCGTGACCGTGTGCTCGAAGAAGTGAATGATCAGGTAGCCGAGTAACACAAGAAATGCGGCGGACCGTCCGCGCAGCTCGAGGCTTTCGGGAACCATCTCGACCAATGCGGTGGCCAGCATGAATCCCGCACCCAGCGCGACAAAGTAGCGGAGATAGCGCCGCTCCCAGTGCCGCTGCACGATGATGGCGCCGCCGAAGACGTTGGCAGCAGCAGCGGTCAGGCCGAGAAGCACGCTGGTGGCAATGGCACCCATATTGGGATGGTTCGGGGTACTGACTACTGCTTCTTTGCGTTCGCTGTTTCTTTCTGCAATTCAGAAAGGAAGGCCTGTTCCCGGTCAGCTACATAGCTCTTATAGCCCTCGGAATCAATGTAAGGGTTCGGGCCGCCGGCGTTTAACCGGGCGTACTTCGCTTCCATTTCGTAATAACTGCCGTGCGCGCCCAGAAAAACATCGCAGGGCAGCGACTTGAGAACGCGAAAGCCGCGCGTGTAATCGTCGGCGATTTCGGGATAGCGCACATTGTTCACCAGTTTGTATCCGGGATTGACGTTCGGGCTGCCCACGATCACCACGTCGTAAGTCTTACCCGCCTCGCTGACTCTTAAACTCCAGGTCGTGCAGCCGCGGGTATGCCCGGCGGTCTTGTGCGCCGTCAGCATGGTATCGCCGAGTTTCACCTCGTCACCGTCATGAAGCACGCGGTCCACCTTGGCCGCCGGGTACGAGAGCGTGGGATCGCTGCCGTACTGAAAGTCGCTCTTGCCGCCCGATTCGACGACTTCTACATCTCCGTCCATGACCATGTACTTGGCACCGGTCAGTTGTTTGATCTCGGCGCTGCCCGCATCGTGGTCGAAGTGGGCGTGACTGATCAGCAGGATTCTGACGTCACTGAAGTGAAACCCCAACTTTTCAATACTTCTCCGGATCAAAGGGACAGACGTCTTCAGATTGCTGTTGATTAGAATGTGTCCGGCGCGTGTCGTAATCAGGTATGACGCCAGGCCGCGGCTTCCCACGTAATAGATGTTGCCGATCATGCGATGAGGAGGGAAGGGTTCGCTCCAGTCTGGCGAACCCGGGGCCGCGACACTGGTTTGCGTAGCGTTGCCCGGAGCTGGATCGGGCACAGCCTTTGTTTGCGCGAACAGGCTGGCGGCGAGCGCAAAGGCGACACCAAACAACATCACGCGCTTGAGCATATCTGGAAGAGTATACGTCGGTGTGAAGGCCGCTATCCGCTGTGCCGGATATGCATCACGTCGCCATCCTGCACGATGTAGTCTTTGCCTTCGAGGCGCAGGGTGCCTTTGGCGCGGGCGTTGGCCTCGGACCCGGCTTCGAGGAGTTGATCCCAGCGGATGGTTTCGGCACGGATGAAATGTTTTTCCAGATCAGAGTGGATCGCGCCGGCCGCCTCCTGGGCGCGGCTGTGGGCGGGAACCTGCCAGGCGCGGCATTCGTCTTCGCCGGCGGTGAAGAATGAAATCAGGCCGAGCAACTTATAGGTCGTGCGGATGAGACGAACCAGGCCGCTTTCCTTGAGACCGTAACTGGAAAGAAATTCGGCGGCGTCGGCATCGCTCATTTCGGCCAGTTCGGCTTCGACCTTCCCGCAAATCGCCGTGGCCGCGGCGTTGGGTCGCGCGGCGATTTCTGTGAGTTTATATTTGCTCACCGCTTCTTCGAGTTCCTTGCCCAATTCGGTCGACTCGCCGATGTTGAGCACATAAAAAATTGGCTTCTCGCTCAGGAACATGAAGCCGCGCAGGCGCTTTTTGTCCTCGGGCGTCATCATCATTTCGCGCAGCGGTTTCTCCGATCCCAGATGCGCGTTGGCGCGTTTGAGCAGCTCGAATTCTTTTTCGAGCTCCGGAGTCTTCATCTTTTTCAGATCTTTCTCCAGACGCTCGAGACGTTTTTCGATCTGGCCCAGATCGCTGACCATCAGGTCGAACTCGACATTCTTGATGTCGCGCAAGGGATCGATCTCCGCCACCAGCGGAACCGCGGGGTCTTCAAACACGCGCACGACATGGGCAAGCGCGTCCACCTGGCGCAGGTGGCCGATGTAGGCTGTCTCTTTCAACGCGTCCTGGCCAATGGCGCCGACGTCGACGTATTCGACCGAGGTGTGCGTCAGCTTCTTGGGGTTGTAGAGTGCGGCCAGGCGGTCGAGCCGGTCGTCGGGAACCTTGGCGACTCCGATGTGGGCCTCGCGCGGATTGCTGGCCTGCGCAGAAAGATGCGCCTTGGTCAGGATGCGGAACAGCGATGTCTTGCCTACCTGAGGCAGGCCAATAATGCCGGTTTTCATAAGAAAGCTTCTAGCTGCCAGGTCCTGGCTGATGCGTCGCCAGTCACATCAGTCCGGACCCACACTATCGAGTCCATGCGCGTCAGACAACCTTTGAGGATAAACGATGAAGCAGGAATTGCCCAAACCGTCGCGGCGAGATTCCCCACAGGCATTCCCTGTAGTTGGATGTGATTATCACACCGACGACCGCCTGATTCTGCATGCGCTCGGAGTTTCGAGGAAGAAAAGAAAAAGAAACAATGCGTGTCAGGGGACTTGCCAGAGTTCCTAAGTTTCTGGGCGCTGGCCAGCGGTTGTTGCCCGCGCGCGTTCGTATTCAAAATCCGCAACCACTGCCGTACAATAGAAGGGCCTTTCCTCAGCCGGGATGGCGGAACTGGCAGACGCAGCGGACTCAAAATCCGCCGACCTTCGGGTCTTGGGGGTTCGACTCCCCCTCCCGGCACCATTTCAAAAACCCATAAAATACGCGGCTACTTGGGCTCGCTCTCCGCATGCGATGAACCTGTGCAGCAGACGCAGCGGACTTTGCGCCAATATATAACCAACGAGCGTTTAGTCTATCCAATCTGAAAATAGAAAATTTACTTACAAAATCTTGTAATGAGCATGGCTTACACACCTCTTCCACACTCTCAGGGTCCCACAGCCTCGACCATCGAGCCTGGGCTGGATCAGAAGAGTCGCGCTGCAAAATCCTTCAGATCGCGGCGCCAGGTCTGCCACTCATGGTCCGTGCCCGGTGATTCGTAGAAGACGTGCTGGATGTTTGCTTCCAGTAGGGACGTATGCAGTCTCTGGAGTCCGGTGCGCATTCTCTCCGGTTCATTCGTCCCCACGCCAATCCAGAGCAAGTGCACTTTCTTGCCGAATGCTGCCGAATCGGCGAACACTCCGTTGTAGTCGGTCTTGGGATCCAGTTTGCGATTCCCGAGCACGAGCATCCCGCCTGCTCCACTGAAGCCGCCGATGTAAGAGAAGAGATCCAGATGATCCAGAGTAATCTGGAAGGTCTGCATGCCGCCCATCGAGAGGCCTGCCATCGCACGATGCTCGCGGTCGGGTAACGTGCGGAAGGTGGAATCAATGTAAGGGATGAGAGCTTGCGTCACATCATCTTCAAACGCCGCTGCCATGTCCTGCATGGCCTTCAGCATTTCTGGTGATCCAAACCCTTTTGCGAACAGATCGACAGGCGCCTCGCCCGCGCGGTGCGCGTAGCCGTAGGCCATCACCACGATCATCGGCTTGCAACTCTTGGCCGCGATCAAATTGTCGAGGATGAAATTCGCATTGCCCTGACGCACCCAGCCGGTCTCGTCCTCGCCGGCGCCGTGTTGCAGATAGAGCACCGGATAGCGCGTCTTCGTTTTCATATCGTAATCGGGCGGGAGATAAACCAAGGCATGCCGCCAGGTTCCCGTCACCTTCGAGCTGTACCAAACCTCCCGGACCTGGCCGTGGGGAACATCCTGAACCGAATAATATGTTGAACCCGGTTCCGGAACTTCTACGCCACTTGCCGGCTTTCCGCCTCCGAAGAAGGCGTGAGTGTTGGGATCGCTGACTTCGGCGCCGTCGATGATCAGCGTGTAATAGTGAACAACCTTGCGGTATCGCGCGAAGCTAGGTGCTTTTTCGATCCATTTTTGAGAATCTATGCGATTCTGTGGCCGCATGTGCTGTGTGTTGGACTCACGCTGAATTGCTCGACTCCCCGCCGCCTCCACCACTATCGCGTTTATTATCGATTATTTACGGACACGTTTTGATTTCGTACTATAGCGGCCTACAGGGGCTGGTTCCTTGTCAGCTTCTCTCGCGGTTTTCATCTTGCCGATTACGAACCAATCGAACGTTATTGCCTTCTCACTTCGCCGTTGTTGAGGACCGCTTGGGCCTTGCTGGCTATCAGGCTGAACGCCCTATGCTCTGCAACTCTCTCCAAGGCGACGAGGTCCGCGTGGGCCCCGGCGCTCTGGCCTTGCTTCTTTTTCAACTCGGCAAGGCTCAACCGTGTTTCCAGTTCGACTCCCAACAGGTGATGGAGTTGAGCGCTTTGGAGGGTACGATCCAGTTGTGCGCGTGAAGAGTCGAGATGACCGGAGGCAAGTTCGACACGAGCAGTGGCGAGATCGAACTGAAGCCGGTTGAGCAGATTTGTACTCTTCGCGGCCAGCACCTGGCTCTCTTGCTCTTCCTGGGCTCCTTCCCCGAATTTGCCCTGGCCCAGTAACCCCTCTATCAAAGTGATGCTGGCGGCCAGCTCGTCGTCGGCTTGACCGTCCTGATGAAATTGTTCTTTGCACTTGCGGATCACAGTTTCGGCGTCGGCGGCATGTCCTTCGTCAAGTGAAAGCCGCGCCAAGGCGAGTTCCGTTTCCGCCACGGTCTGCTTTTCTCCCGTCTGTTTGCGCATGGCCAGCGATTCTTCGTAAGACTTGCGCGCGGCCACTAAATCACCGCGATCGGCAAGTACGTCACCGAGTCCAGCGAGTGCATATGCAATGGCGCGTTTGTCGTCAATCTCATTGGCGATCGCTCTGGCCTCCCGATAACCAGCAAGCGCCGCTTGGAGATCACCTCGCCGGCGCGCTACTTCGGCAAGGTCAGCATGCGTGAGTGCCAGTCCGTCATTGTCCCCCATTTCCTTGTAACCTGGAATCGCGTCTGAGAGCGCGCGTGCGGCATCCGTCAAATTCCCGCGGGCCAGAGAAATATCGCCCAGGTTACTGGAGGCGCTTGTAAGGCCCTCGAGATCGTCGAGCTGACGAAACACCTTGATCGCTTCCCGGTACATCGACTCCGCACGGTCCAGGTCGCCCTGTTGATAGTAGAGGTTGGCGAGATCGATGGTGGCGCGAGCTGCGTTGTCGCGATCGCCAGCCGCCGTGTAACTCCCTCGAGCGTCGTCACATGCTTGGGCGGTGGAATCGCCGTTGCCAATCTGACAGAGAACGCCATTCGCTCTTGCCACAAGCAGTCGCGAGCCCTGTGCGGTCCCCTTCTCGACCGCGCGCCGCGCGGCAGCCTGCGCCTTGGCGACATCGTTATTGATCCACGAGCGCGCCTCGATATAGTCGATCCGAGGATCATCGCCCGAAGGAAGCGGAAGACGCCGAAGAGCTTCCAGCGTATGCAACGCATCTGTGGGATTCACCCATCGCTGCTCATTGGCCAGTCGAAGGCCGTAATCCAAATTGTCCGGGAACTGGGTAAACAGTTGCCGATATGTATTAATGGCTTGGGTTTTATCCTGAATGGTGGAATAGTACTGGCCGTCGATCAGCAGACGATCTTCGGGCCCCAGATGCCCATAAAGAGCACGTGCCCGCTCGACTTCTGCGCGAGCCGCCGACGCATAGCCCAGATGATTCCACGCATCGGCCAAAGCCGCGTGTGCGAGGGGATAGCCGGGATCGGCGGCGACGGCTTTCTTCAGCAGATCGCGGGCGTGTCCGTAGTCGAACGCCCATAAACGCTCCTGGCCCGCCGTATAAAACCGTACTGCCTCTTGATTGGATGGAAGAGCGGCGCGAGCTTGAACGCTAGATTGGGTGGAGGCCGCGCCGACTCCCAAGCTCCGCCGAAGCGCCTCCCCGGCCTGCGTGGCCAGTTCAAACAGGTTGCCCTCGCTGCC
>JBKQID010000027.1:0-191299 GCA_052148475.1 Candidatus Sulfotelmatobacter sp. | reverse complement strand
GCGACACCCGACGTGGAGGCCGATGCTAGGGTGGTGAAGAAGGCCGTGCTCGGGCTTGAGACACCTGACTAGGGCTCAGCCCACCAGCAGCCGAACCTCCACAGAATCGGTCAGAGCCCTAACGCTGGCGGCTCAAATCCGCCTGTTGGATTAGGAGGCATCAGAATCAGGGGGATACGACGCTTGACTGGCAACCTGTATCGAAACGGCAGGGCGGGCGGCTTCGGTGCGTTGCAAGCCCCCGCAACCAACCTAATCCTCCACATAATCAGTAATTCCACGGGTTCTCTCCCGAAACTGAATGAACGATCTGCTAGACTCTCCGAAACAGAGAGTTCGGCTGAGCGTATGGCCGTTTGTCAGCTTCGGCTCTTCGCTTTACAAAGGGCTGCTCCCCAAGCTCGATTTGTGAAGTTGAGTCGGAGGGGTCCCGTCCGATCGATCTAGACGCAACGGCGGAGGGCAATCCGTCGTCGCTTTCCACCCAAACCGTCACCGTCTAGACCCGCCACAACGAATCCCGCCCCGAGAACGGTAGTTTGCGAAATATGATTCGCATTCGGACTTCGCTTTAGCGATGCCGCCAGGTCCGCCAGAGACCAACGGCTTCAGCCGCTGGCGCTCCCCGTCAGTACCGCAGCCGTCAAAGCGGATCTACCGTCGCGGATGTTTCGGCATGCGTGAAGGCATACCCTGAAACGAATTGCATTTCAAACTCACTACTACCGTAGACCAAGTAGTGGGTTCGTATGTGACCCACTACCGCAGATCAGGTCGGCTTGACGAACTCCTCCAGCGTATGCTACTAAGGCCTACTCAAACTGTATCTTGTTACAACTTCAGGAGAAAAGCCAACCATTGCGTCTGGGCCCACTGAGCTGGCGAGAAGGAGACGGGGATGCCGTCCGACGATCCACACGGGGCAACGCAGGCGTCTCGGTCGGTGGGCGTGGTGAACACGCCCATACTCTCTTTGCCAAAAGGCGGTGGAGCAATATCCGACATTGGAGAGAAATTCGATGTCAACTCCGTAACCGGTACTGCATCCTTTAGCGTCCCCATCCCTACCTCACCGTCGCGATCCGATTTCTACCCCAAGCTGTCACTTTCCTATGACTCAGGTAGCGGGAATGGCCCTTTCGGTTTGGGATGGGCCTTATCAGTCCCAGCCATCACAAGGAAGACAGACAAAGGTCTGCCCCGCTATCGAGATGCCGAAGACTCCGATATTTTCGTCCTGTCTGGCAGCGAGGACCTTGTGCCTGTTCTGGTACAGAGCGGGACGAATTGGTCGAAAGATATCTACGGCAGTACTCAAGACGGCCAAGGTTACGATGTCGAACTATATCAACCGAGAGTTGAAGGACTCTTCGCCCGAATTGAACGATGGACGAACCAAGCGACCGCGGAAATCCATTGGCGGTCGATTTCTACAGACAACATTACGAGCATTTACGGCCAGAATTCGAGCGCTCGTATTTCCGATCCAGACGATAGTTCACACATATTCACGTGGCTTCTGGAACAAAGTTGTGACGACAAGGGAAACCTGATCCTATACGAGTACAAGCAGGAAGACGCCACGGGAGTCGATACGGCTGCAGCCGAAGAAGTGAACCGGCTTGCCGGAGGTACGGAGTTAGCGAAGTGCTATTTGAAGCGAATCTACTATGGCAAGACCGGGGCGGGTCTGCCGGGCGGATTTTCGTTTGAGGTTGTCTTCGACTATGGGGAACACGATCCGAACAATCCCACCCCGGACGAGGTGCTACCGTGGCCGGTTCGCCTTGACCCTTTTTCCTCTTTCCGGTCTGGCTTCGAGATAAGAACTTACCGTCTTTGCCAGAGAGTCCTGATGTTCCACTCGTTCGCCGAACTGGGAGCGACTCCTTGCCTGGTTGGTTCGCTCGACTTTCAGTACGCGGCCAACCCTGTCGCTTCACAAATGATAGCCATCACGCGAGCGGGTTACATCCGGAACCCGAACACTGGCGTCTATCAAAAGGCGGTGTATCCGGACCTCGAATTCGGCTACAGCCAGGCCACGATTGATCCGGAAGTTCATTTCATCAGCGCCGATAGTCTGGAGAACATTCCTGTTGGTCTGGACAATGCGAATTACCAGTGGATTGATCTGAAGAGCGAAGGAATTTCAGGCATTCTGGCCGAGACCGTTGACTCCTGGTTCTACAAGAGCAACCTCGGTGGCGCAAACTTTGCGCCACTGGAACTGGTGGGTGCGAAGCCGTCGTTGTCGGAAGTGCAGACCGCCAATCAGCAGATCATGGATTTGTCCGGCGATGGCGACAAATGTCTGGTACAGTTCAGCGAACCATTGGCAGGTTATTACGAACGCGAACAGAGCGGCCACTGGGGACCATTCACGACTTTCTGCTCGAATCCCAGCATTCCATGGCAGGATCCTAACCTGAGATTGCTCGATGTGAATGGCGATGGTTTTCCCGACGTTGTAATTTCCGACGACGATGTCTTTCTCTGGTATCCGTCGCTAGCCAAAGGCGGCTTCGCGCCGTTTGAGACCACGCGTAAGCCGGCAGATGAGGATGCCGGGGCAACTCTCGTGTTTGCCGATCTTACTTCCTCGATTTTCCTGGCAGACATGACAGGCGACGGTCTCACGGATATCGTACGCATTCGGGGCGGAGAAGTCTGTTACTGGCCGAATATGGGCTACGGCCGTTTTGGGCCCAAGGTCACGATGGGCGCCGCGCCGGAATTCGGTCATCCCGATCTCTTCGATCCAAGACGCATCCGCATGGCTGACGTGGACGGCTCCGGCACAACCGACATCATCTACATAGGATCGGAAGCGATTTTTCTCTGGCTCAACCAGGCCGGAAACACTTGGAGTGCGGCGCAAGTCATTTCCGACTTTCCCCTTTTTAATAATGAGTCCTCTGTCGCAGTCGTCGACCTATTCGGCAGCGGCACCGCGTGCATTGTTTGGTCCTCTGGCTTGCCGGGCGCCGCCGCCGAGCCAATGCAATACCTGGACCTCATGAGTGCAGGGAAACCTTATTTACTTACGTCGATCGTCAACAATTTGGGGAAGCAGACCACCATTTCTTACGCTAGTTCAACGAAGTTTTATCTGAAGGACAAGGAGGCCGGAACACCCTGGGTGACCAAACTTCCATTTCCCGTGCAAGTTGTCGAGCAGGTGGAGACGGACGATCTGATCACGAATACGAAACTGGTCACGGTCTATGCATACCACCACGGCTACTACGACGGAGTGGAGCGCGAATACCGGGGCTTCGGCATGGTGGAGCAGTGGGATACGGAATCCTTTGCGGATTACTTTGGAGCGGGAGAATTCGGCGCTGGTGTCGACCAGGAACTATACGTGCCGCCGGCGCACACCAAGACCTGGTTTCATACCGGCGCCTATTTCGGCGGAACTAGAATCTCGCGCTGCTTTGTCCAGGAATACTTCTCTGGCGACGCGCTTGCGGCCCCATTGCCCGACACCGCTCTTCCGGAGGATTTAAGCGGGCCGGAAGAACGCGAGGCCTGCCGAGCGCTTAAGGGGCGGATGCTGCGCCAGGAAATATATGCCGATGATGGCTCTCCGCAAGCCACGAACCCCTACAGCGTGACGGAGAACAATTTCACGATCACCGTGCTGCAACCTTTCGCGGGAAATCCTCATGCCGTGTTCTACGTCAACCCGCGCGAGAGCCTGACGTACTACTACGAGCGCAATCCAGCGGATCCGAGAATCAGTCACCAGTTGACGTTGGCGGTCGATGCCTACGGTAACGTCACCCAGAGCGCGGCGATTGCCTACCCACGGCGCACGCCAGCCTTTCCCGAACAAGGGCAGACGTTAGTAACCTACGCCGAAGCAGATTTCTTCAACGCACCTGATGGTCCGGGCTTTTACCGAATCGGCATCCCCTATGACCACCGCACCTACGAGATCACGGGATTAGCTGCTTCAGGCGATTCCCTGCTGGCATGGTCGGCAGTTTCCAGCGCGATTGCGAGCTGCACGGATATCCCTTATGAGGTTGCTCCAACCAGCGGGATGCAAAGAAGATTGTTCGAACGCTCGCGCTCGCTGTACTACAAGGACGATCTTTCAGGGCCGCTACCCCTTGGGCAGGTGGAATCTCATGCATTGCTCTACCGGACCCTGAAAATGGCTTTCACCCCCGGTTTAATCCTTGAGGTTTATGGAGCCCGTGTAACCGATACCATGCTTCGAAATGAGGGCAGGTACATTGAGGGCGCTGACTACAAGGCTGCCGGACTGTTTTCCGCGACCGACGACGACAATATCTGGTGGGTCCCTTCTAGTTACGCGATTTTTGATGGGACGCAGTATTTCATGCCTGTTGCTTTCATCGATCCCTTCGGAAACAGAAGCAGTGTCACCTACGATTCGTATGCACTGATGGTGTTGCAGACGGTTGATCCGCTGCTGAACACGGTCGCAGCAAAATATAACTACCGAACGCTGCAACCCTACTGGATTACTGATCCTAACGGGAACCGCACCGGCGCCCGCTTTGATGAGCTTGGAATGCTGATCGCCACGGCAGTGATGGGGAAGGAAGGAGCGAACCAGGGAGACACTCTTGACGAAACCAGCGTCGAAGCATCGCCGACGGACGACCCAACCACGAAGCTCGAATACGATCTCTTCAATTGGTCGGCGAACAGCCTGCCCAATTACGTGCACGTCCTGGCTCGCGAGCAGCACCGCGTCGCCACCACCGTCTGGCAGGAATCGTACCGTTACTCGGATGGCTTCGCTCGAGAAATTCAGAAGAAGAGTGAGGCCGCGCCTGGCCTTGCACCCGGGCGGGGTCCGGATGGCCAGCTGCTGCGCGACAGCTCGGGCAACCTGGTTATGGTCGATACGACGCCAAACGTCCGATGGGTGGGAAGCGGCCGCACGGTCTTCGACAACAAAGGCAAGCCGGTCAAGAAGTACGAACCGTTCTTCAGTACGATTCCGGGCTACGAAGGCGAGCAGGATCTAGTGCAATGGGGAGTTACTCCGGTATTGCACTATGACCCGCTCAGCCGCCTGATCCGGACCGATTCTCCCGACGGCACGTTCTCCACGGTGGAGTTTGATGCCTGGCAGCAGATTACTTCCGACGCGAATGACACGGTTCTTGCGAGCTTGTGGTATTCCGGCAGAGGATCGCCGGCCGCTTCCGGCGGCGAACCTTCAGACCCGCAGACGCGCGCGGCGTGGCTGGCGGCTCAAGATGCCGCAACTCCATCCGTTGCCAATCTGGACGTGCTGGGCCGTACTTTTCTCTCGGTTGCCGACAACGGGACAGCCGGAAAATATCAGACACAGTTGGAACTCGATATTCAGGGAAATCAGCTTTCCGTGACCGACGCCCTTAGCCGCCAAGTCATGACCTATAGCTACGGCATGCTCGGCGACCGGCCGCACCAGAACAGCGTGGACGGCGG
Organism: Candidatus Sulfotelmatobacter sp.; assembly: GCA_052148475.1. Classification (GTDB taxonomy): domain Bacteria; phylum Acidobacteriota; class Terriglobia; order Terriglobales; family Acidobacteriaceae; genus Sulfotelmatobacter. Next base: position 185,839 of record JBKQID010000027.1, on the reverse strand, counting down.
TGATCGCTGGTTGTTGGGAAATGCGACGGGCAAACCCATGCGAAGCTGGAACAGCCGCGCGTTCCAAATTCGCTATGTATACGATCCGTTGCAACGTGCGATCCAGCTCTATGTGCAGTCTGGCAGCGCAGCGGAAATCCTGGCGGAATGCACGGTTTACGGCGAGGCGCTGGCCGATCCCCAGACGCAGAACCTTCGGGGCACGATCTATCAGCACTATGACGAGGCAGGCGTCGCGACAAACGTTTCCTTCGACTTTCAAGGCAACCTCTCCGCCAGTTCCCGCCAGTTTGCGATCCAGTATCAGCAGCCGGTTGATTGGTCCGTGCTGGCAACGCTGACGGACCCGGTGCAGATAGCCGCTGCGGCTGCTCCTCTGCTTCAAAGCGAAACTCTTGCGGCCAGCAGCACGTTCGATGCCCTCAACCGTCTGGTTACGGCGACAGCGCCGGACGGAAGCGTGGCCTCTCCGATTTTCAACCAGGCCAACCAGCTCGACCAGATGAGCGTAAGGCTGCGGGGCGCCGCAACAGCCACCATTTTTGTAACCGGCATCGATTACAACGCGCGCGGGCAACGGCTCCTGATCACGTATGGGAATGGCGCGCAGACCCATTACACCTACGATCCAGATACTTTCCGGCTCACGGAACTGCAGACGACGCGAGCCAGCGACAGCGCGGTTCTTCAGGATCTGACCTACGTATACGATGCGGTCGGAAATATTACGGCGACCGGTGACGCTGCGCAGCAAACCATTTATTACAGCAACCAAGTCGTCAGTGCCAACTCGGACTACACTTACGATGCGATCTATCGCCTCACGACCGCCACTGGGCGCGAGCACATCGGACAACTCTCTCAACCCCAGACCACCTGGGATGATACGCCGCGCATGGATCAACCCTTGCCAGCGGATGGCGCGGCCATGCGCAACTACACCGAGAATTATTCCTACGATGCGGTGGGGAACATTCTGCAGGTCGCCCATCTGGCGGCCAGCGGAAACTGGACGCGCACGTATGCATATGACGAGCCCAACCTTCCGCCCACAAACAATCGGATGACCAGCACCACTGTGGGTTCGCTGAAAGAGCTCTATACCTACGACGCCGCCGGCAACATGACGCAGATGCCGAACCTGCCGGTAATCGCGTGGGATTTCAAAGATCAGCTCGCCAGCACACAGCAGCAGGTCGTGACCGGGGGAAGCGCGCCGACGACTTTTTACGTGTACGACGCCGCCGGACAGCGTGCCCGCAAGGTTACGCAGTCCTCCGCCGGCACCAGGACTGAAGAACGAATGTATTGCAGCGGATATGAAATCTATCGGGAATATGCGAGCGACGGCAACACGGTCACACTCGAACGACAAACCCTGCACGTCAACGACGACCAGCGCCGCATTGCCATGTCGGAGACCAAGACGGTGGATGCGAGCGTGGCTACGGGCGTCGTACCGGCTCCGATTTTGCGTTACCAGTTCGGCAACCAGATCGATTCCGCCTGTCTGGAGCTGGACGCGAATGGCGCCATCATCTCCTACGAAGAGTACTACCCCTATGGCAGCACTTCGTTCCAGGCCGTATCCAGCGGCATCGAGGTGAGCGCCAAACGCTACCGCTACACGGGGAAAGAGCGCGATGAAGAAACCGGACTCTACTACCATGCCGCTCGTTATTACGCGCCGTGGCTCGGTCGATGGACCGCATGTGACCCGCAAGGCTTGGTTGACGGAGCGGCGCTCTATACGTACGTCCGCGACAATCCCATTCGACTCTTCGATCCTACCGGTAAGGAAGGCTCGGACAATACCAACCCACCCCCCCAATACGCAGATCCCGAAACAAACAAGTGGGCCCAAAAAGTTTCGGCACTTCAAACAACGATAAGGCAGGACGAGGCTTCGATCAATCAACTCACGGCCACTGTGGGGTACGAGACCGGCGAGGACGGCAAGGTCAACTACGGTGGTTACCAGACTGCTTCTGGCGACGTCGTACCCGGTGACATGCGCGAACATATCCGCCTTTCTTTGCTCCAGGACTATCAGGCAAACAAAAAGTCCGCTACCGATCAGTTACAGAAGTTGTTAGCGACACCTCCGCCCCCTTCCGAGCAGCCGACACCGATATTTCAAGAGGACGCACAGGCAATCCTTTTCGGCGGCGCCGACGTAAAGAACGGGGCAGCGGTCGTATTCAACGCGGCTCTAACGCTGCCACACTTCAACCCCCTGCGAGTCACCGGTCCCGAGGATTTCTGGGGATCGAACCAAGTAGGCTTCAATATTCTTTCCGGGCTCGGCCCTGTTTTTCAATACCAGCAAGTAAGCGGCGGACCCACGCCAGGCCCGACCTCCGATCCGACCTACCGTCGTCAGTACTCGTTCGGAGCGGGCATTAACGTCGGCGACCTGCAGGTGCGGCGGCAGACGGGCACGCCCGAACACCCGGAGTTCCAAAGGGCGCTTATCGATATTCAATTGCAGTTTCAGTATTTCCATCAGTTCCTGGCAGATCCGCTGGGCGGCGCCCCGAATGCTCCCGGGACGCGCGAGGCGAATCAGATCGGACTCGGATTCAACATCGACTACCACCTCACGCCAGCCCTATCGTTGTTCGGCCAGTTTGGCGGTCAGTATGGAAGTGTTGGCGGGCTTGCATTGGCGCCATTCCTGCTCGGAATCGGGTTCCACTCGGAGAAACAATGAGACCAAGAGGTGCCGACAGGGGTCAGAAGAATCCATTGGGAGGGTCGCGTCCTGATGGATCTTCGGCCCGTAGCTTACGAGAGGTACGCGGCGGTTTGAGGCCTTCTCGAAGCTAATTACGGGGCCAGAGCCGTCATAAAGCGACCGATGCGTCAACCGGAGGACTACCTTGACCAACCTGATCTCTGTTCACCTCGGTGCAGTCGATCTCACCGATACCGTCCTCAACAACCTCAAGGCGGGTGCGCCGGCTCAGGCGTTCATCAACGACACGCTGAATAGCACGTTGAGTTCCAGCCTGGCGGGTGCGGCCACGGTCGCGGGGTACGCCAATCTGGCGACGCTGATCAGCGCGATTCCCTCCGTGGACATTGCCGCCAACAAAGATTTGTCGATCCACGACTTTGTCGCCAAAGAAGTGAAACTCCCCGACGACCCTGCAGCAAAAACATCCGTCGAGGCAGCGATCGCGAAACTTTCCACCACCACCACCGTCAGTGACCTGCTCGGACTGAACTCTGCCATCAACGCCAATCCTATTTTTGCCGGCGAAGTGAATAAGGTGGATCTGGCGGCCCTGCTCAAAACCTCGCCAACCCTTGCCGCCAACGCGCAACTCATCGACGATTTCGTGGGCCAATATGCAGCCGCGAGCGGTTCCACGGCGGCTTTCTGGAGCGCGCTGAGCCAGAACGCGGAATTCAAGGCCGCCATTCCCGAGCTGCAGCTCGCGCTGCAGCTGGGCACGCTGACTCTCGACAACCCACCGCTGGTGACGGTACTGCGCACGAAGTACCCGCAGATGACGTCGCCGGTCACACTCGCGACCTTGAGCACGTCCGAATGGGAGCAGCTGATCACGAGCCAGGGTGTGACCATTCCGGAGTCGATCACCGGGAGCACGCCAGCTGAACGGGTATCGAACTACGCAGCCGCCATTACCGGGACGCTGCAGAAGGCTTTCCCGGGCATCACCTTCGGGAGCGCTCTGCAACAATCACTGGCGGGATCGAAGCTCGCGATGGATCGGGAACTTGCCGGAGTTCTGAGCAAAGCCAGCGATCTCGACATCCTGAATACGAATCTTTCGACCTATATCGCACAGCATGGGACAACGATCTTCGCGGGAGTGGCCAACACCGATCAAACCGCGGTGACGGAACGGCTCGCGACCTGGCAACGCGTGGCCCGGGTTACGAGCGATTTTCCGACTGCCAACTCGCTTCTTGCGGCGGGCTATACGTCGGCTTACAGCATCGCTAGCACGCCGCGGGCAAGTTTTCTGCATTCGGTCGCCGCAACCTTGGGCTCGACCAGTGCTGCCGAGGCGATCTTCGGACGGGCGCAGCAGATTGGCGGCACTGCGATGGCACTGTACATGAATATCCGGCAGGGGCTGACCAGTACAACTTTGGGGGCGATCGGGAACGTCGGCGGGTTGCTCGCGCAGGGTCTGAGCGCGCCCACCGGTATTCCAAACTGGCAGACCCTATTTGGCTCGCTCAGTTCCTGCACCTGCTCGGATTGCCAGTCGGTCTACAGCGCGTCCGCATACTTCGTCGACCTTCTGCAGTTCCTGGCCAAGTCGGCAAAAAACAGCGCGGGACAGTCGCCGCTGGACGCGCTCCTGGTTCGCCGACCGGATCTCCCCTACCTCAAGCTCAACTGCGTCAACACCAACACCATGTTGCCGTACGTGGATCTCGTAAACGAGATCATGGAAAGCTTCGTCGTGCTTAATGGCACGCTCAACGCGACCACGGCCCACGACACGCCCAAGAGCGCGACGGCCGGGGATTTGAGTGTAAGCCCGGAATACACTTTGGATGCCGCATACAACACCCATCTGAACAGCGCGCTTTTCCCCCCGACACTCCCATTCGACCGGTGGTTGCTGACAGCCCGGACCTACCTTGGCTTTATGGGTAGCAGTCTGTACGAAGTGATGGAGACCTGTCAGAGCGCCGCCACGCCCGCCGTCTATTCGGTGCCACTGGCCACGTTGCCGGCCATTTCGCTTCCCCCCTTCGCAACTTACAACACCACCACGCTCAGCCTCAACATAACCGGGGTGATGACGGTGGATGCAGAAACGGCCCTGCTGGCGCTGTCTTCTGATGCCAGCTATACGGCCGCAGTCACTGCTCTTTACAGCGCGAGCCAGAAGGATGTGGCGGCGGGTACGCCGTCGCGTATCGCCATTGCGTGTGAATTCTTGACGATCAGCGCGGCGGAATGCGTGATCCTTACAGGAGCGACTTTTGCCGGCTCTCCGCCAGCCTCGTCGCCGTCCGTCTGGCAATACTACGGCTTCCCTCCCAGCTCGAGCAGCCCTCCGGGATGGGAACAGACTGTCGCGCAGGTCGAGACATTCTTGCAGTTAATGGCAATTGCCTACGATGACCTGGTGGCGCTGCTCGAGACGCGGGCGTTGAATCCGACGATGTCGATCATGCTTCAAGCGAGCGGCACTGACCCGTGCAATCTTTCAAAAACGACAATCGTCGATCTGTCCACGGCTGGCGGTACATTGCAAGACTCGACATTGGACCACCTGCACCGGTTCATCCGGCTGTGGCGGAAGCTCGGTTGGGCGATCAGCGATCTTGATAAGACAATGACGGCGTTGGGGGCAACGGCGATCGATCAGGAATTTCTGATCGAATTGGCAGCGGTCCAGCAGTTGGTGACGGCGACTGGTTTGCCGATCCTTTCGGTGCTCAGTTTCTGGGAGACGATCGATACTGACGGTCAAAACTCGCTGTACCTTTCGCTCTTCCAGAATCCGGCTGTGCTGAATCCGCCGGATAGCGCGTTTCGACTAAATTATGTGTCGCCGCCGGCCACTCTACCGGTTTTGGAGTTCCCGAGTCCTCTGTTCCCCAACATGGGATACACCACGATCTTTGGAATCGGATTGCTGGCCCTGCATGGCGCCATGAGCGACACCGAGTACGCAGAGCTGACGTCGGTTTCAACCGATGCAAGCTTTCTCAGCGCAGTAGCGTCTCTGCACGCGGCCGGTGTGCCGGGCGGGACAACGATGAGACTGTCCGTCTCGCCTCCGGGTGTAGTCACGCTACCGTCCAATCCCGACCCAAGTCTTCCCAGCGTGACTTACGATCCGGTCAAACGCCAGATCAGCCTGACCGGCGCAATGTCGGACGACTATCGCGATCTGTTCAATTTTTCCAGCGACCCGGCGTATCAGACGGCGGTCGATTCGATCTACGAGATGCGGACGTTGTTTGGCACGGGGCTGGCCAGCGGTTCGACGATCTCGAACCATGTCTATCAGATTCAGGCGGCCCTTCGTATCAGTTCGCAGGATCTGGCCGCATTGCTTACGTACACGGAGTTGGCAAATTCTGCGACGCCTCTGAACCTGGCTAATCTATCGACGCTTACCCGTTACGCACTCCTGGCGCAGGGATTGGGTCTCACGGTCAGTGATCTGCTCACGGCGATTGCGTTGATTGGGACGGATCCATTTGTCAATGAATCTCCGGCCGCGACATTAGCGTTCGTGGAGACCGTACAAGGGATCCAGTCGTCGGTGTTCACGATTGCGCAGCTCAATTACCTCTACACCAACACCTACGATCCCAATGCGGGCATCGCGCCCGCTCCGGCCGACATCCGCTTGCTGCTGACAACGCTGCAAGCCGGACTCTCCAGCATAGTCAACGCCAATGCCATTGTCCCCGATCCCAAAGGAGCGCTGCTGGCGAAAGCTCTAGCTACTCTGCTCGGCTCCAGTCTGGCGAACACCGCCATGGGTCTGATCACTGGCACCGGAGTATACTCCGCGCCGCTGGCGGCGATGCCCAGCATTGTACTGCCTGCGTTCGTGTCGTATAACAGCGCCACGCAGACGCTCAGCGTGGTTGGAGCTATGACCGCGGCCGAGGAAGCGCAGTTGTTCGGCTTGTCCACCGATCCCACGTACCAGCAAGCGGTGGCGGCCCTTTATCAGGCCAGTCAAGTGGGCGGTGTCGCCACCTACACTCAATCATTGGCGAGCCTGCCCGCCATCGGCTTTCCGACCCCTCCGCCCACGATCGTGTATGATGCCGCGTCGCAAATGCTGCGCATGACAGGTCCGATGACCTCTGCCGAAGAGACGGTTCTGCTCGCGCTATCCAGCGATGCCACCTACGGAGCGGCGGTGCAAAATCTGCACCAACAACCGATCGACTTTATCAACATGAACCTCGCCGCATTCCTCAATGCAAGCGATGCCATCACGCAACTGATTGAGAACCCGGCTCAGTTGAGCGTGGCCCAAAAAGTGGCATACGTTGCGGCGGGTCTGATGCCCTATCTGGCGCGGATCCAGAGCGTTAGTCTTATCAAGCAGACATTGAGCGACAACCTCTCACTCGACCCTCAGTTGTGCGACCTTCTCCTGAATACAATTCTTCATTCGCAGGTGAGTCCGGCAACAGCGACCGCGATGTCCGATTATCTCGCCTTGGTCGGCGACGGGCTTTCGGCTTCCTACTATGCGACGGTCAATCTAAGTGGAAGCCCGGTGGCGACTCGGATCGATGCGAGCGTCGACTTCAACTGGGGTTTCGGCCTGCCCACGGTTCCCGTGACCGGGCGCCCGTTCAGCGTGCGCTGGACGGGATATCTGATGCCGCAATACTCGGAGACTTATACGTTTTATGTGCAATCCGGGGACGGCATGCGGCTCTGGATCAACGGAGTACAACTCGTCAATTCATGGACGGACGGGATGCCGACCGAACGATCCGGAACCATCGCCTTAATCGCGGGACAGTTGTATACGATCGAACTCGATTACTACGATCACACGGCAAGCGGAATTGTCGAGTTGAGTTGGAGCAGTCCATCAACTCCCAAGGCGGTCATCCCGCAAAGTCAACTGTTCTCGGGCGCGGTATTGACGTCACTGACGCCAATCGTGAACTCCTACGTTTTACTGTTCAAAACCAATCTCCTGATCAGCACGTTCCGTCTGACTGCCGCTGACGTTTCCTATCTGTACAGCCACGGCGCCGACTTTGCCGGTATCGATCCAGGAAATCCCTCGGTCCCGCCCGTACCGTTCGACCCGAATCTCCTCTTCAATTCGGCATCGTTCACGCCGGCCATGTTCAATGAATGGCAGCGCTTAAGCGCAGTGGTTACGCTGCGCAACACATTACCGGGTAGCGACGTGGGGTTGTTGAATGTCTTTGCCACTGCCTCAGCTAGCCTGACGATCACGCCGGGCACATTAAGCCCCGCAGTGAGCAGCGCCATCCTCCAGGCGACCAACTGGAACGCGGCCGACCTTGCCTTTCTGGCGTCGAGTAGCGCTTTTGGACTGAGTGACGCCGACTTCAAGAACGAAGTGGGGACGCAAAGGGCGGGATTAGTGCAGTTGCAGTCGTGCACGTCGCTCCTCGGCCGGCTGGGCGTCTCGGCGCAGCAACTCTTCACCTGGTCAGCGTTCGGCCCCGATGCCGCAAGCGAGGAGACTAACGCCAAAGCCATTCAAAGCACGGTGAAAGCCAAATACGATGACGCGACGTGGGCTACGGTAGGCAAGCCACTGAACGACACGATCCGGGAGGCCTCGAAGGAGGCGCTAATCGCCTACATCCTGGCAAACGCAGCGGCCTGGGGAATGTCTGCGCCCGATGACGGGGGACCGATCACTCTGGCCGACCAGCTCTACGAATACTTCCTGATCGACGTCAACATGAGTCCGTGCATGCTCACGTCCCGCATCGTGCAGGCGAGCGCCGCCGTGCAGCTGTTCGTGCAACGCTGCCTGTTGAACCTCGAGAGCGCCGTTTCCCCCGCAGTCATCGATCCCGTGCAGTGGACGTGGATGCAGAACTTCAGAGTCTGGCAGGCAAACCGGATGGTGTTGCTTTACCCGGAAAATTGGATCGTTCCCACGTTGCGCGACGATCAAACCCCTCTGTTCCAGACGTTCGCGAACGCGCTCCTGCAGAACCCGATCACCGAAGACAATGTTGAGCAGGCGTATCTCGACTATTTAAACGGCCTGAACACAATCGCACGGTTAGACATTCGGGGTTGCTATTGGCAGTCGGATGCGCAGTCCTCACCGTCGCCTGCCGGCACGCAGGACGCGACCAACGACGTGCTGCATGTGTTTGGCCGGACGATGAACCCACCCTACTCTTATTTTTATCGCCGTCTGTTGAATTGCAGCCAGTACGGTCAGACCGGCGGAGGCGCTATATGGACAGCGTGGGAGCCCGTCGGAGCGAGTATCGAAGGCGACCACCTTATTCCGGTGGTCTGGGACGGGCGTCTCTTTTTGTTCTGGCCCAGTTTTGTGGAGACCGCCGAGGTGAACAACCAGGGCTCGATGCCGATACCGAAGCCCGGCGACGGCACGTATAATTCCGCGCCGCCCAAGAAGGACCTCACCATCACACTGTACTGGAGCGAATACCAACAAGGTGCGTGGTCCCCGAAGCAGTCGTCAGATCCCATGACCATCGAGGACTTCCCGGGGGCCTTCACGAAGCTGAAAACTCCCAAGGGGGGCTTGTTGCAACTTGATCCGTACGATCTCGAGACTTCCGGGTTCGTTTTCGGAGCCGCTCCCCTCAGCAACGATGGCTTAGTCATTACCGTGTACCTGGGTGGTTTTGAAATCACAGTTGGTTCCAATCCGAGCGATTATTTATTCCCGGTCGGGCAATTCAACATCTCACAGTGCGGTAGCAGTCCATCGCCTCTAACTTTGATCACTACGCCACCCCCGGCATCGCCAAAAGCGGTAAATGTCTTGGCACCCGCGGACGGGGTCTGGTACGAGTTCATGGTGGGACCGAACCTCAATGAATCGGGCCTCCAGGTCGCCATTGGCCTAGCCCCCACAACGTCCCCCGATGTCGTGCCGGTGCTCTCGGCCGCTGTGAACAAAGAGCTTGGGACACCCGCGAAATCCTACCCCTATTTCGAGCTCCTCTTCCCTCAGCAGTTTTTCCCTAGTTTTGGATTGGAACTTCCGAGCTCATTCGCGATCCCGCCACTCGCTTCCGGCGCAGCTTCGGCCATACCGGGCGAGCCATTTTTTTACCAGGATAGCGACCGCGTTTACTTCGTCACTGAGACTTTTTCTGAATCGAGCGCTGTGGTGCGCGATGCCAGCAAGGCGAGCCCCGTCTACGCCCTCGGGACGTTTACCTCGGCATCGAGCGCAGTCGACACGAGTCTGGTTTTTTCACTCACCGGCACGAGCCCGGTTGGAGGAACAAGCGTCACGAAACCTCCGGCTGCACAACCGGCGGCGACTCCGGCTCGCCAGAAAAAAGAAAAGCTGTCACTCTCACAAATCCTGTTCAGCAATCACTTCCACCCCGTGTCCTGCCCATTCATCAAATTGGTGAATCAATACGGGTTGCCCGGACTACTGACACTTCTCAACCAGCAGATCACGAAAGACGGAGGGCGCGTCTCGGGCTTCATGCTCTCTCCTTCTGCGACCACGACGCCGCAACTAACCGCTGGCGTTCTCTATGCCCAGGGCAAGGTGTACGCGCCGACCACTCCGCCCAACCCGGGTCCCGCGTCCGCAGGTGACTTTCTCTATTACAACTCGTCGCACGGTTTCTACTATAACAATGGCAAAGTCATGCCCCCATATGGGCAAACGGATGCACCTAACTACGAAGGGGACGCTGTGATCGGGGTGGTCGACCTTAATGCCGGCAAAGTCTGGGAGACGCAGTCAGTCAGCAACGGCCCCTTGGCAACTCTTTTTGGTGAGATCTATCAACCCACTTCCATCGTGAACCTCAACTTCCCCCTGGAGGAAGTCGACTTCGGCGCCACCGGCGCATATTCCATTTACAACTGGGAGTTGTTCTTCCATATGCCGGTACTGATCGCCACCCAGCTCGACCAGAACCAACAGTTTGACGATGCGGAGACATGGTGGAGATACATCTTTAATCCAACGACCAGTTCGACCGATCCGATTCCGCAGCGCTACTGGCAGTTCCTTCCGTTCTATGATTGCTCGCCCTCGGATGCAGTGTTTGGACAGATACAGAACATCTTTTATCCACCCAGCGGAAGCACGCCACCGTCAGGTTTGTGCGGCCAAGACATCCAGGACCAGATCAATGCCTGGAAAGACGACCCGTTCAATCCCTTCCTCATCGCGCGCATGCGACCGGTGGCATTCCGGCTCTATGTGGTGATGCAGTACTGCCAACACCACCTCTCCTACGGAGATTTCCTGTTTGCGCAGAACACGCGGGAATCCATCAACGAATCCACGCTGCATTATGTTCTCGTGGAAGAACTCTTGGGGGCGCAGGGTCTGCAGATCCCCGAGCGCGGGACGTCCCAGGACTATACCTACAACGACCTGGTAAATCTGTACGGTATCGATGATTTTTCCAATGCGCTGGTATTGCTGGAGAATGATTTTCCGTATCTATCGACGTCCGGCTCGGCGCCGGGCTCGGGCCTGGGCTCAGCCCTAAGCATGTCCAGCATCATCCCGTACTTCTGCTTCCCTCCAAACTCTACGCTTTCGGGGCTGTGGAGCACGGTCGAGGACCGGCTCTACAAGATTCGTCACTGCATGAACATTCAAGGGGTTGTGGAGCAACTGCCACTGTTCTCTCCGCCCATTTCGCCCGCGCTGCTGGTGGCAGCGGAAGCCGCGGGGGTGTCGTTGTCGAGCGTTCTCAGCAACACCAATGCCGGCACCCCCTTCTACCGATTCACGGCAATCCTGCAGAGGGCGCTGGACCTCTGCTCCGAGGTTCGCGCGCTGGGAGCGGCGCTGCTCGCGGCGATAGAGAAGCAGGATGCTGAAGCCCTGGAGTTGCTGCGCGCCACGCAAGAGGCAAGTTTGTTGCAAGCCATGCAGCAGATGAAGCAGTACGCGGTACAAGACGCCAGCGCGACCCAGGCGAGCTTGAATGATAGTCTCGCGCTGGCCACGGCCCGTGAGCAGTGGTATCAGTCGCTGGTTACTAACGGATTGACGCCATACGAAAACCAGTACGTAACCGCGCTGCAGTCGGCCAATACTTTCCAGCAGAGCAGCCAAGGCGCGTCGCAGGCGGCCACACTTGCTGCCATGTTTCCCAATTTAGATCTGGGTGTTAGCGGACTCGGCTCGCCGGTTGCGACCGCCACATTCGGTGGTCAGCAGCTCGCCGCGCTGGCCACGTTCCAGGCAAAGATATACGAGGCGGAGGCCGCCCAGCAGACGTACCAGGGCACTCGTGCTAAAACCCTGGGCGAATGGGATCGGCGGAACAGCGAGTGGGCGTTCCAACTCGCCCAGGCGCAGCAAGAAATAGTACAGATTAACGACCAGATCACTGCCGCGGGTTTCCGTGTGCAGATCGCACAAGCCGACCAGGCCAACCTTACGCTGCAGATCCAAAATGCGCAGGCAGTGCAGAGCTTCCTGCAGAGCAAGTACACCAACACGGAGCTGTACAGCTGGATGGTGGATCAGATCTCCACCGTGTTTTTCCAGTGCTACCAGATGGCCTACGATCTTGCGACCCAAGCCGAGGTCGGGTTCCGCTTCGAGCGCGGGCTCACGACGTCGAACTATATCCAGTTTGGGTACTGGGACAGCCTGAAAAAGGGGCTGCTCTCAGGAGAACGCCTCTACGCCGACCTCAAACGGATGGAGTTGGCGTATCTCCAGACGGATGTGCGCGAATACGAGATCACCAAGGCGATCTCACTGGTGCTGTTCGACCCGTGGGCGTTGATTAACCTGAAGACGACCGGGCAGTGCATCGTCAACCTTCCCGAGGCGTTCTTCGACCACGACTATCCGGGGCATTACTTCCGGCGCATCAAGACGGTCAGTCTCGCGATTCCTTGCGTAACCGGACCGTACACCAGCGTGAACTGCACCCTGACGATGCTCAACAGCAAGGTCCGCGTTGACAACATGGCAAGCAGCAGGACGGACTTCGCCAATGACGCGCATTTCGTCACGAACTACGCGGCCACTCAGTCGATCGCCACAAGCACGGCTCAGAACGATCCTGGCCTGTTTGAGGTGAACTTCCGGGATGAGCGCTATTTGCCGTTCGAAGGCGCGGGCGCGATATCGAGCTGGCAGATCGACCTGCCGATTGACTGTAACGCGTTCGACTTCGATTCCATCAGTGACGTTGTGATCAATCTGCGGTACACGTCGCGCTATGGCGGCGATGGATTGCGCGATCTTGCGAAGCAGGCCGCGCTCCTGCCAACCAGGCCGGGACAAGCGTATTCTGGAAGCACGAGTCCCTTTGCCACGCCGCAGGCCGATCTGCAGCGTCTGTTCAGCCTGAAGCACGAGTTCCCGAGCGAGTGGTACAAGTTCCTGAACCCACCCGACACGGCGACCAGCCAGACCATGTCGATCGCACTCGGCGCCGAACGCTTTCCATTCCAGTATCGCCAGAAGAAGATCCAGATTTCAGAAGTCGAGTTGCTCCTCGTCTTCAAGAATGCGCAATTTCAGACGGACTACGTTGGTGGCGGGCCCCTGGTACTCCATCTTGGGCCACCAGGTATTTCAAGTCCGCCAAGCGCCACGCTAACCAGCAGCCTTTCCTTCCTGGGCGGCTTGGCGTACGGCTCGATTGCGCAACCGCCACAGCCGAAGGCAGCGAGCGCGGGCTCGCCACCGATGTGGATACTCGATGCCGACAACGCTGACATCACACGAATCAACCCAGCCTTGCAGAACGTTGTCAGTACAGGAGGCAGTAGCTACGCCCATCTGAACCCCGATGCGATTGGCGACGTCTTTCTGCTTTGCCACTATTCAGTCTCGTGATAAAGAAGCGGCATAGCAGAGATTTCGACCATTGCCATGTATCTATTTCAATGACGCGCTCAGCGGGGGTTTGGGATACGAGCCCGGAAGGGCGAGTCGGACGCGGGGTTGTCGCCGATGTAGCAAAAAGGGGCGCTTCGGCGGCCCTTCTTCATTTCGCAATCCAACCAGATGCGACATGCGCCGCCGGTATAGTGACCGAATGCCGACTTCGCAGGACTAGTCTCACATGCCGTCTTAGCGTGCCTCCCGGTTAGGAGTTGCTTACGGTACCGTGATAGTCACGGTGCCGACATTCTCGGTTACACTGTCTGCACTGGCCTGAACAGTCAGGTTGAACGATGTGCTGCCGCCGCCTCCCCCTCCACCCCCTCCCCCTCCGCCCCCGCCACCACCACCTCCTCCTCCCGAAGCGCCTCCCCCGCCACAGGAAGGTATAAGACTGATAATTGCCAGCAAGGTCAGGCAAGCGAAGAGTCGCCCCTTTCTTTTGGGGCTTCCAGACAATGTGAGGACGAATGCCAAGAATCCCGAGACCGCAACGATTGACGCCAGCCCACCTGCTTTGCTGCTCTGCCCCTGCGAGTGCCGCAGGGCCGGCTTCGTGCTTACTGTTACTGTCATGGTTGCGGGCGTTCCTCCGGCGGACGGTGTCACCGAGGCCGGATTGATCCCGCAGGTCGTGCCGCTGGGGGCGCCATTGCACGATAATGAGACAGAGTCGGCGAACCCGTTTTGTCCAGTCACGCTAATTGTGAGGTTGCCGGACTGCCCGACCGCGACCGAGAGAGTATTGCCTGAGAGCGTCGCATTGAATCCGCCGATGTTGAGTTGCGCCGACGCCGTACGCGTCGCAACGCCATTGGACACTCCCACGATGAAGTTGTAGGTGCCGGTGGCCAGGCTGCTGGTCTGGATCGTCGCCGATCCGTTTCCGACTGTACAAACACCCGGACTCGGAATCCCGGTGCACGAGTAGCTGAAGTTCGCGCCATAGTTGTTGATGGAAGCGATGGTCACGGAGTAATTCGCCGTCAGCGTCTGCAGCACGGTTTGCGAAGTGGGCGAGATGCTGACGCTATAATCGCCGACATCGAGGGTTTCGCTGAGGGTAGAAGTAATCGTCCCGTCCGTGCCCACGATCGTGAAGGGGTAGACGCCAAGCGCCGTATTCGACGTGGTATTGACGATCACTGACGTGCTCGCACTGCCGCCGCTCGCAACTGTCAGTAGGTTCGAACCGAACTGACACGATGCGCCTGCGGGCAGCCCCTGGCAACTCAACGTGATGGTCGTCGCATAGCCCGCCAGCGAAGTCATCCCGAGCTGATAGTCCGCGGTGGGCAGGCCCGGGAAGGTCGCTTGCTTGTTCCAGTAAGTGGACAGCAGTACGCCGTACTGGCCTTGCGCCGTCGCTTGTGTTCCATACGCAGTGGATGTCACGCCATTCAACGTTCCCTGGATCCAGAAGACATGAGTTGAGTTGAAGGCGCTTGCGATGGTGAAATTCACGTCCTGGGTCAGGGATCCGGCGGGAATCGTAACGCTGGCCGGAACGCTGATCGCGGGATCGCTGGCGCCCAAGGTTACTCGCGTCGACGTCGATGAAACGGTTGCCAAAGAAATCTGCACCGATCCAGTGCTGCCGATCACCGGATCGGTCACCAGTTGCAGTTGAACCGGCACTCCTGTCCCGGCGGGAATGACTTGAAACGACGACGTGTATCCGTCGCTCTCGATCAAATCTGCCCGCCCGTCGCCGGTTACGTCGAACGCCGCGGTTGGCCGCGAGGCATTGAGGAAATAGGTGTCATACGTGGGAGTGAACGTGCCATCGCCGTTGCCCAGCAGGAATTGCACATAGGCAACGCCCGTCGGGGTATCGGTCGCTTGCTGGATGGCCGCCAAGTCTACGTTGCCATCTCCGTTGAAGTCGCCGATCCACACCGGGAAACGCCCGCCCAGGGGCGTACCCAAAGTTGTGGGCTCCGCAGTGATCCCGGTATAGGGAGCGTAAGAGTTGGTCAGAACAAAGCTTCCATCAGGCTGGCAAAGGTAGATGCTGAACTTGGGACTGGCGAGCCCGGTTGGGTAGGCGACCTCCGGTTGCTGGTTATCGATCACGTCCGGCCGGCCATCGTGATTCACGTCCATGACAGCTGGATTGGTCAGATTCTGGATCACCAGCTTTGCCGGTGCGAAGGTGCCATCACCGTTTCCGAGCAACTCGTAGACATTGTTGTTTTGGAAGGGGACGCCATTACTGTAAGCCCAGCCGAGCAAATCCAGCTTTCCGTCGCCGTTGAAGTCTCCCACCCACAGCCCCTGCAACCCCTGGCTGATGGTGATCGGCGATTGTGGCGCGAAGGTGCCGTCTCCGTGGCCCAAATAAATCGTAATGGTGCCCGCCGACGCGATGGCGAGGTCGAGATTTCCGTCACCATTGAAGTCGCCAGCGGCAAGTATTGCATCCGGGACGGTGCCGGCTAGTATGGTCGCGGTTGCGGGACCAAAGCTGCCGCCACCGGCGTTCGGTGCAAAGACCAGTTGCGTGCCGGTTCCTTCGCCAAAGTAGGATGATGTGGTGATCAGGTCTGGACGGCCAGTATTACGAAAGTCGCCAAGCAGAAAATCGGTCACGCCGAAGGTCCCCTCGGCGACCGGCGAGTAAATCGCCGGGCCAAAGTGACCGGTGCCGTCGTTGAGCATGACAGCCGCTCGAAATGGATTTGGATATCCTGGACCGACCAGCAGATAAACCAGATCCGGTTTTCCGTCGCCATTGACATCTATTGGGAAGAAGCTTGAGTAAGGTGCATTAACCGGACCGGACGAATTGTTGCCATTGATATAGCCGGTATACTCACCCTGAGGCATGCCGAATCCGCCTTTGCCATCGTTGAGGAAAATGGTGGCCGAATCGCTGTCCTGGTTGGCGGTGATCACGTCAGGATGTCCATCTTGGTTGAAGTCGGCGACGGCCAAGCCGAATGACGTTTGACCGCCGCGGTAGACCTGGGCGGGGCTGAAGTTTCCCTTGCCGTCGCCAAAGCTCACCCCTAGCAGGTTGCCGGCGGTTTGCCCGTAGCCTCCCGTATCTGCCCAAACTCCGGCGTAAACGAGGTCGAGATGACCATCGCCGTTTACATCCGCCAACGCGGCAGCCCATGCCAGGTCGCCTTCGCCAATTTGGTTGGACTGGGGCTGGAAGGTACCGTCGCAGTTGCCTAGAAATACCCTGGCGATGCCGAGATCGTCGAAGACGACCGCGTCGGGACAGCCGTCTTCATTGACATCTCCCGCGGCCACGATCTCCGGGCCAACGACGAATGTTGTGAATATGGGCTGGGCCGCCTTAAACAGTCCCGTTCCGTCATTCACGAAAACAATTGCGCCTAAGCCTGGATCCACCAGCACAACATCCGGCTTGCCGTTTTTCTCGAAATCCGCGACCGCGATGGATTGCGGGGTGATCAGGAAGACCCCGGAGAATGGCTCATAGACTGGTGCTCCGAAGCTGCCTTTGCCGTCTCCGGGTAGGGTGACCAGAGGACCTGAGACCGGGGCGTTTTGATCTTGAAGTACCCCGGCAAGTACATCCAGATGACCATCGTGGTTGAGGTCGGCGATCGCTAAGGAGATGGGCGCACCCGGGACGAAATAAGTCTTTTCCTGAGCGAACGTGCCGTCACCATTGCCGAGTAGTACGCCGATGCTTTCGCTGTCGGCCTCCGCCACTACAATGTCGAACTTCCCGACGCCCCTGAGGTCGGCCAAGGCGACTGCCAAAGGAGACTGCCCGGTCAGCGGAATCACGGTGGCTTGGGTGAAGCTCCCATCGCCCCGCCCAAGGTAGACCCACACGTTGTTGCTGCCGCCGTTGGCCACCACCCAGTCGGGAATGCCGTCGCCATTTACATCTCCGGCGGCCACGGCGGTCGGAATATAGTCGGCAGGCAACAGCGGCTTCAGTTGCAATCCTGCCAAGGCAGGCGGATTGGGCGCAGACATCGTTCCGGCGCCCTTGCCGAGCGGCTTGGAGAACGCGGGATTGGACGCGGGCAACGGCGAATGCGCTCGCGGCCGCGAGAACGCCTTCTGATATTCCGCTCCTGCCCGCTGCGCATACTTCCATCCCAGGAAGCGCGTAGGCACAGCAGGAGTCATCTGGCCTGATAGGCTCCGACCGTTGGTCAGAAGCGGCGGCTGCAGGTAAGTCGGCGCCTGCGGCAGAATCGTGAATGTCACCGTGTTTGAAGTGCCTCCGCCCGGTGGCCCATTGGTCACGCTGATTTGAACGGTGCCCGGCTGCTGGATCATTGTGTAGGGAATGCCAATCAGCAATTGATTCGGATTGAATGAGAAGCCTCCGGTTCCCTGCAGTGGAGTGCCGTTCCAGTTGACCGACACAGGCCCGAACCCGGTGCCGTTAATGGCCAAAGTGAAACTGAAGGATCCCGCCGTCACCGACGTTGGCGAGATGGAAGTGATGGTAGGAGCTCCCGTGGAAACGTTAACCGTGATCAGGTTGGATTGTCCGCCGCCGGGCGCCGGATTCGTCACCCACACGTACGTGCTGGAAATAACCTGGGCAATGGATTGAGCAGGAATTTCCGCCGTAAGTTCCGTACTGCTGACGTACGTGGTGGGCTGATCGTAAAGATTGAAAGTCACCACGGACGTAGGCACAAAACCTGTCCCGTTCACGGTGAGCGTGTAAGAAGGCCCGTCGAGCGGCACTGTGCTGGGCGAAACCGACGTGATGGTGGGAGGCGGATTATTCGGCGGGGTGCTGCTCCCGATCGTCCACAGCAAGGCAGAACCACTGACGATCACCGAGCTGTTGACCGACCACATGGTCCCGACCGTGGGCGAAACCTGCACTCCGACGGTCGCATAGAATCCGGCGTCCTGGAAGTAGCAGTAGTCCCCGAAATCGGTGTCCGCGTATTCAAAGAGAATGTCGCTGCTGGATTCCGAGAACACGACCTCAAATGTGACCGTCGCGGCCGAATCGTTGTGGCATAGAAAACTTCTGACGTTTCTCCATTCCACGACTAACTGGCGGTTCGGTGCGGTGCCCACCACACTCCAGAAGACGTTTTGCGCAGAGCCCGTCACGGGATAGAGGTCCATCCAAAATGGAGCGACCAATGTGACCGGCACAGGCGTCTGACCCGGAATGACGGCGTTGCTGAACGGCGAGACCGCGTCGGTAAAGCTGATGGTCCCATTGCTGCCAACCTGCAACGTCGTGAAGCGGCCTCCGCCGAATGCAATTGAAAACGGCGAAGTGATCGGGGCTACGTTATCGTCGCCAAGATTGAGATTCGTCCCCGTGATCGTGACGTAGCTATAAGGAGTGGGCGTGGCCACGTAGTTGTTCAAGACTTCGACCGCTACGACATCGCCGCCTGGGAAAGTCAGCGTATAGCTGCCGACTGAAGGCGGGGTCCACTGACCCGAGTAGATGCCGTCTCCCGCCGCCTGATCAATGCCAGTACCATCGTCGACCAGGGTTATGCTCTGACCTCCCGGAGCAACCGTCACCTGCACGCTTCCTGCGGGCTGCGAGCAGTTAATGTTGAGCTCCTCCAGCGTCACCGGAGTCCCCGCCGTAGCCGCGATGGTGTTGTTGACGGGCAAAAGCCGGCTTTCGATTGTTTGTTTGGAGCAAGTCATTGCGCCGTTAAGGTTGAGGCGCTTCCCGGTTACGGTCTCTGCCAGCGAAGAGCGAGTATCCCCTCCCCCAAGAATCAGATTCTTGATGCCACGCCAATCGAGAGTTGGCTGCTGCGCCGCCAGCAGCGCGGCTGCTCCGGTCACCTGGGGAGTCGCCATCGACGTACCGGACAGAACCTGGTAGTTGTTCCCCGGCCATGTGCTGAGAATCTCCTGCCCGGGGGCACCGAGGTGCACCGAGTGCTGCCCGACATTTGAAAAGACAGCGAGCGCATCCGTGCGTGTGGTTGCCGCGACAGAGATGACGTTGGGAAGCTGTGTGTTCGCCGGATACGTCGGCGCGACGTCATTGTCCGCGAATGCGTTTCCGGCCGCGGCCACAAACAGAATCCCGGCCTGCTGCTGCGCCTGGATCGCGTCGTTCAGAGCCTGCGAGTAGGCGACTCCTCCCCAACTGTTATTTGTGGCCACGATGTTGTAGCCACTATTTTTCATCTGCACGACGTAGTCGAGACATGAAATCGCGTCCGAAGTCTGTCCGCTGCCGGTAGAGTCGAGGAACTTGCACGACATCAGCTGCACGGTCCAGTTGATTCCGACTACGCCCAGGCTGTTATTTCCCGCCGCACCCTCGATGCCTGAAACGTGCGTGCCGTGGCCGTTGTCGTCGAAGACATCGGAGGTATAGTAGATCGTCGATATTCCGTAGCAGCCATTGCTGCCATCGTCGACGCCGTTGCAGACGGCGGAGTTGTGGAATAGGTTCGGAATGATGTCGGGGTGGGTATAGTCAATGCCCGTGTCGATCGTTGCGACGATCACACTCTGGCTGCCGGTGCTCAGATTCCAGGCCAGTGTCGCTCCGATGTCGTCGCCGGCCGTACCGCCATCCTGTCCTGTGTTCAGCAGATTCCACATCTTCGGAAACAGAGGATCATTGGGCGTTTCCAAGAGATGGACTGTGTAGTCGGGCTCGGCGTATTCGACCTCAGGGCGCAGCCGGTAAGCTCGTAGCGCGGTGCTGACATCCAACCTCGCGGGCAGACCCACCACTTCCAGGTCTTTTACCGCGGCATACTGCTTGATCGATCTGGTCCCCAACGCGGCATGCACGGCGGTTCGTGCGTCTGCACTCACGGTCCGGCGGAACCTTACCAGGATCCGGTCAAGCGCATACTTGCCGTTTGAAATCGCGGAGGTTTGGCCCGGACCAGGGGCTAGTTGCGGGAATGCGAGAGGGACCAACGCCAGGACAACCAGGAGTGCAGCGGGCCTGAACACCCGAGACAGCCCATTAGGGAACATGGAAATGGCGCCCTTCTTGCCACGCCCGAAAGTATCCTACGGAGAGGGTTTCAAATCAAGGTGCACCGCTCAAACGCGATTCTGCGGTCCGAAGCGATGCCAATACGTGAATGGCGGACCGTCTACATCCTGCCCCGCCAGTGCCCGGTCTGGGCTGACTACCGGCCACACGGAAGTTACAGTTCGCTAATCGCTTATTCCTCTAGAAATCTCTAATGCTCGTTCTGCAGATTCTGCCGATATAAGTCGTGGGTCCGCGAACTTAGCCAGACGATCCATTGGCGGGTCAAAGTTAATTTCTGGACAGAGGAGGCTCGTGAAAACATCGCGCCTGAGTGTCATCGTCCCCCTCGCGATCACTTGTCTGGCGGCTTGCGCAGTTTATCGGAATGTTCTTACTGGCGGTTCGTCGAGTGGGGTTCTCCATCCCGTCTCGTTATATATCGCGAACCGGCCACAGTTCGTTCCTGGCGACGTAGTCCAAGTCTTTCCCGAAAGGGCGCCGTCTCAGATCGCAATTCTACTGACCACGCCCGAGGAAAACGGGGAGTCGCCGGTACGATGTCTGCAAGCCATGGGGATTCCGTTTTTTGTGACGCGCGATCTGCGCACTGCGTTAGGTCACAAGCTGCTTCTTTTGTATCCGGAGGTTGACGGAAAGACCTACGATGCGGCGGAGGCCCAGGCCATCTCTGATTTTGTGGCGCACGGTGGCGTTATTTTCGCGCAGAATGTTTTCTGGGGCGGTTTTAAGACGCTATTCGGTTTTGAGGATGTGGTTCCTCTTCGAACGCGTCACAAGATCGTTTTTGATATGACGCATCCTGAGGCAACGGATGCGACGTTGCGATACCTGAACCGCGCTGCTGAACAAGAAGTTCCGTTGGGATCCTCTGCGATCCCCGAAGTCATCTGGAGCAATGGCTACAAAGCAGCCTCCGGCACGCGAAGCCTGGCGCGGTTCGAGGACGGTTCCACCGCCGTGCTCAGGCATGACGTAGGACGAGGTCACACGTACCTGATCGGCGTAGCGCTGAATGATGTGGTACGACGGAATCAGCAGAATCGGGATTACGAAGCTCAGAGAATCTACGTCAATGGCTTCGAGCCTGGAACCGATGTGTGGTTGCTTCTGTTGCGCGCCTGGTACGAAATTTACTCGGACAGTGGCATCCGCCTGGGCACGATCCCAGAGGGGAAGAGGTCGGTCTTGATGCTCTCGCACGACGTTGATTGGGAGCATTCGTTCCAGCCGATGCTCGCCTTCGCCGCATTCGAAAAGAGCGCAGGAACTTCCAGCACGTTTTTTGTGCAGACCAAATATCTTGACGATGCCAACAGCCACGCCTTTTTCTTCGGCCAGTCGCTGGATATTTTGCGGGAGGTGGCCGCTGGGAAGAGTGACATCGGAAGCCACACCGTGATCCATACGAAACTATTCAACAAAGTGCCGCTCGGAACCGGCGGGGAACGATATCCCAGCTATCACGCCCGCGCCACCCGCGACAATGCCGCCCAGGATGCGACCGCGCTGGGAGAGGTCTGCGTGAGCAAAAGTCTGCTCGACGGAGAAATCCCCGCGCATGAAACCATTTTTTTTCGCGCTGGCCATTTGCGAGTACCTCCCTTTCTCCCGGAGGCGCTGGTGCGTTGCGGATACGAGTTCGATTCATCGTTTACCGCCGGAGATGTGCTCACCAATTTCCCGTATCGCTTGGACTTTGATTTAGGGATGACCGAGCCGACCCCGATATTCGAATTTCCCGTCACGTTTGAGGACGAGCAACTGCCGCCGCTGATGGATCGGATTCCCGCGATGCTGGATGTTATCAAAGCGAACGCGGAAAACGGAGCGCCCTCCGTGATCCTGATTCATAGCAACAACGCGCAGGACAAGCTGGAGGCGGAGCGAGTCCTTCTTTCCCGGCTACCCAACGACATTCTGGTCGAGAATATGACCGAGTATGCGCGCTTCTGGAAGGCCCGCAGCCGAGTGAGTTGGGTTCCCCGTCCGGCTCCTGGCGGGGCTCCTGGCGAAGAGCGAATCGAAATTAATTCGGAGCTTGCCGTCGCGGGACTGACGCTGGTTTCGCCCCACACAATTCAAAACGCGTCCGGGATGCCGGGGATTCGCTGGACCGATCATGAAGTGATTCTTCCCGGGCTCGCGGCTAAATCCCAGGTGTTCATCCGCATCACCTACTCCCGAAACTAGGCGAGCTCCGATTAAGGTCCAAGAGAAAGCTTAAACCACAGAGGGCACAGAAGTGCACGGAGGAACCCGGAGGCCTAATCAGAGCTTCCCGAAGAACCGCACCTTGTCGCCCAGATGGTCTCTTGCAACCGCTCTGCCTTCCGAAGGTGGAACGAGACATCGGATTACCACAGTCACCTGTTTGAGCGGACGGTTCCTACCGATGGTCAGAGTGGTGCGGAGACCGCCGAGGGAGTGGTGCAGGCAGGCCGATGGCAGGCGCGACGTCCGCTCAATGCACAACGGCGGCAGTGGCGCGGAGGAGCGTTTTGAATTTGTTTTGCAGATCGTATCTCGACTCGCGGCAAGCCGGCGCTGCGTTTTTCGTCGGGGTTTGCCTTCTGGTCTCCCCAAGCCTGCTTGCCCAGGAAGACTGGCAGGAGCATGTGCATTCCGCTGTAGACCATCATCAGATTACTGCGGCGCTGGCAATTGTGAATCGTCGTCTGGCAGGAGCGCCGGACGACATGGAAGCGCACGCCTGGCGAGGCCGTCTGCTGGCGTGGACTGGCCACTGGCAGGAAGCGGAAACCGAATACCGACTGGTCCTGAACAAGTTTCCCAACGATGTCGACGTGCTGAGCGGCTTGGCGGATGTCCTGCTCTGGCAGCAGAAATATTCGGAGGCGCTGGCGGTTCTGGAGCAGGCGCGGAGTGACGCGCCGCAGAATCCGGATGTGTTGGTGCGGCGTGCAAGATTGCTTGCGCTGCTCGAACGCACTTCCGAGGCGCGCGCTCAGTTTCAGTCCGTTCTGAGCTATGACCCCTCGAACCCAGCTGCGGTAAGCGGGCTGGCAAGTCTGGCGGGCGTTTCGAAATACGAACTGCGCATCGGGGAGGAAGCAGATTTTTTCAACTACACCGAAGACGCAGAAGTCGAAACCATCACGCTCACGGCGCATTTGAATCGAACCTGGACTACAACGATCGGCGTGAGCCCGTACCACCTTTTTGGCGAGAACGCGGTAAAGATCTGGGCGGAGGCGGCATACCGCTTCCACCAGAACAATTGGGTGCGCGTTCTGGGCGCAGGAGCAAATCCGCAAGATGTAGTGCCGGAAAGCGAGGCGCTGATCGAATACGGTCACGGCTTCCGATTCTCCAATGCATGGGTCAAAGGATTGGAGAGTTCTTATCAAGAACATTCTCTTTGGTATCGGGGCGCTCAGGTCGTAACCCTGAACACAACGCAAATCGCCTATCTGCCCGACGGGTGGACGTGGACGCTGTCAGTCACTGGAGCTCACACGCGGTTTGCCGGCGGCGAGTCGGATTGGGTTCCTTCGGGCTCAGCCAAGCTGGGCCTCCCATTGTTGCGAAGTCTCTCCGGCAATCTGCTCTTTGCGGTGGGCGCAGAGAATTTCGCCCAAGTGGATCAAATCGGGCGCTTGTCGGCTCGCACCTATGGCGGAGGCCTGCGTTACCGGTTCGCGGAAAGTCAGGACGTGACTGCTTTTGTTGCCAGGCAGGATCGCGAGCACGGGCAGAAAGAGACCAGCCTGGGACTGAGCTATGGGATCCGATTCTAGCTGGATTCGAGATTTGGGCTTTGCCTGGCTGGTCGCCAGGGCGATTCTGTTTTCGCTCATGGGAATTTTGCTTCTGGTGAGTTTCATCGTATTCCGCCGCTGGTATCGCGGACGTTATTTCACTCGGCTGAGCGAACGCACTTTGGCTCTCCGCGAACAATGGCCCGACATATTGTCCGGAAAGATTCCCGGCTCCGCATGGCGATTGAACGGATTGGACTGCCAGATTGTGGAAGACATATTGCTCGACAACATCGAAGTCTCTCAACAAGACCAGTTGCCGCAGTTGCTGGCATGCCTTCGCAACAGTGGATTACTCGACCTGCGCATCCGCGAGGCGCGTACTTCGCAGGGTTGGGCACGACGATCGGCGTTGTTGAGATTGGGCCGCACGCGGGCCCCGGAGGCCGTGCCAGCCTTGGTTGAGGCTCTGGAGTCTTCTTCGGAAGAAACTCGTATCGCCGCAGTTCGTGGACTGGGTCGAATTGGGCGGCCCCAGGCGGCAGTGCTTCTGCTGGACTTTTTCGCGGCCGAGCAACTCCACGTTCCTGAACATACTTTGAAGAATGCGCTCATGAATTGTTGCCGCGAAGCGCCGGAAGTTCTGTTGCCCCACTTGAATCGCACGAGCGGGCCGACGCGCGAGCTGATTGCGCGCGTTCTGGGTGAACTCGCCGACCCGAGCCTGGGCGACGAATTGCTGATCCTGGCTGCGGATGCTCTTCCCGAAGTTCGCGCGTCGGCGGCCCGGGCCCTGGCAAAAGTCCGGCCTGACGTTTCCTTCCCCGTGCTGTCGACCCTGGTGCTGGATGCAGAGTGGTTCGTTCGTCTGCGCGCGGTGATTGCGCTGAGTTCCCTGGATCATCCCGGAAAAATTCAATTACTTTTGCGCGCGTTGTGTGATTCGAACCGCCACGTCCGGCAAAGGGCCGCGTGGACGCTGGCCCGCATGCACCAGGGAAAAGAAAACATTCTGGAAAAAGTCGTGGCTACTCACGACAACTACGCCTTGCAGGCCTTCCTCTCGGAACTGGAGCGGTGTGGATCGCTGGAAGCGGCATTGGATCGATTGGGGAACATCGTCAATCAATCCGACGAAGCCGCCGACGTTGAGAATGTCGCCGCCATGGTCAGGAAACACTTCGCAGCGCCCGGCAAAGTTGCAGCCGCAGCCACGGGGAAATCCTGATGTTGCGCTTCCTGGCCATCTCGAACGACACGCTCTTCGTCTTCTATCTCATCTCGAACCTGATCAACCTGGCCCTCCTGGTCGTGGCGATTTACAAGAACCAGATGCACCGGCATCGGCTGGAGGGGATCCGCATCGAAAGCCTCCAATCGTCTCCGTTCACTCCGCCGATCAGCCTGCTGGTGCCGGCACGCAACGAAGAAATGTGCATTGTGGACAACGTGAGATCGCTGCTGCGTCTGGACTATCCGCAACTGGAAGTGATTGTCGTGAGCGACGGCTCGCAGGACGGAACCATGCGCGAGCTTCGCGAAAACTTCGAATTGCACCGGTCCCCCACGCTCTACATTTCGGAGATCCAAACGGCGCCGGTGATCGGGATTTACCGGAGTGCGAAACATCGCCAGTTGCTGGTGCTGGACAAACAATCGGCAGGCTGCAAAGCCGACGCGATTAACGTGGGCATCAACGCGGCCAGCAGCCCCTATGTGTGCGTGGTGGATGCCGATTCGATTCTGGAAAAGGATTCGCTGGCCCGCATTATGGCCGGGATTATCTCTGATCCAACGCGTGTGGTCGCGGTGGGAGGGATTGTTCGCATCTTGAACGGATCCATCGTTCAGGGTGCAGAACTGAAGCGAGTCGGGTTGCCCAAGACGCATATCGAGATGCTGCAAGTCATTGAGTACTTGCGCGCATTTCTGGTGGGCCGCGAAGCCTGGGCCGCATTCAATCTGCTGCCCATTATTTCCGGGGCCTTCGGCATCTTCCGCCGCGATCTCCTGCTGAAAATTGGAGGCTTCCGGGCGGATGCCGTGGGGGAAGACTTCGACCTGATTGTTCGTCTCCACCGTTATCTGCATGACCACAACATGGCCTACCACATCAACTTTATTCCCGACCCGACTTGTTGGACCGAAGCGCCGTCGGACTACCAGTCATTGGCCCGCCAAAGGGCACGCTGGCATAAGGGCCTGCTCGATACGCTCTGGTCCGCCCGTGACATGCTCTTCCGCAAGCGCTACGGCCGGGTTGGCTGGGTCATCCTGCCGTATATGTGGCTGTTTGAGTGTATTGCCCCGGTGCTCGAATTGCTGGGATACGCCACCATTATTCTGGCCGCCTGTTTGGGCGCTCTCAGTCAGCATTTCTTCATCCTGTTCCTTTTGTTTGGATATGCATTTGCCACGTTGATCTCGGTTGGCGCCGTGCTGCTGGAGGAAATGAACTACAGGCGCTACAGCAGTTGGCGGGACGTAGCCTGGTTGCTGGTTTATTGTCTCTTTGAGCATTTGCCGTACCGGCAGATGACCATGATATGGAGATTGCGAGGAATTTGGGAGTATCTACGCGGAGATTTGAGCTGGCACCAGGTCAAGCGAACCGGAACCTCGGCGAGCGCCCAGCAGTGAGGCACGGGCGAATCTTAGCTCCCTGTCCCGCCAGCTTCGGTCGAATGTGTGACATGGACCGCCATTCGGTCATTTGGGCAAGTTGGCCGAACGATTGGATCACGGCGGCATTGCCGCGTCAGCTCGTTTTCGGCTTTGCCTTCGCGGGCGGAACCAGCGCCACGGCAGCCTCAGTGGTAAGCAGGAGGAATGTGAAAGTTTCCTGCAGATAGAGGCGGACGGCGGCATCGGTGTGACTGAGATAGCCGATGGAGACGTCTTGACCAAGGTGCAGTTCGAAATCGCCGCCTCGGGTGGTCAGCACAAAAGCACCAGCAATGGCGGGCGCCCAGATGATTTGATCTTTGACCAGCCGCTTGACGTGCTCCAGCACAGGATATCCGTGGTCGCTGGTCTCGGCGAGCGCGGTGTAGGCGTCGGCGCCGAGCAGCACCGCGTAGGGGCCGTTGACCCCGACGAGACGCAACCGGCTCAAGCCCTGGGCAATGGCTTCCGGGTACTGGCGCACGTCAGCAGGGAGAGTCGTGACCGGATTACTGGTCCCTTGACGGATGCCGGCAATGCCGGCGGCGGCGTAGCCCTCGAATATGGCGGCGTCCTCGGCAAAGACGATCTGGCGCGCGGCGTCCTTCGCCGGTTGCCAGTCCGAGTCGTTGGCGCCACGCTCGACGTCGTCGATCGCTTTGCGGTCCAGCTCGAACGGAACCCGGAGCTCAACCAGCGCCTTCACCTCTCGTTGGCTAGCGACGATGCCTTTCGCGGGGGCTGCGATCGTGCGCAGGTGGCCAGTGCCGACAGCGGAGAGGCCGGCGCCAGCCGGTCCCTTCAGGTCGACGACGCGCCGGCCGGCAAGGTAGCGCTTCAGCGTGCGCGATGTTTCCTCTTCGATCTCGGACCACGCCGAATCGGAAATGGGGGCGAGCTCGCGATGGAGATTATTCATGTGGGATGTCTCCTTTGAGAGAACCGATGCCGAGTGACCCGTCTGGCACCGGTGAGATGGATGGCCGGATGGATGGAGAGGCGTCGGCCGGCGCTGGCTCGATTGAAGGCTCCGCGGCCGCGGGTTGATCTTCAATCACACTAGCCACACTCTCCAGAAATGTCGCCGACGGAACGAAGAACAGGTTTCCGGTGACAGCGCGGCTGAAGTCGAGCAGCCGGTCGTAGTTGCCGGCTGGCCGGCCGATGAACATGTTCTCCAGCATCTGCTCGATGGTGCGGGGCGAACGGCTGTAGCCGATGAAGTAGGTGCCAAATTCACCGTGTCCAGGCTGGCCGAAGGGCATGTTGTCGCGCAGGATCTTGACCTCTTCCCCGTTCTCAACAATCGTGGTAAGCGCGTTGTGGGCTGACGTGGGTTTGACGGAATCGTCCAAGTCGACGTCGGACAGCTTGGTGCGGCCGATGATGCGTTCTTGCGCCTCGGTGGAGAGCGCATTCCACGCGTCCAGGTCGTGAAGATACTTCTGCACGATGACGTAGCTGCCGGCGGCGAAGGTGGCATCCTCGTCGCTGATGAGGACGGCGTCGGTCACGGCCGCGCCGCGGGGATTCTCCGTTCCATCGACGAAGCCCAGCAGATCGCGGTCGTCGAAGTAGCGGAAACCGTGCACCTCGTCCACCGGCGAAATCGCGTTTCCGATGCGCGCCATAAGCAGCGTGGCAAGTTCGAAGCACAGATCCATGCGCTCGGCGCGGATATGAAACAGCAAGTCGCCTGGGGTTGAGACCGCGTGGCGCGCTCCAGCGCGAATCTCCGGGAACGGATGCAGTTCGGCTGGCCGCGGCGAGCCGAAGAGGCGGTCCCACGCGTTGGATCCGAAACCGACGATGCAGGAAAGTCCTCCGTCCAGGTCGCGAAATTCCACGGCGCGCACCAGAGCGGCGAGGTCGGAGCAGAACGAGCGCAGGGTGGCGCAATGGTCGGAGCCCGGGTTGAGCGTCGCGACCAGGAAGATCGCGGCGCGGGTAAGCGGCGCGGGTACAGGCTGCGCGACGGAAGGTAATCTACCTGCCGCTTCAGGCGTGCTTATCGGATCGGGCTCCATTAGTGTCGTCCTTGAAAGCAGACTGCGCCCTTAATCCTTGTCCAGGTATTCCTCGGGTACGTCGTCTTCAGGCACTTCGCGGGTGCGCACTTCCCTGTTTCCCCGCTCTCCGGCGTCTTCGACGCCCGCCACCACTCCGGCCTCGAACGCGTTGCCTTCGTCAGCCAGTTCGTCAACGCTCTCTGAATCCGCGCTTTCGATTCTCGACAAGCCCTGGAGATCTCCCGAGCCCGAGAGCGGCTCCGTTGTATCACGCGAAAACGCATCGCGCGAAAATGCCCTCGAACTTCGTGACGGTCTCTTCTTCAGTGTTTCGCTGATGCCTGGGCTCGCGGCCTTCCCGCTGGCCGTCCCCTGCAAGGTCTTCGCCTTTGCCACGGCTTTGCGGGGAGCGGCTTTCTTCTTCGTCGGTTTCTTCAGAGTTGCGCGCTTCTTCGCCAGCTTCGACTTCTTGGTGGCACCCTTTTTAGATGTCGTCGCCTTCTTCTTGTTTTTCTTTTTGGTAGCCATTTGCGCAGTCTAGCACCGCCAGCATACACGCCGCAAAAAAGCCTAGCCGCTCCGGGGGACGACCCTTAATACAAGAGCATGTCAGACGATGTTCTGTAGCCCCGCGGTCTGAGGGTATAACGACGTGGGCGGAGATCGTCTTGGACAGCCATCCACAAGGCTTTTGCCTTAGACTGTCATCACATCTTTCTGGAGGTTTCCTTGGCTGGTTCTCGCAAAATCTCGCCCGCTCTTAAGAAGCATGCCGCGCAAATCAAACTGCTGCTCATGGACGTGGACGGCACCATGACGGACGGCGGTGTGACCCTGCTCTCGCAAAGCGACGGCACCGCCCTCGAAATCAAGACGTTTGACGCGCATGATGGCCAGGGCTTGACCTTGGCCCAGACCGCCGGCTTGCGCACGGGGTGCATTACCGGTCGCGAAAGTGCGGCCCTGCTTCGGCGCGCCCACGAAATGAGAATGGAATTTATCTACATGAAACAGCCGGTGAAAATGCCTGCGTATGAAGAGATCCTGCGAAAAGCGGGCGTGGCCGATTCTGTGGTCGCCTATATTGGCGACGATCTGCCGGATATTCCCATCATGCGCCGCGTTGGCCTGGCCGTCGCCGTGGGCGACGCCGTCCCTGAGACAAAGGCAGCCGCGCACTACACGACCACGGCCGTGGCGGGTCACGGCGCCGTCCGCGAAGCGGTCGAACTAATTCTCAGATCGAAGGGTATCTGGGCGGAGATGATCGATAAAGCGCGCGCTTAATTCTCTGGGCTTATTTCTTTTAGAGCCGCTGCCTCTTGTTGAAGTCCACCTGAATCACCTGCGCGGGGGTAGCAAACTGCGGGCGAGGAGCATCCGCCGGGGAAGGCCGAGCAGCTTGCCGCCCGCCGAACCAGTCCTGGTACCAGCGCAGGGCCGTGAGCTTGTTTAACCAGATGATGGGATCGCACTGGCTGTAGTCTTCGCCGTTGGGCCCGACCCGGGGAAAAAACACATGGATGGGCTGGTCTGAAAGAAAAGTGAACTGCGCTTCGCCTCCGTGCTGCACCATCGGAGTGTCCATCCTCGTGTTCAGGACTCGCTGGATTTCCGGGAAACGCGGATTGTAGTTATGACGAGCGCCATCGAGGAGGCTCTCGATGATCTCGTTGACGCGAGGATTCTCGGCGTCGATGATGTCGAGCAGATCGTAGTCGGCGTGGATGTACATGCCATGACGCTGCGCACAAAAATAGTGCGGAGAGTCTGGGTTGATGTCGACCGAGTAGCCGTCTCTGCCCGATCCGGTCTGTTCGTAATCTTGCGCCAGATGCGCGGTCGAGAATTCATCCCAATACCTCCTGGCATCGTCTGGTCTGTCGAACTTGTCGCATTGGTGGTAGGGATCGGCCACCAGACCGGCAATCTGATACCGGGTGTCGTTGTCATTGTTCGCGGTCTTGGCCTTGCAAGAGATCGGTTTGGGAATATAGTTGTCGTTGCCGCGGAGCTTCTCGTCGGCCCATTTGAGCGATTTGGGATTTGTGAGCCGGGCAAGCAACCAGACATTTTTCTCGCGCGCTACGTTTTTAAAAATCTCGCGATCTTTGTCCCTCATTGGCCAAGCCTCCGCACCTGGCCAAGATTCTATCCCGAATTTCCCGGTTGGACTAGAAGGTCGCGGCGTGGTGCGCCGGTCTCACGCGAAGTCACGCTGCTGGCGATGGCGTGCTGTAACTATTTCCTGGCGAGCCGCTGTTCAGGTGCTATTGCGGCCCCGCGAGCGGCATCGCCAGGAATCCCTACATTATTGTTGTGGGGGCGGGGCGCTCCCATCCTGTCCATCCTGGTGATGGCCCTGCCATTGTTTGTGTTCGCTTTGCATCGCGTCGAATTTCTTTTGCTGTTTGTCATCCAGAAGGGCGCGGATCTGGTCGTCGGACGCCTTGTGGATGTCCATCATCTTCGATCGGCGATCATCTTGTGAGAGTGAGGAATCCGATCGCAGATCCTGCATTTTCGACTGTGCCGTCTTCAGAATGTCCAGCACTTTGGACTGCTGATCGGAAGTAAGTTTCAGTTCCTTGGTCAGCCTTTCTGTCCGCTGGGCGGGATCGAAATGGCCATGACCGCGTTCCGTGGGCGCACCCGAGGGAGCTGATTGCGGTGGGGTACTGCCGCTGTCTTGCGCGACAGCAAAGGGTGCAGCGGCGCAGACCGCGCCTGCGAGCATGAGCGTGAGCAAACTATGTTTGAGCATGAAATGTCCTCCTGTGAATTTGAGCCTGTTGGTATGAACACATTATGGCCTTGGAGTTCCGAAGAAACCGCTACCTTTACGAAACTTTACCTCGATGAACAGACAAAACTTTACCGTGGCCTTGCCACGATCCAATTATCATCGCATCCAAGGGATAAGCCGACGTTGAGGCCGGTTGATGATCGCACGGCTCAGTTTGATGGTCGCATCGATGATCGCATCGAGAAGGCTCGTGGCCAAGCCTCTGTTACTGGGCTTGACCCTGTTGCTCGCCCTTGATTACACCCGAGCGCAGAGTGAGCCTGCACCATCTCAGCCCACGCCAAATCAGCCTCAGCCCAGCCAGACCTCGGGCGGAACGATTCACGGCATTGTGAAGTCCGGTCACATGCCCATCCCTGGAGCAGCCCTATCCATCTCTCTTGAATCCTCCGATCAGAAGATCCCTGTCCAGACGATCAGTGTCT
This sequence comes from Candidatus Sulfotelmatobacter sp., assembly GCA_052148475.1. GTDB lineage: Bacteria > Acidobacteriota > Terriglobia > Terriglobales > Acidobacteriaceae > Sulfotelmatobacter. The sequence continues at coordinate 153,681 of JBKQID010000027.1, read as the reverse complement.
GGACCGAGGTGGATGGCAGCTATTCCGCGGCGGTTCCGGCGTACGGCACATATACGGTGCAAGTGCAGATGATCGCATTTGCCCACAGCACACACGAAGTGGTCCTCGACGCCGACCACCGGAACGTTCAGGCTAACTTTGAGTTGACCCTGCAATCGCGTACGCACGACCCTACCGCTTCGGCTCCAAAGCCCGCGCCGACTGCGGCTCAGCGCGGATTTCAGAGTCTATCCGCGCTGCAGGGCGCGACAAGTCAGGAGGCTGGCGGAAACGCAATCAGCGACGTGGTGCCGTCGGGCATGCCGGTTCCAGGGATTGATCCGAACAGCGCTACGGAATCGATTGCGGTTTCGGGAAATAGCTCCAATTCCCTGAACGCGATGAGCGGAGACGAGCTGCAGCAGCGCATCAGCGACGCGCGGCAAAATGGAGGCGGGTTCGGGGCAGGCGGCGGATTTGGCGGCGGAGGAGGCTTTGGCGGCGGGGGCAATGGGCGGGCCATGACCATCACTGGGCGGCGCGGCTTTGACATCAATCATCCCCATGGATCGATCTACTATGGCATCGGCGATTCGGCGCTGAATGCCGCGCCTTATGCGCTCGCCGGCGAACCCGCGACCAAGCCAGGATACTTGCAGGACAGCTTCGGCGGTTCGGTTGGCGGCCCACTGAATATTCCGAAGATCTACCACGGCGGCACCAAAACATTTTTCTTCGTCAATTACAACGGAAAGCGCGGGGAGAATCCGTTTGACCAGTTTTCCACGGTGCCCACGCAGGCTGAACGCAACGGAGACCTCTCTTCCTTGTGCAAGACAGGTTTCACCGGACCCGTGGTCAATGGAATCCCAACTTGCGGCGACACCGCGACAGTCAATGGGGTGCTCACGTACGTTGATCAAATTTACAATCCATCCTCGACCAACCCTGCCACCGGCCTACGTTCGCCCTACGCGAACAACCTGATTCCAGGACTTGGTACGGGGTCGACGTGCCCCACCCCGGGACCTTACAACAGCATCCCGCAAGCATTGTTGCAATATATTCCTTGCCCGAACCTGCCAGGAACTCTTCAGAATTTTCACTACGTGACTTCGACCACCAGCGACAGCGACGACTTGAACGTGCGCATCAATCACACCCTGGGCGCCGCGCCTGCGGGCGGCCGGCGCGGCGGCGGACGCGGGGCGCCGCGCAACAATCTGACGTTCGGCTTTCACTATCACGGATCGAAATCCAACATTACGAATCCATTTCCGAGTGTGGGCGGCAGCACCAATGTCCGCAGTTTTGACGTGCCGCTCGGCTGGGTGAAGAGCGTCGGCAAGCTGACCAACAGCCTCCGGTTCGATTTCAATCGCAGCCGGACGCGCACCCAGAATCTCTATGCGTTTAACGACGACATCGACAGCGCGCTCGGAATCACCGGAGTCTCGACCAATCCTTTTGATTGGGGATTGCCGAGTCTTTCATTCAGCAATTTCAACAGCCTCTCGGATGTGAATCCGCAGCTACTGCGCAACCAGACCTACACTTTTTCAGACTCTGTGGTTTGGACGCATGGCAAGCACTCCTGGCGCTGGGGCGGGGATTTCCGGCGGGTACAGTTGAATACAGAGACCAGCAGCAACGCGCGCGGCTCGTTCACCTTCAGTGGCTACAACACATCGGAGCTGATTCCCGCCGCGCCTGGCCAGTCCCCCACGCAGATGCCGGGGACGGGATACGACTTTGCCGATTTCCTGCTCGGCTTTCCCCAGCAAACTTCCGTGCAGTTCGGCCAGGACAACTATCATTTCCACGGAAATTATTGGGACTTGTATTTGCAGGACGAGTGGAAATTTCGCGGAAATCTCACGCTGAACCTCGGCGTGCGTTACGAATACGTCTCGCCGCTGACGGAAGAGAATAATCTGATCGCGAATCTTGATCTTTCGCCGGCGGTGCTGAACCCCGCGCTGGGCACGCCGTCTGTCGCGGTGGTCGTGCCTGGGCACTCCGGACCCTACAGCGGCAGCCTGCCCGACAGCCTGGTGCGGCCCGATCGCAAGGGGTTCGCGCCGCGTGTGGGATTTGCGTGGAAGCCGTTCTCCAAGACGGTGGTGCGCGGCGGATACGGAATTAACTACAACACGGGCGCGTATCAAACCATCGTGCAGCAGTTGGCATTCCAGCCCCCGTTCTCGATAGCCGAGACCAACATTCAGACCGCTCCCGGAGACCTCACGCTGGCCAGTGGCTTTCCCACGCCATCTTCCAATCTCACCACAAATACTTACGCGGTGAATCCGAATTATCGATTCGGTTATGTCCAGATCCGCAATCTGGATATCCAACAGCAACTGCGCCCGACGTTGCTGCTCAACATCGACTACACGGGAACCAAGGGCACCAATCTCGATATTCTGGAGGCTCCCAACCGGACGATATCGGCATCGGGCATTCAGATTCGGATTCCGAACGTGCAGGCGTTTACTTTTGAAAATTCCGTTGGTGACTCCGAGGCTAACGCGGCGTCGATGCGTTTGCGCAAACGCTTGGCGAATGGCTTTTCGATCGGCGGGCTCTATACGTTTTCTAAGTCGATCGATGATGCTTCCTCCATTGGAGCAGGCGCCACGACGGGGTCGGCCAGCGCGGGGCTGGGAGCGGGCGGAACGGGCGCTGCAGGTGGGGGCGCGACTGCTTCGGCTGGCAGCGGCGCCAACAGCGTGGCGCAGAATCCCTTTGACCTTTCCGCGGAACGAGGGCTCTCCAGTTTCAACCAGACTCAGCGTTTCACTGCGGACTATTTGTGGGAACTGCCATTAGGGCACGACAAACGCTGGCTCACCGGGAATACTCCCCTGCGCGCCATGTTTGGCGACTGGCAATGGAGCGGAGACTGGACCATTGCTTCCGGGCTTCCATTTACGCCTCGATTTGTCGGGGACGCCAGCGAGATCAATGGCGGTACGAACGGCACATTGCGGCCAAACGTTGTGCCCGGACAATCCATTCAGCTGTCGCATCCTTCGATCAGTGAGTGGTTCAACACCGCGGCATTTGTTGCCGCGCCGACCGGGCAATACGGCAACGCCCGGCGCAACAGCATCATCGGCCCGGGCAGCAAGGTTTTCGATATGGCTCTCACCAAGGTGATCCCGCTGAACGAGTCTCGTGTGCTGGAGTTTCGCGCGCAGGCGACTAACATTTTCAACATACCGAATTACTCGTCGATTGATACGTCGGTCACGTCGCCGACCTTCGGCCGGGTGACGGGGGTTGGCGCCATGCGGCAAATTACGATGACGGCCCGGTTCCGCTTTTGAGGGGGATCACAAACATGATATCGAGTCCGAACCGCTGGGCCAGATTTTTGGCGGCATTGCTTCAGCTCGCTCTCCTATATTCTTCCCTGCCCGCGCAGCAGCAGCCGGCGGACTACACGTTTCGGGTGCAGAGCGATCTGGTGCTGGTGAATGTTACGGTTCGGGACAAGAATGGAAATTTCGTCCGCGGCCTCAAGCCGGAAGACTTCACGATTCTCGAGGACAATAAGCTGCAGAAAGTTGTGTCGTTCGATGTGGAAGACATCGACGCCTTGGCCAATCAGGATGTGGCCCAAGCGAAACCCTTGTCCAGCCAGACATCCAGCCCGTTGTCGCAACCGGCGAACCCGGCTGCGGCTGCGCCTCCTGCTGCTGGCGCGGCGAATCAGTTTAAAGATCGCCGCCTCATCGTTCTTTTCTTCGATCTCTCGGCCATGGAGCCGGACGAGATCGACCGCGCCATCACCTCGGCCGAGCACTATGTCGACACCCAGATGGCACCAGCGGACATGGTCTCGATTGTCTCTCTGGGAAGCGCGCTGCTGGTCAACCAGGATTTCACCGCCGATCACGATTTACTCAAAAAGCAACTGCAGGCTTTCGGTACGGGCAGCGGCCAGGGCTTCGAGGAAGGCACCACGGGTACGACTGAAGGTACGCCCGATAGCGGGCAGCCATTCACGGCAGACGATACGGAATACAACATCTTCAATACCGACCGGCGGCTCGAGGCGCTGCGTTCGGTGGCGGAAAAACTTTCTCACCTCGACCAAAAGAAGTCGCTGATTTATTTCTCCAGCGGCATGGACCGAACGGGCATCGAAAATCAATCAGAACTGCGGGCGGCAACGAATGCAGCGGTGCGGGCAAACCTGGCGATCTACACCATGGATCTGCGCGGCCTGCAGGCGCTCGTCGCCGGCGGCGAGGCCCAGAACGCCAGTATGCGCGGCACTTCGGTGTATTCCGGTCAAGCCACAATCAGCGCCTTGAATTCCAATTTCACTACGCAAGAAACCCTGGTCACGCTGGCCAGCGATACGGGTGGGCGCGCCTTCCTCGATTCCAATGATTTCGGCCAGGTCTTCAAGGGAGTCCAGCAGGATACATCGACGTATTATCTCGTCGGCTACCGCAGCACGAATTCCGCCAGGGATGGGCGTTACCGCCGCATTTCTGTGAAGGTAAACGCTCCCGGCGTGAAGGTTGACTACCGTCGCGGCTATTACGCGCCCGCGGATTACAAACATTCCACCAAGGAAGATAAGGAACTTCAACTGCAGGAGGAACTCGCCTCCGAACTGCCGACGACGGACTTGCCGCTTTATCTCAGCACTGCCTACTTCCGCATGGAGGCCAACAAGTTTTACATTCCAATTTCGCTGGTCGTGCCCGGGTCGGAAATTCCCTTCACGCGCAGCAGCGACCGCGATAAGGCGACGCTCGATGTCATCGGCGTCGTAACCGATGGGCAGCACCACGCCGTCACGCAGATTCGTGACACGGTCAACCTGGCCGTTGATACGGCATCCGAAGTGCAGAAAAAGAATGTGCAATACGACACCGGACTGAGCCTGCCTCCCGGCAAGTTTCACCTCAAGTTTGTGGTGCGCGAAAATCAAACCGGACGCATGGGATCGTTCGAAACCGACCTGGACGTGCCGGACCTCAAGTCGCAGCCGCTGAAGATGAGTTCGATTGTGCTCGCCAGTCAACTTCAGCCCGCCAAAAAAGGCGCGGACCTGAGCCCGCTGGTTCGTGACGGCTCGGAGATTATTCCGAACGTGACTCACGTCTTCTCGTCGGGCCAGCATTTGCGGCTGTACTACGAAGTTTATGACCCGGGACGAGCGAGTGCTGGCGGCGCGCCAGAGGCAGGCGCGGCAAAACCTGGCATTCACCTGCTGACGAATGTCGCGTTTTTTCGCGGAAAAACCAAAGTATTTGAGAGCTCGCTCGTTGAGTTGACGGAGTTGAATGCTCGTGACCGCAAGGCGGGAGTTTTCCAGCTTGAACTGCCGCTCAGCTCTCTGCAGCCGGGATTTTATACCTGCCAGGTAAATGTCATCGATGACGCTGCCGGCCTTTTTCTCTTTCCCAGGCTGGCGCTGCTGATTCGACCAGAAAAAGCAAATCCCACCGGCACTCGCTAAGCCGCTGCCAGATAAACGTAGCGCAGAATAAACAGGACGGTGAGGATCCAAATCAGCGCGTTGATTTCGCGAATCTTCCCGGAAGCAATTTTCACCACCGTGTAGGAGATGAGACCAAGGCTGAGGCCGGTCGCGATGCTGAAAGTTAGAGGAGTGGCCAGCATGGTGATAAATGCAGGTACGGCTTCACTGAAATCTTTCCAATCGATTTGCGCGATCGATTGCGTCATCAGCACACCAACCAGAATCAGCGCGGGAGCAGTCGCAAAGGCTGGAATGGCCGTGGCCAAGGGCGAGCAGAAAGTGGCAAGCATGAAGAGTGCGGCGACGGCGACATTGCTCAGTCCAGTGCGAGCCCCGGCGGCAACTCCGGCCGCGCTTTCGATGTAACTGGTCACCGTGGAAGTTCCGGTCAAGGCGCCGACAACGGTTCCCACTCCATCCGCAACCAGGATGCGGCCAGCGCGCGGTATCTTGCCGTCCTTGACGAATCCGCCTTGTTCGCACACTCCCACGAGCGTACCAACGTTGTCGAAGAGATCTACAAACAAGAACGCGAACAAGACTTCGAGCAAGCCGAGATGGGTGGCGCCGCGAAAATCAAGCTGCAGAAACGTGGACGATGGGTGCGGCATTGCGAAGAATGCGGTGGGCCACTTCGCTACTCCGCGAAGCATTCCGAGAAACGTCGTGCCAAAAATACCGACCAGGATGGCGCCATGGAGTTTTCGCGACATCAGGATCAGCGTCAGAACCAGGCCGAAGCAGGCGGTCTGCACTTCTTTGTCAGCAAAGCTGCCGAGGCCCACATACGTTGCCGGATTGGCCACTACCAGCTTTGCATTTCGCAGTCCCACGAACGCGATGAACATTCCAATTCCAGCCGCGGTGGAATGCTTCAGGCAGTCGGGCATACCGTTGACAATCTGCTCGCGAACGCGGGTCACTGTAAGCACAAGAAAGAGGACGCCCGAACAAAACACGACTGCGAGCGCGGTTCGCCAGGGGACGTGCATCGCGATGCAGACCGAATAAGTGAAGTAGGCATTCAGAGACATTCCCGGCGCCAGCGCGATGGGATAGTTCGCATAGAGCCCCATCACCAGCGTCGCGACAGCGGCGGAGACGCAGGTGGCAAACACCACTCCTTCTGGGGGCATTCCCGCCTGAGCGAGAATCTGAGGGTTCACGACGATGATATAGGCCATCGTGACGAAGGTGGTGAGACCGCCCAGCATCTCCTGCTTCACGGAGGTCTGGTTCTCGGTGAGTTTGAAATAGCTGTCGATCAATCGTCCTCCGTGAGTACGACACTTGCGGCGCCCGAAGCGACTTAGTACTCGATTTTATTGGGCTTGTTTTCCCAGGCACGAAACGCCGCCAACGCTTCTTCGCGCATGATCTGAATCATGGGGATCTTGCGCTTTGAATGTGGCAGGGCGATTTCACTGTAGATCAGAGAATCGTCAAACCCGATCCTGGATGCATCGGCGTCGGCGTTGGCAAAGTACACGCGAGACAGGCGGGCCCAGTAGATTGCGCCCAGACACATGGGGCAGGGCTCGCACGAGGTGTAAATCTCGCAGCCTTCCAGATCGAAAGCGCCGAGCTTCTTGCAGGCCTCGCGGATGGCGACGATTTCCGCGTGCGCGGTCGGATCGTTGGTCGACGTGACTTGATTGGCGGCTTCGGCGACAATGGCGCCGTCTTTGACCACGACTGCGCCGAAGGGACCGCCGCGTCCGGAATGGACGTTGTCAATCGAGAGCTGAATGGCGCGAGCCATGAAAGGATTGTCCATGCGTTGACTCTATCGTTGCGTAATCGTCAAGGGGGTCGCCGGCGCCAGCAACCCGCGAACCCGCAAATCAGTCGACATGGACTCTTTCGCAGCCGCTTCGCTGAGAAGCGAGTATAAGCTGGAGGCGGAATTTCGTAAAATGTTGTTTTGAAGGAGCTGACATTTTGGATTTGCAGGCTTTCGTTGCTCGCCGGGTGGTCACTCCTGAAGGAATCCGCCCAGCGGCGGTTCTCGTAGACGGCGAGCGGATCGAGGCCGTGGTTTCTCCGGATCAAGTATCCGAGCGCTACAAACTTCATGACTTCGGCGATGCGGCCATTCTTCCCGGGCTGGTCGACTCGCACGTGCATATCAACGATCCTGGGCGAGCGGACTGGGAGGGTTTCGAAACCGCAACCCGGGCCGCGGCGGCCGGCGGTTACACGATGCTCGTCGATATGCCTTTGAACTGTCTTCCGGCGACCACCACGGTCGCCGCGCTGCAGGGCAAGCGTGCGGCCGCTCACGGCAAATGCCGCGTTGATTGGGCGGCGTGGGGCGGCGTGGTTCACGATAACGAAGGTGATATCGAAGCTCTCGCAGTTGCCGGAGTGCCGGGGTTCAAGTGCTTTCTGGTCGATCCCGGAATCGACGGTTTCACCATGGTCATGGAGCAGCAGTTGCGATTGGCGTTGCCACGCGTCGCCCGGACGGGGCTGCCGCTGCTGGTGCACGCGGAACTACCTGGCCCGATTGACCGCGCCACCGCGGCACTCGCCAGCGCCGATTGGAGCCGCTACGCAACTTACCTGCAGTCACGGCCCGACGAGGCGGAGCTGACCGCCATCCGGCTGATGATTGGGCTCTGCCGCGAATATGGCTTTCGCCTGCACATCGTCCATCTGTCGACCAGCGCGGCGCTTCCCGAGCTTTGCGCTGCGCGAGCGGAGGGACTGCCGCTTACTGTCGAGACGTGTCCCCACTACCTGCATCTCTCCGCCGAAGCAATTGGGAATGGAGCGACCTTGAGTAAATGTGCTCCGCCCATTCGGAGCCGTGAGAACTGCGAGAGATTGTGGCAAGGCCTCAGAGAGGGAACGATTGATATGGTGGTCACCGACCATTCGCCCTGTCCTCCGGCGATGAAGCGGATTGCGGAAGGTAATTTCCGCACCGCCTGGGGCGGCATTGCAAGCCTTTCCGTCGCCTTGCCGCTGGTGTGGACTGAGGCTAGCCGGCGGGGATTCACCCTGCTCGATCTAGCAAACTGGATGGCGGCAGGCCCGGCTCGACTGGCCGGTTGCGCAACGCACAAGGGCCGTATAGCTGCCAGCTATGATGCGGATTTCGTTGTGTTTGATCCCGACCGCGAATTCACTGTCGCGCAAGACAAATTGCACTACCGGCATCCGGTCTCCCCATATCTTGGCGAAACTCTGCGCGGCGTGGTGAAGGCCACCTACTTGCGGGGGAATCCTATCTTCGCTGGGGAAGAGTTCAAGGGTGAGCCCGCTGGACGGGAATACCCTGCGAATGCGCACCACCGATCGATCTTATAGTAGATCGAGCCTATAACCTTTTTCTATTCCACTTCCCAAGACTTCCAGCCCATTGCGGCTCAGTCTGGCATACACTATCCCATCCGCGCGGGTTGCGGCCCGATTGGGTCAAATGGGAGGTTGGAAAAGCTCTGCGAAAATAAGCCATGAATACTGAGCGTATCGTCGGCACGTCGGTTCCGCGCAAGGAAGGGCGCGACAAGGTGACCGGAAAGTCGAAGTACGTCGACGATATGGTTCTGCCGAACATGCTCTTCGGAGCGACGGTTCGCAGCCAGATTCCGCGCGGGCGGATCAGGAAGATCAACTTCGGGCCGGGCATCGCATGGAACGAATTCGTGATCGTGTCTGCGAAGGATATTCCCGGGAAGAACTGCATCGCCCTGATCGGCGACGATCAGCCGTGCCTGGCGAGCGAATCTGTGAACCATCCCGAGGAACCGATTCTGTTGCTGGCTCACCCCGACCGCCATCTTCTGCCGCAAGCCGTGGCGGCGATATCGATCGATTACGAACTACTCCCCGCCATCTTCACAATTGAAGGAAGCGAACGTCGCTCAGAGATTATTTGGGGCGAGGACAACATCTTCAAAACCTACCGGATCGACAAAGGCAATCTCGACGGTGTTTGGGAGAAGGCCGACTACATTGTGGAGGGCGAGTATTCGACGGGCGCGCAAGAGCAGCTTTACATCGAAAATAACGGGATGATCGCCGCCTTTGACGCTGCACAGGGGATCACGGTCTGGGGCTCGCTGCAGTGTCCTTATTACATTCACAAGGCGCTGATGGCGCTGTGCAACTTGCCGGCAGAAAAAGTTCGAGTGGTGCAGATGGAGACGGGAGGCGCGTTCGGCGGCAAGGAAGAATATCCGTCGATGATTGCAGCGCATGCCGCGTTGCTGGCGATCAAAGCAGGAAGGCCGGTGAAGATTATTTATGACCGCATGGAAGATATGACGGCGACGACGAAGCGGCATCCCTCGCGCACTCGCCACCGGACGGCCGTCAGCCGCGATGGAAAGATCCTGGGCGGAGAAATCGACTTTACGATTGACGGTGGAGCGTATGCGACGCTGTCCTCCGTTGTGCTTTCTCGCGGAGTGATTCACGCTGGGGGACCTTATTACTGGCCGAGCGTTCGCATCCGCGCCAAGGCAGTCGCCACGAATGCGCCGCCGCATGGGGCGTTCCGCGGCTTTGGAGCTCCGCAGAGCTTGTTTGCCATGGAGCGGCACATGGATCGCATTGCGCAAACCGTAGGTCTTTCTCCGGTCGAGATCCGCCGTCGAAATTTCCTGCAGCCCGGGCAGGCAACTACGACCGAGCAGGTAGTTCGCGAGCCCATCGATCTTGGCGCCTTGATGGACCGTGCATTGGAAGTTTCCGACTATTACGCCAAGAAGCGGAATTTCGCGAAACAGAATCAGCTTGGCGCCTCCAGAAAAGGCATGGGCATTGCCGCGTTCCTGCACGGCGCCGGATTTACCGGGTCGGGCGAGCGTTATCTGAGTTCCGTGGTGGGAGTGGAAGGCTGCGCCGACGGTAGTGTTCGGGTGCTGGTCTCAAGCACGGAATTTGGTCAGGGGACGAAAACTGTCCTGAGCCAGATTGCGGCCGAGGCTCTCCGTCTACCCTATGAAAATGTCAGCATGGCCCAGCCCGACACTCTGGAAGTTCCTAACAGCGGGCCTACGGTTGCGTCCCGCACTGTGATGGTGGTGGGAAAACTGGTGCAGTCCGCCGCTCTGGGAATAGCGCAGACTCTGATTTCGTCGGGGCTGCTGCGCGAGGGCTATTCCGCGGAAGAATTTCGTGCCGCTTGCCGACAGCATGTAGAGATGCACGGCCAATTCCGTTCCTGGTCGCGCTATGAAGCGCCCAGCGGCATTTTCTGGGACGATCAAACCTATCGCGGAGAAGCTTACGCCGCGTTTTCCTGGGCGGTTTACATCGCGGAAGTCACGGTTGATCTGACAACGTATAGCGTTTCGGTGGACGACTTCGTCGCGCTGCAGGAAGTCGGCAAGGTTTTGCACCCGCTTCTGGCGCGGGGACAAATCATTGGTGGAGTTGCCCAGGGAATTGGATTCAGCCTTTACGAGAAAGTTGTCTGGCAGAATGGGCGTATGCAGAACGGCCAGATGACCAATTACATCATGCCCACATCAAGCGATCTGCCGCCCATTCGTGTGTTCTTTGAAGAGTTGGGAAACATTCACGGCGCCTACGGTGCGAAGGGTATCGGCGAGCTCCCGATGGACGGTCCAGCCCCGGCAATCGTGAATGCTGTCGAAGACGCGCTCGGCGTTGGTTTCAATTCCGTTCCTCTGCTGCCGGAAGACATCATGGATGGGCTCGCTGCAGCGTCGCTAGTTAGCTCGACAGGCGGAGGCCGATAACCGAACCATGACCGATTTCCCCGCCAGTCACGCCAAGGCTGACATTTCATTCACGGTGAACGGTGAGCCGAAACAAATTCGCGCTTACCCGATGGAGCGCCTGCTCGACGTGCTGCGGCTGGAATTTGGATTGACTGGAGCGAAAGAAGGTTGCGGAGAAGGCGAGTGCGGCTCATGCTCGGTGTTGATGGATGGCACACTGGTGAATAGCTGCCTGGTTCCGATTCTGCAGGCTGCTGGCACAGACATTGTTACGATCGAAAGGCTGGCAGCGGGAGGCGCGCTGCACATCTTGCAGGAGGCGTTTCTGGAATGCGGCGGCGCGCAGTGCGGCATCTGCACGCCGGGGATGATTCTTGCCGCCGTGCATTTATTAAACGGAAAGCCTGAGCCCACGATGGACGAAATCCGCGAAGGTCTTTCTGGCAATCTCTGCCGCTGTACCGGCTACAGCCAGGTTCTGGAAGCGGTGGCGGACGCGGCGCGCAGAACGAGGGCGAGGACGGCATGAGATCCAATCCGTCTGACTACGAAATGGTAGCGCCGGGCAGCTTGCAGGCGATTGTCTCACTGCTGGCTCAAGAGCCAGGCGCGTGGCTCCCGATCGCCGGGGGCACGGACGTGATGGTGCAATACGCGGCCGGAAAGCTGCCGGCGCGAAAGCTGGTCAGCATTTGGAATCTTCCTGAACTGCGTCGCATCGAGGTCACGGCGGGTGAGATTCGCATTGGCGCGGGATGCACTTATTCCGATCTGCGCCGGCACGAACTCGTCGGGCGTGAGTTCCCGCTTTTGGCGAGCGCTGCCCGATGGACGGGAGGAATTGCAAATCAGAATCGGGGAACGATCGGTGGCAACATCGTGAACGCATCGCCAGCCGCGGATTCGCTGCCGGCACTGCTGGTGTACGAAGCTGAAGTGGTTCTAGTATCGGTTCGTGGCCAGCGCCGGCTGCCTTACGTTAACTTTCACACCGGATACAAGAAGACTCTCCTGGCGCCTGACGAACTGATTCAGTCGGTTTTCCTGCCGCGACGATATTCAGGATATTTCAGCTATGCCCGCAAAGTCGGAGCTCGCAATGCACAGGCGATTTCCAAAGTGTGCGTCGCCGCTCTGGGACGCCTGACGGATGGTGTGGTGGAAGATGTGCGCATCGCTCTCGGGAGCGTTGCCCCCGTTCCGCTTCGCTTGCGCGCGACGGAGGAAGCGGTGATCGGGAAACGGATTGATTCCTCGAGGTTGGCTCAGGCGAAGAAAGCTGTGCTGGCTGAGATTCATCCGATTGACGACATTCGATCGACCGCAGGGTATCGCGCAGCCGTGGCCGGCAATCTCGTGGTTGAGTTCTTGAATCGTCTGAATCTCGAGGGAGCCGGGGCGGATCGCGATGCGGCAAAGAATGTTTTGGCGCAATGGAATCTGCTCCCGGCCGAAGAAGCCGTGAACAAGATTCTGCCATGCTGCGGATCCAAGGCGTGGGCACGGGGTATGGTGGCCCGAAGACCGTTCGGCGATGAAGGTGATCTGCTCGCGGCGTCCGACGAGACGTGGCGCAATCTGGCGCGATCGGATTGGATGGAAGCGTTGGAGAGTCATCCGCGGATCGGGGAGTCGCGCGCGCCGGCGCCGACGGCTCAATCCGTCAGTTGGTCGGCGCAGGAACAGCGAAACGTCGCGGATTCCGATGCGGCGTTGAAGAATGCGCTGGCGGATGCGAACCGGGAATACGAGCGGCGGTTTCATCACATCTTTATCGTCTGTGCTACGGGTAAATCTGCATCGGAGATTTTCGCGATTCTTCAACGGCGCATGGCGAATGACCCAGAAACCGAACTTCAAGAAGCCGCCGAGCAGCAGCGGCTGATTACAGAACTTCGGCTGAGAAAATGGCTCCAAGGGATGAAACAGGGATGAAACGCATTTCGACTCACGTTCTCGACCTCGTTCGCGGCAAGCCTGCCATGGATGTGGCCGTGCGTCTGGAGAAACAGGACGACGCCGGAGGCTGGCGCCTGTTGACTTCTGCCTGCACCGATCACGAGGGACGATGTCCGCAATTACTCCCGGAAGGTGCGGATCTCGCCGGCGGAGTCTATCGTTTGATTTTTGACACCGGTAGGTATTTCTCGATGCAGAAAATGGTTGCACTGTATCCCGCGGTGGAAATTACGTTCCAGGTGCAACCGGACGAATCGCATTTTCATATTCCGCTGCTGCTGAGCCCGAACGGGTATACCACCTACCGCGGAACCTGAGCGTCAAGAATTCGTTTGTTGGAGTGAACTTCGATGGAGTGGAAGTTGATGGAGCTGACCAGGTGACCTCGTCAATTCGCGAGTGGCTGAACTTGCTGGTGCGGTGGTTTCACGTGTTTGCTGCCATCATGTGGGTCGGCCAAACTTACTATTTCACGTGGCTGGACGGGCAATTCAACAAGCTCGCCAAAAAAGCCACGGCGACCGGGACGAGTCCATCGATCTGGATGGTTCACAGCGGCGGCTTCTATACCGTCGATAGGCAGAAGTCCCTGAGAGTTGCGCCTGAACAGGTGCGCTGGTTCCGCTGGGAAGCGCTCATGACATGGCTGAGCGGAATGGTGCTGCTGGTTCTCGTCTATTACTCGAGTAGTGGACTGATTGATCCCGATGTCTTGAACATCTCCCAGGCGCGCGGGGTCGCCATCGGACTCGCGGTGCTGGCCTGCGGATGGATCGTATACGATTTGGCGTTGCGGTCTCCTCTGGGCCGGTCGGAAGCAGGGTTCGCGCTATTTTGTCTTCTGATGATCACGCTGCTGGCCTGGGGCTTGACCCGCATCTTCAGTGGGCGCGCGGCCTACATCCATGTCGGAGCGGTGTTCGGAACCATCATGACGGCCAACGTGTGGTTCCGAATTCTTCCCTCGCAGCGCAAAATGATCGCGGCGGCTGCGGCCGGGGAGACGTTCGATCCCGCGCTCAGCGCTCAGGCCAAGCTGCGATCCAAACACAATACTTTCATGGCAGTTCCCGTTGTCTTTATCATGATCAGCAATCACTTCCCCGTCGCGACCTATGGGAACACGTACGCTTGGGAAGTTCTCGTCGCCCTGGTTCTGGTCGGCTGGGCAGCGGCGAAGGTTATACGGGAAAACTGAGTTTGCATGGCGGGTTCTCGCATCCGAATAGAAATCAGTGCAGACCACGGAACTCACAACGCGCGCGGAAGCGGTCATCGGCCGGTGCATGCGGCTTGCGTCCTTTTCGGAAGACCTAGACGGCACACGTCGAACCTTCTTGTCGCCGCCCATGCGTGCATGCCATGAAGAAATTGCCCGATGGATGAAACCGCTTGAAGTTCAAGTGCGAATCGATGCTGCCGGAAATTTCCGCGGAGTTTATCCCGCGGCGCAGGCGCACGCAGCGCGCCTCTTGATCGGTTCGCACCTCGATACCGTTCCCAACGCCGGGGCGTATGACGGAGTTCTCGGAGTTGCGCTGGCCGTCGCCTTGCTGGAGGAACTACGCGGACGCAGGCTGCCCTTTGCGATCGAGGTGATTGGCCTTTCCGAGGAGGAAGGAGTACGCTTCGGCGCTCCCTTCATCGGCAGCCGCGCGCTGGTGGGCAGGCTGGATCAGGAACTACTCGGTGCTCTTGACCCGCAAGGCGTGTCGGTGCAAAGGGCGATCGAAGCGTTTGGGCTGAATCCTGGGGAGATTTCTCGGGCCGCGTTAGAAAGCGATGCTCTGGGCTACCTTGAATTTCATATCGAACAGGGGCCGGTCTTGGAGAAGTTGCATCTACCGCTGGCAGCGGTCGAGGCCATTGCCGGACAGAGCCGGATCGAGCTCACATTCCTGGGTCACGCGAACCACGCGGGCACAACACCCATGCATCTTCGATACGATGCAATCGCGGGCGCGGCCGAGTGGATCGGCGCGGTGGAACGCGTGGCGCAGGACGTTCCTCGATTAGTAGCAACCGTCGGCAAGATCGAGGTAAAGCCCGGAGCGACCAACGTGATCGCTGGCGAGGCGCGACTTACCCTTGACGTCCGACACAGTTCCGACGAAGTTCGCACTCGCGCCGTAGACAATTTCATTCGTCAAGCCCAGGGAATCGCAGCGCGCCGTGGATTATCAGTTCGAGAAAATGCCTTATTAAGCCAGCGTGCAGTTGCTATGGATCCTTTTCTCGTCGGCGAGATAGAGCAGGCAATCGTTAAGACGGGGTGCAAACCGCATCGGATGGTCAGTGGTGCGGGTCACGATGCCATGATTCTGGCGGAGAAAGTTCCGAGCGCAATGATCTTTCTGCGGACTCCGGGCGGGATCAGCCACGATCCAGCAGAATCCGTCTCACAAGATGACGTTGAAAAGGCGATCGTCTGCGGATTGCATCTTCTCGACCAACTGGCTTCTTCCTCCGAATTCCACAAAAGGACAAATCGTGCATAATCTTGGCCGGACGCGAAGCTCACAACAACCGAATCATTTGCTGCTGACTCCCGACACTTTTGTGCGCACGACCCTGCCGGGGATGAAAGCATGCTCGGCGATTGTGCACGTCAGCCCCGCTCTGGGCGCGAAGTTCACGCAGTACACAGCTGAGTTCGAAGTGGGCGGAGAGTTAGGAAGCACGCCGGCGCAGCGCTTCATTTTTGTGATTGAGGGCGAGGTGCAGGTGGAAGTTGCCGGCAAGTCAAACGCGCTTGGCCCGCGCGGCTACGCGTATCTTCCCGAAGGAATGCGTCATCGGGTCGCGGCTGCGAAAGTGACCCGTGCGGCAGTCTTTGAGAAACACTATCAGGCTCTCGATTCGGTCAAGCCCGCGCGGTTGATCATTTCGACCGAGGATGCGGTCTCCTCACACCCGTTGGGTGACGACCCCAGTCTGCAGGTGAAGTGTTTGCTGCCTGACGAGATGAGTTACGACTTTGCGGTGAACACGATGGTCTACCGGCCGGGAGCCGCGCTGAGCATGGTCGAAATGCATGTGATGGAGCATGGACTCATCATGCTCGAAGGCGGCGGAATTTACCGGCTGGGCGATTCGTGGTATCCCGTGACCGCCGGAGATTTCATCTGGATGGGACCGTGGTGTCCGCAGTGGTTCGGGGCAATCGGCAAGACGGCTGCAAAATATCTCATCTACAAAGACTGGAACCGCCATCCCCTGGCAGGCTAATAACGATGACCATGAGTCTCGCTATCGACCGCGATCGCCTGATTTCCGAAATCGAAGCGCTGTCGGCAATTTCCCAAGCGCAGCCTCCTGTGGTGACACGAATTGTTTTCAGCCCGTCCGACGTGAAGGCGCGGGCATGGATGAAAGCGCGCTGCGCTGAAGCCGGACTCACCGTGCGCGAGGATGTCGTGGGAAATACTTTCGCGCGCTGGGATGGATCGGATGCATCCGCGCCGGTGGTCGGCACGGGCTCACACATCGACGCCATTCCGAATGCGGGGAAATACGATGGAACGGTGGGTGTGCTCGGAGGTTTGGAGGCCATCCGGGCATTGCAGAAAAGCGGATTTCGCCCGAAGCATTCCATCGAGCTGCTGATTTTTACCGCGGAAGAGCCGACCCGCTTCGGCATCGGATGTTTGGGAAGCAGGCTGCTATCGGGAACTCTTTCCGCCGATGCGGCGCGAAGACTAACTGACAAGAACGGCGCCACGCTCGATGAAGTTCGCCGCGACGCTGGTTTCGGCGGTGAACTCGAACATGTGACGTTGCCGAGCGGCTACTACAAGGCGTTTGTAGAATTGCACATTGAACAGGGACCGCTGTTGGAGCGTCAGCAAATTCCTCTCGGCATTGTTACGAACATCGCCGCCCCGGCGAGTCTCGGGGTGCTGATTGAGGGGTCCGGCGGACACGCCGGTGCTGTTCTAATGCCCGATCGCATCGATGCTCTCTGCGCCGCTGCTGAGCTGATTCTGGCGATTGAGAATGCAGCTCGCACCAGCGGCGCGATCGATACGGTTGCAACCGTCGGCATCTGCGAGGTGTTTCCCGGTGCCGTCAACAGCATTCCCCTGCAAGTTCGCCTTAGCGTCGATATCCGCGACACCGACCCTGCCCGGCGCGACATGGTGATGCGAGCGATCGAGACTAGAAGCCGTTCGATTTCTGACCAGCGGCACGCGTTGATCCAGACCACGCTGCTGAATGCCGACGCGCCAGCGGACTGCGCTCCCGCAATTATCGAGGCGCTCTCTCAATCTTGCCGCAAGCACGAGTTGAACTTCATTCCTATGGTCAGCCGCGCTTATCATGACTCGCTTTTCATGGCGCGCATCGCTCCCGTCGCCATGCTGTTCATCCCCTGCCGCAACGGATACAGCCATCGTCCGGACGAATACGCGGCTCCAGAAGATATTGTTCGTGGAACGCTGGTGCTTGCCGAGACGCTCGCCGCATTATCCAGCTAAGTTATCCTGCTAAGACCGCGGGCTTTGGTTACGGTGCGTGAGGAACGGTCGATTCCCGCTCTGCCCAATGCTCCACCAGATCCCGCACCACTTTATCTCCAACCATCTCGGCCGCTTCGAGGGCAGGCATATACGCCGAATAGTTTCCGGAAACCATTTCCTGCATACTTTCTTCCACCGGCACACCCGGGGCTTCACGGTCGTAGTTGCTGACTGTGCGCAGCACCAGCACTCGCTGCAGGTCAACCTTGCTCGCCGCGCTCAGAAAGGTGAGCGCCTGCATGGTGCCGGAATCTTCCATGGCGGCAACCATGTAGTTTCCTTTTCCGCCAGTGTGGTAGCGAGTCCAGGCGTTGGCCCACTCATCCATCTTCGAACCATGCCAGAACGTGCTTGCCGACAAGGCATCGCCTCGCGTCACGAACGGCGGTTTCAGAGCGTTTGGAAATCCGGTGAAGCGAGCGCGCGATTTGCGCAGAGCGTCAGAGTCGGCCAGCGGCACATCCTGCGTCAGGTGGAATGCCCAGCCAACCAGTCCGGAATTGAGGGTGTACATTTCCCCGTAGTCGTCACTGGCAGGCTGCTCGTAAGGCGTGCCCTTCCGCAAGGGCAAGTAGCCGGTCGGCCAGGTTTCAGGGATTTGGCGCGCATCGATTTCAAACGCGAGATCGCCATCGACGACATGATCGGCCCAAACCGCCGATCCCACCGAGACGTCCGCTGGGTCGCCGCCGCCAATGCCAGCAATAATCCAATAGGCCTTCGAGAAGTCGAAATGCGGGTCAAGGCCCAGCGCCATCACAGAAGCGGCAGCCTTGGCGGTTCCGACTCCGGTTACCATGCCGAGGACACCGTCCTTATTCAGACGTACATGGTGATAGCCGGCGGGCAGCGGAAGAACCTGATCGAGATGCTCGCGTTCCACCCAGAGCTGGAATTCGCCAGGAGTGTCGCCCGTGTCTTCGCCGCGCTCGAACATAGTGACTACAACGACTTTGATGCGAATCGGCGCAACTGGCGTGGCAGTCTGGGCAGAGATCGAACCAGAGCTACCGAAGATCGCAGACATCGCCAGTGCGAGCAACAGCCTCGCCGTAAGACCGCGCATGAAGTTTCGCTGCTGGGCCATGTTCAAAGGGGCGTGTCCACCCCGCCCGATTCGCGAATGATCGCTTCGCGAAGCATCAATTCGCGAATCTTGGCGTAACCGGGCTTGATGGTGGAGTAGATGAAGTCGCAGCGCTCTTTGTAAGGCACAAAGGCGCTCTTCATGGCATTGATCGTGATTCGCTCAAAATCGTCCAGGGATAGGCCAAACGTGTCCGCAGCCGCCTCAAACTCCCGGGTCATTGATGTATGGCTCATCAAGCGGTTGTCGGTGTTCAGGGTGACGCGGAATTTTTCCTGATAAAGAATTTTGAATGGATGCTCGGCCAGGCTCGGAGTCGCGCCAGTATGCACGTTGCTCAGCAGGCAGATTTCGAGCGGGATGCGTTTGTCGAGAACATACTGAGCCAGATCGCCCAACTTCACGGCTTTGCCGTCAACCACGGCAATGTCATCGATCAGGCGCGTTCCGTGCCCAATGCGGTGAGCGCCGCAATATTGAATCGCCTGCCAGATCGATTCTTTCCCGTAGCCTTCGCCGGCATGCACCGTGATGTTGAAGTTCTCGCGCTGAATGTAATGAAAAGCATCCACATGCTTCTTGGGGGGATAACCGCCCTCTTCGCCCGCCAGATCGAAGCCGACGACGCCACGCGCGCGGAAATCGACGGCCAGTTCCGCCATTTCAAGCGAGGTGTTCATGTTACGCATCGCGCAAATGATCAGGCCGGAGGAAATCCCGAAATCTCTGCGCCCCCGTTCCAATCCTTTCAGAACTGCGGAGACAATCTGCTGGTGGGTCAATCCTTCCTGGGTGTGAAAAACCGGAGCAAAGCGAGTTTCAAAATAAACAACTCCGTCGCGGCTCAGATCTTCCGCCTGCTCGTAAGCCACGCGCTGCAAGGCTTCCTCGGTCTGCATCACAGCGATGGTGTGCTTGAACCCTTCCAAATATTTCGCCAGACTCCCTTGATTGGCTCCGCGATAAAACCACTCGGCCAGCGCTTGCGGGTCGTCGGTCGGAAGGTCTGTGTACTTTCCGTCTCGGGCCAGCTCGATGATGGTTTGTGGCCGCAGCACGCCGTCCAAATGCTCGTGGAGAAGGACTTTGGGAAGGCCTTGCAATAATCCTTTATCAAGATTCATGGAAATAGAGTCTGCTCCCGGCAGCCGGCGTCGAACCAGGCGGCGAAGCGTTGCAAGATGATACACCCTCTCGAATGGGATGGCTCTGCTTGTCCCTGTGTGTTTTAGGCCCGCGAACCTGACAGCAACGTCCGGTGTCTATTGAATGCAGGGCGTAGCAGCCGAAGCCCCCGGCTTCCGCGCAAGAATGGCTAGTTGCCTCGTTCTCATATTGAAGGCGAGAAAGCTGTAGCAGCACCAAAGGTAATCACGGAGACACCATGGAAACTTCCTCTGGCCGCACTGTTCCGTCAAGATACTGGTTGCTTTTTGTTCCTATCCTGTTGGTGATCACAGCCATTGTCACGGTTCAAACTTTTCAGGCTGCGAATGGCGAACTGGCCGCCGGTGCCACGTATGCGCACGGAACGCTCGACTTGACCATCCCCTACCATGCCGCCCAGGGCGGCGCGGGGAAGCTCAGCGTGGAAGTGCTGGATCCCGAGGACCATGTCCTGGGCAGCGCGGAGAGGTCCGTGGATGCCGTCGAGGGCAAGGGGCGCTGGCATGAACGGATCGCGCTGGCAAAGCCGTTGCCCATCGACGAACTGGTGTGGCATCGCGTGCGCTACCGTTTCGAATACAGCGATGGCAAGAGTACGAAGATCGAGGGCACGGAATCGATCTCGGAGATCCTGCGCACGCCGGTGGTTCACATTCTGGGCCAGCAATCGTATCTGACGGGCGGTGAAGCTGCCGTACGCGTGATTGTCACCGATTCGCACGATGAGGTCGTTCCCGGCCACGGCTCAGTCCGGATCGAATTATTGGTCCCCGAGCAGAAATCGCAGTTGCTGTTCAGCGGGCAGCCCAATCGGCGCGGAACCACCGAAGCGCAATTTCGGTTTCCAGCCGGGGTAGTGGGAAGTTATCAACTGCGCTACCTGGTCGACACTGCGATCGGCTCGACGGAATTCATTCAGCCCGTCCGGCTTGAAGACAAGGTTTCCATTCTGCTCACCACCGAAAAGCCTATTTACCAGCCTGGACAGTCCATTCACGTTCGGGCGCTGGCGCTGGATCGCGCCAACCACGAGGCTGCCGCCGGCCGCAAACTAACTTTTGAGGTGGAAGACTCCCGCGGCAACAAGGTCTTCAAGAAGGCGACTCAAACGGACAAGTTTGGCATTGCGTCTGCCGAGTTTGGACTCGCCGATGAGGTGAACCTGGGCACCTATCATCTGCGCGCTTTGCTAGGCGAGAACGAGTCGCCCAGCAGCACGGCGGAGATCGCTCTCAACGTCGAGCGCTATGTTCTGCCGAAATTCAAAGTCGCGATTGACTTCGCGGGCAGTGACAACAAAACGAAACGAGGCTACCGCCCCGGCGATCACGTGACTGGAACCGTTCGCGCCAACTACTTCTTTGGCAAACCGGTCGACGACAGCGCAGTTACCGTCAAAGCCTCCGCCATGGACGTCGCAGTCACCGACGTGGGATCGACTCAAGGCAAGACCGATCAAGATGGAACCTATCACTTCGATCTGACGCTGCCCACATACTTCATCGGACGCCCGCTCACTCAAGGCGCGGCTCGCGTCCTGATTGAAGCCACCGTGAAAGATTCAGCGGACCACTCCGAGACTCGTGGCGAACCCATCACCGTGAGCGAATCGCCGCTGCTCCTCACCGCTGTCCCGGAGGGTGGCACGCTC
Organism: Candidatus Sulfotelmatobacter sp.; assembly: GCA_052148475.1. Classification (GTDB taxonomy): domain Bacteria; phylum Acidobacteriota; class Terriglobia; order Terriglobales; family Acidobacteriaceae; genus Sulfotelmatobacter. The sequence continues at coordinate 132,110 of JBKQID010000027.1, read as the reverse complement.
ATCCCCAATCTCGAGAACCAGGTTTTCATTCTCACTTCGTATCCGGACGGGACACCGGCCCGCGCCAGTCTGAAGGTCAACGCGGAAGGGCAAGCCAGCCAGAGCGCGACCACCGACGAAGGCGGCGTCGCCGTTATCCGCGTCAGCCCCGGTTCAGGAACTGAAACCCTGGAGATCGAAGGGCAGGATCAAGAAGGAAATCACGCATCGAGCACGGTTCAACTGCAATCCCGCGAGGGCGATGATCAAATACTCTTGCGCACGGAACGCGCGGTCTACAAAGCCGGCGATCGCATTGAGCTGAGAGTCTTCTCCACCAAGAAGCGAGGGACTGCCTACCTCGACATCGTCAAGGACGGACAGACTGTGCTCACGCGCGACATAGACATTGAGAACAGTCAGGCTGAATTGTCCTTGACCGCGACGCCGGAGTTGGCGGGAACCGTGGACTTCAACGCGTATCTTTTCAGCCGCAACGCGCGGCCCGTCGCGGATCATCGCCTGGTCTTCGTGCAACCGGCAGACGAACTCAAGATCGAGGCCGTGGCAGATGCGCCGGTCTATAAACCCGGCGGCGACGCCCGGGTTCGCTTTCGCGTGACTAATTCCCGGGGCGAGGGCGTGAGCGCTGCTCTGGGCCTTCAAGTAGTGGATGAGGCCGTCTTCGCGCTGGCCGAGAAGCAGCCCGGCTTCGCCAAAGTCTTCTTCTACCTTGAGCAGGAAGTGATGAAGCCGCGTTATGAGATCCACTCGATCGGCATGTCGGAGATTGTCGAACCCGCGGAAGAATCGAAAGTCGAACAACGCAATCAAGCCGCGCGCGCCTTGTTCTCAGCCACAGAGATGGTGAGCACCAACAAATTCGAGACAGAATTCGGCCGCTCGGTACCAATGACGAAATACCAGGATTACGCGGGACGCTACCACGCACAGTTCCTGGCGCAAGTGCGACATTTAGCCGAGGATCTCAGTCGCGCCTATCGCGAGAACTCGGAGAAAGGTGATCTGACCAAGGTCTTCGCGCGAATCTCGAACGCCGACAACCCTGACTTTCTGGATGCGTGGGGTGCCGAACTTCGCGTTGAGCCCGTCCAGTGGTACCGCAACAAGACTTATTACATGGTGCAGAGCGCGGGAGCGGACCATCGATTCGGCAGCGGGGACGATATGGCTGCCTATATCGAGGTTCACACCGGCAGTATCGTCGGCCAGCCAAACTCGGGAACTATCGACCTCAACATCGAGCATGATCGCGGCCCTTTCAACGGCCTCGCGGAGATTGTCGGGACCGTGACCGATCCCTCCGGCGCGGTGGTGCAAGGAGCCAACGTCAACCTGCGCGAAGTTTCCAGCGGAAAGACGCGGACAGTCAACGCAAATGCCGCCGGGCAATTTGATCTGGCGGGCTTGGCTGCCGGTAAGTACGAAGTCCAAGTGTCTTTGGCTGGATTCAAGATCGCTTCGCGGGAAGTCACGGTTCAGGCGCGCGATCGCGCCGTGCTCTCCGTGAATCTTGCCATTGGCGGGGCTTCGGAGGTTGTCGAGGTTACGGGGGCAAATCCTGTGATTCTTCGTGAGGCCAGGGGTGGCGAGATCGGCGGCGTGCCCGGAGGTGTGGCTGGCGGTGCTATGGGCGGAGTGATCACCGAGATGGTAGTGGCGGCGGATGCCGCCCCTATGCCGGCTGTATCCATGCTGAGAGCGATCCCCCAGAACAGCGCGGTCCTCACTAAAGACAAAAAAGAGGAATCCGGGCCGTCGGCGCACGTGCGCTCCTACTTTCCCGAGGCTCTCTACATCAATCCAGAAATCATCACCGACTCGAACGGCGTGGCGAGCATCACGATTCCGCTGGCAGACTCTATCACCACGTGGCGCATGGCAATGCTGGCATCCACGACCCACGGGGCGCTGGGTAGCGCAACTTCGAGCCTAAAAGTTTTTCAGGATTTCTTCGTGGACCTCGATCTGCCAGTCACGCTCACCCAAGGTGATCGGGTTTCGATTCCCGTCGCTGTGTACAACTATTCAGGCGGACGCGGAGACGTCAGCTTGAAGCTGCAACCGGATGACTGGTTCTCGTTAGTCGATGATGTTGCCGACAAGTCGGTCACGGTCGATTCGGCCCGCGTGGGCGGATCGCAGTTCACGCTGGAAGCGCGACGGATCGGCAAATTCAGGCTGACGCTCTCCGCCCGCATGAAGGGTGGAGCAGACCGTGCCGATATTGTCGTGCGCGAAATCGAAGTCATTCCCAACGGGCGCGAGCAGAATCTAGTTTTCAACGGACGCCTGGAAAACTCCGTTCGCCACGAACTCAACTTCCCGGCAAACTCCGTCCCCGACGCCAACAAGATTTTTGTCCGCCTCTACCCCGGCCCGCTGAGCCAGGTGATCGAAGGCATGGACAGCATTCTGCGCATGCCCGGCGGGTGCTTCGAGCAGACTTCCTCGAGCACTTATCCCAACGTGTTGGCGCTCGATTACATGAAGCGCACCAAGAAGCTAACTCCTGAAGTGCACGCCAAGGCTGAGGGATACATCGCCAACGGCTACCAGCGCCTGCTGACGTTTGAAGTTCCCGGCGGCGGCTTTTCCTGGTTCGGACAAGCGCCGGCCAACAAGATCCTGACGGCGTACGGGCTGATGGAATTCAGCGACATGTCGAAGGTCTACGATGTGGACCCAAGACTGATCGCGCGAACTCAGCAGTGGCTGGCCAGCCAACAGCAGGCCGACGGAAGCTGGAAGCCGGACACCCAGTTCATCAACGAGGGTGCTACCAACCGTTACAACTCCGACGTGCTGCGCATTACCGCCTATCTTGCGTGGTCGCTGGAGAATACCGGGTATCAGGGGCCTGCGGTCGAACGGGCCAGGCAATTTGTGGAAAGCCACATGAATGGGAAGATTGACACTTATACGCTGGCTGTCATCGCTAACTTCGCGGTCGACTTTGGCGGCGGCAATCATGGGTCTGGGTCTGCTGATTCTGGAAAAGACCGCAGCTTCACGCGCCAAGCCATGCAGCTTCTGCTCGACGCACGCACCGAAAAAGATGAACAGGTCTGGTGGAGCGCCGACGAAACCGGCGTCTACGCCACCGGTGCCAGCGCCAGCGTGGAGACCACGGGACTCGCGGTGCAGGCATTGCTGAAATGGGGTGAGGCTTCCGGCACGGCCCGCAAGGCCATGAACTACATCGCATCCAAGAAAGACGCGACCGGGGCGTGGGGCACGACGCAAGCAACCATTATGGCACTACGCGCTCTGCTGCTCGCAACCGAGAAAGGCGCGGCCGATGTGCAAGGCACTCTCGAAGTTCTGCTGAACGGCAACGTTGTCGAGAAACTTACACTGACTCCGGAAAACAACGACTTACTCCATCAATTTGTGTTCAAGAGTGTGGGATCGAAGGACCTGGGATCGAAAGGCTCAGAGTCGAAAAACGCTGAAGCGGAAAATTCCAACTCGGTAGAAATCCGGTTCGAGGGCAAAGGTGGCCTGGCGTACCAGATTGTCGGAAGCTACTACCTTCCCTGGGACCAGAAACCAGCCAACGAGGCTCTCTCCATTGATGTGGCCTACGACCGCACTCACCTGGCACAGGACGACATCGCCACGGCAACCGCGACCGTTAAAAACAATCTGCCCAAGTCGGCGAACATGGTGATGATCGATCTCGGCATTCCTCCTGGCTTCGACCTGCTCAGCGAGGATCTGCAAACATTTGTCGAAAAGACTGCCGGCCAGAAGACCGGGCGCTTGGAAAAATTCAGCCTCACCTCAACCCAGGCGATTCTGTATTTCAACTCTATCGCTCCGGGTGAGACGGTCACACTGCACTTTCGGCTGCGTGCCAAGTATCCGATCCGCGCGCGGACTTTCCGCTCGCGCGTCTATGAGTACTACGACCCGGACGTCAGCTCGATCGCGCGCCCGGTGCAGTTGGAGGTACGCCAACGGTAAGAACCAGCGCGACTGCGATAAGATACCGGTGCCGCCTATGCACATTGACGCGCACCAGCATTTTTGGATCTACAGCCGTGGCGAATATGGCTGGATCGATGATTCGATGGCTGCCTTGTGCCGCGATTTTCTCCCGAATCATCTGCAGCCTGAACTGGAAAGCAATGGCTTTCACGGATCGGTTGCGGTCCAGGTGCGCCAGACACTGGAAGAAACTCGCTGGCTTCTCGAGTTGGCTGAGAGTTCCAAGTGGATTCTCGGGGTGGTGGGCTGGGTCGATTTGCGGTCGCCGGAGATTCGGCCGCAGCTGGAGGCTCTGACTCGGAATCCGAAGCTCGTCGGCGTTCGCCACATCGTGCAGAGTGAGCCTGACGATCGATTCCTGCTGCAGCCAGATTTTCTGCGTGGCATATCCGCGCTGGAAGAGTTCGATCTTGCCTACGACATTCTGATCTACACCAAGCATCTTCCCGTAGCCGCCGAGTTCGTACAGCGTTTCCCGCGCCAGCGCTTTGTGCTCGACCACCTTGCCAAACCGCCCATCAAAAGCGGGGACATCGATTTCTGGGCGCAGGGAATCAGGCGCTTGGCTGAGTTCCCGAATCTATCTTGCAAGCTCTCGGGGTTGGTCACCGAAGCCGACTGGCAGGGTTGGGAACCCGAGCAGATCGTACCGTTTCTCGATGTCGCCTTTGAAGCCTTCGGAACAGACCGGATTATGATTGGCTCCGACTGGCCGGTTTGCCTGGTCGCGGCAACGTACGCGCGCTGGGTCGAACTCGTGAAGACCTACTTGCTCAGGCAAAGGCCAGACTGTCGAGATAACGTCCTGGGCGGGAATGCGCAGCGGTTTTGGCGGCTCGCCGCTGGTTGAGCATCATCGGGACAGTTCCCACCGCGAATGCTTTCCGTCCAACGCTGTACGGCGAATGCTTTACAATGACCGGGCGCAATCGGCGTACGCCAAAGTTGTAGCAATCCCGCTGTAGGAAGCCTTGCAACCACGATGCCTCGCTCAGTTCTCCAACTCGATTCCCGCGACAACGTTTTGATCGCCCTCACCGACCTGAAAGCCGGCGAGCAGATTGAATTCGGCGGCCAGGTTTACGTGCTTCCGAAGACCGTGCCCGCAAAGCACAAGCTCGCCATGCGAAGTCTCAACGTCGGCGACAACGTCATCATGTATGGCGTTCTGGTAGGTAGAGCCGTCAAGCCCATCGCGCCCGGAGAACTGCTGACGACGAGCAACATCCAGCACCAGGCTGCACCGTTCCACGAGCAATCGAACGAGTTCCACTGGACGCCACCTGAGGTTTCGCGCTGGCAGCACAAAACTTTTCTGGGCTACCAGCGCTCCGACGGTCAGGTCGGGACACGAAACTACTGGCTGGTCGTTCCTCTGGTTTTTTGTGAGAACAAGAACATTCAAGTTCTGAAGCAGGCGCTCGAAGAAGAGCTGGGTTTCGCTGCGCCCCAACTCTATCGCCGCCAAGTGGCCGACCTGGCGAAGCTCTACCGCGATGGGCAAATGGAAAAGATCGACAGTCGCGCCGCGGCGACGGAGGCGGCGCCGACCCCGCGCAGCCGGCTGTTCGAAAATATTGACGGAATCCGGTTTCTGCTTCATGAAGGCGGGTGCGGGGGAACGCGCGAGGATTCCAACAATCTCTGCGGGCTCATCGCCGGGTACATTCACCACCCGAACGTGGCGGGCGCCACCGTGCTGAGTCTGGGCTGCCAGCATGCACAGATTCCAATCCTTCGCGAAGAGATTCGCAAACGCAATCCTAAGTTTGATAAGCCATTGTTCGTCCTGGAGCAACAGCGTAGCGGCTCTGAGGCGGCCATGATGTCGGAGGCGATCCGGCAAACGTTTATGGGGCTGGTCGCAGCCAACCAGGCTCAACGAACTCCGGCGCCGCTCGCCGATTTGTGCGTCGGCCTGAAGTGTGGGGGGTCGGACGGCTTCTCCGGCATCTCTGCAAATCCGGCCATCGGACACACCGCTGATCTCCTTGCCGCCCTGGGTGGCCGGACCATTCTGTCGGAATTCCCGGAGCTGTGCGGTGTGGAACAGGAACTCATCAATCGCGGCAGGAGCAAGGATGTCGGCAATCGTTTTATCCAACTCATGCGCGCCTACGCCGCCCGCGCCGTGGCCGTCGGCTCCGGCTTCGACATGAATCCTTCGCCCGGCAATATGCGGGACGGGCTGTTGACCGACGCCATGAAATCCGCGGGAGCGGCCAAGAAGGGCGGCACTTCTCCGGTGACCGCCGTGCTTGATTATCCCGAGTACTCCACCGAGCCCGGGCTGAATCTGCAATGCACTCCGGGCAATGACGTGGAGTGCGTCACCGCCCAGGTCGGCGCCGGGGCAAGCGTGGTATTGTTCACCACCGGTCTGGGGACACCGACCGGAAATCCTATCGCTCCGGTCGTGAAGCTCTCCACGAATTCGAATCTGGCAGAGCGCATGCACGACATCATCGACATCGACACCGGGGCGGTTGTCGCTGGAGAAAAAACGATCGAGCAGATGGGCGAGAGCATCCTGGATCTCGTGATCGAAGTAGCGAACGGTGAAGTCCGAACCAAAGCCGAGCAGAAGGCTCAGGAAGATTTCATTCCCTGGAAACGCGGGGTTTCGTTGTGACGAATCAACCGCCGAACGCTCCGAACTTCCGCCTCGACGGCAAAGTCGCCGTAGTCACCGGCGGCGGAAGCGGCATTGGGCAAGCCATTGCCTTGAAGTTCGCAGCGCAGGGCGCTTCGATTCGAATTCTCGACGTCAACGAACCGGCTGCCGCGGCGACTTGCCAGCGTATCGCCGACGCAGGCGGAACGGCTTCCGCCCATCTCTGCGATGTGACCAACCATGCGGATGTAATTGCCAGATTCAACGAACTATTTCGCGACGAGCGAGTTTACATCCTCGTCAACAACGCTGGGATCTCGCATATTGGCACGGTAGAGAGCACGACTCCGGAGGACTTCGACCGCGTCGTTCGAGTGAACGTCAAGGGGTTCTACAACTGCATGCGCGCTGTGGTTGGGCACATGAAGACTTCCGGAGGCGGCGTGATTCTGAATATGGCTTCGATTGCCGGATCTGCCGGACTCGCTGACCGCTTCGCGTATTCGATGAGCAAAGGCGCGGTCATCGCCATGACCTATTCCGTCGCGAGAGATTATCTCGCGCACAACATTCGCTGTAACTGCATTTCGCCCGCGCGCGTGCACACTCCGTTTGTCGATGACTATTTGCGAAGGACCTATCCTGGGCGCGAGCCGGAAATGTTCGAGGAGCTGGCAAAGTCGCAACCGATCGGAAGAATGGCGGAGCCGGCCGAAGTCGCTTGGCTTGCTTTGTACTTGTGCTCGGATGAAGCCGCATTCATAACGGGTGTGGATTATCCCCTCGATGGCGGCTTTTTTAACCTGCGAGGCTAACGCATGGACTTGCAACTGAAAGACAAAGTAATCATCGTCACCGGCGGAGCCAAGGGAATTGGTGCGGCGATTGTCCACTCCTGCGCTGCCGAAGGGGCTATTCCCGTGATTGTGGGCCGCGATGCGGAGGCCGGCAAGCAACTGCAACGCGAACTGCAAAACAACGGCGCCCCCTGCGGACTTATCACCGTCGACCTCGCCACTTCGGAAAGCTGTTTGCAATCCATCGAGGAAACGCTGCAGAAGTTCGGCCGGATCGATGCCCTCGTCAACAACGCAGGACGCAACGACAAGGTCGGCCTGGAATCCGGCAGCGTAGCGGAATACGTGGCCTCGCTCAATCGCAATTTGGTGCACTACTACGGCATGGCTCACTATGCCCTGCCCCACTTGAAACGCTCGCGCGGAGCCATCGTCAACGTCGGCTCCAAAACCGCGGTCACCGGCCAGGGAAGTACCTCGGGTTACGCGTCCTCAAAAGGCGCGATCATGGCGCTGACGCGCGAGTGGGCAGCCGAACTGTTACCGTACGGCATTCGCGTCAACACCGTCATTCCTGCCGAGGTCATGACCCCGCTCTACCGCAGTTGGCTCGACACGTTTCCGAATCCGGCGGAAAAGCTGAAGAACATCCTTTCCAAGATTCCCCTCGAGCAGCGCATGACGACGTCGGAAGAGATCGCTGCCATGGTCGTATTCCTGATCTCGCCCAAGTCTAGCCACACCACCGGCCAGCATTTGTTCGTCGACGGTGGCTACACTCATCTCGATCGCTCGCTGACATGAGGATCTCCGCATGACCGCATCCGCGCCCATCACCGAGCGACGCTATGTTTTGCCGCTGATCCTGGTGACCAGTCTGTTCTTTCTGTGGGCCATCGGCGTCAACCTGAACGACGTCCTCATCCAGCATTTCAAAAAGGCGTTCGGTCTCACCGACTCCGGATCGTCGCTGATCCAGGTTGCCTTCTTCGGCGGCTATTGTCTGGCTGCTCTGCCCGCGGGATGGCTGATGCAGCGGATCGGATATAAACGGGGAATTCTAATTGGCCTGCTGGTCTGCGCCACGGGAACAATCTTGTTTATTCCCGCCGCGTCCGTGAGGGTCTACGGATTCTTTCTCTGCGCTCTCTTCCTGATGGCTTGTGGACAGTCGGTTCTCGAAGTCGCCGCCAATCCCTATGTGACTACGCTTGGTCCCGCGGAGAGTTCGGAACGCAGGCTGAATCTCGCGCAATCTTTCAATGCCGCAGGCGCCGTGCTGATTGCCCTCCTCGGCTCGCGATTCATTCTCTCCGGCATCGAGCACACGCCGACTGAACTCGCGGCCATGAGTCCTTCGCAGTTGTTGGCCTATCAGGCCTCCGAGGCCAACATGGTGAAGACTCCTTATCTCATGATCACCGGGGTCTTCCTGTTCGTGGCGTTACTCATCTTCCTGACGAAACTGCCGGAGATTCGCGAGACCAGCAAGGACGGATTAGAGACTGCGGACGCGAAGCTCACTGGCGCCTTCTCGTTTCCACATTTGATCAAGGGCGTGGTGGCGCAGTTCTTCTACGTGGGGGCGCAGGTGGGCGTAGGAAGCTTCATTATCCGGTTCGCCGAGTTCACGCTACCCGGCACTCATGAAAAAGCGGCGGCTCATTACCTGCAGGCCCACCTGGCAGGCTTCATGATCGGACGTTTCGCTGGCTCCGCGATTATGCAGAAAATCGCGGCGCCACGCCTGCTCAGCTTGTTCGCCGGATTTTCGCTGCTCTGCCTTCTGGTCGTCCTGTTTGCCTCCGGCGTCGCTCCTGTGTGGGCGATAGTGCTGGTAGGCTTTTTTCACTCCATCATGTTTCCTACGATTTTCGCGTTGAGCCTGAAGAGTCTGGGCCCGTACACCAAGTTGGGATCGTCTCTGCTGGTGATGGCGATCATCGGAGGCGCAGCATTTCCTTGGATCATGGGCCGAATTTCCGATGCCTGGAATATTCAACGCGCGTTTGTAGTTCCGCTGCTGTGTCACGCTTACGTGTTCTACTTCGCAATGTGGGGATACCGACCGGCCGCGAATGCGAACGCGGTTACGACCTTGGCGGTTCCCGCGACAGAGGTCGAATGAATCGACGCTACTGCCTGACCCTCGACTTGAAAGATGATCCCACGCTGATCGTCGAATACAAACGCTATCACCAGAAGATATGGCCCGAGATTACGCGCAGCATCAAAGACTCGGGCATCGAGGACATGGAGATTTACCTGCTCGGAACGCGGATGTTCATGATCATGGAGGTAACCGAGTCTTTCTCGTTCGAAGCCAAGAACCGCGCCGACCGGCTGAATCCGAGAGTCCAGGAGTGGGAAACACTCATGTCGACATTTCAGAAAACGCTGCCTCAAGCCAAGTCCGGCGAGAAATGGTTGCTGATGGAACGAGTGTTCAAGCTGGAAGGGTTGAAAGAATCCTAAGGCCGTTCCGGCCAGGAATGCTTCGGATAGCGTCGCATCAACTCGCGGCGCACCTCTGGATACAGGCGCTCCCAGAACCCCGCAAGATCAGTCGTCGTTTGCACAGGCCTTTGATTCGGAGCCAGCAGGTGGACCACCACGGCAGTTCGCTCCGGCCCAATTCGCGGCGTGTCGCGCATGCCAAAGAAATCCTGCAGGCGGGAGGCAATCCACGGAGACTTCCCGCGCTCATAGTGAACCTTAGTCTGGCGGCCACTCTGCAAGCGTATGCTTGGCGGTGCAAGTTCACGCACCTTTCTCCCACCGCCCATCTGCTGTTCCAGGACGGAAACCAAATCCGCCGCGGCCCTTTTCAACTCAACGAAGCTCCGCAAGCCCAAACATAGTTCACGTACTGCCTGGGGAACATCGGGCGTCTTCAAACCAGAAAATTCGACGCGTCCCATGAACTCATCGAGAGCGTCCACGTCAACGAAGCGCTCGATGCCGGCTTCCAGCGCCTTTTGCGCGAGCATTTCAGCCGAGGCCTGCGCATCCGGCACCGAGCCTCGTGATTCTTGAATCACCAGTTCGTCGTAGAGCAGCGCGCTCACCGCATCCACCCGCTCGGCCACGCGATTCCACACCAAGCTCGATTGGTCTTTCACGCGCTCCGGAAACAAATCGATCAGCCACTCCGGCTCAATGCGTGCCGTCATCCGGATCAGCGGCAGCGGTTTCTCCTTACGATCCTCGGCATCGACCGCAACCATGAACTGATATGGCGGAGGAGAGCCTGCCAAATCCGCCGATGCGCCCGTCGACAGCAGCACTTGACTCCCGGCTCGCAGGCGCGCGACGCGATCCGGAAATCCTGCGAGAACGGACATCAGCAGAGCGTCGTCGTCGTGTTTCTTCTGGCCGGAAATGCGCACGATCCTGCGAAGCTGCGCAATGTGCTGGCGAACGCGATGGTCCGGCTCCAAATCCATAGCGGCGAGAAGATCATTTTTTTCTACATGCACACCCGACCCCAGCAGAGCCACAGCGACACAGCCGTCGTCACCCACGCCTCGCTCCACGGCTTCGACGAGAATTCGCGACAGCCTGGGCGGCAGCGGATACCGCGCCAGCCGGTGCGCCATATCTCCTCTGGCGTCCAGCCGGTCCAGCAGCACCCCGGCCTGTTGAACCGCTGCCGCGGTCGGCGCATCCAGCCACGAAATATCGTTGACGTGCGCGATCCCCATCGCCCGCAGCGTGAGGCAAAGCTGAGAAAGATCGCTGCGCAGAATCTCCGGCGCCTCCTGATCCGGACGCCGCGAATAATCCTCTTCTGTGTACAAGCGCAGCACACGCCCCGGTGCGGTGCGTCCTGCGCGCCCGGCTCTCTGCTTCGCCGAAGCCTTGCTGACTCGCCCGACGTGAAGCGCCGGGAGCCCGCTCCAGGGGGAATAGGTCGCGAAGCGCGCCAGGCCGCTGTCGACGACGGCGCTTACTCCCTCTACCGTAATTGAACTTTCCGCCACGTTGGTGGCCAGAATCAGTTTTCGTTGAGACGCGGGTGAGAGCGCCCGGTCCTGCTCGCCCGCCGGCAGACTGCCATGCAAGGGAAGCACCAGCAGTCCGGCCCGGCGCGCAATGGCGTCGCACGCCCGCATCGCGCGACGAATCTCAACGGCTCCCGGCAGAAAGGCCAACGTATCGCCGGAATGTCCGCTCTCGACCAGCAGTTCCACTGCATTGCTCACTTGTGCTTCCAGCGGCTCGGGCGAATACGGCAAATGTTTTATCGAGAGGTCGAACAGTTTGCCCGCGGAACACACAGTGGGGCAACCGTCCAAGTACTTCGCCACCGGATCGGCATCGAGAGTTGCCGACATGATTACGATTCGCAGATCGGGACGAGTCCGCTGCAATCGCTTCAACAGAGCCAGCGCGAGATCGCTCTCCAGATGGCGCTCGTGAAATTCATCGAGCACGACGGCGGCTACGCCCTTGAGGTTCGGATCGGAAAGCAGGCGCCGAGTGAGTACGCCCTCGGTGACAAATCGCAGCCGCGTGCGCGGGCCAACCGCTTCCTCAAAACGGATTTGATATCCGACCGTCTCGCCGACCTCTTCGCCCCGCTCCCACGCGACTCGGCGCGCTGCGAGGCGTGCCGCAATCCGGCGCGGTTCAAGCACCACCACTTCTCCGCCCACAATCCCGAGCAGCGCGGGAGGCACTCGAGTGGTCTTCCCCGCTCCAGGAGCGGCGACGATCACCAGGTTTGGGTGCAGTCTTAGGGAATCAAGAATCTCCGGCAGAAGGTCGTCCACCGGAAGAGCAGGTTTGCGGCTCGGCACTTTCTCATCGAAACATGCGGCCGAGGCCGGCGTCAAATGCCAGCCTTTTCTGGCAGCGACTTTACTTTTTCTCCGTCCCTTTTTACCTTTATCTTCGATGCCTGCCTATTTCACTTCCGATCTTTTCCGTTTTCTTGCCCGTCTCAAGCGCAACAACAATCGCGACTGGTTTCTGGCCCACAAAGACGAATGGGAAACCTGCGTGCGTCAGCCAGTCCTGCGTTTCATCACCGACTTCGCGGCGCCGCTATCTGAAATTGCGCCCCATCTCGTGGCGGATCCGCGCCCATCGCGCGGCTCCATGTTTCGCATCTACCGCGACACGCGATTCTCCAATGACAAGCGTCCCTACAAAACGAACGTGGCCATGCGATTTTCCCATCGAGGCAAAGACGTTCACTCTCCCGGCTTTTATCTCCATCTTGAGCCCGGTGGATGTTTCGCCGCGTCGGGCTTGTGGCATCCCGAGCCGCCAACCTTGCTCAGAGTTCGCAACGCCATCGTGGCGCGCCCTGCGGACTGGCGGGCGGTCCGCAAACTTCTCAACTGGGACGATGCCGGCAAACTCCGCCGTCCGCCGCGCGGGTTCCCCGTCGATCACGAATTTGTGGAAGACCTCAAACTCCGCGACCTTGGTACTGCCGTCAACTTCACCGACAAACAGATCTGCAGCTCACATTTCATGTCGACTTTCGTCAGCGCCTGCTGCACGATGTCACCCGTCGCCGCATTCCTGAGCAGCGCCGTGGGACTGAAGTTCTAAGCTGCTGTAACATCGCGGAAATATTATGTGGGAAGTAGTCCCTGGTAGATCGCCATTCCGACCACCGCATCCACGCCGATGGCGTGCAAGTCATCGATCTCTTTTTGTGACCGTATTCCTCCTGCCGCAATGAGCTGTTTGGCCGTGGCCTCGCGCAGCGGACGGATCACATCCTGCGGGAATCCCTGCAATAGTCCCTCGGTCTCCACATGCGTATAGAGAAATGCGTCGCACCAAGACTCCAGCGCTTGAATCATCTGGAGCGGGCTCACGGCGGTTTGCTTTCGCCATCCGTGGATCACCACTCGACCGCCAATCGCATCGAGCGCGAAGACCAGCTGGCTGGAACCGACGGCATCGGCTATCCTCTGCGCAAAATCGCGATCGAGCTTCTCCCCCGTGAACAGCGCCGACCCGAGGATGACCCTCTGAGCTCCGGCTGCCAACGCAGCCTGCGCCGCCTCCACCGAGCGGATGCCCCCCCCGATCTGGCACGGCAGTTGCCTCGCAAATTCTTTCACCAGCGCGACGTTGTCACCCGTACCAATGGCGGCGTCGAGATCGATGAGCTGTATCAACGAATACTTCGAGAAGCGAGCCACCCACGCGTCGAAGTCGTCGAACTCCAGCGCCTTCCTCCGGCCCTGCACGAGCTGGACAATCTTGCCACCCATCAAATCAATAGAGGGAATCAGCATGGCCACCTCACTGGAATTCCCTGCGACCCGATTTCTCGCTTGAGGTCCACGAGTTGGCTGAAACCGTAGTGAAAAATCGACGCCGCCAGCGCGGCATCGGCGTGGCCTTCGCGGAATACCTCCACGAAATGTTGCGCGCCGCCCGCGCCGCCGGAAGCAATCACGGGAATCCGAACCGAGTCGGCCACAGCTCGCGTCAACTCACAATCAAAGCCGATGCCCGTGCCGTCCCGATCCATCGAAGTGAGCAGAATTTCTCCCGCGCCACAGTCTTCCGCCTCCTGCGCCCAAGCAATTGCGTCGCGCCCGGCGGACGTTCTTCCACCATGCGTGAACGCTTCCCAACGGGACGCATCCGCGGAACGCTTGGCGTCAATCGCGATGACCACGGCCTGAGAGCCGAAACGCTCGGCGATATGCGTGATCACCGTCGGATCGGCAAGTGCCGCGGAGTTGATGCTGATCTTGTCCGCGCCCGCCGAAAACACCGCCGCCGCATCTTCCAAAGTGCGAATGCCGCCGCCGACGGTAAAAGGGATAAACAGCTGACGCGCTGCGCGGCGCACCGTGTCGAGCAGCGTCGCGCGCCGTTCGTGGGCCGCTGAAATATCGAGCAGCACGATTTCGTCCGCGCCCGAATCGCTATGGGCCTTGGCCAGTTCGGCCGGGTCGCCCGCGTCTCGCAGATTTTCAAATCGCACACCCTTGACGACGCGGCCGCCCTCCACATCGAGGCAAGCGAGAATGCGTTTTGTCAGCATGTCAGATTCCGCCTATCAGATCGCGTATATCAAAGCGCGCAAAAATTGTTCAGCATCTTCAACCCAATCTCCCCGGACTTCTCTGGGTGAAACTGCACGCCAAAGACGTGATTCCGTTCTACGGCCGCCGAAAACCGGCCACCGTACTCGCAACACGCTACCGTCGTCTCGGTAACTGGCGCACGAAATGAATGTGTGAAATATACGAACGACGCCGTGGGCACACCACGCAAGAGCCTTGAAGACGGGTTGACGTCAAGCTGATTCCAGCCAACATGGGGCGACTTCACACTCGCCGGAAAGCGCGCGCATTCTCCTTGCAACAAGCCCAACCCGCTCGTCTCCGGCGATTCCTGGCTCCGTTCAAACATCCACTGCATGCCGACGCAGATACCCAGAAACGGCGTTCCGCTTTCAATGGCACTTGCAATCGCAGCTTGCAACCCGGAGCGCGCCAGCGCCGCCGTCGAAGCAAAGTGACCCACGCCGGGCAATACAATTTTCGATGCTTTCACGACATCCGCCGGAGTAGAAGTGATAGCGCACTCCTGTCCCAGCCAGTCCAGCGCCTTCTTCACCGAGACCAGATTGCCGGCGCCATAATCCACGATCGCGATCATCACAGCACTCCCTTCGTGCTGGGCAGCAGACGAGCCATTCGCCGGTCGCGCCAGCACGCCGCGCGCAGCGCCCGGGCAAACGCTTTGAACAGCGCTTCAATCTTGTGGTGATTCGACCGCCCGTAGAGCACTCGCACATGGACATTGGCCCGCGCGCCTCGGGCAAACCCCTCGAAGAAGTCGTGAACCAGTTCCGATTGCAGATCGCCCACCAGTCGCGTGCGCACCTTGGTCTCCACCACCGTGGCTGTGCGCCCGCAGAAATCCACGGCAGCCATTCCCATGGTTTCGTCCATCGGCATCAAGAAATATCCTGCGCGGAGAATGCCGCGCTTGCTGCCGAGTGCCTTGTCAAACGCCTGCCCCAGTACAATGCCCACATCTTCCACCGTGTGATGCTGGTCCACGTCAAGGTCGCCGCGGGCCGTTAGCTTCAAATCAAAACCCCCGTGATGCGCGAACAGTTCCAGCATGTGATCGAAGAAGCGAATGCCGGTCGACACCCGGTAGTGGCCGCGCCCCTCAATGGTCAGCGAAAGTTGGATTTGCGTCTCCTTGCTGATGCGCTTGATGCTTCCTTTTCTCATCGCCGCGACGCTCCTTGCGCAATGCCAAGTTCGTCTAGCGTTCCGTACAGCGCGGCCAGCAATCGATCGGCGTGCGCACGCGGGCCGAGAGTGATACGCACACATCCTTCGCAACCGTGATCACTCGATCGGTCGCGAACCAGAATGCCGCGCCGCCGCATATGCTCCACAAAGGAAGACGCCGCACCCACGCGCGCCAGCACAAAGTTCGCTTCGCTTGGCCAGAAAGGAATTCGGCTGGCTTCGAGAACGCGCTCCAGCCGCGCCCGGGACTCACGAACCTCATTCACATATTGCTGGATGTACGCTTGATCGCCGAGTGCTTCTGGAAGACAAGCCAGTGCCACCGCGTTCACGTTGTAGGGCGAACAGACGCGCCGCACCGCACGCATTTGGTCAGCGTCGCCAATCAACATGCCAAGGCGCAGGCCCGCCAGGCCGTAGGCCTTCGAAAAAGTGCGGGCCACAAACAGGTTGCGGAACTGCTCGCGCGCTGCCAGCATGCTTTGCCCGTAGAACTCGAAGTAGGCTTCATCCACCAGCACCGCCGCGTCGGGCGCCGAGCAGGCGATTCGCCGCAATTCTTCCGCGGGCGCGACCGATCCCGTGGGATTGTTAGGATTAGCAACGGCGATCAGTCGCGTGCGCGGCGAAATGCGTGCGCACAAATCATCGGCGGGAAAAATGAAGTCTTCGCCCGCAGGAACGCTGATCACCTGCGCGCCCGCGGCCATCATATAAATGCGATACATGGAATACGTGGGCACCACAATTAACGCTTCGTCGCCTCGCTCCAGGTAAGTTTCACAGAGCAAGTGGATGGCTTCGTCCACGCCATTAGTCAACAGCAGTTCCGGCGCTGCGACTCCCAACATTGCAGCTACCTTTACCTCGACGGGCTCGCGCTCAGGATAGCTGCCGAGTTGCTCCGGATCCAACTGCTGTATTCGTTCGAGGACTCGCGGCGAGCAGCCAGCCGTGTTCTCATTGAAATCCAAACGCAACCCATCCCGACCCGCCAGCGGCGGATGGTACGACGGCAGCGTGCGCACTGCTTCTCGCGGACTAAGCATGTTCGCACCTCACACGGATAGACCGCGCGTGCGCGGCTAGGCCTTCCGCTTCCGCGAGACATTCGATCGCCGGCGCAATCCGTTTTAATCCAACCGCTGATAGCTGCTGCACCGTGATGACCTTCACAAAATCCGTCACGCTGAGGCCTCCTCGAAATCGAGCTTGCCCTGAAGTCGGCAACACGTGGTTGGGCCCAGAGGCGTAATCGCCCGCAGCCTGCGCCGAATAGTCCCCAACAAAAACCGACCCGGCGCTGTGGACAAACGGCAGGTCTTCTTCAGCGATGGTGATGTGCTCAGGCGCGATTTGATTGGCCCAGTCTCGCGCTTGTTCGCGAGACGCCGCAACCAGCAAGGCTCCGCGAGCACGCAAGGACTTCAGGGCAGTCGGATTGCCTTTCGCGAGCTGCTCGATGGCTCCACTCACTGCTCGCGCTAACGCGGGAGAAGTTGTGATCAACAGGGCCAAGGTCTCCGGGTCATGCTCGGCCTGCGCGACCAGATCGGCCGCAATGAATTCCGGCACGCTCGAATCGCTCTGCGAGTTGCTCAGCGAGTTGCTTAGCGCAGTGCTTAGAATGACGACCTCCGTAGGCCCGGCGAGAAAATCAATCGCGCAGTCGAAGGCGACCAGCTTCTTCGCCGCCGTCACATAAGCGTTCCCAGGCCCGACAATCTTATCCACCCGCGGAATGCTGCTGGTGCCGTACGCCAAAGCCGCGATGGCCTGTGCTCCGCCCACGCGGTACAACTCGCGCACCCCCAGCATGGCGGCCGCAGCCAACACTTCCGCCGGCGGCTTCGGCGAGACTACGCGGATGTTCTTCACTCCCGCAACCTCCGCCGGTATCACGGTCATCAGCACGGTGGAAATCAGCGGGTAGCGCCCGCCCGGCACATAGCAACCCACCGAATCCAAAGGCCGCACAATCTGGCCGAGTGAAATCCCTACGCGAGTTCGCATCCAGTTGCTAGGTTTTTGCCACTCGCAGAATCGGCGGATGTTTTGAGCAGCTTGCCGCAAAGACTTGCGCAACTCCGGAGCCAGCGTTCGCCAAGCCTCCGCCATTTCTTCTTCCGATACTTGCAGAGGCTGCTTCGCCGCCAGCCCGTCCCAGCGCTCCGCATAGCGCCGAAGGGATCGATCTCCGCCTTGACGAACGTCATTCACGATGCGCCGCACCCGCGGCTCCAGCCCGGTGAGCCGCGCGCCTCGTGCGGCGAGACGTTCCACCATCGCGCTGGCTTCGCGGCCAGAGACAATCCGCATCACAGCACCACCTTGTTCAGCGGATACTCAACGATGCCCTGCGCCCGCGCTTCTTTGAGCCGGGGAATCACGTCCCATGCGGCCGCCTCGTCGATCACCGTGTTCAGCGCCAGCCAATCCTCGTCGCTCAGGTGAGAAATCGTCGGCTTCTGCAGCGCGGGCAACACCGCGAGGACTGCGGCGAGGTCTTCTTTCCGGACATTCAGCATGAGTCCAACCCGATCCTGCGCTTCCATGGCTCCTTGCAGCATCAGGGCCAGGTTATCGATCTTTCGTCGCTTGTCGCGATCGGCATACGAACATTTGTTGGCGATCAACTGGGTGTTCGATTCCAGCACTGTTTCCAGAATCCGAAGCCGGTTAGCTTTAAGCGAACTTCCGGTCTCGGTCACTTCGACAATCGCGTCCGCCAGCATGGGAGGCTTGACTTCGGTGGCGCCCCACGAAAACTCCACTCGGACCTCGACGCCCTTCTTCAGGAAGTAGTCGCGGGTCACCTTCACCAGTTCGGTGGCGACGATTTTTCCCGAGAGTTCCTCCGCCCGTTGAACTGCAGAATCTTCCGGAACCGCCAGCACCCAGCGCACTTTGCCCCGGCTGCGCTTGGCGTAAATCAAGTCGCTCACTGTGACAACTTCCAATCCACTCTCGATCACCCAGTCAAACCCGGTCAGGCCCGCGTCAATGGCGCCGTGCTCCACGTAGCGAGCCATCTCCTGCGCGCGGATCAACATGCAATCGATTTCCGGGTCAGCCGTAGTGGCAAAGTACGACCGTCCCGTGGTGCGTGCCGGCAGGCCGGCGCGTGCGAATAGCTGCAAGGTTGCCTCCTCAAGGCTGCCCTTAGGAATGCCGATGCGAAGCTTCATCGCGTCTCCTTTGGCAACGCTGGTCTGCCTTCCAAACCCTGCATTTGAAGCTGTTCTGTGAAGCACGAGCGCGTGCCGCGATGGCAGACCACTCCCGCTCCCTCGACTGCAACGCGCAGCAGCAGCGTATCGCGGTCACAGTCGGTGTGCGCCGTTACCACCTTCAGCCGGTTTCCCGAGCTCTCGCCTTTCATCCAAAGTTGCTGGCGGGTGCGGCTGAAAAACGTCACGTACCCTCCCTCCAGCGTTCGATCGAAGGCCTCACGATTCATAAAGCCCACCATCAGGACTTCCCCATCGGCGGAGTCCTGCACCACGGCGGGAAGCAGTCCACTCAGTTTGTCGAAGTCAAGTTCTGCATTCATGCCCTACTCCTTCTCTCGAGAAACAAAAAGCCCGCTGAGCGCTTTCGCGTCAGCGGGCTGAACTCCTGAAAAGTGCTGGTTAGATCAGGTCTGCCATCTCAGGTGCACATCGCCGCCGCCGCGCTATGCGCGTGATGATGATGGCCAGAATGGTAATGAGACGACATATCGTCAAAAAGACTACGTCACGCGATTCGCCCGGTCAATGATATTAAGCAGTTACCGCCAGCGATTTTTTGGATGCAGCTCATTCGACTTTTGCATTCTCGACCAGACGCCCGCGTCGCATACATTGGGCGGCTAGCGGAAGCCCCCGCTGTCCCGGATCTTGCGGGCGGCTTCTTCGAGAAAATCGTCGACGTGCTGCCGGGGCTGCGACTCCAATCCGGTCCTCGCTTTGATTGTGTCCGCAATCTGAATCGCGGTTCGCAGACGCACCTCCGGATCGAGTTCAAACCTTCGGCTCAGATACGTCTCGATCAGCACAAGTTCATCCGCGGTCGCATGTGCCGGCCCCGGCAAGCTCGAAGTCGAAGTCGATTCCGTGGCCGTGTCCCACGACGGCCGCACCTCGTCCGTCGGCTTCTCATGCACCACCACCGTGCCGGCAACAAAATCTCCCAGCCTGCGGCTTTGGCGATTGCACATCATGCAGACCAGACCCACGCCGTAGATTCCGGGTAGTCCGTCGACGGCCCGCATCAGGTTTCGCCCGATAGCTTCGAACGCGTTGATCGGCCGGCCGGATTCTTTAATGACTCGGATGCCGGTAAATCGTTTGCCCGGCGTCTGCCCGTTCCAGACAATTTCGAAGATGGCGAAATAGCCCCAGTAAATCGCGAACCCAATGAAGATGGCCATCGCCGGACCGATCAGCCGTGGAAGAAACGTGAACACCGAGAACCCCAGCGGCAGCGCTATCACGAAAATAATCGCCGTTATGAAATACAGGGCCGCCTGAATTAAAGTATCAATGGTGATAGCGAGGAATCGGCTTCCGATTCCCGCCAACGGCAATTCCAGGGCGATCTGCTCTGGAGTATCGATCTTGAGTTGGTCGAACGAGTCCATGGGCTGACGAACGACGATGATTTCCACTCGCTGGTTAGAGAAGCGCAAACCGCACTGGAGCAAGCTGGAAGCGTTGCTCAATCAGAGCGCCAAGGGAGGCCTGAAGTCGCTCTCGCGTTCCGACCTGCAGGAACTCAGTCTGCTCTATCGCCAGACCGCGGCCGACCTTGCCGCCATCCGCGAAGACCGCGGCTCCGTGCACTTTGCGCGCTACATCAACCAGTTGCTGGTGCGCGCCCACAATACCATCTATTCCGGTCACAGGGCGAGTCCCAAGGCGATTTTTTCATTCTTCTTGGATACCTACCCAGCGGCCTTTCGCCGCAACCTGAAGCACTGCCTGCTGGCGACATCGATTTTTGCCGTGTCCGGCTTAGCGGGAGCGGTGCTCACCTACCAGAATCCTGATTTCAAAGTAAAACTCCTCGGACCGCAGATGGTCGAAACCATCGATCGCCACGAAATGTGGACACATTCCATCGTCGGCATCAAGCCGCTGGCCTCGAGCGCCATCATGACCAATAACATGAGCGTCGGATTCACCACCTTCGCGTTCGGCATCACGGCGGGGTTGGGCACGGTTTACATGATGGCCTTCAATGGCTTGCTGATCGGCGTCATTGGCATGGCCTGCTGGCTCTCCGGCATGAGCCTGCAATTGTGGAGCTTCGTTGCGCCGCACGGTGTGCTGGAACTCCCGGCCATCTTCATCGCAGGGGGCGCGGGATTTCGCATCGCGCAGGGTCTCTTGGTTCCGGGAGTCTTGCCCAGACGCGATTCGCTGGCGCAAGCCGGACTTGAGGCCGTGCAACTGCTTTTGGGAACAATTCCGATCCTGATCATCGCCGGCCTGATCGAAGCGTTCGTCTCTCCGACCGGCCTTCCCATCCCGTTAAAATTCTCAATGGCCGGAGCGCTGTTTGTGCTTCTGGGAGTTTATCTCTTTGGAATGGCGCGCAACCCGGCACGCGCTCAGAGTTGATTCCGCTCTTTGATTTGCAGATAAGCATTCACCAGCACGGGAGAAACCGCGCCCGAACTCACCTCCATCGCCAGCGCGCCGCGCTCGCGCAACCGCGCCAGCAGCAATTCACGGCGGTGTACCATTTCCTGCGCCGCCGCCACCTGATACATTTCGGATTCGCTCCGCGGCGTCTTCGCAGCCAGCTCGCCTAAATCCGGCTGACCGATCACGACGAACAAAACCAGATGCCGCGGCATCATCATCGACGCGGCTTCGATCACTTCCGGAGTCATCGCGGTTTCCGCCAGATCGGTGAGCCATACGATCAGGCTGCGCCGTTTCTGATTCGTGAGAAGTCGCCCCGCCATTTGCAGGTGGTCCGCCTCCGCACCCTCCTCGTGAACCAGCGCGAGTTGCTCGATTAATTGCCGCAAGTGCAAACTCCCCTTGGCGGCCGGGAGCTGCTGTCGAATCCCACGCCCGTAGGCGATCAGTCCCACGCGGTCGCCGGAGTACAACGCGACCTGGGCCAGGCTCAACGCCGAGTTCACCGCCAGATCCAGCTTGCTGAAGCCACGCACTCGCGCCCGCATCAAACGGCCCGAGTCAATCACGATCCACACCGTCTGGCTGCGTTCAACCTGGTACATGCGCGTCACCAACTTGCCGCGCCGCGCCGCCGCCGTCCAGCAGATGTCGCGATATTCATCTCCCTGCTGGTACTCGCGCAGGCTCTCAAACTCGCGGCCGATTCCGCGAACGCGCGCGTGCCGCTTCTCCAGTGCAATCTGGCGGCTGCGCAGCAAATAAATCGAGTGTCGCTTGCCTTCGTCCAAGTTCGGATAAATCCGCACCGTCTGCTCCAGCGACGCCCGCACCCACTTCTCGGCAATACGCAACCGGCTTTGGTAGCGAACATAACCGTCGCCCAGCTTGGCGTCTCCCCGCTCGGCGGGGCGAATGCGATAGCTCGCCATCCCTTCACCATTCGCTCCGGCGCGGATCGCCAGCGTGGGCGGCTCATTTCTCAACTGCAGTGGAACCGTGTCGATGATGGCGGCGTGGATGCTGGTGCGGGAGGAATTCGTCAGCGTGAGGTCCACATCCGATGCGATCGACAAAGCCGCGGGCGAACGCCATGAACGTCTCACTTTAATTTGCTCCGGCTTGGGCAGTTGCGCCAGATCGGCCAGCCATGCCAGCAGAACCAGGCCGTCCCATGCCAGAAGCGCGTACACAAAACGCAGATCAATGAAGGCCGGCCCCAGCCAGACTAGCCCGACAAACAGCAGCATGAAGAAGCGGTCGCCGAATGCCACGCCGAAGCGCTTGTAGAATTTCGTCGGCCCTTCAATCTCGGGTGGAAGCAGCGGGCCCAATTCGCTCACTTGGGAACCTCGACTGCGCGCAGCACATCTTCCAGCACTTGATCGGGCGTGATGCCCTCCAGGTCGGCTTCTGGCCGGAGCATGATCCGGTGCCGCAGCACTGGACGAGCCAACACCTTCACGTCGTCGGGAATCACATAGTCGCGGCCATCCATCGCGGCAAATGCTTTCGACACCGCCATCAAACTCACCGCCGCCCGCGGGCTCGCGCCCAGCGACAGCGACGGCCAGTCCCGCGTTCGGCGCACGATCTGCACGATGTAGCTGAACAGCGCTTCCTGCACGGTGACGGATTTGACCTCCTGCTGCGCCTGCTCCAGCAATCCGGGTGCGATCAGCGTCAAGTTCATCTTCTCCAATTCGCGCGATTCGAATCCATTCTGCACATTCGCGAGCAATTGAACTTCTTCCAGTACCGCTGGATACGTAACTCGAAGCTTGAGCAGAAAACGGTCGAGTTGCGCTTCCGGCAATGGATACGTTCCCTCAAACTCAATCGGATTCTGCGTGGCAAACACGGTAAAGAACTGCGACAGCGGATAAGTCTTGCCGTCGATCGTAACCTGATGCTCCTCCATGCACTCCAGCAACGCCGCCTGCGTCCGCGGAGGCATGCGGTTCACTTCATCCACCAGCAACAGGTCGGTGAATACCGGGCCCTGATGCAATTGGAAAGCGCTGGTCGCCATATTCAGAATGTTGGTGCCGACAATATCGGCCGGCATCAGATCCGAAGTGCACTGCACGCGCTGAAACCCCAGTCCCATCAGCCGTGACAGCGCCTTGACCGTCAACGTCTTCGCGATTCCAGGCACGCCCTCCAGCAGCACGTGCCCGCGGCAGAGCAGCGCAACCACGCACTGGTTGCGCAGTTCATCCTGCCCGACCACTACCTTGCCCATCTCTTCGCGTATGTGCCGCGCCAGCTCTGAAACAGCGTTCATCAAACTTTCTCCTTGCGAACACCTTGGAATAGCTTTAAGCGAACCGCATATTCATCGAGTTCTTGCACCAGTTGCAGCGCCGCCGGCGGATGCAAATAAGGGTCGCCCTTCGCCGATTCGCAGCGGCGCAGAATCGCGACGAAGTGATCGTCGACGAACGACCAGCGATCCCGCACGGCCACCTCCAGGTCTGCCACCGAGATATTGCTCGCAACTCCCAACCGCCGCGCCAGCCAGTAACGAAACCTCTGGTAGCAAATGTCCACCGCAACCGATGCCGTTCCCGCAACCTCGTAAAGTCCGCCCAGCGTTTGCACGAACTCAATGGGCGACAGGCGGACCGGAGAGGCCGGCTTACAGATCGGCCCGCTGCGCCGCGAAAATGTGGCGACAACCGCCAGCCCCAGAAGCAGCAACTGCAGCGCGAGCCATTTCACCGGCGAATGCGCGATTGAAGAAGCCAGCGTCTGCCGGTACCCGTGAATATATTCGTCCCAGAGAATGGCGCCCTTTGTGCCACCCATACAGGCGATAAAAAATTCCAGATTGCCCTGCTCTTTCAGTCCCGCGTTCGTCAGCGGCGTGGCCGAGGCCCACCACAGTACTTCCCCGTGACCGTAAGGATATTTCACCACCAGCGTGCGATCGCCATCGCCGTACAGCGGATACACTGCCGAATACGACCGCCAGCGAGCCTTCTGCTCCAGAACAATCTCCGGAGCAGCCCGCGTGATTTCCGAAGGCGACAGCGCCGACGCCTTCTTCCACTCCATTCCGCCAAGCACGTCGGGCGTAGATTCATTCTCAGGAAGGAACGTTCCCGCAAACATCCCAGTCGCGATCACGTGTCCGCCGTCGGAGATGAACGCTCTCAGACGATCTTTCTCCTCGCGCGTGGGAGCCTCTTCAGGCTCGGCCAGAATCAGCGTCTTGCCCTTCGCTTGCCGAAGTTGATCGATCGGTCTCTCCCAACGCTCCACTTTGTATCCCGCTTGCGACAGCAGAAGATACGCTGCCTTGGCGCCGCCCGAAGCGGTCGAATAGCTGCTTGGGATTTCCGACTTGGCTCCCGCGCCGCCGCCAAACACCACCGCACCGGCGATCAGCAGAACGAAGACGCCCGCTGCGGCCAACAACAGCTTGCGATCCTTCGGGTCCACTTTCAGTGGCATCCCAGCTTCTCCAGTTCCTCGAGCGTTTGCGAAAAGGTTCGTTCGCTGGCATCCCGCTTGGCATACCAGGCAAGTTCAAAGATTCGGGTGAGCGCGGTCAGTGTTTCACGGTGCTCGCTCGAACTCGAGAGTAATCGCAGATATTCCCGCGGAGTCCGCGCCCGGTCCGGCTTCCACGTGCCCTGACGCTCCAGAAAAGAAATCCCCGCCCAGTACGCCAGATGGATCGCATCGCGCCACTCTCGGTTCGAGGCGGCAGCGCGCGCCTCCGCGAGCCAGATCGCCCACTCTTTCGCGGAAACTGGCAGGTCTTTGGGGATCACGGTTTCGAAGTTGTCGCGGGACCAGAGGCTGCGATACGCGATGAACGCCAACGCAGCCACGGCGAAGCCCATCAGTCCATAGACGAAGAATTTGCTGATGGTGGGAATGGCCGTCGATCGGATCACCCGCTCCAGAAAGCGCAATAGGAAAGCCAGCAGTCGCTGCTTGAGCCGGTCAAGCCAGCTCGGACCCTGCACGTCTTGAAATTCCCGCCGTGCCAGAATCGAGTTCAGCGCTGTGCGATTCGAGGAAAAATCGGCGGGAGGCTTTTCAAATCCGTCGAGATCCCTGCGCAAGCTCTGCAGCCGTCTGCGGATCGCGGAGGCGTTCGCAACATTCTTTTCCTGTTCGTATCGCCGGACATCCCGTTGCAACCCTTCCGTGGATACGTCGAATTCCCACTGATCCGTAGCGACGCGCCAACTTTGTGGCAAATCGTGCAGTGGTCGTGGAGTTGGGCTGCCGGAGCTGTCGAGTTGCTGGGTCGCAGCCAAGAGCCGGTCAAGCTCCGCGCGATACTCCGCCGTGGTGAGCGCGCCGCTTCCCGCTGAATCGGCCTGGCACGAGACTGGTGCAATAAAGATCGCCGCGATTGAGATCGCCGAAATGAAGACGGCCGCGATCAGCGAGCGTGCCAGAGTGTAGCTCCGCCGCGCAGTCATGCGCCTGCTTGTGCGGGGGACGGTGGAAGCGCCGAAGCGTCCAGCGTCGTCATCATCAATTGCAAGTCGAACGCTTCTTTGCGCACTCGCTCGTCGTAGTACACGATAGAGAAAGCGATCATCGCGAGCGCACCTACGAGACTTGTAGCAACGAATCCGGATAATAGCACAGCTACTTGCCAGCCAACCGCGAATTCCCGTACTCCGCCTCTAAGGCTGAAACCCGCCGCAATGAGTACGGGCCACTGCAGCAATGAGCTAATTCCAAACTTCAACGCCAGAATCAGCAATCCAATTACGAATATGCGCCCCCAATCCCCCTTGGTAAGTTCCATGCTTCTCGACATCGAGTCGAATACACCCTTGTTCTCCAGAACTTTCACTGGCACAGCTAAGGACCAGATAATCAAAAGGATTACTCCCGGCGCAATTACTGCGAGTAAGCCGACGCCGGCAGCCATACTAACGAGAAAAGAAATTCCCACAACCCCAGATACGTGTCCCTTAACCTTCGAAAACGAGTCCGTCACGGTCGCGGGCCGGCCTAATTGTAAGTTGGAGACTGCAATTACTGTGGCTGCCTCAGAGACGGCAGAAACAGTCAATGTCAAGATCCCCGCTCCCAGACTCCAAGCTAGCGTCAGTAGGATGTTCGAAAGTTTGGGGACGGAAGATTGAAAGACGAGTCCCACCAACTGGAAGGCCAGAACGACCATGTACGGAAGCGCAAAGATTCCGAGAAACAATCCGAAGTGGCTGCGATAGAGAGAAAACGTGCGGTCCAGCAATTCTCCCGTACTCAAGGGCCTGAGTGCAGTCGTCATGACGCGCCTCCCGGCAGCTGAAAACTTTGCCCGGCATGGTAGCACAACCCTGCGCCCAACTGCCGTGAAACTACGCCTGGTTTTGTCGAAGCTTCGAGCCCACTCGCTTACGAACCGGGCGAGCCCGCCTTCACCTCAACCGCCTTACCATCCCGGTAGATGACCACCACCGGCTTCCCCCCATTCGGATAGCGCACGGTCCTTTCGAACGAACTGCTGCTGCTCGCGTCGGGCACTCCCATGCCGATCGCGAAATCCGCCTGCAGTTCGTTCATCCCCGGATTCACTTGATGCTGTTCCACCGCCTGCCACACATCGGGCGGCCAGTGTTTGTACAAGTCATGCGGATCTTCCACGAAAAACATTTCGTCGGAATAAATCGTGTATTGCTCCTCGGCCTCAAACCCAATCGGAACCGCGAACGTTTTTCCTTCCCTCTGAAACACCGCCATCACCTGCCGACGCTCTCCCTTCCCTGGCGGCATCGCGGTAACCACATCGGTGATCGCGAGCTTTTCGATTGGCAGCAGCAGGCCCCCGTCATGCGCGAAGTCTACCTGCTTGCGCGCCGGATCATACGGGTAATAGGTATAACGGTATCCTTCCTTCACCCATATCGGCTGCTGCATAAGCTGCCGCGCGCTCTTCAGGTCGTAGGGATGAAGTTTCTTAGGACTGACGTAGTAATCGGGATTGGAATAACCCACGTTCTGCGCCTGCTTCTGCCTGTCGGCTGCGACCTTGTCTTCGTGCCGCTCATACAGAATGTAGCCCGCGCGCACCGTCGCCACCACCACACCCAGCAGCAGCGCTAGCTGAAGCCTCTGCTTCGCCTCTGGACTTATCATAGGAAGACTTTACCAAGTTTCTGGCCATGCCGGAGTCAGCTGGGCGGGCCGCAGCGATAAGGTAAACTGAAGGAGCGAACAGTGAAAGAGTAAAAGAGAGGTTATTTCACCATGGCCACCATCACCGAAGAAGATGTCCTGAGTGCGCTGAAGAGTTGCTACGATCCCGAAATCCCCGTCAACATTGTCGATCTCGGCCTGATCTACAAAGTCAACTTTACCCCCACTGCAGAAAACGCCGCGGAAGCAAAACAGGACGTCACCGTCGAGATGACTCTGACCGCGCAAGGGTGCCCCGAGCACGTCAACATCAGCGCACAAGTCAAATCTCGCATCGAGCAATTGCCGGGTGTCGGCAACTGCACTGTCAATGTAGTATGGACCCCGCCCTGGACCCCCGAGCGCCTCAGCCCTGATGCCAGAAAACAACTCGGCATCGAGTGAGTCGCCGGAGCTCGAACTTCGATCTCTGCGTACCATCCCAAGTCGGAAGTTAAGGGCAGAAGTCTGAGGTCTGACGGTTCGAAGTCCGATTTCCTATCCCCCGAATTCTTCCCACGCTCCCACCGCGCTTCGCCCCGCAGCCTCGGTAATTCGCTTGCCGGCTTGCGCAGCCATTTCCATCACGCGCATGCTGTGCTCGAAATAATCCGGCAGCGACCGCCGTACTTTCTCGAACTTCTCGGGATATTCCGCCGCCAGCAACGCCAAACCAACGCCCGTCGCCAGCACGCCCGCTGGATATTTCTTTTTCACAAACAAAATTCCTGCCGCACCGATCGACCCGACCACCAGCGCTTTTTTCCAGCCGTCCATAATTCTTCCCCCAAAATCATCCAACCTATTTGCGATTGTACCCCACCAGACTGCGGCCCAGAAGCGCACCAAACAGCGCAACGCTGATCGCCGTTCGCATCCTTTATACTTCCAGTTCGTTGGAGGGGCCCATGACCACGCAAGTCCGCCGCACTGCGTTCCTTCTCGTTGTCGCTCTGGCCACCGCTGTATCCACCGCCCAGACCAAGCCGCGCGCCCGGGAGCTCGGCGTGCCCTTCGACGGAGCTCCGGGCCCCAACAATGCCATTACCGACGTGAAGGGAGTCGAGGTTGGCCATACCACGCTCATTTCCGGCGAAGGCAAACTTGAAGTCGGCAAGGGCCCGGTGCGCACCGGCGTGACTGCCGTCCATCCGCGGGGCAAGACCAGCAACGACGCCGTTTTCGCCGCCTGGTTCACGCTCAACGGCAACGGCGAAATGACGGGCACAACCTGGGTCGACGACTCCGGCTTCCTCAATGGCCCCGTGATGATCACCAACACGCACAGCGTTGGCGTGGTCCGGGATGCGGTCATCGCGTGGAAGGTCAAGCACGGATCGCCCGACATGGAAGGCTATTGGTGGTCGCTGCCCGTGGTCGCCGAAACCTGGGATGGCTATCTCAACGACATCAACGGATTCCACGTCAAACCCGAAGACGCCTGGCACGCGCTCGACGTCGCCCACACCGGCCCCGTCGAAGAAGGCAATGTCGGCGGCGGCACAGGCATGATCTGCAATGAATTCAAGGGGGGAATTGGAACGAGCTCGCGCGTGCTTGATGCCAAATACGGCGGCTACACCGTCGGCGTCCTCGTCCAATGCAACTACGGATCGCGCGAGCAACTCCGCATCGCCGGCATTAACGTGGGCCGCGAAATCCCCGAGCACACTGTCTGGAAGGACGACGTCGGGTCGATCATCGTTGTCCTCGCGACCGACGCCCCCCTGATCCCCACTCAACTCAAGCGCATCGCCCGCAAGATCTCGCTCGGCCTGGGCCGCGACGGCAGCTATTCCGGCGACGGATCGGGAGATATCTTCATTGCTTTTTCCACTGCGAACCCCGGCGCCGTCGGCACCAAGGGATTACACCAGCTCACCATGCTGCCCAACGATTCTCTCGATCCGATTTTCCTGGCGACCGTACAGGCCACGGAAGAAGCCGTGGTCAACGCCATGGTCGCCGCCGAAACCATGACCGGCATCGACGATCACACCGTCATCGCCCTGCCTCACGACCGGCTCCGCGAAGTCCTGAAAAAATACAATCGCCTTGCCAGGTAGGCGGCGTAAGGTGTTTGGAGGGTGCCCCATCCTTGTCTCTCCGTTCTTTGGAGAGACAAGGTGGGGATTTTGATTTTCCCGAAGAAGAAGAATAAAAGCGTCACGCTAACTCGGACCGAACGTCCCGGTCCCACGCCGGAAATCCTGCAGTTCGATTCCAAAACGTTTGATCATGGACTGCAGCGTCGTGCGCTTGATCCCCAGCCGGGCGGCCGCCCCGTCGGTTCCTGACAACACGCCGTTCGTCTCCTGCAACACGCGCATGATGTGCTCCCGTTCCATTTCCGTAAGATTGTCCTCGCCGATCTCCTGCGGCGCCTCCAATTCCACCGGCGGCGGGGCCAGCTCCGGGCCTTTGCTCAAGATGACCATGCGTTCGATCATGTTCTCCAATTCACGGACATTCCCGGGCCAGTTCCAGTTCTGCAGCGCATTCATCGTCTCTTCCGGCACCTCGTCGATGTGCTTGC
Source organism: Candidatus Sulfotelmatobacter sp. (assembly GCA_052148475.1). Classification (GTDB taxonomy): domain Bacteria; phylum Acidobacteriota; class Terriglobia; order Terriglobales; family Acidobacteriaceae; genus Sulfotelmatobacter. The sequence continues at coordinate 102,126 of JBKQID010000027.1, read as the reverse complement.
CCATGCTCGCCGAGTGTTTGTGTACAAAGTGATGAACCAGGATGGGAATGTCTCCTCGACGCTCCCGTAACGCAGGCAGCTCAATGGGAAAAACATTGAGACGATAGAACAGATCCTCGCGGAAGTTCTTGTCCGCTACGTCTTGGCGCAAGTCGCGATTGGTGGCGGAGATAATCCGCACATCCACGTGCAGAGTCTGCACCCCACCCAGTCGTTCGAACTCGCGATCCTGCAGCACGCGCAGCAGTTTCGGCTGCAGTTCGACCGGCAATTCGCCAATCTCGTCCAGGAACAGCGTGCCTTTGTCCGCCAGTTCAATGCGTCCGACTTTCTGGCTGACCGCCCCGGTAAACGCCCCCCTCTCATGCCCGAACAGTTCGCTTTCCAGCAAACCCGAAGGCACGGCGGCACAGTTGAGCTTAACGAACGTCTGGTCGTGCCGCGAACTCAGGGCATGCACCGAGCGCGCCACCAATTCCTTCCCCGTCCCGGTCTCCCCCAAGAGCAGAACCGTGGAATCGGTGGGCGCCACCACCCGCACATTCTTCAAGACTTCGCGCAGCGCAGGACTTTGCCCAATGATTTCTTCAAACCCGAGTTCCGTCTGGATCTCGCTTTCCAGATACGACTTTTCCTGCACCAGCTTGTCCCGCGCGTCCTGCAGGCGATCAGCCATTTCGCGGAGCCGCGCAATGTCCATCGCAGCGCCCGTAATCCCAATTACGCTGCCGTCCGCACTGAACAGGGGTTCAATCCAGACATCGAAAGCGTAGTTCTTGCCCTCGTTCGGGATCACCACATCCTCCCGCAGCCCAAACCCCTGTTGCAGAACTTTTCGCTTAAGCTCAACCAGACTCGCGGCCTTCTTCGACCCAATGATTTCAGCGTCGGTCCTGCCGATGGCGTCGTGCTGCCAATACAGGTGCGGATTGTAAATCCAGGTGTAGCGCAGATCGCGGTCCTGATTGAAAACCGTGATGGGAGAATCCTTGAGCGCCACCCGGAAGCGCTCCTCACTCTGCTCCAGCGCCAGTTCTGCCCGCCTCTTCTCCGTGACGTCATGCGCCATGCCGCGCACGATCGGCTTGTCCACTCCTTCCGTGCGCAACGTGTTGTTGTATTCCCAGGTCCTGACTTCTCCACTGCGCGCCATCACGCACAACAAGCCCTTGTCCGCGCCGTTTTCCTTGATTCTGCGCAGATATTCGTCGAACAGCTCGCGATACTCAGGTACGATGAGGTCTCGCATCGGAATCTTCAAGAACTCGTCCACCTCATATCCCAAGGAACGGGCTGCGGCCGGATTGACCGAGAGCAGCCTCCCGTCCAGATCGTGCGTACATACCAGATCCTCACTGTGGTCGACCAGGTCGCGGTACTGGTCTTCGCTGGATCGCAACGCTTCCTCCGCGCGTTTCCGCTCGCTAATATCACGGGAAACTGTGACGATGTAATCCCGGTCCAGCCGGACCAACTTCAGGCTGGATTCCACTGGAAAGGTCGACCCGTCCTTGCGGTGATGGACACTCTGCTTCATCACGAACCCTGAATCCCGCAACTCGTCTAGAACTGCTCTCCGACAGGGTTCGTCGGCATTCGGATCGATGTCAAACACCGTCATCCCCAGCAAATCTTCCCGCGTATAGCCCATATCCTTACAGGCTTTTTCATTGACATCCAAGAACCGGAGTGTTTCGGGATCGACCACTTCCACCGCATCGTTGGAGTTGTCAATCAGGGTTCGGAACAGTCTCAGCGCTCTCTCTGACCGCCTGATCTCCGTGATATCGGTGCCAAATACCAGGTTCTTTTCTCCCGCACAAACCAGTTTGAACTCTACGTCTCGCTCAGAACCGTCTTTGCACCTTACTCTTGTTTCAATCGACGGTGTCTCGCCATTCCTCGCGATCGCGTCTCGAACCTCCTTGTTCCACAACTCCGAAATCTGACGCCGGTATTCTTCGTCCGGATAAGCCAGAGGCCACCAGTGAGCTACATCCGGCACCTCCTCTTGCGTGTACCCGAACAGTTCCGTGAATTTGGGATTGTAGAATTCCGCCCGCTGCCCTTGCCCCAAGGAAACCACCATCGCCATCGGAGCTGACTCCACCAGCGTTCGAAACAACAGCTCCTTCCGCTCCAGCAAGGTCCGGGCTTCTTTCTGCTCGGTAATGTCCTGCAGAATGCAGGCCACTCGCTCTACGCCCGTTGGTCCTTCGATGGGAAAGTACGACACGGAGAAATCTCTCTCTCCAATCGCCGCGTAGTTGTAGTGCTTCTCGAATCTCACCACCTGGCCTCGGAAGCACTCATCCAACTTCGGTTTGACTATCGTTTCAAAGACGCTTTTCCCCATGGTCTCTGCCAGGGAATGCCCGATGAGTTCCTCTTTCTTCACTCCTCGGTATCCCAAGAAGACCCGGTTCGCAGACACATAGCGATACTGCCGGTCGAGTATGATGATGCCCTCTTCTACGCCCCCCGCCGCTCTCTCGAACTCTCGCAGTGTGTCCGCTCGTCGTCGGTACATACCGGCCACTGCGCTCATTACTACTCCCGCGCCCGTAAACAGGATCAACCCGTTCGCATTCAGGGGGAGACCCACCGTGGATGGACTAGCTGTCCCGAAGAGTAAGAAACTGGCTGACACTTCCGATAGGAAGACCGCAAACACGCCCGGCCCCAGCCCCGCCATCCAAGCGACCAACCAGATTAAGGGGTAAAACAGTAGGAAAGGGAGATTAGAACCAAGCAATCTGCCTAAGGGGTAGCGCAGCAGAGTTGCCACTGCCACCGCGATCAGCGCAAACCCGTAGCGCCGCGGCCAGGTTTGCAACCAATATGCGGAGGTTCCAATGATTCCCTTTCGATCGGCAAAACTCATAGCCAACCTTTCACTACATCGGGAATTTCCCTGGGTCAAAGCCGTGCTTGCGTCTTCGCATGAGGAACCCTTTCTGCGAAACGCAAAACCGCCCGCGGAAACTCTCCCTCCGCAAGGGAGCGTTCCGCCTTTCGGTGGTTCACGCGCCGGGGAGGCGCCGCGAACCATTGCGGGGGATCATAACAGAGGCCGATCCTCAGTCTGTGACTATAATCACGCGCCCCTGTCCAGTGTCATCCCGAGCGAAGCATTGCGATTGGCTCGATCGATCACAATGCGCAAGCGAGGAACCTGCTTTCGGCTTTCTTCGGTCCTCGCACGGACTTGGAATCTTACAAAAAACGAAAAAGTGGGCGAACCGCCTTCGGCTCGCCCGCTTCTTCTATGTCAGAAACCTTACTGTTGCGCGGAGGCCGCCAGATCGTTTTTCATCACGCTGACTTCCACCCGACCTCCGCTGGCCGGCTTCGTCATCGTTCCGTGGGCGCCCGGCGCGGGAGCGTTGCCCATTCCCACTACGTAAATCCGGTACACCGGAATCTGATGGTTGAGCACCAGATACCGCACCACCGAGTCCGCCATTTTCTGCGAGCTCGCGATCGCGGTCTGACCGTGCCCGGCCGAGAACCCGCGCACTTCGATGATGTAGCTGCGCTGATCCTTCAGCGGAACCGCCATCCGGTCCAGCGCATCTTTCGCCGCCTTGCTTAGAACGCTTTGCCCCGCAAGGAAACGAATCTCCGTTTGCGCCGTCCCCTGGTACTGGTCGATGTTGCCCACGATTTTTTCCTCGGCCGAAACCCGGGTCGATGCCTGGGTCGCGGCCGTCTGCGCCAGTTGCGCCTTGTTGGCGGCATCGGTCGCATGCTGGTCCGCCAGGCTGCTCTTCTCCGACGCCAGCTGGATGCCTTGCTGCGCGCGCCCATCCACGTCCTTGATCCTCTTGCTGTTTTCGGACGTCAGCTCGTCCAGTTCGTTGAGCCGGTCCCGGATGGGCCCCACCTGCCGCTGCACGTACTTCTTGTTGGCAAACGGATGCGTCACCAGATTCACCAGGTTCGGATCATCGCCGTCCCAGAAGTCCCTGGGCTTGGTGTCCGGCAGTGGCGCCAAGTCGCTGGCGCTCTGAGTGCTGGAGGCGTTCGCCGGCTGCGCGCTCGAGTTTCCGTTGCTTTGTTGCGCGAACCCGGGAAGCGCAACCATGAGGCATAAGAACATGGTGCATAAGAACAGTGTTATGAATATCCGATTTGTTTTCATTTTTTTGACCCCTTCTTCCGAGTGGCACATAGGGGCTCACTCCTGCCGGATGGCGTCTGCTTTGTAACCTTTAGATTGTGCCCCTTGCAAGCCAAACGTGCAAGCGGATCCTGAAGGCGCCACGGACGCCTTCTCAACCGTCAAATCCCGCGCCCCACAACGGTTCTGGGCGGAGTATAATGGGGGGTTGTGATCATACTTCATTCATCAACCCTACCAACCCAGCCAACACCACATACAGGTATCCTAAATGTCAGCCAGTCATGCCGTTCTTTGCGCCAAATTGAAACAGTTAGGCTTCGCCCAACAAAGCAAGATGCGACTCTACGGCGAGGAATTCGAATTCCTTAGCGACCCCATCGTCATCGCCGATGGCGCGGTCTGCGTGGATGCTCGCGAAAAGCGATCGAGCCAGACCAGGCGAATCCGCATCCCGTTGCCTATCGTCAACATGGCAAACGCCAAAACCATGGTGCGACCCGAGAAGACCGCCGCCTGAACTCTTTTTCCCGCCCCTTATTGGAAGGTGGAGGCCACCAAGGAGAGACACAACATTAGCTTCTGCAATTAAAATTGCCCAATTACCCGATAAGCTCACCGCTCAGTACCGGTTCTTCGGCAAATGCGTGTTCTTCCGATCCTTCTTGATCATTTTGCGTTGAGCTTTCTGCTGCGCCTTCGCATATTTCTTCCTTGCCTTCTGCAGTTTCTTCTCAGCTTTGCGGGAATCGCGATTCTGCGACGATCGGTTCCGCGGCTGCGCACTGGCCTGCATGCACCACCCCACACTCAACAGGCCCAGCAGGATAACCGCGGCAAGTCGTTTCATAAGGGCTCGGGGAATTGCACTCTTCAGAACGATTCTACCGCAGATTCTTGCATCTGATCCTGGATCCCCGCCAGCCAGACTCTAGTCTTTCACCGCCTTGTCCGTAATCTCGAGCCCTTTGTCGATGATGGCGAACGCCTCGCGCAGCTGCTGCTCATTAATGCAGAGTGGAGGATTGGTATAGAACGAGTTCCAGCGCACAATCGTATACAGCCCTTGCTCGCGGAAGAAGCGGCCCAGCGCACCCATCTCCTCCGAGGTGCCGTTAAACGGCGCCATCGGTTGCCGCGTCTTGCGGCTGCGCACCAGTTCGACAATGCCGAACAGCCCGATTGACCGCACCGCCCCCACCGACGGATGTTTCGCCTGTAATTCGGCGCCAAGCTGTTTCATGATCGCACCCATCTTCTTCGCGTTCTCTATGAGGTGATCCTCTTCGTACACGCGAATCGTAGCCAGCGCAGCCGCGCATCCCATGGGATGCGAATTGTAAGTCAGCCCGCCATAGAACACTTTGTCCTGGAAGTGCTGCGCGATGTGGTGGCGCATCCCGACCGCTCCCAGGGGCAAATAGCTTGCCGTGAGTCCTTTGGCCATGCAGATCAAGTCGGGCACAACCTTCCAGTGGTCGATGGCGAACCACTCGCCAGTGCGCCCGAAGCCGGCCATGACTTCGTCGGCAATCATCAGGATGCCGTACTTGTCGCAAAGCTTGCGCACGCCCTCGAGATATCCATCAGGCGGAATCAGAATCCCGTTCGTGCCAACTACGGTTTCCAGAATGAAAGCGGCGATTGTGTTCGCGCCTTCGAGCTGGATAGTCTCTTCAATCATGGCCAGCGAGGTCTCGGCCGACTCCCAGCCGCGCTCGATGCCGTGATAAGGATCGAGTACATGCACCACGCCCGGGATTCCCGGCTCAGCTGCCCAGCGCCGCGGATCGCCAGTCAACGTAATGCTGCCCGCGGTCGCACCGTGATACGACCGGTAGCGCGCCATGATCTTGTGCCGCCCCGTGAAGAAACGCGAAATCTTGATCGCGTTCTCGTTGGCTTCAGCGCCGCCATTGGTAAAGAAAAACGTGTCGATGTCGCCCGGGGTGATTTGCGCCAGCTTCGCGCCCAGCCGCGCCCGCGGCTCGGTTGCCATGAACGGATTCGCGTAGCAGAGCGTTGCCGCCTGTTCGGCGATTGCCTTCACCACGCGCTCGTCACTGTGCCCAATGTTCACCGACATCAACTGGCTGTTGAAGTCGATGAAGCGCTTGCCCTCGGGTGTCCAGAAATAGATTCCCTTCGCGCGAGCCACCGGAATCGGATCGACCTTCGATTGCGCCGACCACTCAAACAGTGTGTGCTTCTTGGTGAGATCGACAATTTCCTGTCCGGTCATCGCGGGAGTGGTAAGAGTAGTGGTCATAAGATTCCTCGACTTGTCAATTTCGCGATTGAGTGATTTTGATTAAGCCACTGAAAAACGCCAAGCGCCATCGATCTTCAATCGCCCGATGACTCAATCTCTCAATGACTCAATTCTTTAGAACTTCCGGCTGTGCTCCTTGGCCCACCGCTCAACCACGACTTTCTTGTCAGTGTAGAAGTCGATGGCGTCGCGGCCCTGCGCGTGCAGATCGCCAAAAAAGCTGTTTTTCCACCCGCTGAACGGGAAGTAGGCCATGGGCGCGGCGACTCCGATGTTGATGCCGATGTTCCCGGCAGGCGCTTCGTAACGAAATCGGCGCGCAGCCGATCCGCTCGATGTGAACAAAGACGCTTGGTTGCCGTAGGCGCTGCGTTCGAGAAAAGCCAGCGCTTCGTCCATATTGTCGGCGTGCACCAGGCTGAGCACGGGTCCGAATATCTCCGTGTCCGCGAGATCGCTGGTCGCGGGAACATCATCCAGAATCGTTGGCTTCACGAAATTGCCCGACTCATATTTCGGAATCTTCGAATTCCGTCCATCGAGCAAAACCTTCGCGCCCTGCTTCTCACCGAGGCCGATCAACGACTCGACGCGTTCCTTGCTCTGCGGCGTGATCACCGGACCCATCTGTACACCGTCTTCCAGCCCGTTGCCGACGCGGAGTTTCGAGGCGGCATCGGCAATCGACTCGCGGAAAGTTCTCTGCGCTTCACCGATGGTGACTGCGACCGATACGGCGAGACAACGCTGCCCAGCACAGCCGAACGCGCTGTCGCTGATAATCTGCGTGGCCATCGGCATGTCGGCGTCGGGTAGAACGATGACGTGATTCTTGGCTCCGCCCTGGCACTGGCAGCGCTTCCCTTGCTCGCCCGAGCGCGCGTAGATGTAGCGCGCCACCGGAGTCGATCCGACAAAACTGATCGCTCGCACTTTCTTGTGGTCAATCAGAGCGTCGACCACGGTCTTGCCGCCATTCACCAAGTTGACCACGCCTTTGGGCAGACCCGTCTTCTCCAGAAGCTGATAGACGTATCGCATGGTTAGCGGCACGCGCTCGCTCGGTTTGAGAATGAATGTGTTTCCCGTCGCGATGGCGTATGGCAGATACCAGAACGCGATCATACCGGGAAAATTAAAAGGCACGATGGCGGCAGTAACGCCCAGCGGCTGGCGGATCATCATCTCGTCGATGCCGCGCGCAACATCCTCGAGGTTGTAGCCCTGCATCATCATCGGAATGCCGCAGGCCACCTCGACGTTTTCAATGGCCCGGCGCATCTCGGCCTTGGCTTCGGTGAAGGTCTTGCCGTTTTCCGTGGTGATGATGCGGGCGATGTCGTCGATGTGTTCCTCGAGCAGCATCTTCAGCTTGAACAGCGGCTGGATGCGGTCTTCCGGCGGAGTGCGGCGCCACTCCGGGAACGCCGCGGCTGCGGCTTCGACGATAGCGTTGACTTCCGCGGCGTCAGCCAGCGGCACACTCGCCAGCACCTCACCCGTGGCCGGGTTGACCACGTCGCGCCACTCCGACGCGCGCGACTCGGTCCATTGGCCGTCACTGTAGTTCGTCAGTTTGATGGCGGGAGGTGCGGCTACGCTCATAATCATGCCTCTGCTATCGCGAAGAATGTCTTGCCAAGAATGTCTTGCGCGGAAGTTCGCCCGTGCATCGTGCGAATCCCTTGGACTGCAACTAATAATACCGCTATAGGCATCCTTCGACTGCGGTTGACCTTCGCGCTTGGCGCGCCGAAGGTCAATCCTCGCTCAGGATGACAAAGCTCTATCACACCAACTGCGCGACTGCGCCTTTCTGATCGCAGACCGCCGCAATCGCGGATTCGAGCACGCTCAGCGCTTCGTCCATTTGCTCGTTCGTAATCACCAGCGGCACCAGCACGCGGATGACGTTGGAGTATGAACCGGCTGTAATCGTGATCAGGCCATGCTCGTAGCAGTATTGCGTAATCCTTTTCGTCTCATCGGCAGCAGGCGTCTTTCTATCCTGCGACTGCACTAGTTCAATGGCCTGCATGCCGCCCAGGCCGCGCACGTCGCCAATGATGGGCCATCGGCCCTGCCACTCGCGGGCCCGTGTCTGGAACCGGTCGCCGAGTTCGTTGGCGCGCTCCAGCAGATTCTCGTGTTCAAATAAATCGAGTACGGCCAGGGCAGCAGCGCACGAGAGCGGATTTCCAGCAAACGTTCCGCCGAGACCGCCGGGGCCCGGCGCGTCCATTATCTCGGCGCGGCCGGTGACGCCAGCCAGCGGCAATCCTCCGCCCAGCGATTTTGCCGTGACCAGAAGATCCGGTTCAATGCCGTAACGCTCGCTGGCGAAAAGAGCACCCGTGCGTCCGAAGCCGGACTGAACTTCGTCGGCGATAAACAGTATTCCGTGCTTGTGGCACAACTCAATCAGCACCTGGAAATAATCCGGTGGAGGCGCGACGAATCCGCCTTCTCCCAGCACCGGCTCGGCAATCACGGCGGCCACTTCCTCGTTCGCCACCACGCGCTTGAATGTGTCTTCGAGATGGCGCGCGCAATAAAGATCGCACGACGGATACTTCATGTTGTAGGAGCAGCGATAGCAGTAGGCGAACGGGACGCGATACACTTCGCCAGGAAACGGCGCAAATCCAGCCTTATAAGGATGCGTCTTGCTGGTGAGGGCCAGCGTCATCATGGTGCGGCCGTGGAAGGCGTCTTCAAAGGCGATGATGCCCGGCCGTTTGGTGTAAGCGCGGGCAATCTTCACCGCGTTCTCGACCGCCTCGGCGCCGCTGTTGACGAAGATCGTCTTCTTCGCGAACTTGCCCGGCGTAACTTCATTCATGCGCTCGGCCAGGCGAACGTAGCTCTCGTACGGTGTGACCTGCACGCAGGTGTGCAGGAAACGGTCGAGTTGGTCTTTCACGGCGTCAACCACCGCCTCCTGGCGATGCCCAACGTTGAGGCATCCAATGCCTCCAGCGAAATCGAGATAGCGGTTCCCGTCAACGTCTTGCAGCCACGCGTCTTCCGCTTTGGCCACGTAGATGGGCGTGCCGTGAGAAAGCCCGCGGGGCACGGCTTTGGCGCGGCGCTCGGAGAGCGCCTTGGATTTTGGTCCGGGGATTGTAGTGCGAAGTTGAATAGTAGACATCGTGGTTCTCGTCGTTGCTCGTTGGTCGTTGGTCGTTAGCGTTTAATCGTTTCGCAGTTCACTTTTACTCGAGACTCGGGACTCGCAGCTCGGGACTAGTCTTCAGTACCAGCCGATTGGCGCTTCATTCAGGTTGATATACACCTGCTTGGTCTCGAGATACTCTTCAATGCCCCAGGGCCCGAGTTCGCGGCCGAAGCCAGATTGCTTATAGCCTCCCCACGGCGCTTCGACGTAGGTGGGCTGCATGTGATTGACCCAGACGATTCCGGCGCGCAAGGCTTTGACGGAGCGCATGGCCTTGAAAATGTCACGTGTCCAAACCGCCGCGGCTAAGCCATACGGCGAATCGTTGGCGATCTTCAGCGCGTCCTTTTCGTCCTCGAACGGAATGACCGCGGCTACCGGACCAAAGATTTCTTCGCGGGCAATGCGCGCGCTGTTGCTCACGTCATAGAAAATTGTGGGCTGCACAAAGTAGCCCTTGGGAAAGTTCGCGGGGCGTCCGCCGCCGGACGCGAGTTTGGCTTCTTTCTTCCCGATTTCGAGATAGGAGTTCACGCGGTCGTATTGCTCTTTGCTGACCAGCGGCCCCATCTTAGTTTCGCGCTCGAGCGGAGGACCGAGTTTGATCCTCTTGGCTTTCTCGGTCATCGCCTCGACAAACTTCTTATAGATTGTCTTCTGCACCAGGATGCGGCTGCCCGCCGAACACACTTCCCCCTGGTTGATGAACACGCCGAACAGGGCGCCGTCGATGGCAGCTTCAAAATCAGCATCCGCGAAAAAGATGTTGGGCGACTTTCCTCCGAGTTCCAACGTGACTCGCTTCACCGTGTCGGCAGCCTGTTTAACGATGATCTTCCCAACGGCAGCACTGCCGGTGAAAGCAATCTTGTTGACGTCGGGATGCTGGACCAGCGGAGCACCGCAGGACTCGCCGAATCCCGTAACGACGTTAACGACTCCCGGAGGCAGGCCACAGTCAGCGAAATGTTTTGCCAGTTCCAGAGCTGTGAGCGGAGTCTGCTCAGCCGGTTTGAGCACGCAGGTGCAACCGGCGGCCAGCGCGGGCGCCAGTTTCCATGCGGCCATCAGCAGCGGATAGTTCCACGGAATAATCTGTCCGGCAACGCCCACGGGCTCTTTGAGCGTCAGGCTCATGGCGTTGTCGGGAACGGGATTCACGTAGCCGACAACCTTGGTGGCGAGCCCCCCGTAGTATTCGAAGCAGGTGGCAACGTCGTTGATGTCGTACTCGGCTTCGACAATGGGTTTGCCTGTGTTGCGGCACTCGAGTTCGGCGAGCGCGGGAAGATTGGCGCGAACTTTGTCGGCTAGGCGGAACAGGACGCGGCCGCGCTCTTGCGCGGTGGTCGTTGCCCAGGGGCCGTCTTCGAATGCGGCTTTGGCGGCAGCGACAGCGCGGTTCACATCGTCCGGTCCAGCGTCGGGGACCTGCGCGATTATTTCTTCGGTCGAGGGATCGTAAACGGGGAAGGTCTTCGCGGACTTGCTGGCGACCCATTCGCCGTTGATGAACATTTGGTAAGTCTTCACTTCGGTCTGAACTCCACTAGGCATCATGGCCTCCAGGGGCTAAAGCCCCGATCTTGCTGCGCCTTCGAAGGTGCGGCTTAAGCCGCGCCCTGATACGAATCTCCCACGGCTACGTCGTGCTTTCCTCGGACACGAACCGCACTCGCGGCACGAGGCGTCGCTCTCTACACAATCAACTTCAACGCCGAACCTCGCTCGCCGGATCCGGCACGACAACAGCGGCAAGCTGAATACGGCGTGCCATTTTGCGGCGACCGTAAACGAAAAAGAAAAATGCGGCCAGCCCGATGAAGAACAGCGTGCCTCCGATCATCCAGACCTCGTACCAGAATAGCGACGAGATCTGTTGCGCCGGGAAAAATACCAGCGCGATGCCGAGAATCGTGGTCAGAAATCCGCTGGACCCGGCAATGAACATCTTGGCGCGGCTGCACTGGCCTTTTGGAACCGGCTCGGTCACGGCAAATTTAACCAGCGCTCCAAAAACATAAACGAACGGAATCAGCTGCAACACCACGGCGAGCGAGAGGAGTTTTTGAAACACCTCTCCGGCGCCGGCCGGGCTCAAATACAAACGCGGCAGCAAGCCCAGGACGCCCATCAGTTTGTCCCAAAACCACCAGCCAAAGAAATTTCCGAGCACGAGGAGTCCGGAAACAATTCCCTGCACGATCAAAGCGGCGTACGGCGTGGCGTAGCGCGGATGCACCTTGCCGAGCCACGACGGCATGTAGGAATCGAGTCCGGCAACAAAAGGGATGCGGGCGCAACCGCCCGTCCAGGCAGAACCGATGCCCGCGATCGAGAGACTCAGCAGAACCGCGAACGGAATCGAAATCCAGCCGATGCCAACTCTGCCAGCCATGTGAGTAACGGCCTGCACGATTCCCTGCAGCACGTTTACGTCTTTTCCGACGGCGATGAGGAGTGTGAGGGTCGCACCCACGTACAGCGCGCCTGAGATCAAACCACCCCACGCCACTGCGCCCGGCAAAGTACGCTGCGGATCCTGAATTTCGTCGCCCATGACGGAGGCGAGTTCCAACCCAACCAATCCAAAACAGATGACGCCAAAGGAATTCAGCACGAATTTCGGATCCGCGGGAATCTTGAAATCAGCAGCTGTTATAGGTGTTCCGAAGCGAAACCAGACCACGATGCCCAGACCGATCAGCACAGCTGCGGCCACGAACGTCCCGATGGCACCGAGGTTGTTGATCCACTTGCCCACACCCAGACCAAAAATGTTCAGAACGGTGAGAGTTGTCAGCAAGGCGATGGAAGCGATCGGCGGGAAGGCCCCTTGCTCCGCCAACCGCTGATGGCCGGGACCCAGGATGTAGACCGACACGCCGACAAAATAGAGCATGACTGTCGGCACGTAAAGCATGTTGTTGGTCCAGTAGCACCACCCAGAGAGGAATCCGTGGAAGTCGCCGAAGACTTCCTTCGCCCAGAGATAGACTCCGCCCTCGCCGGGATAGCGGTGCGCGAGTTCAATGACCGCGATGCCTTGCGGGAAGAAGAAAAGCAGAAGCGAGATGATCCACAGCCAGATGGTGACGCCGCCGTTGGCCGCGATGGAGGGAACGACGTTGAGATTGAATACGGCCACGACGAACAGCAGCACCAGATCGCGGCGCCCGAGGGCGCGGATCAAGTGCGGCTGTTCGGCGGATTGTGGCGTAGTGGACAAGATGTCTCTACGAGTCGCTTCGCGTTGACAGACGGACGAGGCATCCGTCCTACATGAGCGGCAATGCTGCATGCAGGGCGGACAAATGCGTCCGCCCCTACGTGATTCTAGTGTGCAACAGCGACCGGCGCTTCCCGCTCCTGCTGCGCCTTCGCCAGCGACGCCGCGATGTCGTCGAACGCCGCCAGATGCTTATCGATGTCGGCCTCGGTGTGCTGCACGGAGATCGTCCACTGCTCATCCCACCAGTAGGGCTGTGCCATCACGCCGCGGTTGACCATGCCAAACCAGTAGTGCCGCCACAGGTCGATGTCGATCGCTTCCCAATCGCGATAGTTTCGAATCTCCTTCGGATACAGCATCAGCGCGCCGTTGGCGCCAGCCTGCGCGATGTAGGCCTGCAGCCCGACTTTCGCGATCGTCTTGCGATAGCCGTCGGCCAGCTTCTTGCCCAGTTTGTCGACCTTCGCATAGTTGTCGCGGGTAAGAACTTCGCGGAACGTCGCCAGGCCAGCCGCCATCGACACCGGATTCGTGTTGTAAGTGCCGCCGTGAAAAACCTTGTGCTGCGAGATCAGGTCCATCACCGATCTGCTGGTACCGAACGCAGCCAGAGGCAAACCGCCGCCGATTGACTTCGCCAGGCAGATCATGTCGGGATGAACGCCGAAATATTCGCTGGCGCCGCCCCATCCGAGCTTCGCGCCGGTTTTGACTTCGTCGAAAATCAGCAGCGAGCCGTGCTTATCGCAAATCTCGCGCAGACCTTTCAGGAAGCCAGGTTGCGGGATGCACAATCCGACATTCATGAGAATCGGCTCCAGAATGATCGCCGCAATCTCGCCGGGATTTTCCTTGAAGCGCCGTTCGACGGTCGCCAGATCGTTGAACGTCGCGATGAGCACGTTGGCAATCGCCGATTTCGGCACGCCCAGACCGCCCGTCACCGCGGTTGGATTGTGGATGTCGCCATAGTCAGGCCCGTGCGGCTTCACGCTGACCAGGGCGCTGTCGTGCAATCCGTGGTAAGCGCCTTCGAACTTGACGATCTTGTCGCGTCCCGTGGCGGCGCGCGCCAGTCGAATCGCGTGCATGGTCACTTCGGTGCCGCTGTTGCCGAAGCGGCACATCTCTACCGGAAAGCGGGTGCAGATTTCCTCTGCCAGTTCCCACTCCATGTCGTGCGGCATACCAAACATCGTGCCGGTCGAGAGCCGCTTTTCGACGGCCTTCATGACTGCCGGATGGCAGTGTCCGGCCATCAGCGCACCGAAGGTCAGGTTGTGGTCAATGTATTCGTTGCCATCGAGGTCACGGAACTTGCTGCCGCTCGCCTCTTTCACGAAGATCGGCCAGGGGTCGTACGCGCGATAATTGCTGGCGACGCCGAGAGGAATGCGTTTGAGGTTCTTTTTGTGGGCTTCGGCGGATTTGGGTGTGCGCCGCTCGAAAGTGGCGAGTTCCTTCTGCAGATCGGGATACATCGAATTGCTCCGGGATGACTCAGGCGACGCCTTTTCCGGAAGTAGCGGCGCGCCATTAGATTGCCCCGGCGGATCGAGCCGCGAGGGTTTGTAGGACTGTTCCCTATTCTAGTCTTTCGACCTAGAAGTTGAACTTCAATGCAAACTGAACTTCACGTGGGTCCCGTGCCTGTAGCACTTGGCCGAAAGTTGTATCACTGAAGTTCCCGTCGGGATTCACGAACTCCGTCTTATTGAACAAATTGAAAATATCGGCGCGGAACTGGAAGTATCTGGCTTCCGAAAGAGTGATTCTCTTCGAGAAAGTAACGTCCCACTGGTTTTCTCCCGGACCGCAACAAATGGACCGCGGCGTAGTTGCGAAAGTACCGAGAGGTGGATCGGAGAATTGCGCCGGATTCAGGTAGAATCCGCCGTTCGTCTTGGGATTCAGGATCTGGAGCGGACCCGATAGTTGCGGCGCACCGGCTCCCAGGAAGAACAGGCTGCTGATCAGCTCATTGTCGTCCTGCGTCTGAATGCGAATGGGGAAGCCGCTCTGGAACTGGATGATTCCCGACATGGCCCACTCATCCAGAACCTTTCCCTTGAACCCGCTGTATTTGGGGACGGGAAATTCCCAGTAATAATTGATGACGAAGCGCTGCTTGGAATTGAACAGCGAGAGCGCGCGGCTGGCTTTGTAGTCAAAGGGGTTGACCGTCTCTTCGAAGCTGGAAGCCCAGTCCAGGGACTTGCTAAACGTGTAGGCAGCCTGCAGTTGGAGTCCGTGAGAAAAGCGTTTCTCCAGGCTGGTCTGGAACGAATTGTAGGCGGAGGCCGCGATGGTGTCTTCGGCAAAGATATTGGTGAAGACAGGAACTCCATCGGCCGGACACCCGTTTCCGGGGCCACCCGTCACCGGATTGCAATTGGGCGACGAATATGGACGCAGGCCAACAAAGTTAAGCGTCTGTCCGGACGCCGCAATGGTGCCGCCAGCTGGCAAATGGAATCCGTTGGGCAACAGGGTCCCGTTCGAAGATGGCAGAGTAACGGTGAATTGATCGTCCTCAAGAAACGGACCGCAGCTCGCTGGTGAACCGTAGGAGGAGACGCTTGTCGGATCATTGTTCGCAAGAGCAATGATGTCCAGACAGCTCTGCGGATTCGCCGCATCGATGTCGTGCGAAGCCAGCAAGCGGTGTCCCTGCGAACCTACATAGCCCACTTGCAGCACCAAATCTCGCGCTAGTTCCCGTTGGATATTCAGGTTGTACTGCGCTGAATATTGGGTGCGCATGTGAGGCTGGAAATCCCCGTACAGCAGCATGGGGCGGAAGGAAGCCCAGTCCTGCGGAGTACCGCGCGCGGGGCTCAGGATACCGGTGAAGGGATTGGGGCTGAGAGCACCAGACTGCGAAATGAACGGAGTATTCAAAAAGGTCGCTGGCAAATAGGTGCTGCCGCCAAAAGGCGGCTCAGCGCCGAACTGCTCGAGCACCAACTGCTCCATCGGGTTGTAGAACAGGCCCCAACCGGTGCGAATGGTGGTCTTGGGATTCAGGCTGTAAGAGAGTCCAACGCGGGGAGCGAAGGCTTTGTAATAGGTCTGGGTGAGGCCTGCGGGAATGCCTGCGTCCCCGGGAACGACAAGCCCCGTCGGGGCAACGCCGGCGGATGCGCAGTCCGTGCCTCCAAGGTTCGCCTGCTCGGTAGCAGTCAGGACGCAGGGATACACGGTCGAATTCTGGCCCGGCCGGAATGTCTGGACGTGGTGCAGGGCATCAGCAAGAGGCGTGTCCAACTCCCACCGAAATCCATAGTTCAAAGTCAGCGAAGGTTTGATTTTCCAGCTATCCTGCACGAAAAGATACAGGCCGGTGTCCCGTATGTTCTCCCGCTGTGCGGAGCCTTGCGTGTAGCTGTCGTCCAGGCCCAGAAGATAGCCCGGATAATTGTCGTTGGGATATACGATCGAGTTTTCCGTCGTGCTGTTGAAGGTGAAGTTACCGCTGACGTTGTAGTAGAGGGTTTGATCGAAACGGGAGCGGCGCACATCCGCGCCAAACTTCACGGTGTGATTGGATTTCACCCAGGTCAGACTATCGGTCCACATGAACGAGTTACCGACTTGCGGCAATTCGCCCTCCCAGCCGTTGCCGATGGCAAAACCTCCGCCAACATCAATAAACGGAACACCGGTATGATTCGCGGGCAAACCGGTGGTGATGCCGTATTGAGGATTCGTGCCGAACACGCCCTGAATCGAGTTCGGACCGCTGCTGGAGTCGGAAGTGCCATTGAAACAAACCGCCTGCGCGGCTGGCAACACACAAGAGGCCTGCACGGCGTTGGTACTCTGCGGGTGCTGGAAGGTTAACTGGCCTTCGCGCATGTAGGTGAAGCGAAATTCGTTGATCAGGCTATTGGTGATGGTCCAGGTATGGCTGGGATTAAATTGCTGGTAACGGGAGCCGACGTTGGCGCCGAAACCCGGAAGGTTCGCTCCGGAAGCCTGGAAGTCATAGAAGGGCTGGAAATTCGCATCGTTGGTGAAGTAATAGTAGAAGCTGAAGTTCTGCCGGGCGTTGATGTGATGATCGAACTTGAGGGTGAACTGATTCTGCGTGTCGGCGCTGACCGGCACGGATTGGTAAGTGATGCCGTCGGGTCGATTCGCAGCCGGAACGAACCGCAGCATATCGACCGCGACCGGGTCCTCGCAAGCGGCCGGAATGGTCGCATTGCCGTTGCTGTCGGTGGGAAAGATCGCAGGACCAGCGGGGCCGCTGCCCCAGAACAAGCCGGCGGCCGGAGTCGCCCCACCCAGGGCGTTAATCGCGGCCGTGCACCCGGGACGTCCGTTGAGGGCGTCTGCAGTGAACTGATCGGTGATCTGGACGGGCATCGCCATTTGCGTGATCGGATTGATCACAAACTGGGGAAAGCCTCCTGCAAAAACACCTCCTCTCTCCTGCGGAGTCGGAACGGCCACGGTTTGCCCGGAGATGCCTTGGCGAACTCGGCGGCCTTCATAGGAAACAAAGAAAAACGTGCGATCTTTCACGACCGGGCCGCCGAAGGTTCCACCGAACTGATTCTGATTTTCCTGTGGCTTGACCGTATTGAAATATCCCTGCGTATTCAGAATGGTGTTGCGGAAGTATTCGTAAAGATCACCGTGCCACTGGTTTGTGCCCGACTTGGTAATGACATTGACCACAGCCCCGGAGTTGCGTCCGTATTCGGCATCAAAGGTGTTGCTGATGACGCGAAATTCTTCGATCGCATCCGGCGTGGGCTGAATCGTGGGCAAATTGACGAATTGATCGTTGGCGTCGCCGCCGTTCACGCTGAAATTGTTGGCGCGGCTGCGGCCGCCATTGACCGACACAGCCCCGGCATCGTCGCTGCCGTAGAACGTCCCACCGCTGGAGCCCAACTGCGATTGCACGCCCGGCTGCAGTTGCAGGAACTGATAAGTATCGCGCGCGTTGAGCGGGAGTTCATTGACCGACCGATTGTTGACCACGGCGCCGAGCTGGGTACTGGTGGTATCGACCAGCGGCGCTTCGGACGTGACGTCGACGACTTCCCTGCTTTCGCCCAGCTGCATCGTCATGTTCAGAGTGATGGCTTGGTTCACGTCGAGCGCAATACCCCGGCGGACGGCCTTCTTGAAGCCAGTCGCATCGAAACTGACGGTGTATGAGCCCACTGGCAAAGTCGGGAAAACGTATTCGCCGCTGTCATTGCTCACCGCATCCCGGGCAATACCGGTTGCGTCGTTGGTGGCCGTCACCTTTACTCCACTCAGGACGGCGCCGGTCGGATCGGACACAAGGCCGAGGATGCGGCCGCCGGTGCCCTGCGCGGAGAGCAGCGTGGAAAGCGAGAGACACGCGAGCACAGCCAGGCCCACGGTTTTCTGACTTAGGATAGACGGGCACGGCTTCGACGAGCGGCGTCGCAGTGAAAGCATGGGGCCTCCAGATAGTTTCGGGAGAGTCGATTTTTGTTTGAAAGCGACAGCTTGTGTCCTGCCACAACCTTGCTATAATCCCGCAAGGTTAGAGAACGGGGATGGGGGCTGTCAAGGACAAAAAAATATGTCCATCCCATAGAAATTTTCTATCGAGAGATCCGGTCTGTTCTGCGGATCCTGTCCACCTGCATGCCTGGACTTTACTTATGCCAGAATATTTGAAGATCGGAGATGTGGCGCGGAAGGTGGGCGTTTCGCCGTCGGTGATCCGCTCGTGGGAAAGCTTGGGGCTGGCGCGTCCGCGGCGCACTGAGAGCCGGTACCGGCTCTACTCCGCGGAAGACGTGAAGCTACTGAGGCGGGCTCGGTTCCTGCGCAAGGTGCGCGGGCTGAACGCGGCTGCGATTGTGCAGTTGCTGAAGCGCGAGGGCAAGGTCCGTCCCGTGGCCGACGGCAACGCCGGCGCGATTGGCGGACATCTCCGGCAGTTGCGCACCCGGCGCCGGCTTTCGCTGGCCCAGGTCGCGAAAGCGGTTGGGGTCTCGGTGGGATTTCTCAGCGCGCTGGAACGCTCTCAAATGAGCGCATCGGTGGGAACGCTGCGCAAACTCGCGCGCTTCTATAAAACCAACATTCTGGATTTCTACGGCGCCCGCGACATCACCAGCCGGCAGGTGCGACCGGCGGAACGCAAAGTCCTCGAAGCCGGTGCGGGCGTCCGCATGGAGCTGCTGGCCTGGGGCAACACCGTTATGGAACCGCATCTGTTTCGCATCGCGCCCGATGCGGGCAGCGGAGATCCCTATACCCACGAGGGCGAAGAATTCATTTATGTATTACGTGGGGATCTGGAAATAGCGCTGGACGGCGAGCAATACCGCCTGAAACCCGGCGACAGCTTCTATTTTGAAAGTGCGACCCCGCATCGCTGGAAAAATCCGGGCCGCAAAGAGACCTGGGTTTTGTGGGTCAACACTCCACCAACGTTTTAGCAGGAACCATTTTAGGAGGAACCATGAACTGGCAACGCGTCAGAAGGTCGCTCCGTGGGCTGCCTTTGCTGGCAGCGGTCCTCTGTGCGGGATCTTGCTCGAAAAAAACTCCCACACTCAATCTTCTGGTGTGGGAAGGTTACGCCGATCCTTCGTTCATTCAGACCTTCGAAGAGCAGAACCACTGCAAGGTCTCCGCGTCGTACATGGGATCGAGCGATGAACTGGTGGCGAAGTTGCGGGGCGGCAGTGCCGGCAACTACGACGTAATTTCGCCGTCGAGCGATGTGGCGTCATCCATTGCGACCTCAGGACTAGCCGCCCCGATCGATCTGTCGAAGATTCCGAGCTATAACCAGCTTTCCCCGCAGCTCACTTCCCTGCCGCTGGTTCGCGCCAACGGCCAGGTGTACGGCGTGCCGTTCATGTGGGGACCGGATCCGATCATTTACGACACCACGGCATTCGCTCAGCCGCCGGATTCCTGGAACGTGATGTGGGACCCGAAATACAAAGGAAAGGTTTCGGTGTGGGACGATCTCTCGACCGTCTACATGGCGGCGCAGGTTCTCGGCTATGACAAGCCCGATCCGTCGCAACTTTATAACCTAAGCGACGAGCAACTGGAAGCGGTCAAGAAAAAACTTTTGGAGTTGAAACCGAACGTCCGCAAAATGTGGGCCACTGGCGGCGAACTGACGAATCTGTTTGAGAGCCACGAAATCGTGATCGCGATGGGATGGCCCCTCAATACCGCTGATCTGAAGCAAGCGAATTTTCCCGTCGGCGAAACCATTCCCAGGGAAAACACAACGGGCTGGATCGATCACCTCATGATCACCGCCGGCAGCGAGAACAAAGAACTGGCGCACAAGTTTCTGGAGTACATGGTCGAGGCCAAGACGCAAAAGCTGGTGACCGACAAGACGCACTATGTTCCGGCAAACCCGCAGGCCGGGCAGTTTATGACGCCGGGCGAAGTGAAGGCGCTCCACCTGGACGACGTGGAGAGTTACCAGAAGCGCCTGAACTTTTGGCAGAACGTGCCCCGGCGCGCCAAATATACCGAGATTTGGAACGACGTAAAAGCCGCGCAATAGAAAAAAGAAACGAGACCCGCAAGAACAACTCATGGCATCCCCAATCACTCCCGCCGTCGCGATGGCTGACACTAACGAGGCCACCACGAAGCCAACCCTGCTCAGCATCCGGAATGTGGCCAAAACTTTCGGCCGCAATGCGGTGCTGCGAAACGTTTCACTGGAGATTGCCGAGGGAGAATTCCTGACCATCCTCGGCGAGAGTGGCTCGGGCAAAACTACGCTACTGCGGATTGTCGCCGGCTTCGAGAGCGCGAGTTCCGGCGAACTTTGGATGGAGGGCGAGCGACTGGATCACCAGCCTCCTTACCGCAGGCGCGTCAATACAGTTTTTCAATCCTATGCTCTGTTCCCGCACCTCACCGTAGAGGAAAATGTCGGGTACGGGTTGCGCGTGGCCAAGCGGCCAGCGGCAGAGATTGTACAACGAGTCGCCGAAGCGCTGGATAAAGTGAAGATGACAGCGCACACGAAATCGAAGCCGTCAAAGATCAGCGGAGGCCAGCAGCAACGCGTGGCGCTGGCCCGCGCGCTGGTGAACCGTCCGCGACTGCTGCTGCTCGATGAACCACTCTCGGCACTGGATGCCAACTTGCGGCGCCAGATGCAGGTGGAATTGAAATCGCTGCAGCGCGAGGTTGGGATCGCCTTCGTATTCGTAACCCATGATCAGGAAGAGGCGATGGTCATGTCCGACCGCATCGCTCTGCTGCGCGCTGGCGAACTGGAGCAGGTGGCGACGCCACGCGAAATCTACAGCCGGCCGGCAACGGCCTATGTGGCGCAGTTCATCGGCCACACGAACTTGCTGCAGGGCGAAGCCCGGGGCGGCGCCGTCAAATGCGGATCCCTAACCTGGTCAGCTTCCGTCCCCGATGGTCCCGTGGTTTTTTCTTTGCGCCCGGAGCATGTTCGGCTGGCCGGAGTCGAGACTTCTGGAAGTGGCAATGGCGACGAGAGAGTTCGCATTAGCGGTCGTGTGATGCATCAAGCCTTTCACGGGGCGACAGAATTAATTCGCGTGGAATGCGCTGGCGGGCTTGTGCTGGTCGTGCGGACGGCTGCCGAAGGCGTGGTACACAACGAAGTTGAGGTTGAGTTCTCCGTCGCCGATGCAGTCCTGGTGCGCGAGTCCCCGGAAAGGAACTGATGTTCTCCCGCGCTTACAAAACGGTTGTCACCCTTCCGCCGCTGCTCTGGGTCACGGTGTTTCTGCTGGTGCCGTACGCGTTGATGTTCTGCTACAGCTTCTGGTCGGTCTCGCCCGCGCAGGTCATCGTGCACTCGTGGAATCTCGACAACTATCAAGAGTTGTTACAGAAGCCGACCTACTGGCAGACCCTGCTGCGCTCTATGTGGATCGCCGCCCGCGTGATGCTGTTTTCTTTGCTGCTGGGATACCCGCTGGCATACTTCCTCTCGTTCTACGCGGGCAAGCGCAAAGATCTGCTATATCAATTGGTCATCATTCCGCTGTGGGTCAGCTATCTGGTGCGGGCGTATGCCTGGAAAACAATTCTCGGTTCCGACGGCGTGCTCAATACGCTTCTGCAATACGTCCATCTGACCAAACATCCCCTGGATTTCCTGCTCTACAGCCCTTTTGCCGTGGTCTTGACGCTCACCCACATCTACACGCCGTTCACCATCCTGCCGATTTATGCGGCGCTCGAGCACATCCCCCGCAATCTGGTCGAGGCCTCGCATGATCTGGGCGCGACCCCGGCGCAAACGTTCTGGAAGGTAATTTTCCCGCTGTCGATTCCCGGCGTGGTTGCCGGAGCGACCTTCGCCTTCGTCCTGAGCCTGGGCGATTTCCTGGCGCCGCTGTTGCTGGGCGGGCCCAGCGGCATCATGATTTCGAATATCGTGGTCAGCTTGTTTGGCGCGGCTTACAACTGGCCGCTGGGCGCGGCCATTTCGCTGGGCATGCTCGTCATCGTCGTCAGCCTGCTGTTCCTTTCCGAGCGTCTGGAAAAGAAATGGAGCTTCTCGTGAGCGGCGGCGCGACGAATATTCCAAACTCGCGCTGGCTGCTCGTTCATGCGGCGGCGGTGTTTGCGTTTCTCTATCTCCCGATCGCAGTCCTCATTCTTTATTCCTTCAACGGCCAGGGAGTCGGCGGATTTCCTCCGCATCACCTCACATTCAACTGGTATCGCATCCTGTTCGCGGACGGGCCTATCTGGGATTCAGTGCTCAACAGCTTGCAAGTGGCGTTTGCCGCGATGGCGATCTCGCTGACGTTTGGGATTCCCGCAGCGCTCGCGCTCGACCGCGCGCAGTTTCCAGGCAAGGCCTTGTTCCGCCGATTAGTTCTGCTGCCGCTGATCCTGCCCGGCATTATCACGGGCCTCTCGCTGCTCATGCTGTTCAACGTAATGGGCGCGAAGCTCAGCCTGATGACGATTGTGCTCGGCCACGGCACGGCTTTGATTTCAGTAGCAACCACCGAAGTATTCGCGGGCCTGCAAAAGCTCGATCGCGCCCAGGAAGAAGCCTCGCTCGACTTAGGAGCGAACTACTGGCAGACGTTCTGGCGCGTAACCGTACCGAACCTGAAGCTCCCGATCATCGGCGCGGCGCTGCTCATCTTCACGCTCTCGATGGACGAGATCGCCGTCAGCTTCTTCCTGATCGGCCGCGACAACACGCTACCCCTCGAAATCTGGGGACGCCTCCGCCGCGGCATCACCCCAGAGATTAACGCGGTCTCGACCATCATCTTTATATTCTCGCTGGTGACGATCGTGGTCTGGTACCGTTTGCGCGTGCACGCCGAGGGCAGCGCGGAAGTCAGTACGGAACTCACCGAAAGCACCTCTTTGCAAGACAGCTAACTCCTTCAAGTCGTCTTGTCATCCTGAGCGAAGCGAAGGCCCCCTGCACCCTGCCGACAGCATCGGCCCCCCTAGCGACTTCATAGGTCCTTCGGCCCGCAAAGAACGCGGCCTCAGGATGACAAGTGATGGAAGTAACAGCGTCTTTCGTGGTGCATTCCCTCCCCGCATAGTAAAGTGGTAGTACACCATATTTCGGGGAAGGATCCTTTTTGAGTTCAGGCATTCGCAATATCGCTATCATCGCGCACGTCGACCACGGCAAGACCACGCTGGTTGACGCCATGCTGCAGCAGAGCGGGACGTTTCGCTCCAACGAACACCACGTCGAACGGGTCATGGACTCGAACGAACTGGAGCGCGAGCGCGGCATCACCATCCTCGCCAAAAACACCGCGATTTTTTATCACGACGTAAAAATCAACATCGTCGATACGCCCGGCCACAGCGACTTTGGCGGCGAGGTCGAACGCGCCCTGAAAATGGTCGACGGCGTCATGCTGTTGGTGGATGCCAGCGAAGGCCCGCTGCCTCAGACGCGCTATGTGCTGAGCAAGGCGCTCGAAGCCAAACTGCCGCCCATCGTGGTCATTAACAAAATCGACCGCTCCGACGCCCGCCCGCAGGAAGTGCTCAACGAAATCTACGACCTGTTCATCGATCTCGATGCCAAAGAAGATCAGATCGATTTCCCCGTGCTTTACACCAACGCGAAGATTGGCACGGCAACCACCGACATCAGCGGCGGCGGCACCGACCTGCGTCCGCTGTTCGATGCGATCATCAAAACCATTCCTCGTCCTAAGGGCGACCCATCGGGCCCGCTGCAGATTCTGGTGGCGAACCTCGACTACAGCGACTATCTCGGACGCCTCGCGATTGCGCGCGTGTTCAACGGCACCATGTACACGGGGGAAGAAGTCGGCATCGCCCGGCTCGACGGATCGCTGCACAAGACGAAGATCACGAAACTTTTTTCATTCTCGGGGCTGAAGCGAACCGACATTACGCAAACGGAGTTGGGCGACATCATCGCGGTCGCGGGCGTCGAGGGCATCACGATCGGCGAGACCATCACCGACGCGGAGAATCCTTCCCCGCTGCCGCATATCGCCATCGACGAGCCCACCATCGCCATGCTGTTTACCGTGAACACCTCCCCGTTCGCGGGCAAGGACGGCCAGTACGTCACCTCGCGCAACTTGCGCGAGCGCCTGGAAAAAGAACTTCTAACCAACGTTTCTTTGCGCGTCGAAGACACGGGCACCACCGATTCGTTCAAAGTGCTGGGCCGCGGCGAGCTGCAGCTTTCCATCCTGATTGAAATGATGCGGCGCGAGGGCTACGAACTCATGGTCGGCAAGCCGGAGATCGTCACGAAACGCCTAGACGGGAAGCTCATGGAGCCCGTCGAACATCTCACCGTCGACGTGCCCGAAGACTTCGTCGGCGTGGTCATGGAGCAGCTCGGCTCGCGCAAAGGTGAAGTCACCAACATGCACAATCATGGCTACGGACGCGTGCGCATCGAGTTTCGCGTTCCCAGCCGCGGATTGATCGGCCTGCGCAGCCAGCTCCTCACCGACACCCGCGGAACCATCGTCATGAACGCCTTGTTTGACGGATACACCGAATGGCAGGGCGACATCCCGCACCGTCTCACCGGCGCGCTCATCGCCGATCGCGGAGGCGTCTCGACCGCGTACGCTCTGTGGGGATTGCAGGAGCGCGGCGAACTTTTCGTCGGACCTGGGGTGGATTTGTACGAAGGAATGATCATCGGCGAAAACGCCAAAGATACCGACCTCGACGTGAACGCCGTCCGCGAAAAGAAGCTTACCAACATGCGCGCCTCGACCGCCGATGAAGCCATTCGCCTGGTGCCGTTCAAGCCGCTGAATCTGGAGCAAGCCATCGAATTCATCGCCGACGATGAGTTTGTCGAGATCACGCCCAAGTCGCTGCGGCTGCGCAAGAAAACCCTGCAGTCGAATCAGCGTAAGAAAAAATCGTTCGCTACCGTCGAAGAAGCATAACCAACAGTCGTGAAATCGCGACGCAAGTCCGAGAAGAGTGCGAAAGCCAGCACACCGCTGCGCATGTTTCTGGTCCCCTGCAGTTGCGGGACGACCTTCGCCGTGGCCGAGAATTATGACCATCAAGGCACGGCGTGGCGCCGCTATCTCATCTGCCCCGGCTGCGGCAAGAGGCACGATCCCAAGAACCGCCTGCTGCAGATGGGATTCCACTCCGAAGGCTATTGGAAAGTGGACGAGTGCTGACGAGTCCTAAGGAAGCTCTGATTCAGCCTCCGCGTTCCTCTGTGCGCCTCTGTGTCCCCTGTGGTTTAGGCTTTCTGTCGCGACCTAATCAGACCTTCCGTAGGTCGTCGCGTCTCCGCTGGGCGCTCCTAATTCGAGATTGAATTAACAAGCCGATTCCGCAAAACCTGCTATACTGCTGGCCGCATTCGATCTGTTCGCCAGCTCCGGTCTCGATTTTCAGGAACGGTCTTCCCGACCTGCCAAGTCCGCCGATTTGCTCGCACTTCCGACAGCTCAATGCAGAGGCAGACGCGTGAAGAATATTTTCGTGGGAAATTTGAGCTTCAACACCAACGAGGACGAACTCCGGCAGCTGTTTGAACCGTTCGGACAAGTAGACCGCGTGAGCATCATGACCGACCGCGACACCGGGCGCTCCCGCGGCTTCGGCTTCGTGGAGATGGCCAGCAACGAAGACGGCGAGAAGGCGATCACGGCTCTGAATGGCTCCTCAGTCGGCGGACGGACCATCAACGTCAACGAAGCGCGACCGAAAACCGAACGCAGCGGCGGCGGTGGGGGTGGTGGTGGACGCGACCGCGGAGATCGCGGCGGCCGCGGCGGCGGTGGGGGTGGTGGACGGCGCGACCGCTACTAGCGGTTTCCTGGTGTCTAGTCGGTCCGGATTACGTCCTCCCTGATAAAGAGGGCTTAGACTGCGCGCCCTAATCACCGGGCTTAATCGGCAGGTCGGCGTGCGTTTGGGATGGTGCGCTGGAAGCTCCGGCGACTCGAACTTCTGCGTTGGCCCGCAGGGCGAATGGCCACTTCCGCTGTTTTTCGAGTTCGTCCATCTTCTTCTTGAGATCGATCGTCACTCGCACTGTCTTCTCGCCACCCGCTTGAAGTTCAATCCCATGTTGCTCGGATAGAATCGATTGCTCCGACCACGCGGCGGAAGCTTGTTTCCGCGACGGTCCAACTTGCCACTGAACACCAATCTCCACCTGCAGGTTGGAAAGTGCCTCGTTGGCTGGGTTCTTCAGAGTAACTAGAACGTCGATCACGTCGGGATGAGGCACCCCGACTGGATCGGAGTATTCCCACTTCGTCAGCTTAACTTCGGTATTTTTTGGCGGCGGAGCATTGGGATTAAGACCCTCCATCTGAGACTCGGACCACCACAAACACCTAAACCCGATCTCAACCGAAACTTTCTTGTCTGCGGGCGGCAACTTGGGCGGATCCTGCGCGCAAGCCAGCGTCGCCGTGCAGCAGCACAGCAGCAATAACGAAGTTCCGTAGATGAGGGCGCCGGGTCGCGTCACGTTATTCTTTCATGCTCACGTGAAGATGGTTATCGTGGCCTTCCCAATGGGTCACACCTTTGATGCTCGCATCGTTGAACAAAATCGACTGGAGATTCAAATTCGCGCGGAACATGTCCACCAGTTCGCTGGTGTAGTCGCGACTGTAGTCTGGATTGTTGATGTCCACCGGTAACATCTTTCCATCCGTTCGCATCGGCCGAATATCCGCGTTGCGCCCGTTGCGATGGGTCACGTGCGGCGCCATATGAGCGCCGTTGGCGAAACTCATATCGCCGATTCCAACCGTCATCGCCGGGTACAACTGCGTAAACTGCTGGGAAATCTCAATCAATGTGGCCACCGTCTGGGGCGTGCCAAACTGGCGGTCCATCGTTGAATAGGAATAGTAGCCACTGCCGTCGCACACCTGAGGAAGAACGATGTAACCTTGTCGTTTGACTTTGAGCCTGCCCTGCAGCAAATTGGTCAAGGCTAGACCGCCCGGGTCGACCTTCCCATCCGGATTCTTGGTCCAATTGCGCTGATAATCCTTGATCGCGCTGATGGTCCCTCTCCCGCAGTCGCCGTCTTCTTTGATGCCAGCCCCAGCAGCGTTCAGTAATTTCTGCACCGCCAGTACGTCTTCATCGCGATTCTGACCATGTTGCCCAACCGAAGCTTTAATGAAGCATACTCCTGGTGTCACCGCCATAGATCCTCCAAAAGACCTTCCCGGTACCCGACTGAGGGAAAAGTCTGCCAAGCTGCCATTCCCCAAAAATCGCCGCCATTGTACGCCCGCCTCCGTCCGCCCGCCTAGTCTGAAAGTTTTGCGGGAAGGAAAGGCTGGTCCCAAGGTTTCCGTATAAATGTATAATCGAGTGAAATTGCGCCCGTAGCTCAGCTGGATAGAGCGGTTGCCTCCGGAGCAACAGGTCGGGAGTTCGAATCTCTCCGGGCGCACCAGATTCTTCCTCACCAACCAGTTGATTGCCGACACAGCTCGACACTAGCTTCCGCGATCAACTGATTGCGTCAATACCCGCAAAAATGAGCGCAGGGCTGGGATCACCGACTCGCCCGAGTCTTCGGGAGTATACTTCGCTATCTTTCCCGGGGGTGTGCGATGCCCGTCGGCGAGAACCAGACAATCCGCTTCGGCCCCTTCGAACTCGACACGCAATGCGGCCAACTCCGTAAGGACGGCGTCGGGTTGAAGTTGCAGGGCCAGCCTATCCAGGTCCTCGAAATCCTGCTCGAGAAGCCCGGCCAACTGGTCACCCGCGAGGAGATTCGCCAGCGCCTCTGGACCTCCGACACCTTCGTTGATTTCGACCACAGCCTGAACACGGCGGTCAAGAAACTGCGCCAGACGCTCGGCGACGAAGCCGATACCCCGCGCTATATCGAAACCCTGCCCAAGCGTGGCTACCGCTTCATCGGAGAGGTCGAGCGAGAAGAGCCGAAGCGTGATGAACCGAAGGAAGCGAGCCCCGACCTGCCGCCCGTTGCTGTTGTCGCGGCCGAACGCATTGAGTTTCCTCCGTTGGGGAAGGTAAAGGGGCGACTGCGTTGGAGATGGACTGCGGCCATCGCCGTCGCTGCGCTGCTGGCGGTTGCAGCCTATTGGCTCGCCACGCCGCCTCCGCAGCCGAGAATTGTGGACTCGCATGTTCTGACAAAGACAGGTTATCCCAAGGGACGGGACATGCCCCTCCTCGTCGACCGCGGTTCTCTTTACTTCAGCGAAGTGAGGCCGTCCGGCGTGGTCTACCAACAAGTTCCCGTCACAGGTGGAGAAGCATCGAGCGTGTTCAGGCCCAATGTTTTCTTGAGCGACATCTCTCGCGACGGCTCTGAGATGCTGTGGTGGGTGGATACAGACCCGGCCTCGATGAAGTCTGACACGTGGGTCCAGCCTCTGCCCAACGGGACACCTCGCCTGATCCTCAAGGACGCACGCTGGGCAATCTGGAGCGCGGACGGCCACAGCATCTTCTTCGCCCGAAACCAAGATAAAGACCTCTACCGTGCAAATTTGGACGGAATCGGTGTGGAACGATTGGCTACTGTTCCTGCCTTCGGGAACCCCCGTCTGTCGCCCGATGGATCGCGCATTCGTTTCGCGGGGGGGTTTCCGGGGGCGTTTCCGGAGTTTCCACTGTGGGAGGTTGGCGCGGACGGAAGCAATCCGCACCATATCCTTAGTGGCTACCAAGATGTGTGGGGAGGAAGTTGGAGTGCTGACGGCAAATACTACTTCTTTACCGCTTGGGATGGTGATCGGTCGAGCTTGTGGGCCGTCTCCGAGGGGGACCACTGGTGGAAAAAAGCAAATGAATCGCCTCCGCAACAACTGACCTTCGGCCCCATGTCGATTGGCAGTCCGGCGATCGGCAATGACGGCAAGCAACTCTATGCAGTCGGCACCGAACGGCGCGGAGAACTGTCTGCTTACGACTCCAAGTCCGGCAAATTCACGCCGTATCTTGAGGGCGAATCCATCTGCATGGTGGACTTCTCGCGAGACGGCCAGTGGATCGCCTATGTCACGTATCCCGAAGGCACGCTGTGGCGCAGCCGGATCGACGGCAGTGAGCGCAGGCAACTTACAGTGCCGCCCCTGGCGGTGATAAATCCGCGCTGGTCGCCCGATGGGAAGATGATCGTCTTCGGGGACGAGTCGAACGGCGACCGGCGCAAAATGACGTATGGGGGCCCTGGGCGAATCTACGCAATTAGTGCCGATGGAGGCGGCCCGGTGCTACTGCTTGCCGGTTACGTTGGCGATCCGACATGGTCTCCGGATGGTAGGTCGATCGCCTATGGCTATGGCTACTTCGCAAGTCCTGTATTTGAGGTTCGAGTTCTCGATCTTCAGAGTCAGAAGTCAACCACAGTGCCGGGGTCTCAGGGCATTTGGAGCCCCCGATGGTCGCCCGACGGCAAGTACCTGGTAGCAATGGGGGGAGAGTGGCGGAAGCTGATGCTGTTCAGCTTTGCAAGCAATGCTTGGGTAGAGCTGGATTCTACCCGCGATTGGGGCTTCGGTTGGCCGTGCTGGTCGCGAGACAGCAAGTTTGTTTATGTGCAGGACGGTAACTCGCTGGTTCGCATCGCAATCGCGGACCATAAGAAGGAGCAAATCGTGTCATTGGCGGGATTTCGCGCCACCTCGTATTACTTCGACCGCATTGGCTACCTCTGGTTTGGCCTCACGCCCGATGGCCGCCCGCTCACAACCCGCGATACCGGCATCCAGGAAATCTACGCCTTCGACCTCGAATACAAATAGCTCGGTGCAGTGCGCCAAGAAAAAAGCCCGGATCGCTCCGGGCTTCGTTTTAATGTGATCGGGTTACTCCTACTTGCTAGGCTATCGCTTTGCCAGCACGATGGTCTGCTCCTGCTTGGTGGTCCGTGCATACTCCAGTTCTGCCGACGAGGCGAACAGTTCGTGTCCCATTTTCACTTCGCCAATCCACGCTGTCGAGAGGAAGTGGCGATTCCCGTAGCAATGGAAGACCAGCCGGGGAGTCAGGTCCTGGTTGGGACCACCACCGGTGTAGTTGGTCAATACGCTGGCCGAGCCAGGTCCATCGATGCGGGCCACCTGCAGCATTACCGTGCCGTTGACGTTGACGCGGTAGTCGCCCGCCGCCAGTGTCTGCTTCCCAACGTTGAAGTTGAAGGGGACGGTTACCCGGATGGCCCCCGTCTGGGCAAAAGCCGAAGTGAGCAGGACGAACGCTGCAAATGCAACCGAGATCATGAGTCTTGAGCTTTTCATAACGCCTCCAGGAGCTGTGCTCCGTAAATTTTCTTGCTGGCCCGACTCTGCCGCGGCCGCCGAAAATCTACAATGCACGCGCGATGATTCTGGCGGTGAATTGTGAATGCAGGAGAGGTGATCGCCGTGTGACTCGCTTGTAGCCGCCGCCGGATGCGCTAAGGAAGCTCTGATTAAGCCTCCGGGTTCCTCTGTGCGCCTCTGTGTCCTCTGTGGTTTACGCTTTCTGTCGGAACCTTAATCGGAGCTTCCCTAAAAGGGGATCGCCCGACCCTAACTCCTAATGTGACATCTGACCTTGACCTCACGCAGACAATAAGCAGATTATTGTCAAGGCGGAGGCGGGAGTTACTTGGCCCACAGAAAAGAGCCTAAGTCACCTGTTATCAAGATTTTGACCTCTAACTCCTTGGCCCTCAGGATTTTGCAAGCAGACCAGCGCCAGTCAAGCCTTTCAGAGGGGGGTACCCCCTCAAGCCGTAATTTTCCCGAAACGAACGTCGCGAAAACCTCGTCTCCAAGGTCATTCTGCGAAGTTTTTCTCTTATGATATCCACAGGCCATTCTTAACCCATGAATTACGACGCGATTCTTGTTGTCTCCTTCGGCGGTCCAGAGTCCACGGACGATGTGATCCCCTTCCTGGAGAATGTTCTCCGTGGAAGAAATGTCCCGCGCGAGCGCATGCTGGCTGCCGCCGAGCACTACTACCACTTTGGCGGCAAGAGCCCCATCAACCAGCAGACGCGGGAGCTGATCGCCGCTCTCGAAAGCGAACTGGCGCAGGACGGACCCAAGCTGCCCGTCTACTGGGGCAATCGCAACTGGCATCCCATGCTCGCCGAAACCCTGCGGCAGATGAAGCAGGACGGCATTCGCCGCGCCCTGGCTTTCGTGACCTCCGCGTATAGTTCGTATTCCGGATGCCGGCAGTATCG
Source organism: Candidatus Sulfotelmatobacter sp. (assembly GCA_052148475.1). Taxonomy (GTDB): domain Bacteria; phylum Acidobacteriota; class Terriglobia; order Terriglobales; family Acidobacteriaceae; genus Sulfotelmatobacter. The sequence continues at coordinate 70,639 of JBKQID010000027.1, read as the reverse complement.
CGAAGACATCATTCGCGCCCAGAGCGCAATTGGCGTGGGCGCTCCGGAGATCGACAAACTGCGCGCGTTTTTCAATCACCCGGGATTTGTGGAAGCGACCGAAGACCGGCTCCGCACCGCGCTGCGAGAACTTCCGCCGGACGCCCGGCATGACGAGTTGAAGAACAACGCCCAGATTATCTACATCGCCCACAGCATCCCACTCTCGATGGCCAACACCTGCGACTACGTCCGCCAGTTGGAAGAAGTCAGGAAGCTCGTATCCACCCGGCTGGGCGTCGCCAGCGATGCGCTGGTGTATCAAAGCCGCAGCGGCGCACCCGGGCAGCCCTGGCTCGAGCCCGACATTTTGGATTACCTGCGCGAGGTAAAGGCGCGCAACCTGGCCAGCGCGGTCGTGCTCGCCCCCATCAGCTTCATCTCCGACCACATGGAAGTGTTGTATGACCTCGACATCGAGGCCCAGCAGCTTTGCGATTCATTGGCGCTGCCCATGGTGCGGGCCAAAACCGTCGGCGTGCATCCCAAGTTCATCGCCATGATTCGCGAGCTGATTCTTGAGCGCATGAATCCCGGAGCAGAGCGGCGAGCGCTGGGATCATTGGGACCGCGGCAGGACGTTTGCGAGGAGAATTGCTGTCCCGCCCCGCAGCGGCCGGCCGCTCAAAGACCGGGAAGTCCAGTTAAGCCGGCAAGGCCCGGCAGCGCGCTGTAGTTCAGCGTGCTTTCAAATTATCGAGCAGATGATCAGCGGATTATCGAGGAGCTGCGGGCAAGTGCTCGTAGTCCGTAGCCTTGGGCCGGCCCTCGACCAGATGCATGGTGTCGAGGATGGTTTGCACCACCGGCTCGTTCCCCACGGCCGTGTTGAGCATGATGTGGTACAGAGAACGCGTGGGCCAGTCGGCGTTGAAATAATGCTTCACGTAAGCGATGCGCTCGCGATCGACGGTGTCGACTTGTTCCGCGGCATCTTCCTCGCTGTGCCCCTCCGCCATGATGCGCCGAATTTTCTCCGAACGGGGAGCGTAGAGAAAAACATGGAAGGCGTCGGGATTCTCGCGCAGCAAATACGGCGCGCCGCGGCCCACAACCACCGCGTTCCCTTCCTTCCCGATCGTATTCATGGTTTCCTGCATCATCTCCATCATGCAGTCGGCATCAAACATCTGGCTTCCCAGAGCTGCGGAATTGCGTTCGTAACTGCCGCGCCAGAACGATCTCGCGAGGCGATGGAGGCGGCTGTCCAGGCGCTCGTCGCAACGCCTAACCGCTGATCGATCGACGTTGGCCAGCCGGGCAATTTCTTCCGTGAGCAACTGATCCCAGAGCTTCCAGCCCAGCCGCTCGGCCAGTTGCACCGCGATGTTGGCGGCTCCGCATCCATACTCACGTTCAAGAGTAATGAGACGAAACATGGAGTTTAGTGTACTGCCATTCCTCCGCCCGGCTTCGACTTTTTCATCAGAAAGACCATCGGGACCATGCATAGAATGGCGGCTCCGAGGAACCAGAAGCAATCGATGTAAGACAGCATCGCGGCTTGGCGGGCAACCGCGCCCTGGATAATCGCGTATGGCACAGAAGACGATCCCGGCGGTCCGCCCCCGTGAGACTGCACCATGACGCCAAGCGCTTTTAGTCGAGCCTGCATCTCGGGATTGGACGAACTCAAGTGGCTCGATAAATAGGTCATATGCACCTGGCTGCGACGGTCGAGCATGGTGGTGACCACGGAAATCCCGACGCTGCCGCCGATGTTGCGCGCCAAATTCATCAGGCCGGAAGCGGCGTTGTTCTTGTCGCGCGGCAGAAACGCGTACGCAGCTGTATTAATCGGCACGAACAGGAATGCCATCCCAGCCGCCTGGATCACACGCGCCATGGCCAGCGTCCGGAAATCGATGTCCAGGTCAAAGCCGGTCATGTGAAACAGCGAGAACGACAGCATGATGAGACCGAACAGCAGAAGCCACCGTGGGGTGTACCGGGAAAGCAGAAAGCCCACCAGCGGCAGTAAGAGAATGATGGTAAAGCCGCCGGGCATAAGAGCCAGGCCTGCCTGCTGCGCCGTGTAGCCGAGCAGAGTTTGCGAGAACAGAGGAATCAACAAAGTGCTGCCCAGCAGGGCAAAGCCCAGCATGAACATCAGCAAGTTCGAGACGCCAAAAGTTCGATCGCGGAAAAGGTGCAAATCGATGATGGGATCCTTGTGCCTCCATTCCCAAATGCCGACGAAGATCAGCGAGGCCGCCGCGACTATCGAGAGAATCACGATGAAGTGGGATTCAAACCAGTCGTCGCGCTGCCCTTTGTCGAGTACGATCTGCAGCGCACCCAGACCAAGCGCGACAAAACCGAGTCCGACGTAATCAATCGTCGTTTCCTTCAACTTGCGGCGCTTGAAGTAGGGCGGGTCCTGAATCAATCTCGAGGTCAGAAGGATCGAGAGAATCCCGACAGGAATGTTGATGAAGAAAATCCAGCGCCAGCTGAAGTTGTCGGTGATCCAGCCGCCCAGGGTGGGGCCGATCGCGGGAGCCGTGACCACGGCCATGCCGTAAACCGCGAAAGCCATGCCGCGCTTGGCGGGGGGAAACGTGTCAGCAAGAATAGCCTGTTCGCTGGGCTGCAATCCGCCGCCGCCCGCCCCCTGCAGGATGCGGCAGATGATCAGCGTCGCCAGGTTCGGCGCCAGCCCGCACAGAAACGAACTCACGGTAAACAGAGCCACGCAGCCCATGTAGAAATTCTTGCGGCCGATGATCGACGACAACCAGCCGCTCAGCGGAAGCACGATGGCATTGGAAACAAGATACGAAGTCAGGACCCAGGTGCTTTCGTCCTGCCCAGCCGAGAGACTGCCGGCAATGTGGGGCAGAGCGACGTTGGCAATGGAGGTGTCGAGCACCTCCATGAACGTGGCCAGGGTCACTGTGATTGCGATGATCCACGGATTGAACGCCGGACGCCAGGCGTCCGCCTGATCCATGGTTGCGGTGGACGCGCTCACTATTCGTGAGCTCCGCGAATCCAGACCTTCGGTGTGACCGACATGCCGGGACGCAGCTGATGGTCATCGTTGGCGCCGGGATCGAGAACGATCTTGACCGGAATCCGCTGTACGACTTTCACGTAGTTCCCGGTGGCGTTTTCTGGAGGCAGCAGGCTGAAGCGGGCCCCACTGCCCGCGGCGAAGCTATCGACCTTGCCATCATAAGTTCTGCCATTAGCGTCAACGTCAATGCTGACGCGCTGGCCCACCTTCATGTCGCGAAGCTGCGTTTCTTTGTAGTTCGCCGTAATCCAAACGTCGTCGAGATTGATAACCTTCAGGAGTTCCTGGCCGGGCGCGACATTCTGCCCAACTTCCACGGTGCGATCGCTGACCACGCCATTGACCGGGGCAATGATCTTCGTGTATTGCAGATTCAAGGCGGCTTGATCGAGATCTGCCTTCTTGCGCTGCGCCTCCGCCAGGGCGGACGCGGCCCGAGCGCGGGTGACTTGCATCTGCTTGGGTGCGGTGTTCGCGTAATTCCGGTTGGCTTCGGCCTGAACCAGTTTTCCCTGGGCCTGGGTAACCTGCTGTTGGGCTGCGTCGGCGCTGGCGCGTGCCGCTTCAACGGCGGCCGCACTTGCTTTGGCAGCGGCCGTGGCCTGGTCGTACTGCTGCTGCGAAATCTCCTGCTTGTCGACCAGTTGCTTATAGCGGACAAGGTCGTTCTGCGCCTTTACGTTGTTGGCTTCGGCCTCCTGCAGTTCAGCCTTGGCCGCTTCGAACTGTTGCCGGGCGACTTGAATGCCCGCCCGGGCGCTGTTCACGTCGGCTTCGGTCGCCGATACCTGACTGTTGGTGTTGACCGAGGTAATGGGAACACTCACTCCCGCCGCAGTGGCCGCGGCCTGCGCATCTTCAAAGTCCGCTTTGGCGCGATCGTAGGCGACTTGATAATCGGCGGGGTCGATTTCCACCAGCACCGTTCCCGCCTGCACGAATTGATTGTCCTGAACGTTGAGTTTAATGACGTGGCCGGAAATACGCGCACTGATGGAATTGACATGGCCGTCGACCTGAGCATCGTCGGTCGATTCGTAGCTGGTGAAATAACGGTAGGCAAAGAAGCCCACGATCAGCAGAACAATCACGGCAATCCCGACGCCGATCCGGAAGCCGGAGCTCTGGGTGCGCGACGGCCGGGTGTGAAAATCCTCCTCGGTGGCGGGCAACGGCTTGTTGCTGTTCGGCGCCCTCTCGACTCCAGCTTTCTCTGCGTTGGCGGGGGGACTCTGTGTGCTTTGCTCCATACGTTTATTGATTGCCTTTCAAGAATCGTTTGACGCCCCCTTCGGCATCGCCGATGGCATGCGCCAGTTCGACCTTCGACAGATTATGAGCATAAAGACTCTGGATATAACTCTCGTGAGCGCTGGCCACGGCCTCCTGCGCTTGCACCACTTCCAGGTTATCGGCAACTCCGGCAGTAAAGCGATCCTGGGATTGAGCGAGCGCCTGTTCCGCCAAGTCAACGGAACTGCGGGCGACTTCGACTTGCTCGGCGGCAGCGTTCAGATCCAGCAGCGCGGTGCGCACCTCATAATCAATGCGGCCGCGAAGGTCTCCGAGCTGAGAACGCACCTGCTTCAACTGCGCATCGGCTTCGAGCACGTCGCTGTGAACCCGGTTCCCAGCGAAAATTGGAATGTTGAGGCCTCCGTTTACCTGCCAGGTGCCGTTGGACTGGCCGGGAGCGACGCCGATGTCGCCCAGATTCGCGTCGACGTCGAGAGAGGGATAATGTCCGGCGAACGCGGCCCGCCGCGAGAGTTCCGCGGCCCGCACCTGCGCCAGGGCCGCCTGATAGTCAGGGCGTGCGGCGTAGGCTCGTTGCAAATAAGTGTCGAGCGGGAGGGCGGCCAGAGCCTGGTACGGCGCCTTCTCGGTGAGCACAAACTCCTGCCCCGGCGCGAGGCCGATGATCCGCGCCACGTTCAATTTCAGTTTGGCGAGATCGTTGCGGGCAACGATGAGCTGCTGCTGGCGGGTTTGCAGTTCAACCTGCGAGCGCAGCGCGTCGATGGCTGGGCTGAGGCCAGCTTTCTGCTGGTCGGCCGCCTTGTCGTAAAGCGCCTGAGCGCTCTTGACCTGAGCTTCAGCCGTCTCTACGCGAGCCGCGGCGGCAATCGACTCCAGATAAGCATTGCCGACCGCGAGCACAACCATTTCGCGCGCGTCTTTGTAAGTGAATTGTGCCGCCTTCACGCTCTCGGAAGCCGCCCGTTCTTTCTCCAGGTTCTTGAAATTGAAGACCGACTGGCTCAGCGCAACCCGAGCATCGAAATAATTGAAGGCAGGCGTCACCCTCGGGAAGTTGCTGGTGTTGGTGCCTGGAGGGCTCAGGAGAGGGAGAAGTTTAGAGAACCCAAGGGCCGCCAGACTTTCGTTCTGCACATTCTCCTGCACGCGAGCTTGCAGGTTGGGGAGGAGGTCACTGAGTTCCTTCCAGCGCTCGCCGCGCGCCACCTGAGCCTGGTCCCCGGCCAGCAGGAGGCCAAGATTGTTGCGCAGGCCGCGATCGATGGCTTCCTTGAAATCAATTTGCAGGATGTCCCCGGTCGCTTTGCTTTCCGGCTCACTCCCGAGAAACGGGTTCGGCGGGCCGGGCAGAGTTACATTCACATTCGGCGCCGAAGCAGCTCCTCCTGTGGTCTGAGCCAGCAAGCCGGGGGCTACGAGCAGCGAAAGAACAAGAATGAAAAATACGGTTCGGGAAATAATCGCCGTTCTAAGAACTATGACTATGAATGAGCAACGCATTCTTGGCATTTAGGATCGTTTCGGCCAATCCCTAAGGCAGCCGCCACGTCTTTATTCCTCACCACTAGCATAACTCGTCCGATTTGATTCGTTTGCCGATCGTGGAGATGCAAACGATTCTATTGACCTGGCCAGCCCCGGTTCAGTATGGAACGGTCGTCATTGAACGAACGTCGGGGTCAAGCGCGAAGAATTGAAGTCTTCCAAGCTTTTCATCAGCTCATCAGCGGGCTGCACCTAAAGGCCAGTAACCTCGGTGTTTTGCCGCGAAGCGAAGGCGCGGGTAAGCTGAACAAGAGTAAAGGAATTGAGGCTATGCGGAGTACTGTCCGAGTCATCGCGATTGCGCTGGTAACACTGGCAACGGGCCTGGGGAGCGCTCAGAACACGGCCGCCCCGACCCGTGCGGAGCGAAAAGTCATCACTCGCGTGGTGCCGATCTATCCCGAGCTGGCAAGAAGGATGCACATCCATGGTGCAGTCCGAGTCGAAACCCAGGTGCGAGCCAATGGCAGCGTCAAGTCAACTCGCGTGTTGGGCGGAAATCCGGTCCTGGTGGACTCGGCCGTCGACGCGATCAGCAAATGGAAGTTCGAGCCTGGGCAAAACGATACCATCGAAGTAGTCCAACTTACGTTTGAAGGCCAGTAACACCCCTATCGTTGAGCAAAAATCGGAACCGGAACCTGCCCTAGGTGACCAAGGTCATCTTGAATCGCGGTGACCCTCGGTTCAAGCTATTGAAGCAACACAGATTTCAGACCGGCAGTTTCAGGACTGGGAAGAAGAATTGCATTCATGAGTGCGGCTACAGGAACTGACTGGACTCGAATATTGTCCGATCCGGACCTTGTCCGGCATGTCGGAAAACTGCTGCAAGCCTACCGCGAAGCTCCCGCTGAAAAGCGCGAAGAGGCGCTGCTGGCGGCGATGCGTGAGATTAAGGCGGGCGCGTCCACGGCTGGGAACTCTGCTGCCCCGGCGGCTCCGACGCCGCATCCCGTTCCTACCGCGACTGAGAACACCCCTCCCTTTAAACCCGACTTGTATAGCCTCAATTGGGGGAGCGACCGGCGGCGTCATCCACGAATCAAATGCTTTGTGGCCGTCGAACTGCGGGTCGACGACGTTCCGGCTCCCATCTGGGGCAATCTGTCGAACACCAGCGTAGGCGGATGCCTGGTCGAAACCGCAAACCCGGTCAAGCCCGGATCGAAAGTCGAGATTGGCCTCTGGGTGCCCAACGGAAAGATCTGGGTCAAGGGGTTCGTATTGAATGGAATCGTCAAGCGCGGCGGATCCTCCAGCGGAGTTCGCGTCCATTTCGAAGGCATGGCCCCATCCGAGCGCGATAGTTTGCGCCAGTTCCTCAAGTTCGTGCAGGACACAACCCAGGCATCCCAGAACGAGAACGGCTACATGCAGCTTCTGAAGTAAAGCGACGAAGTAAAGTCAATCCTCGATTCCCCGCAGTTTTTCACCGCAACTCTTTTTCACCTCAACTCAATCCACGCCCGCACGGAAATTGATACACTTTCTGCGTAGTGAACCCTTTCTGTAATGGAAAGCTCTAATCGGTAGAGAGTTGGTCAGCGCCGGCTGGAATTCCCGGCGGGGAGGAGCAGAGTCGCATGGTAGCCAGCGAACAGCTATTAGTGACGGGGCAGCAACTGGACACGCTGTGCGTCAACACGATCCGAACTCTGGCCATTGACGCGGTGCAACAGGCGAACTCCGGCCATCCGGGCGCGCCCATGGGATTGGCGCCCGTCACCTATTGCCTGTGGCAGGAATTCCTGCGCTACGATCCCGCAGATCCGACCTGGCTGAATCGCGACCGCTTTGTGCTGTCCAACGGCCACGCTTCCATGTTGCTGTACGCCATGCTGCACCTCGCCGAGGTGCGGCGCGTCGACCAGAAGGGGAAGATTTTGAACGAGCTCTCGGTGCCGATGGAAGAGATCAAGCGCTTCCGCCAGCTAGGCAGCCGGACGCCGGGGCATCCCGAATCCCATCTCACGACTGGAGTAGAAACCACGACCGGGCCGCTTGGGCAGGGTGTGGGCAACAGCGTGGGCATGGCTATCGCCGCGAAATGGCAGGCGGCGAATTTCAACCGTCCCGGGCTGGAGATTCTCGACTACAACGTTTATGCGATGTGCTCCGACGGCGACCTGATGGAGGGTATTGGCGGTGAAGCCGCCTCGCTCGCCGGACACTTGAAGCTCTCGAATCTCTGCTGGATGTACGACCACAATCACATAACGCTCGACGGCCCGGCGAGTTGGTCGTTCAGCGAAGATGTTGCGACCCGCTTCGTGGGATACGGCTGGAACGTGACTCGCGTAGCCGATGCCAACGATCTGCGAATGCTGGCGCGCGGATTTCAGACCTTCCACGAAACCACCGACCGGCCGACTCTGATCATTGTCGACAGCCACATTGGCTACGGTTCACCGCACAAACACGATAGCAATGCCGCTCACGGCGAACCTCTCGGAGAAGAAGAGGTCAAGCTGACCAAGCAGTTCTACGGCTGGCCGGAAGATGCGAAATTTCTGGTGCCCGACGGCGTGCGCGAACACTTCCGCGAAGGCATTGGGAAGCGCGGACACGACCTGCACGCGGAGTGGTCTCGACGGTTTGCAGAATACTCGCAGAAGTTTCCCGACCTGGCGGAGCGGCTGCGCTGCATGCAGCATCGCGAACTGCCCGCGGGCTGGGACAAGAGTCTTCCAACCTTCCCGGCCGATGCCAAAGGCGTCGCGACTCGCGAGAGTTCGGGCAAGGTGCTTAACGCAGTGGCACAAAACATTCCGTGGATGATTGGCGGCTCGGCCGATCTGGCGACTTCAAACAAGACCACGTTGAAATTCGACGGTACGGCAGACATTGAGGCGGGAAGCTACGCCGGTCGCAATCTGCACTTCGGCGTGCGAGAGCATGTGATGGGCGCGAGCGTGAATGGGATGGTCGTATCAGGCATTCGTGCCTTCGGCGCGACTTTCTTCAACTTCAGCGATTACATGCGGGCCAGCATTCGGTTGGCGGCGCTAATGGAGATTCCTTCCATCTTCATTTTCACGCATGATTCCATCGGAGTAGGTGAAGATGGACCGACGCACCAGCCGATCGAACAACTGGCATCGCTGCGGGCCATGCCCAATCTGATTGTGCTTCGTCCCGGCGATGCGAATGAAGTGGTCGAGGCCTGGAAAATCATTGCGCAACTGAAGCACTCGCCCGTGGCTCTCGTGTTGACTCGTCAGAATCTTCCGACTCTGGATCGCTCGAAGTATGCTTCCGCTTCTGGCGTGGCGAAAGGAGCCTACGTGCTAGCCGATGCTCCCGGCGGAAAACCCGACGTGATCCTGATCGGCACCGGCAGCGAATTGTCGCTGTGCGTGGACGCTTACGAAAAACTAAAAGCCGAAGGCATCAAAGCACGCGTGGTCAGCATGCCTTCGACCGAAATCTTCGAGCAGCAGGATGCGACGTACAAAGAGAGCGTTCTGCCATCGAACGTAACGGCGCGGGTTTCGGTGGAGATGGCGGCTACCTTCGGATGGGGACGCTACACCGGCCTGAAGGGACGCAACGTGGGGATGCACCGTTTTGGGGCCTCGGCGCCGCTGAAAGATCTGCTGAAGTTTTTTGGGTTCACCGTGGAAAACGTCGTGGCGGAAGCGCGCACAGCGCTCTCAGCAAGTTAGTTCGTAGAGACGTGACTTGTTACGGCTCTTGCCTGCCACCTAACAGAGGCGTAGCCAGCTACGTCTCTACGAAATGCGAATGGGGAATCATCAGGAGGTCATCATGCAACCAACTGGAGTTCTGGAAACTTCGAGATCAACCAAGAATCCGCTGAAAGAATTGCTCAAGTACGGCCAGTCGATGTGGCTCGACTACATCCGCCGCGACCTGTTCACCACCGGAAAATTGAAGCAATTGATTGCTGACGACGGACTGCGCGGGATGACTTCGAACCCCGCCATCTTCGAAAAGGCGATCGCCGACAGCTCGTTGTATGACGATTTTCTGAAGACGCTCGCATCGCGCAGCGATCTCGATACCACCGGCCGCTATGAGCAGATCGCCATTCGCGACATCCGCGACGCGGCCGACGCACTGCGGCCGGTGTATGACGAGTCCAACTTCCGCGATGGTTATGTCAGCCTGGAAGTCTCGCCGTATCTGGCGCGCAAAACGCAGGAGACGATCGACGAGGCCCGGCGCCTGTGGAAGGCCGTGCAGCGCGAGAACGTCATGATCAAAGTGCCGGGCACGGCGGAGGGACTGCCTGCGATCCGGCAGCTGATTGGCGAAGGCATCAACATCAACGTCACGCTGTTATTCGCGCAGGAAGTGTACGTACAAGTTGCCGAAGCCTACATCGCCGGGCTGGAAGACCTGGCGGCGCGCAGCGGCAATCTGAAAAAAATGGCGAGCGTGGCTAGTTTCTTCATCAGCCGCATCGACACCCTGATCGACTCCCTGCTCAACGACAAGCTCAAAGCAACCACCGACCCGAATCAGCAAGCCTTGTTCAAAAGCGTGCAGGGCAAAGTGGCGATCGCCAACGGCAAGCTTACCTACCAGCGCTACCAGAGCATCTTCAGCGGACTGCGCTGGCAGGCCCTCGCGGCCAAGGGAGCGCAGACCCAGCGTGTGTTGTGGGCCAGCACCAGCACGAAGAATCCGAATTATCGGGACGTGATTTACGTCGAGGAATTGATCGGGCCGGACACGGTCAACACCATGCCGCCCGCTACGATCGACGCGTTTCGCGATCACGGACTGCTGCGCAACGCCCTCACCGAAGATGTGTCGGGCGCGGCGAAGGTGATGGACGACCTGGCGCGCACGGGGATTTCGATCAAGCAAGTCACCGACAAACTGACCGATGACGGCGTCAAGCTGTTTGCCGACGCGTTCGACAAACTGCTGGCCGCGGTCGCGAAAAGCACGCAGCCAAAAACCACGTAGCACGAGGGACGGATTGTGAGCCAACTGAAAACTTCTCTGCCCGAATCGCTGGCAACCGCAGTGAAGGTGACGACCGCCGATTGGCAATCAGGCGGGAAGATGCAGCGCTTGTGGCAGCGCGATGCCAAGCTCTGGACGGGCAGCGACGAAGCCAACTGGCTGGGATGGCTCGACGTGGTCGACGAGCAGATCGCGCAGCACGACCAACTGGCGAAACTGGCGAAGGAAATCCAGGCGCGCGGTTTCCAGCACGTGCTGCTGCTGGGCATGGGCGGATCGAGTCTTTGTCCGGAAGTGCTGCGCATGACTTTCGGCAGGGTCACGCACTTCCCTACTTTGCACGTGCTCGACTCCACCGATCCCGGCCAGGTGAAGGCCTTCGAGCATGTGATTGATATTCCGAAAACGTTGTTTATTGTTTCGAGCAAGTCGGGCAGCACGCTCGAGCCCAATATCTTTAAGCAATACTTTTTCGAGCGTACCAAGCAGGCGGTCGGCGCCGTTAAGGTCGGCAGCCATTTCATCGCCATCACCGATCCCGGGTCGAAGATGCAACAGGTCGCGGAGGCGGATCGCTTTCTGCGCGTCTTCTTCGGACGGCCCTCGATCGGCGGACGTTATTCCGCACTGTCGAATTTCGGCATGGTGCCTGCGGCAGTGATGGGCTTGGACACAAAGAAATTTCTCGACCGGGCCGCAGATATGGTGAAAGCTTGCGGAGCGGCCGTAAGCGTCGAGGAAAATCCGGGCGCCGCGCTGGGCGTCGTTCTCGGAACGGCCGCGAATGCGGGGCGCGATAAGGTCACGATCATTACTTCGCCCGGCATTTCCGATCTGGGAGCGTGGCTGGAGCAACTGCTCGCCGAGTCGACTGGAAAGATCGGCAAGGGCATCATCCCGGTGGACCGGGAGCGCTTGACGAGTCCGGACGTCTATGGCAACGATCGCGTGTTCGTTTACGTGCGGCTGGAGTCGGGGGCGGACGCCGATCAGGACGCAAGAGTGGCGGCGATCGAGAAGGCTGGGCATCCAGTCGTGCGCATCGCGATGGCGGATATCTACGACCTGGGCGCGGAATTCTTCCGCTGGGAAATTGCGACGGCGGTCGCCGGCTCCATCATCGGCATTAACGCCTTCAACCAGCCCGATGTCGAAGCCAGCAAGATCGCGACCCGTGATTTGACGTCGGCGTATGAGAAGACGGGTTCGCTGCCGACGGAGAAGCCGGTCGTCGAAGATAACGGCGTCCGATTATTCACCGACGAGATCAATGCTGCCGAGTTGGCGAAGGCGGCGGATGGCGATCAATCGCTCGTGGGATATCTCAAGGCACATCTCGCTCGCATTAAAGCTGGCAATTACTTCGCGGTGCTGGGCTATATCCAGATGAATGCCGAGCATGAGCAGAGCCTGCAGGCACTGCGGCATGCAGTGCGCGACAAAAAGCATGTGGCCACTTGTTTGGGTTTCGGCCCGCGATTCCTGCACTCGACGGGGCAGGCCTACAAGGGCGGGCCGAACTCAGGAGTGTTTCTGCAAATCACTTGCGACGATTCCGTGGAGTTGCCGGTTCCAGGGCAGAAGTACACGTTTGGAATCGTGAAGGCTGCGCAGGCGCGCGGAGATTTTCAGGTACTGGCGGATCGAGGACGGAGGGCCCTGCGGGTTCATCTGGGGAGCAATCTGAAGGCGGGGCTGGCGGCTTTGCAGGCTGCGGTTCAGAAAGCTCTCTAGGATCGTTGCAGATTTACCGATGCGAGGGCGTGACGCCCTCGCGACAGCCGGCGAGACGCCGGCGCTACTTCAGGAGCGAGAGCATGCAATTAGGAATGGTGGGGCTGGGGCGCATGGGCGCGAATATGACGCGGCGGCTGATGCGCGGCGGACATCAGTTGGTGGTTTCCGATCTCAGCGCCGACGCGGTGAAGCAACTGGCGGGCGAGGGCGCGGGCGGATCGTCTTCGCTCGAAGATTTGATCGCCAAGCTGATGCCTCCGCGCGCCGTCTGGATCATGGTTCCGGCGGGCGGCCCGACTGAGACAACGGTGCAGCGACTGACGCAGCACATGCAGGCCGGCGACGCAATTATCGACGGCGGCAATTCCTATTTCAAAGATGACGTGCGCCGCGCGAATCAATTAAAGCCCAAGGGCATTCACTACATCGATGTCGGCACCAGCGGCGGAGTGTGGGGACTGGAGCGCGGCTACTGCATGATGATTGGCGGCCCGAACGAAGCCGTGCAGCGGCTCGATCCGATTTTCAAAACGCTGGCTCCGGGCATCGGCGACATTCCGCGAACTCCGGGCAGAGAGAAACTCGCCGGCACGGCCGAAGAGGGCTATATTCACTGCGGTCCGTCGGGCTCCGGGCACTTCGTGAAGATGGTGCACAACGGCATTGAATACGGCATCATGCAGGCTTACGCGGAGGGCTTCGACATCTTCAAGAACGCAACCTGCAAGGATTTGCCCGAGGACATTCGTTACGACCTGAACCTGCCCGACATTGCGGAAGTGTGGCGGCGCGGCAGCGTGGTCAGCTCGTGGCTGCTCGACCTGACCGCGATGGCGCTGACCGAGAATCCTACGCTCTCGGAGTATGAAGGCTTCGTGCAGGATTCCGGCGAAGGCCGCTGGACGATTCAGGCCGCGCTCGACGAAGCCGTGCCCGCCGATGTATTGACGGCGGCATTGTACGTGCGTTTCCGTTCGCGGCAGGAGCACACGTTTGCCGAGAAGATGCTTTCCGCCATGCGGCAGAAGTTTGGCGGGCACGTGGAAGCGGGGGAAGGACCAGCAGGCGCGGCGAAGGCAAAAAAGACCGCGTAGTTGCGGCTCGATTTTCTTTGAAAGTCCGTTTTTTCAAGACTCAGAGGGCTTACGTATGGCTGAACTAGCGGAACAACCAACGGCGGCGCCGCCGCGCATCGGCAAGCAGGGCGATCCCTGCGTCATGGTGATCTTCGGCGCGGCCGGCGATCTGACGGGGCGCATGCTGATCCCCGCGCTCTACAACCTGGCGCGAGCCGGATTGCTTTCCCGCGAATTTGCCGTGGTAGGCGTGGCGCGGTCCCAGTTTTCCAACGACGAATTCCGGAAAAAAGTCTACGAGGACGTCAAAGCGTACTGCGACACGTGCGTGGACAACGATCTGTGGGAATGGTTCTCGCGGCGTTTTTACTACTTTGCCGGCGACTTTGGCGACGACAAGCTGTACCCGCAGCTCAAAGATTTTCTCAGCAAGCTGGATCAGGAGCACTCGGCTCACCAGAACTTTTTCTATTACCTCGCAACCGCCCCCACTTTTTTTGGGCCGATCGTGCAAAAACTATCGGCCGCCGGATTGATGGAGCAGAGCAACAGCCACTGGCGGCGGGTGGTCATCGAGAAACCGTTCGGACACGATCTGGAGTCGGCCAAGGCACTGAACCAGCAACTGCTCAAGGAATGCGACGAGAAGCAGATTTACCGCATCGACCACTATCTGGGCAAAGAGACGGTGCAGAACATCATGGCGTTCCGTTTTGCCAACGGAATTTTTGAGCCGGTGTGGAACCGCCGCTATATCGACCACGTGCAGATCTCGGTGGCGGAAACGGTTGGCGTGGAGGGGCGCGGAAGTTATTTCGATCACGCCGGCTCGCTGCGCGACATGGTGCCCAACCACATCATGCAACTCATCAGCCTGACCGCCATGGAACCGCCGATTTCCTTTGACGCCAACGCGGTGCGCGACGAGCAGGCCAAGATTCTGCACGCCATCCAACCCATGAGCGACGAAGATGTGCTCAGCCGCAGCGTGCGCGGCCAGTATGGCGAGGGAACCGAGGACGGCAAGCGGGTCGCCGCCTATCGCACCGAACCCGATGTTGCTCCCGATTCGCGGACCGAGACTTTCGTCGCCATGAAGCTGCAAATCGACAACTGGCGCTGGGCGGATGTCCCGTTTTATCTGCGCACCGGCAAACGGATGCCGGTGCGCAATACCCATATCGTGATACAGTTTCGGCGGGCGCCCTTCGTGCTGTTCCGCGACACGCAGGTCGAACACCTGATGCCAAACCAACTGGTACTGCACATTCAACCCGAAGAAGGAATCTCGCTGCAATTCGCCGCCAAGGTTCCCGGCCCGGTCATGCGCCTGGGCACGGTCGACATGAATTTCGAATATCAGGAATACTTTGGCAAGCAGCCCTCGACCGGCTACGAGCGGCTTCTGCACGACTGCATGATTGGCGATCAAACGCTGTTCCAGCGCGCCGACATGGTGGAAGCCGGCTGGTGCGTGGTCAATCCGGTGCTCGATCTTTGGAAGGCACTGCCGCCCCGCAACTTCCCCAACTACGCTTCTGGGACGTGGGGACCGAAGGAGGCCGACGATCTGCTGGAACGCGACGGCCGCCGCTGGAGGAATTTCGAGAAATGATTCTGGCCGGCGACATCGGTGGTACCAACGCTAGGCTGGCTTATTTTCAACCCCAGAACGGACACCTGCATCTGGTGTCGGAGCGTACCTTCCCCAGTCGTGAGCACAGCGAACTCGGCGAAATTGTGGTCCAGTTTCTGGATGACTCGGGCGCCCATCCCGACGCGGCATGTTTCGGAATCGCGGGTCCAGTGCGCAACGGGCGGGTCGAGACTTCGAACCTGCCGTGGGTAATCGAACAATCGCGGCTGGCGAAACAAATTCATCTTCCCGCCACTCTGCTCATTAACGATCTCGAGGCCAGTGCCTGGGGCATTGGCGCGCTGGCCGACGCCGACCTGGTTCCGCTGAACCGGGTGAGCGGGCCCACCGTGGGCAATCAGGCGGTGATCGCGCCGGGAACCGGCTTGGGAGAGGCTGGGCTGTTTTGGGACGGAAGCCGGCATCACGTGTTCGCCTGCGAAGGCGGGCATACCGATTTCGGTCCGCAGGGAGATTTGCAGATTGAACTGTTGCGCTTCCTCAAGACGCGTTTTGGACATGTGAGCTACGAGCGCATCCTATCCGGGCCCGGCCTGGTGAATGTTTACGAATTCCTGCGCGACACTGGACACGGGAAGGAACCTGACGAGTTTGCCGCTGTGCTCAAGAACAGCGATCCGGCAGCGGCGATTTCACGGGCAGCGCTCGATGGAACGCATCCCCTGGCGGAAAAAGCGCTGGACCTGTGGATCTCCGTCTACGGCGCCGAGGCTGGCAATCTGGCCCTCAAGACCATGGCGACCGGAGGCCTGTTCCTGGCCGGCGGCATTTCTCCCAAGGTGCTCGCCAAGCTGACTGGGCCGGGCTTCATGCAGTCTTTTGTGGAGAAGGGCCGGCTGCGGCCGCTGCTGGAAGCGATGCCTGTGCAAGTGGTAACCAACGAGAAAGCCGGATTGCTCGGAGCGGCGCGCTGCGCGGCGGTCCGGGGCAGCGAGAGGATCGCGGTTTGAATGGGCGCGATTTGAAAGAGAGCGATTTGAAAGGGCGCGGCTTTGAGCCGCGCGGTAAGTAGCGTAAATCGCAACGGCTTTAGCCGCTGGGCGGCAATCGATTGCCGCTGAATGTTTTCAACGTTGCCGCGAAAGACCTGAGCAACTCCATTTGAACTCCACTGTCGAAATCCGGACGTTGACCACCCCGCAGGAGTTGTTTGCGGCGGCCGCAGAGGAAGTGGTGCAAGCAGCCAATGACGCGGTCGCCGAACGCGGCCGCTTCACCATTGCCCTGTCAGGCGGATCGACTCCCAGAAGTCTTTTCAATTTACTGGCGACCAATGCCCGCACTGCTTTGCCTTGGGATCGTATGTTTTTTTTCTGGGGCGATGAGCGCCACGTGCCTCCCACCGATCCCGACAGCAATTACAAAATGGCGGACGAGGCCCTGCTGTCGAAGGTTCCGGTGCCTGCGGGGAATGTTTTCCGGATCGCGGCGGAGAATCCTGAGGCGGCGGCGGCCGCGGAGGCTTACGAAAAAACTCTGCAGAAATTCTTCGCCCTTGCCCCCGGACAGTTTCCAGTCTTCGATTTGATCTTGTTGGGCATGGGCCCGGACGGGCATGCCGCTTCTCTGTTTCCCGGTTCGGCCGGGCTGCGGGAAAAATCGCGCCTGGTCATCGCCAACTGGGTCGAGAAGTTTAAGACCAGCCGGATTACGCTGACGTTTCCGGTGCTGAACGCCGCGCGCTGCGTAACGTTCCTGGTCAGCGGCACCGACAAAGCTCCAGCCCTGCATGCCGTGCTGGAGGGCGATGCCCCCGGCGAACAGTATCCCTCAAAACTGATTCGACCGACGGATGGGAAGCTGATCTGGCTGATCGATCGGGCCGCTGCGAGCGAGCTCGGCTCGTCCAGTTCCATCACCATCCTGTGAACCCACGTCGTAGAGATGGCAGATGTGGGGATGCGACGGCGCCGAAATCGCGCTCCTTCCGCTCGAAGCGCACCTTCAGATCAGGATCGTTAGAACGGTCCTCGGGCGAGACGTTGGCAACATCGCGGCCGAGGGGGTGTCGTGAGCGCGGTAAACCCTCGCCCATCCTGCCGGTGCATAGGTCGGAGAGATTTCATACGGTCCGAGTGTCTTGCCATGGGCCAGGGGCATTCGCGCGCCACTATAGACTCCGTCGGAGGGCGGAGCTTTGTCACAAGATAACTACGGAATCAAGTCGGTGATTTCTAGCCGAGAGTTTCAAGGTTTCAAAGAGTTTCAAGGTCTCCGACCTCGAGCATCAGATCCTTGAAAATCTGAACCCTTCTCACTTGAAAATCCGTTTTCATCCCAGTCGCTGATTTTCTGCGGCCCTTGTTCGGACAATTCCACGGAAGTGCGACGCTTCCTATTCTGGTCAGCATGCAACAATCCGACGAAAAGCCCAACTGCGGGCCATAAGACCGCATAAACACGAATCCTTATGGGGAAGTCCGTGGAGGGAATGTTCCAATATCGCCAAGAGAGGTATTCGAACAGAGTCATGGCGATGAACATTCCGCAACCGAAGGAGAGAACTCCCTGCCAGACAGACTGGGAAAATGTCAGAAGTTGAACCGCGCGCCTGCCTTCCTTAGTGAATGGTAGCAACGGCACGCGGGCTCCGAACAGACGCATCAGCAGCGTGGCGATGCACAACCAAAGCAGAGGCACCGCAAGGAGGACAACGCCGGCAATGAAGAATCTGGCCATAACGAGAACATCATAACTCCCGATACCAGAGGCGCGAAGTTATCTCGTGCATAGTTCAAGGTTTCAGAGTTTCAAGGTTTCAGAGTTCTCGAGGCGATTCGGAACGTCCGATCATTGAAATCTTGAAACCTTCCCACTTTAGCTCTAGCCCCGCCAGTCGCCGATTTCCTTGAGGCCTTTGCCGCGCGCGTGTTCAAAAAGGCGGACACGATGGCGGGAGTGTTCAAACTCGTGGATGTCGGCCCAGACTTCGGCTTGCCAGCCTTTTTCGTGGGCCGCCGATTCGCCACAGGTCGCGCAACGCGTGTGCAGCGTCACTGGGATCGCCTCGACTCCCACCGGGGTGGCCCCTGGCAGTTCCACGAAGATACAGCGGACTTCCTGAATCTCTTCGCTCTCGCCGAGAATGTGCTCATAGCGCAGCAGGTATCCAAAACCGAGTTTCTTGGCTTCGGACTCTGCCTCGGCGCGGGTATGGAAAGGACCGTACTCCGCCCGCAATTGTTCGGTGGAGTCGCACGCCATCCAGAAAATCTCTTTGTAGGCCATCGCAGGTTGCGCCCTGGGGTCACGAAGTCTAGATCGCGAAAGTAGATCGCGAAAGCTAGGTCGCGAAGCCGGCTCGTGGCAGCTGGAGAGCCCGCTCTTGCACATCAGCTGCTTTAGGGCAATTTCGATGCCGTTGCACGGGCGCTCCGGGATACCCGCAATTGATTGCCAGATATGGAGTTAGCAGAATCGCGGGAACAACCGCTGGGGCGCGCGCGTGAAAGGTTTTGCAGAGTTTGGAGTAAGGCGGAGGCCGATCGCACCTCTGCCCTGCCGTAGATCGAGTATTTTGGGATTGAGGAATTGAGGAATTTGAAAACCAGGGGTTTTCAATTGGCCAATTACCAAACTCCCCAATTCCTCAATCGGGTCAGTCGGCTCCGACTGCCTGGCTGTAAGGCAGGCTGGGGTGCTCGACCGGAGGGGGCCAGGCCTTTCCGCCGTGGCTGGCTACGTACATGGCCAGTTCGAGACGGCTCCAGACGCCCAGCTTGTCGAAGGTGCTGCGCAAATGGTTCTTGATGACCTGCTCACTGGTCCCAATGATCTTGCCGATTTCGCGATTGGTCATGCCCTCCCAGACCAGAATCGCAATCTGAATTTCTTTCGGGGTGAGGCGCTGGCTGGGTGTCATGACTGCGCTTCCTCTTTGGTAAACATGGCAATGGCCAGTTTCACGCGCTTGCGGCCTTCACGGATTCCGGCGCGCAGGAACAGCGTGCGCAGGTGCTGTTTGACGGTACGGGGGCTGATGTTGAGCTGGCCCGCAATCTCTTTGTTGCTGCAGCCCTGCACCAGCAGGTTCAACACCTGCTGATCGCGGGGGGTTACTTTGACCCGTTCAAGATCGATCACGATTGGTTCCTCCTGGCGGCTTGTCGGTCGCGCTCGTCTTCTGCTATAGCACGGCTTTCGCCAATTGTTCGTGCCCTGTCTATATAAGCGGTAAGTACTTTAGGGTGTAGCACTTTTTGCGACAAGCGGCGGTTTTCAGGTGGCCTTCAGAAAGTCCGTGGTAGGCTAGCAAGTTCTAATTTGGTCCGATGGTTTGGTCATGATTGAGGTTTTCTCCACCTGCGCTTCCTGTGTCGGCTGTCGGATGGCGGCGGCCATGGCAGTCTGCCGTGGAATTCCTTGGCGTTGCGATTCCCTTTGTTTCCAATGATTTCCATCCCTTACCAAATTGCCATCCTGGGTTCTGAGGCGAGGGCGAAATCGCTTCGGAACCGGCTCCGGCGCGGGAAAAAAGCGCTGTCCCGCATTGGCCAGAGCGCGAGCCCTTCAATTTCCATTTTGGTCCTGCTGGGGGGTGCGCCCACAAGTTTTGCACAGGCTCAGCGGGCCGGGTCTCAGCCAGTCTTTTCTGGGCCAATCTTTGCTGGACTGATCTTTGACGGGGTGCAGCCGTGTTGCGGACTCTGAACCTCGTCTTGTTCGCGCTGGTGTCTGTCTCCGGCTTTGCCCAAGGTGGGCCGCCCTATTACACCAATGATCCGGGCACGCCAGGCCATCTCAACTGGGAAATCAATCTCGGCTATATGCCGTTTTTCTACAGCAACCAGTCGGTGTCGCACACTCCGGACGTCGACATCAATTTCGGCGTGGGCGAACGCATCCAACTCACCTACGAAAATGCCTGGCTGCGGGTGCAGAATCCCGGGTCCAAAACGGAATTTGGACTGGGGCAATCCAATCCCGGCGTCAAGTGGCGCTTCTATGACGCCGGCGAGTCTGGACTCAGCGTCTCGGTGTTCCCGCAACTCTTCCTCAACAACCCCAACGATGCCGTGCGCCGGGGAATCACTCCACCGAGTCAATCCTTTCTGCTGCCCTTCGAATTCTCCAAGAAGTTCGGCCCGGTCGATGTGGACTACGAGATCGGTTACCAGGCCGTGCACAAAGGACCGGACGACTGGATCACCGGCCTGGTCGTAGGCCACGAGTTCACGAAAAAATTCGAGCTGGATATGGAAGTGTATTCTCAGGGCACATTCCATCCGTCCCAATACCAGCCGACGATTGACTTCGGTGGCCGCTACAAAATCCACAGCCCGGTGATCCTGCTGTTCATGGCCGGACGCGCCCTTGAACCCACCCGCAGCAATCAGAGTTATTTCCAGGGTTATTTCGGACTGCAATTTCTGCTTCCGCCCAAGTCCTACAACCGCGAGTGATCGCGCGTCAGTTTGCGTAGGGAAAAAATGCCCCGAGCGGCAGCGTGCAGAGTCTTTGGCAACTGCGGACGCGCGCGTGGTTACTGGAGTGTGGTTACCCGGCCCCTGCGCTCGCCGGACGGTTCGTAGAAACATGGTCATAAGAACACTCGCCAGCCTGCACTTCTGGCGGTAAACTATGGGGAGG
Source organism: Candidatus Sulfotelmatobacter sp. (assembly GCA_052148475.1). Classification (GTDB taxonomy): domain Bacteria; phylum Acidobacteriota; class Terriglobia; order Terriglobales; family Acidobacteriaceae; genus Sulfotelmatobacter. The sequence goes on along the minus strand of JBKQID010000027.1, from coordinate 49,776 downwards.
TTTTGAGGGGCCACCTGCCAGCGAGCCCCCAATTGTTCGATCCCCCTTGAAATGCATCCCCCGCATGCTGCACTTTCCGCTCTTTTTGAGTACGGGATTTGCACTAGAATAGGCGCACTCCGGCCAGCGCTCCGGCTGCGCGATGGGACGGTTTCCAACTGGTGAAAAAAGAAATCGTGTCCGAGGAAAAAGTCAAACCAGTTCGCGACGAGCAAACCCTCGCCAAGCTGCTGGAAGCGGCCTATGTGCTGCAGGAGCACAACCGCGAGATGCTGGAGATGGAACTGCGTCTTGATCTGAAGCCAGAACATCTGGAACATGACCATCGGGAAGAGGAAGAAAATAGCCCCGCATTGAGCGCGGCCCGTCCACAGACGCGAGAGGGCGAGCCGCCCGCCCAGACCGACTACCGCTCCACTCTGGCAGAAATCGTCAGCACGCAGCACCAGATCCAGGTTCGTCATCTGGAACTCGACGATGCGATGTCTCTGGTGGCCGAGCGCCTGACCCAGATCGCGCGGGCCAGCGGCGCAGTGGTGGGGATTCTCCAGGGCAAGAAAGTGCGGTATAGAGCAGCCTCCGGGTTGACCTTGCCAGCGGGAACTGAAGTTCCCATGGAAAAGGCGCTCTGCTTCGCGTGCCTTCAAACCGGCCAGGTGTTCCGCTGCGCAGACGTTCACGACGCTCATAACGAGGGCCAGCTCGACACCGAAGAGTGCCGGTGGCGCGGCATCCAGTCGTTGATCGCGGTGCCCATCTTTCAGGATGGCGAGGTCGCTGGCGGTTTGGAGCTCTATTATCCGAACCCGCGCGGGTTCACCGAGCATGACGTTCACACCTGCCAACTTATGGCCGGATTGATCACCGAAGCGCTGGGACGCGACCAGGAAGTCAGCTTGAAGAAATCGCTGGCCAGCGAACGAGCGGTCATGCTGGAAGCTTTGGAAAAACTGAAACCGAATCTCGCGGCGCTGGTCGATGTTTCCGCAGCCGATGTTTCCGGAGCGCAGGAGACGGCGCTCAACGCCGCTGCAGGGTCGCCATCGAAGGCAACGTCCACCCCCAGTTTTGCCTGCCGCAAGTGCGGTCACCAGCTGGTCGGTGAAGAACAGTTTTGCGGAAACTGCGGAACGCCGCGCAGCAGCGACTATGAAGCTCCCAGCATGCAGAGCAAAGTGGCGACGCTGTGGCGCATGCAGGAGGCGATGAAAAAGGCCGCGCCCGCGCCCTCGGCGACCGACTCTTCAGTGCCCGCCTCTCCAGCGCTCGCCTCTCCAGTAAACAACGGACCCGGTCACGAGGAGCCAGGGACGCTTCCCGATCCCGTGAACTTCGATCCCGAGAGCATCGAGCGGGCGCCGGCCGGATCACTCGAAAAACGCATGCCTGATCTCTTGGCGGCCGGACTGCCGCACGAAAAGAGGATCGGGCCCACTCCATGGAATGAGCCGCGAGTGAGCGCGGAGTTCGAGGACTCGGCATTTTCAGATCTCGAAATTCCTCTGGCGACCGGCCGCACTGAAAATGAAAATGATGTGCTGGAAAATGCAAAGGGCGACGAGCCGGAGTCGACCGCCATGGCACCGCCGGAACGCCCCGCCGCGTGGAGTTCTGCGGCGACCGCGCGTGCGTTCCTCGAGCAATTGGCCTCGGCCAAGCAACCCGGAGCACTGGCCCGATTGTGGAATACGCATCGCGGGGACATCTACCTGGCCATCGCCGTGATCCTGGTGATCTGTGTGATCGGTTGGGGAGTCCGATCCACTCATTCGGTCAGCGCGACCGGCAACGCTGCCGCGGCGGCGGACCACCACAAACCTGCCCCTGCTCCCGACGCCGGCCTCTCGCTTTTCGACCGGATGCTCATTAGCCTGGGCTTGGCCGAAGCGCCCGCAGCTCCGGAATACAAAGGTAATCCTGAAACTCAGGTTTGGCTCGATCTCCACACCGCTCTTTACTACTGCCCCGGAGCGGATCTGTACGGCAAAACCCCGAAGGGAAAATTCGCGTCGCAACGGGATGCGCAACTGGACCAGTTCGCGCCCGCCTACCGCAAAGCCTGCGACTGAACGGTCAAGTCGCGCGTCGTCGGCCGATTTACCGTCGCTCTTATTTGACAGTCGTTTTATTTGACAACCCCCAGCCACCGGAGTGCAATCGTACAATCAGGTTACCGATCAATTCTCGAACCAGGTCTTGAAGCAGGTTTTGAACCAGGTTTCGTTAGACGGGAGAACGCTACTTGCCGCGCCCAGACGATCATTCCGACGGATCCAGCACGCTGCCGCCACCGGAGTTGAACCCCCTGCTCAATCCCCTCCTGGCGCAAAACATGGGCCGGTGGGCCGAGGTTTATTTCACTAGTCCGCCCGAAAAGCGCGAGCAGGCGGTGCTCGATCTCTTGCGGGAACTACAAGGGGATAACCCCGCGTCCGAAGTCACCGCTCGATCCCCGGTCTCAGACCAGGAAAACCCGCGAATCGCAGCGCCTGGTTCTCTTACCGCGGACATTCCCGCGGAAGTTGCGGCGGCCGTGGTTTACTGTCAGGCTTGCGGCCGGGAGAATCCAGCGTCGCACCGATTTTGTGGCATGTGCGGCGCGCCTATGGCCGCACCGCGGTCCGCAGCCGATCTCAACATTACCGACCTTCATGTTGCCAATCATGTTCCAGATCATGTCGCAGATCTTCCAATTGCGAATCTTCATGACTCCGATTTGCAGAGAGCCGACTTGCAGCGTGGGGATCCTCAGACTGAATATCCTCCTGGTGAGGATCGGCAAGTCGCGCACCTGTTCGCGGAGGACCCGGTGCCGCTGTCGCAGAGTCACCCGGTGCAAAACCACGAAGAGGGATTCGTTCCGTCGGCGCGCGCAGCCTCGGAACCTGCCTGGAGCACGCACGAATTCCTGTCGGCCAGAGGCGGTGAATTCGATGACCGAGACAACAGAACCAGCAACCTGTTCGAGCCGGCCCCAGCTTCGCGGCCCTATGGCCTGTATGCCGGAATCGCCGTAGTGGTTGTTCTTGCGCTCGCTTATGTAGCGTGGCGCAGCATGCAAACGTCCCAAAGTTCGCGCGCAGCACTCCAAGCTCCGCCCGCGGTGACAACGCAGCCCGCTGCACCATCCCCTGAGCCGGCCCTCTCGAAGGCAGATTCTCCGGAACCGATTCCCGACCGAAGGGCGGAGCTCGCATCGCCCGCAAAACCTGACGCGGCCGTCCCGGCAAACGGTGCGGCTGACCCACGACATGCTGACTCTGTGTCCAATGCGGTCAAGGCAATGGCCAGCCTGGGCGAGGCCACTGAAGTTGTGATCCCGACCGGCGGCATCAACGAGAAGAGCCTCCAGTCGGAACCAGTGTCGGCAAACGGCGCCCAGGAACTTGCCATGGCGCAACGTTATCTCAACGGAGCGGAGGGTCAGGAACGCAACAGCTCTGAAGCGGCAAAGTGGCTGTGGAAAGCGATCGCCAAACACAATGCCGACGCCACCCTGCTGTTATCGGATCTGTATCTGAAGGGGGATGGAGTGGAGAAGAATTGCGATCAAGCGCGGGTGTTGCTCGACGCGGCAGCGGGCCGGGGAATGAAAGGCGCGGGCGACCGACTGCGGCATCTTCAGGCTTTTGGTTGCCAGTGATGCCGTAAACCTGGACACCGTAGTGAATGGAGAGACTGCTTCTAGACCTGAGCGCCCTGGGCAAACGTTGCCAGCATTTCCGCGCAGCGGAACCCGCGAGCGCGGATTCCAGACGAAAATCTACTGAGTCACCAACCCCGAGGGCGTACGACGCGACTCATACCAAAGCGCGAGCTCGACGCGATTCCAAAGCCCAAGTTTGTCGTAGATGACTCGCAGGTAATTCTTGACGACATGTTCGGTCGTGCCGATCGCCTCGGCCACTTCTTTGTTTTTCAGGCCTTCGGCAACGAGTTGGATGACCCGCTGCTCACGTTCACTGGGGACACGGCTCCCATAACGCCCAACTGCAGACATGCTTGCCTCCGGTATAACAGGGTCGCGAGTTTGACTCGCTTGATACCGCCATTGATTCCGAATCGGAGAAACAGCCGGTTAAAATGAGCTTTCACGGTTCGCCGCGCCATTTTCAGTTCGGCGGCGATTTCTGCGTTGTCGCAGCCCTGCAAAAGTAACTCGACAATTTGCTGTTCGCGCGGACCCAGCCGAACAGTCTGCTCCTTCATCCGACTCCCCCTGGTTTCTTGCATCGCCTCCGCCCAGTTCACGCGCGGCTGAATATTACTGATTCTCATAGCATCCATACTGCCATTTTGAGACAGGGACTGTCAGTGACGCCCAAACATCCTTTTCCACAGGCATTTGCAGCTGGTTGGATCCCGCTCCCAGGAACCGTTTGCGGCCCCGCTACACGGGATTTAGGTGGACTTAACGCGCAAAACCGGGAATTTGGAGGGTCAAACACCACTACGCGGACCAACCATGGCTTTCGCCGCCAAGCGGCTTCCAAAATTAAGAGCCAGTCTCTGGCATAGCCGCGCGACTCCTGCGATTGGCAGTCGCACCCCGAGCTCAGGTGAACGCCTTAGACGAAACTGCCCGCCATAAGAGAATCCCTTGGCACAAATTACACGATCGCCCTGGTCGCTCTTCGTTCTGAACAAGATTGACTAGATTCTGGCCAGAGAACGAACGGAGAGAGGCCGAGCGCGACACCAACTTCGTGGAACTGGGGCGATATTTATGCCTGGTACGGCGGGACTGTACTGGTCAGGAGGCCCGGTCCAGCGGCAGGAAAGTCGTTCCGGCATGCAAGGATTCTCACCCATCTCCGCAAACACCCCCAGAGTTCACCCCATGTGTTTTTCCACATGGGCGTCGCCGGGAGGAGTCAGAATTCACATTCCCTTAACTTTTGAGTCATTAGCCCGTAACAGGTGTCTGGGATAGTTGGGGCTCCACAAATCAGGAATCCCAGCTGGTTGTGGGTCGTATCTCCGTTCGGACTAGAAAGAATTGAGACGTCGTGGGTGGGTGTTTCGCCAAGTCGTCGAACCTCATTCATTCAGGGCGGGTTTTTGCCGAAATCCAGGGGGCCATGCAGTGTCGGACTTGCAGGCATTAGAACTGCCGAAGTTGCATCCAACGGATGGACAGCAAGAATCACACGGCCTAGTAGCTTATGACCCGAGGTGGTATGCCGTGTTTACCATGCCCCGTCACGAAAAGCGGGTGGCGGGACACTGCACCGAGCGGGGAATCGAATCGTTTCTGCCGCTCTACCAGGTGACGCATCGATGGAAGAACCGCTGCACCGCGATGGTCGAGTTGCCGCTCTTCCCCAATTATTCCTTTGTGCGGATGGACGCTCGGGAACGAATTCAAGTCCTCAGTCTCTCCAGCGTACGGTACATCGTTTCCTCCGGCCGCGAACCGTTGCCGGTTCCGGATGAGTACATCTCATTCCTGCGGGCGGGATTGGTGGCTCACCGAATCGAACCTCATCCCAACCTGGAAGTGGGGGATCGGGTCCGCATCAAAACCGGACCGATGGCGGGTCTCGAAGGCATATTAGATCGTCATAAGAACGGCCTGCGGATCGTGCTCAAATTGGAGATGATCGGGAGGAGCATAGCCCTGGAAGTGGGCGCAGCGGAAGTGTCCTATGTCGGGGAACAACGCAAGAGTGCTCCTTATCTTTGCGGGGCAGGGTTATTTGAACCCGCGGCGCACCAAAATAACCCTTTGCGTGTGTGAAAATTTGCCCTCGCTACCCGCTGATCAACCCTGCGAACGAGTAGTCCTGCGCGGAAAGCCGGCATCAGCATCCATGAGGAAGGGGGATTAGCAGCAGACGCGGCTTTTGCGCGCGACAGTTGCTCGATGGGCATGCCGCTCAACCCCACGCAACTTAATTCTTTTCTCGAATGGCACATGGCCACGGCCCGTTCACGAAATCGGATGACGCACGACGTCGCGCAATAACTTCTCAAGTTCCGCAACTTCAGTTCTAATCCCAACATGCGATTGCCACCATCGATCGGGATCGAACACCGAGTAACGCGCGCTGCGAACCGTGACTCTCGTCAGATGGCCCTTCATGGAACGATGAAGCACTCGACGGAGACGTCGGGAGTGATCCGAAGTGGCTACCACCACGACCGAGCGGAACCTGTGTTGGTCACACCAGTCGGCAAGTGCTGGCCCTTCGTCCTCGCTTCCATCCACATAGGTCGGGATGAGGTCAATCGCATCGAGGCCAAGCGCCCTAAGTTGTCCGACGGATCGTGCGGCCACGTCTTCGTAAGGAATCCCGCGCCGGATGAATTCGCGTTCGACCGTGTCAGGAGGTTCGCTGAAAACTGCGACGCTGGTGGCCACACCGCTGTGCACTAAGTCGGCGGCTTCGAGCACACCGGCGCCATCGGCAGCGACCGTCACGACGATGACGTCGGCGGGTTCGATGGGGTCATTGACAATAAGCATCCATCCAGCCGTCCGCAGAATCGGTCGTCGAACTGCGGGTATGGCGACGCTGGCAATGCCCAGCAGCACCACTACCAGCACAATTTTGGCGCGTCGCCTCCGGCGAAAAGCTGCATTCTGCATGCTATCTGACGCCCGAAAATCCCCGGTAGTGCAGCCACAGTCTTTCGCCCCTGCCACCTCACGTGCGAACAGCATCTCGGTCATTGGGTGTTGCCTCTTTCGTTCCTGACTAAGTCAGATCTAGGTTCCACGTTGTAAACCGGAATCGTAACCGAGGCACTCAGTGGTTCAGAGATCTGACTACCCCCTTCTGAAATACTTACCTACCCGTGGCGGCGCAGAACGGCCATCAGGGATGTACCCAGGAGTTTCTGCGGCAGAGGCTCACACCGCGCCACGGCTGCGAGAAGGCTGTTCATCGTGCTTCCTCTGGTATCGAATCCGGCCTTGCCGTCGGTGCGCTGCATACTCACCCCTTTGCGGGCCAAGAGAAGTGGAACTAATGGCAGCCCCCAATAGCTTAGAGCGCTGATCTCGAAACCATTCTCTTCCGCAACCTTCGCCAAGCGATTTGCCGAGTAGCGCCGAACGTGCCCAGCCGCTCGGTCGTAATCCGAATAGAGAAACTGGTGCGCCGGGACGTTGACCAAAAGGATTCCGGAATCACTCAAATGAAACTTGGCCGACTGGAGGAAGTCGCCTTCGGCATCAATATGCTCCAGAACATCGAACAACACTAGTAGATCGAAGCGAGCACTGAACTCCGGGTTACGCTGATGAATGTCATAGCAATAAAGCGGGCTCAGCCGACTCACGTTCTTCCGAAGCGCGACTTCATTGAGGTCGAAGCCGGTTATCGAAATTCCATAGTGGTCCTCCACACCCTTTTGCAGCAAGCCATTGCCGCAGCCAATTTCGGCAGCAGACTGGGAGTTTTGCAAGGCGTTGTCCGCCAGTCGTCTCATGACGTCGAAGCGGCGTCGGATCCAGAAATGATCCGCCGTGGCGATGTCGAACCACCAATCGCCCATGCTTACCGGCGTCGGCGGGGTCAGATAGTGAATGGGACGCTCAGCGGGCATAATCTATCGCGACCTGAACAAGGAGTTTCAGCTGTTGCTTTGGTGAATGTTTCGGAAGATCGATCAATGCGAATCCGGCGATCGATCTGGCTTCTTAGATTCTGGTGAGGAGCCCCCCGAAGAGTAGAGCGGCATCATTAATCCAAGCCCTCGTGCAGGGAGTAAAGTGCCGAGAAGAGATTTCACTACTTCGTGCTGGGTCTCTTTGACCTCAATCGCAAAATCGCCGCCGCTAGCAACCGGCGTGTAGTTGCTAACCGCATAGATAAAGGACGCGCGCGAATCATTCACAACGAAGTCTACCGCATCGGCGGGAGTCTTCCGAACTGGGTAGATAAGACCGCCAAGCACTTCTGTGGATCCGCGTTGCTCGGTTTCAATGTTCGTGCCGGTACCTTCTGTTTTCAGACCCAAGATCCACAGGTTGCCGCCTCTGTTTGTGATCTTCGTTCTATCACTCTCAGGATTGATTTGCCTGGCAAATACATTTTGGGGAAACAAAATCTGCCAGCGCGCTGCACTCACATTTTCCACAAACAGAGTTCCCGCTCCCTGGTTCGTGTTTTTGTATGCGATAGTGGTGGGTGTTCCTCCGATGACAGAATCACGTAGCACCAACGGTCGCGCTGAGTCTTGCTCCACAAAGATGACGCCCGGAGAAGGGTGCGGGTAGAAGGCCCCCAGCCTGAAGTGGTCGAGGGTAACGTCAGCGGTTCCAGCCCCGATTTTCAACAAGGGCGCAGGGCTATCAGTGTGGCCGAACAGCTCTCCGGCAGGATTCAGAGACGAGTCAAAGCCCTCCAGCATACGGACTTTGCCACCTACGAGAATAGTCCGCTTGATGGCATATACTCCCGTCGGAAAATAGACCGTCGTCGCTCCAGAATCAATTGCTGCTTGAATCGCAGCTGAGCTATCTGCCACCCCCGTCGGATCTGCTCCATAGGCAGTCACACTCTTCCAATTAGTCAGACTTGAGTCTTCGAAGAAGGGCGTCTCCTCGACCGCAAGGTTTAACGACGAAGCTTTACCCCCAAACTGGTTAACCACCGGTCCAGAATCGTACTCGCTGATCGCGGAACCCCGGCCTTCTAATGCGGAAGCATATCCTAATGAAGTAACGTCTCTTGCGTAAAGAGTTCCGTGGTTTTCAATTGCAGAAACTTGGGAGGCCCCCCCTTGCACACTCGAACCAGCCAATGTTACTAAGCCAGCCGCGTTGGCATTACAAATAGCCGGCACACCGTTCGTGGAAAAGAAGTGGCGGATGGAAAGAACATTACTCGCATTATAAATTCCGTATCGTTTTTGATTCAGGAGAGTCAGGCCTTCGACGGTAAGGCTGTACTCATTGTTAGCAACCTTGATACCGTAATCGAAACCATTGATCACCACATTCTTCACCAAACAAGGGCCGGTGGCGTAGCGTAGCAACGCCAGGCCAATTGCTCCCGAGTGACTGGGATCGCTCGACTGAAGGGTCACATTGCGCAGGGCGCAATAATTATTGCCCAGGAAATCGAGCGCGACAGCTCCTGGATTCCCTCGGCCCACATCGATCGTTAGATCGAAGATGTTATTGTCGAACGCGCTGTTCCCTGCTCCATTCGGCTTAGCATTTTGAGATGCGAATTCCAGAACGTCGGCTGGGGCGCTGGGGCTTTGATATAGGGCGCTGTTGTCCTTCAGTCTGATTATCGTGGCAGCGCGGTTTTCGCCCTGAAGCGTAAGCAACGAACTCCAGCGGGACATACGATCTTTCTCGACCAGTGGGCGGGATACCAGGTAGATGCCGATAGGGAAAAAAATAATACGGGGCCCTGTCTGCGAGTGATGAACGACCGACGAAATCGCCAGCTGGATAGCCTCAGTATCGTCGCTAACGCCGTCTCCTTTCGCCCCATATTCAGTTTTCACATTGACCATGCCTGAGTCGGGCGGAAAGGTGCGCTCCGCATTCCCGATCGGGTCACCGGCGAGGGCCGGCTGCTCCACGAGGGTAGCATCAAACTTATGGGGCGCATCGTTCGGGATGGTGATCTGCGCTGAAGCCACATAGATTCCCGGCGAAAAACCTGCGGGATCTGCGATGAGGTCGACCGAGGCGGTTGCCTTCGGAGCAAGCGAACCCGAGGTCGGCTCAAACCGAAGCCACGCCTGGTTTGTGGATGCCGCCCAGTCCAGTGATGCCCCTCCCGTATTCCTAAGGACGACGGCTCGCAAACGAACCGCTTCGCCTCCTTGAGTTACAACGAATTTGACGGGAGGCGTGACGGTTACGGTCTCAGGAGACCTGACGGCGCGTGCACCCGACAGAGCGCATTGCAGAGTTAGGGCGAGGAAACTAAATTGAATTACTCTTGCGACGAGACTGTTACCCCGATTCATGTCCAGGCCACCGATTGGAATCAAGGACTTGATCCCTTATTCTAATGTACGTTTGAAATCGGGTCCTGTCCTCGCAATGCGTATTCGGCTCCTGCACGCGTAAGATGGCCTGAATCCGCGTATAGTAATACTCCATCGTCCCAGAATCGACAACGCGATGCGGGGCATAGATTCTGGGCTAAATCGATAATCTGCGCTCCGCCTTCTGATGCCGCCTGCCGAACCTTGATGGCCGTAATTGTGTCGGCCGGCTTGATGAGGCTTGCCTCGTCCACGGGACTCAGTGAAAGGACTTGCGAGGAGAGCAGCGAGGCCAGTTCGCCACGACTCCTCATTATCGAATTCCGCACAATACTCATTGGATCAACCGCGAATCTCGGAACGTCACTAACAATAAAGACACGTTTGCCGGCTGACCGCAAAAGCGTGATGGTCTTAAGAAGAATAGAATGCAGGTCGCGATCGCCCCCTTGAGCATCGTTCGCATGACAATCCGCGTTGGCGCCGTCGCTACAGACCGAGGACCACAGCCCCGCCAATACCACGATGGTAATGCTGCGGTCGCTTAACACATGCTCCATTACCGCATGATTAAACGCTGTGCACGTCCCCTCAAATGTTGGGTGTAGGTCCCATCGGAGTTGGGCCGTCGGGAGCGGGGGACAGGAGGCTTTTGTCAATTCTTCGAAGCCGTATCCGTGCCCGACGGCAAGTTGGTGCATCGCGCTTCCAAGAGCGGCAGCATGGCTATCGCCCCATAGCGCCAGCTTGGGGCCAGTACCCTCCACTACACAAGCTGGCCTGAGCCGAGGTGTCGATTCATTGAACCCAGTCAAACACACGTTGTGCTCCGTCTCGCGCACAGCTGCTTCTACCGTCACCAACTCAGGTTCCCGGCTTGGCCAGCCTGCGTGTCTATACCCGACAAGAGGGGCTATACCAAGAAGTACCACGAGCGTCCCATATCTCACCAAGAGGCGTGCGGCCGGAGTGCGTGACTTGCGAAATGGCTGCTCAATGAAGCGATGGGATGCTGTGGCCAGGACCAGCGAAAGAACAACTATCAGGACGGCCCGCGGCACGGAGAGCAATCCCCCGCTGACGATTCTCGCAAAGCTCAACAGTGGCCAGTGCCAGAGGTACCATGAGTAGGAGACAAGACCTACAAAAATCATCGGTCGCGACGACAGCAATCTGCGATTTATAAGACTATCCCGCGAGTTGATGAGACAAGTGGTCCCTGCGGTTGGCAAGACAGCTGCAAAGCCCGGAAAGCGGGTAGCTTCCGAATACGCCAGCACGGGTGCCACGATTAGGGCAAGTCCAAGCCATCCCAAGGCGTTCGTCCCCGCTGCGCCAAGTCTCAGCGGGCCGTGCTGTACTTCGCGCACCGCGATTAGAACGCCAAGCCCAAGTTCCCACGCGCGCATCGGAAGCAGGTAGAAGGCCGCTGATGGATATACATTGGTACACGCGACACAGCAAACGAATGAGACCCCGCTACCGATAGCAATCCAGTGGAAGACACGGCGTGTCGCGAACCTGTGCACCAGAAATAATGAAAGCGGGAACAACAAGTAAAACTGCTCCTCGATCCCCAACGACCAAGTCATGAGGAGAGGTTTGAAAGCGGCAGCAGGGGTAAAATAATCTGATCGCAGCCAAAAATAAATATTCGAGCTCGAAAAAACGGCTGAGAATGACTCTCCGCAATAGTTTCTCAATTCGAGCGGGGAAAGCAGAAAAAACGCAATCAAGTTGCAAACGAACAAAACGAAAAGCAGAGCCGGCAGAATCCGCTTTACGCGCCGCTGATAGAAGCGCAGAACGCTGAACTTGGACTCACGAATCTCGCGATAGACAAGTAGGCCTATGAGATATCCGGAAACTACAAAAAAGACGTCAACTCCTACGAACCCGCCGCCAAAGAATGCCACCCGCGCATGAAAGGCGACAACCGAGATGATCGCGACTGCGCGTAAGCCATCAATGTCAGAGCGGTAGAAGCGTCCTTGATGCACAGACGACCCTGTCGTCGGTGTCAGAGAAATTGTGGCGGTCGTCATTTACTATGCCTTGGGCATCAAAAACCCATTGGGTCTACTTAAAAGAACGTCTGGCAAAACCTAATTTCTCCAGCAACCCGTTAGAACATCTTTGCCGACGGGAGTTGTCCACGGCCGTCGTACTCCTGTCAGATCGATTGTGGGCACCTGGTTGAACCGTTTTTCCATTTCTTGCAACTACGGTTCGGAGTGTCTCATCCGGCGCAGCGCGAAGTACTCGTTGACCGGATGTTCGTCGCTCAGAGCCGGGGTCGCAGGCGCTTGCGAAATCAGCAGATCGATGGGGACCTCGTTTCGCAAAAGGACCGAGAATTGTTTTTCCGCGCTAGTCTGGGGCCCCCACTCCACGAAATCCGCAGCGGCACGCTGCGTGAGCCGTTGGGCTAACTCGCCGGCAGTTCGATTCGGCAGCGGCCGGTCGCTGCCAACAAAATGAAATCCCCAACCTCCTACTGAGCCAAAGACGCGGACAAAGGGAAAAGATCCGCGCAAAGCGAGTGCCATGGCCGCCATGGTCTCTGGGTCGCCAGTCGGCAGCCACTGTTGCAAAATGCCTCCAGGACGTAGTCGCTGCCGCACGACAGAATAAAAATCTTCGGAATACAGCAGGCTGGAACCGGCCGCTTCCACCGGAGGAGGCGGGTCGATCGTGATCAGATCATATTGTTGGGTGGTACGCTGAAGATAGCGGCGCCCATCGTCGATCACCACGTGCGACAAGGGAGACTTTAGAATCTCCGGAGCATCGCTATGAAAATAACTGAACAGCTGCGGCACGCTGGGAACCAGTTCCACCGCAGTGACGGGGATTTCCCAAGAGCGCAGCGAGCGAAATGTAGTCCCCATGCCAAAGCAAATTACCAGCGCGTCTTTTGGAGCACGGTCGAGGAAAGCCAGCGGCAGATGCGCCATAGTTTTCGTAATGGGCGTGAGCACAGTCATCCCGTAACCGTTGACTAGCAGACGCTTTTGCATCCCGCTTCCGGTTGCGATTACAGTGGCTGTGGAATCCCGCAGCACCTTGCTCCCTTCTCCATACTGCTCTTCATAGTCCTGGCTTATCAGGAACAGCACTAACGCCAGCGGCAACAATAGATAGGCTGCGGCGCGCGCCGGCAATGCAGCCTGCGATCCGGGCAGACCTATCGACCGCAGGCCCACGATGAGCCAGGGCAGTGCCAGCAGCACCACCGCCCAGCGCTCACTCACCCAGGGCAGAAGCACGAAGCCGGCGAGCAGTGGTCCAACGATGCACCCAAGTACGTTCAATGCATAAGCCTTCCCTGCCTGGGCGGGATCGCCTCCCGCCCAACGGTCGACCAGCATGGGCGTCAGGAACCCTAGCAGGCCTGTGAAAGGTGCAATACCCAGCACCAGTCGAAGTCCCCGGTAGAGGTCGATGTTTGGACTGGCTGCAGCCAGCGGAAACAGGGCGAAGAGTGCCAGCAGAGTCCACAACAAAGGATTCTCCTGGCTATTCTGGAGGCTCCAACGGCGATAGATGCTCGATCCGGCAAAGGTGGCCGCCAGGTAGACCCCCAGAATTGTTGCGAAAGCATAGACGACCGTCCCGAGATAGGGCGTGAACTCCCGGACCCACACAACTTCCATACCCATGCTCGTCAGCCCGGTAGCAAACAGAAGAAGCAAAGAAGACGATCCGCCGGTTGCTGGAGCAGATCGCCCGCCCCGACCCTTGGCAACGGTCTTTGATTGCACAGTTTTCGGCCCTGCGCTCCTTACCCGCTCCGTCTTCTGCTCCACAACTTTCGATACCATCAGTGCCGATACAGTCAGCGCTAAAACGACGATCACGCCGTTTCCAACGGCACCGACCCGGAGGGTCCCAGAGAATCCCAGCAGCTCAATCAGAAACAAAGGAACAATCGTGCCGGCGAGGGCACCGGCCACGTTCGCCGTGTAAAGGAAGCTGAAGGACCGCGAGCTTTCCTTGGGCAGCATTCGCTCAATCGCCAGCATCGCAACAGGAATCGTCGCCCCCATCAATGCGCACCATGGAATTAGGGTGAGGGCAATCCAGATACCAGAGACCGCATAATACGCCGCAGAAGAAGTAGACCCCAGCCGCTCGAGGACTCCATGGCCCATACGCAGTCCGTAAGCAACGACCAGTCCGGACACCCCGATGAGAAGCTCAATCAGAGCGTAGAGGCGCAGAGCGGGGAAGCCGATTTTCTTCCCATGCCGCCGTATCACCTCTCCGCTGATCCACGCACCCAAACCCATCCCGGCCATGAAGACCGACAATACAATGGAGACCATGGCAGTGTTGACGCCAAATTGCGCCATTGAGAGCCGCAGCCAGACAAGCTCATAAAGCACACTGCAGAACCCGGAGATGAAGAAGAAGATAAAATACCAAATCATGGAAAGGCTCTGTTGCCGGGCTGGATTGGGGAGTAGGTCAACGCGTGTGAATCTGAACACACGCCCGCCCAAGCGGGCAAGAGATTTGCGCACGGCTTTCGGATCTCGGCGACTGGTAAGGAGTAGGTTTTGTTGGGCTGTCGCCCAGAATGTGCGCACCACGACCCTCAAACTGACGCCTCACCCTTGCGGACAAACTCAAGCATCATCTGCATATCTTGGCCAGGCGAACCGGACACATGCCCCAGCGACTGCAATGTACCAACATCAACCACTTGCAATCCGTGGCGCTCCGCTGTGGAAGCATAGAATTCACGACTGCGCTTTACCACAGGAAACTCTTGCCACCTGCCGTCTTTCTCCTTTCCCAGGTTCACGTTGGCATACATTCGCCCGTTGCGCTTAAGATAACGCGACGCAAAACCCAGGCAGGAATCCAGTATCCTATCTTCCATGTGAATCAATACGGAGAAGGCCCAGATAAGATCGAACTCACGGTCCAGGGTCGCGTTAGAAAGGTCGTCGATGACAAGCAGGGTTGGAACCTTCGATTGAAGCCGCGCCTCTTGCAGAGCTTTTATGCCCTCATCGAGGACTGCTTTGCGTGCTTCGACTCCGTAATAATGCCCCTTGGCGAGATATTCAATGATGGGAAGGCCGCCTCGGAGAACGCCGCACCCGAGATCGAGTACGTAGTGGTCGGGAGTCATGCCGACGCTCTTGAGGAAGCGGATTTGAAAATTGCGCTTCATCTCCCAAAGGTGGCTGGGCCCAACCATCGCCTGACGCCGCTCGAACGCACTCGCCAGTCCTAATCGTGATTTGACCTGATATAACTTCTTCCGCAGTGAATTGGCGGCGTAGCGATACCATGGAGAAGAACTACCGTCGGTGATGGTCTGAGCAAGGGATTTCACTTTTCACCTAAACATGGGTCTTGTAACACGAAGGCCTTGATGACCGCGCAGCCTCGGACAAGTTGCGTGGAGACTGGCAGTCAACAGGACGTTGTGCTCAGCCTCGCGCGCGGTCGCTGCCCTCTTCAACAACTCATCCGGATGCGAGCAAGGTTTGGCCAGATCATTCTGCTCGCTTCGTGGAAGCAACGGAAGCGCGTGAAAAGTCCATGTGACAATGCGACGACCACACCCGTGATTAATCCTCTGCCGGCGAGCCCGATCATGGTGTTGCCCAGCGATGCTGGTAGAAGAGACGTTACCATCACGCCCATCACCAGGGCCGGCCCGACGGGCCAGATCTGACTAACAATGTCTGGAAGACCGATGGATAATTCGCGGCGCAGGAAGGACAAGAAAACAACGCCCGCGCAGGCGTAAGCGACAAGCACGGCGGCGGCTACCATTTCAATCCTTCCCGATCGCAATGCGAGCAGGAGTAAACTTATCTCAACGACTCCAACCAACAAACTAGCGCGCAAAAGCATTTTGGTTTCTCCGCGCGCCATCAAACAGGGGCCGACCGCGTCGATCACGGCTCTGAGCATTCCGTAAACGCAGAGAATCTTCAGAGCCGTTTCTGCCGGCACCCATTTATTGCTGCCTTTGCCCAGGAACGTCACCAGGAAATAATGGGTATTTACCAGTAACTCAGAGTTGACGATTACCGCGATAAGTGCGACAAGGTCAATCGTTTTCAGATACCAGCGTCGCAGCGCGGCAGGGTCGTGTTGAATCGCAGCAAGCGTGGGCATCAGAACCGTGTTGACTGTGTCCTGCAGAAGCCAGCAGATGAAACTACCCCAGGTAAACGCCAGCGCATAGTAGCCTAATTGGGCGCTTCCCATGGTTGTGCCCACCAGAAAATTGTCCAGATTGAAGATCACAAAATAAAGAAGAGCGCTTCCAAACAAAGGTAGACCGAAGCGAAGGTATTCCTGCGCCTCTGGCCAATCAAAGCCGAAGCGCATCGGTACCCTTTTTGCGAGGCGGGTAGCGACGCCGCCGGCCAGAGTGGCACCGACATTTGCGATGATAACCGCCCAGTAACTCCACCCGAGCAGAATCAGGGTAACCGCAATAGCGCACTGAGCGGTTGCGCTTGCAATTCCCGGAATAACCAGGGTGCGGTATTTCATTTCGCGCGTCAACACGGCGTTCGGAACGAACCCGACCATAGTCGCCAAAAAGCTCAAGGCTCCAATCCGAACCAAGTTGCCGGTTGCTGGATGGTTGAGAAAATGTCGCGCAAATGGAGCGATCGACCAAGCGAGAACAACCGCTAGAATGCTAAGAATGATCTTTAGAGTAAAGGCTGTTTGAAGGCTGTTCGGACCAAGCTGGGGACGGCGAATAGCCGCGCTCCCCACCCCCATGTCACTGAAACGGCCCACAAAAAGGATAATGATATTTACAAACCCAACGACTCCGTAATCGCTGGGAGTAAGATTTCTGGCCACAACCAGGCCTGTCACGCCCCAGCAGAATAGGGTTATCCCTTTAGTAAAACTGGCGTAGATGATGTTGCGAAATGTCTTAGCTTTCGAAACCGTCATTCGATAACCGAAGATCTGATCATCTGTGCGTGAGTCGCCAGTGTGGAGGTGCAGATACGGGCGGCTGGCTTGCGCCAGGCCCGCATCCAGGCTAAATGGTGGCGTCTATGGTTTCGGTAGTGGTGGCGCCGTCGCCTGGCACTGCGATAGTTCCAAGGTTTCCGTGAACCGATCGATATGGAACTGCATAGGCGCCGCCCAGGACCGGAGCTTCGATTGTGTAGAGCAAGGTGACTTTGTCTATCTTCGGGGTCCCCAATTTCCAAGAGTAAGGGACATCGACGGTACAGGTGGCAGTGCTACCGGAACGGGTCGCTGCGTTTCCCGCGGTATCCACGATACCGGCCGTGACCGTATCCCCGGTGACTTCGAGTTGCACAAAACACCCGATTTGGGTAGTCGTGGCGATGGTCGAAGATAGGGTGATGGTGAAAGTAAACTCGAATTTGCCGGTGGTTGGGGTGACGGTTGCTTCCGCAGGAACTGGCTCGGACGTGATTGCCACAAGTACCGCCAACGCATAGGCAACGGCAACAACGACTTTCGTGATCTTCATGTTTTCTTCTCCTCTCGAACGACTTGATCTTGCATTGATCGGATTCTTTCCGCGGACCCAGCAGCGGTTGGCCCTAATCCAGAACTGGTGGGAGGGTTTGAAGATTGTAGAGCGTCAAGCAACGGCCAGCGCAACTTATGGGCGACTACGTGAGACCAGGACATCGACCTGTTGCTTCGGAGTTTCCAAGAGTTCTTCGAAGTTGTCCCTGCGTTGCTGCGTCGAATAGTTGAGACAGTATTCAGGATTGAACTGATAAGGAATAATCCACGCGCGAAAGCCCCGCCTACGGATTGGAACTAACAGACGATCGACGTCGTACTCAGTCGGGTTCAGTTCAAGAAAGATCTCCAGATCGTGTGGAGCAGAATCCAGCATCGGCTCCAAACCCAGGAGCACCTCCTGTTCGGCACCTTCAACATCGATCTTAAGCACGCGAAGTGTGGAGAGTTCAACTGGATTGAGAAGTTCGGGCAATGGACGTGCGCGAATCTGACCAGCTTTCTCATAACCTCGATGACGCTCTGCGAAGGATGGCATAACGGTGGAAATCCCCGAATGCTGAGGTGGTCCTTGAAACAAGGACAAAAGGCTCTCCGAGCTCCAAACAGCCTCGTTAATCAAACGTACATTTTCAAGTCGATTACTGTTGACATTATCCTTCAGCCACAAGAAATTTGCTGGCGATGCTTCGATGGCGACAACCCGACCTGTAGGCCCAACCGCGTCGGCAGCCAGGAGCGTATACCATCCCAGATTGGCGCCCACATCGACGAATGTATCCCCCGGTCCGAGGCGTTGCTTTATCAAGCGCGTCACTTCGGGCTCCCATTGGCCGAAGTAATAGACGTATCGGGAGAGCAAGTCGGAGGAATCGCCGGTAAATCTGCCGTACTCAGTGCCTACCGTGAAGCGGTGGGGAAGTCCCACCAAGCGTGTCCGGCCAATCTGGTTCCAGATGATCTTAGGTAGATTCAATGGCCCGTACCTTACAAGGGCACGAGCTAAGGGAATGAAGGGCGCGAAATAATCCGCCACTCGGGCTTTCCAACGTTCATCCAATGCTGGAACCTCTTCTAGGTTGGGCCGCGCGTTCCCTGGCATATACTTCATAAGAAGTTTTCATTGCACAACAAAATCACAAATATTTGCCGCCTTGACAATTCCGTCCTGAACAAACAGGTAGTTTCGCTCCTTGAGTTCCGTTGCCTCAACGCCGCTGACACGCACCAAGCCGCGCTGTTCAATCACTCGGAAAATGTTGTACCCGAGATCGCGCGTGATCTCGTTTACCTCTCTGGCCACTGCTTCGTTAAGAATTTCGACCAAGAGAGCAGGTTTGCAGTTCGAGAGGAAGGTGCCCATTCCAAGCAGAACTTGCGGCTCGTATAGTTCGACATCAATTTTGACTAGATCGATACTGCGCAAACCCGCTCCAGATAAGACGTCGTCAAGGCGTTTCGTTGGGACGGTATACTCAACCCCATCGCCGCCGCAATACTCTTTCATTAAGGGGTCCAGAGAAGCGGTTAACTCATGATCGTCAGGACGATCGTAGATTATCGCCTCGCCGGTAGTATCGGACGCCGCCAGCTTTTCTAAAGTGACATTGCCGCCATTCAACTCGATATTTCGCTGCAGGCGATGAAAAACCCGCTCTATTGGTTCAACTGCGATTACCATTGCGGCCGGATTGACGCAATGTGCCACCAGCGCATAGATCCCGGTGTTCGCCCCAACGTCCAAAATGACATGGGCGAGCGGGGCCAATCGGCGCCAAACCTGGAGAGATGTTCCCTCATATCCCTTGCCAAACCCGTTCCAAAAGAGATCGTTTTCCATCGTATATCCCCAGTGTTCAAGTTGAAAACGATGGAACTCGTCAATCCTGACCGTGAATGCTCCATGAAAATGAAGGTGCGAGGTCAGACGCCTTGGCAGTCGGACTGTCCGACGCACCACCTCAAAGAGCGGACGTTTCAGAGGCAGTTGTGCATATACCTGCTTGATCAACCTGCGAACGGTGGGAGATCTCATAGGGTGGCCTGTTTTGACTTACAGCTTCCTCAGAAGAAACTGATGGTTCTCTATGAGGAGTTTTTCAAACCGGCCACTAGCAACGGCTTCATCAACAGCCTTGGTCACACCGTCTTGCCACCAGCCAGGGCTGCCGTAATCGTCACCGGCAACTAAGCCGTGCATCTTGACTTTCGGCAGGAACATCTCCAAATCCAATTTCACGAATTCATACTGGTGGTTCCCATCAATGTAAATCCAGTCAAAGTAGTTTTGAGGAAATTGAGAGCAAGATTCCGCGGACGTGTTCCGGTGAACTTTAACAACCCCAGATCTGATCGTAGCGCGGAAGCGGCTCAGGACAGACTTGTAAACGGTGTCCATCCTGGCTTGGTTTTTCCCCAAGGCTCCACCGTACCAACTGCCTGCGTAGGCGGGGTCTACCTCAAATTTCCATGGATCGATAAGGTGCAGCTTCTTCGGTTCGCGCTCCAAAATCAGCTCAGAGAAATCGCCCTTATAGACCCCAATCTCACCGCAGACGGAATCCTTGGGAATCTGGCTCAAGATGCAAGCGCGGATATTCTTGTCGCGTTGGCGTGAAAAGACGCGGGCCACACTCCTCACGATCGATGCAGACGTTAACATGCTCACGCTGAGTTCCACCTTACTCACGATTCTGGTTGGGGCGATTCCACTTAGAAGGGTGCGGCAAAGATGTCTCCGGCTATGCCGTTCAACGATGCTAACAATTGGTCGCGATCGACCCAACGAGGCAGAACCATGCGGCTGCGGATGCCAAAGTTGAATCTCGCGTTGGCCAGGCAGGGCTTCGCTAAACAAATATCGATCGCGTCTCGCCATTCGCTGTTGAACTCAAAACTCAGCGGACACGGCAAGGTGGTGAGCCCGTCAAGCACGTCGGACTCGAATCCCTCCACGTCAATTTTGATGAAATCCGGCTTGCCGTATTGCGCGACGAGAGTATCGATGGTGACGGTCGGCACAGAGATCACTTCGTCCCACACGGAACCGCTGAAGCGTTCTGTCCGTTGCGCAATCTTTAGCCACTTGTCGGAGAGCGTTGAAAGGGCTGGGGTGGCATTCGATACGTGCATTGTGGCAGTTCCCACTTTCGCCGCGGCCGCGCAAGGCACGACGGTGGTTGGTCCAGGGATTTTGCGCAGGTACTCCAGGCACCGGGGCGAAGGCTCAATCGCAATCACGTGCCGTGCCCCGAGAGACAAAAAGCAACGAGTCATATCTCCTACGTTGGCTCCAATGTCAAATACCAGAGAGTCCTTGTGAACAAACTGCCGGAAAAGCTCATGATCGTCAGAAAGTTTCTGCCAATAAGCATGCCGAAAAGCAAACAAGTACCAACTGTATGCGGTATCGAACGGCGGAGTGTGAGAAAGAAATTGGCGAATCCGGCGACGAATCCTCATCTGATCCTCTCTGGCGGACGAGCATTACCCCCTAATGCCCCTAGTCTCCCTGGTCCACCGGCACATATTGATAGGCGAGGAATCTGTGGCCAACGAGGGCCGTAAGCATACCCATGCCCAGGCTTGCTCGCCGAAGATAGCGGATTACGGCGGCCCTATCCAAAAAAGCGGACCGCCAGATGGCGTTGGCCGAACCGATCAAAACGTGGCCCCATGCTTTCGAGAACCGGAATATCCAGCTGCGGAGGCGGTTATCGAGGGCGGCTTCGGCGAAAATCCAGCCGTTTCCGGTTTGGTATTCTCGACGGAGAATCCAGACGACGGTCCCACGTTTGGCAGAAACCGATTCAAACACCGCAGCTTCCTGCGACCACACGATCTTGTACCCGGCCGTCGATACCCGAAGAAAGAAGTCTGTATCTTCGGCTCCAGACAATGCAAATGCGTCGTCGAACTTCGGCACTCGCTCGAATACGTGCCTTCCGACCATGACATTGTTGGTGGGACAGGCTCTTCTCGTGGTTCCCGTGGCCACAACCTGGCGATCAAAAAACCCTCCATCCTTCACCCAGTTCGCGACTTCGGGAGCATATTTTGGCAATGCCGGACCAGACACGACATCAGCCGAAAACTCGGCTTGCGCCCATAAATGCTCGTCCAGCCATTGAGCTGACGGGACTTCATCGTCGTCAATTAGAGCGACAAAGTCCGCCGTGCTGGCCTCTGCGATGGCGCGGTTTCGTGCGTAAGTAAGTCCCCGCCTCGGTTCGACCACATACTTGATCGGCCAAGGCAGGCAGGCAGTTTCGCAGATCTCTCGCGCACTTCCGGAGTCGTCCGGGGTGTCCACCACGACGATTTCCAATTCCGGCGCCGAAACCTTACGGAAGGTTAATTTTGCGAGACCGCGTAGCGTTTCGCGCAAGAGCTTTTGACGTCTGAAGGTGCAGATGCAAACGGCTACTCGAATATTGGCGAAGTTCGGCAAGTTCGTATCCTGAATCGGCAACTCGTTCGTACAGATCAACAGGGCAACGAAGAAGAATATTACGAAGCAGAAGCTAGCGGCTCACTAAGGCTGTACTTAGGGCAGCATTTAGCAGTGGGATTTGCACACTGGCCTTAAACACCTCTCCACGCGCCCTGGCCGACACACTCATTTCCTGGCGAAGGCCATCCTCCGTCAAAAGTCTGCGGAGGGCACAAGCCAGAGCCGCGCCGTCCTCTGGGGGGACAAGAAATCCGCATTGCTCGGACACAATTTCCACGGCCCCTCCCATTGCACTGGTGACGACGGGTAGGCCAGCCTGCAAGGCTTCAACAAATGCGATGCCAAAGGGTTCGGGCGGGTAAGTATTCGGATGACAAAAGATGTCGGCTGCTGCCAGCAGATCCGGCACATCAATCCTCGTGCCCAGAAAATGAATACGGTCGACGATCCCAAGTTCGCAGGTGAGGCTCTTAAGGCTATTGAAGTAAGGGATTTCTTTTTCTCTCTGTGGTCCTCCGACAATCCAACATGTCCAAGGGAGGAACTTCAACGTGCCCAGGGCCCGCAGGAGACGCGAATGGCCTTTTCTCGGCGCCATCCTGCACACTTGTATAACGAGCGGGACCTCGGGAGGGGTGGCGAATCGTGCCCGAATTTCATTTCGTTTCTCCTCCGTCAGTTCAATTTGCTTGTCCACGGGGTAATACACGACAGTGCCCTTTGCATCCGGCATACACTTGCGCAAGAAGTTGCTGTCGAAGACCATGAGGTCCAGGAAGCGAGTATGGATGTGGCGCACGATCCGTTCAAGTCTTGAAGTCGGATGAGTCTCGTTGTGAAAATAGCGGACCAACTTCACTTTGCGTCGCCACAGCACATCGGCAAATGCCGCAACCAGATAGGGATAGTTGTGGAAGATCCCTACATCATATTTGTATTTTCTACAAATCTCATTGAGCCGCCTGCGCGCACGATGCAGGGCCGGCGGATCTTTGTACGAAGCGTTGCCTCCAATATAGTGCACCTGAGAACCGGTGAGACGAATTGTCTCGATGGTTGGTCCTTCAGCAGTGAACGCAAAATCATGAATCGAGGTCCGGTCGACGGATTTATTTCGGGCCAGAGTAATCAGAAAGCTCTCGATCCCGCCGACTTGTGCATCACCCGAAATGTGTAACACTTTCATCAGCTGTCTTCCTCAACGAACCTTCCCGTGTCGCAGCTCGGAACCCGTAACGAGTGTCAGGCAAGGGCTGGAGCATCGCCGTGCCCTTCCCGTCGCGATAGAAATCCATGCCGGAGATCGTAGGCCTGGAGAAGCTTCTGTGCGGATCGTTCCCAGGAGAATTCTCGAAGCACCGCCTCACGTCCAGCAACTCCCATTGCTTGTAACAGGTCGGTGCTGGCCTCAGCGAAATACCTAAGCCCCGCTGCAACCCCGGCTGTGGTGGCCGGAACTTGCTTTCCTACGGCGTGACGTTGGAAAAAATCTCCGAAGAAACTGCCGCTAGATACCAGGCAGGGTTTGGCCAACTCCAAAGCGTCCAAAACTGAAAAAGGAACCCCGGCCTCCCATCTGGAAGGATGGATGAAGACGTCACACGACGCCAGGAAGTTGAATTTATCCTGACCCATTTTCGGCCCCACGAACAGCACCGTATCCTGAAGACCCAGCTCTCTGACCTTCGCTCGTAGCGCCAGCGTTCTATCTTTCCAATCGGGTCCCGCAAGGATCACAACAGCATTGCTCAAGCTGGAACGAATTCGCGCACAGGCTTCAGCCACTAAGTCGAGCCCCTTATGCGCCGGATCCAGGCGGCCGAGAAAACCGAAGATCCTTTTGCCCCTTAATTTCGGATGCTCACGTCGGAGAGCGCCAGGGTCAAGCGATTCCAGATCCATCCCCTCAAGCCCATGTGGAGCCACTACGGCGGGGACGTCTCCGCTAAAGGGACGGACCGCATCCGCCTCGGCCTGACTGACGCAGTGAATGAGCGATGCGCCGCGACAGAAGGTGCGGCCGAGGAGCGCTAAATAAGTAACCTTTCTCATCCTGCCACGCGATAGTACTTCCTCCATTAGCCCCCCGTGGGGAGAGATCGCGTAACGAATATCCTCACGACGCAGCCATTGAGCCAGCGTCGCGTTCCTCGCGGTGTACACGCCATGAAAATGGACGACTTCCGGTTTAATTCCGAGCAGCCTACTCTTGAGCGGCGAGGGCAGTGAGAAGGGATCACGTGGCGGGCAGAAGTTTTGAACTACAGCACGACCGTTCGTGAGGGGAGATTTGTCAGACAGCCCGAATACAAACACTTGAGCGCCCAGCTCGGCCATATGCTTCGCCAGGTTGTGGATGACTCTGTCGCCTCCGTTCGTGCCGTTAGGATTGGCTCGACCGTGCAGGAAATGTACGACCCTCATCAGTTAAACTCCATAGTCCGTGTGCTGTTTCCTAACAGAGGCAGGTGGGGTGCCTGGAATGCTCGGGAGGAAGCTGTTGAAGGTCGTCGCCGATCCGGTGAGCTCCAAACTATACCCGACCCGACAGTTGGCTCTCGCGGAATCAAACTGGCCGGATGGCGACGCCGTTCTCGAAAAGGATCACTGCGATATTGGTGTGCTCAATGATGCACACCGGGTAACCCCTGCCGTACAACTTTCCTAAAACCGGCCGCACGCCATAGTCGCGGGCGTCATGCCAGACTATGACACCTTTCTGTCGGTCGATAATGCGGAGAGCATTCTCGGTGTCCGACTCCACACTGCGCTCGTCGTGAGCACCGTCAATAAAGATAAACTGCGGCTGTCCTATCGAAGCAAAATCGAATTCTAAGGAGTTGGCAAAAAACTGCTCGATCTGGCGGGACTCCTGGCGGCCCGCCCACCGCTCGCCGCTTCTCACTTTCGCCGAGAGCTTCACATCAACCACTTCGCTCTTATCCGGGTGTTCCTCTAGATAGTTCGGAGGGAGGTTCATGGTTACCACTCGAGCGTCCGAGTTGCAGTTTGAGGCAATGGCCAAGGCGCTGCGGCCATCGTAGGTGCCGATTTCGAGACAAAGCGAGGGGTTCACGGCCCGCGCGAGTGCAGCGAGAGTAAAGAGCTCGAAGATAGTGCAGTTGTGTTGGTGCTCAGGCAGCGCCTGCAATGAGATCTTGTCTTGATCCACCAGTTTGGTATTGATGATCTTCGAGAGCGAAACTATTGGCAGATGATGCCTCAAAGCTTCCGCAGCAAGACGGAAAGTCTGGCGGCGAGTTTTTGAGGCCGCAGTCAACGGGTACGCTGCGACTTGCGCCAACACCGTTCCCCAGCGAAATGCTCCCCCCAAAGCCTTCTTCATCACACTGAAGGGCCGGAGGTTCCCCCATCCTTGAGGCTCGGCTGTCCGGTTGCAAGCCCGGTCCGATAGGGCACAACCGCCTGACGCCCCGGACGAACTGAGATTCCGAGGGCCAGATTCTCTAGCGGAAAGGGGTGAGAATGGCATGGGGGAAGACAGCAGGGACAGTCAGTTTACGCTGGGCACGCAGAAAACGGCATGTGCATTGCCGTTCATAAAAACCTGGCTAGGAAACAACCTCAGGGCGTCCGCGATATTTTCGGGGATAAACAAATGGCCGAATCTTTTGTCGCCATAAACGAGCCATGGACAGGGGAGTGATCGAGTATATGACGATGACGATTTTGTCCCACAAGATCAGACGCTCGTAGGTAAAACGGTCACGCCAACGTTCATACAACGGGGCAGGCTGTGTACCCTCGGTCAATTCCAGCGGATATTTCGGCCAATTGCCGCCGTAACGCTGCCTCCAATAACAGATGTAGCGGTCAATCTTGGCTGCGGTCACCTGCGGAACGACCTCCGCATGTTTTCTGGGGCTTACAATCCGGTTGCTTCTCACCGATGCATGATGCTTTCCTCTGGTTAGCGCGGTCAGGTCGGTTCCTTCGAGCGAGGTCAGCTGAGGTTCAAACGGCAATTCGAGAAACTGGCAGATCTGCTGCATGCACTCTGGGGTATTCGAAGCGAGGTCTTCATAGTTTACTTCGTGCACCAGGCGGCCCCTTGCTTTGAGCGCATCACATGCCCTCCTCAGCTGCTCATTTCCGAGCAAGGCGCGGTTTGCGAAGCCCTCTTTGCGGAAGAGACGTTCGGTCACAGCCGCACGCACGATACTCCCCATCACAGCCTGCATATCCCTCCAGAGAAAGATAAAACTGGCATCGGGAAACTTTTCAGCAATGTACAACGCACAGTGGTACCACTGCGGAGTTTTTTCTCCCCAAATTGCCGCCCGCTTGCGTCGCGCCACACTCTGGTAAACAATTCGGGTCGCCTCCCACACGTCGGATACTCGGGCGGGCATGGATTCGATGGCGATGCCGTGCCTTGAAGGCGCCTGGTTCCAGAACTCCCATTTCTCTCGCCACGCGCCTCTACGCAGCCGTCCTAACAGATAGAGATGCATCGTCGGTAAATCAGCTTCATACAAGAGGGCAATCTGAGAATGTTGATTGAGCAGCGCATACAGCAGAGTAGACCCCGAGCGGGGAACGCTCAGGACAAAGAGCGGGCGGGAAGCCTGCGGCGCTGTGACGACATCGAGAGTAGGGGCAGCGGAATTCATCGGCTCACCTTTACGCGCAGAAGACTCGCGCATCGAAAGGAACGCGTTAATGAGTGCTGCACTCAATTGGACAATTTCGACCGCGCCATGAATTGCGATTCAAGACTCGCGGTTGCCGAGGGGTTCGTTGGGTTGCAGGAGATTGACCCTAAACATGAACTGGCCGGGGACGGGCACGCCACAAACGAACCACTGGGATAGGCGTAATCGCATATATCAACGTGACCCCCTTATCCCAATACTGCGCAGCTACGCAGGTAATACGGTCACCCCAAAGTTCAACGGGCGCCGGCGGCTTGACACCTTCCGGCAGCTGGAGTGGATATTTCGGCCATCGATCGCCGTAACGCTGCCTCCAACGGCAGATGTAACGATCAATTTTAGCTTGCATCGCCGGGGAGAGGATCTCGGCTTGTTTCCTCCGACGGACGATGCGGTCGCCGTGGACCAACGCGTGATGTTCGCTTGCACCTTCGGATATGGCCGATCGGTCGGCTCCCTCGAGTGAAGTTACCCCGGGCTCAAACGGTATTTCAAGGAACTGGCATATTCGCCGCATGCATTCGGAGGGATTCGAAGTCAGATCCTCATAATTTACCTCGTGCACCGGCCGGCCCTGCGACCTGAGTGTGTCACATGCTTCCCTTAATCTTTCATTGCCCAGGATCGTCTTTCTTGCCAGACTCCGCTTTCTGAAAAAATGGTGGGTAATGGCTGCCCGGGCCATGCTTCCTATTACCCCGTGCAAATCTCTCCAAAGAAAAATAAAGCGGGCATCAGGAAACTTTTGAGCCTTGTGCAGCGGGCAGTCGTACCAGTTTGGGGTTTTTTCACCCCAGATTGTGGCGCGTTTTCGGCGCGCCACCTCTTGGTAAACGATTCGTGTCGCTTCCCAGACATCGGAAACCTGGGCGGGCATGGACTCAATGTCGATCCCGTGCCTTGAAGGTCCCTGATTCCAGAACTCCCACTTTTCCCGCCATGCGCCGCTGCGCAGGCTCCCCCACAGATAAAGGTGCAGTTGCGGAAGATCACCTTCGTACAACAGGGCGACCTTGGAATGCTGATTAAGCAGCGTGTACAGCAGCGTCGATCCCGAGCGCCATACGCTCAGAACGAAGAGCGGACGCAGGGGCTGTGAAGGAGTCAACACCCCATCGTCAAAATGTGGGACGGCACTTATCGCGGTCGACATAGAGAGAACACTCGGGAAATGTCTCACCAGCAAGTGGTCTGGAGCTAGAGTTGGTGGGCTTGTAGGACAAGATTTGCCAGTACATCTGCGGCATGGGCTGGGGTAAAGAGCGCCATCTTTTCCAGCGAGCGCGCCCCTAGCTGTTTCGCAAGGCATCCTTCAACGATAAATTTGGCCATGTAACGCGCGAGTTGCCGGGTATCGGAAGGATCGAAGATGAAGCCATTGTCCCCATGCGTGACCATCTGCCTGCTGCCCGCATATTTGGAACACAGCACCGGCTTTCCGAAGGCCATCGCCTCCAGCACGGCGACTCCCCAGGTGTCTTGTCTAGTCGGGGAAACGAAGACGTCGGCGGTAGCGTAGTAGGAGCCGAGATTGTTATAGGCCACTGGGCCAACCTGATAGACGATGCCTTCCAGTCCGTGGTCTCTGATGGCCGTGCGCATTTCTTCCTGCTCACCCGCCCCAACGAATAGAACGGAAAAGCTCTGAAATCCCTGCGCTACCAACAAGGCAGACGCCTCAATGAGGTAGCGCCATCCCTTGCGCCCTGTCAGGCCCCCGACAAACAGAAAAACCGGGCGTTTGAGGGCAGGCAGATTCGCTTCGACTACGCCCGAACAAAGCAAAGGCAGATCGGGAACTTGACAGGGGTGACACACCAGCTTGTGTTCCGGCATGCCGATGACGTCACGTAAATACCTGGTCCCTTCATCGGCGTTGCTCACCGCCGCGTCGGCGAAATGTGCGATCCAGCGGCGCAGCGCCGTCTTCACCTTGGAACTACCGAGCGCGTGCTCGGAGCAGCCCTCCCAGAAAATAATGACACGAGAACCTCGGAGTAACCGGAACAGCAAGGCGCACAGCGTCCATCCGCTGAAGCCTGCTGAAAACACAACATCTGGACCGAAATCTGCTAACTTCTTGAGGATTGAGAGTGGCGTCAAACTAAATCCACTGCGGGCATCCGGGCGTCTTTTCTTGAGATCGACATATCTGAGCCCAGGTAAGGTATGAATCGCAAAACTATTTTCGTAACCTGGTGCAAAGCCCGGCCAGATGGAGGTAAAAACCGCCGTACGTGGACAACGGGCAGCAAATTCCTTGAAGACTGGCTGCCAATAATAGCCACGTGCAAGCGACGGAAAGAGCCACGCGACACGAATATCTCTATCTATTCCGATGGCTCTCGGCTTTTCGACGATATCAGGGGAGGCGGTTGCCATAAACGGCCTTGGCATACTTCTTGTCGCATTGGGATCGCAGAAACATGCTGACCACGAGAAGCGCGAAAAAAGTCATGAATCGATCATCGGGCTGGCCCCCGAAGGTGACTGCGACTAACCCCCATACGAACAAATGTATTTCCAAAGCGAGCGCGGTAACTGCATAGTATCGTAGCTCTACCGTAGGGGGTCGCAATATCGCGGTCTTGAGATTGACCACGGTGAGGACAATGATTACCGCTATGGGGATTACTCCTGCCAGACCGTCGTTGTACATGACTTCCAGGAAGGAATTATGCATGTTCCCCGCGTCCTTGAATGCGCCCGGAACGTCCTCGGACAGGAATCTCGAAGCGCGGTACCCCTTGCCCAATAAGGGGTGGGACTCGATGTTTGGCCAGGCGTTAGTCCAGAGATTAGTTCGCCCGGTAAGGGTTGTCACACTTCCTCCCTCGCTATACTTCTCCAGGCTTTTCCCAAGCGGGGTAAATAAAACGCAGAGTACGAAAATGAGACCGAATACGAAACCTACGGCGAGAGCCTGGGCCGGCCTTTTCATCAAAACAAAAAACGTCATGAGCGACACGAAGCTGGCAACCATCCCCCCTTTGGTGCCGCACAATATCATTATCACCACCGAATACGTTCCGAGCATAAGGAAGAAGAGGTTCTTTTTGATAAAAAAGCAGAGGAGGCACAAGAGCAACAGCACCCCGCAAGTACCAGAAAGACCAACATTCGGGAGCCGGCCACTTCTAAATGGGTCTGGCTCAAGAAGCTGAGCGAAGAAAGCCTTCGAGACAATAATTAGCGTTCCTAGAAATATCCCGGTAAAGAGCCTGAAAATGTCTATCTCGTCGTCGATTGCTTCTCCGATCGCGTGGAGGGTAAGAATAATCACGCAGAGCTTGAATGCCAAGGCCAACGAATACGCAGGCTTCGGTGACAGCGGACATGAAATCACCACCACGACGGCAAAGACCGACGCCCACTTGAGCGGACCGACAAACAAACGCCGAAGGTAGACGGGCCGGAAACAGGTAATGAAAACCAGAACAGCAGCGGACAATATCCAGGACAAAGCCTGATAGATGGCGCCAGGGTCAACATTCCCTTTAGCGGCACTTGCCGTTGATTGCACGTGGGTGAATATCGCCTCAGAGACCATCAAGAACACCCAAAGAACCAAAGTGGACAGTAGAAATGCCTCTCTCTCTCCAGCAAAAGCTCTTCCGGAAAGCGGCCGCGCTGCGAACAGTGCCGCAAAGAAGATTGAGCAGCCGAGGAGAAAGGAAAAGAAATCCCACGAAGCCAGCGACAACGCGACAATGGTGAATAGCGCGAGCAGCAGAACGCCGAGAATGCTCCGCAGTATGAGGGTTCTCCTCCATAGAACCTGCAACGAATCAGTTAGGCTTGCGCTTGTCATATTTGTATCGGGGAATGACAATCAAGAACCACGGCTGTTGAGCGGCCCTGAATGGTACAGCAATCAAACAGACTCAAATGCCGACCGCAACCATGTTCGAGGCGGCGTTCTTCAAAGGAGTCGTCTGCGCCAGAACTTCCTGGTAGAGTTTTTCGACCAGTTCAGCGCGCGCAGACCAGCTGAGAGTCTTGGCAAAGTTCCACACGTGCATCGACATTTGATTCTTTCTCGTTGCTGGCAACCAAGAGTACTCTTCGATCGCTCGCGCGAGATTCTGCACCGTTTCCTTGGGCGTACCGACAGAAACTTTCAAAGAGCCGTCGTGCGGCACGAAATCACGAGCGCCGTGCAAGTCCAGTGAGAGTATGGGAAGTCCCATGGCCATGGCTTCAAGCAGCTGCGAGCCGAACGAATCGCGAAGGCTGGTGAAGAGCATGGCATCGTGCTCGACGTAGGCTGCCCTCAGCTCCGTCCAAGTCAGACGCCTGCCTTTCCAGAACACCCTGTGCTCCAGCTTGCGATCTCGAATCATTCGGTGAACAACCAGTGGATCCATGCCATCTCCGGCGATGGTTAACGTGACGTTCTTGTGAGATTCGCTAAGAGCGTCAAGCGCTAAGGGAAGCGCTTTTCGCGTACGCATTTGTCCTATCCAAAGAAGCCTTAGAGTCCCGCCTGGCTCTTCGAAGTTCCGAGGTCTTTCGGCAAAGTAGCTCGAAGGAATTGCGGTGTCGCACATCAGGCTGACGTTCTTGCAGCCCAATGCTCGAACCAGATTGAAAGTGTCGTGGTTAGCCGCCAGAATAACGCTCATTCGCCTTAACCACTGTCTATGCCAAGGCGAGAACCTTAACGCCTTCGTCAGCGACGTTCGCAGCCGCTCTCTGGATTTCTCTGCACCAAAGTATTGCAACATACTCGCGGGAGCAGTCTGCCCTCCACCGATTGGACCAAAAACCACAGGAATGCCCAGGCGCCACAATTGCGAGGGCACATGAACACTGGCGTAGGTCACGTGATGCGCCAGCTGAAATTTAGACTTGCCGGCAAGTTCGCGCGCGGCCTTTAGCGCCGCGATCTGCCAGCAGACATAATGAAGGGCTTCGCTCTTCTTGGCCCATTCGTGAGGGACGGCCACATAAGTGAACTCCAGATTCGCGACAGGATTGTCCCGGAGACCCGCTTCGATCGCTGCCTGATTGCGTTTCGCCACCAGAACATGGACTTCAATGCCCCGAGCAGCCAGGTGGGTTGCCCAATTCCAGCCAACTCCCGGCTCACTACCGGCGTTGGGTCGACAAGCGTAGGAAGAAAGCAGAACTCGCATCGAGAATTTCCTTGTGAACCTTGAACTGCGAATGGTCCGACTGCCTTCCGGGTAGGCACGCTTCCTGATCGCACGCCACTCTGAACGTCAAATACAAGGGGAACATGAACTGGGAACCAATCGTCCCCTGAAAGTTCATCGACGGGTTGCCACAGCAATTCTCGAAGCAGTGCTGGACACTTGCTGGCTTACCACTCTTCGAACCACGTAGTGCGGTCTTGCTTTTGCTTCTTCGTAGACGCGTCCGACGTACTCTCCAATGATCCCAAGAAAGAACAAATTTATTCCAGAGAGAAAGATAATCGCCAAAATCAGAGCGGTAAAGCCTTGTGGAGAGTGCAGCCAGAATTTCGCGTAAAGCGAGTAGAGCGCATATACAAACGAGCACCCTATGGCCGCGGTGCCCAGAATTGCGGCAGCTCGCAGCGGGACAACGGAAAAGGCGAAGATGCCGTCGAAAGCGAGCTTCAGCAGTTTCAACGGGCTGTACTTGGTGCTCCCGGCGTGACGAGCTGCACGTTCGATGGGGATGCCAATCTGCCGAAATCCGACCCAGGTGCGCATCCCGCGCAGGTATCGATGATGTTCCGGCATCGCCCGGATTTCGTCAACCACGCGGCGCGACATAAGGCCAAAATCTCCTGAATCCAGTGGCAGCTCGATCGAGGAAAGCGTCGCGAGCAATCGGTAAAACACGTAGTAGCACATCCGCAACCACCAGCGCTCTTTGCGGTTAACCCGCTTCACGTAAACCACCTCGTATCCCTTGCGATAGTGGTCGACCAGCGTGGGGACAGCCTCGGGCGGGTCCTGAAGATCCCCGTCCATGAGCACGACGACGTCTCCAGTAACCTGGTCGAGAGCAGCCGCAAGCGCAGTCTGATGGCCGAAGTTGCGAGACAGCTCGACAACCACGATCCTGGGATCGCTCTCGGCGGCCTCTTCAAGCATTCCGAGAGTTCCGTCCGAACTGCCGTCGTTCACAAACACTATTTCGTGCGGGCCGCCAGGGAGTGAGTCGAGCACGACCCGGGTCCGGCGAACTAGTTCCGGCACAACGGCCTCTTCGTTGTAGATCGGGATAGCGAGGGAGACGCGAGGATTAGTGTTCATCGGCGGAATGCCTCCAGATGATAGAAGTGCTGCTCTCGATATCGATTCGATCAGAGACTACAAAGTGAACCGAACGACCTGAAGCGGAATGCCCCTCAGCTGTGCGACTGCTTTGGCGCGCTTCCCTTGAAGTAAAGCATGTTCCAAAGCGTGATACCCGCACCCTTAAGAGGATAGGGTTCAACAACGACCGGGCAAAAGATATCGCTGAAAATCGACTTCCATTCTTGCAAGGGACGCACAAACTTGCCTCGGTCCGCATGGGCAACCAACCGGGCAACCGGCCAACCAGCGGGTAGCACGGGCTCCAGAATATGAACGCAACCGTCATGGGTCAGCAAGGTTCGCAAGTGAGCCAACAACTCCAGCACGTCTGCTGTGGAAATATGATGTAGAAAGCTGTTTACCAGGATGAAATCGAAGCCGTTCTCGGGTGTTGTACGGTACGTCCGCGCATCGGCAATAACGAAATCGCGCCGGTAGCTCTTGCGAGCAGATTCGATATAGTCAGCATTGATGTCGATACCCAAATACTTCGTGTGGGCAAACTGGCTGCTATTCGTACCGGGGCCGCATCCGACATCAAGTACGTGTTTTATTCGCCCGATATTATTGTGGGCAAGCACTGGCGCGAACTTCTGGGCTGCAAATGGCGCCTGCCACAACCGGTAAACAACCGACTTCTCAAGCAGGATCCCGGTGAGGCTCATTGTTTCTAACTTCCGCTGAAAGGGAGGACGGTGAGAGAGGTCCTTACTGTTCTCCGCCTCGTCCGGTTGCGGGCACTCGCCGATAGACCGACAATCGATAGTTCGGTAAGGATAGGAATCCCCATCTAAGGTCACTCCCGAATAATCCCGTATGCGCCGGGATTATCTCTTCACCCGTGTTATCCCACGTGCCGCCAAATTCCTTCAGAAGCCCTAATCTTTCGGGGCCAATGATGCAGGCCGTGAGGCCGCTCTTCTGCGCGGAAGATATTCGGCTTCCAGGATCCCAGAACAACACTGCGGCGCCAGTCAGTTTTGCCGGGTAATATACCTGTGGGTCGATATAAACACGATCATCGGACCGAATATTGGAAGTAACAAACCGCGATACCCTCGAATAGTCGCGATCTTCCCAATCCCGGGCACAGGCGAGCACGTGCAATCCGACTCCCACCATGCTCGCCACAAAACACAGTCCCACGGCAAGGCGTCGAACCCCTGTGGGCATATTTAAGTCCAGGCTCCCGCAGACGCACACTGCAAGTGGGCCGTAAACCATCCAGCCGTAATAAGTTGGGAAATGCGATGCAACCACCATGGTGAGCCCGAGCACCGGAACAAACATCAATCCATAGACAAGTGGCGAACGCAGCCGGAGTGAGCCCTTGCGATAGAAAGCCCCTGCCACGAGCACAGCGGAACTCAATACCAGAGGCAGACTGAAGTCCTTCGGAAGCGTATTGGAGTGTAGAAACTCTCCCTGAAGCAGCGCAGTAACGAACCAGAACTTCTTTGTCGGTGAATGAACAAACCGGAGAAAGTCTTGCAGAACCCCGTGGCTAGCGAGAAACTCGATGAACCCCAGAACGCCAGCCACCACTCCTGCATAAAAAGCGAATATCTCACGCCAATACTGAAAGAGTGTAAATACGAGTAGAGTGCTCCCTAGCACGGCCTCCAGGGGTAACAATGGCAGTCCAATCCAAGGCGAGGCCGCCCCGGCAATCGCTAATGCCGTGATGCGAAGCGGCCCAGGCTTCAATGAAAAACTCCAGCAGGCGAACGCCAACACGAGCATCCCCAAACAATCGTATCGGCCGCACCGGTAGGAACAGATTATGGAGTAATCGCAGATCAACATCGATACCAGCAGAAGTCGCCAGCGAGGCGATAGTACCAGTCCCGTCCGTTTTGCCGCAGACCAAATCAACAACGCAGTCATGGCCATGTAGGCGAAGTTAATCGATCGAACCGACCGGATGGAAATACCGAATACTTTCAGCCAGGGAATGAGCAGCGCGGGGTGCGCGGGACCGCTATAGAAGTAAAACACGGGCGCGTTCTCGCCAGGAACATTGGCGGTGAATCCGTGTCCAGTCAAGTAGTTAACCGCTGGGTCCGTGTAGAACGCCTCGTCAAAGAATGGGAACGGGTAACGGTCTGCAGTAAACACGTTGATGAATACAAATACTAACAGGATACAAGCGAGCCAGACCTGTTCATACTTCTCGCCTACTAGGTCAAGCGACGACGATTTTGATCGTGCTTCCAACAACTGCGTTGATGTGACGGTTGATGCCATCGCGCTCGACCCAGACTTCGATTCAGTGAAATGTGGCCTTGACTAGGCGACTCGGCTGGCGGACGCGAATTGGAGCCGTCCTGTCTTCATTATTTCATTCTCGATCCAGCGGTATGTCACTTCGAGACCAACTTCAAGCGAAATAGAAGGTTCCCATCCCAGAACCTGAAACAGCCGGGAGTTGTCGCTGTTGCGTCCGCGAACGCCCTGCGGTTTTGTCAGATTGTAGCGCTTGATCAGGCGCTTACCAGCAATCGCCATTGCTAGGTCCACTAGTCCGTCAACGCTTATCATTGTCGAGGTACCGAGATTCAGGGGTTCGTCATAGGTTGAGGCCATGAGTCGAAGCAAACCTTCGACACAGTCATCCACGTACATGAAGGATCGGGTCTGCTTTCCATCGCCCCAGATTTCAATCTCATCACCGTCACAAGCCAACGCTACCTTTCGAGAAATCGCTGCCGGTGCCTTCTCCTTGCCGCCTTGGTAAGTACCCAGAGGTCCATAGACGTTATGGAAGCGAACAATTCGAGTATTGAAGCGATAATCACGCCGGTAATAGCGACATAGTTCTTCAGTAAAGAGCTTTTCCCACCCATAGCCAGGCTCGGGATCCGCGGGGTATGCATCTTGTTCCCGCAAAGGATTGATGTCGGTGTCAGTTTGCTTATAACTGGGGTAGACGCAGGCTGACGAAGAAAAGAGAAAGCGAGATATGCCGTTCAGCCGTGAGGCTTCGAGCATGTGCGCGTTAATGAGGATGTTGTTCTTGGCAATCTCGGCTTGCGAGGCAGTGATGTATCCAATACCTCCCATATCCGCCGCAAGATTGTAAACATGTTCAATTTGACCACGCGTGGCTTGCAGACATGTATCGTACTTTCGCAGGTCAAGGATCTCGAACTCGTCCGCTCTACTGGGCTCGTAATCCGGCACTTTAAGGTCAACGCCCCGTACCCAATGTCCTTCATCTTTTAGCCGATGGACTAGATGGTGGCCGATAAATCCACCGGCGCCCGTTACCAAGACTCTGATCTGCTTTTCCATGAGATGTATTCCCTATCTGAACGTTATAAAACTGTTAGGTGATAAGAGGTGGATTGGGAGAATCAGGCAAAAGTCCTAAGAGTTCCAGGAAAACCAACCCCGCCGCCTTGGGAATCGAAATGAGGTAGCGTCGCCAAAGCCTTTGTGGCTCACTCAATAGACGAAACAGCCATTCCAGCCCGCGTTCTCTCATCCAGGCTGGCGCTTGACGAGTTCTCCCTGAATTCAAATCAAACGCCGCACCTACACCCAGCATTACACGAACCGAAAGCTGCCGGCGATTTTGGAGCATCCACTTTTCCTGCTTTGGTGTGCTGAGCCCCACCCACAATATATCCGGGGAGACTGCTTCTATACGTGACGTAACGTCCCCCTGCTCTTCTTCCGTAAGCGGGCGGAATGGCGGACAATACGTGCCCACTACCGCAATACCATAACGTTTCCGCAGCGACTCCGCGAGGCGTTCTGCAGTTCCGGGCCCACCTCCGTAAAAGAAATGACGGTAAGTCGCTCCGGTTTCGCGGCAGAATGTTTCCATCAACTCTGGTCCATAGACTCTACGTCTGAGTGGATGCCGATGCCACCGCGCTAACCAGACGAGCGGCATCCCGTCGGGAACTACTAAGTCAGCCGAATCAAGTGCGCGTCGAAACTCGCTGTCGGCCCGTGCCTCAGCGATCCCGTGCATACCTGTAACGGCTATGTACCGCGCTTCTGCGCCGCCCTGGATCCAGAGTCGGATATGCCTAACGACATCCGGAATTTGTACTGCATGCACCGGAACACCGAGGACCCGAAAGCTAGGCGGTTGCTCGCAGCGGCCGAGTTCGGTTGAACCCGATGTGAGTATCAATTGCGGAGGCATAAATATTCATCAAGAGCTGGTAGTTTGCTCCCGCGGTATAACGATCTTCGTAAACTCGCCGGGCGGCCTTACCCATAGCCGCTAATTCAGGCAAGTGTCCCCAGGCCCATGCAACTTTCTTGGCGAGTGCGTCCGGATCGCCGGGTGGGAAGTGCAACCCGGTTACTTGATCGTCCAGCATCTCTTGAATTGAGCCGACGAACGCGCCGAGCACCGGGGTTCCACACGCAAAAGCTTCTGCGACAACCAGGCCAAACGGTTCGTACCAAACACTTGGAACGACCAGAAATGCGGCCTTCTTCATCGCGTCATACTTTTCATCGTGTCTCAGTTGGCCGGCGAGATGAACGCGATGGAGTCTCTTTCTTGCGACTTCAACCTCGATGCGGTTCCGCATCGGTCCGTCACCAGCAATTACAAGAGGGACTGTGGATGGCAGGCGTTCCCAAGCTTCCAGGAGCGTCAACAGGCCCTTTTCAGGGGAAAGCCGACCGAGGAAAAGAACGTAATCTCCGGAACTGGATCGCTTGCCCGGATCCGGGTCGACAAAATTAGGCTTGACGAATATCTTACTCGCTGGAAATCCGGCCTGAACGAATTTGTCTTTTACGAAACGGCTGATCGCGATGTAAGCGTGTATCTGTCGATTCCATGTCTGCCGCAACCGGTGCGTTTTGAGCATGAGTGCAATCGCCCCGGACATCATGCGCGACTCGCGGTAGCATCCGTATCGCACACTGCGCAAAAGACTATGAGTTACACACTCCTCGCAAGGCGCAGCGTTTCGATAGAAAGTCGCAGCGGGACACAGAAGTCTGTAGTTGTGGAGCGTTTGGACGACAGGAACATCTTCCTCTTCACATGCTTCGTACACGGAAGGCGACACCATCGCAAAGGTATTGTGAACATGAACGAGACTTGGCTTGAGATCTCGCAGAAGGCTGCGGACATCCAGCTTACTATCGCTGGCTGAAACGAGCCGGGTGACCAGACCAAACCGCTGTCGGAAAGACAGATCATCGAGCTCATCATTACTTCGCTCATAGATACTAACTCTGTGTCCATTTCGCTCCAGCAATTTCGTTTCTTGTGCAACTACAACATCCTCTCCACCTGGCTGTTGGTAACTGTTATGGACGATGAGAATGTTCATGCCGATCGCGTGGATAGGCTGGAAGCCAGTGACTGGGCGGGCTGCGACGTCTTACGCTGCGCCCGAACCCCTGAGGACGGCTGGGATTGTTTGCGCGAGGATCTTCATGTCAAGCCAGATCGACCATTCGTCCAGGTACTGAAGGTCAAGCTTCATCCAGTGATCAAAACCGACATTGCTTCGTCCTTTGACTTGCCACAGACAAGTAATACCTGGGCGCACGCTGAATCGCCGTCTTTGCCAGTCTTGGTCGAAACCCTCATAATCCCGCAAAGGTAGAGGACGTGGACCTACCAGACTCATATCTCCTCTCAGCACGTTGAATAGCTGCGGAAGTTCGTCGATGCTGGTACGTCTGAGCAGCCGGCCAATCGGGGTTATTCGTGGGTCGTTCTTAATCTTAAATACGGGCCCTGCAGCTTCGTTCAGAACCTCAAGCGCCGGCAGCATCTTCTCCGCATTCGGCACCATGGT
The DNA here is from genome assembly GCA_052148475.1 of Candidatus Sulfotelmatobacter sp. GTDB lineage: Bacteria > Acidobacteriota > Terriglobia > Terriglobales > Acidobacteriaceae > Sulfotelmatobacter. The sequence continues at coordinate 11,099 of JBKQID010000027.1, read as the reverse complement.
GCGGAATTTGTAGATGAAAAATCGTCTCTTATTCCGTCCTATGCGCTCCTGCTGGAAGAAAATTGGGCCTCTTGAGGTGACTTTGATGATCAGTGCGACCACTACAAGCAGGGGGGCGACAGCCAATAGGAGCACGAGGGATAGAGTCACATCCAGGATGCGCTTCCAAACCACTGGCCATCCCTCGCGCGGAGAAGAGTATGCCGTGATCTGCGTCCTCCCATCAAGCTCTTCGGCGCGAGCACGGGCGATCTTCAAATCGAAAAGCTGGGGATCGAAGCGCATAAAGATACCGTGCTGCTCGCACAAGGCTGCGATGCGAGACGAGTGTTCATAGAAAGACCGCAAGGGAAGATAGTTCGCGACCTCATCAACCACAGTGCGACGCAAATAACCCGAGAGTTCATCGAGACTGCAGCACAATGGGTACGGCTTCTCCAGGCTGGCTCCGTCATGCCATTCCTGGTCCACGAATCCAAGTACCCGGTAGCCCCACTCTGGCGTCGCATCCAGTCGGCGAGCAAACTCGATGGCACGACGGTTTGTTCCTAAAATCAGAATGTATCGGAGATTGCGGCCGTGGACGCGCACGATCTCGAGACAACTTCGGATTAGAAGTCTCGAACCTGCCACCAATGAAGAAGCACAAATCCAAAATAGAATGAAAAACTGGGGCGTAATCATGCTGATTCGAAACACGATCGCTACCACTCCTAAGAAAAGGGAGGCGAATGTGGTGGCGCGAGTGGCATTTGCAATAACGGAGCGGCGGCGGGCCAGCCGTTGAGATTGATATTGCCCGCAGAGCGAGAAGATGCCGTGCCATGCGAAGAGAATCCCACTAAAAATTAGAATGTTAATTAGTTTCACCCTCACCGACAGGAAAGCAGAAAGAGGTATCCCTGCACCCTGTTGGCGAACTTGCAGAACGGTGACGAGTCCCAAGGCTCCGACCATGAGCCCGAGGTTAAACACCTTGAGCATCCCGAGATACAGGCGTCGTTTAGCGGTGTTCATAATTCGTGGACCTGATCAGTGGATCTGAATTGGGCGGGAATGCTGCCGGGCGGAAACCTCAACGCTACTACAACTTGCGATAGACAAAATGTGGGATGGGAAATGTCCTTCGGTTCAGGACTGCGCCCAAAACTTCGATGTGAGCCTCCCGCAACGTTTGCAACCCCTTCAGCGCTGATTCGCGGCGGGTGGAATCTGCCTGAAGTACTACAACTACACCGTCTGCAATCCGGCCCAGAGTAAGGGCGTCAGCGTAGAGATTCAAAGCTGGCGAGTCGATGAGAATGTAGTCGAACTCCTTCCGTAACTCCAGCATGCGCGCCTTAAGCCGGTCGGAATTCAGTAGGCTGTGCGACTCCGGTTTTAGGGTTCCTCCTGAGAGCAGCCAGAGGTTGGAGGGTTCCAGTTGCTTGGCGAAACTTCGTATACCGCCTTCTTCGAGCAGGGACCGGACCAAGCCGCCAGTGTCGGGAATCCCCAAGAATCCCGGCAGCGAAGGAGTCCGGAGATTCGCGTCTACGAGACAGACCGAGCCGGAAGTATTTGCCGCCAAAATACGGGCAGCTTCCACACAGATTCGGCTGCAGCCGTTCCCCCGGTCGATTCCCGCGAAAACTATGGCCCGAAAGGGATTCTCTGACTGCCCCAAGAAAATACGTTGAACAAGTCTGAAGCACTCTTGCTGCCCAACGGCGTCCAAATCCGATGAGCCGTGATGAGTATTCTGCTCCGCCTCGGACCCCTGAAACGCAACTTCGGCGGACCCTAGGCCGGGAGGGGTCTCGCGCAGTTCTCGCTTGAGCAACTCTTGCAGCAGTTCAAAATTCTTACTCATGCTGGCTTTTCCCTGCAATCGGGGAGCGAGTACAGCAGAAACCGTGGTGCTGGGCGCCCGAAAGACGCGGGATTCTGGTCCCATGAATGAACGTTCATAGATTAAATCCCAATAGGATGCCCCAGGCACAATACCCCATATACAATTGTACATTACTCCGAAATTAGCGGCACTGGTCTGCATAATCACCTAGCAAGCCAGCCACACGCACATTTCCTTTTCGAGAGGCCGCCAGCAAAAGGAGTTCGGCCTGTGCGCAGTTCTTAGGCACGGCCGTCCCCTCAATATAGAGCCGAGCGAGCTCTGCTTCGGCATCGCTACTCTCGCTTTTCACTTGTTCCCAGAGCTTGGCTGGGTCACTTGTCTGATGCACCCGACTTGAGTGCGGTCGCGATGTCTGGGTCGGTATTGATGAGGCGGCCTCACTTCTGCCAGAAGTTTCATCTTCGGGGGTCGTCGGCGCCGACTTTGTGGGCTGGCGCTCGCCATTGACGGTCGGGTCGGTTGAGCCCGGCGTTTGGACCGCTGAAGTGTTCTGCATTGTTCCTATCTGCTGAGAAGTCGCCCCGACAGCGAAGGAATGATGGCGCTGGCGCAGCGCCGCTGGGTCCGGGCGGCCACCAGAGAAACATAGGAGCGACACAAGGAGCATAACGCAAACCGCAAGTCGTCTTCGCCACACGCCAGGTCGCCTGAATTCGGTAACGGGCTGGCTCGTACGGACGGCAACCAATTTACGCCCGGTAGGTTCCTCGTTCAGTCCGTTTGCGCCGTCTACTTCGAGATCGAGGTCGTCTAGCGTTTCGCGAACTACTTCCTCCCGGATGGTTTTTTGTTTCAATACGCAACCCAATGAAAGGGCATTAAAGCAAATGTTGTTAATGTTTCGGGGAATTCCCTCGCTGTATCTTGCAATCAGCCCCTCCGCCCGCCTTGTGAAAAGAGGAGTCTTGAAGTCGTAGCCCGCTACCCGAAGGCGATGGTGCACATATAAGTGAGTTTCCTCGACACTGAACGCCTGAAGTCGAGCGAAGATTGACATTCGCTGCCGGAGTTGAAGTAGCTGGGGTGAAGCTAGTCTTTCGCGAAGCTGAGGTTGGCCTGCCAAAATGATCTGCATCAGTTTGTAGCTGGAGGTCTCAAAATTTGACAGCATTCGCACCAACTCGAGAGCGGAGTCTTGAAGATTTTGCGCTTCATCGATTACCACGACAACTCTCCGCCCCTGCTGAGCCTCGGCTAATAACACCCGGTTGAGCTGTTCGTGCATGCGGACAGCATCTCCATGATCGTCATCCACACCAAGATCGCGCAGCAGGGCTCGAACCAGCTCTTTCGGGCTGCACAACGTCTGGAACAAGAACACCGTCCGGGCTAAGCCTTCCAGTTGACCCAGAAGGTGAAACAGGATCGTCGTCTTACCCATTCCTGGTTTAGCGATGAGGGACATAAAGCCGCGCCGGCTTCGGATACCGTATGACAGTGTGGCTAATGCTTCGCGGTGAACTGCGCTGGAATAAAGATAGCGCGGGTCGGGCGTTACCCCGAAGGGCTCTTCCTTCAAGTTGTAAAAGTCCAAGACCATTAGGAACGCCTGAGCCTTTGCTTTGGAACGCTGGCCAGTACAGGAATTCTGAGAACATCGATCACTTCCGATGGAGTACGCAATGCCGGATTGAGGTACTCAGCGAGGAACGCCGCTCCGGAACTTATGAAAACCGCTAGAACCGCGCCACAGCACAGTACCAACACTGGACCAATCCACGGAAGGACCGGTAGTACCGGCGGAACTGCAATGGAAACATTCGAGATCCGTTTCTCGTCCAATGCATCAGAAGTGCGCTCTTGTTCTCTTTTCGAGAGATAAAGCAAGTAGTTCGCTTGATTGGCGCTGACCTCACGAGTCAAATCCGCTTGTTTCATCGTATCTTGATCCAATTTCAGCATTTGCATGCGCAGGTCGCGAAGGCTGCTTTGAAGCGCTCCCGTGGTCGCCTTGTGAAAAGCCAGATCGGCTTGCGTCCTTGCGACGTCTTCCCTCATTAGTTCGTAAGTTGCGTCCCGGTCCGTGGTCCGGTTGACATATTGCTGTTTAGACGCATTCAATATAGCGGCCTGCGTTTGGGCGATTTCTTGTTCGGCTTCCTGTGCCAGCGGGTAACTCGGTTCATATTTCATTAGCAACTGGGTTTTCTTGATTTCCTCAGCCAGGAGGTCAGCCTGCAGTTGTTGCATCAAGCTCTGGGCAGAGTCTGTCGACTCTTGAGCGAGAGAGCGCTCAGGAGTCATCTTCATGCGCTGCTTCTCGTCTTCGATCCGCTTTTCGTCGGCGGCAACGGTCTCCTGGGCTGCCTCGAGAGCCGCCACCGAATTAACCACCTGCTGGGCCATTTCTGTCCGCTGCACATCAGGTGCTGTGATCCCGGTTGCTTTTGTGAAATCGGCCAGACGCGCCTCCGAGTCTGCAAGGGCTTTCTGGTACCTATCGGTTTCTGAGGCAAAGAATCCGTACGCCCCCTGCGGCCGGTGCACCGCGTTGTGTTTTGCAAGATACAACCTACCCAGCGTCTCCAAGACGTTGTAGGCCATTTGCGGATCGATCGACTTGTAATCGACTTCAATCAGATTGCTCTTCGACACGGGCGCTACTTCCAATTTTGAATGCAACTTATCAGTCGCCCGGGCAATGAACCAAGCGTCATTCGCTCCAGGGTGCAAACGAGAAGTAATCGATCTTCGCTCTATATCCTGAAGTCGATTGGCTAGCACGACCTGTCGCAGCAGATCCTCGCTTTTTAATAGTTCGACCTCTGAACCGATGTCATAGTCGGATACAGCGGGAGGCGCCGCTTGTCCTTGCGTTGATTGCGAGGTAACCGTAGGATCCACCCGCTGCTCGTTTACGAGTATCTCCATCGTCCCCTTATGCATGGAGTTCAGGACGAACGCAGCCACCACGGTGCCGAGCATAATCCCGAAGAAAGTCAAGGCCAGTACCCGCTTGCGGCGGAATAAGGGCGCAAGCAGGTCCCGCAGTGTGGGGTCTGACTTCTTTTTCTCGAACAGTCCTTCCATATCTGATTCAGCCATTTTCTGTAACTCCTAGTGCGCTCGTGCACCCACAGCCATCGAGAGCTTCTCTCATTGCACTAGGGTCGTCCCATTAAAGCCCAAGCCGGTACCAAGACCAAAAGAATAGGGAATATATTTTCTGAAATTCGCAATGAACTTATCGGGAACAAAAATCATGTCCCCAGCCTGAAGGTGCACGTCCTCGTGAATGTTGTGGCCGTTTAGAAGTTCCTTTAGGTTTAACTTCTTGACCTGAACCCAATCGGAGGATACGCGATGAAAAACGAACACCTGAGTCTTGGCTGTAGACGAGAATCCACCGGCGACGGCGATCCCCTCAGAAACCGTCGTATCTACGCGCAGTGGGTATTGGCCCGGCTTCCCAACCTGTCCATTCACCGTGAAGAGTGGGGGTTGGAAGTTTGTTATGTCCACCGCCACAATTGGATTGTGCATTGTCTTCGAATATGCCTTGGTCAGAATGTCCACGAGCTGCGGAATCGTATCTCCTTTGACGTACATACTCCCCAAACCATTCGGAAGGGTGATAAAGCCATCCGGTTGAACAGTCACTGATACAGTTTGGAGTTCAGGAATCAAAGGGAAGGAAACCGCCAGTATGTCACTCGGCATCAGCTGATAACGAGGGTATCGCTCTTGCAGGGTTGGCGGGTTCGAATTGTGGGCGCTGAGCTCTAGGGCGGCATTCATCTGGCTCGGATCCGATGAAGTCGTCTGCGCGTAGCTTGGCGCGCTGACTGCCGCGAGAATCAACAGCAGCACCTCACCAGATAGTCGTATTTTGAACATGATCGTTAGTCCTAGAAGGTATCGCTCAGTCCGGATGAACCCTCCAAATGAGCGGGACGAGAATGCGGCCAGCCTCCACATCTGATCGCCGCCCCCATGTTCTCCGCACTACGGAAAGACGAGGCTTCGCCAGTGTGGATTAGCAGCCGCACTTTTCCACAAGCCCGATATGGCGGTCCAACCATGGGTCCTCAAACCAAGTGGAGGACTAAGAGCATGCAAAGATACCATCGCCTCTGCGAATGACTTGTTAATGGCTTGTGAATGGTTGATGAATTTCCGCGGCGAATCTGCACTCTTTTGCAGTCCCAAATCTCCCGCAAAAGCGCGCTGATAGGACGATTTCGCGAATTTTCATTCCGGCGCATGCGTCCCCGTCGAAGTGCATATGTTTTTCCGTATTGGCCAGAGAAAGACCGGGTGCAAGTTGAGCGAGCCTCGACCAACTCCACAGTGGCAGGGCGATTGGTAACGGCCAGTAGACGCCAGTAAGCCCCGGGATGCAGGCAGTCGGTGCAAGATCTAGTGCAGTTTCTGGCGGTAGTAGGAAAGACACTCTGCGTCGATTACGGGGAAAAGCCTAAGGCCACGCAGACCGAAGCGACGGGACACTCTGGAGCGACTGGACACTCTATCGATCCTTTTGATCGAACAAGTGAAAACCCTCGCCCCTTTCGGTAAAAGCCGGGTCGGGGCGAGGGTTCCACAAATTCTACGGCAAGTAGTAGCGGAAAGAGGTCATAAACATGTTGTCGATTCCGCGTGGTGAAACAAAGGGGCCCGTGCCCGCGGTAGAGAGGGAGCCCGACCATGCGTTTCGGACCAGGTAGGAATACTGCGGACCGAGTTGCAGTCTTCCCTTGTCACCATGGTAAAGCCGCAACCAGAATCCGAACGTGCCCTCGAGAGTGTATTGGGTGTTGGCCGTGCAGTTACTTCCAAGAGATCCGAATCCATAACCGGTGCCCGACGAGGGTGCGGGTTCGGTGTAGCAAGTCGAGTCGCTAAAGAAAGGCGATCCATACCCTACCCAATTTCCATTGCCGAACACATCTTGTGAATAGTGGCGTCCCACATACTCCTCGCCGCCATTGAGATACAGATCAAACCTGGGCTTGTGCCACTCCAATGTGGCCAGACCCTGATAGCTGCGCAAGGGAGCGAGTGTGCCATTAGGATTGACGGTGGCATCTGGCAGGCCGGAGGCGCCGTAGCGGCCTATACCCGTTCCGTAAAGCGCGTGAAGCCCGAAATCCAGCTGTTTGAAGAAAGTGAAGCGGGCGTTTGCGCCTACGCCTCCCGCATCCTTCGTGTCGTTGTACGCTCCAACGGTGGAAGCGCTGGTACCGCAAAGTGAGGGGTTTTGCGTGGGTTCCACGCAAGGATAAACACGGTCGCGGAAGCGGCTCCCGATGGCGAAAACTTCATAGTGACCGAAGCCGGGCTCAAACGCAGCCTTTATGATGATATCCGGCATCGCGTTGAACGAGTAGTTGGATCCCGAGTTATACAGTCCCCCGGTAGTGCCCGCGCTACCGAAAGCGAAGTTCGCGGCATTGCCGGTCGCAGCGAAGACCGTCTGAGGATTTTCCAACGAGGCCGCCAGCCAGAAATGATCATTAAAGTTCTTGGCCACGCGAAAACCCCACTGCCGGGCCCAACTGAAACCGACGTTATACGCAGGGTCGATGGTCAACGGTGTAGCTTCAGTCCGGTTATCGACACCCTTCTTGGTTTCTGTCACCAGACTCCACATTTGACCGCCGGTGAAGCTCCAGCCGTTGTCGAGGGCGGCCTTACCCCAAACCTGCCTCTGGCGCAGGGTGTAGCTGTTGCTCTGGGTATTGCTCGAAGTCGCGCCCGCCGAAAGAAAGTCAGCTTCGTAGTAGCCCGAAAGCTTGGCGGCGCTGATCTTGCTCTCTGCCAGCATTGAGATGCGCGACTGCCGGCCGGAACCATAGAATTCGGAAAGCGCATTCTGACCCGCGCCCGGCGGGTTCACACTGTTGAAAGGAGTATTAATATCGGACCCTAATGCACGATTGCGATACACCGTTTCCCCCGCCAGGAATCCGCCGGGAGTGAGTGTGACCCCTTTGAAATGCAGCGCCATCGGGCTCTCTATCGCTGCGTTCACGTTTTTCTGCGTCTCTTGCAAGCTGAGGGCAGTGCTGGTGACGTTGGTCTTCAATTCCGTGACATCGCTCTTCAGCGCCATCACGGTTTGCTGTTGCTCCGCCGTTTGCGCCGTCGCAAGGTCTGTCTTGTTCCGGTCCTGTGCGGCCGCGGCCTGGCTCTGATCAAGCCGCTGCTCCAATTGCTGAATCTTTTGATCGCGGCTTTCCATTTGGTCGTTCAAATGCTTGATTTGTTGTTGCAAGGCCTCAAGCGCCTGGTGCAACTCATTGAGCTGCGCAGAAGACGGCTCAGATTTCTTGGGGGGCACTTTCTTGTTCACAGTCGTGGTAGTGCTCGTACCTTGCTGACATTGTGCTACCTGTACTCCGCAACCGAGCGCCAGCGAAAGTGCCGCAGCGATAATTGGTTTCATCGTTCCATCTCCTTAGGAAATTAAGTTCCACGACTCAGACAAAGCCGTGGCAAACTGCATTTTCAGCTCTTAGTCACAGAACCACGCTCCGCGTTCGAAGAAAAGACGCGGGAACCCGCCATCTGAGCCGTATTCTCGACGGGTGATCGTTCGGCCGAAATTCCTCGGCAACAAAAAAGATTCTTCCCAATGTACTTCGTATATACGACATTGAAAGCGAAAGACTTACAGGTTCTCGTTTCCGCAGTTCCCATCCGGATTCGGCCCGGCGTTCCAGCGTTGTCAGTTGAGATCACTCAATTCCAAGGGAACGAATGAAATGGCGCCGCCGCCGCTGGCGTCCACCAGTACGAGAGTGCGAATCTGAGCGACAGAAAGTGTGTAGATCTGATTCACATATTGAGTCTTGGTTGGGTCCCCCGATTTCGTCACGATCACCGTAATCTGCGCGTTGCCGCTCTTTTCTGTCGTAAGGTCCTGGTAAGCGCTCTGCTCTCCAAGCTGGAGGGCAGAAATCGTGGGCTGGCGCTGGGTGATGTCGATACCGGGTGCAACGATGTAAATGTCCAGGCTTGTAGGCGCGCTGGGGGATGCATCAACGATACGGAGCTCCGCCTGGCTTGATAGCGGCGCGGTATTATTGTCACGCAAAATAACCGCTGTGGGCGCAGCGTAGAGTCCCGTCAAAAGCACCGTGGACTGAGTCCCGGCGATGAGGTTCATGTTTGTGCTGCCGATCACAGGGGCGGCGGCCTGAGTTACTTCGATTGGGTCACTCCCCACCGGCACCGACTGGTATCCGAATGCCGGCTCAGTCGATTCGAAAGCCACATTGGTGAATACATTTTTCCCGTTAACCGAGATATCGAAATTCCCGGGAGCGTCGGGAATGGTCTGGATTACCCGATATTGGCCAGTGCCCGAGTTTGAGCCACAACTGGCGGCAAAGATGCAGAGGGCGACGATCGCTGGCCCAAAGGGTAGAGCTTTGAACACACGAGACATGCGCTTCCCTCTCCGTGGGATGGTTCCGTCGCGAGCTAACCTGCTGTGTGAATCGCTGATTGTAATCCTAGCCATTACAGCCTTGTGTGAATTTTCCGTGACAGCAGATGCTGTGAACCCTGGCTTGGCTCGACAAACAGGTGAAAAGGGCGAGCGGTCAAGACTGAATTTCTGGCCACCATTGCGCTCATCAGCACTGCAAGATGCCGATCCTCGTCTACTCCTCCCAATCGCTTTTTCTCTCGCCAGTTTGGCTAAGCTAAGGACAAAACCGCCGATATCCCCTCGATTTTTTCCCCGTGGCAGAGAGGCAGAATTATTAATGTTCTTTTAACAATCTGGCAACATTGTCGCAACATAGCCGATCTAGCGTTACGTTGACTTCTTCGCCGTATGGGTTAGCTCCACCGACGATTGTGCTTAGGTTTCTTGGCCTTGCGGACCGCGCCGGAGAGGAAGCATGAAAGGCTTCTGCGCCGCGCGAAGACATTATTTATGCCCGCTGACGCTAACGTTGCCGGGCTAGCCGACGAGGTGATGGTGGAGTTCCAGTATCTCAGAGTTATGATCTCTAGGATCGAAACAGCTCGTAGCTCATTCCATTCGAGTTCAATGAGAGGGGCGATGCCACGCGCCTTCAGATCACGGCATATTTCGCGTATAAAATTACACCCTCGGCGGGACCAGCACGGCTACGTTCTCCTAACGCTAATGCTGGCTGTCGCTATCGTCACGATTGCGATGGCTGCCGCGCTTCCCGACATTGCCCAACAGGTTCGTCGCGACCGCGAAGAAGAGTTGTGCCATCGCGGTACGGCTTACATGCGGGCTATTCAGATCTTCCACCGGAGACTTGGCCGGTATCCGACGCGCATCGAGGAATTGGAGAATAGTAATAACATCCGCTTCATTCGCAAACTCTACAAGGATCCGATGACCCGAGACCCAAAGACGGGCCGGGAGAAGGACTTCAAAGTCCTGCATGAGATGGACATCAGCTTAGGGAACAGGTCGGATGTGAGCCAAACGCCCGGGCCGAGCGGAGTGCCGGAACAAGGTAGTCTGAAGGGACAAGGCCGGCCTGCTAACTTGGAGGTCGCGCCAGGTGGGCCTCAAGCGACGGATGATCCGCAGAGTCCATCCAGTGGGTCGGATGTGGGGGCAGATTCGAATTCGCCGGGATCCTCGCCCGCCGATTCCAAGTCCGACTCTGGCTTCGGCGATCCAACATTCGGCGGAGGACCCATTCTTGGGGTAGTCAGCACGAGCAAGAAGAAAAGCATTCGCGAGTTTTACGGTAAGAACCATTACGACGGCTGGCTTTTCGTTTATCTGCAGGCCAGCGATATCCACGGCCAGCTCAAGGGCCCCGCAAACCCTGGTGTCTCTACTCCCGCTCCGGGGACCTTTGGCGGCATGGCTCCTGGATTGCCTGGGCAAGGCCAAGGAATTGGCGGACAAACTTCAACCCCTCAGACGCAATCTGCACCAAACTCAGTGGCACCGTCACCCAACTAGAAGATTTTCGGATTTCCGGCAATATTCTAGGTTTCGGATACCTGCATTGAAAGCGGGACTTATCGCGAAAGCCCCAATAATCCAAATGTTGATTGAATGAGGAGCCCAGCTAAACAGCTGCTCTTAACGATCAGTTCAAGTTTGAATCCGATGCTTTCTTGGGTCTCGTGACTATTGAATCGAGCTGGAATCGGATGCAAGCTTCCTGGCCTTTTCGTAAGAAGTTTGCGCCTCCGCAATCCGATTCAACCGTTGCAGGGCGCGACTCAGTTCGAGATATCCTCTTGCCGT
>JBKQID010000026.1:0-80847 GCA_052148475.1 Candidatus Sulfotelmatobacter sp. | reverse complement strand
GATTGCTGGGCTGGATTGAAATCGAATTCCAGTCGCTCAGGCCGCGGCTTGCTGCGCGAAACGGCAAATGTCGCAGGCTCTTCGATAATCTCAATCAGACCACGCCGGACGAGCGTGCTTAGAGTCGTTCGCGGAATCTCGAGTGCCTGCAAGGTTTCGACGGGAACTTGACCACCTGACGCGGCGAGGCTTTCGATCAGCTTGCGCTGATTGTCGTTCAGTTTTCCGTCAGCGGATTTGAGGACCGCGATCTTGACGGTGCGGGTTGCGTCGCGGACGGCGGAGACATCCTCACGGGCCAGCCACTTCTTTCGCACCATTCTAGTCAAGATTGATTTCGCGACGCGCATGGCAGAGCGCAGACTTTCTTCGCGAACCTGAACGGTCTCTCCGGGCGCGGGCTCTTGCGCGGCCAAATAATCCAGCACGCGGAACTCGGCGGCTTGCTCCTCGGGACTACGCCGCGAGCGAGCAGACGATCCCGACATACCGGCCAAATGCAGCGCCATCTGACCTTCTGCGGTAATACGATAAGCAACGCCGCGTTTGAACTCCGCATTCAGGGGCAGCATCGTGCGGAAAACTTCGCCGAGCGGGGCGAGATAGTAGTCGGCGATCCAGCGGCCAAGTTGCAGCAACTGAGCATCGAGCACCGGCGTGGTGTCGAGTACGGCGAGAATGTTTTTCGCGGCGACGGAAGGCTTGCGGTCGTGCAGTTCGACGACGATGCCGGTCATGCGCCGCTGGCGAAATGGAACCAGCACGCGAGCACCGACGACCGGAGCGGCGTGTTCGGCGACACGGTAGGTGAAGACCATGTCCAGCGGCACGGGCACGGCTACGTCACAGAATTCGGGCATGGTGTGGAAGGATAAACTATCCTCGGCGGTCCAGATCCCGCACATCAGGACAACATTCTCTCAAGGATAGGGATGCTTCGACTCCGCCGATCATTCGCTTCGCGAACGATCGACTCCGCTCAGCATGACACGATTGCCAAACCTACTCACTTTTCTTAGGAGGCTCCAGCCCTAGGAACTTCATGACCATTTGCAAATCTTTCCACGCCTCGCCCTTCTGGCGCGGATCGCGCAGGAGGAATGCGGGATGGTAAGTGACCGCGAGTTTCGTACCTTGCCACGATGGATCGCTGCTGCGCGCGCCTGCGGGCAGGAAGTCGTAGAAGCGGCCGCGCAGTTCGGACATGGATGCATTCATGGCGAGCAGGTTTTTGGCTGCGACGGCGCCCAGCGCAACCATGACCTTGGGCTTGATGACCGAGATCTGGCGCATGAGGAACGGTGAGCAGGTTTCGCATTCGTCGCGCTCGGGCGTGCGATTGCCCGGTGGACGGCATTTCACGACGTTCGCGATGTAAACGTCCTCGCGGCGGATGCCCATGGCTTTGATCATGTTGTTGAGCAACTGTCCGGCTCGGCCGACGAAAGGCTCGCCCTGCGTGTCTTCGTCGGCGCCGGGGCCTTCGCCCACAAACATTAAGTCGGCGCGCGGATTGCCTACGCCAAAAACAATCTGCTTGCGGCCCTGCTTATGCAGCTTGCAGCGGGTACAATCGCCCAGATCTTCGCGAATGAGTTTGAGCGCCGCTATGGGATCGGCTACGCCCTGCTCTGGTTTCGGCGTGAGCACTTCGAGAATGTTTTCGACGGCGACCTTCGCGACTACGGCGGATTTTTTGGCGGCCATTTCCTCTCGCTGTTCGTGGGATATGGAAGATAGATCGTGAACTTCAGCGGCGACTTCAGGGGATTCGGAGACTCGCGTTTCGCGACGGTAAAAATCGTAGATGCCCATCTCATGGCAGTAGCGAACGCGTTCGGCGAGCGCGCGGCGCAGGTCAGGGTCAAGGGCGAGGGACATGAGTCGTCGTCATTATACCGTGATGTAAGAACTTGTCTGTGGCTCGGGTAGAGATCCTTCGACTGCGTCCGCCCTCCGCTTCGCTGCGGACTGACTTCGCTCAGGATGACAAATCAAAAAGGGGGTCGTCAGGCTTTCACGGGCGATTTGCGATGCTGGCGGAGGCGGACGACCTGGTCGAGGACGCGCTGGGCTACTTCCCATTTTGTGGTTTCGGGAACTTCGACGACTTCGTCGCGGCTAATGATGGTTGCGGCGTTGCGGTCGGAATCGAAACCGACGCCTTCGCGGGAAACGTCGTTGACTACAATGGCATCGAGATTTTTCGAGACCAGCTTCTGGCGGGCATTTTCCAGGACGTTTTCGGTTTCGGCGGCGAAGCCAACAATGATCTGGGTTCCCTTGTGGAGCGAGAGTTCTTTCAGAATGTCGGGAGTCGCTTCGAGTTCCAGGATCATGGGGCCCTTGCGCTTGATCTTCTGGGCTGCCGCGGCTTTCGGGCGATAGTCGGAAACGGCTGCGGTTTTGATTACGATGGTCGCTTGCGGCAGGAGTTGGAGGACTGCGTCGCGCATTTCTTCCGTAGACTCGACTCGCGTAACCTCGGCGGCTCCGGGCGGAGTGAGCGACGTTGGCCCGCTGACCAGAAGCACGCGGGCGCCGCGACGCGAGGCAGCTTCGGCGAGAGCGTATCCCATGCGGCCGCTGGAACGGTTGGTGAGATAGCGGACGGGATCGATTTTTTCACGCGTGGGACCTGCGGTGATCAGCAGAGTGTCGCCGCGCAGATCCTGCGACGCGCCAAGAACTTCCAGCACGGCGGCGACAATGGTTTCATTTTCGGCGAGGCGGCCCTGGCCGGTCATTCTACAAGCCAGGTAACCCGCGCCGGGCTCAACAATTTTCACGCCGCGCTGGCGCAGAATCTGCAGATTGGCTTGCGTGGCCGGATGGTTCCACATGTTGACGTTCATGGCGGGCGCGACCACAACAGGCGCCGTGGTGGCGAGGTAGAGCGTAGTCAGGAAGTCGCTGGCGATGCCTTGCGCGAAGTGGGCCAGGACATCGGCCGTGGCCGGCGCAACCAGAAGCGCATCGATCGATAGCGCGACCGCGATGTGCTCGATCGCGGAATCGAGATTCGGTTCATGCTCTTCGCCCGCTGCGAACATGCCGGTGATGACTTTTTCTCCGGAGAGTGCGGCGAAGGTGAGGGGGCGTACAAATTCCTGCGCAGCGCGCGTCATGATAACTTGCACGCTAATGCTGCGGTTTTTCTCCTGCAGCAGACGAACGATTTCGGCCGCTTTGTAGGCCGCGATTCCGCCGGTGACGCCGAGGGCAATCTTCATACAATTTTTGATTGTTGATTTCTGATGGTTGATTGCAAGACCGTTATGTGGAGATTGACGGTTTTCAATCAACAATCAGCAATGACGAAATCAACAATTCCTTCAGTCCTGACCCAGTGCCTTGTCGAGAGCGTCTTCGGCCTGCTCGGCGGCGGTGCGGGTTTCAGGAATCTCCCACTTCACTTTGCCGGCGCGGATTTCATCCTGCGCAATGCGGCACGGCTTGCGGGAATTGGTGTCGACCACGGGAGGCGCGCCGGATTGCAGTTGCCGCGCGCGGCGCGCCGCCACCAAGATATATCGGTAGTTGCTGTCAAAGCCTTCGATCAACTTCATTGGGACTCTCCCTCAAGAAATCAGGTTTGAAGTCTATCAGTGCCGAACGTCATTTATGCGATCGGCAGAACACGACTAACTCTCAGGCTTATCCCGCTCGTAATTGCAGGAGCGGCTTCCGACACCATTCCGGCGTCCTTAAAATGATACCGCGAAATCTAAGAGCGTGCCGAAGGCGGAAGAGTACCAAAGGACGCCAGGATCGGGGCCACCCGGTCGCGCATATTGGCCAGTCGACAACGGTCCGCCAGTTTCACGATTTTCTCGTCTTCGGCGGACAGAGGCGACTTGGAACGCGACAAGCGCTCCGACAGAACGATGGCCTGCAGGCTGTCGCTCGATTCCTCCAGCTTATCGTTGATCAGAATATAGTCATACTTGTCGTAGTTCTCAATCTCGCGACGGGCCTCGTCCAGGCGGCGATTGATGGTTTCATCCGAATCCTCACCGCGCTTGCGCAGGCGCCATTCGAGAGTCTTGCGGTCGGGCGGAAGTACAAAGACGCTGACGGCGTCTGGCAGTTTCTGTTTTATTTGCGCAGCTCCCTGCACATCAATGTCGAGCAAAAGATCGTTGCCTTTCTGCTCTGCCTCGCGCAGGAACCGTCGAGCCGTGCCATAGTAGTCCTTTCCGTAGAGACTGGCGTGTTCCAGGAACTCGTCGTCCCGGATCATCTGCTCAAATTCCTCTCGAGAGATGAAGTGGTACTGTTTACCGTTTTGCTCGCTGCCTCGAGGAGAGCGGGTGGTGTAGGAGATGGAAAAGTCGAGACGCGGAGTCATTTCGAGCAGAACGTTCACGAGGGTCGACTTCCCCGAACCGGAAGGAGCCGAGACGATGTAGACGATGGGCTTGCGGGGCGGGCTCATTCCAGGTTTTGCACTCATTCCGGTTTTTCACTCATTCCAGGTTTTGCACCTGCTCGCGCGACTTTTCGATTTCTGCCTTCATGGCCAGGCCGGCCTCGGTAATCTTCAATGCTTCGCCCGCCAGACCGGAAGTTTTCGAGAGCAGCGTGTTGGCCTCGCGGTTCATTTCCTGCAGCAGGAAGTCGAGCTTCTTCCCAATCTCGCCGCCGGCCTCGAGCAGGCCCAGGAAATGTTGCACGTGCGTTTCGAGCCGGACGATTTCTTCCTGAATATCGCTGCGATCGACCAGTAATGCGGCTTCCTGCAACACGCGATCCTTGTCGACGGTTGCACTCAGCAGTTCCTGCAGGCGCGACTCTAGCCGCTCGCTGTAGTTCTGCAGCACGGCGCGGCGATGTTGCTGCACGCTCTTGCCGGCCTCGACCAGGTGGGCCATGCGGTCGCGCAGCTCGCGGGCAATGCCGCGGCCTTCTTCCTCGCGCATCTGGTTGAGGCGGTCGAGAGCTTCGCCGACCTTGGCCATGACTGCAGCTTCAACTTCGCCGTCGGCAGTATCGTTGGCGGAGTCTAACGCGCCCGGAATGCGGAGAACAGCGTTGAGGTCGGGCTCAGAGGCGAGAGAAAACTCGGCGGCGGCGGCGCGGAACGCGGCGATGTAGCCGCCGACAATGTCGCGGTTGAGCGAGAACGCTTCACTCGTGGCGCGCTCCAGGCTCAGCGAGACTTCGACGTGGCCGCGCCCCATCTTCTCTTTCAGAAGGCGGCGGAGCTGCATCTCGAGCGCATCGGTTCCGGAGGGCAGCCGGAAATGCAGATCGAGGAAGCGATGGTTCACTGACTTAAGCGAGAGAGCGAAAGCCAGCCGGCCGTCGGAATTCGACGAGCCAGCGGGGACGGTCGTGGCGCCGCCGTCGTTGTGCGAGCGCTGGATCTCACCTCTCACCTGCGCAAAACCTGTCATCGAGCGTATGGGCATAGGGGCCGTATTCTCAAGTTTCCGCGACGGCTCGAGTCGAACCCGCATTGGCGAATTGCAGCTCGTAGAGACGCCGGTACGTACCTAACTTCGTCATCAACTCTTCGTGGCGGCCGATGTCGGCGATGGTGCCATTTTCGATTACCACAATACGATCGGCGCGGCGCACGGTCGAAAGACGATGTGCGATCACAAAGACGGTGCGGCCGCTCATTAGATTATGCAGCGCGGATTGCACCAGAGCTTCCGATTCGCTGTCGAGCGCCGACGTGGCCTCGTCCAGAATCAGGACGGGGGCGTTCTTCAGCAGCGCCCGCGCGATCGCCAGCCGCTGGCGCTCGCCTCCGGAAAGCCGCACCCCGCGCTCTCCGATCACAGTATCGTACCCTGTGGGCAGGGCCACAATAAAATCGTGGGCCAGCGCGGCCCGGGCTGCGGCCTCAACTTCTTTCTGCGGAACTTGGGGCTGGCCGTAGGCGATGTTGTTGCGAACAGTGTCGTTGAACAGGATCGTGTCCTGGGTGACGATGCCGATCTGAGAACGCAGGGACGCGAGCGTGACGTCGCGCACGTCGTGGCCGTCGATCAGGATGCGTCCTCCGGTCACATCGAAGAAGCGAGGGATCAGGTGAACCAGCGTGCTCTTGCCCGCGCCGCTGGAACCTACGACCGCGAGAATTTCGCCGCGCTTCACTTCGAGATCAATGCCGCGCAGGATTTCGCGAGACTCGTCGCCATCCTCCAGGTAGGAGAAACTCACGCTTTCCAGTCGAATGCTTTGCGAAAACTTTGGAAGAGCCTTGGCGCCGGGCTTTTCGAGGACGACGTCCTCGGCATCCATGAACTTGAATAGCTGTGAGGATGCGCCCAGAGCCTGCTGAAAACTGTTGTTGAAGACGGCGAACTTGCGCACCGGATTGTAGAGAGCGAGGACGGCCGCGACGAAGGTGACGAAAGCGCCCAGGGTAAATTCATCGCGGGCGATCCGGCTGCGGCCCAAGAGCAGCAACAGCGCGATGGCGATCGCGCCAAACGTGTCCATGAGCGGAGAACTGATGGCTGCCGCCGCTACGGAACGCAGGTTGGCGCGAAACAGGCGCTGCGCGGCGGTGCGGAAGCGCGCCACTTCCCACGACTCCATGCCGAAGGCTTTGACGATGCGGTTGCCGGTAATGGTTTCGTGAAGAATGTTCTGCACGTCGGCGAGCTGGTCCTGGCCGCGCCGCGTGGTGGAGCGAACCCGCCGGCCGATGCGCACTGCTGAAAAAACAATGAAGGGGACAAACAGGAGCAGCACCCAGGCCAGCTGCCGGCCCAAGATGATCACAAGGACCGCGGTAAACAGGAAAGTGAACAACTGCTGCAGGAACTCGGCCAGCACGCTCGACATAGCGAACTGCACGCGCTCGATGTCGTTGATGATGGTGGAGATCAGCGTCCCGGTGGTGTGCTTTTGAAAGAACGCGACGGACCGCCGCAAGACCGAATTGTAGAGATCATTACGCAAGTTGGTGATCATGCCGAACCCGGCATGATTCACCAGGTAGGTGCCCGCGTAGTCAAAAACTCCCTTGAGCACCGTCGAGGCCACCAGCGCGTAGGCGACGATGGTCCAGGCGTTGTGAAAATGCGAGGGAACAAAACGCTGCAGGTAAATGGGCTGGTTGATATTTGGAATAGTGAAGAGGACGATGTTCTCCGAACCCGATGCCGGATTCAGCACACGATCCAAGATCGGCTTCAGCAGGACAAGGCGAAACGCCTCGAGGAACCCGACGGCCGCGAGCAGCAGCACTCCGGGCACCAACTGCACGAGGAACGGGAGCACGTAACGGACGAGCCGCGTCAGTTGCCGCATGGGACTCCCGCGCGGCGCAGGCGGCCTGCGCTTGCCGCTCGAATGGGCATGAGATGCAAGCCTTATTCTACTTGAGTCGCGCGCTGAGGGAATGCCGTTTCGGTTTCCCGTCGTGTTTCCGGTAAGGCCTGTTGCTGGCGCATTAGAACTGCTGCTCCGCCGGACGCTGGTCGTTATTTCGGGCTGTCGCGGTGCACCACCTTCACGTGGTATCCGGCGTGGCGAAGGTGTTTACCGACTTCCTCGGCGATCATGACGGAGCGGTGCTGACCGCCGGTGCATCCGAACGCGATGGTTAGATAGCTCTTGCCTTCGTGAATGTAATGCGGCAGGAGGTAGACGAGCAGGTCCGAGATGCGCGAGATGAACTCCTTGGTCTGCGGAAATGAGCGAATGTATTTCGCGACTCTCGGATCGCGCCCCGTTAGCGGTCGGAATTCGGGGACAAAATGAGGGTTGGGCAGAAAGCGCACGTCGAAAACCAAGTCGGAGTCCTCGGGAACGCCCTGCCGAAATCCGAAGCTGACGCAGGAAACGAGAATACTCTTTTCCGAGGACTGGGCCTGAAAGCGTTCGGTGATGTGGGCGCGCAGTTCGTGCACATTGAACTTGGAAGTGTCGATAACGAGATCGGCGACCTTGCGAATGGCGCCCAGGTGCCGGCGCTCGGCTTTGAGCGCCGACTTTACTGGTGAATCGGTGCCGAGGGGATGCGGCCGGCGCGTCTCACTGAAACGGCGCATCAGAACCGAGTCGGACGCTTCGAGGAAGACGACCTTCGTCGGGATCATGCGTCCGACTGACTTTAGGATCTTGGGAAGCTCTTCGAGCTTGGAGCCTTCACGCACGTCCACGACCAGCGCGGTGCGGCGAATCTCACTCGATTGGACGGCCAGGTCGGCAAATTGCGGGATGAGCTGGACCGGCAGGTTGTCGACGCAGTAGTAGCCCAGATCTTCGAAGGCCTTCAGCACCGAGGCCTTCCCCGAACCGCTCATGCCGGTGATGATGACCAGTTCGGGTGAGGGCTGCGCGGCGTGGGCCGGCTCTTTTCCTCGACTCTTTTTTCCTCCACGCCTCTTTCCTGCACTCATCGAATTTTTCCGGGGCTGGCTCGTGGACCTGCGGGGCTTCATGAACAGGATAGTAGCATCCGGGACGTGACCGCTGCTTTGCGTTCCGGGTTGCGGGCTGAGGGTACGGTCTCTCAGGGCCGCGGGCTGGCAATCTTGCTGTCGATGGACGAAATCGGAAATCCGGATTTGTCTCCGGCCCGCAAGGGCCTGTAAGCTATGGCGGCATGAAAAAGTTCGAAGAACTGACTGAGCGCGAAGTGTTGGCCCTGGCCATCGGCCTGGAAGAAGAAGACGAGCGGGTGTACGCCGACTTTGCCGAAGGGCTGCGGCAGGACTATCCGGGGACGGCCTCGTTGTTTGAAGGCATGCGCGAAGAGGAATCGGGACACCGGCGACGCCTGCTCGAACTGTTTCAGAAAAAATTCGGCGAGCACATTCCGCTGATCCGGCGGCAGGATGTGCGTGGGTTCGTGGACCGGCCGGCGCTGTGGCTGGTGCGGCCGTTGCGCATTGAAGCCGTGCGCAAAGAGGCGTCGACGATGGAGGTCGAGACGCGGCGGTTCTATGAAAAGGCGGCCGCGCGCACGCAGGATGCGAGCATCCGGCAACTGCTGGATGATCTGGCGAACGAAGAGCGCGAGCACGAAGAACGGGCCCAGGAACTCGACAAACAAAAGCTGCCGGACAACGTGAAAGCCGACGAAGAGGTCGCGCAGCGGCGGCTGTTCGTGCTGCAGATTGTGCAGCCCGGGCTGGCGGGGCTGATGGATGGGTCGGTTTCGACGCTGGCGCCGGTGTTTGCCGCGGCCTTCGCTACGCAGAAAAGTTGGGATGCGTTTCTGGTGGGTCTGGCGGCTTCGGCGGGCGCGGGCATCAGCATGGGTTTTGCCGAGGCGCTTTCGGATGACGGCAGCCTTACGGGGCGCGGGCATCCGTGGGTGCGCGGGTTGATTTGCGGTGCGATGACGGCCGTGGGCGGCATCGGCCACACGCTGCCGTTTCTTTTGCGCGACTTCAGGATGGCACTTTGGGCGGCGGGAATTGTCGTGCTGGCGGAGCTAGCCGTGATCACATGGGTGCGCAAGCGCTACATGGATACGCCCTGGATCTCTGCCGCGCTGCAGGTAGGGTTGGGCGGCGTGCTGGTGTTCATTACCGGCATGCTGATCGGGAAATACGGAGGCTAGGGAAACCAATTGCTGATTGACGATTGTTGATTGTTGATTGAAAAGCCGGCGCAGGTTTTCAATCAACAATCAGAAATCAACAATCAACGATTTGTTTTACGGCTGCGTGTCCAGCGGGTGCGCGCTTTTTTCGTAGAATTCGTTTTGTAGTTTCAGGCTGACGTCGTCGCCTTTCACCGCGCGGATCGCTTTCGCCACCGAATCAATCCACCAGTTCATCTGATATTCGCCAAGGTCTTTGGTGGCTGCGGAGCCGTCTCCGGAGTAGTGGTTCGGAAAACGCGTATACCACCAGATGCCAGTGTAGACATCTTCGGGGAGTTTCTGGCGCGCCTGGTCGGTGCCGGACTCATTCTTCGCGCGGTCCTGGTGCACCGTGTCGGGGCGGGAGATCATCATCTTCGAGGTTTCGCTTTCGCCGGCGTGCATATCGATCGTAGTTTTCCTAGCTGGCCCGCCATGCTGCGGAGTACGCTCGTCGAACACATAGACCACGTAATCGTGAGGCTTGTCGAGTTGGGTTTGCGCGAAGTAGGGGAGAAGGCTGTCGTTGCCGCCGTGGCCGTTGACGATCAGGACTTTCTTGCAACCGTTGCGCGCCATTTCGTCGGTAGTTTCCTGCAGCAGGGCGAGCTGCAGATTGCGGCTGTAGGCCATGGTTCCGGGCTCGTGGCGCGCTTCAGCGATTTGTCCGAAATAATATTCGGGGAAAACGACGGCGTATTCCTGCTCTGCGGCGTGCAGCGCGGCGTAACGAACATCGAGCAGATCGGTGCCGAGGGGCAGGTGCGGACCGTGCTTCTCCAGGATTCCGAACGGGAGCAGGCAAGTTCCCTGCGAACGGTGAATGCCCTCGCGAAAGTCCGCGGCGGTGAGTTCTTCCCAGTGCACAGAGAGCTTGGGCGCAGGCGCAGCGGCCTGCGCGCGGAGGAAGAGCGGCGACCCGAGTACTGCGGCCATCATCAAAAACATCAGGACTCGAGCCGGCTTGCGGCCAGTGCGATTCATGTTGGCGACCCCCATGGCGGCGAATTTTAGCACGCGAATCCCAGTATTGAAACGTATCAATATCAACGCTGGTACGGATCGGCCGGCACCCGGCGTTTTGTAGTTCAACCGCGGAGTTCATGCTTTACTCTGCTAGACAATACATTCAAGAAACGGAGCAGTGCGATGAGCCCATCCCGTTTATCCGCAGCGACTCTGCTCGCGGTTCTGCTTGTGTTGATTCCCGAAGCTGTCCTGGCGCAGGAGTTGGTTCAAGCCCCACGCGAGGACGGAGCGCAGACTCCCCTGCGCGTCTACGCTCCCAATGCCGCCGGCTGTGCGCCGCTGGCGTTGATCTCGCCGGGCGCGGGCGGCAATGAAGACGGCTACCGGTATCTGGCTGAGGGCCTGCGCGAAGATGGCTGGCGAGCCATCGTGATGGGACACAAGGAAAGCGGCGGAGCTGCGTTGCGGACGGATATGCAGCATGCTGGCGGCCTCAAGGCTGGGGTAGAAGAGTTGGTATTAAATCCCGCGGCCTACAAAGCGCGTCTGATGGACATCGCCGCGGCGTTGCAATGGGCGGCGGGAACCTGCAACGCTCGGTATGTGGCGCTGCTCGGGCATTCCATGGGCGCGCGCACCGTGGAAATTGAAGCGGGAGCCAGGAATAAGTTGGGCGTGAAGGAGCTGGATCGGTTTGACGCCTACGTTGCCTTGTCGGCCGATGGGCCGGGACCGATGTTTCCAGAGAATGCGTGGAGCGGCATCGCCAAGCCGATGCTGATTCTGACGGGCACGCAGGATGGATCGCTCGACGGCGACTGGAAAAGCCGCACAATTCCATACGATAGCCTGCCCGCGGGATGCAAGTGGCTGGGAGTGATCGACGGCGCGACGCACCTGAATTTCGCGGGGGTTGGATTTTCGAAATCGACGGAGAAACTCACGGTGCTGGAGACGACGGCGTTTTTGGACGGCGTGCGCGGCGGAAAGTGTGGGGCCCCGGTGCAGGCGGAGGGGATCACGGTGAAAAGCAAATAACGAAGGGCGGACGATAGCGCCCGCCCCGCGGGGCCCAGATCGCACTCTACTTCAGGAAAATCTCCTGCAGCAGTTCCGAGCTGACGATTTCCCGGATCTCGGCGCGTTTCTCTCCAAGTTGCTGGGCAGCTGCCTTTCCGCCCATGATCTTATCGCGCGCCGCCTCGCCTTTTGCGGCCAGGCCGTCCATCGCAGCATGGTTCTTGTATTCAATGGCGACGCAGATGTCCCAATCTTCCGGATTGGCTTTAGTTTCTTTCAGGAAGACTTTGTAGTCGATGATCATCCCCTGCTTTTTTTCTTCCTCGATCAGAGGCTTGGTGGACTGGCGGAGACTAGTGAGATAGGCGTCCATTTGGGTGGGTTTGACGCGAATCAGTTGAATTCGCCAGATGGGGCCTTCGGTGTAGTGCTCCTGCGCGAACAAGGCGGGCGCGAGCAACAACAGAAACGCCGCGAGCCGGTAGAGCTGCTTCATAGTGATCTCCTGAGTTTTGCGTGGTTTGAAACGGCGAGAGGATGATACACCCGCGGTCAGGAATTCTAAGAACAAATCGGCCCCGCGGGATTCAGAGCGGAACCTTGACTTCGCTATCGAGCTGTCTTGAAGTCGAAGTATGCGAGATTCATATTGCCTTCGGTCAGGATTTGGACGGTGAGAACGCTCTTCCCCGCCGGGAGACGCACCTTCATCATCCCCGATGCGACGTTCCAGTGATGCCACTGGCGCCAGGCGATCGGATCGGAGGCGTTGAAAGTGGAGGCGATGGTTAACGGCCCGGTGGCGTCCTTTCCGTTCACATCCACTGAAATTGTTCCGCCGCGATTTGAAGTGTAGAGGAGATCGGCGCTGTAGACGCCCGCGTGGGCTGCCTGCACCGTGATGTTGAACCATTCTCCTGGCTCGGTCCATCCGACGTAGAGTTGGTTTTCCGGAGGCAGGACGACGTTGTACGGGCTATTGTCGATCTGGTCATGAAACTTGGTGTAGGAGATGTCGACGCCTTCGTCCATGCGGAACTGATTCAAGTACGTTCCGTCGGCGGGATTGAGGCCCCCGCTGCCGTTGTTCTTGGCGTCGACGTCGTGGTAAGCAACTCCTTCTCCACCGCGATCGTAGTAGGCGCATTCTACGCGTCCGGGAATCTTCTGCGGGGCGCTTTGATGACGGCTGTCCTGATAAGGGGTTCCTTTGTAACTTCTCGGGTAATGCGTCTTCGATGCGCAGACGGCGGTTGCGAAGAGGGCGACCAGGGCCGACAAGCGCAAACACGATCGCAATGTAGATGATCTAAGCTTATTCGCAACCTTCGACATACTGGATCGCCTCGTACGTTCCGGCGTAAAACATTGTGATCTTTCCTTGGTCCGTCTCGAATCGAACACCGTAGCGGCGATCGTCCGACCGGACCGTCAGGTAATGTCCGGTATCGATGTACTTGTGCTCAGTCACTTTCATTTTGGGGCCGTAAACTTTTCGCGCCAGCGCCTCTGAGTCGCCGACCTGAAGGCCTGAGGTCGTGAGAATGCCCGGCGCATCCACATCGATGCGTACCAGGCATCCGTCGATAATCATGAAGCGAATATGATCTCGGCCGCGCGCATGTACGTAGTAACAACTCTCGTTGCCTGACTCCTCTTCTGTGAGCTTCTGATGGAGGGTCGAGCGTAGCTGGCCGAGGGTCATCCCGATCTTCACGGGTCCGATGCCGTCCTCGCTGACGATCCAACTGTCTCCGGCCACGGAACTGCCCAGGAGACATGAGCACAACAGAATGCGAACCATTGACCCGCCAAAGCTCATGGCCGGAATACTCTCCTTCAGTCGAAAGGGACGGGCGAATGCGCCCGTCCTACTCGAGTCTCTTGCCTCCCCGCCCTTACGGCGCTTCGATCAACTCCATTTTGCCGTCGCGGGTGCGGTGCAGGATCATCAGCTTGCCTTTGGGGTCGCGGAAGACGAAGACATCACGGTCTTTGAAATGGGCTTCTTTGATGGCCTCTTCGAGCGTCATGGGGCGCATGGCAACGGCGTCGTCGGAGCGGATCAGGTGGACTTCAGTAGTTTTGGCGACGGCGGGATACTTGTGGACCATGACGGGAACGGCCGTCTTTTCCGACGCGCCGATTACGGCCTGCACATCCGTCTGTACATCACCGCCGTCAACCTGGGCCGAGTGGCCGTCCCACTTCTTGACTTCTTCGCTCTTGCGTGCCGAGCGCTTCTTCGACATCCAGCGGGTTTTGTATTTGACTGCCTGTTTCTCGAGGTGGTCGAGAGCTTCGTTGACAGCGATGGTCATGTCCTTGGCTTGAGCCAGGCCGACCAACGGGCCGTTGCGCGGGCTGATGGTGATTTCGGCTTTGTGGCGATGCTTCTCGACGGCGAGAATGACCTTGGAATCAAATCGGTCGCCTAGAATTTTGCAGATTTTCGTGAGGCCGGTTTCAACTTCTTTGCGGATGGTGGAAGTAACTACGTAATGCCTGCCAGTGTATTCCACGTTCATGAGCGCCCCTCCTAAGAATTCGTTCGTATGAGTCAAATTGGGCACTGCATTCTGGAACCTGCGAGTTGGAAACCTCAGGGGCTAAAGCCCGGTTCCGTTTATTCATCGGATCGGCACGACTGAAGTCGTGCCCTAACCGTTTTATTTCTTGACTCTGCGCTGGTGCGTGCTGGGGATGCGCATGTCTTCGCGGTATTTGGCCACCGTGCGGCGGGTCACCTGGATGCCCTGCGATTGCAGGATGCGGGTGATCTGCTCGTCGGTCAACGGACGGCTGGGATCTTCTTCTTCGATGAGCTTTTTGACGCGGCGCTTGAGGATGAGCAGCGACGTGCCGCCGCCCTCGGGGCCCTGCACGCTCTCGCTGAAGAAATATCGCAGCTCGAATACACCTTGCGGGGTGTGGGCGTATTTGTTGGCCACAGCACGGCTTACCGTGGAAGGATGCACGCCGATTTCTTCGGCCACCTCCTTGATCATCATGGGCTTGAGTTGATCGATGCCGCGTTCCAGGAAATCCTGCTGGCGGGCAACGATGCAGTAGCAGACTTTGGTGATGGTCTGCTTGCGCTGTTCGATGTTCTTGATGAGCTGGATGGCGCTCTTGTAGCGCTCTTTGACGTAGTCGCGCGTGCTCTTTTCGTTGGTGCCGTCGCGCGTCACCAACTTCTTATAAGCCGGATTCAGGCGAAGCTGGGGCAGATCTTCGTCGTTCATGATGACCAGCCACTCGTCGCCATGTTTGACGAACGCGACGTCGGGCTCGATGAGGCGCGGCTGGACTTTGTTGTAGCGCAGGCCGGGGCGCGGATCGAGGGTGCGAATGTAGTCGAGCGCGGCTTGAACGGCCTCAATGGGGCGGCCGATCGCCTTGGCAATTTCTTTGTGCTGCTTGTTCTGCAGGCCTTTCAGGTGCTGGTCGACGACGGCCATGGCGTCCTTCAGGACTTGCTCCGTACCGTTACCGTTCTTGTGCAGCGCGAGCTGGGCCTGGTGATAGAGAAGCTGGCACATAAGACAAGAACGCAAATCGCGGCAGGCCACGCCGGGCGGATCCAGCTGACGCACGACTTCTAGAGCTTCCTGCAGATCGGCGGGAGTGATGTTTGGCTTGTAGATGGGCGCAGCGGCGTGAGGCACGGGCGCGTGCGCGGGAGCAACTGCGGCGGCGGAGTCTCCGGAACGCGAAGAGAACGACGCTTCCGCGTGTGGTTCGGCAGTTGGCTCAGCGGCGGGCACGACCTGGGATATTTCGCCATACGCAGGCTCAGCATGATCGGCGCGGAGATCGGCGGCGACTTCGCCCTCTACTTCACTCTCCACAGCGCTCTCAGCCTCGTTCTCAACTGGGGCAGGATCGGTGATCCCTCCGAGGGCGGAAGTTTCTTCCGCCTCCGTGCCGAGCTCGACCTCGGCCAGGCCTAGGGCTTGCGCCTCGTTCACGATATTCTTGGCGGTTTCGGCGTCGGCCTCGGGCGGAGCGGGCGGAGCGACGCCGAGCAACTCGTCGTCACTGGCGATCAGGTAACCATCTTCATTCAGGTTGCCGATGATCAGGTCGGCGGCTTCGCGTACTTCGCGGCGCAGGCTGAGCGCGCCCAGCTGCCAGGCGAGGTGGTCGGTAAGATTCGTCGGCTTGGAGAGAAAATTCTCGAACGACGGACGCTCGATGTCCTCCATTTCGCTGTGGGTGCGGTAGCCGGGATCGAGATAATCCTGGAAGAAGGATCCGAAGTCGATCTCTTCGAAGGGATCTTTCTTTTCGACGGCGGTGATGGGGTTCTCTTCGTTGGAGGCGGCAGCGGCGCGTTCGCGGTCTTCTTCTTTCTTGCCAACCTCGTCGAGCAGCGGGACCGACTCTTCGAGTTCCTCGAGGACGGGGTTTTCGACCATCTCAGCGGTGATCATGTCCTTGAGCTCAAGCTTGTTGAGTGCGAGGACAGAGACCATCTGCACCAGGCCCGGGGTCAGGATCTGGCGCTGCGAGAGCTTTACGCTGAGTCTGTGTTGCAGTAAGACCATGGGTTTCCCGACTAAGCCTCAGCGCCTAAAGGCGCATGTTTGCGGAGCTCTAATGGCACGGCTAAAGCCGTGCCCTTCCACATCTCACACCAACGAGAAACTCTCTCCTAAGTACACGCGACGCACTTCCGGATCGCCGGCCAACTGGCCGGGCTGGCCCTGACGGAAGATTCTGCCGTCATCAATGATATAGGCCCGGTCGGTCACCGAAAGCGTTTCGCGCACGTTGTGATCCGTAATCAAGACTCCGATGCCACTGGCTCGCAGGCTGCTGATAATTTTCTGCAAGTCGAGCACGGCAATCGGATCGATCCCGGAAAATGGTTCGTCCAGCAAAATGAATGTGGGGTTGATGCACAGGCAGCGGGCAATTTCCACGCGGCGGCGCTCCCCACCGGACAGGGCGTATCCGCGATTCTGGCGGATGTGCTCCAGTCCCAGTTCGTCGATAAACTTTTCCATCTTCTCGCGGCGCTCGTGCCAGGACATCGGCTGCGCCTCTAACACCGCGAGGATGTTCTCTTCTACGGTCAGCTTGCGAAAAACTGAAGCTTCTTGCGGGAGATAACTGATGCCATACTGACGGGCTCGTAAATACATGGGAACGTCAGTGATGTCCTGACCGTCGTACAGCACGCGGCCAGTATCGGGAGGGACCAAGCCAACGATCGCGTAAAAAGTGGTGGTCTTGCCTGCGCCGTTAGGGCCTAGTAATCCAACCACTTCGCCCTGCTCGACGGTCAGGCTGACACCGTTGACAACGCGCCGGCCACGATACGATTTGCCAATTTCTTCAGTGGCCAGGGTACGCATTTATCGTGCCATTATCGGGCCATTTACCGCGCCACGCGCGTTTGAGTTACCACAGGAGTACTTATTTTGCCTTCCACGAGCACCCTATCATCGCCCTTAAAGAAAGTCAACGAAACCCCGGTAATCTTGCCTTGTTCGGCATCAAAAATGCTAGGCGGTCCGCCGGTCAGGACGAACTTGTCGTCGGCGGCGGTGTAGACCAGATTTTGACCGTTGGCGTGGCGGTTGGGCTGCTGAACTACCACGTCGCCTTGGGCAACCATATGGTCGAGCTGGCCGGGGCCGGCAAATGCCTGTTTATTCGAGGTTTGGCTGCGGGGTAAGAGGTAAGCGTCGGCGGTCTTGGCGGTTGCCGTGAAGTCGACGCCCTTGGCGTCGACCCCACCTTCGTAGTGGGCTTTGCGCTCGGAGTCGGCGTAGGTCAGCTTCGCAGCGGTGATGGAGATGGGGTTGGATCCGCCGAGCGGCGTGGACTTTGCCGAGGCTTTTTCACCTTTTCCGGTGCTGGGCGTAATCGCCGTGGCCTTTTCGGCGTCAGGCTTTTCCGTTGGCGTTTTCTCGGTTTGAGCTTTCTCCTTCTGGACCAGAATCGTCTGCACCGGCTGGGCCGGAGTACCCAGGGCGGTCACGAATCGCCGGTCGCGGTCAAACTCGATGGTCGGCGCTTCGATGATGTTCGCATCCTGCCAGAGGCGAGCGTTCCCCGAGTAGAGAGACGTGCCGGGACTTTTGTGGGCGGTCATGCTTTGCGCCGTCACATGGATCGGCGAAGAGGAGGCCAGCAGGGCGCCGTCCGGCTGCTCTTTAAGGTCGCTGTAGGTGCTCTTGACGTCACCCTGGGCCAGCGCATCCCCGGTGGCGCGGTTCATGCGGACGGTGTTGGCAGTGGTCGCCATGCCTCCGTTGGCCACGCGCGGATTGCCGGTCAGCACGAGCATCTGATCGCCGGGCGTGTAGCGCGCGGAGTTGGCCCAGGCTTGCATGCGCTTGTCGGGCTGAAGCCCGTCGGTGTAGGCGACGTTGCCGAGTTGTGTGATGAAATCGATGCCGCCCTGGGGCAGAAAAGTTGCGTCGACCGAGTCGCTGGTGCTGACGCGGTCAGGCTGGCCGGGAGCCGAGTTGACGATGCGGGCGTTGGGTGCGCCGTGAACATTGGTGATGCGGTCGCGCCCATCAGCGTAGGCGAATTGTGCATCGAACTTTCCCGCCGTCACCACCGTGCGTTGCGTGGATGTTGCCTGGGTGGCGGAGTTCTGTGCCGAGGCCGGAGCGGCCTGCGGCTGAGTGATTGTGATCTGGGCGGCGCCGGAAGTTACGGCATGCTCCAGAATGTGTCCTTGCGCCACTGCAAAATCGATGATGGGCGCTGTGATTTCGAAATCCTGCGGGCCCGATGCAACGCCCTTGCCTGCCGGCTTGTTTCCGCTCGCCGCTTTCTCGGTTGCCGATTTCTGGTTCGGCGATTTCTGGGTCGCAGATTTCTCGATCAGCCGCGCGCCATCGACCGCGTGCACTTTCTGCAACTGGTTCTGGCCGGCGAAGCTCATGATCACGCGCCCGGCGTCGCCCTGCATGGGCTGTGGTCCGCTTTGCTCCATGTGCACGTTGCCGGTCATGGTCGCGGTGCGCAGCAAGTTCTGCTTGCCTTCGAGCAGGAACTCCGCCTGGTCGGCCGTGGTGTGCATTTCTGACGGCTGCTTTTCAATGGCTGGATTTGCGGCTGCGGAATTTCGAGCGCTCGCGGAATCGGGTCGTTTCGCGCTGTCTGCACGGGTGTCGCTGGTGACGTTTCCCGTCGCCAGAATCCTCTCAACCTCATTCTCCCGTCCCAGATACAACACGGCTCGATCCGCCTGGAACGTTCCGCCTGGGCGGGTGACATGAGGATGATCGAGCACAACCTGGTGAGGATCATTGGTGATGATGCCGTGTTCGGCCTCGATGATGGCAGGATCCGGGCCATTGGTCACTACATGAATTTGCGACGACAAGGTCAGCGTGTTGCTTTTACCGGCATACTTCACGCCGACGGCCCAGCCGGTGGCTTGCGGCATGCGAAATTCGACGCGGGCCCGGGTGACGGCGTTTCCGCTGTCCTTGTTAAAGACCAGATCGCGCGTCTTCAGGTGGATGGGATTCTTGAGTTCCTTCGGCGTGGATTGATCGGGGCTGGCAACGCCCGTTGGGTTGGCCACCAGATCGATTTGCACGTCGCCCCTGGCGACCACGTCGCCGGTTTTCTGGTTGTAAGCAAAGTCGTCGCCGTAGATCTGGTCGAAGCGCGAGGAATCGCGGCCGTAGAGCACGATGCTGACGTTGTGCAACTCGGCGTTGCCGTTGAGTTTGAACTCTTTGACGTTGCTGGCCTGAACGGTGAAGAGCGTGCGCTTGCCGTCAGACTTGGAAAACTGGAAGCCGCTGGCGGTCTGCTTGATGTCATATCCGATCTTGCCCGGGATTTGTTTCAACACGTCGGTCGCCCGCCAGCGCGCGTAGAAATACATCCCCGCCACGATCAGCGTGAGCCCGACGGCGGTCGCGGCCAACAGACGGCGCAGACGATAGACTTGGAGCGGCATCTGGGTTCAGTGTAATGCTAAAACCAGTTTTCGGTTCTCAGTTCTCAGTTTTCGAGCCTTAAACCTCATCTACACTTAGATGCAATGAACCTCACGCGATGAACATGATGCGATGAATATTCTGCAATGAACATGGAACTAAAACCGCCGCTGCTCGACTTTCATAACCTGCGCGTGATGCGCGGGCAGAAGATTGCTCTCGACGACTTCAGCCTGCGCATTGGGGCTGACGAGCACGTGGCGGTTCTGGGACCGAACGGCTGCGGCAAGTCGACGCTGATCAAGACCATTACGCGCGAGTGCTACCCGGTGGCGCGGGATGACTCCTGGATAAAGCTGCTCGGCCGCGAGAGCTGGGACGTTTTCAAACTGCGCGCGCATATGGGCATCGTGTCGAATGACCTGATGCTCTCCTGCACCGGCGACGCCAGCGGCCGGGAGGTTGTGCTGTCGGGCTTCTTCAGCAGCACCGCCATCTGGCCAAATCACACGGTCGGCTCCGAGAAGATCAAACTCGCTGACACCGCGCTGGCGAAACTAAACATTTCACATCTGGCGGACCGTCCAGTTTGCGAGATGTCGTCAGGAGAAGCCCGGCGCGTGCTGATCGCGCGGGCGCTGGTGCACAAGCCGGGAGCATTGCTGTTTGATGAGCCTTGCAATTCGCTCGACGTCTCGGCTCAGCAGAGCCTGCGGCAAACCATGCGGGCGCTGGCTAACTCGGGGACGGCAATTATCCTGGTAACACACGAACTGGCAGACATTGTTCCGGAGATTGGGCGCGTGGTCCTGATGGATCGCGGGCGGGTCGTGGCTGACGGGGGCAAAGAGGAAATCCTGCAGGTTGACCGGCTGGCCGCTCTGTTTGGAGTCAGCGTGGAAATGGCGCGGCGCGACGGGCACTATCATTTGTGGTGAGCCGCATGCGCTCAGGCAGAGGGTATCTTGAAGTCGCGCAGCGTGAGTTCGAGCCCGCCGTATTCGGGATGATCGTTGTGGCCGATGGTGAAGGCGACGTCGAGTGTGTCACCGGCGAGGAGCGGAGACTGTTGTATGCGCTCAGCCATGTGCCAACCCAGGGCGTCGAAGGTGACGTTCCTGGCTAACCCGGTTCTCAGTTCTCGGTTCTCAGTTCTCAGTGCGTTGGCCGCGTAGCCTTCGGCAACAGCTGCGGCTTTTTCGCCGCGCCGGATCGCGGCGCCGTCGGGATGGCAGCGGGGCGTCGCCAGAATGGCGGCTGCGGAGAGTGCGGTTTCAGCGGCCTGCGCGGGCGAGTCGCCAGCGCCCACACGGGCTGATTTCAGCTTCAGCTTGACGTGCTTGTCTTTCAGAATCCGCGGGGGCGCGGCTAGCTGCACGCCGCGTGCGGCGAAGACGGGCTCGGGATTTCCCATGCCGTACGGTTCGAGCAGTTGAAGCACCTGAAACAATGTGGGCGTGATTTCGGACAGATCCAGTTCCCCGTCCAGATCAAGAATCGGATCAAAATCCGCCGGAGTGAGGCGGGCGCGGGCGAACGCATCGAGCCTGACTCGCAGTTCGGCAACGTTGGCAGCGGGCATAGCGAATCCACAGGCATGGGAGTGGCCGCCGTAGCGCGAGAAAAGATTGCTGCACGACTCGATCGCCTCGAGCACATGGAAGGCGCGAATGGAACGGCCCGAGCCGAAGGCCAGGTCGCCTTCGCGTGAGATCACGACTGCCGGGCGGTTGTAGCGTTCGACGACGCGCGTCGCCGCGATGCCGATGACGCCTCGATGCCAGCCTTCTCCATCCACGACAATGCAGTAGGCATCGCACAGCGCGGGATCGCCTGCGAAGCGCTCGTCCACCGCGCGCAGAATTCTCCGCTCTTCTTCCTGGCGGTCGGAATTGAGATGGTCAAGTTTCGCGGCCAGTTCGCGAGCACGAGCCGGATCCTTCAGGCTGAAGAGTTCGATCACGTCGCGAGCCACGTCCATACGCCCGGCAGCGTTGATGCGGGGTGCGATGCGGAAACCAATTTCTCCGGAGGTTGGCGGACGCTGGGCAGAAATCTGCGCGACTTCGAGCAACGCCTTCAGCCCCGGCTTGACCGCCTTGCGCAGCGCGTCGAGTCCCAACGCGGCAAAGACTCGATTCTCTCCGGTTAACGGAACGGCATCGGCGATGGTCGCAATGGCGACGATCTTCATAAACGACATCAGGAGTTTGTTCTGAACGTTCGGATCAAGGCACCGTTGCATCAAGCCCTGTGCAACCTTGAAGGCCACGCCCGCGCCGCAGAGCTGCTTGCAGGGATACTCGCACCCCTTCTGATTTGGATTGACGACCGCGAGCGCGTTGGGCACGCCATCGGGACCGGGCAGGTGATGGTCGGTAACGATCAGGTCGACGCCCAGTCGCCGTGCAGTATCGGCGGGCGCGAAGGCGCGAATGCCCATGTCGACGCTGATGATGAGTCGAATCCCTGACTCGGCCGCGCTCTCAATCACATCGTCGCGCATGTCATAGCCTTCGCGGATACGATGCGGCACGTGAAAGTCGGCGGTGCCTCCGCACAATTCGATCGCAGTTTTCAGGATAATGACTGCCATGGTGCCGTCGACGTCATAGTCGCCGTAGATGAGAATGGGCTCCTTGCGTTCGATAGCGGCGGCGATGCGATCGACGGCGGCGCGAAGGCCGGTCATGCGGTCCGGGGAGTGAAGGTGAGAGAGCGAGGGCTTGAGAAAAGTGTTGGCGGATTCTGCATCGCTGATGCCACGGCGCACCAACAGTGGCGCGAGGATATGCGCCGCGTTGCCGATCCCGCGACGTGCGGGATCGGCCCGCAGTCCCGCAATCAAGGGCGCGACCAGATTCTGATCAGTGGCCTTATGAATCCACCGCATGGTTGAGTGCACTGTCATCCTGAGCGCGTCTTCTGCGTGAAGGATCCCTGCACTTCACGCAGATTGCACAGGTCCTTCGCTTCGCTCAGGATGACAAGGAGTTTACTACCGGCGCGCCAGACTAGTTCTCTTCGTCCTGATCGGGCTCGTCCAGGGTGAGGCCGCCGAATTCGTCAGACACTTCGAGCAGATGCTGGTAGCGGTCGTACCACTCAGTGCTGACTTCGCAGAGAAACATCGATCCCTGGTAGGCCCAGCCCAACTGGAGAAATCCCACTTTGCCGACGTGAGCGCGGAGCCAGCGAGCATCTTCCACATCGTCGCTGTCGGTGAACTCCGAGTTGGCGAGGCGTTGCACCATTTCATCCAGTTCAGAGAGTTCCAGCGTCCAGGAGTGCATGGTCAGGAAAGCAGCGCCTGCCGCCTTGGCCAGTTCGACGAAATCTTTCCAGCCATCGGGATTGCCGCCCGTCTCCCACATCACGCATTGCACCTCGTCATAATCCACGTAGCCGTGGAAGCGGCGCATGCCGTGGCCCTCAACGAAGGCAACCATGTCGTCTTTTACTGTGGAGAGATCGTCTGGAATGGGAGACATATAGGGAGAATCGTGACCACCATTGTATGCTGTTCGCAACTTCAGTGCCAGCGCGAGGCCGCGATCAGTGGGCGGGCGAGGGCATGGACATCAGGCCGGCGAACATCCGATAGAATTTTTCGGTGTCGAGATCGACTTGAATTTCAACCGCCTGCGCATCGGGCCGCAAAGTATCTTTAGTGGCCCAGGTGAGCGTGTTGCCGTATCCGGCGCCTCGATCCACATCCACCCCCATGTAGCGAGACTCCCGCCTGGTGATGAGAGTGGGATCGATCCACGCGGCAGCGGCCAGTTCGTCCCACATGATGTCGGCGCCGGGCGTGAGCATAGCGAAACGGGCGATGTAGCGGGCCAGCGGAGTTCCGCTGGCTTCGATCTGCTTCGCCAGCGCGGCTGTCATATGAGTCTTGATGGAAATGTCGACGGGCGTGCAGACGATTTTCTTCCACCGCGCGCGCAGCACGATTTCCGCCGCCTCCGGATCGAACCAGAAGTTGAACTCGTGCCGGGGATTGTTCAGGAATTCGGGATTGTCGGTTTTCGGGCTGAGACTGCCACCCATGAAGACCAGTTCCTGCGCCAGTTCCGGAAACTGTGGATCGAGGGAGATTGCCAGCGCGAGGTTGGTCATCGGCCCGCCCTCGTAGATCGTGACTTCGTTTGGATATTTATGCACCATCCGGATAAGAAAATGCGCCGCATCTTCGCTGGCCGGTTCTGTCGTGGGCTGACCTTCCGGCAGTGGAGGCACGACCGCCGCTTCGTGCCACCAGCGCTCGTCCCATGCACCGGCGTAGGCGACTTTGCCGTAACGCTGCTGCCAGAGCTGCGATTCCTCGCGCGTGCGGACTAACGGGAATGGCGCGCCGGGTACGACAGGAATGTCGGTGCGGCCCATGATTTCCAGCAGGCGCAACGTATGAGCCACTTCCTCGTCGCGCCACTGATCTCCACTCACTACGGTGATGCCGAGCACTTCTACCCGCGGAGACTGAATCATGAGCATCAGCGTCTGCATGTTGCTGCCGCCGGGGCCGGAACAGTCTTCGTTGATGATGACTTTGCGGCGAGGCTGCGCGGAAGCCTCCAGACTCGCAAGGCACAGGCACATGGCCGCCAGAAAGGCCTTGCGATTGCTCATCAGGGGTTCTCCGAATGCACGATGGCAGAGCTCTGGCCTAAAAAGAGGTCGGACCCGGTTTCCCAGTCCGCCCAGAGTGAATCATCGACCCTGCCTATCCTAGAATTTCAGCTTGAGGGCGAGCTGAATCAGGCGCGGATTGTTGACGGTCTGATTGACCACACCGAAACTGGAAGGCGTGTTGATATCCTGCTCTCCAAAGCCGGCAATGCCCGCCATATAAAACTGCGGATGGTTGAATAGATTGAAGAACTCAGCTCGGAATTGCAGATTCATCCCCTCGCGGAAGGAAAACGGAAAATCCTTGACGATCGAGAAATCCGTATTCACAAAACGAGGGCCATAGACCGGGGCGCGGGCAGCCGTGCCCAGCTCTCCCGGCAGGGCATGGGCAAAGGCGCAGGGGTTAAACCAGTTCTGCAGCGTGTGAACCTGCGCGGGGCAACCTGGCCCGCCGCCGCCCTTATTAGGATCGCTCACCTCATTGGGACGGTTCAAGTTGAGAAAGTTGTAGCCGAAGTACGTTCCTGACACTCCAGGGCCGGCGAAGTTGTTATTGGCGCTATCCACGACAAATAGCGGAAAGCCTGATGTGGCTCGCTCGATCAGATTCACCTGCCAACTTCCCAGAATGGTGTTGACGGGCCCGCTCCATGTGCTGCCGAAGTGCTTACCTTTGCCGAAAGGCAGGTCATAGAGGATGCTCGCCGTAAAACTGTCGTTCAGGTTGAGTTGCGATAAGCCCCAGTCCAGCTTTTGAGTTCCGGGCAGCGGCCAGTAGATCGCGCCGGGGGGCGTGCCCAAGCCATCGGGCATGCCGGAGTCGAAGGTACGCGACCAGGTGTACCCCAACAGGGCATAGAGGCCGTGCCGTGCGCTCTTGGTTTCCGCCTTAACCTCAAGAGAATCGTAACGGGCGTTGCCGACGCTGTTGTTGCTGTTGACGTACTGGTACGGAGCGTACGGGAAGTTCGGGGCGGCGGGCCACGCTGAACTGCATCCCAGCGTGTAACCCGGGACCGTGCCGCAGGCGCCGGGTTGCGGCGTATTCTCGTTGACCTGGCTCACCAAAATGTGAACGCTGCGCGTGCCGGCGTAGCCTGCCGTCAGCACGACATCTCCAGGTAGCTGACGCTCCACATTCAGGTTGTACTGCTGAACCATCCCTTGCTTGAAGTCGCGATTCTGAGACTGAATGGTACCGGTGTACGCCTGGGGGTTGACGGGCGATGTATACAGCGGGAGAAAACCATTCGACAAGCCGAAGGCTGTGGTCCCATACGTGAGGCAAAAGGCACAAGGATCGACTTCCGCGTAGTATGGCGGATTTTGCCATAACCCCTGCCCGCCCTGACTCCATGCGGAATCGTGGAGAATGCCGTAACCGCCGCGGATCACCGTCGCCTGACTCCCTGCCGGCTTCCAGGCAAATCCGATACGAGGCTCCACCGCGGTCTTGTCAAACTGAATGCCCACGCGCCCGTCGGACGGGATGCAAACTGTACAGCTGCTCAGCGTGGGGCTACCCTTCGGAACGTACCACGTGCCAGTCGGAAAGTCGAAATTCGACTGGCGGTTCTCGACCTCAGTCTCCGGCGTAGCCAGGGACCAGGCAAGTCCCAGGTTCACCGTCAGATTGTTGCTCACGCGCCAATCGTCCTGTACGAAGGGGCGAAACAGTTTCCAGCGGCGGCCGCTGGTAGCGCCCAGGAAGGTCTGATCGTGGGCGGCAAAATTTCCTAACTCGCCGATAAGGGTGTCGGCAATGTCGTCGCCGGTCCACTGGCCGGTCTCCGACACATACCCATCCTGGGAAGCGTTATTTCTTACATTCATTTCGTTGGCGCGAAACACTAGGCCGACCCGGACGTTATGTTTGCCGCGAATCAGGTCGAGTGTATCCGAAGCCGAGTAAACGTTGGTTCCACCTTGGTACGGCGCATATCCGCGGTCGCCCACAGACCAGTAGCTCGACATCCCGAACGAGGTCATTCCGCAGCCGACGCAGTCGTTGCTTGCCTGGTTTAGACTCGCGGGATAGCCGGTATAGGAATCGCACGGGCCGCCGACGTCGGCACCTGGAATCGGGGCGGGCTGCCCGGCAACTATGGAAGTCCCTGGCACGGTAACCGGAACGACGAGCCGCGCCGCTTCACAGGAACCGGTGCCAAACGAAAGGATGTGATTAAAAATCCTGCTGAAGCCAACGGTGAACTGATTGATCATGCTAGGGGTGAAGATGTGGGTTTCTGTCAGGACCGCGTTCCGGCCATGATTGTCGATGTACTGATTGCTGCCGAAAGC
This sequence comes from Candidatus Sulfotelmatobacter sp., assembly GCA_052148475.1. Taxonomy (GTDB): domain Bacteria; phylum Acidobacteriota; class Terriglobia; order Terriglobales; family Acidobacteriaceae; genus Sulfotelmatobacter. The sequence continues at coordinate 54,441 of JBKQID010000026.1, read as the reverse complement.
GTTGGCTTCGGACCACGTCGGCGAGCCGCCGGGCACGAAGTTGGTTGCCTGGTCGTAGCTGAAGCGGGCAAAGACGGAGTCTTTGCTGGAAAAGTTGTGATCCAGACGGATGTCAAATGTTCCCTCGTTGAGTCTTCGCACGGGCTCGCTGGTGAAGTTGTAATCCAGATTCGAGTTGTTTGCGTTCGTCGCGGGATAGAGGTTCAACACGGCCAGCCCGATGGGGTTGACCATGGCCGCTGGAATGATGTTGCAGGTTGACCCGCCAGTCGCAGGCGTCTGCGAGCCGTCGGCATTCGGCACAACCGCGTTGCCCGCGGCATTGCATTGGAACGGCGTCCCTGAAAAGGGATTTGTCAGATTAGGAAAGGCTGCCGATCCCCGGGGGTTACCGAAAGGATCGTTGCTGTAGTCAAAGTCGCCGTTGGGATCGGGCGTGATCATGGCAGCCGAAGGAATCAGTCCGGTGAAGGGTATGCCATGGCGCTGCATCTTGGCCTGATAGTCTACAAAGAAGAAAGTCTTGTCTTTCTTGATAGGTCCGCCCAGCGAGCCGCCAAACTGGTTTAGGTTGAATTTCTCCACGCTGGTCGCGAAGTAGCTGCGGGCATCGAGTTTCGTGTTGCGGAAGAACTCAAACAACGAGCCGTGAAATTGGTTTGATCCCGATTTTGTGGTGACCAGCACTGTGGGGCCGGCGCGCTCACCATATTCCGCTGAATAGTTGTAGGTCAGGACTTTGAATTCCTGGATGTCGTCAATGGAGGAAAAAATTGCAATCCCGCCCTCATCCAGTTGGTTGTTATCGTTGCCGTCGAGCAGCCAATCGGTGCTCTGTTCGCGAGAGCCGCCTACGGAAAGAGAGAATGATCCGCGGGTGGAAGCCTCGCTGCTGGCGGCACCGTTGAAGAAACTTACCGGACTGGTGGACGCAGTCGTGCCCGGCGTGAGGGTCGCTAATTGAACGAAGTTGCGACCGTTCAAAGGAAGTTCTGCCACTTCCTCGGCGGTGATGACCTGACCGAGGGTTGGATTCGCCGTCTCTACAGCCACTTCTGTGGCATTCACTTCAACGCTGGTGCTCACCGATGCAGGCACGAGTTTGAAATCGAGTTCGCGGTGTTCGTCGATCTGCAGGCGGACGTTTCTGGCCTCGGAGGGCTTGAAACCCTTTGCGTCCACTTTGATGGTGTAATCAGCGACGCCGAGCAAGGGGATAAGAAAATGCCCAGTATCGTCAGTGAGAGCTTCGCGGGATGCGTTGGTGGCTTGGGCTATGACGGTCACCTTCGCGCCCGCCAAGACCGCCCCGGAATTGTCTGAAACCGTGCCCGAGAAACTGCCAGTCGCCTGACCGTGCAGGAGCGGGCTGAACAGACAGACCAACAGAACCAACAAAACCGCGCAAAGCGCCTTCTGGTTCGACATTTCTAGAACCCCTTTCATTGCTGCCTATCATTAGGGCCGAAACAAAAAAATAAAAAGACACTCCCCCCTACCCGTGAAGTTCGGGAGGCGCCCAGACCGCAGACACGGCTTATAAATTGCCGCTTACCGCTAAGTCAAGAATTTTCGTAGTGTTGCGGCGCTGGTCGCGGTCATTCTTTGGCGACGAATCATCAAAAAAACGCTTCTTAGTGTTGATTGTTGAAAGCGGCGGCAAACAGTTGGGGCGCCGAGCAGGCTGAAACCCTTGCTGGGCGAAACAGTTCATCGCTCAGACGCGAAGTGCCGGCGACCATCACGAGCGAACGGCCAATTCGCCGTCAAAGCGGCCACGGTCATAGAAGGATTTCTGCGTTCCCACTCCGGTGGTGGACAAACCTGCATAGAGATTCGCGCGGCGAACCGCTTCCTTTTCGGGCACTCCCTCGGCAAGGAACACGGCGAAGCTGCCAATGAAGGCATCGCCCGCACCGGTGCTGTCGACGCTGTGGACGGGAAATGGTGGCACGTGCATGCTGCCGTCACGATCGGCGAGAAGAGATCCGTTCGCCCCTAGCGTGATAATCACCCGTCGAATGCCACCGTCAACCAGTTGCTCGGCACATTTCTTCGCGTCTTCGACATTTTTCACCGGGCGGCCGGTGATCGCCTCGGCTTCACTCTCGTTGGGAACAAAATAGTCGAGATCCTTCAGCGCACTCAGATCGACAGGCTGCGCGGGCGCGGGATTGAGGATGCAGCGGATCCCGTAGGCGCGCGCAAACTGGATCGTGTAATAAACCGTCGGCAGCGGAATCTCGAATTGCAGCACGATGCAGTCGGCGGATTTCAGCACCTCGGCGGCAGCGTCGACGTCGGCGGGCTTGAGTGCGTCGTTCGCTCCCTTCACCACCAGAATGCGGTTCTGGCCGTTGGGCTCGACGAAGATGGGCGCGACTCCGCTGGAGAGTCCCTCGACTTGCTTCACATGAGTGGGATCGATGCCCTGCCTGCGAAAATTTTCGATGGTAGCGGGGCCGAAAAGGTCGCTGCCGACTCGAGCGACCATAAAAACTTCGGCGCCACAGAGGCGCGCGGCCACCGCCTGATTCGCGCCCTTGCCGCCGAAGCCCAGGTCGAATTTCTGTCCAAAGATGGTTTCGCCGGGCTTGGGAAATTGATTTGTGAACGTCGTGAGGTCAATGTTGGCGCTGCCAACTACCGCAATTCTCGGGCGCTTTGCCATAAACGCTGTCGCTGTCTCCGAAAAACGTTGAGGAAGGCCGAGTCTATTCAGCGCACCCAGAATGTGTCAACGGCGATGTCGCGATGGTTGTAATGGCGGGACCGTTCTTTCTGCTATAGTTTCGATCCTCGATCATTCCGTTTCGCATCGGTAAGTTTGGATCGGTAAGTTTGGATTGTCACGACTGGGAGGATGCCATGGCCCGCAATGTCCGCTGTGCCTTGATTCAAGCCAGCAACGCGCTCTCCACCGAACGCCCGCTCGCGCAGATCAGGAAGGCGATGATCGACAAGCACCTGAAGCTGATCGAGCAGGCAGCGCGCAAGAAGACGCAAATCCTCTGCCTGCAGGAACTTTTCTACGGTCCGTATTTTTGTGCTGAGCAAAACACGCGCTGGTATGAACTGACCGAGCGCGTGCCCGACGGCCCGACCACGCGCCTCATGCAGAAAGTCGCGGCGAAGCACCGCATGGTGATCGTGGTTCCGGTTTACGAAGAGCAGATGCCGGGCGTGTACTTCAATACCGCAGCCGTCATTGACGCCGACGGTCGCTATCTCGGCAAGTACCGCAAGCATCACATCCCGCACTGTCACCCCGGATTCTGGGAAAAGTTTTACTTCACTCCCGGCGATCTCGGTTATCCCGTGTTCGAAACCAAGTATGCTCGCGTCGGCGTCTACATCTGTTATGACCGTCATTTTCCCGAGGGTGCGCGCATTCTCGGACTAAACGGAGCGGAGATCGTTTTCAATCCTTCCGCCACCGTGGCTGGACTCTCGGAGTATTTGTGGGAACTCGAACAGCCCGCTCACGCCGTGGCGAATGGCTATTTTGTAGGCGCCATTAATCGCGTGGGGACCGAGAAACCGTGGAGCATCGGCGAATTCTACGGTAAGAGTTACTTCTGCAATCCGCGCGGCAAGATCATCGCCCAGGCCAGCCGAGACAAAGATGAAGTCGTGGTCGCGGATCTGGATCTCGACATGATTGAAGAGGTAAGAAAAGTGTGGCAGTTCTTCCGCGACCGCCGTCCAGAAAGCTACGGCCCAATTACGACGCAGAGCGGAGGTATTGAGTAATTTGGAGTTTTCGTAATTGGGAAATTGGAAAGACGATACGCCCTCACTGCGGAAGCAATTACTCAATTACTAAATTTCTCAATTACTCAATTACTCAATTTTATGACTGACCGCACCCCCGAACGTCTTTCCCGCATCGAGTCGAGCCCTCTGTACAACGAGGATCTTGCGCCTGCCACCGCCGAGCGCCGCCATTGGGGAACGTATAACTTCGCGGCTCTGTGGATTTCGATGTCGGTGAACATCCTCACCTACATGCTGGCCGCCAGTTTGATTCAAGGAGGAATGAACTGGAAGCAGGCAATCGTGACGATTTTTCTGGGCAATGTAATCGTGCTGGCGCCGATGTTGCTCAACTCGCATCCCGGCGCAAAGTACGGAATTCCGTTTCCGGTTCTGGCTCGGGCCTCGTTCGGAGTGCTGGGCGCAAACGTCGCCGCAGTGCTGCGCGCGCTGGTCGCGTGCGGGTGGTTCGGCATTCAGGCCTGGATCGGCGGCGAAGCCATCAGCACCCTGCTGGCGACGCTGGCTCCCAGTTGGAAAAACTTTCCCTACGGCCCCGGCATCTGCTTCTTTCTTTTCTGGCTCATCAACCTCGCGGTTGTGCTCAAGGGAATCGAATACATTCGCATTCTGCAAGGCATCAGCGCGCCGATTTTGCTCGGCGTGGGATTGCTTTTGTTGGGGTGGGCCTACCACGCGGCTGGCGGCTTCGGGCCGATGCTATCGGTGCCGTCGCGCTTTACCAGTTTTCCTGACTTCCTGAAATTTCTGATCCCCGCATTGAATGGCACGGTTGGCTTCTGGGCCACAGTTTCGTTGAACATTCCGGACTTCACGCGATTCGCGCGCAACCAGCGAGAGCAGATGATTGGGCAGGCCTTGGCTTTGCCAACGACGATGACGCTTTACGCCTTTGTCGGAATCGTAGTGACGTCCGCCACCCTAGTCGTCTACGGAACTGCCATATGGAATCCCGTTCAACTGCTCAGCCGCTTTCACTCACCAGCGGCGGTGGTGATCTCGCTGGTTGCAATTGTGCTGGCCACACTCAACGTCAACATCGGCGCCAACGTTGTTTCGCCGGCCAATGACTTTTCCAATCTGTGGCCGCGTGGAATCAGCTTTCGCACGGGCGGCATCATCACCTGCTTTATGGGCATCGCGCTGATGCCGTGGAAACTGCTCTCCAGTTACAGCACCTTCATCATGGGATGGCTTGGCGGCTACGCGGCTTTTCTGGGACCCGTGGCAGGAATCATGATCTGCGACTACTTCGTCCTCCGGCGGCGAGTGTTGCAGGTCGACGATCTGTATCTTCGGGGCGGGCTCTATGAATATTCGCGAGGATTCAACTGGTGCGCGATCATCGCGCTGGCGGTGGGAGCGGGCACCGCACTGGCTGGGCTCGCGATTCCGTCGGTGCGCGTTCTTTATGACTACTCGTGGTTTGTCGGCTTCACGGTTTCCTTCGTTGCTTATTACGCGCTGATGAAGCTTCAGGGCCAGCCTGCGATTACCCCGCAGGAAGCCGCGTAACGTCGCTAAAACTCGCGAGCCTTTAGAAACTCGGGCAGCACATCGCGCTGGTAAATGTCGAGCGTCTGCTCTTCATCCCCGCACATCAGGTAAATATTGAACTGAGTCACGCCGACGGCAGCAAGGGCGCGAAGTTTCTCGCGGTGGGCTTCGGCTGGGCCAACCAGGCAGAACCGGTCGATGACTTCGTCGGAAACGAAGTCTGCGTTATCGCTGCCGACTTCGCAATGGTGCTGATAATCATAGTGGCCGCGGTCCTGCACAAACGAAGTCAGCTCGGGCGGCAGGTCTTCGGGTTTGTATTGCCGGATCAGATCCATCACATGGTTCGAGACCAGGGCCGGGAACCAGCGTACGCGCTCGCGAGCAACGCTCAGATCATTCGACACCCACACCGGCGCGGCCGCCATCACCTCGATGTGTTTTGGATTGCGTCCGGCGGCGCGCGCACCTTCTCTCACGAAGCCCATACACCATGCAATCAGCGCCGGATCGGCAAACTGCAGAATAATTCCGTCGGCCACTCGCCCGGCCATGTGCAGCACCTTGGGCCCATATCCGGCGATCCAGACTCTCGGAGAATCCTTCGCCCAGCTAAGGCGCGTGGGTTGACCATCATGTTGCACTTCCTTGCCGGAAGTGAGGTCGCGAAACTCCGCAACGGCCGCTTCTAATTGCGACCAACTGACGGGCTTTTTGCCCATCACGCGCCGCGAACTGTCGCCGCGGCCGATGCCGAGTTCCATACGGCCGCCAGAAATCAGATTGAGGGTTGCGAACAAACTGGCAGTCACGGTCAGGTCGCGGGTCGCGGGATTGGTGACGCACGTACCCAGCCGCATGCGCTTGGTGTTCGTCGCCATCAGCGTGAGCAGGGGATATGGTTCCTTCCACAAAACGTGGGAATCGAAAATCCAGCCGTATTCAAATCCAGCAGCCTCCGCTTGCCGCGTCAGGCCCACGATGCGTTCGATCGAAATGTCAGGTTTCAGTGCGATGCCGAAATGCATGGCTGGTCCCTTCTTTCGAGAAACTATGCGGAACTGATAGCGAACAGCAGATGTGAATAACTAAAGGGCGGCAGTGTAGCATAGAATTCTTTTCTCAACTCGGCCAACCTCGCGGCGCCGACCGACGGAGGATTTTATGGGTTTCGACACAATCATCAGAAACGGCTCAGTGGTGACGGCAACGGACACGTGCACAGCGGACGTCGCCATCGTGAACGGGAAGATCATCGCCATTGGAGCCGATCTACCGGCGCAGAACGCTGGCCGGATTCTGGATGCGTCGGGCAAACTCGTCCTGCCCGGCGGCATCGATGTTCACACTCATCTCGACATGCCGTTCGGAGGCACGACGAGCGCGGACGACTTCGAGACCGGCACGCGGGCGGCCGCGTTCGGAGGCACGACCACTCTGATCGACTTCGCAATTCAATACAAAGGCCAGCCCTTGCGCCAGGCTTTCGACACGTGGATGAGCAAGGCTGCAAGCAAAGCCGTGTGCGATTATGCGTTTCACTGTATTGTGACCGACGTTTCTGGTGGTCAACTTTCGGAAATGAACGATCTGGTGCACGAAGGCGTTACCAGCTTCAAGTTGTTCATGGCATATCCCGGCGTTTTCATGCTTGACGATGGCAGCATCTTCAAGGCTCTGCAGTCCACGTCGAAGAATGGCGGAATGGTTTGCATGCACGCGGAAAACGGTAGCGCGATCGACGTCATCGTGCAGCAGGCCTTGGCCGAGGGGAAACGGGCGCCGAAGTATCACGCGCTGACGCGTCCCACAACCGCGGAGGCTGAGGCCGTCGGACGCGCCATTGCGCTGGCCGAAATGGCGGGCGCGCCCATCTACATCGTCCACCTAAGCTGCAATGATGCGCTCGAGAAAATTCGCGAGGCCCGCGATCGCGGACTGCCCGTCTACGCCGAAACCTGTCCACAGTACCTGTACTTGTCTCTCGAAAACATGGATGCTCCCGGTTTCGAAGGAGCGAAGTATGTTTTCACTCCTCCGCTGCGCGAAAAGTGGCACCAGGAAAAACTCTGGAACGGCCTGAAGCAGGATCATTTGCAAGTTGTCTCCACCGATCATTGCCCGTTTTGTTTCAAGGAACAAAAGGAAATGGGCCGCGACGATTTCACGAAAATTCCGAACGGAGGTCCGGGCGTGGAGCACCGCATGAGCCTGATCTACTCGGGCGGCGTGGCCAGCGGCCGGTTTAATGCGAACCGTTTTGTGGAACTGGTATCAACCACTCCGGCCAAACTCTTCGGACTCTATCCCCGCAAAGGAACCATCGCCATCGGCAGCGATGCCGACCTGGTGATTTTCGATCCTCGCCGCAAACACACTATCAGCGCCGCGACCCATCACATGCGCGTGGATTACTCCATGTTCGAAGGTATCCAGGTCACGGGCATGCCCGACACTGTTTTGTCGCGGGGAAGAGTTGTTGTGGAGGGCGACAAGTTTCTAGGACGCGCGGGACAGGGAGAATTTCTGCGGCGCGCAACTTATGCACAAATGAACGGCTAAGCTTTTCCGATCGGTGCAGCAATATTTTCAAAAGGGGACAACACGATGTTCACACCGCCGAATCTCACGATTGCGCTGTTGATGATGATCGCCAGCGCCATCTGCTGGGGATCCTGGGCCATCACTTACAAGGGCGTCAAGAATTATCGGTTTGAACTTTTTTATTGGGACTACGCGATCGGCATTTTTCTGAGTTCTCTGATTCTCGCGTTGACGATGGGGAGCAGCGGCCACGACTCCTCGAGTTTCATGAATAACCTTCAGGCCGCAGACTCTTCCAACCTTGTCTCCGCTCTGATCGGCGGAGCCATTTTTAATCTGGCGAACCTGCTGCTCGTGGCAGCCGTCGACCTGGCTGGCTTGGCGGTCGCATTTCCGGTATCCATCGGCATCGCGCTCGTGGTCGGCGTGGTGTTGAACTTCATCTTGCAGCCGAAAGGCAGCGGACTGCTCTTGGCCGCGGGCGTTGCCTGCGCGCTGATTGCCGTGGTTCTCGATGGCAAAGCCTATGGTAGCCTCGCCCGATCCAAGGGAGGGGCTTCCCGCAAAAGCATTATTCTGTGCGTGGTTTCGGGAACACTGATGGGACTGTGGAGCCCGTTTATGACCTACGCGATGACTCGCGGGCACTCACTCACGCCCTACAGTGCGACTACGTTTCTCACGCTGGGCGCGCTGCTCTCCTGCTTTGTGTGGAATGTCTATTTCATGAAGAAGCCGCTGGTAGGCGATCCCGTAAGTTTCCGTGGATTTTTCAGCGGCCCTCCTTCCGGACATTTGCTCGGCCTGATCGGCGGTTGCATCTGGGGGTTGGGGACGGTGCTGAACCTGACGGCGGGCAAGCTGACAGGGCAGGCCATCTCTTACGCGATCGGTCAATCATCGCCCATGGTCGCGGCGCTGTGGGGTGTACTGGTGTGGAAAGAATTTGACGGCTCGGGAAGGACCACAAAAATTTATCTTGCCCTGATGTTCGTGTTCTATGGGCTGGCAATTCTGCTGGTGGCGCACGCGAACGGCTGATCGACAGAGGTCAGTCTATTTGCCTTTGATGCGGCCGATGAACAATTGCAAGAAGCGGTCTGCATCGGAGGCCAGGCAGACGCGCGCGTTGGGCTTCAGGTCGATCACGCCTTCGATCTCGTAGTGATCGCCGTGGAGCACATTGTTCTCGTTCGATCCCATGCGATTGGCGACGGTCTCTCCGCGGGTAAACTCGCCTTTGGTTTCCACATCCACGTGCATGTCTTTGAGCGTGACAAGCGTGGGATCGATCACGACGCCCACCGCCAACGGATCATACATCGCAGCCCCTTGATATCCGCTCTTCTCCGAGCGGGTCAGGTAGAAGTCCGCCAGCTTCGCGATGAAGTCGCTCTCCGGTCCGTGTAAAGATTGCAGATCCGCCAGATATTTGCGCGTGATGATGGTACGTTCTCCAACGTCGGAGCCGACCATTGTCACCATCCAGCCCGCATTGAAAACGATGGCCGCGGCCTCTGGGTCGCCGTAAATATTCGCTTCCGCGGCACCGTTCACATTTCCGCCCGTGATCGAGCCGCCCATGATCACAATGTCTTTCGCCAGCGGCACGATCGACGGGTCTTTCGAGACAGCCAGCGCAATGTTCGTGAGTGGACCAACCGGAATCAGCGTGACTTCATGCGGATATTTGTGGATCAGTTCGATGATCAGATCAGGGCCGAAACGTGAATCGGCTTTGCACTTCGATGCGGGCAGTTCAACTCCGGCCAAACCATTCTTGCCGTGCCAGAACTGCGCCGTGATCAACTTTTGGTTGAGCGGATGCTGCGCTCCTCCAGCCACAGGCAAATCGCATCGGCCGGCGAGCGACGCCAACTTGAGTGCGTTCTCCAGCCCCTGGCGCCCGTCGACGTTGCCGGGCACCACGGTCAGCGCTTCTACTTTCAGTTCCGGCGAGTTCAGGGCGAGCAGAATCGCCATCGCGTCATCGACACCAGGGTCGGTGTCAATGATCACGCGAGTTTGGGTGAAGCCTCCAGCAACAAGCAAGGAGACAGCGAGCACTGCGAACAGGATTTTTTTCACGGAGTTCCTTTTGAAATATGGAGCCCCGGACGCCCTCGTCCGGGCTGGGAGCACCACCACAAATGCATCCGTCAGAGTCATGACGATACCTGGGCGGACGAGGGCGTCCGCCCCTCCACAGACTACAAAAGCATCCCTGCGATGGACGCGGACATGAGGTTGGCCATCGTCCCTGCCAGCATGGCGCGAACACCGAGCCGGGCAAGATCGCCTCTTCTGTTCGGCGCTAGCGCGCCAATGCCGCCGATCTGAATTCCGATTGAGCTGAGATTGGCGAAGCCGCACAGCGCGAACGTGGCAATGGTGAACGAGCGCGGATCGAGCGTCCCCTTCATGGGCCCGAGTTGCGAAAAGGCGACAAATTCGTTGATGACCATGCGCGTGCCGAGCAAATTCCCGATGGAAGCGGCATCGCGCCATGGAACACCGATCAGCCATGCTATCGGCGCAAACACCCAGCCAAAGACCTGCTGCAAACTGTAGGGAAACCACGAAACGTGGATGTGAGCCCAGCCCATCATGGCGTTCACCAGCGCCAACAATGCAATAAACGTGATCAGCATCGCACCCACGTTCAGGGCCAGGTGCAGGCCGTCGATTGTGCCGCGCGCGATTGCCCCGAGGACGTTCGATTCCTTCTCCATGGCTGGCATTTGCACGCGGCCAGCCGTCAGCGGCTGTTCGGTCTCGGGCACCAGCATTTTCGCGATGAGCAATGTGCCGGGAGCCGTCATGATGACGGCAGTGAGGAGATTTTTCGGGTCGGCTCCGCCCACGTGAATATAACCGGCCATCATGCCTCCGGAGATGTGCGCCATGCCGCTGGTCATCACCGTCATGAGTTCGGACTGCGTCAACTCAGGAAGAAATGGCCGAATCGTGAGAGGCGCTTCGGTTTGGCCCATGAAGATGCTGGCGGCGAGATTCAGAGATTCTGCGCCGCTGGCGCCCATCACCGTGGTCATGACCCAGGCGCCCGCGCGGATGATCAACTGCATGACGCCAAGATGGTAGAGCACGGCAAAGAATGCGGCGATGAAGATGATTGTAGGCAGCACTTGAAAAGCAAAGATGAAGCCTACCGACGAAGACTGTTTGCCGAGATCGCCAAAGATAAATTCCGAACCGTAGTAGGAAAAATCGAGGAGATGCTTGGCCCCCGCGCCCAGCCAGGAAAAGAGGTCTTGTCCCTTTTGCGTCCGGAGGACAAAAATCGCCATGACGACCTGCAGCCCAAGGCCCCACACCACGGTCTTGAGGCGAATCGCGCGGCGGTTGGTGGAGAAGATGTAGGCGAGTCCAAGCATCGTCAGCAGGCCAAGTATTCCTGTATAGCGTCCCATTCAGTTCTTCTCCCCGGATTTTCCGATCACTCTATGGATGAGCGGCCGCTTCGTTGGAGGCGAACCTTCCGCCACATCGCAACTCGCCTCGATGAGTTGCCGGGCGCGCGCCGCTTGCGCTTCCGCGTTGTAATAGATCGTCGCGATCGCTTCTCCGGTGGCCACTCGATCTCCAACTTTCTTGTGCAGCACAATCCCGACCGCGGGATCGACAGCATCTTCCTTGCGCTCGCGCCCGCCGCCGAGAATCACGCACGCAGTGCCAATCTGCTCGCAATGCATCGACATGAGATATCCGGACTTTGCGCTTACAACCTGCATGGCGTGCTGCGCTTGAGGCAGACGTTTGACGTCGTCGATGACGCGCGCGTCTCCACCCTGCAGCGCCACCATCTGCCGGAACCTTTCCAACGCCTTGCCCGACGAAATCAATTTCGCGCTCTCCTGCTTCCCTTCGGCAACCGTTTTGGAAACACCGCCGAGATGCAGCATCCATCCGGCAAGTTCGAGGCAGAGTTCCCGCAGGTCTTCGGGCCCGGCGCCGCGCAGAACCTCTACGACCTCGACCACTTCCAGCGCGTTGCCAATCATGTTGCCCAACGGCTGATCCATATCGGTGATGAGCGCGACAACCTGTTTGCCCATCCGCTCCCCGGTCTCGACCATGAGTTCGGCGAGAAAGGCGGCGTCTTTCTCGCTTTTCATGAAGGCGCCGGAACCAGTTTTCACGTCGAGCACCAGCGCGTCGACGCCTTCCGCCAGTTTCTTGCTCATGATCGACGCACAAATCAAATACGGACTCTCCACCGTGCCGGTGACATCGCGCAACGCGTAAAGCTTGCGATCGGCGGGCGCAATCTCCGCTGTCTGCCCAATCATCGCGCAGCCGCAGACTTCGAGCACGCGGCGAAACTCTGCGACTGGCAGATTCACATTGAAGCCGGGAATCGCCTCCAGTTTGTCGAGCGTTCCGCCGGTGTGGCCGAGGCCGCGCCCGCTAATCATCGGAACCGCCACGCCGGCCGCGGCAGCCAGGGGCGCGAGAACCAGAGAAGTTTTGTCGCCAACGCCGCCCGTCGAGTGCTTGTCGACTTTTCTGCGCGCCAAAGAAGAAAGATCCAGCACATCGCCGGAATGCAGCATCGCGTCGGTAAGGGCTGCCGTCTCCGCCCGCGTCATTCCTTTCAACACAACGGCCATGAGCCACGCCGAAACTTGATAGTCGGGAATACTGCCTTCGGTGTAGGCGTTCACCAGGCCTTCGATCTCCGCCTGCGAGAGCTCAACCCCGTTGCGCTTTTTGCGGATTACATCAATAGCGCGGAAGGTCGGCGGCACAATCCGTTGGCTCACTGTTGGCTCACTGTAAAACGGAATCCTTCCGGAAGAAGTTCGGTAATGTGCGCCTGCTTGGGGCCGGTGGCGCCGCGGAAGAAAATAGTCGCCTCGGGGCCGAATTCATAAATCACTTGGCGGCACGCTCCACAGGGCGAACACGGGACCCCATGGTCGTTGGCCACGGCTACGGCCTGAATTTCGATCTTCGAGCCCAACTGCGCGACCGCGGAACAAATTGCAGTTCGCTCTGCACAATTGGTCATTCCGTAGGAAGCGTTCTCCACATTGCATCCTGAAAAAATCTTGCCGTTCGTCAGCAGGATCGCCGCTCCCACATGGAAGTTTGAGTACGGAGCATGCGCATTCTTCATCACTTTGATGGCGGCTCGCTCCAGCTTCTTCCGCATTTTGGCGGAGACTTTCTTCTTGGGCATATGGAAGTATCGCGCAGTGCAGGCAAAATGCGTCTGCTCAAGCCATCGAATCGTGCGCCATTGTAAACCCTTGGTTGGAATTCTGGATTTTTTCTTGCCACAACCTGAAGAGTCATTCGGAGAATCCAGTTCGCCTTGTCAGATTTCCTGCCGTACAATTGCAACTCAAGCCAGGGGGCTGTGTCCGCATCTCACGGGCAGCCGGACGCATCAAAAGTACCGGAAGGCAAGGCGGCAATGTCGGTCGATCACGACTATCCCAACATCGCGCGCAAATCGGCGGGCGAGATCTCGCCTAGGGAGCTAGACCGCGAAGGTTCCGACCCGATCGCCACCCTCGCCGGGCGGCCGCTCCTCGCGAACTCCGGGATTCCCCTCGATCTGAATTGGGTGCAGGAAGTTCGGGTGAACACGAGCGCTGTTGAACGGCGAGCCCAGACACAAGTGGCGCGGCGAACCGTAAAGAAAGAATGGCAGGCGGCATGGCTTTTGCGGGCGATCTCGTGCATGGACCTGACCACCCTGTCTGGCGATGACACCGACGAACGCGTGCTGCGACTCTGCGCGAAGGCACGACAGCCGATTCAGCAGGAACTCGTACAGAAACTTGGAATCGAAGAACTCGGCATCAAGGTGGGCGCGGTCTGCGTGTACCACACGTTCATCGAGACCGCGCTGCATGCGTTGGAGGGAAGCGGTGTTCCGGTGGCCGCCGTCTCCACCGGATTCCCCGCCGGCTTGTCGCCGTTTGCCGAGCGCGTGTCGGAAGTTCGCCGGTCGGCTGAAGCGGGAGCGAATGAGATCGACATCGTCATCACACGCGCTCATGTTTTCGGCGGACGCTGGCAGGCCCTCTACGACGAAGTCGCGGCCTTCAAGCGCGCCTGTGGCGCGGCTCACATGAAAGTTATCCTCGGCACTGGCGACCTGCTGACGTTGCGCAACGTGAGGCGTGCCAGCGTGGTCGCTATGATGGCCGGAGCAGACTTCATCAAAACTTCGACGGGTAAAGAACCAACGAACGCCACGCTTCCTGTGAGCCTTGTGATGGTTCGCGCCATCCGCGAATATGCGCAGCAAACCGGGATGGCCGTGGGCTTCAAACCTGCGGGCGGAATTCGCACGGCCAAGCAATCTATCGACTGGCTGGCCATGATGAAAGAGGAACTCGGTCTGTCTTGGACGCGGGCAGAACTGTTCCGCTTCGGAGCGAGTGGCTTACTGGGAGACATCGAACGACAGCTGGAGCATTATGCGACCGGACGCTACTCGGCTGAATATCGTCATCCGATTGCGTAGTGCGATGAATCGTGGCGTAAGAGCTTTCATTCAACGATACAAAGCGAGCCGAGGCCAATGAGCATTGCCGAAAAATTTGCCACCATGGAGTACGGACCCGCTCCCGAAGATCCCAAAGAAGCGGTAGCCTGGCTGGAGCGCCACGGCCGGCGCTTCGAACTCTTCATCGGCGGAGCATGGCGGTCGCCCGTGTCCGGAGAGTATTTCGACACACTCGATCCTTCGAACGGTGAGAAATTGGCTGTCGTCGCGCAAGGCGGCGCGGCTGACGTTGATGCCGCAGTTCGTGCGGCGCGCGCCGCCTCTCCAAAATGGCGCGGGCTCACTCCCCATGTCCGGGCGCGTTATCTCTACGCCCTCGCGCGACTGGTGCAAAAACATTCGCGGCTGCTCGCGGTGCTTGAAACCATGGACAACGGCAAGCCCATTCGCGAGAGCCGCGACATCGACATCCCGCTCGTGGCGCGCCATTTCTATCACCACGCCGGCTGGGCACAATTGCTGGAACAGGAGTTCCCTGAGTACGAACCGTGCGGCGTCGTCGGTCAAATCATCCCGTGGAATTTTCCGCTCCTGATGTTGGCGTGGAAAATCGCGCCAGCGCTGGCAACCGGAAACACGGTGGTTCTGAAGCCCGCCGAATTCACTCCTCTCACCGCGCTGGTCTTCGCGGAACTTTGTCAGGAAGCAGGATTACCCGCAGGCGTGGTCAACATCGTGACTGGGGACGGCTCAACTGGTGAAGCTTTGGTGAAGCATCCCGACTTCGACAAGATTGCGTTCACTGGGTCGACGGAGGTCGGACGCGCAATCCGAAGCGCTACCGCCGCAAGTCACAAACGTCTTTCTCTCGAACTGGGCGGGAAGTCTCCGTTCATCGTGTTCGAAGATGCCGACCTCGACAGTGCGGTCGAAGGCCTGGTCGATGGAATTTGGTTCAACCAGGGGCAAGTGTGTTGCGCGGGCTCGCGACTGCTGATGCAGGAAAGCATTGCAGAGACATTGCTGTCGAAGATTCGCGACCGCATGAGCAGCCTGCGCATCGGTCCGCCACTGGACAAGGCGATCGACATCGGCGCCATCGTCGCGCGTGTGCAATTGGATCGCATCGAGCACATGGTGGCGCAAGGCGTCGCCGACGGCGCCACCTGCTGGCAACCGCAGCATGTGCTGCCGGCGCGCGGCTTCTATTATCCACCGACGCTTCTGAGCAACGTGCATCCTACGTCGATCGTCGCGCAGCAGGAAATCTTTGGTCCGGTGCTGGCGGCCATGACCTTCCGCACTCCCAAGGAAGCGGTTGAGTTGGCCAACAACACCGTGTACGGCCTGGCCTCGTGCGTGTGGAGCGAGAGCATCAACGTCGCCTTGCACGTGGCCGCGCAACTCAAGGCCGGCGTGGTATGGGTGAATTGCACAAATATGTTTGATGCGGCTTGCGGGTTTGGTGGATATCGCGAGAGCGGATACGGCCGCGAAGGTGGGCGAGAGGGATTGCTCGAATACATGGAGCCAGCGTGGTTCAAGCACGCTCCGAAGTTGGCTTCCGCCACAGTCGAAGTGAAATCCCCACCCTTCGACAAGCTCAAGGCAGGCTTTCTGGCAAAAGACGCGAGAAATGGGACACCCCTTTCGGATGAGGACAACGTTGTTGACACCAGCATGCCGGCCATCGATCGGACGGTGAAGCTCTACATCGGCGGCAAGCAGGCGCGTCCTGACTCCGGCTACAGCATGGAAGTGCGCTCGCCCGATGGCCGCCTGTTAGGCGAAGCTCCGCTGGGCAATCGAAAGGATATTCGTAACGCCGTGGAAGCGGCTCACAAGGCCGAATCCTGGGCTAAAGCAACGGCGCACAATCGTGCCCAGGTCCTGTATTACTGCGCAGAGAATCTTGCCCAGCGCAAGAGCGAGATTGCCCATCGATTCGCCGCCGTGGTCGGCGAAAAGCAAGCTGCGACGGAAGTCGAACTCGGTATCGAGCGCATTTTTTCCTATGCGGCGTGGGCCGACAAGTTCGACGGCGCCGTGCATAATCCGCCGTTTCGCAATATCGCCATCGCGATGAATGAGGCGATTGGTACAGTCGGCGTGATCTGCCCCACGGAAGCGCCGCTGCTGGGGTTCCTGTCGCTGGTGCTGCCGCTGATCTCCGTGGGCAACAGGGTGATTGCAGTTCCTTCGGAGAAATACCCACTCATCGCCGGCGACCTCTACCAACTTTTCGACACCAGCGACTTGCCCGGTGGCGCAGTGAACATTGTGACGGGCTACGCTTCGCAACTCCTGAAAACGCTGGCCGAGCACGACGATGTCGACGCCATCTGGTGTTATGGAGACGATGCCACCGTCGCGGCCGCGAAGGCGATGTCCACGGGCAACCTGAAGCAGGTCTGGACCAACGAGGGCCGGGTCATTGATTGGTTCAATCCGAATGTGGCCGAGGGTCGCTGGTTCCTCCAACACGCCACGCAGGTGAAAAACATCTGGGTGCCGTACGGCGAGTAGCTTACACGGGACCGCCATTGCATTTGTCCCGGTCCAGCGCTAGCATACTCCGATCGCTTTGTATCGCCCGGCATCATTCTCGGTTGCACGTATCTGTTTGACCAAGTTCGTCAGACCAAGTTAGTGAGACCAAGGAGGACATATGGGCATCGCAGTTTCCCCGCAGATTCATCCGCAAGTCGCGGAGTTCATCGACAAACCACGAAAGATGCTGATCAACGGCGCTTGGGTGAATGCCGCGTCGGGCAAGACTTTTCCAACGTACAATCCCGCTACCGGCGAGGTTCTCGCGCAGGTCGCGGAAGGCGATCGCGAAGACATCAATCAAGCGGTAAAAGCCGCTCGCCATGCTTTTGAAAATGGCCCCTGGCGCAGGATGACTGCGTCCGAGCGCGGGCGCCTCATCTGGAAACTCGCCGACTTACTCGAACAACACACAGAGGAGTTCGGCTACATCGAGAGCCTCGACAACGGCAAGCCGCTCAACATCGCCAAAGCAGCCGACGTCCCGCTCGCGGTCGACCTGTTCCGCTACATGGCGGGCTGGGCCACCAAGATCGAGGGCACCACGATTCCTCTCTCGGTGCCGTACACGCCCGGCGCAAAGTATCTGGCGTACACGCTGCGCGAGCCGGTCGGAGTTGTCGGGCAAATCATTCCGTGGAATTTTCCGCTGTTGATGGCCGCGTGGAAACTAGGTCCCGCTCTGGCCACGGGCTGCACGGTGGTGTTGAAGCCAGCTGAGCAAACTCCGCTTTCGGCGCTGCGTCTGGGCGAGTTGATCATGGAAGCCGGCTTCCCTGCGGGCGTGGTCAATATTGTCCCCGGCTACGGCGAAACCGCGGGCGCCGCGCTGGCTGCGCATCCCGACGTCGACAAGGTCGCCTTCACCGGATCGACCGAAGTCGGCAAGTTGATCGTCCACGCTGCCGCCGGCAACCTCAAGAAAGTGTCGCTGGAGTTGGGTGGAAAATCGCCAAACGTTGTATTCAAAGACGCCGACCTTGAGACCGCCATCCCCGGCTCCGCCAGCGCCATTTTCTTCAACCACGGCCAGTGCTGCTGCGCGGGTTCACGATTGTACGTCGAGAAGCCCATCTTTGATCAGGTGGTCGAAGGCGTCGCAGAGCACGCCAGACAAATCAAAGTCGGCTCGGGTCTCGATCCCGCATCCCAGATGGGCCCTCTGGTGTCAGAAGAGCAACTGAATCGCGTTTGCGGATACCTGGACGCTGGATTCTCCGAAGGCGCGAAGGCCATCGCCGGCGGGCACAAGGCCGGCGACGCCGGATATTTCGTCGAGCCCACGGTGCTGGTGAACACGCGAGAAAACATGAAAGTCGTGCAGGAAGAAATCTTCGGACCGGTCGTGGTGGCAATGCCATTCACCGATCCTGAAGAAATCATCCCACGCGCCAACGACAGCGAGTACGGCCTGGCTGCCGCGGTGTGGACGCGCGACATCGGCAAGGCGCATCGCATGGCGGAACAGCTTCGCGCCGGAACCGTCTGGATCAACTGCTACAACATCTTCGATGCGGCCCTGCCCTTCGGAGGCTACAAGCAGTCGGGCTGGGGCCGTGAGATGGGCCACGAAGTGCTCAGCAACTACACCCAAACTAAGGCGGTGTGCACGCGGATCGCTTAGCGAATCGGCGGAGGGGCGGACGCCTTCGTCCGCCCAGGCAGGCACGGACTCAATCAAGGGACCGGGGCGCTGCACCCCGGACGAGGGCGTCCGGGGCTCCATGAAGCGGGCTAAGAATCGCATTGCAAACTTAGAAGGACGGTGGGTCAGCCCATCGTCCTTTATTTATTTAATCTATCGCCACGAAGATTCGCTTGCGGCTCTATTTCTCCATCAGCAGAACTTTTTCCGCATCATCAATCTCGGTCAGTTTGACCTCGATCACTTCGTTATCCGTGGTCTGCACGTTGCGGCCGACGAAAGTCGCCTCGACGGGAATTTCCCGGTGCCCGCGGTCGATCAGCACGCACAGTTGCACCCGGCGCGGCCGGCCGTGCGAAAAGAGCGCGTCCAGCGCCGCCCGCGTGGTGCGCCCGGTATAAAGTACGTCGTCGACGAGCACGATGTTCTTATCCTCGATCTCGAATCCAATCTCTTTCTCCTGCACCACCGGCTTGGGCCCGAGCGTCGAGAGATCGTCGCGATAGAACGTGATGTCCAAAGTCCCCACCGGCACTTTGGCGTTTTCGATGCGCGTGATGATCTTGCCCAGTCGCTCCGCGATCGGAACTCCACGTCGGCGAATGCCGACCAATCCCAGGCCGTCGACGCCCCCGTTTTTTTCCACGATTTCATACGCCAATCGCACCAGCGTACGTTCAATTTCAGATGCGGACATGAGTTGCGCCTTCTGACGAAGGCCCGTCTTGCGCGAAGGAGTTCTAGCATTCATGTGTGGGTGTGCCTCGGCGGCCGTGAGGCCGGCAACTCAATGTAGTCAACGCGCTCGCACAGGTCAAGCACCGGCGCTCGGAAGGCGTGCATGCCGAGTGGGGCTACTGCGCACAGAAGGGCTATACGCTGGAATTGTCGACCGGTTCCGCGGCTTCAAGATTCTCTACTACGGCCGCCTCCGGGCCCGGACACTCGGTTCGTATGGTTCGTGCCAGCGGAGGATTCCCTTGGCACACCGACGACAGGTCGATCTCTTCAGGATTCTGGTTTGCGAAATCCGTCGCCACGATGCCGACTCCCACATTTCTACCCAGAGCCTTGGCCCGATACAGAGCCGCATCCGCCAGCGCAATCGACTCCTCTGCACAAATCGCCTCAAAACCGTTGCGGCTCCAGGGGTACGCCGCCCAGCCCACCGAGCACGTTTTCCTCACGAAAATTCCGTGTCCCAGATCAAACGGCTCCGACGCCATGACTTGCAGAACGCGGCTGCAGAATGCAGGCGTTCCCGACGGATCGGTCGACCGGCTCATGATCAGGAATTCTTCTCCGCCCCACCTCACCAGTACGTCGGACTTGCGCACTACCGCGGAGAGCCGTTGCGCCACCAGCTGCAGCAGCCGGTCTCCCTTGGGATGCCCGTGCCGATCGTTGACTTCCTTGAAGAAATCCACGTCGACCATGATGAACACCAGGTCGCGATGGTCCAGCTTGCGGATGTCCGATCCTCGCGCGCGCTCGTAATTTCGCAGCACCTGCCCGGCCTCGGCCGTGAGGATCTCTTCGAGATAGCGGCGGTTCCACACTCCCGTCAGCACATCGGTGAAAGAAATCTCCTGCAGTTCCAGATTCTTCCGCTGCAATTCCAGACTGTGCCAGCGCAGCGAATGTTCCTTGTTTTCCAGTTCGTCCTTCAGCCTGCACATCTCATCCAGGTTGTGCCGCGACAAGCGCAGCAGGCTCAGCAATTCCTGATCCAGTAAATGTTGCTTCAGAAATACCAGCGCGCCCATCACGATCATGACGGCGACGGTCAACAGCAGCCGGTAGGTGCGGACATTCTGCGGCGCATGGCCCCCGAACTGCGCCCACGCCATCATCAGCGGCGTAACGAACACGGCCACCATGGCCAGACGCGCTTTCCAGATTCCGTAGCTGCGAGTGGGAGCTTCTTCGAGAGGATCCTGCTCCGCGGCTTCGCGCGGGAAAAACCCGATGCGGATAAACCACGCCATTCCCGCCACCAGCGGAACGTCGAACAGGCTACCCGTGTAATAAAGATGCAAGTCGATGGCCTCGCTGGCCATGAGCGACGCGACGCAATAGAGCAAGGTTGCGGCAAAAAGATGGAAGTAGATTCTGCGCCACGTTCCCCGGCTCCGTCGCCACACCAGCACCAACCCGCCCGCCAACACCAGTTCTTCGCTCACATAAAGCAGATCGAAGCTCCGGCCATATGTCGCCTCGGCGAGGTGTACATACTGCCACGGGATCACGATGAAGAGATACAAAAACAGCCACCACGTAAGCAGTAGCGCAAAATCAAGCGTTCCGGCTCGCACCGAGCGATCATCCTGCTGCACATGCGGCTGGATGGCCACCGCAGCCATCATCGGAACAATATGCAGAAAGAGAATTACATCGCCAACAAATGGATTCGGCGCCTCATGCCGCAAGTAGACTTCGAAATAAGTCCACATGACTTGCGAGGTCAGCCACATGCCCAGCCCCAGGCCCATGAGCGCCCAAAACAGCCGCGCCTTGGGGGCAGCTGTTCTTACGTTGGCAAGGAATGCGACGGTGGCACCGAGCAAGAGAATGTTTTGCAGAATGTCGCCGACGGCAGTGAGAGCAAATCCGCGCGGGGCCAGAAGCGAAAGCGACACATGCGCACACGCCATGGCGCACACGATCGCCGTCCACTTCCGGGCGTGCTGGAGCGGAGATTTTCCCACGTTAGTGATTGTATGTTCGCCGGAACTCGCACATGTGTTACCGGAGTAACCAAGAAAGCGCAGACTGAAGTGGGGGATGGGGCAGACTAAAGTGCAGCCCAGAAGCGCTGCACAAAAAGGTAAACGTCCTGATATGAATTGTATAGAGGCACCGGAGCGACCCGGAAAATGTCCGGCTCGCGCCAGTCGCCTATCACTCTCTGCTCCGCCAATTGGTCGCACAGCTCGCGGCCAGCGCCTCGCAACCGGATGGAGAGCTGCGCACCTCTTCGCTCCGCCTCACGCGGCGTGACGATGGAATACTTTGGAGAGGAGTGCTGGTCGAGCAGAAATTCCATGTATCTCGTCAAGGACAAGCTTTTCGAGCGCAGGCGTTCCAGGCCAGCCTCGGAAAAAATCTCCATCGAAGCGCGCAGGGCCGCCAACGCCAGAATCGGAGGATTGCTCAATTGCCAGCCCTCCGCTCCCGCCATCGGGTGAAAGTCCGGTCCCATCTGGAACCGGGTCTCTTCGTCATGCCCCCACCAGCCAGCCAGGCGCGGCAGTCCCCATGCGTGCGCATGGCGCTGGTGCACAAAACATCCGGCAACACATCCCGGACCGCCGTTCAGATATTTGTAACTGCACCACAACCCGAAATCCGGGCCCCAGTCGTGAAGCCGCAGCGGCACATTTCCGGCGGCATGCGCCAGATCAAATCCCACGACGCATCCCTTGCGCCGCCCCGCCTTCGTGATTCCTTCCATGTCGAAGACTTGTCCGGTGGCGTAGTTCACTCCACCCAGCAGGATCAGCGCAATCGAATCGCCTTCGCGGTCGATCAGCGTCTCGACGTCTTCGTCGCGCACCGAAGACTCGCCGGCGCGAGGCGCGAGTTCGAGCAGCGACGACGCCGGCTCAAAACCGTGAAAGCGAATTTGCGAGCTCACCGCATACTGATCGGACGGAAAAGCTCCGCTTTCGACCAGAACCTTGTGTCTCTCTTTCGTCGGACGATAGAACGACGCCATCATCAGGTGCAGGTTCACGGTGAGCGAGTTCATCACCACGACCTCCGCCGGCTCCGCCCCGACCAGCGCAGCAGTCTGCGAAGCGAGTAGCCGGTGAAACTTTATCCAAGGCGTCTTCCCGTGAAAGTGCCCTTCCACGCCGAGTTCCGCCCAGTTTCGAAGTTCTGCGTCGAGATAGGAACTCGCCGTCTTCGGTTGCAGCCCGAGCGAGTGCCCGCATAAATAAATGCAGTCGTCGCCGCTCTTGGACTTTGGAATGCAAAAGCGCGTGCGAAAATGCGCTAGGGGATCGCGCGCATCCATGGCAGCCGCAAATTCTTCGCCGGTCTGAAACGTCGTGTCGGTCACCAGGCTTGATCCAGAATTAACAACGCTCAAACTAACCACGCTCAGGGTTTTCGTTCCTGCAAGTATCGCTGAAGCGCATCCTGCCATGTGGGCATGGCGATTCCATACCGCTGCAGGCTCTTGGATGACAACACGGAGTAGGCCGGACGCGGCGCCGGACGCGCCATTTGCTGGCTGCTGACCGGACGCACCTCGGTGACGAGCCCAGCGCCTTTCACGATCTCGCGCGCAAATTCGAACCACGAACAATTTCCGGCGTTGGTCACGTGCACAATTCCGCTGGCCTGGTTGCGGCATAACCCGATGATCGCCCTCGACAAGTCCACGGAATACGTCGGGCACCCGCGCTGATCATCAACCACGTCCAGCGCCGGCCGGCTTGCTGCCAGTTTCAGAATCGTGTCTGGAAAACATTTTCCGCCCGTCCCAAACAACCACGAAGTCCGCGCGATGCAACACTCCGGCAGCACTTCCAGCAACCGGAGCTCGGCCTCCGCCTTCGATCGTCCGTACACGCTCTGCGGATTCCGCGCATCCCCGGTTTCGTAGGGCGAAGTATTCTTGCCGTCGAACACGTAGTCGGAACTAAGAAACAGCAGCCTCGCGCGGATCCGTTTGGCAGCCTCGGCGACCTGCACCGGCCCGTCGCGATTCACCGCGAACGCCAGATCAGAATGACTCTCACAGCCGTCCACATCCGTGTAGGCCGCGGCCAGCACAATGCATTCTGGACGGACTTTATTCACCACTGCCCAAACCTTGCCGGCATCACGAACGTCCACGTCTTTCGATCCGAGGCCGACAACTTCGTCTCCGCCCCATTCGCGCATGAGCGCTTGGCCCAACAGGCCCGTGGCGCCAACAATCATTGCTTTCATCTCTTGTGGTTTTCCCCAGTCCTTTACTTACCGCGGATCCGCAGCCTGCTCAAAATACTTTCTCCCGCAAAAGCTGCAGCAGGTAGGCGCCGTAGCTGCTGTTCTTCATCGCATTGCCGGTCGCCTCGACTTGGGCTGCCGTAATGTAGCCGTAGCGATACGAGATCTCCTCCGGACAGGCCACCATCAGTCCTTGCCGTTTTTCGATGGCCTGAATATACAGGGCCGCATCCATCAACGATTCATGCGTACCCGTATCCAGCCACGCCATTCCTCGACCCATCACCACCACATCCAGTTGCCCTTTCTTCAAGTAGGCCAGGTTGACGTCAGTGATTTCCAGTTCGCCGCGCGCACTCGGCTTCAGCGATTTCGCCGTCTCCACCACCTGGCCGTCATAGAAATAAAGCCCAGTCACGGCATACCGCGACTTCGGATGCTTCGGCTTTTCCTCGATGCTCAGCGCACGTCCATGGGCATCAAACTCCACCACCCCGTAGCGCTGCGGATCATGCACCCGGTAAGCGAACACTCGCGCCCCATGAACTTTGCTCGCCGCCTCTCGTAGATCCTTCGCCAGATCATGCCCGTAGAAAATGTTGTCGCCCAGCACCAGCGCGCAAGGACTGCCGTCCAAAAACTCCTGCCCCAGCAGAAAAGCCTGCGCAATTCCCTCCGGCTTGAGCTGTGTCTGATACCGCAGACGAATTCCGTACTGGCTTCCATCGCGCAGCAGCGCCTGAAATCTAGGTGCATCCTCAGGAGTGGAAATCACCAGAATGTCCCGAACGCCCGCCAGCATCAGCGTGCACAGCGGGTAATAAATCATGGGCTTGTTGTAGACCGGCAGCAGACTCTTCCCCATGACCTGAGTCGTCGGATACAGACGCGTGCCCAACCCTCCCGCGAGAATGATGCCCTTATATTGCGTGCTTTGTTGCATTCGCCGCTTTCCCTCGTGTTACTTCCTCGTGGAACTTTCCGTCTCTACCCGGAGTAGTGCGTGGCCACCCACTGCCGGTAGCTTCCGCCGGTCACTTCCCGCACCCACGCTTCGTTCTCAAGATACCAGCGAACCGTCTGGCGAATGCGGCTTTCAAACGTCGCCTTCGGCTTCCATCCCAGTTCGCGTTCGATCTTGCGAGCGTCCATCGCGTAGCGGCGGTCGTGTCCCGGCCGATCCTTGACATACGTGATCAGTTCGCGGCGCGAGCCTGGCGCGCGCGGCGCCATCTCATCCACCAGGTCGCAGATCGTCTGCACAATCTCAATGTTCGGCTTCTCGTTCCAGCCGCCGATGTTGTACGTCTCTCCCCTGCGTCCGCCCTGCAGCACGGTCGCGATCGCGTCGCAGTGGTCCTCCACGTAAAGCCAGTCGCGGACATTCTTGCCGTCGCCATACACTGGGAGCGGTTTCCCATCCCGCGCGTTGAGAATCATCAACGGAATCAGTTTCTCTGGAAACTGAAATCGCCCGTAATTATTCGAGCAATTCGTCGTCAGGGTCGGCAGTCCGTAGGTGTGGTGATACGCGCGCACCAGGTGGTCGGACGCGGCTTTCGACGCGGCATACGGGCTGTTCGGAGCGTACGGAGTAGTTTCGCTGAACGGCGGGTCAGCCGGCCCCAGCGAGCCGTAAACTTCGTCAGTGGAAACATGCAAAAACCGGAAGTTGTTTCGTTCGGCGTCCGGAAGCGCGCTCCAGTATGCCCGAGTCTCTTCCAGCAACGCGAATGTCCCATCAACGTTGGTGCGAATAAAATCCTCCGGCCCGCGAATGGACCGGTCCACGTGACTTTCCGCCGCGAAATGGACGATGGCCCCGGGCCGGTGTGTTTTCAGGAGTTGCCGAACCAGTTCCCGATCGCCAATATCGCCGTGAATGAATTTATATCGCCGGTCTGCGGCGGCGCTCTCTAGATTGCGCAGGTTCCCCGCGTACGTCAGTTTATCCAGATTCACGATCGCTGCCGACTCGTCCTGCATCCGCTGCAGGATGAAGTTGGAGCCGATAAACCCCGCGCCCCCGGTGACCAGAAGATTTTTCTGCATGAGAAATGTGGCGGGTTCAGAACTATGAACTCCGTAGTCCACTGCCTTCGATTGTAAATAAGAAAGGACGGGGTTCGCCCCCGTCCTTCGCTGCCACTTCGCCATTTACTGTTGTCTCTGCGGTTTCGCCGATACTACCCGGCCCTCCGTTCCGCGCCACCGCCCTTGCCGACTGCGACCACCCTCGCAGCAGGCTTTTTCTGTGGCGCCTCCAGTTCCCGTCCCATCACTTTGAAGTATGCCTGCTCAATATCTTCGGCTACCTTTTGCCACTGATACTGTTCTTCGATCCGTTTCTTCGCTATTTTGCCCGCGGCCTCGCGCACCGCAGGATTCGCGATCAGGAAGCGCAGCCGGTCGGCCAGGTCCGCCGCACTCCCGCGCTGGAACGTGAACCCGACGCCATCGACGACTTCGCGGTTCTCCGGAACATCACTCGTCAGCACGCACAGACCTGCACCCATAGCGTCGAGCAGCGCCAGCGACAGGCCCTCCAGATCCGATGGCAGCACGAACACCATTGCATTGGTCAGCAATTCATCCAGCGTTTCGCCCGAAACCCAGTCCAACATGCGGATGCTTTCGCTGGTATGGGTCCGCAGCTCCCGGCCGTATTCGTCGCAATAACTCGCCCCCCCGGCCATTACCAGCTTCACATCCGTCTCGATCTGCTCAAACGCCTCGACCAGCAAATGGCAACCTTTCTCCGGCGAAAATCTCCCCAGAAACAGTACGTACTTCCTCGGCTCAAGCCCCCACTCCAGAATCTTTCTCGGCTCGTTCCGTTCCCGCAGCACCCCTCCGT
The DNA here is from genome assembly GCA_052148475.1 of Candidatus Sulfotelmatobacter sp. GTDB lineage: Bacteria > Acidobacteriota > Terriglobia > Terriglobales > Acidobacteriaceae > Sulfotelmatobacter. Next base: position 28,143 of record JBKQID010000026.1, on the reverse strand, counting down.
TGGGCACGCAGAATGCTTCAATCCCGTGAGCTTCACGATAGCGTCGTTGCAGAGTCTGCGACACCACCATGGTCCCGTTAGGAAAGCGCACCGACGCTCGCTCGCCTAGCCGAAGCACCGCCGACGCCAGCCTTCCCCATTTCTTGCGCTGCCAATCCAGCCCTTGCACGGTCACAGTAGTCTTCTTCCCGAACGCCCGTGGAAGAAACGAAAACAGGGCCGGGCCCAGCGCGTGATAGTGCACCACGTCATAGCGCTGGGTGAGCGCGTGGACCGTGCTGAGCAGCGTGTGAATGACGGTTTCCAGATGCTTCGACCGGATCGTGGGCAGCCGCACCAGACGCATGCCCTGGTGTTCTGCCACCGCCGGGGTGAAGTAGTTTCGGCAGTAGACCGTGACCTCGTGCCCCATTTGCGACAGCCGTTTGCCGACCTCTTCGTAATAAGTTTCAATCCCGCTGTATTTCGAAATCACCCCTCGCCCGCCGATAAACGCCACGCGCAGCCTGCGGGCCTTTCCCTCTGTGATCGAACTCTCATTCGGAGCGTTAAACGCCGTGCGCAACGCCCGCCGCGACGAGCGATTCGGCATTGGGAGCTCGAGGTTTTGTGGCGTCTTGCCCGCAGCCAGGCCTTGATACAGACTCAACAGCTTCCTGTAATGTTCCCCTGGCGTGTAACGTTGGCGCACCGTTTCCCAACCGGCGCGCCCCATCTTTTCAGCCAACTCAGGGCTCGCCCCCAGCGATCGAATCGTCGCTGCGAGTTGATTCACGTCGCCTGTACGATACAGAAGGCCGGTTTCCCCCTGACGCACCAGTTCCCGCCTCGACCCCAAATCAGAGGCCACCACCGCGCGGCCCTCGGCATAAGACTCAAGGATAGTCTTGCCCAAAGTTTCGTACGCGTGGGAAGGGAGCACCGTGAATCGCGACTTGGCGATCAGTGCATCTCGTTCTGCACGGCCCACATGGCCTACAAACTCCACGTTCGACAACCTCAGAGAAATTGCCAATTCCTGCAACTCGGCGCGCTGCGGCCCATCGCCGGCAATGATCAGCCGCATCTGCGGAACCCGTTGCATCGACCGCAGCAAGTCATCGACGCCCTTCTCCTTCGACAGCCTGCCGAAGTACAGCAGCGGCCGGTCCTCGTTTTTCAATTCACGCACTACGTGAGTTTCTTGAAAATGCGGCAGTACTTCAAACTTGCGCTCATCCCATCCGTGCTCCACGAACTTGTCGCGTACGAACCGACTGGGCGCGAGGAACAGGTCGACGCACTTGCGATAGGTGCCCAGCCAGCGATGAACATAGGCTTCGGCCGCCAAGATCATGCGCGCGCCTACCCCTGGATAGCACTCCGCCTTCACCACGTGCCAGAATGCGCCGCCCTTGCACGCCTCGCACGCCTCGCCCTTCTCGACCAGGTTGTAGCTCGGGCAAAGAACCTTGAAATCATTCAGGTGATACAACACCGGAACGCCCTGCGCCTTTAACTCCCAAAGAATCGACGGTGACAAATGGTGATAGATGCTCCTCACATGCGCCACATCCGGCCGGAACTCCTCGATCATGGCGCGGATCCGCCGCCGGGCGTCCGTCGAATAAATTGCATGCCCCACCCGCCGCGCCTTCCGCCACCACCCTGACTTTTCCTTGAAATCGATGTGGGGCACGAAATACTCGTCGTACGGAGTCGGCTCTCCGCGCGGATCGGCCATCGAGAACAGCGCAACTTCATGGCCCCGAGCCCGCATCAGGTCCATCAGTTCGAACAGGTAGACCTCGGTGCCGCTGAAAGGATAGTTATATTTATTGCAATACAAAATCTTCATGAGGAGCGCTTTCTGCTTGCGAGCTCACTCGCCGGAGGAAGAAGCCCCCAAAGGATTCGAGACGTCTCCGGCGATTGAAGTTCTCGCAAACTTGCATTCGGGCCGCATGCCGTATCTGATCCAGTCGCCTGCCTGCCGAAGGGGAATCCTCAGACGCCGGCATCCGCGAACCAATAAGAAGCAGCCGGGCGACAAAGTCGTCCATCGATCCGGCTTCGTACAAGAATCCCGTTTTGCCCGGAATTACCAGTTCCGGAATCCCGGTAATCGCCGGGGCCAGCACGATCTTCCCTCGCGCCATCGCCTCCATCAGCACCAGCGGAATCCCCTCGCTCCGGCTGGTCAGCACCACCACGTCGGCCTGGCCGTAGAACGAATCCATGCGCTCGCGCGGCACATGTCCGAGCAGCTTGACTCGCTCTTCCAAACCGCACTTTCGAATCAGTAATTCCAGGTTGCGGCGCTCTGGTCCCTCGCCCGCGATCGCGCACTCCAAATTCACCTTGCGGCCACAAAGTTGTGCGCAAGCCCGAATCAAGAATGCATGATCCTTTACCGCATGCAGCCGCCCCACAGCCAGAAGCGTGAGCCTGCCGCTACTCGCCTCATTTCTTCGGGCGGGAAGCTCTGCCACGTCGCGCACTTCCACTCCCAACCGAGCCACTACCACCTTCTCCGGATCTACCTTGGGATAATGTTCGAGAATGTAGTTCCGGTTGTACTCCGACACGGTTAGGCAGAACATACAGTTCTTCAGCTTCGTATCGAGATACGCTCCATGCAGCAGCAGGTCCGATCCGTGCAGCGTCATACTGAATTCAACATCAAGCAACCGTGCCGCCACCATTGCAATCCACGATCCCAAATATCCGTGGTGAACGTGGATGTGCTTGATCCCGCTGCCCGCCAGCAGCACCGCATAGCAAGCCCCCAACCACGTATGTGCCAGCGCTTTGATCCGCTTTATTGGCCCTTCCCTGCCGTGGAACAGCACTAGTGAAATCAGCGGGCTGATCCGTTTCATGCGTCGGATGCAGAGCCACAGGGCGCACAGCAGAATGATTCCGTGCGGCGGCCGCAATACGACCTGCGGCGCGCATTTGGACCCCGAGGCTTCATCCGGAACAGTCTTCCGCACACTGCCGGCGATCACGTGCACTCCCAGCCTGCGCAGCTCCTCGATCTCTTCGACCACATATGGCTCAACCGCAGAGGGAAACTCATTGGCGAGATAGGCGACTGTTAGCATGGAAATGCCTCCGCTCTGCGGCGCTGCGCGGCCAGCATGCCGGCCATCGTGAACACTACGGCATTCACGAACTGATAGCTCATGACGACCAGGGCCGAATTCACCCAATATACGGCCAGCAAAATCGGCCACAGACGGTGAAATTGTGAATCGAGGAATCCGTCTTTTTCTCCTGCCGGAATTGCACCTCGACCCAGCCGCCACAGCTCCCACATCAGCCACAACTGCAGCGCCAGCCCCGCGATACCTTCTTCCACCAGCAATTCCAGGTACGTGTTGTGCGGATACAAAACCTTGTCTTTGTAGTCGCTGACATATCGGGGCAACTCGGCGGGCATCTGGTGAAAGCCCCATCCCATCAGAGGCCGATCCAGAAACATCTGCCAACTGCCCGTATAAACTGCGACGCGAAATTCCACAGGTTGACGTTCTTCCAGCCGGTCGCCCAACGCACCGCCCAACTTGTGCGAGCTCAGAACCACCGCCAGCGCTAAACCCGCCATTAACGCCAATCCCACACACGCGCGACGCAGCGTGCGGTTGTTCGAGAGAAAGATCAGCGTCATGATCGATCCGGCAAATGACAACCAGACCGCTCGCGTCATGGTGGCCAGGATCGCGACTGGCACCGAGGCCAACAAAATCGCACACTTCAGTCCCCTCATCCTTCCCCGCCGGTAGGCATGCAGAGCCAACAGCCCGAGGATGTTCAACGAGACGCCATTGGCCACCGCCTGCAGAAACGGTCCCCGGGCGCGGTCCGCATGAAACCCGAGGCTCTCATCCAGAATGAAGCGCGGAAAAATCAGGGTCTTCGCGCCCACCAGGAATGCGATGGCGGTAAAGCTCAGATAGGCCAGCACCACCAGCGCAAATACCTCAAATTGCCTGAATCTCCTCTCCTCCGTGAACGCCAGCCCCGCCAAATGAAAAAGCACGAATGGAACAATGCACTTCGAGGCCAACAGGCTCCAGGTCTCGCTCTCGAACGGTTGTCGAATCACGGTTGCGAGCGCCAGCACTGTCAGTCCAAGCATCGGCCAGTGGATTCGTTCGACTACGAATAGCCGTTGCCGAAGCACCATCGCCCGTCCCACCACTCCCAGCACGAGAAGCCCGAACGCCACGCGGTCAATCTCGTAGAACGGTACATTCTGGTGCCGCAGCAACATCGCCGTCAGCATTGCCAAAAAATGCAACCAGGGCGCGACCATGAGCGCTTGCAGGGGACGCAGAGAAATCCCCAGCGCCCAAACCGAGAAATCGACGCCGATTCCCGGCCGTACCGGTCTTAGCGAAATCGACTGCATCATTCCCCGCTCCCCTGCACGACGGCCAGAAATGTCTTGAGCAGAATTCGAAGGTCCGACCTCAAACTCCACGTCCGGATGTATTCCCGATCCAATTCCATGCCTCGCTGAAACGACGAATCGCGTCGCGCCGTTACCTGCCACAGTCCAGTGATTCCCGGCGTCACGTCTAGCCGCGCCAAGTGCTCGATCTCGTAACTGGCAAACTCGTCTACCGGGTGCGGCCTGGGCCCCACTAAACTCATGTCCCCTTTCACCACGTTCCAGAACTGCGGCAGTTCATCCAGGCTGTAACGCCGCAGAAAACGCCCCAGCCGCGTGATCCGCGGATCATCGGCGATCTTGAAGCACGGCCCTGATCGCTGGTTGTTCCGCCGCAAATTGCCCTTCAATGCATCGGCATCGCTCACCATGGTGCGAAACTTGTAGCAGCGGAACGGCCGCCCCTTCCTTCCGACCCGCGGCGCACAGTAGAGAACGTGACCGCGCGAATCCAGCTTGATGAACCCCGTGATCGCGGCTAGCAACGGCGACAGCACCGTCAACGCCAAGCCCGCTCCGGCCACGTCCACTACTCGCTTCAAAATCAGCTCCGCCGCCGGCAATCGCTCTGTGTGCAGGCAAATGATCGGAAAGTCGCCAACTCGTTCCACTTGCGTCCCTGCTGCCTCACATCCAAACAGGTCCGGAACAATCTCCAGATCCAGGCGCAGACGCCGGGCCTCGCGCAACACCCTCGTGGTCAAGCCCCGTTCCTGCGGCGCCGCCAGAATTACCTCGTCCACAAATCCCTTACGCGCCAACCGGGCCAGGTCGCTCACCCGCCCGATCACAGCGTTGCCCAGCGGCCCCTCGTTGTCCAGAAATCCGCTCACCCTGCGCCCTGCCTCGGGATGCTGCTCCAGGTACAAAGCCACTCGCCGGCCCACCCCGCCCGCTCCCACAATCAACACATTGCGGACGTCGCCGCCTAGCTGTGCCCGACGGGACTGCTTCGCGCTCTGCCACCTCCAAGCCCAAAGCGCGCCAAAGTGCAGCACGCCCGCTCCGCAGAACAACCCACTTGTGGCCCACGAAGCCCCCTGCAGGCCATAGACGCAGCACATCAAAGTTGTTGCCCATAGCGCGGACTTGCCCAGAATCCGTGCCTGCGACCGCAGATCGTTACTTCCGGTATGAAGTCCCTCGGTGTCTCCCAGCAAAGTGATGAGCGCCGCGTGCAGCAACGCAATGCCCAAGAGGGAAACGGGCGCGCCGACCGCAAAGCCAAACGTCCGCACGTGGGGGAACCATACTCGCAGCGGCACCAGCAGCGCCCCGATCGACAGCCAATTCAGTGCGACCAGCGCGAAATCGGCCGCCATGGAGCGCACCCATCTCCCCGCCATCGGTCTCTGCAGCGGCCCCGGCAGCAGTAGCGTCAGTGCATTGACCGGGACGCGGGCCGGAGCCTCTAACGCGATTTCTGACACTCTCTCCTTGCGAAGGGGCCGGACCGACTGAACCGGCTTTTTCCCGTCGCCACGGAACGTCGGGCTCTCTCCGGGAATCAACCGTGCCCAATCGACAGCCGGCGGTCTCTGTTGCTCTGGATTTAGAAAAGTTGAGGACACTTCAATCACTTCCACTTCGTCGTTTTGAATCTCGATCGTCAGTCAAGGCCCGACGGATTCGATCGAACTGATGAACTTTCCCTTGACGCAAGCGTCAGCCACACTCGCGTCTCTACAGCCGTCGATAAATCCTGTCAGGAATCGGAAAGATCCGGTCGCTCAGCACGGTTCCGAGAATGCGCGCTTCTGCCGCCTCGAGCATTTCCATGATCTTGCGCGCCGTAATCCGCCGGGTCCGGTCGGCCGACAACACCAGGATGATTCCATCCGCGAACTGCGCCATCGCCGTCGCTTGGTTCGAGTCTCCAGCGGGAGGTCCCTCCACAATCGAGTACTCAAACTCCCTGCGCAGTTCGCCCAGATGCGCGTGCAACAATGCAGTGCCGCCCCTGTCCGCCTCTCGCGCCGCAGCCGGCACCAGCCACAGATTGCTTCGCACCCGGATCGCATCCGGGCGCGGTGGCGAGCTTGCATTCCCAGGGGATCGAGCGCTCATCTCCCCCTGATACATTTCGGCGTCTGGCAAAACCTGGGGATACTCGCCCACGACCGCGACGTTACTCACCGTCTCCACTGCCAGGGCCTCACCGACGCTGCGGCAGATACTCTTCACTTCTGTCTCCGCGTCGAACGCGCTGAATACAACTTGTCGCACTGGCCTCTCGACATTCGAGAAGAAGACCTTTCGCACCAGGCCTCGGATCTGTTCCCGGGCAAAATCCTCCGGATTCCATCCTTCCGCTTCGGATGCGCTCCTCTCCCGCGGACGTACCTCGGCTCGCGCGCTCGTCCGCGGAAACAGAACTGCCCCGCTCATGACCTCTTCCCTCATGCCGAAAGCCTCCCTCGCGCCCTTCGCGGCAGGGATGCCAGAACGGGCGAATGCAGGTACGCCAGCACGTCATCGGGAGTGCAAAATGCTGGGTCCACGTAGTCCGCCGCAAACGCCGCACCTGTGCCTGCCGCTCCGGCCGCGAACAATCCAATGGCTAGCACCGTCCACGCAGACCACACCGGCAGGGCCGGAGCAATTGGGTGCTCAGCGATCGCAACGTTGACAATGCCTCTCTCATCCAACGCGTCGTCCATCCGCGCCTCTTCCTGCTTCTTCACATATAGAAGATAGCTATCCTCGGCGGCTTTCTCGGTGCTCACCAAATCGTCCTGGGTTATCGCATCCTCTCCGAGTTGCTGAGCCATTACCCGGTAAGCGGCCTCCTGCGTCGAGGTCGCGGCCTCCCGCGCTTGCAGGGCCTTCAATTGCACCTGGGCCTTCTGCAATTCGGACCTCGCCCATTCGTAGTACACGCTCTTATCAGTGGTTTCGTCGCGCAGCGGCAACGCATTCTCCGCCGCGATCGTCGCCTCGTTCTGCGCAATCTGCTGGTCAGCTTCCTGTACCAGGCGATGGCTGGGCTCGAATTTCGTCAGCAGCTGGGTCCGCTTCAGTTGCAGATCTAGCAAGCTCGCCTTCAGTGCCTGCAGCAGTTGCGGATTATCAGCGATGCGAACCTGTGTGGTCGTCCGCTCCGGAAGCTTGGTTAGCTGATCACTGAGTTCCCAAACCCGCTGTTGCGTCTCGGCCAGTTCGACGCGCGTCTGCCGGTAGCTGGCATCGACTTCGCTCAATTTCTGCAGCGCCAGATCGCGCTGCTGCGCAGCCACCACCACTCCATGCCCCGACGTGAAATTGAGCAGTTTCTGCTGCGACTGTTCCAATTGTCGCCGCGACTCTCCCGTCTGCTGTTCGAAAAAGTGCAACTCGCCGGAGGGGCGATGCACCTCCATATGCTTCTCCAGATACACATTCGCTACCGCTTGCAGCACCTTCGCCGCCACCCGCGGATCGTCGGCCGCATAGCTGACCGCAATCAAATTCGTCTTCTTTACCGGCTCAACTTCGAGCTTCCTGGCCAACCGCCGCGCTGCCCGCTCCACTCGCTCCGCGTTCCCCTCACCGAGCCGCAGAAAGTGAAACCAGTCGCGACCGCCCGTCCCAGTCTGCTCGACCACCTTCTTCAGAACCTCATCATCGCGCAGCAGTTCCACCTCCGAGTTCAATTCCTCCTCCGTGATCGCCATCCGCGTCAGGTCGATGGGAGCGTCCTCGGTCGCGCTCACCGGAGCATCGGCACGCCCCCTCCGCACCAGCACTTTCATATTTGCCTCGTATTTCGTCCCCAGTAGCGCGTACAGAATCGCCAGCGCCAACACCATCCCCGAAGCGCAGACGAATACCCGTCGCTGCCGAAACAACACCATGGCCAGTTCCCGCACGGTTGGCGTTGGCGTCCGTTCCCTCCAGCGCATTGGATCTTCTTCTAGGGGCATGCGGATGTGACCAATTCTCTTTCTTAGAATTGAGTGGGGCTCACGTACATGCTCAGGGCAGGCTTGGTCAGAAAGCGCGCGATTTTCGAAAGCGCATTCTGCGGGACATATATCATGTCCCCCGCCCGAAGATGCACATCCTCCCTGAGGTTTTTCTCCTTCAGCATCTTCTTCAAATCGATCAGCCGCGCTTCCACCAGGTCGTCGTTCACTCGCCGGAACAGCACCACCTGCGAGTGCTTCGCCTGTTGCGTCAGTCCTCCCGCAATCTCCACTGCTTCGGCCACGGTGGTGTCGGAGCGCAGTTCGTACTTCCCGGGTTTTCCGACCTCGCCTCCGACAATGAAAGAAGGATGCTCAAATTCCTTCAACGCCACAGCCGGCTGTGGATCATGCAGATATCCCCGGTATGCCTTCTGCACCGCTTGGCTGAACTCCTCGAGGTTCAGTCCCTCCACCTCCACTAGTCCGGCATCCTTCAACATCACATAGCCGTCGGGTTGCACGGTCAGGGTCTGGTCGAACTCCGGTGCGACGGTAAAGCTGATGTCCACCACGTCGCTGGGTCGTAACCGGTAGAGCGGATGGCGCAGCCCTCCGAGCAGGAGGTTTCCCTGGCCATCCGCTCCCCCGGGTTTTGCGGCCGTGGTGGTACTGCCTCCCGCTCCAGTCCCGGTAAGACTGGATCGAGAAGTCTCTTGGAGTCCGCCCAGGTCGGTCTTCTCAACCTGCGCGAACGCGGCCGAACCAAGCTCTAAAGTCAACAGAGCGCTTGCTATGAATCGGACGAGGATGAACGCGCGTTTCATTTCCCTTTACGGATCCCAGTGCTCACTAAACTGCACTCGCTGACGTGACTGACTACTTCGCCAACTTAGGCTTACTCCGAGAACCCGACAAGACATGGGAAGTACCGTACACAAAAGTGGACTGCTCTCCCCTTCCGGGAAATCGCCCCAGCGCACAAAGGGTCGTATCCCATCAATGCTTTACGCAGATTCGTCCCAAAAACGGCAGGGAACGCGCTGCGACCACTGTCTCCACCAGGAGTACCCACAAAAGTAGACTTGCATGTTCGTCATGTCACATGAGTCGGAAGGAAATCGCCGTAGTTTTTCCGTCTTTAGACAGAAAGCTGTGATCGCAACTACAATGCAAGCCCAATCAAGACTCTCCGGACCGCGCTCCGTCCAGTCTTTGCACACCTGAAGCCACGCCCGCCGACATTCGCCGTATCGAGAATCCCAATTCCCGATTTGAGAGTGGTACACAGATTTTGTACGTAGTTTCCTTGTGCCCCCGGCTTCCCCTCCCTACAATCGCGGCATCGACTCTTTTAGTTTGCTTCGGAGCCTTGTTTGCCGCCTTCATCGTCCGCCGCCAGTTCCGCTGCCATCGGTGTCCTTATCGCCGACTCCAATCGCATGCAGGCCCAGTTGCTGGCCAGCGCGCTGCGCCGCCATCCGGAGTTCGATATCATCAACTGCCCGATGGATCCGATCTCCATCCTCCATGCGGTCAGCGCGAAAGTGCCCCGAATTGCCGTGCTGGCGCTCGATGCGCCCGCCGGTGTCGGCGAAACCGTGACCACCCTGCGCCGCTTTCACCTCTCGCACCCCCAGATTCCAAAGATCCTGCTGGTCGACACCTGCGACCGCGAACTTGTAGTCAGCGCGTTCCGCTCCGGCGCCCGCGGTATTTTTCCCATCACCAACAGTGATCTCCGCCTGCTGTGCAAGTGCCTGCTGCGCGTGGCCGCTGGACAAATCTGGGCCAACACCGAACAACTGAACTACCTGATGGACCTGATTTCCGAAGTCCCCTCGCTGCGCGTGCTCAACTCCGGAGGCTCCTCTCTACTCACTCCGCGCGAGGAACAAGTCGTCGCTCTCGTCGCCGAAGGCATGGGCAACCGCCAGGTCGCCCGCGAACTCAACCTCAGCGAGCACACCATCAAGAAATATCTCTACCGCGTATTCGAGAAGCTCGGCATCTCCACCCGCGTCGAACTCGTCCTCTACGCGGTCAATAACGGAGACCCCCGCCAAGCCGAGTGGCTGGCCGGCGCCAGCCGCACTGTGCCCAGCGCGTGAATGCTATTGACACATGACTCGGAATCCGATATAACGATATCCGACTTATGAAGGACGGCGCTGACAATTTCCTCCCGCTGTCTCCGGCGACTCTGCATATCCTGCTTTCCCTCGCCGCCGACGATCTTCATGGCTATGCCATCATGCAGGAGGTCACCCGTCAGTCCGAGGGGAAGTACAAGCTGGGGCCCGGCACGCTCTACGACAATCTGCAAAAGCTGATTCAGCGCAAGTTCGTAGAGGAGCTTGGCCGCCGGCCCGGAGACGACGACCCACGCCGCCGCTATTACCGCCTTACATCGCTAGGGCGCAGCGTTCTCTCGGCAGAAACCGACCGCCTGGCTGTCGTCGTGCGCGAGGCGCGCCTCCGTCTGCAAATGGCCAAGCCCCGGAGGGCCTAATGTTTCGGTCCTTATACCGCTGCGTGTTGCGTCTGCATCCGCCCGCCTTTCGCCAGCGATTCGCAGACGAGATGCTCTCGATTTTCGACCAAGGCGCGGGTAAGCCGGCCGCCGCAAAGCTGCTCATAGATGGCGTACTGTCACTGGTGCGGCAGTGGACGCTCCGCCCGGAATTCTGGCGCGACCTCTCCTCGACAGCGCAGCCAGCTCCTGATGGTATTCCTACCTTCTACACCATCGAGCCTTTTCGCCCTCGCGCGGGCGCTGTGATTAATGGCCTCATGTTGTCGATAGCCGTCTTTTGCCTGACCTGCTTCGCCATTCGCTACAGCTGGATCCACGTTCTGCATGTGAGCATTCCGGAAGTGGCGTTTGACAAACCGGCGCCGATGCAACCGGATTCCGGCGCGGCTACAAGCGGGCGTTTACAGCGGCCGGTAGTCCCGCAGCGATCGCAAGCCGAACCGGCAATCGCTCCCTCAGTCGCACCGGGCCCGTCCGCACCAGGCCCGTCCGCACCAGGCTCGTCCGCACAAGAGTCGTCAGTACCAGCGCGCTCACGCCCCGCCAACAACGCCGACAATCAGAATCGCGCCTCTCTGTCTTCAGCTGCGCCGGTCGCAAGCGAGGATGCTGCAACCTCCGGAGCCAAGACGCACACCAGGTTGCTGAAGAAATCAGCCCGATCGCCTGAAGTGTCACAGTCAACTCCCATAGCCCAGGCCCGCTTGCAACCCGACCCGGGAATCGTTGCCGACGAGCCGCGAGCCCAGCAATTGATCTCACCGGACGCAGCCAGCGCAGCGATCCGCGCCGACGCTGAGGACGTGAAACTAGATGCAGCGGCCCGGCACCGTGTGATTAGCGGCGCCGTCGCGGATCTCAGGAAGTACTACGTTGATCCAGACGTTGCCGCGAAAATGTCAGAGTCTCTGCTGGCCCACGAGAAAAACGGCGATGACGACGCGGCCACAGATGGCGAGGCCTTTGCCGGTCTGCTGACCACGCAGATGAGAGATGTGAGCCACGACCGGTACCTGATGATGGTTTACAGCACAGTCCCAGCTCCTGAGAATCCGACTGCACCATCTCGAGAAGAGGTTGCGCTCTATCGCAAGGAAATGGAAAGAACCAACTGCTCGATCGAAAAGGTTACGATCCTGCCGCACAATATCGGCTATCTGAAATTCAATGCGTTTCCCGATGCTTCAATCTGCGGAGCCAAACTGGCTGCTGCCATGGCTTCGTTGAACCACGCCGATGCGCTCATCTTTGATGTGCGAGACAACCCTGGCGGCTATGCAAACATGGTCGCCCTCATCGCAACGTACCTCTTCGATCGTCCCACGCACCTGAACGATTTCTACGATCGCAGCCAGAATTCCACCGACCAGAGCTGGACGCTGCCGCCCGTTCCAGGGAATCAACTGGCCGACAAGCCTGTCTTTGTGCTCACCTCCCACTCGACTTTTTCCGCAGCCGAGGGATTCAGCTACGACTTGAAGATGCTGAAACGTGCCACTCTGGTGGGTGAGACAACGTCGGGCCGTGGCCATATGGGAATGGGACATCGCATCGATGATCACTTCACCATCCGTGTCCCTGGCATGAGGGTCGTCAATCCCATCTCAAAGACCAACTGGGAAGGGACGGGCGTAGAACCGGACGTGAAGGTGAACGCTGCCGATGCGCTGAAGACAGCCCTGAAACTGGCAGAACAAAAGCTACAGACGAATTAGTCGAACTTCCCCAATTGAAACTCCCGCGCTCCGCCCTGTATAACTTGGGACGGAACCTCTTGCCCGACGCCGCTGCCAACCCGGTCCCCGCGCCCCAACCGCAGCCAGATCTACCGGCCAAGCCCCGCCGCTGGAGCATCGTGGCCGCCGGACTGTTGCTGCTCGCGCTCGCGCTGGTGGTGATCTACACCAGCCGGGCCGCGTTCTTCAGTCCGCTGGCCCTGGTGGTGGTGGCGGCCATCGGACTCGCCGCTCTTCTGCTGGAACTTCGTTTTCGCAAAGACGTCAGCCCTCGCGTCCGCGCTCCGCTGTGGCTCAATGTGCTGGGACTGGTCTTCGCCGCCGGCGCCGTGACGGCTGACATACGTCACTTCAGCGCCAACCTCATGCTGGTCGCCGCTCTGGGATCCGTAATCTGTTTCGCCATCAGCGGAATGGCCATTCTGCACGCCCTCCGCAAGAGGAAGACCTGATCCTCCACGAACCAGCGCCAAACCCCTAAGCGGGGAACAGCGAGGCTGTGGCGAGAGCTGCCAGGTATAAACCAAGTCCAAAGACGACGTGCGTGGTCAGGCTCTTGAAAGAGTTGAACACTGGTTTTGGAGTTTTAGAAGAAGCGATTCCTGCTCCCAGTGCCGGTTGTAGAATGAAGAGTGGCGCAACGACCGTTACGATCCCAATGATGAGTGCAGGGAGCAAAGTTGGTTTTCGGGCCCACTCCAATCCGTACACGGCGAGTAAGAGGGCGGAGAAGGTAATTCCAATTGAATAGTGACCAAACCATCCCATCCACAACTCACCTCGTATAGGTGGTGCCTTCGCTATGCTTTGATGACTCCACTGACCGTGGGGGAGGTGACCGATCCAGCGACCGAGGAAGGCGAAGTTCAGTGATGGAATCCCAAGCTGCCTCAGCAAAAGCGCCCAAATGTCCATCACGATCGTGGCTCCGACGCCGATAGTAAGAGCTCGCAAAACGAATTCCGCTGTGCGACTCATGTGCGATTGACCCTTAGCCAAGACCTAAACCCCAACCCTTAGGACCCGCTCCGCCTACTTCTTAAACTCCACGGCCACCGTCGTCTCCACCGCCGCCGGCTCCCCGTTCACGCGATAGGGTTCAAACTTCCACCAGCGCAATGCATCCATGGCCGCCCGCGCCAGAACTTCAGGACCATTCAGCGCGTGCATGCTCACTACCGACCCATCCCGCCCCACCACAATGTCCAGTGCGATAATCCCCTGCAGATTCGCCTTCCGCGCCTCCGCCGGATACGCCGGCTCTACCCTGTGGATCAGCAACTTCTCCATCACTTCCGCGGGAACCTGCGCCTGCGGCTTGTCCGCCGACGCCGTCTCCCCACCGTTCAGCCCTGACTCCAACTCTTCCCATCCCCGGTTCCACTTCCACCAGAGCGCGGCTGCGGCCAGAGCCAGCAATACCAGAAGGATGCCCCATCCCACCCAGCGCCGCCTCTTGTTCGGCTTCCGCGGCGTCGCGGTGCCATTCGAGGATGAACCACTTGCCCCGCCCGTATCGGCTTCTTTTCTCTCCACAGCGACCGCAGATATCGAAGTCGCGCCCATCTCCATCTCTGTCTCCGCCTTCGACCCTTTGGCCCAATCCCGGATCGCTGCCCGTTGCTCCGCCGACAACCCCAAAAACTCAAGACCGCAGCGCAGTTGTGCCTGATGTCGCACCATGGCCCGCATGCGCAGCGGACTCGCCACCAGCGACAGTCGCACTTCCACTCCCACCGTCTCGCCCGGAACCAGTTCCCCCGCCAGCACAGCCGCAATCCCGCGCTCGCACACGTTCACCGATCGCCCCGGCACCGTGTCCGGAATCCCCGACCGCAGCACCGTCACGTCCAGAGGCGCCTGCATCTCAAACCGCGGCACCCGCCGCCGCGACGGCCCACTCCACCCCTGAATCTGTGCGTTAGTCGCCATTTACTCCTTTATAGTCTCGTATATAGTCTTGTCGTACCCGATGTCTTTGTCATTCCGAGCGAAGCGAGGAACCTGCTTTTGCTCGTGTGGGGACGGGCGCATTCGCCCGTCCAGGCCGAGCAACGCTCGGCTGGCTCTCCTGTCTATCTCCTCAACTCCACAATCTCACTCCCTCGCGCAAACAGCACCACACTCGCCATGCCGATAAACAATCCATGCTCCACCACGCCCGGCATGTCGCTCAACTGCCGCGCCAAACGATCCCCATCCGGAATTTGCCCAAACCGGCAATCCAGTATGTGATTGTTCTCGTCGGTCACGAACGGTTTCCCATCGGCGCCCATCCTCACCGAAACGTCGGCCCCCAGCGCCGCAATCCTTTTCGCCACCAGCGCCTGCGCGAACCGAATCACCTCCACCGGCAGCGGAAACTTCCCCAGCACCGGAACCTGCTTGGTCGCGTCCGCCACAATCACAAGCTGCTTGGTAGCAAACGCCACAATCTTCTCCCGCAGCAGCGCCCCACCGCCACCTTTAATTAAACGCAGCTGCGGATCGACTTCATCCGCTCCATCCACCGTGACTGCGATCTCCTGGCACTCATCCAGCGTAGTCAGAGGAATCCCCAGGCTCGCAGCCAGTTCCCGCGACCGCACCGAAGTCGGAATCCCGCGAATTCGCAGCCCGCGCTTCACCTCATCCGCCAGCAGCTTAATGAAGTAAGCCGCCGTCGAGCCCGTCCCCAGCCCGACGACCTGCCCATCCTTCACAAACTGCAAACTAGCCCGCGCCGCCGCCTCTTTTTCCTGATCGTTCGCCATATTTGATTCACTCGTTCCTACACTGACTGGAGCTGCCCCTTCCGCACCCTACGCATCAGGTCGCCTCCAAGAACAGCAGCGAGCGGGCTGGCAGAGAGCAGGAGGAATTGCAACCAATGCGGATTGGAATCCCTACCAGTAGTCACGGCGTAAATACCCAGTATTACGCAGAGGAATGAGGACAGCCCTCCGTTTAGCAATTCGTCTCGCTTGGCTAGCCACGCTGCTACGTAGCCACCTAGGACTGAACAGATCAGACCGACAAATAGCTCTCCGGCATACAGCGCAGGGCTCGCGTGGACGAACTTTGTGACTGCCGTCGACACCTGTGAACTTGGAGTATGTGACACATCGATTCTGGACATCGCATAGATCGCGAACGGCATGCCGAGCACGACCGAGGTCACAACATCCACGATTCCACCGATCAGCACGCCCTTGATTGAGACTCTCATTTTGGTCTCGTCTCCAATCCCCCGCGGCGCAGCGCGGTCGTCAGCCCAAAACCTTCTCCGTATAAATCAAATACCCCGCCAGCGCCAGCCCAAACAGCACCGTCAAAATCGTAATCAGATCCAGCACAAACCCTGCCGGCTCAAACGTCCCCGAATCCAACTGCACGCGCGTCTTGCGATACCGCACCAGCCCAGCCACCACCAGCGCCACGCCAGCGACAATCGCTCCCGACCCCATCCAAACCGACATTCCCGCCGTCCGCACCGGATGCCCCTCCAGCGCCGTCAACTGCCGCATGGCAATCGCGAACCGCCCAATCGCGAAGCCAAACACCACAATCGCCGCCCCGGTCCGTACCCACGCCAGAAACGTCCGCTCATTCGCCAGATGGTCGCGCGCCCGATTCGGATTTGCATTTACATTCTCGTTCACAAACTCTCCGGGTGCCCCATTTCTCGCGCGTTGTGCGCGCGAGAAGTGGGGCACAGTCGAAGCCGCAGCAAGTGCCGCCTGCATTATTCCACAGCTTTCCCGATCACAACGCGCGCCCCGTAAGATTCTTGATGAGCTCCTAATCCTGAGTTCGAATCATCTGACCGCTCGTTTTACCATATAGACGGTTTTCTGACTTGTGATAAGGTTGTGGCCAAGAAGGCTCGCATGTCTCGCCGTAGCTTCATCGTTTGCCTCGCTCTGCTGGCGTTGACCAGCACTCTGGTTGCCTCACAAACTGCGCCCGCTTCGGGAAACCCCGCTGCCGTCCTGAAGACCAAGGCCCGCCTCGTTCTGGTCGACGTTGTCGTCACCAACGACAAAGGAGATCCCGTTTCCGGTCTGCAGAAGAAAGACTTCGAAGTACTTGAAGACGGCCAGCCCCAAACCATCTCCACTTTCGAGGAGCACCGCGGCGCACCAATCACTCAGATCCAGTTACCGCCGCTGCCACCGCACGTCTACACCAACTTCCCGCTGCTTCAGACGGCGGATTCCGTCAATATTATTCTGCTCGATGCTTTGAATACACCATCGCGCGACCAGGTATATGTCCGATCGCAGATGCTCAAGTATCTGAAGACGATTCCTCCCGGCACACGCGTGGCCATTTTCACGCTCGCATCCCAATTGCGCATGCTGCAGGGGGTGACCACTGATTCCACAGAATTGCTTGCCGTCCTCAACAGCAAGACGGCTCAACCGTCGGCACTGCTTCCCTCCGACGCCGAAAACGATGCCAACCAACGCCACATCGACTTTCTGACCCAGGAGGATCAGGGACCTCCGCCCAAAAATCTCGCTATGGCGGCCGTCGATCCTATCCAGGCTGCCCAGCAGTTCATCGCCGACACAGCAGCTTTTGACACGCAACAGCGCATCGGCATTACGCTCGAAGCCATGCAGCAATTGGCCCGCTATCTATCGGGCGTTCCCGGCCGCAAAAACGTGATCTGGTTTTCAGGTTCATTCCCTACGGTGATCTTTTCCGATCCCGATCTGCCCGATCCTTTCAACATCGCAGCCAGTTTCCAGGATGAAATCCGCAAGACCACTGACTTGCTTTCCTCCGCTCAACTCGCTCTTTATCCGATCGCCGCCGAGGGCCTGACCTCGGACGCCGTCTTTCAAGCCAATGCCAGCGAGATCGGGCAGAAGCGGCCCTCCCTGGCCTCGCGCGATCAAATAAAGCAAATGAAGTCCGGGGCCGTGGATCGTGATTTGAACCACCAGTCTATGGAGGACTTGGCCAAGGACACCGGCGGCCAGGCATACTACAACACCAACGGACTGACCACCGCTCTGGCTCGCGTGATCAGCAACGGCTCACGGTATTATTCCCTGGCCTATGCGCCGTCCAACGCCGCCACGGATGGGAAATTCCGCCGCATTCAGGTGAAGCTCGTCAGTGGTAAAGCCTCTCTCGCTTACCGGCGCGGATATTATGCCGACGACCTTGCGACCGCCCTCTCTGCGGGACAGAAGCAGGACTCCGATCCCATGCTGGCCCTGATGGGACGCAACCTGCCCGATTACACTCAGATTCTGTACAAGGTCCTGGTGCAGCCGTCCAATCCGCAGCCCGCCCCCGACGCACCCCACATCGGCAGCAATACGGAAATGAAGGGGCCTTTCACGCGCTACGGCGTAGATTTTGCCATCTCGGTCAGAGACCTCAGGCTTGAGCCCACTCCCGACGGTGCCCGTCACGGCAGCATCGAAGTCGTACTCCTTGCCTACAGTCGTGAGGGCAAACCCTTGAACTTCGTAGTCACCCAAGGCAATGTCGATCTACAACCCAAAGAATATGAAACCGTCCAGAAAGGCGGCCTGCAGATTCACAAGGAGATCGACGTGCCCAATGGATACGCATACCTGCGGACGGGCGTCTATGATTTCAAATCGAGCACCGCGGGCACACTCGGAGTTCCTCTAATCGATGTCGTCGCGCCCGGGGCTAAGTAGGCGTTAGATCGAGCGCCCTATGACTGCACAATCTTTTCTAGCGCGAACCGGCTGCGAATCACCAGCGTCGCGCCCCTCATCTGCATCAACTGCTTCTTCTTGAACTCGGAAAACAGTCGGCTCACCGTCTCGCGCGTCGTCCCGATGATCTCGGCGACTTCTTCATGTGTGAGTGTGAGCTTCACCTGCGCCGAGCCGTCGTCGGATGTGCTCTTGCTTGACCACGAGAGCAGCAGCTTGGCAAACTTCTCCGACGGCGACGCCGTCAGCCCCAGGGTGCGGATCTCTTCATACGCAGTGTAATAATTCCGGCTCAACTGCTGCGCCACGCGCACGGCCACATCCGGAAACTCCTTCAACATCTGCAGAAAAGAATCTCTGGGAATAAAATTCGCCTGCCCCGGCTCCATCATCTCGGCGGTCACTTCGTAGGGCCGGTTCGAGATCACCGCATTCAGGCCCAGCACGTCTCCCGAGTCGGAGATCTTGGTGATGATGGTCTTGCCGTCGCGCGAAGAAGTCGATAGTTTCACCTTCCCCGCGCAAAGAACAAAAACGCCGCGCGGTTGCTGCCCTTCAATAAACAGCATCGTTCCCTTGGGATACACGGCCGTCGATTTCACGTCGTGCAGCCGTTGTGCCGCCTGCAGCGCAAGATTGCAGAAAAGATGTTCCGTCCGGACCGGGCAGGTGAGGCAGTTATCAAGAATATTCAGGCCATACGGAGCTCGCATCACATACCTCCCTTGAGCCAGGAGCCACCAGAATCTTCGGCGCTTGCCTCGACCCACAGCATGTAAGGGCACGCCGCCAGCCAATCGGCCGGCACCTTTCCCATCTCCGCAGAATCCTATTTATGTGATAGATAACAGGACAGTTGCAACCGCATCCCCAGACTGAGACCCAGCCCCGGACGGGCTCGATTCCGCTGCTTTGGGTTATTTCTCGCACAGCGGTGCGTGATCTGAATCACTGATGCTGGTGATCTAAGTACCGGGGGACCTTACCGAAGTCCCCTTCCTCTATGGCTACGGCCCCACCGCCACCTGCAGCCGACCCGGCGTCTCCAGGTATTCCCGGTAAATCAACTTCTTGGGCGCTACTTCGCCCACCGCGTCCACGTGAACCAGGTACCCACCACGGGGCAGGGTCTCGCCAAAGGGCAACTCCATCGCGATTGTGCCCCGCCGCAACACAAAATGCTGGTATCCAATGGCCGTTGCCCGCCCATTCGGCGGCACCGCATACACGGCGAACGTCAAATCCACATCGTCAGGCGTCGTATTCGAAACTTGGGCGCTGCCCTCAATCCGGTTCCCGTTCACATGCGCCCCCGCCTTCCAATTCAGGCTCAAAGCCGAGGTCACGCGCAGCACAAACCCCTTCTGCACCCCGCGTTCCCGGCCGCCATCGGTCACCGAGACCGTAAACTGAAACTCGCCTACGCGCTCGGCCTTGCCATGCAACAAACCGTCATCCTCCAGCTTGATCCCCGTCGGCAACGCTCCTTTCTCCAGCTTCCAGTGCAGCGCGGAAATACGCCCGTGCGCGTGAAATCGAAATTCATAGGGAGAATGCGGATAGGTATCGGGCAACTCCGAATCGTTCTCAATGACCAGGCCGGGCTGTTCTTGCGCCGCGGGCGCGTCCTGCGTCTCCGCCTGCTGGTCACTCGCCCGGACCAACTCGAGTTGGCAAGCCATCCCCGCCCCACAGGCCAACAGGATCGCCAAACCCGGGATAGCGAGACCTGGGATAGCCCAGCTTGGAACCCACCGCGCTTTTCGACCCTGCCTCATTTTCGACACCTCAACAACTCAGCTTCGCACCTCAAACAACGGGCCTTGTCATCCTGGGCGCGCTCTTTGCGCGAAGAACGCTGCAATTCGCTGCCGAGGGGCACAATCTCGCCGCCCACCACGGCACCCCTGCCCGATCTGCCAAACCCCGATTCCCTACTCTCCCACAAATCCTCCCGCTCCCGTATAAGAAATAAGAATGTTCTGCCCGCGCGATCTTGCAGCCCAGCCGCCCTCCCCTGACGATGGTCACATTGACTTGGATTTAAGATATCTGACAAACTAACTCTATCGGAGTGGTGTTTAGCCCCGTGTTATCGGCTTCATGGAATTGCTGCTCAATCTCGCATGGCTGCTGCTGGCGCTGCCCGCCTATTGGCTGTGGCGCAGCTCCAGAACTGCGGCTGGCCACAAGTTCAGCTCTCTGCAGTGCCTGCTCGCTCTGGGCTGCATGCTCGTCATCCTCTTCCCGGTGATTTCCGCCACCGATGACCTGCTTGCCATGCGCAGCGAGATGGAAGAATCGCCCGCCAGCAAACGCAGCGTCCGGCAGACCAGCCACGACAAAGTTTCAAGCTGGAAGTGGCAAAGCCCACCGGCCCTGGCTACGACCGCGACTTCTTTGCTTATGAATTACGAGGGGCGGCAACTCGTGCTGACGCTCTGCGTGTGCGCCCCGCCCGCGCCTGCCATCGAGCGCGCAGGCCGTGCTCCTCCTCATGATTTCCTCGCGTAGTCCCTCGAATCGCCGATCTCTTGCAGAGGAGAACCAGCGAAGCAGCATCTAACTGTTTACAGAATTGTCAGGCGGGAAACGGGACAGTAGTGTGGTTCGCCTGATCATCGGCGGAACTCAGCCGCCGGGTCGAAGCCCTCCCCCAGGCCGACCAATGTACCCGGCCACCATGAATGCCGGATGGAGTTTCTGAATGCGGTGGAAATTGTTGAGTACAGCGTTGACTCTTGGAACCGTGAGTCTGTTCGCCCAGACCGCCCCCCAGGCCGCGCCTCCGCCCGCAGCCCAGGTCTGGACGGCTCAGGTCTGGACCTGGGACCAGGTCAAAGACCGCTTCCAGCAGAACAATCCCACCCTGCTCGCCGGGTTCCTGAACATCGACGAACTGAAAGCGGAAGAGATCACAGCCCACCTGCGCCCTAATCCCGACTTTACCTTCTCGGCCGACGGAACCCAGATTGCCCCCAGTCATGGCGTGTGGCAACCGTTCGCCGGAACTTTTATCTCGCCCGGGGTCAGCTATTTGTTCGAGCGCCGCAACAAACGCGGCCTCCGCTACGAGGCCGCCAAGCAAGGCACTGCCGTTGGCGCGGCCCAGCTGTCCGATTCGGAACGCAATCTCATATTCAA
The DNA here is from genome assembly GCA_052148475.1 of Candidatus Sulfotelmatobacter sp. Classification (GTDB taxonomy): domain Bacteria; phylum Acidobacteriota; class Terriglobia; order Terriglobales; family Acidobacteriaceae; genus Sulfotelmatobacter. The sequence goes on along the minus strand of JBKQID010000026.1, from coordinate 6,718 downwards.
TCTGCGCAGCGCCTTCGTCGGCGTGCTGCAGGCCAAAGCCGTGCTGCACCTGGCGCAGGATAATATCGACTACTACGACAAAGTGCTGAAGATCAGCCGCGACCGTTACCAGGCGGGCGACATCGCCCAGATCGATCTCGACCGCCTCGAACTCCAGCGCCTGCAATATGAGTCCGATGTGCAAACCGCGCTGGTCAATCTCCGCACCACCAAGATCAACTTGCTGGCGCTGCTCAACGACCACAGGCCCATTGACAGCTTCGACGTCGATGGACCCTTCGATTTCGCCGACTCCCTGCTCTCGCTCGACGACTATCGCAAGCAAGCGCTCGACACCCGTCCCGACCTGCGCGCCGCCGTGCTCTCCGTGCAGCAGGCCGAAACCAACTACAAGCTGGCCGAAGCCAACGGATCCACCGACCCCACCGTCAGCCTCTGGTACACCCACAACGGTTCCTACAACAATCCCGACGCCTTGAATACGCTCGGAGTCAGCGTCAGCATCCCGCTGCGCATTTTCGACACCAACCAGGGCGAGAAACTTCGCACAAAAATTGACATCAAGCGCAATGAAAAGCTCCGCGAAGCGGCCGAGACCCAGGTCTACAGCGACGTGGATTCCGCCTATGCCACTCTCAACAGCAACATTACCCTGCTGAAGCCCTACAAAGCTCACTATCTGGAGCAGGCCGTGCGGGTCCGCGACACTATTCTCTTTTCCTACCAGCATGGCGGCGCGTCGTTACTAGACTTCCTAAATGCCGAAAGCGATTACCGCACCGTGCAACTCAGTTACGTGAATCTGGTCGGCGCCTATCTCACCTCGGCGGCACAGATGAACTTGTCGGTAGGGCGCGAGGTCATCCCATGAAAACTAATTCCAACATTACGCACGCAGAGACCAAAGAGACCCACGTGGGGACGGGCGCATTCGCCTGTCCGGTCGAGCAAAGCTCGACGGCTTCCCCGGCATCAAACGCGGCCCGGATTCTGCCTCTAGCCCTCGGCTGTCTCCTGGCGCTCGGCCTCACCGCTTGTAGCAGCGGCAAGGCTGACCCCAGTGCTGAGGCTCCGCCCAAGGCCACCGTCGAGCCCGATCTCGACGCCAACAATTTCAAAGTCGACCACCCCGACCAATTCCCCTTGGTCACGGCAACTGAGCGCAAGGCCGTCCCGGCGTTGAATGCCACCGGTGTTGTGCAACCCGACATCACCCGCGCCGTGCCCGTGATTTCCCTCGCTGCCGGACGAGTCGTCGAACTTAAAGCCAGACTCGGCGACGTCGTCGAAAAAGGTCAACTCCTGCTCCGGGTTCGCAGCAACGACGTTTCCGGCGCCTACCAGACCTACCTCAAAGCTGAGAATGACGAGCGTCTGGCCCGCGTGCAACTCGAACGCGCGCAGACTCTCTACGATAAAGGCGCCATCGCCAAGAGCGCCCTCGAACAGGCCGAGGCCACCGAAGCCGATGCCAAGGCCGACCTCAACGCCGCCACCGAGCAACTGCACACTCTCGGCATTGACAAGGATCATCCCTCTGGCATCGTTGACATCACCGCCCCTATCTCCGGCGTCATCACTGACCAGCAGGTCACCAACGCGGCCGGAGTCCAGGGACTGTCCGGTCCGAATCCTTTTACCATTTCCGATCTCAGCTACGTCTGGATCGTCTGCGATGTTTACGAAAACGATCTGGACGCGGTGCGCGTCGGCGACCTGGCCGACATCCGCCTCAACACTTATCCCAACCAGGTCTTCAAGGCCCGCGTCGCTAACATTCTCCCGGTCCTCGATCCCACCCTGCGCACCGCCAAGGTGCGTCTGGAAGTGAAGAATCCCGGCCAGATGCGCGTCGGAATGTTCGCCACGGCCACGTTCTATGGCAAGCAGCCCGAGACGCACTCCACAGTCCCGGCCAGCGCGATTTTGCACCTGCACGACCGCGAGTGGGTTTATGCCCCGCTGGGCAACGCCCGCTTCAAGCGCCTGGAAGTCGTCACTGGAAACATGCTGCCCGGCAACCAGCAGGAGATCGTTTCCGGCATCAAGCCCGGCGACAGAGTCGTATCCAACGCCCTCGACCTGCAGAATACGGTGGAGCAATAACGATGAATGCAGGAGGAAAAATGCAGAAGTAAAAACGCGGGGTTGGTTTATTTCTGCATTCTGACTTTTGACTTTTGACTTTATGTCGAACTGGACTCATCCATGATTCGCCGCGTCGTCGATTTCGCGCTCAACAACCGCCTCATGGTTCTGGGGTTCGCGCTTGTGCTGTTCGTCTGGGGCATCATCTCGTTCAACAACCTGCCCATCGAGGCCTATCCCGACGTGGCCGACAACTACGTCGAAATCATCACCCAGTGGCCCGGAATTTCCGCCGAGCAGATCGAGCAGCAGGTCACGATCCCGCTTGAGACCTCGGTCAACGGCATTCCCGGCATTGTGCATCTGCGTTCGTTTTCGCTGTTCGGCCTCTCTGACCTGAAGCTCATCTTTGAGGACGGCACCGACAACGCCTGGAACCGCGAACGCGTCCTCGAGCGTCTGGAACAGGTGTCTCTGCCGCCTGGCGTTTCGCCACAGATGGGCACCGACTGGAGCCCCGTCGGCCAGATTTATTTCTTCACCCTGCACAGCACCAATCCGCAGTATGACGCGATGGAACTGAAATCCATCGAAGACTGGGTCGTCGAAAAAAATCTCAAGTCCGTCCCCGATATCGTCGACGTGGCCAGCTTCGGCGGGCCCACCCGCGAATACCAGGTGCGCGTCGATCCCAACAAACTAATCTCCTACGGATTGAGTCTGACCCAGGTCGAGCAACAACTGGTCAACAACAACACCAATGCCGGCGGCAGTTTCATTCAGGCAGGCCTGCAACAGATCAACGTTCGCGAGGTCGGACTGGTCGATCGCGTTCACGATATCGAGCGCACCGTCATTCTCACCAAAAATGGCACCCCAGTCCGCGTGCAGGACATCGCCGTGGTTTCGCAAGGCCCGAAGATTCGACTGGGCCAGTTCGCCCGCGCCATTCACCACGAGAACGGCAAAATCGTAGACAACGACGATGTGGTATCGGGCATCGTGCTCTTGCGCAAAGGGGCCAACGCCGACCCCGCCCTCAAAGCTCTCCACGAGAAAATCGACGAGATGAACGATCACCTTCTGCCCCCGGGAGTGAAGATCGTTCCTTTCATCGATCGCAGCAATCTGGTTCACTTCACCACTCACACCGTGCTTCACAACCTCACCGAAGGCATGGTCCTGGTATCGCTCATCTTGCTTTTGTTTCTGGGAAATGTCCGGGGCGCGATCATCGTTGCCTTAACCATTCCGTTTGCTTTGCTTTTTGCCGCCACCTGTCTTGACCTGATGGGTATTCCTGCCAACTTGCTTTCTCTGGGCGCATTAGACTTCGGCGTGGTCGTCGAAGGCGCCATTGTGCTGATCGAAAACATTGTGCGCCATTTGAGCCATACCAACGGCACCGAGACTTCTACTGAAAAAATCAGTTTCGCCTCCCACGAAGTACAGCGCCCTGTGTTCTACGCCATCGTCATCACCATCACGGCTTTCCTGCCGATCTTTACGCTGCAACGGGTCGAAGGCAGGCTCTTCCATCCCATGGCTTGGACGGTGGTCTTCGCGCTGCTAGGCGCGTTGCTGTTCTCCATTCTGGTCGCGCCGGTGCTGGCCAGTTTCGCCTTCGCCAAGGGAGCCAAGGAATGGCACAACCCGGTCATGACCTATGTGAGCAAGCAATATCGCGGCGCGCTCATCTGGGCCATTCACCATCGTGTCATCACGCTCGGAATATCCTTGCTACTAATGGGGCTGGGAAACTACCTGGCCTTTGGCGGCGCGATTGGCTCAGAATTCCTGCCCCACCTCGATGAAGGCGCTCTCTGGGTCCGCGGCACACTCGCGCCCAGCACTGGCCCCGACGAAGGCATCCGCGTCGCTAATCAGGCCCGCATCGTGCTCTGCTCGTTTCCCGAAGTTCCACAATGCACCAGCCAAGTCGGCCGCCCCGATGACGGCACCGATAACACCGGCTTCTTTAATACTGAGTTCTTCGTCGACCTGAAACCCAGAGATGAGTGGCGGCCCGTCTTTCACAAGGACAAAGATGCACTGATCGCGGCCATGCAGCGCGAACTCGACAAGATTCCGGGCGTTCTCTGGGGCTTCTCTCAGCCCATTGAGGACAACATGGAAGAAGCGGTCAGCGGAGTGAAGGGCGAACTCGCCACCAAAGTCTACGGCGATGACCTCAAGACCCTGGAGGGCAAGGCCGACGAGATCGTCGGGGTTATGCGCAAAGTTCCCGGCATCGAGGATCTGGGAGTGTTTCGCGTCCTCGGTCAGCCCAACCTGAACGTCACCGTCGACCGCGACGCCGCCGCCCGCCACCAGATCAATGTCGCCGACGTGCAGGACGCCATTCAAACCGCCGTCGGCGGCAACGCTCTCACCCAGGTTCTGCAAGGCGAGGCCCACTACGATCTCGTCATGCGCTATCTCCCGCAATTCCGCGACACCCAGGAAGCCATCGAGAAAATCCGCCTGCTCTCGCCTGCCGGCGAACGCGTGTCGCTCGCTCAACTCTGCAAAATTCAGGTCGCCGACGGCCCCTCCGAAATTTACCGCGAAGGCAACCAGCGTTACATTGCCATCAAATACAGCGTCCGCGGCCGCGACCTGGGCAGCGCCGTCGAGGAGTCCATCCAGAAAGTCAGCACCCAGGTGAAGTTGCCCACCGGCTATCACCTCAAATGGGAAGGCGAATACGCCAGCCAGAAGCGCGCCAACGCCCGCCTGCTGATCGTACTGCCCATCACCATCCTCATCATCTTCATCATCCTCTATACCATGTTCAAATCGATTAAATGGACGATGCTGATCATGGCCAACGTGGCCATCGCCCCCATCGGCGGCCTGCTTGCCCTTCTGTCCACGGGCACGAATTTCAGCGTTTCCTCCGGCGTCGGCTTTCTGGCTCTGTTTGGCGTGTCCGTACAGACCGGCGTCATCATGCTCGAATACATCAACCAGTTGCGGGTGCGGCGCTACACCATCGAAGAAGCAGCTGTGGAAGGGGCGGTGCTGCGCCTCCGCCCCATCATGATGACCATGCTAGTGGCGACTCTGGGCCTGCTGCCCGCAGCCATGTCGCACGCCATCGGCTCCGACTCGCAGCGCCCCTTTGCCATCGTCATTGTCGGCGGATTGATGGCCGCACTGGTCATCAGCGTCTTCCTGCTGCCCACGCTTTATGTGTGGATCGCCAGCGATCGCGACATCCTGCCTCACGCCGAGCCAGGATTCTCCGAGGGAGAGCACGTCGACTAGCAACGTGCCCGATTGCAAAGCGTGGAAGAGCGGCGCTTTAGCGCCGCGTCAAGGCGCAAGAAATTCGCGGGCTTCAGCCCACGAGGCAACAAACCCGGGCCCGTAGTGTAAGGAACACGGCGGGCGTCGATTTCGCGTCGACGCTCGCAGATGCAAGTGCGAATCTTGCCGGGTCCACCAATTTCTTCTCAGCGCCCTCGATCGTTTTCCTTCGTGTACCTTCGTGCCCTTCGTGGTTCACGATCTTCAAACCGCCCCCCCGGAAATCGCTCATGACCCGGCGGATTGTAATATCCTGAGTAGTTCGCTTGCCGCCACGAAGCACGCCATGTCTCAAATGCCTGAAAAAACCGATCCCAGCGCAGATGAGATCCTATCCCGTCACACTCTTGAACTCGATCGTCTCCGGGAAGCCCTCGCCCTGCTGGGCGTGATGCCCTGCTCCTGGTGTGAAAAATTCTTCCGCCGCTCCGAGTCCGGCGCCCTCTTCGATGCCGGCGCTCCCGTCTGCTACGGCTGCATCCCCGAATGGTGGCCGCACCGCTCCGCCCAACTCGACGTTAAAGATCGCGAAGATCTCGAAGGCAGGCTCGTCTTCTGGCTGCGCCAGTACCATCACGCCGAATTCTTTAAGGACCCGGCCAAACTCCCCGAGGCTTCGCTCCAGGAACTGCACATCGTCGCCAACTGTCTGGAATGCCGCGGAACCGGAAAACTCATGGAGGATGAACGCTGCCGCTACTGCGAAGGCCGAGGCACAGTCTGGGTAATCGTTTCCAGAAAACAGGGCTAGAGGTTTCTAGCTTCCAGTTCTCAATTCTCAGTTCCCAGTTCTCAGTTCCCAGTTCCCAGTTCTCAGTTCTCAGTTCTCAGTTCTCAGTTCTCAGTTCTCAGAAAAAGCGAACTCCCTTTCGCAGCCAGCGTTGCCTCGACCCGCAAAGCCGAACCCTCCCGCACGACGATGGATTGCGATCATTTGCTGTGAACTCAGAGAGGTGTGAAAGTCAGAAGGCAGAAGTTGGCAGAGCAGAGTTTAGAAACTGGAAACTGGAAACTGAGAACTGAGAACTGAGAACTGAGAACTGAGAACTGAGAACTGGAAACTGGAAACTGGAAACTGGAAACTGGAAAAAAATAAGAGCTCCGAGGTGGTGTGGGGTCCATTCGTCTCGGCCAGTAGCTCGCGTTTGACCCTTGCTCGACCTGCTTTCGCTGCTTCCCTTGCGGGTGCTGCGCGCGATCTTCGCTTGGGCTCCGGGCTCACCGCCAACCGGATAAACCTACCCTACGCCTCGGAACTCTATCTTGCCTTCAACATTTCTTCTTCGTTCGCCTCGACCAGCGCTTTGCTATAGACCCT